>DGAG01000007.1 GCA_002382325.1 Epsilonproteobacteria bacterium UBA4036
TGGGTTGACAAAGGAGTATATTCCTGTTGTTTTATAAAAAGAGTCAATCAATTGGGTAATTGATTTCTCTTTATATTCATGATGAACTTCTTCTTGTTCTTGTGGCGTTACACTGGAAGACCCAGCGTAAGCGTTTACACTCAACAGCATAAACAGTGCTAACAGCACGGGAACAATTGTTTTTTTAGTCATTAAATTTCTCCAAAGTTATACAACAGTTTACAATTAGCTTATGACGGCTATTGTTTGACCTTCTTCAACAGGTTGATTTGCTGTAACGGCAATTGAAGAGATAGTTCCTGAAGCTGAAGCCTCAACATCAATTTCCATTTTCATGGCTTCTAAAATAGCGATGACGTCACCTTTTTGGACTTTATCACCTACTTTAACTAAAATTTTCCAAACGTTTCCACTGACTGTTGCTCCTACTTCTGCTCCACCTTCAGAGCTAACAGCTGCAGCAGGAGCCGTATTTGCAGCTACTGGAGTTACTTGAATATCTGCATTGCCTTGGGCAACAGTTACATTAAATTTTTGTCCATCTACGACTACGGTGTAGTTTCCAGTTGCACTGTTCATTTTTTTGTTTTCTCCTATTTTACAATCGTTATTATCTTCACATACAGTATCGGTTGGTTCAATTTTTCGAACACTTAATGGGGATTCACCTTTTAAGAAACTGATTCCTTTTTCATCACAAGCTGCTGCAATAAAAATGTTTTCATCCGTAACTTCAATTTTTTCTTCTTTTAATCGACCTTCCCAATATGCCATCGTTTTCTTTTCATCTCTGTCAGCAATATCAAGTGGGTTTTCACTGGTTGGTTCTAATTTTAATTTTTCACTTGCCAGTTTAACAATTTGGGCATCTGGTTCAACGGGAGTTTTACCAAAATAACCTAAAACCATCTTTCCATACCCAGGCGCAATTTGTTTCCAAGGACCAAACATAACATTGGCATAGGCTTGTTGCCAATAAAATTGAGAAACAGGGGTTACTGAAGTACCGTATCCACCTCGTTCAACCACTTCTCTCATGGCATTAATCACTTCTGGGAATTTATCCAAAGTATTATTGTCTCGCATCATTTGAGTATTGGCAGTTAACGCACCACCTGGCATTGGAGAGAAAGGAATTAAAGGGGAAACCTGAGTAGCTTCAGGAGGCATAAAGTAATCTTTGAGTTGGTATTTCAACACTTCTTCGTATTTTAGGATTTTTTCGATATCTAATCCACCTAGGTCGTAGTTCTTGCCCTTGACGGCGTGTAGCATCGTCAAAATATCGGGCTGACTCGTGCCTCCAGATACTGGACTGGCCGCTAAGTCAATCCCATCGGCACCGGCATCAAGTGCAGCTAAGTAACAGGCAACTGAAACACCTGCCGTTTCATGGGTGTGTAACCTAATGTGTACGTCATTTCCTACAAGTTTACGTGCCATTTGAATGGTTTCATAGACTTTTTGAGGAGAAGAAGTTCCTGAAGCATCTTTAAAACAAATAGAATCATAAGGAAGACCACTGTCAAGAATTCGTCTTAATGTTTTTTCATAAAAGGGAACATCATGGGCTCCAAAACATCCTGGAGGTAAATCCATTAATGTAACTACCACTTCGTGATTTAATCCATATTTTTTAATACACTCTGCACTGTATTCTAAATTTTGAACATCATTGAGTGCATCAAAGTTTCGTATTGTTGTAACACCATGTTTTGCAAACATACGTGCATGCATATCGATTAGTTCTCTTGAACCAGTATCCAGCATAACGGTATTAATCCCACGTGCTAGTGTTTGCAAATTAGTATCTGGACCTACGATTTGTCTGAATCGATCCATCATATCAAAAGCATTTTCTCTCAAATAGAAAAAGAGTGATTGGAATCTTGCCCCACCACCAAATTCAAAGTGAGTAATACCTGCTTCTTTTGCAGCTTCTACAGCTGGAAAGAAATCATCCATAAGAACTCTACCACCAAAAACAGATTGAAATCCATCTCTAAAAGTGGTATCCATTACATCAATATATTTCTTTGACATTTATATTAACCTTTTAGATTGTTGTGATGTTGAATAACTGCACTAATTGCAGCTACTTTTTTTGCAGTATCAGATGCAGCAACTTGAGTTGGCACCTTTTTAATAGGTTGTTTCTCTGCGACAGGGAAAAACTTGTTAATAAGCGCTGCTTGCACCTTTAACGCGTACACCATGATGATGAGAAAAGTGAATACCACTCCCATTCCCAATATCATAAACTTTAAAGCCTCTAAGACCAAATTTTGTTCCATATTACTCTCCGTGGTTACCACTGTAATTTGATGGAAGCATTTTATTAAAAGTAAGCTTTATTAAAATTGATTTTTATCGTTTAATTTGATGAAATTTCAAAACTTTTTTTGCTGTTACAAAAAGTTAAAAAATTTTGTTGCCATATTTATATAAAGCTTCATCAATTTTGTATAATATAGTTAAAAAATCATTGCTGATTTGAAGAATTTTTTTACTCATTTGATATCCTTGTTAAATTTTATGTCAAATTTTAAACTATTTTTAGAAATGACTTGAAAAATATTGCAAATTGTAATATAATTATAAAAAACAATAAGAGCAACGTGTTGTTCTCTTTTAAGTTTGTCTCTTTAGGTTTGATTGACTCAAACGGTTAAAAGAGATTAAAAAAGTAAGGTCTCTTTTAACATGGGACAATATAATAGGAGTTGGTATGTTGATTGTAAGTGAAATTATTGAACGACTTAAAGATGTTTTGAGTAAAGATGGCAAAGACGGTAAAGTATTTGATAAAGATGTTGCTAATGCATTAGGCTTATCTCAAGTGAATTTTGCCACCATGAAAAACAGAAGTAAAATTCCTTTTTCTAATATCTTAGACTTTTGTGCACTCAAGAAAATTTCTATTAACTGGTTACTGTATAATCAAAATCCCAGTTCTTTACTCGATTCAACTGATAAGTATTGGATTAAGTACTATTCAAATATCAATGTCAGTGCAGGAGGAGGTGCGTATGAGAGTGAAGAGAGTTTTGAAAAACTTGAAGTACCTGCTTATTTTGCCAATATGCTTGGCGGAGAAAAAAATTTAAAAAACGTAGAAGCCATTAATGTTGTTGGAGATTCGATGGAACCAACATTAAATTCTGATAATATTATTTTTTTGGATTCAACCAAAAAAGATTTTTCAAAAGAGGGTATTTACGCTTTTACCACTGTACATGGGCTGTTTGTCAAAAGAATCCAACGAAGAGTTGATGGAAAACTGGATATTATTTCAGACAATAAAGAGTATCCCATACAAGTGGTGCAAAAAAATGAGATTCAAATATTAGGAAAAGTTATTGGTTCTTTTGGAATGGTTTTTTAGTTTTTCTTATAGTTGTCACTGTTTTAAAGCAGTGCGTTGGTTGACTGATTGTTTTTAAAAAGCAGTTCCACTTTTTGTTTTTTGAAACCAATAATATAAAGCGCATTAAATGCAGTTTGTTGGAGTATTTGAAAAATCTCTTCAAGATGAGGAATAACAATTATCTCAAAGCCATCAAAGACCAAAGGCTCTTTTGAAATAACAATAGTTTTGGCATATTTATAGTGGGTATATAAGTATTCAAGCTCTTTTTGTGCCAATTTCTCTTTTTCTTGTATCAAAACAAATTTATCACTTTTGCCGTATTCACAAGCATTAAAAAATTTATCAATAAAAATGGGTTTAAAATAATTGATTTTTTTTAGTTTATTGAAATCCAATGGGGTACCAATAAAATTGACCACTTCTAAAAACTGATGAATAAAGAGTGAAGAAATTTTAAGACGTAAGAAAAACTCCTCTTTATAACTAAAAGAGGTTTCAAATAAAGAGTGCTCAATAAGATTATCAATTTCAAATATATGGGTATTAAATGGTAAAGTATAGGGACAAAGGGCATTAAGAATCTCTTGATTATTGGAGATAATAATATCATGATGTTTAACGTCATTAATACGTGCCAAAATGGTATTAAGGTTACTTGAAAACAACCAAACGTTAGGAGTTTGAGGTAAATTGCTTGAAAAAGTTTTAAGCAGTTCATAGCTTATAGTATCGCACCAATAGGCTTTGAGTTCAAGTTGACTTAATTTATATCGAATGTATTTAATAATAGCAAATTGAAGATTTTCGACATATATCCAAGCAATTTCATTGTCAAGGATTTCCATAGATTTTTGAACAACAATGGCAAAAGCACCTTGTTTTATGGCAGTGGGAATCTCTTCTTCGTTAAAGGCAAAAAACAAATCCCCCTCAAGGATTTTTTTGACATCGGTTTTAACATTGTAAATAAAAGAGATGGCAGGAGAGTTGAGCAACTCTCCTTGTATGATATCATTAATGGATGAAATTTGCACGAACTAACTTATTTTTGTTCCCGCAACTTTTGGTTTTTCAGGACGAATAAGGTTTAAACCATTTTCATCTTTTGCTGCAAGTAACATTCCTTCACTTAGCATTCCCATCAGTTTGGCAGGTTTTAAATTGGCAACGACACACGCTTGTGTTCCGACTAATTCACTGGCACTATAAAACTCTTTTATTCCTGCAAGAACTTGTCTTGTTTTTCCTTCTCCCAAATCCACTTGAAGTTTTAAAAGTTTACTTGATTTGGGTACTTCTTCAGCCTCTACGATGGTTCCAATTTTGATGCTTGTTTCAAAAAATTTATCAATCGTAATAAGATTATCGTCTTCTACAGAAACTTCAACTTTCTTAGTCTCTTTTTTTTCTTTGGCTTCTATTTCTGTTTGATTTTTAGACAGATCAGTTGTGGGAGCTTGTTCGATTAATATCTCTTCAATTCTTGGGAAAAGTTGTTCCACTTTTGTAATGGTTGTTTGTTCAATTAGGTTTTTATTGACAATTAAATTATTATAGCTTTCAGTACTGATTTGTATCCCTAAGCAAGAAGCAATTTGAGCAATTTTTTGTGGCATAACTGAATCTAAAAGTAGGGCAACTTTTGCAACGATATTGGTAATTAATGCAACAAGTGCCATCGCCTCATCCTCTTTACCTTCTTTCATCTTTGTCCAAGGTTCATAATCACCAATGGCTTTATTGGCAATGGTTAAGACTTTCCAAATCTCTTCTAAATATCGATTAAGTTGCATATTAAAAATATACTCTTCTACGTTTTCTAAAAGGGCATTGACTTCGTTAAGTTCTTTAGCATGAAACTTTTCAACATCTTTAGAAACAACCTGATAGTCAAAATATTTTCCACTCATACCCATAATTCGGTTGAGTAAATTGCCCAAATCATTACCTAAATCAGAGTTGATTCTGTCCATCAACGCTTTTTGTGAAAAATCTCCATCTTGACCAAAAGGAACTTCTCTTAATAAAAAGTATCTAAACGCATCTAATCCATACGCATCGGCAACTTGTTTTGGGTCAACCACATTGCCTTTTGATTTTGACATCTTTTCACCGTCTCTTGTCCACCAACCGTGAGCTGCGATGTGTTTGGGAAGAGGTAAGTCTAAACTCATCAAAAATGCGGGCCAATAAATGGCATGAAATCTTAAAATGTCTTTTCCCACCAAATGAATTTTTGCAGGCCAAAACGCCATGTTTTTTTCATCTGTTCCATAGCCTAATGCGGTAATATAGTTTAACAACGCATCTAACCAAACGTACATCACATGGTTTGGCTCATTAATACTTTGTGGAAGTTTTACTCCCCAATCAAATGAAGTTCTTGAAATGGATAAATCTCTTAATCCACTTTTAACAAAATTCACAATTTCATTTTTTTTGGCTCGTGGCAAAATACAATCGGGATTTTCTTCATACCATTTAAGCAGTTTATCTTCATATTTTGATAATTTAAAAAAGTAACTCTCTTCTTTGACAATATTGGTGGGTTTTCCACAGTCGGGACAAAATTCATCTTCAATCAGTTGAGTTTGGGTAAAAAATGTTTCGCAACTTACGCAATAAAAACCTTCATAATCGCCTTTATAAATATCCCCTTTATTGTACATCTTTTCAAAAGCATATTGAACTCCCGTTTTATGCTCATCATCGGTTGTTCGGATAAATTTGTCATACGTGATATCAAAATCATCCCATAATGCTCTGAATTTTCCACTGACTTCATTGGCATACTCTTGAGGTGTTTTTCCTCGAGCTTGAGCACTTTGCTCTATTTTTTGTCCGTGTTCATCTGTTCCTGTTAACAAAAATGTTTTTTGCCCCGTTAGACGTGAATAACGTGCAATCATATCAGCAATAATCGTGGTATAGGCATGACCAATATGAGCAACATCATTCACATAATAAATTGGGGTTGTTATATAGACATTGTTACAAGTTTTTTCCATTTTTTACCTTCTAAATTAAAATTCAAATCCACCGCTTGAGCCTTTGTTCATCGACTCATACACGGCAATAACATAAGTTTTTCGTATTTCACAATCAAAAAAAGCTTCACAAGGCTCACATCCCAAAAAACCTTTTGTTTCTTGACATTTTTTTAAAACTTGAAGTTGTTCTTCAAGTTTTAGTTCCCATTCATCGGCTGTTTTTTCATGATTATCCATGATTTTTATACACTTTTAAGACTCGATTAATTTCATCACATGAACCAAAAAAAGCAGGAGAGGTATCATGAATATGTTCCGTTGGAATATCTAAAACTCTTTGTTTCCCATCAACTGCAGCTCCTTGTGCTTTTTCAAAGGTATAAGCAAAAGGAAAGACTTCAAAAAGTTGTCGAAGCTTTCCTTTGGGTTTGTCGGTTGTGCCCGGATAAGAGAAAAGACCTCCTCCTTTGATGAGAATCTGATGTAAATCAGGAACCATTCCTCCTGAATATCTCATGGTATAGGTTTCATTAAACATATCATCAATAAGTTGTTTATGATAAGGTTCCCAACACATTTGTGTCGAACCTGGTGCATTTAATGTCCCTTTTTGTTGCAATTTCAAGGTTTGTATAAATTCAAAAGAACCATTTAAAAGTCGGTACATTTTTACATCATCTTGAGCAATAATAAGCTCTACTCTGGGTCCAAAAACCACATATACGGCAGCAACAATATTTTTGCCCTCAAATGAGTTTTCATAAATACCAAAAATAGATCCCACCGATAAATTGACATCAACCAAAGAAGAACCATCTAAGGGATCATAGGCAATAAGATATTTCCCATCATCATGCAGATGTTTAATGGCTTCTTGCTCTTCTGAAACAATTTGTTTGATACATTTAACGTCAGCAAAAATCTTTTCAATAACCAAATCACTTTTAATATCGAGCTTTAATTGAGTATCTCCTGTTGAGTTTTCTTGTTCACTTTTGCTGGTGTCACCTTGTTCAATTAGGTTTTGTATCTCTATAGCCGTTTGTTTTATGGCTTCAAATATGGCTTGCATCTATACTCGCTTTGCATTAGAATCCATCCAAAGAATAACTTCTTCGGGATGGTTTAAATTTAATATATCAATGGCTTGTGGTATTTGTTTTGTGTTAATTGTTTCATCACAAGCAATGGCATTGCTGACTTCAAAATAGGATTCATCTAAGGCATTTCTAAAAATTGAAATTCTTGGAAGTGGCAGCGTTTTTAGTCCTTCAACCAATAAATAATCAAACTCTTTAAATAACTCAATAATCTCTTCAATAGAAGAAGTACTTTGTTTAAAAAGCGTTGTTCTGTTTGGACTTACTACCGCAACATCTGCACCGGTTTGGGAAAATTTATCCGAATCTTTTCCTTCACGATCAAATCGAGCTTTATCTTTAGGGTCGTGCTTAACTATTGCTACTTTAAACCCTCTGTCTTGGAGAATATTAGCCACTTTAACGACTAAAGTTGTTTTTCCACTGTCTGAGGGTCCACTAAAAGCCACGGCCAATCTTTTGTACGTTTTTGTTTGTAAATTATGCGTATTCATACGGGGATTTTATCCAAATGATTGTTAAAGTATCTTTATAGTATCTTTAGTGTAAAATGCCTCAATTATTACATAGGGTGAATTATGACAAAATATATCTTTCTTTTTTTATTTTCTGTACTTTTAGTTGGATGTGCCCCCAATAGAGCTTTGAAATATTTTGAAAAAGAAGAATTTTATGCGAAAGCATTACAATATACCAACAAATGTGATATTGTTTATGAGGATCAAGTTAAAGTGATGGTAACAGCAACGTATTTAAACTCAGTTGATTCTCAATGGAATGATGAAAATGAGAATTTTATTGTGGGGGTTTATGTGGTAGAAACCGAAAACAATAATAGATCTTTTTATCCCAATGAAGCCTTTGATTTAACACTTAATAACAGTGCGTATATTACGATTAATTCGATAAAAAAAGAGAATGAAATGTTCCATAATACTCCTTTATATAACCCTTGGGCTGACTATTTTATGGTTAAATTTAAACCCGCTGAAATACAAACCAATGTCATTAAAGTTAAATTACTGAATAATACGTACGACTCAAAAAAACAAAAAGAAGAGCTTCCTAAACCTTATGAGTTAAAATTAAAACTTAACCACACTACTTTGGGAAGTTGTGAGATAAGTTTTCAAGAAGAGTAGTTAAAGAGAGTTTTTCAGTTTTATTCAAATAATTATAATAAATAACATAATTGGCCAAGACATCTTTTCCATACTCTCTTGATTCATCATTGGACATAAGCTCCATACTTAAAAAAGGCTCAAAAGGGTGCTTACTTTGAGCAAACCCTTTTTCAATGGTTCTTTTCATAAAACCAATTCCTCCATTATACGCATAGGCAATAAACAAAGGATTCACCAAATGTTTTTCTAAATAATCCAAGTGATAATTGGCATACTTTAAATTGACTTTAGGGTTAAATTGGTCATAGATATTATAAGTTTCATTGAGTGCTTTTGCAATAGTTTGGCTTAAAAAGGGCATGATTTGCATAACCCCTAAGGCATAAGAAGAAGAGACAGCCGTTGGAATAAAATGACTCTCTTTTTTTGCTAAGGCGTAGATTAAAGCTTGTCGTTTAAGATCATAGTTTTTTAAAGATTCTTTATAAGGGGTAATAAAATAAAAGGTTTGAAAACCACTTATTTTTTCATACATATATGCCAAATGAGGTAAGGTCTCTTTCGTATGAAAAAGAGTTTCATACTCCAAGGCACTTTTTAAAGGGGCGTTGATGATTTCAAGCCACGCAAAAGGATCTTTGGGATTAAAAACAGTGGATTTGTTTTGAGAAGTGATGGTTATATCATATTGAACATTGGTGATTTTTTTCTTAAGTAACTCTTTGGCATAGAGGGAATAAAGGTTGATATCATAACTGTTGCTTAATGTTTCAAGCAGTTCAGTATTTTGGGTGAGTTTATATTGCCAAAAAAGAATTTTATCTTTATCTTTTTTGAAATATGCTTTGAGATTCGCTCGTTCTAAAAAAGATAAAGCCAACTCTTTTTGTTCATATTGTAATGCATTAAGTGCCAAGAAAAAAAGAGATTGAAAGCTTAATTGTTTTAAGGACTCTTTTTCAAAAGGGATTAACAAGGCTTCTTGTAAGTTATTGAGTGAATGATTGGTGGTAATACGTTTAATGGTTTGATTAAATTGTGAAAATGAGGTGAGTTTTAAAAGAATATTACTTGGAATTTTATAATTTAAATAGTGTTCAATAAAACTCATATTTATGCCATTAAAAATCTCGAAAAAGAGTTCAGGTGATGCCGATAATAATTTTGTAAAAGGTAAAGGAGCATTAAGAATTTTTAACATTGCTACTTTTTGAGGGTAGTGTGTTGTTAAAATATCCATAGCCACTTTTTTTTCTTGATAGTTTAATAAGAGGGCTTTACTGGGTGTTAATCCCAAGCTTAAACAATCACTGGATGTATGCAATAACTCAGTTGCAGAGGCATTCATACATTGAAATACGGCATAAGTTTCATCGTGATTTATTTTTTGGGCATATAAGGCAAAAAGAGTGCTATTGACATTTTTTGCTTCACCTAAAGCAAAAGCCACTTCATGGGGTGTAACCTCTTGTTGTAAAAACTGCCAAATATAGAAATCTTTTGTGATGCTTCGTGGCTTGTTTTCAAGCCACTGTAAAGTAAGAGAATCTTGAGCCTTTAAAGAAGAGGCTAAAAGTAAAATAAAGAGTAAAAAAGTCCTAAAAAGAGGGTTGTTTTTCATTTTACATCATTGAAGCAAAAAGTCTTCCTAAAAAAGTTTCAAGGAAAATCAGAATAAAAATAACAATAACAGGTGCTAAATCCATCCCCCCAATAACAGTTGGAATAAATCTTCGAACCAAAGCATACGCAGGTTGAGTGAGTCGTTCTAACATTTGTACAATGGGATTATATGGATCGGGGCGTACCCAGCTTAAAATAGCAGCAATAATAATTACCCATTTATACAATGAAATAACACCAAGAATAACAACAGCAATTGAGCTTAATAGAGCATCGATCATTTTATAATTTCTCCTAAATAGTTTTTGATATAGGTATAAATCTTACGTATATCTACTTTTGTGGTTTCACCTGTTAAAATATAGTGTAAAGCAAGTGAAATCTCTTCTTCAGTAAGGTTTGTTTGTTTGATTAAATAAGCCTTTAACTCATTAAATTCTTCAAAAAAAGGTGCATTTTTTAAATGTTGTTGAAGAAGTGTGATTTGTGTTTCAAGTATTGGTAAGCTTGGCTTAGTTGAAAAAATCGCATCAATCTTTGATTTAATTTCAGTCAGTGTTGAACACTCATTTAAATAAAGTTTTCCCAATTTTCCAATATCTTCATCGGCAAAGCCAAGAAGTTTAGACAATCTCATATTATCCATTGTTTCTAAATGTTTTTGATTGATAACTCTTAATGTATCCATCTCAAATAAAGATGGAGTTTGTGAAAGATTTTCAATACTAAACCAAGAAATAGCCTCTTCTAAAGTGAAAATTTCTGTTGGAGTTTTATTGCCCAATAAAACTAAATAATTGGCAATGGCTGCAGGTAAAAACCCTTGTGAAATAAGTGATTGTACACTTTGTTCATTTTCAACTATGGGAAGATGAATGTAGTTTATCTCTTGTGTATATCCCAAAAGTTTTCGAATATAGATCTGTTTGGGGGTATTTGATAAATGTCGTTCGCTTTGAATAACGGTGGTAATATTGTATAACATATCATCAATCGCACAAGCATAGTTGTATGTGGGTGTTTTATCATGATTTAGAATAATAAAAGCATCCACTTCTTCAGGTGTATAGTCAAACTCACCTCTGAGTAAATCATTAAAACGAATCGTTTCATTGGGCATTTTAATTCGTACAGTAAAAGGGGCATTGGTATTTAATACCGTTTCATCACTTAATGTAGCACAAAACCCATCATAATGAGGAATTTCATTTTTCTCAATGGCTTGGGTGTAGAGTTCTTCCAGTTTTTCTTTTGAACAAAAACAAGAAAATGCTTTTTTTTGTGTCAGCAGTTGCATTGCCATTTTTTGATGGTATTTTAAATTTTCACTTTGATACACCACTCGAGAATAATCAATCGAAAAAAGATTTAATATCTCTAAAATCTCTTTATCTTTATCGTCAATGCTTTTCTCGTTATCGCTTTGTTCCATTCGAATCAATAACTCTTCTTTTGATTGCTTCGATAAAATGTAATTGAATAAAGCAATTCGTAAACTTTCTATACTCATATCACCTGTTGGACTGGATGCAAATCTTAACACATTATTTCCTTACAATAGAAAAAGACAAATGAGTAATCTCATCGTGTGATTTGATAAAAGCATTGAGTTCATCAAGCTCCAACTTTTCGATTTTTTCCAATTCAAGTTGGGCAAAATTGGGTTCTAATCCTCGGTAATAATAAGTAAATGCACGATTAAGTCGTTGGCTTAGAGTTTCAGTTCGTAACGGTTCACTGCCCATTAAGAATTTTTTTGCACTCTCTAACTCTTTTTGTGTTACACCAGTTTTTACAAATTGGGCAATTAAACTTTGTACCAATTCTTGAGCTTCTTGAGCACTTTCAAGTTTGGTTTGTAAATATCCTGTAAAAGAGGAGTGTGATTTATTAATGGCAACTGAGCCATACGCACTGTAGGCTAAACCACGCTTTACACGTATCTCTTCCATGAGACGACTTCCAAAACCACTTCCTCCTAAAATAAAAGAAGCCACTTTTGCAATATAGGTATTTTCATCTTGAGCATCCATATAAAAAGGGCTTCCAAAATAGATATAGGCTTGTTGTGTCTCTTTTATCTCTTCTTTAACCTGAGCATTTGCATTGGCTTGAATAGTGGTTAAACTCTTCTTTTTCCCATTGGGCAGTATCTTTAAAACAGATGGAATATTTTTTGTCAGTTCTTCAAACGTAATATCTCCTCCGGCAACAACAATAAGATTTTCTAAGATGAGATTTTTTTCAATAAACTTTTTAACATCTTTAAGTTCAATGTTTGCAAGAGATTCAATCGTTCCACTGGAAGGATTTTCTAAAGGAGTACCTTGAAATAAAAGTCGATTTAAATTATTCCTAGCAACATAATCAAAATCATTCTCTTTTCGTTTTAAACCACCTATGAGAGTGGTTTTGATTTTTTCAATACTTTGTTTCGAATAATTGGGGTCTTTTAACAGTTCTTCAAGCAATTTTAGAGCAGTTTTATACTCACTTTTTAAGCTTGAAAGTTCAATAACAAAGGTTTCAAATCCATTAGAGGCATGCAGTGAAATCGCTTGATTCTCAAGTTTTTGTGCAAACTTTACACTGCCTAATGCTTTGGTACCTTCATTTAAAAGTTTGGCACTTAAATTGGCTAATCCGCTTTTATCATTGTCTTGAATGTATCCTGCATTTTTAAATACCAACTGTAAATTAAACGTAGGTAGGGTTGAATTTTCTTCAAATACCACGGGAATATCTAAATTATTTGTTTGAATATGCTTAATTGTTGCACTCATTAAAAATCCTTGTGTCAATATAAAAATGAATAGAGTAGAAAAAAGTATGTTTTTTTGTTTTAACATCTTAAAACCTTTGCAGTATTTCGTATGCAGTGTTTCTTTTTGCAGGATTTTCACCCACATCTTTTATGAGTTTAATCATCTCTTCTTGGTTCATTCTGTTTTTAGCTCCAGCTGCAGAAACAACATTTTCTTCCATCATGGTACTTCCTAAATCATTGGCTCCAAATTTTAGCGCCATTTGACCAATATAGCTTCCTTGCGTTACCCAAGAACTTTGAATGTTTTTAAAGTTATCCAAATACAATCGTGCTACAGCCAAAAGCCTTAAGTATCGGTTTGACGATTGAGGTTGAATATGAGGCATCTCTTGAAGAAGTTTGGTATTGGCACTTTGAAACGACCATAAAATAAAGGCTCTAAATCCACCTGTTTTATCTTGTAAGGTGCGTATTTTTTCCCAATGCTCAATAATCTCTTCATTGGTTTCAACTGTGCCAAACATCATGGTGGCGGTAGTTTTCATATTGATACTGTGTGCCGTTTCATGCACTTTTAGCCATTTGGCTGAATCGAGTTTTTTAGGAGCAACTAAATCTCGTACTCTATCACTTAATATCTCAGCCCCAGCACCAGGAATTGAACTTAATCCTTTTTCTTGAAGTCGTGTTAAGACTTCCAAATAGGTCAATTTTGAAATTTTGGCAATATAATCAATCTCAATGGCAGAAAATGAGTGCAAGGTAATTTGAGGAAATTTGGTATGAATATGTTCAACCAAATCTTCATAAAACTCAATTGTAAGTTTGGGATGAACTCCTCCTTGCATTAAAATTTGAGTTCCTCCCACAGCAAGAAGTTCTTCAATTTTTTGATCAATCTCGTCGTAGCTTAGAATATACGCATCGTCATCGCGTCCATGTCGATAAAAAGCACAAAATTTACAATCCACAAAACAGACATTGGTGTAGTTGATATTTCTATCAACGACAAAGGTGGTGATTTTTTTAGGATGAAGTTGTTGCTTTTTTGCAAAGGCTAACTCTCCTAGTTCTAACAAAGGCATGTTTTCAAGTAAATCCAATGCCTCTTTATTACTCAAACGTCTATTTAAATCAAACATTAAAAACTGGTTCCTAAACTGAATTCAAAAGTAGAAGTTTTGTCCCCTGGTTCATCATCAAGAGGTTGTGAGAAGATAAATTGTAAAGGACCAACAGGAGAAATCCATTCAATAAGTGCTCCTGTACCGCTTCGTTTAATTTCAGAGAATGAATCTTTTCCAATCATCCCATAATCATAAAACACACCCCATCTCATTTTTGCAGAATCAACAAGTGGGAAATTTAGCTCAAAACCATTGGTGAAAACATTTTTAAAAGCTTCATCGTTATCTGCATCATCATAATCTGGTCCAAATGCATACGATTCGTATCCTCTTAACGATTTAGGCCCTCCCATATAAAAAGAACTTCCATAAGGAACCATACCATTATCAACAATGACTTTGACTTGTCCTCGATATCTGAAAACCGCATCCCAATCAATGATATTTTCTAAATCGTAATAGTATTTAAAATAAGTTGAACTCTCTAAATATTTGGCATCACCACCGACTCCTGCAAACTCTAAAGATGTTCCGACATTAAATCCATTTTTAGGAAAGTAATAATCATCGGTGTTGTTATAATTAATGTAAGGGGTTAAAGAACTTAATATATAATCTTCACTGGGTCTTTGATGCCCTGTATAAGAAGAGGAATAATCATAATCTTCTTTAATGCTTTCAAGTTTATAATCCAATCCTGCATAAAGATTTCTTACCAACTCTTTTCCTGCTCCAATAACGAACCCTGTGGTTTGTTTATCCAATTCATAATCACCATAGTCATTGCTGTGGTCAATGTCAAAAGTGCTGTTATAAACCTTGACTTTCCCATTATATTCACTGTCTTTAATAGCAGGATTGGCTAATGAAATAGAGTAGTTGTTTCGTTTATCTGAGGTATCAACAGAAAATCCCAGATTTAATCCCGAACCAAAAATGTTTCGGTCTTGAATAGAAGCATTGATAATAAACCCATCATATGAGCCATATCCTCCCCCTAAAATCAAAGAACCCGTTGCCATCTCTTTGACTTTGACGACTAAATCCATTTTGTCTTCAGAGATTCTTTTTTGGTCAATCGTTACATCTTCAAAAAAACCGCTTCGTTTGAGTTTTAAAATTGAATCTTTGTAATCGGTTAAACTGAACAAATCCCCATGCGATAAATAGACATCTCGTCTGATAACTCTGTCAAGAGTTTTGGTGTTTCCTGAGATAAAGACATCATTGATATAGACTTTTTCTCCGGGAATAACTGAAAAAATAACATCAGCTTTGTTGTTTTGAGTATCTTTTTTAATATCATATTTAACTTGAGTAAAAGCGTATCCTAAATCAGCCACTTGTGTTTTGATATATTCCGAGTCTTCTCTGAGTTTTTTAATGTTAAAAGTTTTATCTTTTTTAAGTTTCAGTTCTGAGTAAAGTGTTTGTGGGTCTAAAATAGACGCATCCAAATAAATGGTGATTTCGCCAACGTTATATTGAGTTCCCTCTTCAATAAAAAAGTCTAATTTGGCTTCATTGGATGAGAAATCGACTTTCAAAAAAGGAGATTTAACAACAGAATCTAAAAAGCCATGCTCAAAATAGAGTTCATTGATTCGCAAGTTTTCATAGGGAAGTTGTTCAATTTGTGCTTCACCGTCACTTTGTCCAAACCACCAAGTGACGAAATCCTCTTCTTTATTTGCCGTTACAAGTTCAAAATCACTTTCATCTAAAGAAGTTGCCCCATGATAATTGACTTTTTTAATAATGATTTCATCGCCTTTATTCACTTCAATGTTTAATGCTACAGAATCATCATTGAGTTGTTCCACTTCAATTTCAACAACAGAATTGACATACCCTTCTCGTTGAAGTTCTGTTAATAACGCTTCTTTGGCTTGTTGTACTTTTGATTTGGTGTACATGGTCCCTTTACCTAAACCAATACGTTTTATGACCTCTTGAATATCATCTTGTCTTGATTTATACCCGCTCATTTCAACATTGGCAACCGAAGGTTTCTCTTTAAAAATAAACTCTAAAATGCCATTATTGTCAACGGCTTGTATATCATCAAAATAACCAAATTTGTAAAAAGCTTTTACTGCTTGATTGACTTTATTTATATCTAAGGTATCACCTTCACTGATGTTGGCAGTTTCTGCAGCAATCTCGGTTGAAATTCTTGAAAGGTTTTTAAACTCAATTTTTTGAATTGTTTGCGCACTTAATGCAGTGGCTAAAGCGATAGATATAAAAGCAACACTTTTTTTCACAGTAATCCTTAGTAGTGTATGTATAAAATTAAAGTAGCTAATATAACTAAATAAACTTTATAGGATGGTTAAGATATAATAATTTTTTTAATATTATTTAAAGGTAGAAATGTGAATATAGGCATAGTTGGTCTGGGACTCATGGGAGGTTCCATTGCAAAAGCAGTTAAAAAATATGGTATTGCCAAAAATGTGTACGGTTATGTCAATAAAGAAGAGACCAAAAAAGAGGTACTTGAATTAAAATTAGTGGATGAAATTGTAGATTTAGAAACACTTAAAAAAGTTTCAGATGTCATTATTTTAGCCATTCCTGTCGATGCAATTATTGGGATGTTTCCTCAATTAATGGATATCAGTAAAGAGACAACGATTATCGATATGGGCTCCACCAAAGAGTTTATTGTGAACAATATTCCCTCACAAATTCGAGAAAACTTTATTGCAGCACATCCTATGACAGGAACCGAAAAATCAGGTCCAAAAGCAGCAATCGATGAGTTATATGAAGGCAAAACGGTGGTGTTATGTAATTTGGAAAAAAATGAAAATAACCATGTCAATAGAGCGTTTCGTATTTTCCAAAGTATTGGGATGCGAATTGTGGTTATGGATGCGGTTGAACATGATATTCATGCGTGTTTTATGTCACATTTACCCCATGCAATTTCATTTTCTTTGGCCAATACGGTTATGAATCATGAAGATGCAAAATCAATTATTGCTCTTGCTGCTGGTGGATTTAAAGACATGAGTCGAATTGCAAAATCAAGTCCTCAAATGTGGAGTGATATTTTTGGACAAAATAAAAAGAATCTTTTACATTCAATTGATTTGTTTATGAATCATATGAATTTAGTCAAAGAGTTGGTTGAAAAAGATGACCATGAAAATCTAAAAAAATGGATGGAAAAAGCCAACAGTTTGCATGAAATTTTATAGTTAAATTGTGTATAATAATTTTCAAAGGATACGCCAATGAAATATCTGCTCTTTTTGTTTGTATTAAAAAGTGTGTTAAGTGCCAATACTTTTTGGACAATTGATGATTATGTTCACAATAATCCCAGTCAAAAACTGCTGATGCAACAGTTTGAAAAAGTGGTTCAAACCAAGGCTGTTCCTTTAAATAAAGCTCATAAAAAAGTTAAAATCTCTATTTTGTATCCGGGTAATCAAATTACAGATTATTGGAAACGCAGTCAAAAATCATTTGAAGCACGAATGCAAGAGCTCAATATAAAGTACGAAATAGAGGCTGTTTTTGTGGATGAAAATGATGTAAAGACTCTACAAAAAAGACTTAAAGAGTTATTGCAAGAAGAGAATGATTACCTCTTGTTTACACTCAATATTGATGGACACAAAAAACTGATTTCACAAATTATCAGCCAAGAAAAACCTAAACTGATTTTACAAAATATTACAACACCGTTAAAAGAGTGGGGGGACAATCAACCCTTTATGTATGTTGGATTTGACCATATTGAAGGGACAAAACTGTTAGCACAATACTATAAAACGAAGTTTCCTAAAGGGGCAACGTATTTGATGTTGTATCACAACCAAGGGTATGTAAGTCAAATGAGAGGAGACAGTTTTATTGGAATGTTCAATGACCCATACAAACTTGATGGGTCTTTTTATACGTATGTCAATAAAGAGGTGGCAAAAAAAATTGTGTTGGAGTATAACAATATCAATAACATCGATTTTATTTATAATTGTTCAACCGATATTGCCATAGGTGCAAGTGAAGCCCTTGATGAACTCAATCTTCAAAAAGAAGTGTTGCTCAATGGTTGGGGAGGAGGAAGTACGGAATTGGATATGATTGAGAATAAAAAACTCGATGTTACCGTGATGCGAATGAATGATGACAATGGAGTTGCTATGGCAGAAGCCATAAAGTTTGATTTATTACAAGAAGCAACCCCTTTAATTTATTCGGGTAAATTTGAAATTGTGGATACCTCGACTTCTACAGAGCATATTCAAGAGCTAAAAGAGCGGGCTTTTAGGTACAGTAAGTGAAGCAAAACTTTAAATTTAGTATCAAAACTATTTTTATTGTCTTAACGATAATTGCGTTAATTTCTACCATATTAGTGACGATTGTTTTATCTAAAAACAGTAAAAATGAACTGATATTCAGTGAATCTAAAAAATATTTTGAACAAAGTATGCGTTTGTCTCAAACCATTTTTGATTATGAGTTAGAAAAAATATTTTCTGTGGTCAATTCTATTACTTTTTCCAAATCAGATATTGAACAAATTCGTAATAACAATATTGATCTCCTTGAAAACAGTTTAAATAAAACCATTCCAAAGTCTCTTCATTTCACCGCAATTTTACCTTTTAAATCTTCTAAAAGTGCTTTAGGAGGCTTCTTTTTGTATGACATTAATCCTTTGGTTAAAGCTTTACAAAAAATACAAGTCTCCACCTCAAAAAGCTCATTGATCAAAATTGATTCCAATGGTAAAGAGTTGGTTTTTATTGTTGTAACAAAGGGCATTGTTGATGAAAAAAACGGTGAAATTGTTGGGATTTTTGCAGGTGGAATTGAACTTAATAGCAATATTAAGTTTATCCAAGATATAAAAAACAGCAGTAAAGTCGATGATATTGTTTTGTTGTATGATAATCTTCCTGTTTTAAAAGATAATCCTAACAGTTCCAATATGGATTTTTTAAAAGGCTTTAACCTTTTAACCTATGATAAAAACGAAGTTGTTGGCTATCGAGCAAGTTTATCGTTTAACTCAAAAATCAGTCCATTAAACATTAAAATGAGTTTGTCTAATGATTCGTTTAAAACGACACGTTATTGGGTTTACAAAGATTTAACCATTGTAACCATTCTTTCAATTATTATTTTGGGATTTTTTATTTATTACATCAATAAGTTACTCATTAAGCCCATTGAAAATCTAAAACTTTATGCTCGGAATTTTTTTGAAAAAAAAGATATGCAAGAGGGAAGTTTGGAGTTGAAAATTGTCGAGTATCAAGAGTTAGCGAACTATTTGCAACAACTTTTTATTGAATTACTAACAAATCAGCAAAAATTGATTGTGGCTAAAGACAAAATTGACAGCGATATGCAGATGATTAAATCACTCAATGATACTTTAGAATTAAAAGTGAAAGCAAAAACAAAAGAACTCAGCCATTTAAATGATACCTTAAAACAAAAAGTTCTTGAAGAAGTGGAGAAAAACAGAAAAAAAGATAAACAAATTATTCAACAATCGCGTTATGCTGCTTTGGGCGAAATGATTGGGAATATTGCTCATCAATGGAGACAACCTCTTAGTGCGATTAGTACAACTTCTTCCGCAATGAAACTTGAAATGCAAGTGGGAGTTGCCAGCAATGAAGATATCATGAAAGCCTTTGATAATATTATGCACTATGTTAATTTTTTAAATCAAACCATCGAAGATTTCAGGGGATTTTTCAGACAAGATTTAAAACAAGAAGAGTTTAATATGTTGGATTCTTTGGAAAATACCTTAAAAATTATTCATGCTTCTTATAAAGACAATAACATTAAAATCGTGACCAATTTTATCAATAAAGAGTTGTTGGTTATGGGAAGCAGCAGCGAGTTGTCTCAAGTGTTTATTAATATTTTAAATAATGCCAAAGATATTATGTTGGAAAAAAATATTGAAGACAAAAAGATTTATATCTTAAGTAAAAGCAATGAACACTCTCATGAAATACGTATTTTTGATAATGGTGGGGGTGTAAGTGAAGCCATTATAGAAAAGATATTTGATCCTTATTTTACCACCAAACATAAAAGTCAAGGGACAGGAATAGGGCTTTATATGAGTAAAGAGATTGTTGAGAAAAAATTCAATGGAACATTAAATGTTTTAAACAAAGAGATTGATATTCATAATGAAGTCTTTAAAGGCGCTTGTTTCCAAATTAAAATTCCCAAAGCAGAGGAGTTAACTGTTTAAGATAGCCTCTTGAACCTTTATGGCTTGAAAATGTTCTTTGACATCGTGACAACGCACAATGGAAGCCCCTTTTTTAATGCTTTGTAAATGAATAGCCAGCGTCCCAGGCAATCTCTCTTCTATGGTAGAAGGTACAATAGCATTAATCATTGATTTCCGACTTGCACCAATGAGCAGTTCATAAGCAAAATATCGAAAATGTTCGTGGTGCTTAAGAAGCAGTAAGTTATGTTCTAAGGTTTTACCAAATCCAATACCTACATCTAAAATAATATCTTCAACACCAAAGGAGTGGGCTTTGTCAATACGTTCTTTAAAAAAGTTATGAATCTCTTCAATAACATCTTCATAAAAAGGCTCTTTTTGCATGGTTGAAGGGTCGTTTTGCATATGCATAATGACGACTTTGGCTTTATATTCTCCTGCGAGTTTAGCCACTTTATCGTTTTGTAAGCCCGTAATGTCATTAATAATGGAAAACCCACAATCTAACGCGTATTGAATTACGCTTGGTTCATATGAATCCAATGAAAACTCTGCTTTTTCATACAGTTTTTTTTCTTTAATTAAATCCAAAATAGGTTTAATACGAGTAAGTTCTTCTTGTGCTGGTACAGCGATACTTCCTGGTCGGCTTGAAACAGCACCTAAATCAATCATAGAAGCACCTTCTTCAATCAGTTGTTCCATTCGAAGAAAAGCCTCTTTCCCGTTAAAACGACTGTTTTTAAAAAAGGAATCTTCGTTGGCATTGACGATTCCCATAATTTTGGTGGGTTTTTGAGCGGGGAAGATAAATTTTTTTAACTCTTTAGCAATGTTTTTTAAACCAAAAGGTTGTGCCAGTTCTTTGCGACTTAAAATTTCAAGTTGTTTATTGGTTGCAATTAAAATGGCATTGACATATTTTTCTTTGGCAACAATCACTCCCATGGGTACAGCTAAATCAGCACCAATAGACAATGCATCTTGTTTTAAAATATTAGCAGCACCCACGTGAAGATTTTTAAGTAAAATGGTATTGATTTGGCTTTTATTGCTTAAGATTTTAACCCCTGATTTATCACAACCAAGAGCTTCATAAGCAGTGTTAAAATCATTAATGGAGAGTTTATACATCAGCTTATAACCTGTGAGAGACTCTGTTTTTAGAGTGAATCAATGTTAAAAGAATTGTGGTTAAGACATTAATGGGGCGAGAGTTAAGCTCCAAGAGTTTAATGGAAGTAGAGAAACTCTCTAACTCTTTTTGTGAGAGTCTGATTTTTTTGGTATTGATTTGTATCATTAACGCTTCGATAAACTCTTTGGCTTCTTGTTTGGAAATTTTTTGATTCTCTTTTAAAAAAGCATACACTTGTTTTAAATCTAAGGTCAATATATCCAGTTCACATACACGTGCAGGCATTTTTGTTTTTAAATATTTCAAAGGCAATCTTGAAATAATTGTAGGAAGTAAAGAGGATTTTGATGTGGTGACAATAACAAATATAATATTCAAAGGAGGCTCTTCTAATACTTTTAAAAGAGCATTTTGTGCCTCTTTTCTAAAAACGGCTCCGCACAAAAGAATATATTTTGTGCTATTTGTTGCAATATAGGCTTCTTTAATTGTGGCATTGGATTGCGCAATTAGGAACTCATCGCTTACACTTTGTTCATTACGAATGATTCGAGCAGAGTGCAATGGCAGCGTTTTAACCAATTCATTAATTGTTTGTGTAATTTCATTGACAACTAAAATAGTAGAGGTAGTTATATCGTATTTTGACATTTTAATTTTCTACATTGACTTGGGCAAAAAGTGCGGCACTTAATGTTTTGTTGTACAATCTAAACATTTGAAGCAGTTTCATATCCAAAGCTTCATCGTTGCTTCGTAAATTAAAGGCATTTTGTCTCTCTTCATCTAAAAGCCAAAGAAAAGAGTTTTTGCTGATTTTAGGAATATTAGCACGGATATCTTGACTTCGTCCCACATACCAAAAACAATAACCATTAGGAAAAGATATATTGAGCATATCTTTAATAAAGTTAATGTCTTCATCGGATTGTTTAGGGTTGTCAATTTGTCGATAAAAAGCTCTAAAATCATAAAAAGGTAAAAAGGGTCGATTGAGTTTTGAGTGGTTAATATTTGAAAGAATATACTCTAAAAACCACTCTCTGTCTTTATCTGTAATAATAATAACAGAACGGTTTTTGTCCAATAAATTAATTACAGATTTTGCGACAAGAGGAGTCCACTCATATTTTTTCTCCTCAAGCCAAGGAGATATGAGTTTATCTTCTCTTATGGTATCAATGGTCCAGTTTAAAAACTCTTGCACGTTTACTTATCCAAGTCATACGCTTCATGAAGAGCTCGAACCGCAAGTTCAGCATATTTTTCTTCAATAATCATTGAGATTTTAATTTCGCTCGTTGAAATAATTCTTATATTGATATTTTCATTGGCCAATGCTGCAAATGCTTTTGATGCAACACCTGTGTGTGATTTCATTCCTACACCCACAATTGAAACTTTACAGATTTTTTCATTGTAATCAATGTTTTCAGATTGTTCTTCAAATTTAGTCATCATTTTTTTACAAATTTCCCAATCTGTTTTAGGAATAGTAAAGTCCAAATCTGTTTTACCATCAACACCAACCGTTTGTACGATCATATCTACGTTAATGTTTGCATCTGCTAATGCAGTAAAAATATTTGCAGCGATTCCAGGTTTGTCTGTTACGCCATACATTCCAACTCTAACTTGATTTTTATCCAATGCAATACCACTTACTAATGGTTTTTCCATAATATTCTCTTCCTTTGTTATTAATGTACCTTCAATTTCTGGTGTAAAACTGCTTCGTGATACTAAATTGACATTGAGTTTTTTTGCCATTTCTACTGATCTGTTTTGCAGTACTTTAGCACCCAACGAAGCCAATTCTAACATTTCATCGTATGAAATTTTATCTAATTTTTTTGCTTTTGGTTCAATTCGCGGATCTGTCGTGTAAATTCCATCTACGTCAGTATAAATTTCACAAACATCAGCATGAATTGCCCCAGCAATAGCAACTGCAGTTAAATCACTTCCACCTCGTCCAAGTGTTGTAACTCGACTTTGTTCTGTTACTCCTTGAAATCCAGCAACAATGATAATTTTTCCTTCATTTATGGCATTTTTCATATTGGTCGTATCAATATGTTCGATTCTTGCTTTTGTATGAGAATTATCTGTTACAATTCCCGCTTCTCGTCCACTCATAGAAGTTGCTTTGTAGCCAATTTCATTTAATGCAATTGACAATAAAGCCGAAGTGACTCGCTCACCTGAACTTAAAAGCATATCCATTTCACTTTCAAGTGGAGTTTTAGAAAAACTTTCAGCATACTCAATCAATTTATTTGTTTCACCGCTCATAGCTGAAACAACAGCAATAACGTCATGCCCTTCATCTTTGATTTTTTTGATGATTTGAGCAACATTTTTAATTCTGTCAAGTGTACCAACACTTGTCCCACCAAATTTTAATACTTTTAGCATATTAAATATAACCCTCGTTTTTAAAATATTTCAACACCTGTTTATATACCGTTCGTTTAAAAAAAGTAATATAATCATAAATATTACCCGTTGGAACAAATTTAAACTCGCTGAATTCAGGAGTATGATGCGTGTTAATATTGACTTTAGCACCTTGCTTTAATTTGACCAGATAATACTTTTGTATTTGCCCATCATAAGGTTTCATCTTTTCAGCAATGGCAGGCGGAAAATCATAACTGACCCATTGGGGATATTCAGCAATAACTTCTACCTCATTTGTTCCAATTTCTTCTTCTAGTTCCCTAAAAAGTGCCTCTTTTACAGTTTCACCTTCATCAATTCCCCCTTGAGGAAACTGCCAAGCATTTTCTACATCGGTTCGTGAAGCTATAAAAATTTCGCATTTTAAAGGGTATTTTGCTGATAGTACAATTGCTGCAACATTGGGTCTGTAATTTTTATTATTTTTTTGTGTTGGTATCTCTTGCGTTTTATCAGCCATAAATCATTTTTCCCTTATAATTGAGGGTTGATTATATTAAATTTAGGATTAAAAATTGCTTTTATATTTGCATATTCCCTTTTGTGACAGTAAGTGCTTTTATTGCGCTTTTAACTCATATACCAATTTATTTCATTTGAAAAAAACCTATATGGCAGCATTAAAAACGCAGTTAAAAAAAGAGTTAGAAGAGGCTACTTCGACAATTGAAACCGTTTTTATAGGCGGTGGAACTCCCAGTTGTGTGAAAGCTTCTGAATATCAAGAACTCTTTGAATTAATCATGCCTTATTTGGCATCCAATGCTGAAATTACAACAGAAGCCAACCCCAACAGTGCAACAAAACAGTGGTTGGAAGAGATGTTCTCTTATGGGGTTAATCGAATCAGTTTTGGTGTACAAAGTTTTAATGATACAAAACTACAGTTTTTAGGACGAGCACATACGGCACAAAAAGCCATAGAAGCGATACAAACAGCTCAAGAAGTGGGTTTTAAAAGAATTAATTGTGATTTGATTTATGGGGTGTTTAATGATAGCTTTGAATTACTAAAAAAAGATATTGATACGATTACAACATTGCCTGTGGATCATATCAGTGCTTACAGTTTAACACTGGAAGAGGGGACTCCTTTTTTTCAAAAAAGTAGTGTTAAAATAGACGATGAACTATTAAGTATGGATGTATTTGAATATTTAGAAGAGTTAGGATTTAACCAGTATGAAATCTCCAATTTCTCAAAAAATGAATCTTCTCGAAGCCGTCATAATATTGGTTACTGGGAACATAAAGAGTATTTAGGCATTGGAGCAGGAGCAGTGGGTTTCCGTCAAGGAAAACGATATTATCCTTCAAAAGAAATTGAAAAATATATTCATAATCCATTGAAGTATAAGGAAGAAATACTCTCTTTAGATGATATTAAAATGGAAAAAGTGTTATTGGGTTTTCGTTGTATAACAGGGGTTCATCAAGAGTTGCTAACATCTAAAGAGTTGCAAAAAGTTCAAGAATTGGTCAAAGAGAAGAAATTGGTGATTGATAATAATCGTATTATTAATCCCAATTACTTACTTGCTGATGAGTTAGCATTGTATATTTTAGACTAAAACGTATAGTTAAAGCCCAAAAGATAAATATCTATGCCCTCATTAGGTGTTTGAAGACCTGCATTGGAATAGTGCATATAGCGAAAGTAGAAATCCCAAACATCATGGGTCAATCCCAGTGAAATTCTGTCTTCAAATAAAAAAGCTGAAGAGAGATTTCGATTGTCAATTTTTGTATCAGAAGCTAAGGCAATACCAATGCCTAAATCAATATAAGGTTGATATTTTTTATATTGATAGTAAGTGGGTAAAAGTTTAAATACGGGGGAATACGAAAGAGCATGAATATTGTTTCTCTCTCCTATCCAATAATTAAATCCCAACTCATGAAACCCTTCAATGGTAAAACTTTCAAATTCAAAAAGTGTTGCATTAAAAGGTTTTTGAATTCCCATACGGTAAATTTCAATATCATTGCTGATACCTGCATTGACGCTGATTCCATATGAAGTATCTTTGGCGTTTACTTGTGTAAAAAAAGTTATCACCATCATCAAAAACAACAAAATCTTTTTCATCGTGGCTTTGTCCCCTTGTGTACAGTAGTATAAAGAAAAAAAGTATAGCAAAAAAAGAAGAAAAGTAATAAGAAAATATCGGTAAAAGTTATTAAGATGTTTAATTGTGTTCGGTGGTACCTGTAGTCGGAGTCGAACCGACACTCCCGAAGGAACCAGATTTTGAATCTAGCGTGTATACCAATTTCACCATACAGGCACAAAAAAAGAGGATTAAAAAACCCACCTTATAAAATAAGATGGGTATTTTAATCAAATAATACTTAGTAATTACTTAGCTACAGCGTCTTTTAAAGCTTTTCCTACTTTAAATTTAGCAACAGTTGTTGCAGCAACATTAACAGTTCTGTCAGTTCCTGGAACTTTTGCAGTTCTAGCAGCTCTTGAAGCAGTAGAGAATGTACCAAAACCAATAAAGCTAACAGAATCACCTTTTACCAGTGCCTCTGTAATTGTTTCTAATGCAGCGTCAACTGCACCCTTTGCATCTTTTTTAGATAATCCAGCTTTTGCAGCAACTGCATCGATAAATTCAGCCTTGTTCATAGAAGAACTCCTTGTTAGTAAAATTAAACTTCCAGTACTTTATAGTATCTAAGCTTTAAAAAAGCTAAAATAATCGGCACTAAATGGTGCTTTGGCGACATTTTTTTGTAATTTCTTAATGAAATGACGATTTAATGCTTAAAAGTCGACAACTGTTCTCTAAAATGGCAACTTTTTTAACCAGTTCATTGATGTCTCTATCATAGACATATGTTCCTATGCCTTTGATGACCATAACATGAGAATTACTCTCTTTTAAATATTTGGTGATTTCTAAAGCATTTCTGTCATACCATGTTGAATAAGAGCCCGGATCAATAATATCAATCTCTCCAAAAGTGGTTTTGCCAAAATAGTCATTAAAAATGATTTTATCGTGTTCAAAGGTATAGGCTGTTGCATAAATGGGTACCCCAAAAGCAATGTATTTGGCTTCGTGAATATGGGTATAAATTGAAGCATGAATGGCAGATTCTATACTGGCAATTTTCCAACGATAATCTTTTTGATACATATTGAGTTCACAAAAATATTTTTCATTCATTTCATCAAAAATGGCATCGGCTGTGTTAATCAAAAAAGTATTGTGGTCAAGCTTGGCTGAAATTGCCCCATGATAGATACCAAAAAAGTTTTTTCGAAACATGGTTAGGGACAAATCACTCAATAGTTTAACGGTTTTTTTATCTACCATTTTAAATGCCTTAAATTATTTTTTAGGTATTATACAGAAAATAAACTAAGGACGCTTTAAATGCAAATTCCACACACCCCTGTACTTTTTAATGAAGTTTTAGAGGCTTTTAAAACCATTAATGAGGGGTATATTATTGATTGTACATTAGGATATGCAGGACACAGTGAAGGTTTACTGAAACAAAATGCACAGGTAAAACTTATTGGCAATGATCAAGATGAAGAGGCGTTGACATTTAGTGCCAATCGTTTAAAGCCGTTTGAAAGTCGAGTCATTTTTAATAAAGGCAATTTTGAAAATGTATTAGAGCGTTTTAAAACCTATCCCATTAAAGGAATTTTGGCTGATATTGGAGTCTCTTCTTTACAATTGGATAAACAAGAACGAGGGTTTGGTTTTGAAAGCCCCACTTTGGATATGAGAATGAATCAAGAGCAAACTTTGGATGCTTCTTATGTGGTCAATCACTATTCTCAAGAGCAGTTAGAACACCTGCTTAAAGAGTATGGGGAGGTTCGAGAGTATAAAAAAGTGGCCTCTTTGATGGTAAAAAATCGACCTTTTAACAGTGCCAAAGAGTTGGCACATTTTTTGGCTTCAAAACTGCATAAAGGGAAGATTCATCCTGCAACCCTTGTTTTTCAAGCAATCCGAATAGAAGTCAATGATGAACTGGGTGTTTTAGAACGTCTGTTTGATTCTATTGAAGCCATACAGCCCAATAACTGTATTGTGGCGATTATCTCTTTTCATTCACTTGAAGATAGGATTGTTAAAAACTATTTTCGAAAATGGAGCAAATCGTGTATTTGTCCTTCGGGTGTTTTTCGTTGTGAGTGTGGAAATAACAATGCGTTGGGAAAAATTTTAACCAAAAAACCCATTGTGCCAACTGCTCAAGAGATGAAACAAAATCCACGAAGTCGAAGTTCAAAGTTAAGGATTTTTCAATTTGATTAAATTAAATCCCAAAAATGCTCTTTTGATTGTCTTGGGTGCGATGGTAATTATTTTATCGTTGTATTTGCCTAAAATTTATCTGCGCAATAATATCTATTATGTCAGCCGCGACATCAATGTTTTGCATGACAATTATATCTCTTTGAAAGAAGAGAACCGTTTTTTACAACAACAACTTGAAGATATGAAGTTTAAGAACCAAATTATGGACTCTTTAATTATTAATAATATGAGCAACAAATGATACGAAATTTAATCGAATTTTCTTTAAAAAAACCCATACTCAATCACTTTTTACTGTTATTTTTATTGATTTTAGCGGTGTTTGCTTACTCTAAAATTCCCAAAGAGATTTTTCCTCCTTCGGTGTTAGATGCCGTGAGTATTACAGGTACGTATGCTGGAGCAAGCAGTGATATTTTAGATAAAATGGCGGTGGAAGAGATTGAAGATGAGTTACTTTCATTAAGTGAAGCCAATAAAATCAGCACGACAATTAAAAGTGGGTTTTTTAATATCAATGTGGAACTCAAAGATGGATTTAAAGCCACGGATGTACTTGATGATATTAAAGATATTGTCTCAAAAATCAAAAATGATTTGCCCACAGATATGGATGAACCAACGGTTAAAGCCGTTAAACATACATTTCCTTTAATTACAGTTGCTATTTATGGTAATCAAGATAAAGCGGCTTTGCTTGATATTGCCAATGATTTAAAAACAGAGTTTATGAAATTTAAAGATTTAAGTGATATTACCATTTTTAGTGACAGTGATAAAGAGTTACTGATCACTTTTGATGAAAATAAAATTGATGCGTTTGGTTTAGATAAGCTTTCTGTTATTGATGCCGTTAAATCCATGAGTACCATTTTCCCTGTGGGGGTTATCAAAGATGTTTCTAAACACTACTATTTAAGTACATTTAACGGAGAAAAAGATATTGAAGCGATTAAAAATACCATTCTTCGAATCGGAGATACTTCAATCTTTTTAAAAGATATTGCCACGCTCTCTTTTTCTTTGGCTGATGTTGATACCATTTCACATTTTAATGGTGAACCCAATATCTCTATTGGCGTGAACAAAAGTAAAACGGGCGATGCTATTTTATTGGTCAAAAAAATCAAAGAGATTCTTCAAAAACAAGAGATGTTACACCCCAATTTGAAGTTTAAAACCTATACCGATACATCGGTTTGGATTAAAAATAGGCTCAATACAGTTGTTTCAAATATTTTATTTGGTTTATGTCTGTTATTTCTAGCACTTTTTTATTTTATTAATTCACGTATTGCACTTGTGGTTGCCATTGGTATTCCTACGTCATTTATGATTGGTTTGATGTTTGCTGAATTTTTTGGTTACAGTTTAAATATGCTTTCACTTCTAGGGGCGCTTATTGCTTTGGGAATGATTGTGGATGAAGCCATTGTTGTAGGTGAAAATATTTACCGACATATGGAGATGGGAAAAGATAAATTTCAAGCAACTATTGATGGAGCCGTGGAAGTTTTTCCTGCTGTGTTAACAGCAACAGCCACTACGGTATTTGCTTTTTTACCCATTTTACTTATGAGCGGAGAAGTGGGTGTTTTTATGCAAATTTTGCCCATTATGATAACCATTTTGCTTTTGAGTTCTTTGCTTGAAGCCTTTTTCTTTTTACCTTTACATGCCAAACAACTCTATAAAATCAATAAAGAAGAGAAGCGTTCCGAAAAGATTTGGGAATACAATAAAAAAATCTATGAAACGATTTTACACTATATCTTTCATCGAAGATATAAAAGTTTGATGGTTTTGGTTTTAAGTATTGTGGGCTTGACGGCATTGTTTGTAAATTATTCAAAATTTCAATTTATGCCAACGTTTGATACTACACAAGTGTATGTAACCGGTTCAGTTGGAGTAGGAAAATCCATCGAACAAACCGAACAAAAGGTGTATGAGATTGAACGTTTATTGCTTGAAAAGATTGATTTTAAAACCGATATCAGTTCAATTAGTTCTGTTATTGGTATGAAACTTGATGGTAAAAATCAGCCTCAAAACGAGGAGTTCTATTTTCATATTTTTGTGGATTTACACGAACGAGCCCCACAAAATTTATTTGATAAGTTTATCAACCCTTATTTGTCGTTGGAGTATGATGATACGTTTATGATTCGTCAAAAAAGTGCCCAAGAGATTGAAGAAGAGATTAAAGGGGTTTTAAATGAGCATATTAAAAGCAAAGAGTTCGAAGAGTTAAATGTTTTTTCTCTTAAAGCAGGTATTGTAAAAAATGATATTGAAATTGCTATTATGGCTTCTAATGATGAAAAAACCAGAATGGCTATTGCTGTATTAGAGGAAAAATTGGCATCCATTTCGGGCGTTTCAAATATTGCCAATGATTTGCTTGAAGGTAACAGTGAAATCAAATTTAAAGTCAATGCCTATGGATACAGTTTGGGCATGAATGAAGAGTACATTATTTCTTCTTTGCGTCCTTATTATTTTAAAGGTTCTTACTCTAAAATGTTTGATGATAAAGGAATTGTTGAAGTGGTCTTTCAAAGTCAAAATAAAGATTTTGTTGAAAGTTTGAATCAGTTTAGCATTGCCATACCCAACAGTTCCCAAAAAGTTTTATTGAATGAAGTTGTAACCTTTGTGCATCAATCGGCATATTCACAAATTTTTAAAGAAGACAATCAACGAATGAGAACAGTAACAGCAGCCATTCGAAATATTACTTCAGCAGAAGTTTATGAAGAGCTAAAAGAGACGTTAGCGCAGTTACAAAAAGAGGTTACTGTTGTCATCAAAGGGGAAGAAGAAGAGAATAAAAAAGTTCAAAAAGAGATGAGTGAAGCTTTTGTTATTGCGTTAATTTTGATCTTTATTGCTTTGATTTGGATGTTTGATTCCGTGGTAAAATCTTTGATTATTTTATCAACCATTCCGTTAAGTGTTTTAGGTGTATTAGTTGGACATTTTCTTTTGGGAATAAATCTTACGATGCCAAGTTTAATTGGAATCGTGGGACTTGCTGGTGTGGTAGTTAATGATGGGATTATTATGATGGATTTTATTCAAAAAGCTCAAAACCTTAATGAAGTAAAACGTTTAGCCCTTTTAAGGCTTCGACCGATTCTTTTAACTTCAGTTACAACCGTATTGGGTCTTTTCACATTAATGTTTTTTGCTTCAGGACAAGCCTTGATTTTACAACCCATGGCAGTCTCTTTAGGCTTTGGAGTTCTTTGGGCAACGGTACTTAATTTGTATTATGTACCCTTGTTGTATGCCATTATTTATCAACACAAAGAGTGTTAATTTAAAAAGAGTTCAATGTCTGCGGCAATTTCATCGATGGCTTGGGTTACGGGTTTAAATAAAGCTTTGGTGTAAAGGGTTTCATCCAAAGCTTCACTTTTTTCAAGATTATTTAACACAGAGAATTTAATATCGGGATTTAAAAACATGTCGGTGTTAATCACATAGCCACTTGTGCCTATAACCACCAGCATTTCACAGTCATCAAACTCTTTAAAAAGTCGTTCATAAAAGGGTGCTGCTTCTTTAAAAAATACAATATTGGGACGCAACAAAGTATTACACAAAGGACAACGAGCTTGTTTGTTTTGCAGAGTGTACCCAATATTTTTAACGCAACTGCACGACTCATTTTGACATTTTATTTCGGGTAAAAAGCCATGCAAATGAACGATATCAGAACAGTTGGCTTTTTCGAGTAAATCATCAACATTTTGCGTAATAATTGCTATCTTACTGGGATATTTGTGTTTGAGTTTAGCTAAGGTAAGATGGGCATGATTTGGCTTTTTATCTTTTAAATCCATTCGCCTCATATCGTAAAAGTCAAGAGTTTGTTCGTAGTTTGTTTCTAAGCAACCAACGCTACATATCTCATCAATATTATAATTTTCCCACAGCCCATCTTTTGCTCTAAAGGTACTAATGCCACTTTCAGCACTTAACCCTGCACCACTTAACACAATTACTTTTGCCACTTTTTACTCCACAATTACCATAGCTTCTACTTTATTCAATAAAGAACGATTTTTATCAAAACCAGTGAGTTCTTTTCCCACTTCAAGAGTAGATATTAGAGCTTTTCCTAGAATGACTCTTTCTTCATTATTGAGCCAATTGGTGGTTTTTATGCCCCACATATTATGAAAAACCAAGGGTTCGTTTTGTTGTGAAACCCCCACATATAACATAATATGTCCTTTTAAATACAACAGCGTTCTAAAAGGAATACCTTCTTGAACTATTTTTGCTTTTTTTATCTTTTCATCTAACTCTTTGAGTGAAATAAGATTCCCATTTTTGATTTGTTGACTGGAATTTCGGTTCAAAAAAACTCCAAATGCAGCAAAATAATCTCTGGTTAATGCCGAACAATCTCGTTTAAAAAAAGACTCTCCCCAACCATAGGGTTCATGGATTAACTCATTGATTATGTGTTGTACATTGTGGGCATTAAAAGTTAACGCGTTTAATGCCAATGCTTCTTGAGGGACGTCAATGGTTTGCACATAGCCTTGTAAATTATGGTGTTGGTTTACAACAAAAAAGTTACCCAAAGGACTTTTAGGCAAAATGGTTCCCAATTTAATGGTCTCTTTAAAAATACCATTTTTATAAACAGCAACATTATCTTTAATGGCAACATAATAGTGGCTTTGATAAAAAGTTTCAATAATTGTGTCATCAACATAAGCCAAATCGGATGTTGGAATAAAACCATTAGCAAAGCTTGATTGTACAAAGGCCCATGCTTTGTCTTTGCTCAAATGTGAAATCATAATAGGGGTATTGATTTTAATTCCACTGTTCTGATTATAATCAAAAGGAAATCCTTCTGCAACCTTTTGTGGATTATAAAACAGGGGTAAAACGGTAGGGAAAACTCGTATTTGGCTATTTTTTATAGTGATGGCTTTTTGATTTAATGCAGCAAATTGTTCAAAATTGGCATTGTTAAGCTGTTCTTCAAACCAATGAGAAGTGATTTTTTGGTAATTCATTCCATACATATTGTGTGAAATATAGTCGTTTCCCCATGTGGCTTCTTCATAACTTAAGGTAATTTTCTCTTGTTCCCAAGGCTTAAAATGATGTTGATAAAGCGTTAAAGGAAGAGAAGAATCGGGTGCTTTAAAATTGTACATATACTCATTGATATTTTGTGAAGGTAAAACGACTTTTTGGTGTAAAGAATTAAAACGGCACGCCGTGAAGGTAAAAAGAGTCAAAATGGCTAAAAGAATGGATTTATGCATAATCGTACAACCTCTTTATAATCTAAGAGATTGTACCATAAGAAGAGTTTAGGGTAATTTAGAAATCAAACTTTCGTTTTAATTTGAAAAAATAAACCACCGTTTTATATTGAACATACATAAAAGGCAACATCAATAAAAAATAAGCCAAAGAGTATTTCTCAATGACATTATTAAACGTTAATCCAAAATTAATAAAAAACATTCCAAATACCATAAAAGCAACACCCGGACAAATCAAAGCAAAAGAGACAGGTGAACGATTCTCACCGTTGACAAACTCTTCAAAATAGTTAAGTTGTTTCATTACTTTGTAGCCTAAAATTCCAAACACCAATTGAATGGAAACAACCACGGTGGTAAAAGTAAACAATGAAGAGTTGGCTAATGGGGCATTAAAGTGATGATCTAAACCAAAAGAGATTCGAACAAAAGCAATACCTAAAAGAGTCAAAATAGGGATAATAATCCATAAAGAAGGAGAGGCTTCAACAGAAATACCTTTTTCAAACATATTAGTAAAGCCAATGGTTATTTTAATTAACAACAATAAAATGGCAATGGAAGCAAAAAAAATCGACCCCATAATTCCAATGGCATTGATGGCAATATAATGACTCATTGCTCCTGGGGCTGCAAACCCAACAGAGACCATGGCAAAAGCAAAAATAGAGATCATTTGTGAAAGGTTGTTGTTGCTTGTAAAATCAAAAGTAGGGGTGGTTAAGATTCGAGTAAAATAGTTAAAAAATATTTTTAAGGCAAAATAACCCGAAATCATAAAGGCAGCCAAGGCAAAAGGGAAAAGATACTCTACAATATCCCAAAGTCCAGGAACAAATACTGCCCCTAAAACAAAACAGACATTGATGGTCATGGTGTATGTCAATGGAATTGCCATTAAACTGACTTCACCATTGGAATTTTTTAAAGCATCATATTTATGGGTTTTTTTAAATAAATTAAACTGTTGGGTATTCCAAATAAGAAACTTAAAATGTAAAAAAGCAAACAGCACAATCAACAGTAAAGAGACTGCCGCAACTAAAGAGAGCCAATCACCTTTTAACAAAGCAGGTAAGATAAAATCAAACGTTGCCATAGGAACACCTTGATGAGGCACTAAAAACATTAAGTACATAAAAAAGGAAACCGATAATCCCCCCGCACCTAATGCACTTAAAAAACACATGGGTGTAAACTTTTCTCTTAATTCCATATAAGTCCTTCTTATAATTTTAGATAATTTTATTGAAATATTACAGTAAAAAACTTTAGATAATATTAAGACATATTATTAATAAATCTTATATTAGTAAAATTTTAATATGCCTCTTTATCTTTATATAATCGTAGATATACTACACTATTTCAAAAATTATAAGGTTTCCTATTTTATGTTACAAATTCTTGTACCCAAAGAAGTTTTTGAAGAAATTGTTACAACAAAAAAGAAAATAATTGAAAAAAAAGTCAGCAAATATTGGAAGAAAGAGTTGCTGGATATTGAAATTATTAACGATACCATTGAGTATAAAATTAAAACCATACACAAAATACGCGTGGCGAATGAATACGGAGAAGAGAAACCCAATATTGTCATAGAGTGTCAAAAAATTGATTATAACGTCAAGAAAAATCTGTTTGAGTTTTATTTGGGAAGAATTATAGAAAAACGCAATGTTCAAATACACGACGACTACAAAGATACGCTTATTCAACAACTTTTAAAAGAGAAAGAAGTGTTGCAAGAGAGTATGAATAAAGATCACTTAACCCAAGTTTTTAATCGACGTAAAATGGATGAAGATATTAATGCTTTTATTGCTCAAAACAATGCTGCGTATTTAAGCGCTGTTTTTATTGATGCGGATCGATTTAAAGCCATCAACGATAACTTTGGGCACGATACGGGCGATCGTGTTTTAAAAGTCATTGCCAATAAAATTAAAACACATGCTAACAGGCTTAACGGTGAAGTTTATCGTTATGGGGGAGAAGAGTTTGTGATGTTGTGTTTTTTACCTCAAGAACAATTGATTCAAGGATTACACTATTTAAAAGAGGAAATTAAAGCCCATAAGATAGTTCATCCCATTAAAGATATTTCTATTACGGTGAGTATGGGAGTGGCCTTTTGGAAAAATCACGCACATATTGAAACTTTTTTAAAAGAGGCAGATGAGTGTGTCTTTAAAGCAAAGAATAAAGGAAGAGATACGATAGAAGTCTGTTTATAGCCAGAATACTGGCTATAAACGAGAGGCACTATTGTGCAATTTTATCGGCTAATGCTTGAATATCAGCATCACTTAAAGAAGTGACTTGACCTTTCATTAATCCTTTTAAAGGACCACCATAGCTTCCATCTTTATAGCCATTCATAGCAGCTATAAAATCCGCTTTTGTCATATCTTTGATAATTTTTGATTTTCCCATGGCTGCAGTTTCGCCATTTGCCCCGTGACATGATGCACATTTGGTTGCATAGATATCAGCAAATGATAACGATGCCAATGCAAAAAGTGAAAGTAAAATTTTTTTCATTAAATTCTCCTGTTTTTTGTTTAATAAACAGGTAGATTGTAATATATTTAAACTTTGAGTTTAATTTTAACAGTAAAGTATTTCTGAAAAGAGATAAAAAAAGAGTAAAATCATAACCAGAAGAGGAGGAGGTTCTTCTGGTTACGAAATGTTATTTTCCAATAAAATTAGCAATAGCTTCAATGTCTGCGTCACTCAATGGTGCAGCTTGACCTTTCATTAAACCTTTCATAGGTCCACCATAACTTCCATCTTTATAGCCCTTCATTGCTGCAACGATTTCCGCTTTTGTCATATCTTTGATAATTTTTGATTTTCCTAAAGCCACTTTTTCACCGTTCGCTCCGTGACAACCTGCACACTTTTTGTATACATCAGTTGCAAAAAGAGAACATGCGAGTAAAGTACTTAAAATTACTATTTTTTTCATTGTCTATTCCTTTATTTTATTGATAATTAAATTGTAATAAAAAAAACAGAAGATGTGTTTGACTTATATCAATAAAAAGCATTAAAATGAATTAATACTTTTTATTTTTAATATAAGATTAATTATTTAAAAGAAGTTCTTTTTTTAATTCGTCTTTATTGATTTTACTTTTGTTCGTTGAAATCAAAGGCAGAGACTTTTTATAGATGATTTTAGCTGGAATCATATAACTGGCTAAATGTTTTTTCAGTTCAAATAAAATTTCATTTTTCGCCAATTCACTTCGTGCAGAGTAAAACAGTACAATCTCTTCTTCTATTTCATCATTGGGGATTGAAAGTACAGCACATTGGTTGACTTCTTTAATATTATCATACACTACAGATTCAATTTCAACAGGAGAAACTCTAAATCCTCGTGTTTTAATCATATCATCGTGCCGTGAAACAAAATAAAAGTAACCTTCTTCATCTTTATACACATAATCCCCACTGGCTACAACAATCTCATCGTTAAGCTGACCTTCCAAATTGATGATGTTTTTCAAAATTTGAATGGATTTAAATCGTTCTTGAGTCTCTTTTGGCGCATTCCAAAAACCTTTATAGATATAAGAACCTCGGTGAATCAATTCGCCCACTTCTCTTACAGCACACTCATTGCCCTCTTTATTGATCACATACAATTCAACATCAGGAATGGCTTTTCCTATAGAGTTTGGTCGAATTTTAAGTTGTGTTGGCTCTAAATAGGTACTTCTAAATGCTTCTGTTAATCCGTGCATCGAGTAAAATTTTGCCTTTTTGAAGTACTTTTCAATATCGGCAATCATTTTAGGTGTTACTTTTCCTCCTGATGAAGTGATAATTCGTACCTTATCCAGTAATGAGGCATTGGGCAACCGATGCTCATCTTCATCAAACATTTGAGTAATATTAATGGGCATTAAAGGAATAACGGTAACGTTATCTTTAATAATGTGATTAAAAAAATCACCCGCTAACACAAAACGATGTAACGCCAAAGTGGCTCGTTTGTACAAAGAACAAAAAATTTGGTTTAACCCATAATCTAAGTTAAAAATCAAAATTCCTGAAATAACATCATCTTGGGTTAAGTGTAAGTATTGAGAAACCACTCGCGCACTGTCAATTAAGTTTCGATGAGAAATCACGATACCCTTGGGAAAACCAGAACTGCCAAAACTATAAGTAATAACCGCACTGTCGTGTCCGTTGATGGTACACGTATACTCTTTGTTGTAGTATTTAAAAATCTCTTCAAATGAAGCAATCTCTTTTGATGTTGTTTCATATGAGATAATGTGCCCGTCAAAGTTGATTTCTTCGATGGATTCAAGTTTGAGTTTATCCGTAATTATACACTTAATATCGCAATCTTTAATGATATACTCTACTTGTTCTGGCTTTAAAAGTTTGGTTAAAGGTACAAGAATATATGGGGTGGAAAGTATGGCTAAAATAGCAATAACTTGGTCAATACCTTTATTGGAGTAGACCCCAATTCGACTCCCTTTGGGAAGATTTAATTCATTTAAATATGAAGCAATTTGATTGACTTTAGAAAAAAGTTCGCCATAACTGAGTGTTTTTTCTTCTAAAATTAACGCTGTTTTTGAAGGGTGTGAGACATTGGCATCTTCAATGAGTGTTCGAATACAATTTATAGACATAATCGCTCCTTTAGTTTCGAATGGCCATGGTCCAAATATCGTAATTGCTGTCCATTACAATAGAGGGGTTATGGCCTGAGTTTAATATTTTTTTATAAAAAAATGAAACAATATTTTGGATATCCTCTTGGTTGAGTACTTTGGTGATTCCTCCTGTAAATATCAAAGAGTTTAACGCATTTAATTTTAAGGTTATATAAGATTTATTATAACTGGAAACTTTACATAATACTAAGAAAATTGCCAACTGCATCAATACTTTTAACGCTTTTTCACTTTGTTCTTGGAAAATATTTTCAGTCACTTTTAAATACGCCAACAATTCATAAACAAACTCATTGTTTTTGGCACTGAAAATCAAAGACTCTTTGGACTTAAATACGCCCAGTTTTTTAAACACCAATCGGTCGTACTCATTTTCATTTAAAATATTATCCATGATTAAATCTTTTGAGTAGTGAATATCGGTTGTTGCGCCACCAATATCAATAAGAATATAAGGATCTACAACTTTAAATTTACCATCAAGTAAACTGAGTGTTTTATTGACAATATAAGGCGTAGGATAAATTTGATTGGACGTGATGTCATAAAGATGTTTAATGTCTTCTTTACCTACAATGTCGGCTTGATATAAATTGGTCAAATACTCTTTAAGTTCTTCTTCCCGAATATGCAATTTATGGTCAATAATATTGGGAAGTACGACTACGTTATCAATATGCTGTTGTATAAAATGTGCATCGTCTTGATTGCCTACATACACAATGTTGGAGTAGTTGATTTTTTCCAAATAATCCAGCAATTCTTGACCAAAAACACCTTTGACTCCATCAATGGCACCAACAACAATTACAACATCGATTAAGTCACTGGGAATGGAGCTCTCTTTTATGTGAGAATACAGTACTGTATCGATAATATTAATCCCAGAATTATAGGCAATATTGGTGGCATATTTTAATGAAAAAGATTTTGATAAACCAATAATCAGCGTACTTAATCCTCCATTAGCAGAGGAACAGATATAGACATCTTCTTTTTGATACTTTGAAATCGTCTCTTCGCATTTGCTTTTTAAGTCATCGTAAATGTCTTTGTTGAAATCTCTGAAATGTTGTTCAACACAGCCATTGGCACTGACTTTAAAATAGGTACTTCCTATGTCAATTAAGAGTTTGTTTTGATTCATTGCATAATTCCTATATCGTGGATAATATCATTGACAATTGATGTGGTGTCTTTGGTTAAATCACATTTTGATTTTTCATATTCATAACAACGGTCACTAATAGGCACTTTCCCTCGTTTGATGATTCGAATATTTTTATTGGCATCTCGAATGGTAATCATCTCATTGTTATTGATAATATGAGGAGAAAAAGGAACATCAATAATTCCGTTTTTAATGCTGTTAAAGGCTTTTCGCCATAACGTATCTGCAGGGTCATTAAACACTGCACTCATAATATCCATCACTTCTTGAGTTAAAATTTCTTCCTCTTCTTCATCAACAATTTTGGGAAGACCATTTAAGATTCGTAAAGTGTATTGTGTGTTTGCAACCGTTTTAGCATTGGCTTCTTTAGTAGGAATTCCACTGGCTTCTTCTCTGGTTTTGGTAATGATTTTATCTGCTCCCACCATAGAAGCAATAACGGTACTCATATTAATGAGCTGTTCTGCATAGTCTTTATTGGTGGGGAATGCACCCATCCATTGATGATAGACCAAGTTTATCATGGCATCTTCACAATTAAACTCTTTGGCATAATGACGTGAAAGTTTTTTAATGACACTTCCCATAACAATATCTTGATTCATTGAACCCGTTTGAGAAAATGAGACTGAAAACGATTTAACTCCCTCTTCAAGCGATAACAACATTTCAATGAGTTGAATCACTATGGTAATCGCAGGAGGCACTAAAGTAGCAGTAAGAGGACCAAACGATTCACGGTTGATGGGCTCATTTAAGCCTGAATATTTTGCACACACTTTTTCCACATATTTCCAGTATAAAAAGGCTTTGTCCAAAGGAAAGTTTTTAGAATATGGAAGCAAATAGGTAATGGGACCGCCTTCAATTTCAAAAATCCCTGAAGCCAAAGCCGTTTCAATAAGCAATCTTGCATCGGGTGTTCCGTGTCGTAGCGATATGGGTTTGTTAAAATGCGTCATCATCTTTCGGGTGGTTCTGCATCCATGGGTCACCAAAGGATAGCCATTGAGCATATCGACTTCATTTTCTTCGGATAATCGAAGCATTTTTTGAGCTGTGGCATAGTCATTAAGTCGTGTATTTGAATCAATGGTACAAGGCAATACATCAACATTGGCATCGACGAAAAATTCGTATAGGGCAAACATCTTTTTATACGTAGGAAAGCCTCCACGTGGCTGTACAAGCATTTTCTTTTTTTGTTTAAAATGGTGAGAAATAAAAAGCTCTTTGTTGGCATTTTTAATAAAATCTTCTACTTCAGCAAAATCGAAATTATCGACAAACTCATTGCTTAAAATAATGTTTCGCTCTTCTTGTAATAAACTGCTCATTTTCTCTCACTCATAAATTTTTCTAGTTCATCAAGACCTGTATTTAAGTCCACTTGGTGAAAGACCAAATCAAAGCCATAGTTTTTAAACTTGGGAACAATGTTAGACGCATCTCCTGTTCCTACGACTAAGTTTCCTCCAATCATAAAAACAACGTTATCTAAGAGTTTTCCATATTTGTCTTTTAAAAAATTGACTTCTCGACACCAACCCTCTGCTTCACCATTTAAAGATGAAATCAATAAAATATCGGCATTGGTTTCAACAACAGCATCAAAAAACTCTTCTAAATAGGTATTAACACCTAAATTAAAAACTTCAAACCCTCTTGCTTGTAAGGATAAATCAATCAGCCGATTTGCGACGACATGAATATCATTACCTACGACTCCTGTGACTACTTTCATATATTTACCTAGTATGGGACACCACTAAAAATGAGAAACATTATATGCTTTGATTTTTGGAGGTGTCCTTTATTAAATTGTTCTCATAAAAGGCGGTATTGTAGCTAATTTTGAGTAAATTTTAGTTAAAATAACCCACTTGCAATTTTGAAGGGGTAAATATGAGTTTTAATACAGCCGATTTGTGCGATGAGTTTTTTGATAAAGTTCGAGTTTTAGACCCGACGTTTAAATCATACGGGGGCAAAGAGAAGATTTGTGGAACAATTGTAACCATGCGGTTGGATAAAAACAATCATGATTTAGCCATGATGTTAAAAAATGAGGAGGGTAAAAATAGAGTTGCGGTTATTGACGTTTCTCAAGAGTATTATGCTGTTGTGGGTGAAAATCTTATGCGTTTTGCCTTTGATAATAATTGGGCAGGAATGATTGTCAATGGTTATGTCAGAGATATTAATCAAACCCAAAAATATCCAGTAGGGCTTTTTGCCATAGGAACGTGTCCACGAAAATATATTCCACAAACCCAAGGGCAAAGAGGCGTTGAACTCAGTTTTGAAGGGGTTGTTTTTAAAGAGGGTGATTATGTGTATGCCGACAAAGATGGCATTGTTTTAGCCCAAGAAAAGTTAAAATAGACTCTTAATAACTAAAAAGTGATATTTGATTTGAAATTTGATATGATGTCAAATGGAAAAATCAACTATCAAATTATTTTATGGCACCAAAGAGTGGATACTTTTTTTAGGATTTTTACTTTTTATTTTGGGCTTAAATTTAAAACATCATTACAATAACTTCTTGCTTTTCAAACACAATGAACTGTTTCAAACCACTGCAGTCATTACTAATATTTATCCCAAAGAGGCGTTTATGGTAGTAAAACTTCAAAGCCCAAACTTTGATTGTTATACTTCCGTTGCATTAGATGAAAAATTGAAGCAATTTGATGAAGTATTGATTACGTTGGTGACTTCTCATGTTAATTTTTGGGAATACTTACGAGGTTTTTATGCACCAAGTCTTCATCTGTATTATGAAAAACCATTACAAAATCTCAAAACACAACTGGCAACATTTGTGGCACAACAGCACGATCATACCCTTTTTCAAGAACTCTATAAAGCGCTTTTTTTTGCCATTCCTATTTCCAAAGAGTTACGTGATATTTGTGCCAATTTTGGTATTTCTCACTTAATTGCTATTTCAGGTTTTCATTTAGGAGTGATAGCTTTTGTGGTTTATTGGTTAAGCTATTTGCCTTATTCTTTTTTTCATACACGCTATTTTGCTTATCGAAATAAAAAGTACGATATATTACTTTTAACGGCATTGATTTTATTGGCATATTTAATCTTTACTTCGATGGTGGCTTCTTTATTACGTGCTTTTGTGATGTTTGTTTTGGCACTTTTTTTTCTTCGCAATAACATCAAACTCTTCTCTTTTGAAACGTTGCTTGTAACAACTTTACTGATTTTGTCGTTTTTTCCTCAATATCTTTTTTCAGTCTCTTTATGGTTTTCAATTGCGGGTGTTTTTTATATTTTCATGTTTTTAGAATATTTTAAAAATCTGCCCAAAGTAGGGCAGTTTTTTTTATTTAACGCATGGATTTATTTAGCAATGAATCCCATAACTAACTTTTTCTTTGGTACAACTTCGTATTTGCAACTCTTTTCTTCGGTTTTAACGTTGGTATTCACTTTTTTTTATCCGTTAATTGCTTTGTTACATCTTTTAGAAGTAGGGGATCTTTTTGATGAGTATTTGTTACACATGTTCAGACTTCCCGCTTACAGTTCAGAAGTCTTAACGCCTTGGTGGTTTTTGTGTTGTTATGTGCTTTTTTCTTTATTGGCAATAAAGAAAAAAGCCTTTTTTGTTCTTCTAAATGGGATGTTAATAGGGTTTACACTTTATATTTTTTATGTTAATAGTACTCATTATTAGCAGAGTTGGTCAATTTATCTAACGTGTATTTCATGTCTTCATCCAAATCCATATTTTGTCGCATCCACATCAAATAACCCGCATCGATTTTAGCCACTTCTGTGGTGGTTTTTCCTTTGTATTTACCAAATTTAAATGTTTCAATAAACACAGGTGTTTTGGTCAGTTCAACCAATTTCTCTATGGGGTTATAATCCGGGTAAATCTCTTTGCATTTTGCCACAAGTTTGGATAAAAAGAGTTTCATCACCAACACATCACCAATGGCATCATGCGCTTTTATGATAATATTATTTTTAGAGGCTTCTTCTTGTTCGGTTTTATACAATTCGAGAGCATATCGGATGTATTGCAATCGATGATACGGTAACTCTTTAAAAAGATGTTTGGCACATCGTAAGGTATCAATGAGTTGCAATCGTGGCTCAAATCCCTCTTTTTGAATCATACCTAAATCAAATGCAATATTATGAGCAATTAAATAATTATCGGGTGTGTTTAATGCAAGTAAACGTTTAAAAAAATTGGTTTCAACCGCTTTGGGCTTATTTTCCAATAAGTCAGGCGTAATATTATGCACTTCCATGGCTTCTAATTTAATCTCTGTATCACAAGAACACAATTCATCATAGACTTCCAAAGGTGCTTTTGCATCAACAATCATGGCTCCAAATTGGATGATTCTGTCCTCTTCTTGGTTTCCTGTGGTTTCGGTGTCAAACAGTATGTATTTTGGCAAAACTTCTCCTTTAAATAATTAGCATTCCATCGCCATAAGAGTAAAAACGATACTTCTCTTTGATGGCAATGTCATACAATTCCAGTGTCTTTTCCAGTCCAATAAATGAAGCTATAAGCATAATTAGAGTTGATTTGGGTAAATGAAAGTTGGTCAACAAATGATTGACACGAAGAGGCTTATTTAGGGGATTTAAGAATAAATCACACTCTCCTTGTTCTTGGTTTGTTCTAAAGAAATACTCAATTGTTCTTGTAACGGTTGTCCCCACTGCCAACAGTGGTTTATCGTTTAAAATCATCTCTTTAGCAGGAGAAGAGACTTCATAATATTCACTGTGCATGGGATGATTTAAAATCTCTTGTGCTTCAACGGGTTTAAAGGTTCCTGCTCCGACATGTAAGGTCAAATAATCCAATGTGTGTTGTTGTTTTAATGCGTCAAAAAGTTCAGGCGTAAAATGTAAAGATGCCGTAGGTGCAGCAACGGCTCCATATTTTTTAGCAAACAAAGTTTGATAGTTGGTTTCATCACTTTTTTCATCGCTTCTATTCATATAGGGAGGCAAAGGTAAGTGACCTATTTGATTTAAAATTTCAATTAATGCCAAAAAGTCCAACTCTTTATTGTGTTGAAAAAACTTGACTTCACGTGTGCCATCAAGATTCAATTTAACTACAACGGCTTCTAAATCATTATCAAATTTTAAAGCGGTACCAACCTTAACTTTCCCCCCAATCAAACATAAAAAGGTATTGTCAAGCAAAGGTTTATTAAAGAGTAATTCTACTTTTCCACCACTTTGTTTATGCCCAAAAATACGTGCTTTGATGACTTTCGTGTCATTGAGTAAAATTTGTAAGTTGGAAGGAAGAACCTCTAAAAGGTGTTTAAATGTGGTATGAGTGATCGTCTCTTTTTGTCGGTCATAGACCAAAAGTTTAGCATCGTGCGCAGGTTCAATAGGATGCGTCGCTATGAGCTCTTTGGGTAAAGAGTAGTCATAGCTTGAGGTTTTTAATGGGTCTAAAATACTATTCATCCTCTTCTTTAGGTGCAGGATTAAATACTTTGGCAATATAAATAGAGACGCCATACAATAAAATTAAAGGCCCTGCCATTAAAAATTGGGTTAAAACATCTGGTGGTGTCAACAGTGCTGAGACAATAAAAATCAATACAATGGCATATTTAAAGAAATCTTTGAGCATTTTATCATCAACCAAACCAATTTTAGCCAAGAAAAAAGTAACAACAGGAAGCTCAAAGGCAATACCAAATCCAAAAAGAATTTTAGTAAAGAAGCTGACATATTTCCCAATACTAGGAAAAACAGTAACAACGGTATTACCAAAGTTAATTAAGAATTCAAAACCAAAAGGAACAACCACATAATATGAAAATGAAGCTCCCATTAAAAACATTAATGTTGCAAAAAAAACAAAAGGCAATGCCAGTTTCTTTTCATGGTCATACAATCCTGGGGCTAAAAAAAGCCAAAGTTGCCAAAAAATAACCGGTAAAGAAAAAATAAAACCCGTAAAAAATGCCACTTTAAGGGCTGTAAAAAAGGTTTCTTGCACTTCAATAGCAACCATTGAAGAACCTACAGGTAAAACGGCTTTTGCTGGAACCATCATCCACTCTAAAATGGGTTCATAAAAAGAGAAACAGACAAAAAACATCACAATAAGTGTGATTCCTGAAATGACCAATCGTTTTCGTAAATCGGCAATATGAGGTTTTAAATCTTCAAACATTAAGCATCGGCTCCTTCGTTTTCTTTATCTTTTTTATTGACTTTAAATTTATCGCTTGAAGAGGAAGACTCTTTTTTCTTAAAAGATACTTTTTCTCCTTGAGGCTCTTCTTTTTTTGTAGGAGCAGGTTTGGGTTCTTCATTTAAAATGTCATTGACACCCAAATCTAAATTTTCAAGTTTAACAGAAGATTTTACATTGTCAATTTGAGCTTTAAATTTACTGGCTTCTTCTTTCATATCCGAAAGTTGCAGTTCATTATCTAACGTTGATTTTGCTTCATCAATTCCACTTTTAAATTTTTTAAAAAAACGAGCCACTTCAACCATTGCAGTAGGAAGTTTTTCAGGACCTAAGGCAATAATAGCAATAACGGCAACCAGCAAAATTTCAAAAAAACCCATTCCAAACATCGTTGACTCCATTGGTATAATTAAAGGAGAGATTTTACCTTATTTTTGATAAAATCTTTCTATAAAAAACATATGGGAGAAGAGATGAAACTAATTGTCCTTTTAGTTATTGGTATTATTTTGTATTTTATTGCAAAAAATTATAAAACAGAGAAATATCAAAATATTCAATTAAATATTAAAGAAAAATTTGATGGTGATTTAATGAATCACGAAGCAGGTTTGTTGGTTGCACTGATGGCAAAAGTGGCGAAAGCCGATGGTCAAGTGTGTGAATTGGAAGCAGAGTTATTAAAACATACGTTAAATGATATTTCTCGACATTTTCAAAATGAACAAGAAGTCCGTGAGCGTTTGAAAGCAATTTATGCCGATGAAAAGTTGAGTTTTGATAATACCATTGCCATTTGTGAAAAAATGTTAAAATTGACTAAATTTGATTACAGCAAACGTCTTAAAGTGATGGAATATCTTTTAAATTTAGCCTTTATTGATAAATCACTCTCTCAAACAGAGTATATGATTTGTGAAGATATTGCCAACGCGTTAAAAATCAAACGCACTGATTTTGAAACCATGATTCAAAAATTTGAGAGTTTTTACAAAAATCAAGCACAAGCGACAAAACTCTCTTTAAATCAAGCCTACGCCTCTTTGGACGCATCGCCTCAAGAAGATATGGCAAGTATTAAGAAAAAATATCGGAACTTGGTCAAACAATATCATCCTGATATTGTTACAGGGCAGGGGGCGTCTAAAGATATTATTGATGAAGCTACGGTAAAATTGCAAGAGATTAATGAAGCGTATGAAATGATTAAAAAAGATAAAGGCGAATAAAAAATGTCCAGACGATTTGATCAAACCTATGAAGTTTGCTCGTGCAGTCATGTTACCTTGGGTGAAATCATGTATGCCATTTGTGAAAAAGAGGCAAAAACATTGGGGGATATTCAAACCATTACGGATGCTGGAACGCATTGCCGATTTTGTATCTGTCAAGAAGGTGATTTGGGAAAAGTCAAAAAAGAGTTGTATTGTAATGATATTTTAAAGAGATTTAGAACAAAAATGGAAGAAAAATGACAAAAGAAGAAAAAGAGCTTTTAGTACACGATATAAAAATGTTAATAAACTCTACAGATGAACCGTTAGTAGAAATAAATCCAAAATTTTTGGATTATTTCACTGACGACGAATTGATGGTACTTAAAGAGGATTTGTTACAAAAAAAGAAGAATTTTATGCAAAATAATGCCGATTGGCTGAATGAAATTTATGAAAAAACAAAAAAAGATGAGCTATAATAACTTAGAATTTAATTAAAGGAAAAAATTAATGAATTGGCACAGTATCAAAGAGCAATTAATTAAATTTTTAAAAGAAGAAGTTGAAAAAACAGGATTAAAAAAAGTAACCGTAGGATTGAGTGGCGGTTTGGATTCAGCGGTGGTTGCTGTATTATGTAAAGAAGCCTTTGGAGATAATTTAAAGTGCGTATTACTGCCATCACAATATTCAAGTGCAAGCAGTATTAACGATGCCAAAGAGTTATGCCAAACATTTAATATGGCATATGAAATCGTTGAAATTGCTCCATTGGTTAATGCCTATTTGCCCAACATGGAGCACGATAAGTTGCGAATTGGGAACTTTTCAGCACGTATGAGAATGTCAGTGTTGTATGATATCAGTGCAAGAGATCAGTCGCTTGTAGTAGGAACTTCAAATAAAAGTGAACTGCTTTTAGGGTATGGAACCATTTTTGGTGATATTGCGTGTGCCATTAATCCCATTGGAGAAATCTATAAAAGTGATGAATTTGAATTTGCACGATTTTTAAACCTTCCTCAAAGCATTTTATCCAAAAAACCCAGTGCGGATTTATGGGCAAATCAAAGCGATGAAGAGGAATTGGGATACACCTATAAAGAGTTAGATGACGCCATGAAACTTTTGGTTGATGCAAAAAAATCAAAAGAAGAGATGGTTAAAATGGGATTTAACGAATCACTACTAAATACCATTGAGTACCGTATGAAAGCCAATGCTTTTAAAGGTCAATTGCCAAGAATTGCAAAAATAAACTGGAGTTAGCCATGAAAGATATACCATTTTACAAGCCATCAATCGATGAAAATGAACTTGAACACATCAAGCAAGTTTTAGATGTGAAAAAAGAGAGTTCAAAAGTTTTAGAATTTGAAGAGAGCATTGCCAATTTTGTGGGTGCTAAAGAAGCCATAGCAACGTGTAATTCTACATCAGCTATTCATTTGGCATTGAGTGCCATTGAGCTTAAGCGTGGGGATAAAATTTTAATGTCGGTCAACTCCTTTGTGAATATTCCTGAAGTGGTGCGACATTTTGATGCGGAGCCTATTTTTATTGATATTAATATGGATGACATGAACATTGATTTGGTTAAATTTGAAAAAGCCTTGGCAGAGAATAAAACCAAAAAACTTCGAGGAGCAATTATTACGTTTGTAGCCGGACAAACTCCTGATTTAAATAAGTTATATGCTATTGCAAAAAAGTATGACATTATTTTAATTGAAGATGCCACAGCAGCACTTGGCGTAACGTACAATGATGACACGGTTGGATCACTGCAAGCAGATATGACCATTTTTTCAACCAATCCCTCAAACTCTAAATATGCCGTCAGTCGAAGTGGGGTGATTGTAACCAATAACGAAGAACTTGCCAATAAAGCCAGACTTTTACGAACACATGCAATTACAACCACGTATGATGATTATGGAAACTTAGACTATATTTATGATGTGGTTGATATTGGACACAAATACGATATGAGTGAACTCGATGCAGCGTTTTCTCTTTCACAACTCAAAAAAACCAATAAGTTTATCAAACGAAGAAAAGAGATTGCCAAAATTTATGAACAACGATTGGCTGGAGTCAAACACATCATCACACCACCGCATAAAAAAGAGCATATTTTTACGCACTATATTATTAAAATTAACCGAAACCGAGATGCTTTTGCACGAGCGTTAAAAGAGCGTGGAATTTCTACGGGGTTACACTATATTCCGTTGCATTTATTGAGTTATTATAAACAAAAATATAATCTGAAAATCACGGCATTTGGAAGTGCTTTATCGTCGTATCAACAAATCTTATCGTTGCCGATGTATCCTGCTTTAAGCGATGAAGAGGTTAATTATATTTGTGACCAAATTATTGATATTGCTCAAACATGGATATGATTTGAAGCAACGCTTTTCTTTATGGGTAGAAGAGTATCTCTTCTTCCCTAACTTCTTTCAAAAAATTCTCTCACTGTGTTTATTGCCTTTTACGTTAATGTATATGCTGATAATTATTTTAAAGCGAACACTGGCAAAACCAATTCATTTTGGAGTTCCCATTATTTCTGTGGGAAATTTGGTGGTTGGTGGCAGTGGGAAAACCCCTATGACCATTTTTTTAGCCAAAGATAAAGAGCATGTTGCTGTGATTTTGCGTGGGTTTGGCAGAGCCAGTAAGGGACTTTTTGTCATCAGTCATAAGGGAAAGATTATAGAAAATGTCAATACCAGTGGCGATGAAGCAATGCTTATTGCCAAGGCATTGCCTAATGCTACGGTGATTGTAAGTGAAAACCGAATTGAAGCTATTTTAAAAGCCAAAGAGTTGGGGTGTAAGATTATTTTTTTAGACGATGGTTTTAGCAAATATAATATTGCAAAATTTGATATTTTATTACGTCCAAAAGAGGAACCCACCAATGTTTTTTGTTTGCCAAGTGGGGGATACAGAGAACCCAAAATGATGTACGCTATGGCAAATTTAGTTTTGCAAGAGGGCATAGATTTTCAACGATTAGTAACTTATAAACACCAAGGCAACAGCGTAAGTGTATTGCCCGATACATTGCTTTTACTTACAGCTATTTCAAAACCCAAACGACTTTTAGAATTTCTTCCTTCAAGCGTAAAGCTGATTGCTTTTGAAGATCATCACCTCTTTACTCAAGAAGAAATCAATGACATCTTACATGAGTATAAAGAGTATGCAATAATTACCACACCCAAAGATATGGTGAAACTCGAACAATTTAATTTAACAAATCTTTATGTGATGGATTTAGAACTACAACTGATGCCACATGTCAATTTTGAAGCCATGGATTTTTATATTCAGAATTCAGTATTCAGTGCTCAGTATTCAGAAGCTATTTAGTCTTTACTTTTTAAACTGAACTCTGAGCACTGAACTCTAAATCCTACTTGCTACTTTATAATATGTCCTACAAATTTAGAGTAGTTATCTAATATCTTTCCACCTCGTCTGAAACCTAAACCACACGCTTCATAGGCATAAAATACGCCCGCTTGATAGTAATTACCTTGGTTGTCTTGCGGAAATTCTACAAATTCTTGGAAGATGGATTTGTGGTTTGCATATTCTCCCTCTTTTTGAGTATCAATAGAACCATCGGCATTAATAATTGTGGTATTGGCACCTTCTCGTCCAAAGCACTTTTTTTCAACTTGTTTTTTGTTGTTTAATGGCTCAAAAGAGGTTTCAAGCAACAATGGGTGGTTGGGGTATAAATCCCATAAAATTTTCATAAAGCCTTTACTTTGAAACATTAACGTATACGCAGGATTAAAGATAATCGCTTTTTGGTTGTTTAAAATATCGGTGAGTAAAAGTGCCAATTCACTCTCTTCAATACCAATATTTTCCCAAGGGACAAGTTTGAACCAAAATTCAAAGTTTTCTTCCTCTTTAAAAATGCCGTCATCACTAAAATTGACGTTGTGCATATATTCAAAATCGGTATGAAAACCTGCTTCTGAAGCAATGTGTTGCAAAAGTTTTGTGGTATTTTCATCTTCAATACTTCCTTGAACACTTGAAAAAAGGATTTTCCAACCCAAGTTGCTGTAATACTCTTCAAATTTATCAATATCAGAGTTTAGGGTAATAATACGTTTGAAGTTGTCTTTTAAATCTTCATACAAAGAGTTAAATTGAGTTGCGTCATCAAGTTGGTTGTATTTAAGCATTGCCCACTGTACAATGGCTGTTTCAAACAAAGAAGTAGGGGTATCGGCATTAAATTCAATGAGTTTAATGGGTTTTCCATCGATCCCACCTGCAAGGTCAAAACGACCGTAGATGTGCCAATGAACATCATCTTCCCACGATTTTTTAATCAATTCCACCAAATTAAAGGGAATATTGAGTTCATGGAACAAATTGTTCTCTATAACATACTCTCCTGCTTGTGCAAACATATCGTACAATTCATTGGCAGCATCATAATAGTTTTGAGCCTCTTCTTCACTGATGGGTACAATTTCATCGGCAATATACGAAGTGTTATCTTGATCGGTGTGCCAATGAAAGCCTATGTTTTCTAAATAATCATTGGTTAAGGGTTTGACTTTTTGTAACTGCATCTTAACTTCCAAACATTGAAGAACCGCTAGAAGTGCCTGTTCTGCTTCCAAAAAAACCACTTTTTTTGGTGGATGAACTGCTTGTACTGGTTGATTTGGTACTGTTCATGGTATTAACACTTCGTGAGTAGGTTTGCGGTGATTTGTATTGAGTTTTTCGTTGGTTTTGATAGTTTTGGTTATTAAAAAGTTTATTACCAATCCATGACCCAATCATAGCCCCAGCAATCGAAGAGAGCAAGACTCCTCCAAGACCCATACTTCCACTTGAAACTTCTGGATTGGTTAAAGCCGAAGTTCCATTGTCGATTTTGGTTGCTTCTTCTTTGACAAGTTTATCAATCTCTTCTTGAGATAAGATTCGTTCGGTTCCATCAAGTTCTCGTAAAACAACACGAGTCGTACTGCTTGGGTATTCATCGACAATCGTATAACCCCCATCGGGCAAGGCTTCTACAATCACAAATGCTCCTTGCTTAGCACTGGCATCAGTAAATGCACTTTGCTGTCCTTGTTGTTGGTTGTTTGAACTGTCACCACATCCTACTAAACCTGTAACCAATATAGCTCCAAGTCCACCTACCATGGCATAGTCTGATATTTTTTTAATGTGTTTTCGTTTTTTCAAGTTTAGTCCTTTTATTTGCGTAATTCTTTATTGTAAGTATGATTAAAAATGAGGCAGATTATAGCATAGTGTTGTTAATAAACAGTGAACAGATTTTATGAGTTATAAAATCTGTTAAAAATGGTGTTACTCTTTGCCCAAAGCATTTTTGATTTTTTTATCGGTGTTGTATTGGCTCAAAGAATACACCGACCACAAAGCAGCAGGAAGCCAACCTATGAGTGTCAGTTGTAAAATAAGGCAAATAATACCAGAAATGGGTTTACCAATGGTAAAGAAGTTTAGCCAAGGCAATAAGATAGCAAGAATAAGTCTCATTTGAAAAGTTCCTTTTGTTTTTTTGTAAATATTTTTTTCATGTGATATTATAGCAAATTGCTTTTTAAGTTCATAATATTGCTCTTGAAAACCACAAGGGTTTCCGCCTTTACTTTCTTTAACCGTAAAGAAAATAACAAAGAAACTCTCCACGGCATCGACGGCGAAGCTTCCCTCGCTTATTATTTTATTCTTTTCAGCTCTGCAAAACTCGCTAAAGAGTGCGTTTAGCACTCTTCTTAACGCTCAAACAGTTTCGAGCTTGTTTTGAAAAGAATAAAATAAACGCTCGGCGTCTGCTGATGTGGAAATACAATCCCTAGTATTCAAACTATCTTTTATAAATTGAGTTAAAAAAAGTTGAGAATCTTAGAAAATCAAATATGCAAATGTCCTTATCCCTTTTATTCCAACATCTGCAAAAGCCGAACGTTTGATTTCTATTTTCGAAAAAGCCCGAAACTGTCTGAGCAAACAAATGACCTAAACGGTCATTTTTTGTGAGTTTTGCAGGGCAGAAAATAGAAAACAATAAGTGAGGGAAGTCGAAGACCTTTGAAGCCGTTGGTGGTTTTGCTTACTTTGTCCATACAAAGTAAGAGAGCGGAAACCTTTAGGTTTTTAAGAGAGATATTTTATTAAGATATATATTTTAAAATAATTGCAAATTTTATTATATTTATGTGATAATGTATAAATTTTTCAAAGGACTAATATGTACTTGGCAGAAATAAAAGAATTTGCACAACATGAAGAAAAAAAATTAGAAAGCTTAACAGCTCGCGCATATCCATTGACTGATAATAGAAATCAAGGGCGTGATGAATTTATGAGAGATTATGCAAGAATTTTATATTCATCTTCTTTCAGAAGATTGCAAGGTAAAATGCAACTCTTAGGTATTAATGCAACAAATTTTAACAGAAATAGATTGACACATAGCCTTGAAGTTGCACAAATAGCGCGTTCAATAGCCCAAAATCTGGGTATTATAAATCCTGTTGTTACAGAAAGTTGTTCTTTAGCCCATGATTTGGGCAATCCTCCTTTTGGACATTATGGTGAAGTTATATTAAATGAATTATCAGCTGATATAGGTGGATATGAAGGAAATGCCCAAACTTTTAGAATATTAAGAAAACTTGAAAAGAAACATCATGCATATGAGGGATTAAATTTAACAATAAGAACTTTATTGGGTGTTACAAAATATTTTAATAGAGGCAATGAAAATAATAAAAAGTTTTTATATACAGAAGATTATGATTTCTTAAAAAGTCAATTAAATGAAAATAATTTAACAATAACAAAAAGTATTGATGCACAAATTATGGATTTGTCTGATGAAATAGCTTATGCTGCTCATGATTTAGAAGATGCCTTAAGTTCGGGGATAATCAGTCTTGGAGAGATAGTTCATGAATTTAAAATAAGCGATGATTTTTCATCTGCATATAATGAATTTTCAAAACTAACTCAAAAGGTACAAGAAAGGGCTTTACAATGTACAAAACTTAAAACATCAGAAGAATATTCTGCAGTATTAAGAAAAGAATTAACATCAGAAATTGTTAATACATTATGTAACAAGATTGCAATTATTAAAACAAAAAATAATTCTGAAGAACTTGGATATAAAGATAATAATAAATTAGCAGAGGGATTAAAGAAATTATTATTTAAAACTATTTTAAGGAAAAAAGATATTCAGCATTATGAAAAAAAAGGTGAAAAAATAATTAGAGGATTATTTGAAGTTTATACGGATACTTCATACAACAAAAATAATATTCTTTTACCCGCAGAATTAAGAATCCTTCAAAATGAAAATACTTCTAACACGAGATTAGTCATAGATTATATTTCTGGAATGATGGATTCTTATGCAGAACAAGAATATATAAAATATTTTGGGCAAGGATCTCTAGAACAATTATATTTTAAGAAATAATATAAAGGGATTATGATAACTGAGTGGTTTTGCATTTAAAAAATAAAAGCAAAACCATTTATATACTATTTTTTTAAACCTTTCCTCATACTCTCTACCAACCCCTCATCAGCACTAACTCCCGTAAACAACTCAAACGCCAAAACCCCTTGATAAAGAAGCATATCTTCCCCATCCTTTATTTCCAACCCATTCTCTTTCGCCAATGCCAAAAAAGGCGTAATTTTCCCATAAATACAATCAAATGCAAAAGAAGCTTGGCTTAACACAGTATCTAATATCTCTATAGGGCAAGGCAAAAACTCATCTTTGAGTCCTGCACTTGTGGAGTTTACGATGAGGTCGTATTTTTTGGGTTTAAAGGATTCCCATGTATGACTCTCTATGCCATGGACTTTGAAAAAGTCCAGTTTATTTTCACTTCGGTTTAGCACTGTTACACTTACACCACTTGATTGTAAGGCTAGGGCGATGGCTTTGGCTGTTCCTCCTGCTCCTAAAAGTAGGACAGAGTTTATGTTTCCGAAGCTTTCAATGGCTTTTAAAAAACCAGGGGCATCGGTGTTGTAGGCGATGACTTTATCGTTTTCTAAGATATAGGTATTGACAGCTTGAATCTCTTTAGCCAAACCTCTTACAACATCTGCGTTTTCATAGGCATACTCTTTATGTGGTACTGTGATGTTGGCTCCACTGTAGTGATGGCTTAAAAACTCTTCTTTGATGGTTGACCCATCAAGCAGTTGATGTTTGATATATTTTGCATCAAATCCAAGATGTTTAAATCCAGCGTTGTGCATTTGGGGTGATTTTGAGTGTTCTACGGGGTTTCCAAAAATTGCAAATGTTTTCAAATGTTTGTCCTTTTAAATTTGTCCGATACTTAAGAAAATAGGGAAGTTCCCATTTTTTCGCTCTAATGTACAAATATCATCTAAATAGATGAGTGTATAGCCATTGTTCGTATAAAATTGTGCCATTTGTGCTTTTGAAAAGCCAAAATGGTGTACGCCATCGTTTTTGTGTTTTTCATGGAAAGTGCCATCTTCTTCATCCAAATCAGAAATACACAAATATCCGTTGGGTTTTAAGGCTTTTTTACATTTTATAAAAAAATCATTGGGGTTTTGAATATGGTGTAACGTCATACTTGTAACGATGATATCAAACGTATTTTGAGGTAACTCTTCATTATCAATATTGTGTTGAACGGCTTTGATGTTGGTAAATCCAAAATCTTGGGCTTTTTGGTTAAAGACTTCTACCATACCAGCACTGTTATCCATACCCGTAACTCGCTTTGCTTCATCGGAGATACTAAATGCCAATAATCCTGTACCGCATCCATAATCAAGTATCTCTTTATCTTCCAAAGAGATATTTTCTCTCATTATTTCAGAAGTACTTTTTGCCACAAGTTGGCTGGTTGGCTTAGTGTCCCACTCTTTTGCTGCGATGTCAAATCGGTTCATTTTTTACCTTTTTCATTTTATGAATGGGATTATACAACAAAATTTATTTTCATTTGATATAATCCTTTTATGAAAATCAAACAAATCTTTACGAATAAAGACGATGGAAACATTGCGTACCATGTAAGCAATAATGTTGAAGAGGTCAATCAAAACCGACGTACCTTAGCACAAAAATATGGTTTTGATATCTCTACAATGCGTTCTATGGAACAAACGCATGGAAACAATGTCCATATTATAACTCAAGACTCACCGTTGCTTATCAAAGATTGTGATGCCCTTATAACGACTCTTCCCAATATTACACTAATGGTCATGGTCGCTGATTGTATTCCTATTTTATTAAAAGATGAAAAAAAGAGCGTAATTGCCGCTATTCATGCAGGGCGAAACTCTACTTTTTTGCAAATAGCTCATAAAACCGCTTCAGTGATGATAGAGCAGTTGGGGTGCTTGCCTCAAGATATTAGTGCCACGTTGGGACCATCCATTCAGTCGTGCTGTTATGAAGTCAGTCCAGAGTTGGCACATATTGTTATACAATCGTTTGGAAAAGCCTTTGTAAAGGGAAGAAATATCGATTTACAAGGCATTAATACGATGCAATTTCGTCGTTTGGGAATGACTCAAATTACACAAAGCCCCATTTGTACGAAATGTTCCAATGCGAATTTTTACTCTTATCGCCTCAATAAAGAGTGTGGACGCTTTGCAGGATTGATTACAATAGAAGAATAAATTTTAAAATTTATTCTTCTATTGTTTAAATCTTCAATTATTATACAATATTAAAATATATCAAAAGAGATAAAAAGAGTTATAGAACTATTTCACTGATACACACTTTGATATATCACTGTTTTAAGCAGACAAAAGAGAGTTTTGAACATTTCTTTAAAAGAGCTTTAAATATTATACATCAAGAACTTTAAATACGTAAACCCCCTATTAAAACAATACAAAAATAAAGAGATGAGTTAAAATATTTCAAAACGAGCTTCTTTTAAAATAATTAGTATGATTTTAAATATATTAAAGAAAAAAGACATACTTTATACATCTGTATGTGAGTAAAATGTTGAACTTATGTATAAATAGTGTAATTTCTAAAAAAAACATAAATTTTACAAAAAATTAAATTTACTTAAGATAATATTGTGTAAATTTTTTTAAAAGGGGATATTTTGAGTACTATGGTAACAAAAGAAGAGAGTTTGGCATACCACGAATTTCCACGAGCGGGTAAATTATGTGTGGAGTCAACCGTGCCATTTATGACACAACGAGATTTGGCATTGGCGTATACACCAGGGGTTGCGAATCCTTGTATAGAAATTGAAGCCAATCCAGAAAATGCCTTTAAATATACATCAAAAAGCAATTTAGTTGCGGTGATTTCAAACGGTACAGCGGTACTTGGTTTAGGTGATATTGGAGCATTGGCTTCAAAACCCGTTATGGAAGGGAAGTCGATTTTATTTAAACGATTTTCAGCCATTGATTCATTTGATATTGAAGTCGATGAAAAAGATGTGGATAAGTTTTGCGAGATTGTAAAAGCAATTTCACCCACATTCGGTGGTATTAATCTTGAAGATATTTCAGCCCCAGCGTGTTTTGAGATTGAAAGACGATTGGTTGAAGAGTTGGATATTCCTGTAATGCACGACGACCAACATGGAACGGCGATTATTAGTAGTGCGGCTTTGATTAATGCGTGTGAACTTATGAACAAAAAACTCGAAGAGGTGAAAATCGTTGTTGTAGGTGCTGGTGCGGCTGCAATTTCGTGTTCTTTGATGTATAAAAGTTTAGGCGTTAAAAATATCATTATGATTGACTCTAAAGGGGTTGTACATGATGAAAGAGATGATTTAAATGAATACAAAAAAGAGTTCAGTGTCAAAAATGCGATGACAAAAGAAGAGGCGTTTTTTAATGCCGATATGGTATTGGGATTATCTAAACCAGGGACGTTTACCAAAGAACATATTGCCTTAATGTCAGATGAGCCTATAGTTTTTGCTTTATCAAACCCTACGCCAGAGCTTTTCCCCAGTGAAGTTTTAGAAGTTAAACCCAATGCTATTGTAGGAACAGGGCGAAGTGATTTTACCAATCAAATCAACAACGTATTAGGCTTTCCTTTTATTTTCAGAGGGGCATTGGATGTTCGAGCAACGTCTATTAATATGGAGATGAAAAAAGCAGCCGCTTATGCCATCGCAAATTTGGCAAAAAAAGAGGTTACAGCTGAAGTTAAGGCGATTTTTGGTGAAAACATTGAGTTTGGAAAAGAGTATATTATTCCTAAACCTTTTGACAAACGACTTATGGTCGATGTTTCAAGTGCGGTTGCCTTTGCTGCGATTGAATCAGGCGTGGCAAAAATCACCAACTTGGACTTTGAAGCGTACAAACTCCAACTTTCAAAAATGGTCTAAATTTTAAGAATTAAACTATTTAATGGTATCATTGCACCCAAATTTAACAATGATACCATGAATAGGACAAAGATGAAAGAGTATATACTGCTAATTGATACTACCGATGCGAAAGGATTGGTTTACAACGTATCAAAAATCCTTTTTGCCAATAACTTAAACATTGAACAAAACTCTGAATATGTGGATGAAGAGACCAAGAAATTTTTTATGCGAAGCGTTATTTCAGGCAATGTCAATCAAGAGTTGCTTCTTAAAGAGCTAAAAGAGGTTTTACCCAAAGAATCAACGATTAAACTCACCACCAAACAAAAAAAAGATATTGTGCTACTTGCAACTAAAGAGTCTCATGTATTGGGGGATTTACTGATTCGTTATTTAGACGGTGAACTCAATGCCAATATAAAAGCGGTTATAGCTAACCATGATTATCTTAAAGATTTAGTTGAGAAGTTTGATATCCCTTTTCACTGCATCAGTGCTGAAAATCTCAGCCGAGAAGAACATGAAGAGTTGGTTATTGAGCAAATAAATCAATACAACCCAGAGTTAATTGTACTGGCAAAATACATGCGAATTTTAACTTCAAAATTTGTTGAAACGTTTCCCAAAAAAGTGTTAAATATTCATCACTCGTTTTTGCCTGCGTTTATTGGGGCTAATCCGTATAAACAAGCTCATCACAGAGGGGTTAAAATCATTGGAGCAACAGCGCATTATGTGACCGATGATTTGGATGAAGGACCCATTGTGGCTCAAGATGTTGTAAGAGTAGATCATACCTACTCTTGGCAAGATATGCGTCGTGCGGGACGAAACGTGGAAAAAGTGGTATTATCCAATGCCTTACAACTGTTACTCGAAGATAAAGTGTTTGTATATGGCAATAAAACGGTTATTTTATAGATGTTTAATATTGTTTTATTAGAACCTCGAATCCCTGGAAATGTAGGTACCATTGGGCGATTGGCTTTTGCTTTAAACTGTACGTTGCATTTAATTAAACCCTATGGATTTGGTGAAATTACTGAAAAAGAAGTCCGAAGAGCAGGGCTTGATTATTGGTTTGATTTGGACGTGAAAGAGTACAATAACATTGAAGAGTTTTGGGCTAAAAATCCTTTAAATGCTCGCCATTTTTTTGCAACCACCAAAACAACACAAAACTATTTTGATGTTAAGTATGAAGTGGGGGATTATTTCTATTTTGGGCGAGAAGATGCAGGACTTCCTGAAAGTTTATTGGCACAACATACCCAAGGCTGTATAACCATACCGATGACTAATAACGCTCGAAGTTTAAATATTGCCAACTCCGTTTCCATTGTGGCATACGAAGCATTACGGCAAAATTTTAGTCAATTTAACGCTTAAAATTGCTTTTTGGCTTTTTTAAGCAGTTTATTGATGACCTTTAACTCTTCATATAAAATCTCTTTTTCTTTGTCATCCAAACTTTTCTTACCGAGTTTGGCTTTGATTTTTTTACGTTTTTCTTTGAGCTTATTCATAATCTCTTCAAGTTTTTTCAACTTTTTCTCTTTGGGTTTGTCATTGTTCTTAAAAAAGCAATTCATCTTTTCAAGCAGTTTTTTAATCTTCATTTTCTTCTCCTAATTCAATTAATACATCATCTTCAACCCATAATAGCATAGTAATATCAATTAAACGTTTACAAATATATAAACCAAACGAGGCATCGTTGATAAGCGACGTTGCCATAGAGGTATCAATTTTTTTATTTCGTATGAGTTCATCGATTTTTCCATTTTGAATGAGGTCTAAACTGTTAAGCTGATGTTTTAAGGCTTCAACTCTTGACATTCTGTCCACATCGTTAAGTTGATTTTTTCGTATGTATTCCACTTCTCGTAAGGTATTGGCAATGATTTCACGAATGGAATCATACTCATTTTTGATAAACTCGTTTTTACTTTTAGAATAGAAGTTTATGTTTTTTTGTAACTCTTTGACATCTTTAAGCGATTTAATGATTTTTCGTGAGGCGTATTTAAGACGTCCCACAAGCTTGATTTCCTCTTCATTCATATTTTGTTGAGCCAAAGACGAATATCGAATGATTTCGCCGTAAAGCTGCTTTAAATTCTCTTTATAGATGACATCAATGTTGGTTTCTATTTTATTTTTTGATTTTTTAACCACTTCTTGTAAATTGCTTTGACCAAACACATCTTCTCGATGTAAATTCATGGCATGAGAAATGGCTTTAAGTGATTGAAAATAGAGATTCATCACCTCTTTTCGAATACTTACTAAGGCGGCTTTGGGAATTTCAATGACCTCATCACTTAAATACAAAGGTTTACTTTTGGCTTTGACTTTAGGGATAAACAAGGTTTCCAAACGAGCCACAATCTTTTGAGTAAAAGGAGCCACCAACATAATCCCAATGATGTTAAAAACCGTATGAAAAATAGCAAGTTTTATAACATAATTGGTGTCATCCACACCAAAAACTTGAGCTAAGTAATCTACAATATACGCCAATTGATAGATAAAAATCAGAGCAACCAGTGCCGTAATGGCATTAAAAATAAAGTGTGCTACGGCTAAACGTTTTCCATTTTCATTGGAGGCTAATGCTCCTACAATCGCTGTGATGGTTGTTCCAATATTCGCACCAATGGAGATGGCTAAAGCATTTTCATAAATGATTTGACTGCTTACAAGCGCTGCAATCACAATTGCCATGGTTGCAGCACTGGATTGAATAATAACGGTGGCAATAATACCTATGATAATATAAACTAAAACGCCCAAATAGCCTTCCATTGAGTAGGATGCTAAGTTGATGGTACTTTTGAGTGTTTCAAATCCGTTCATCATATAAGAAATCCCCAAAAAGATAAATCCCAAACCTAAAAGAATATTGCCAATGCCTTGGTATTTGCTGTTTTTAGAAAAACGTAATGCCACGCCAAAGATTAACATGGGCATGGCATAGTAAGCAATATTGATTTTAAGACCAAAATATGAAACCAACCATGTGGTGGTAGTACTTCCTAGATTAGCCCCAAAAATAACCCCAATGGCTTCACCTAATCCAATTAAACCAGCACTTAAAAATGAAATCATAATCACACTCGTAAGCGATGAACTTTGTACAATAGAAGTAGCAATAGCACCTGTTGCTATGGCCTTAGGTAGAGTATTGGTAAAGTTTTCTAAGACTTTTTCCAATGTACTTCCTGAAAAGAGTTTGAAACCTTCTTCCATAAAATACATTCCCACTAAAAAAATGGCAATTCCCGCGACAATAATTTTGGCATTTTCATTGGCAAGAATAAAATACGCAAGGATTAAAAATATCGTTGGAAATAAAATCTTTTTAAACATGTGTGCTAAAGCCTTTGTGCTATTTTAAATTAAAAACAATTATATTATAAAAAATGTTATAAGTTTCAATTGGCTACAATTTACCGCATAATAAAAGGATGGACATTGAAAATACTATTGCTTGAAGATGATACTTTATTTGCTCAAAGTATTGAAGACTTTTTAGAAGATGAGGGTTTTGATGTTGAGATTGCGTATGATGGTGAAGAGGCTTTAAGTAAAAATTTTGAGAGTAATTATGATTTGTATTTACTTGATATTAATGTACCCAAACTCAATGGCTTAGAGTTTTTAAAAGAACTGCGTGCGATTAATGATGAAACCCCTGCTATTTTTTTAACGTCCTATAAAGATAAAGAGACTTTAAAACAAGGATTTTTAACAGGAGCTGATGATTATTTAACCAAGCCTGTGGATTTGGATGAGTTGATATTGCGTATTAAATCCTTACTCAAACGAAGCAATAAATCACTTGATGTAATCACACTTGAAAATGGTTTGAGCTTTAATCCTTTGACCAAGCGAATTTATGAAAATGGGGTGGATTTGAATGTTCCCATTAAAGTGGTTCATCTGTTTGAATTGTGTTTGCAAAATCGAGAGGGAATTATTACCAAAGAGATGATTGTTTCAAAACTTTGGAGCTGTTCACAAGAGTACAGTGAGGGGTCTATTCGTGTGTATATTAATAACCTTAAAAAGATTGTAGGAAAAGAGTGTTTGAGTAATGTCAAAGGCATAGGGTATAAAGTTGAGTTCTAAAAAAAGAAATTTTTTAATTTCTAATGCCATTGTTATTGCTTTTATTACAATTTTTACGCTTATTTTAAACCATTATTTGGTAAATTTCTTTGGTTTTACACAAGATAATTTTGTCGTTATCACGCTTTTTTTAATTCTTTTTGCTGTTATATTAAATGGGTTTTTAATTCAACCGTTATTGGAGCCTTTGTTTAAAGGGGAGTCCAATTTAGAGAAAAAAGTCAAAGAGACTTTACATGAACTTAATATTCCTGCTTCTACCATACAAATCAATGCCCAAATGCTTGAAAAAAGTCTTCACGATGAAAAAAATCTCAAACGAGTACAACGTATTAAAGAAGCAACGTTAGCTCTTTTGAATCTCTATAATCAAATGGAGTATGAAATCAAAAAAGAGATTGACAAAATCGATTACAGTGATGTATCTTTAAATGAGATTATACAAGAGTCTCTTCATAAATTTGAAGACATTAAAAAAAATATCACGGTAGAGTTAAATATCCCTTATGTAACGCTTCATACGGATAAAAATGGATTTCAAAAAGTCATCGACAACTTGCTTTCTAATGCCATCAAATACAATCAAAACAATGGCGTTATACAATTAGAATTTAAGAACAATATATTAAGTATTTTTAACAGTGGCAAAGCCATAGAAACCCAAAATTTGTTTTTGATATTTGAACAATACTACCAAGAAGACAGTAAGAAAAAGGGCTTTGGTTTAGGACTTACGATAGTGAAAGAGTTTTGTGATAAGCACACCATTGAGATCAAAATCGATTCCAATCAAAAAGGCACCACCTTTTTCTTGAACTTAAGTAATATACTTAACGTATAATTAACACAAATTGGATAGTTTACATTTTTTTAAAGGATAGGTATGGACATTGAATTATTAAAAAATTTGGTTGATTATGGGGTGATTGCTTTATTGGTTTTGATGAGTTTTATTTCAGTGTGGTTTTTTATTGAACGATTGTTTTTTTATAAAAGCATTGAAGTAGAGAGTTATAAAAGCAAACGAAGTTTGGAAATTGGTTTAACCAAACATCTTTCGGTTATTGGAACCATTGCTTCCAATGCTCCGTATATTGGACTTTTAGGAACCGTTTTAGCCATTATGTTGACCTTTATTACCATGAGTGCAGGGGATATTGAAGCCACTAAGATTATGAGTTCTCTTGCATTGGCACTTAAAGCAACGGCGGTTGGTTTGGTTGTGGCAATTATTTCACAAATTTTTTATAACATATTGGCACGTTATGCTGAGGTTATAGAGAGTCGTTACGATGAAATTACAGAAATTTAACAGCATCAATGTTATTCCTTTCATTGATGTGTTGTTGGTTCTTTTAGCCATTGTGTTACTGACTTCAACGTTTATTGCCAAGGGTGATATTCCTGTTTCTCTTGCCAGTGCTCAAAGTGCCCAAACTTTAAAGCAGACACAAGAAACCACGATAGTAATTAAAGAAGATAATACGATGTATCTCAATGCCATGCACATCTCTTTGGAGGCTTTAGAAGTGAAGATTAAAGCCTTGGATAGGGTTTCACATATTTATATTAAGTGCGACAAAAAAGCTGAGTTTGAAAGTTTTGTCAAGGTTCTTGATATGCTTAAAACCAATGAGTTTGAGAATATCTCAATTATTACGAAAAAATAAGCAGGTCTTGTGAGCAGTAAAAAAAGATACACCCAATCCTTTATCGTAACACTTTTTTTATATGGGTTACTCTTTTTAGGAGTGATTATAAGCTTTAAACCCTTAATTAAGCCTGTGGTGTTAAGCGATGAAAAAACCATCGCCTTAAATCATATTGCTTTAGTTTCACAAGAAAAAAAAGTTATAGAAGAAAAAAGCATTAAAAAAGAAGAGCCCAAAAAAGAACCTGAAAAAAGACCTGAGAAAAAAACAGAAAAAACTAAGCCTATACCTAAAAAAGAGCCATTAAAAAAAGAAAAACCCAAACCTCTTACAAAAGAACAACCTAAAAAAAACAAAGAGGTTGAAGCAGAAAAAGAAGAAGAGATAAAACAAGAAGAGGACAAAAAAGAAGAAAATAAAGAGCAAGAAGCGATACAAAAATCAAATCCCAAAACCTATGAAGAGCAGTTTTTAGATGAACATTTACAAGAAATAGTCAAACAGATTCAACAACATATTATCTATCCTAAAAGAGCCAAACAGCTTAATATCCAAGGCGAAGTTTTGGTTGAATTTAAAATTTCAAACAAGGGAACCGTCGAAAATATCAATGCGCTTCAAGGACATGTTCTGCTTAAAAAATCGGCTCTTAATGCTATAGAAAAGGCTTCTCAATTTTTCCCAAAAGTAAAAAAAGATATGACGATAAAAGTACCGATTGTGTATAGCTTGATTTAGGGTTCAGTATTCAGCGATCAGTATTCAGAATCTGTATATTTTTCTTAAAACTGAAATCTGAACACTGAGTTCTGAACTCTTCTTACTCTTTCCCACCCGCATCTTCAACGATTTTTTGTGCAATTTCATTGGCTTCTTTGGCGACGATATTCGTGTCATTGGCAATTTTGGCATTGTTTTTGGTTTCGTTGTTAATGTTTTCTATCATAGCATTGATGTTAGCCAGATTGATATTTTGTTCTTGAGAATCATTGGTTACTTTTTTAATAATCTCAGTGGTATTGGTAATATTTTCATTTAAAATCAGATATTCATCTTTCATTTGTGTGGCAATCTCTTTTCCAAGACTGGTTTGTACTGTGGCATTTTGAACCAAATTTTTAATCTCTTTAGCCGCTTCAGCACTTCTTGATGCCAGATTTCTTACTTCTTGGGCAACGACAGCAAATCCTTTGCCCACTTCCCCAGCAGTGGCCGCTTCAACGGCTGCATTTAAGCTTAAAATATTGGTTTGAAAGGCAATTTGATCAATAATTTCAATGGCTTCATTAATGGTGCTGACTTTTTGATTGATTTCATCCATGGCAATATTGGTTTTGTTAGCAAGAGCTTCCCCTTTTTGAGAAGATTGAGTTACGTCTAAAGCGTATTGTTCCATCAGTTTCGCATTGGATGTGGTTTCATTGGTTTTTTGAAGAACAACATTTAAATTTTTGGTGGCTTCTTCCAAAGAGGCTTTTTGATTGTTTGATGAATTTGCCAGTTTATCAACATTGTTGGCGAATATTTTTGATTTTTCTTGCAGTGCCATACCATTTTTAAGATTTTGAGAACTTAAACGAACCAAAGTTTCACCCAAAAAATCGACTTGTTTAAAGAGTTGTTTGACTTCACCACTGGTTTTTCCACTGGAGTTAATTCGGGCATTAAAATTGTCTTGACTGTAGGCATCTAAGGTTTTAAGAACACGATTTACGTTGTAATTTAAAGAGTTAAGCAAACTGTTAATAATGGTGGTTAAATTATTAATCGAGGCATTATTGGCTTCGGTATTAATTTGTACACTTAAATTCCCAAAAGAGGCTTTTTCACAGGTTTGTGTAATTTGAGCAATGGCGTCTTGATCTTTTTTAACGCCTTGTACAATCTCTTCAATGCTTGAGTTAATTGATTCAACCATTTGCCCAATTTCATCTTTGGAATGGACTTGAAAGGGTTTGATTTCATTGGTTTTATGTAAAATAAAATCAAAAAAGAGATTTAACTCTTCTTGCAGTGTTTTTAAAGGAGAAGTCACTTTGTTCACCACGAGTAAAACACTTAAGAGTGTTAACGCAATAATTACAAAAGAAATCCCGTATAAAAAGAGCGTGGACTCTTTAATCATTGCATCAGCTGTGTCCAAACCAAATTTAAGTTCAATGACTCCAATGACATTGCCAACACTTTCATTGGCATGACACATTAAACACTCTTGTGTGGCAATCATCGGACGCAATACTTTTAGCAGATGTGAGTCATTGTCATACTCATCGATAACCATCTCTTCTTTGCTTTCAAAACTTTTTAATACCGTACTGTCTTGAGTAAATTGTTCCGTAGGAGAGTACATGTCAATGGTGTTTTGACTTTTATAGACCTTTAAACTGTTTAACCCTTTAATGGAGCTTCGACTCTGTTCTTCGGCTTGTTTGATGATATCAGGATCCCCTGTATTCATGGCATTTCTTAGAGTTAAAAAAACAGAATCGGTCAACATATCCATGGATTGTTTGGTGTTTTCTCGTACAACTTCATCCATTTTTGTTGCGGATTTGAAATTAATAAAAATATTTCCCAAAATAAGGATAAGTACGATGGGCAGAAGTATTTTTGTACTGACTTTAAATTTATTGATTGAATTGAGCATCTGTTTTCAAGAAAATTATAAAATTTTCTTATTCTCCTTAGGTTTTTTTGAGCCAATTTTAGCATAGAAAAGAAAAAAAGGATTTTTTTGTCGTGACAAATTAATAATGTTTATTAAAATGTTACTCTTGGTAATGAAATATTATTTACAAGAGTGACATTTGTAGAATTGTGTTTATTATAGAGACTTTATTGTGTCAATTTTTATTATTTTTTAAATTTTTTAAAAATGTGTTGCTCTAATTCTTCGACACTTCCAATGGCATCTTTCTCATGGTTAGAAAAGCCCCAATTGACTAAAATGGAATCAACTCCGGCATTAAAAGCAGCTTGAGTGTCTTTATGGCTATCTCCTATTAAAAGGGATTTCTCTTTTGTTGTAGCAAGCGTATGGATAATTTTATGTACCATTTCAGGATGAGGCTTGGGTTTTGAGACACTGTCGTAGCCATAAACCACTTCAAAATGGTCAAGTAATTCCAAGTGAGCCAACATTTTTTTGGCAAAAATTGATGAAGCGTTTGTTGCAACAGCGAGTTTAAACTCGCCTTTTAACGTCTTAAGCAAGGATTCAATGCCATCATAAATTTCCAGTTCCAAAAGGCAATTTTGTGTATAGTAACTTTCAAACAGATGTGTTTGTTCTTGGGTAAAATGTTTTGTGCCATAAAAAAATTCAGCACTGTTAATATTGGGGTCGTTGAGTTTTTCTAAAATATGTTTTTTTTCTAATATTGCCAAACCAATATTTTCTCTTACATAATTAACCGTGTTCGCAATCATTGTTCCACTGTTGATTAATGTGCCATCCATATCAAACATTATTACATTCATAAATACATAAACCTTAAATTTTTCGAAATTATATCAAAAAAATTAACTTAACACTAAATTAACACTGAAAGATTATAATTTCTTTACAACAACAAGACTTAACGAGGTTGTCTCTCCTAAAAACTTCGATATACAAGCTTGCAATTTTATTGAATGCCACTTCAATAAAATTGTAAAAGCTTATTAACTTTAAGATACAATACAAGTTTTATTACTATTTAGGATTTTTTATTCATGGAAAATATTTCACTGCTTTCAATCATAACTATTGCCATCTTAGGCTCTTTTGGACATTGTGTTGGGATGTGTGGAGGCATTGTCATTGCCTATTCAAGTACAAAGGTTCAAAGCAATTGGAACAAAAACAAACAAACTCTCTCTCATATTTTATACTCCTTAGGTCGAGTCGTAACGTACACTATTTTAGGAGCTTTGTTCGGATTTTTAGGTTCGGTTACCACATTTAATAGTACAACCAATGGACTGTTTCTCATTTTTACAGGGATTGTCATGTTATTAGTGGGGTTATCCTTATTTGGTAAATTAAAATTTCTCACCCTCATTGAACACTCGGTTTCCAAGCAAGTATGGTATCAAAAAAGTTTTAAAAAATTAATCGCTTCAAACAGTTTAATGAGTTTTTACCTTTTAGGTATGCTCAATGGATTGCTGCCTTGTGGGTTTGTTTATTTTTTTGCCATTACAGCAGCAAGTACAGGAAGTGCATTGTATGGTGCTTTAGTGATGCTCGTTTTTGGTTTAAGCACCATTCCCGCTCTTTTTTCTTTGGGTTTTTTTGTCGGACTGTTTAAGCAAAGTGAATTTCGAAATTTGATGATAAAACTTGCCAGTATAGCAGTGATTTTATACGGAATTTATATTATTTACTTAGGAAGCAAGTACTTTATTTAATGTTGAATTTTGAATGTTTAATGTTGAATTTTATATTACCATCAACCATCAACTAGAAGCCATCAACCCATCACTAAACCCTTTGAAGTAACAATACTATTTTGTTTGCAAATAATAATCAGTGTTGCCATTCCTATAAGTGGGTTTTCATTGCCTGCATGGACTAACTCTTTTGTTCTAAGAATTGATATTTTCTCTTTTTCTCTTCCTACATTTGAAGCAATAACAGCGATTCTCTCTTCGTAATTTTCTAACGTTTTTAAAAAATAGTCATAAACGGTGGTTTTCTTTTTTGATTTTGGGTTATAAATTCCAATGGTAAAATCATTTGCCATACAGACTTCAAAACGTTTTTTGATATTTTCAAGCGTGTTAAATTTTGTTGAGAAGTTCAATAAAGCAATATCGTTTAAAAAGGCTCCCACTTTTGCCGTAACGGCTAAAAATGAGGTAATACCCGCAAGGGTAATAACTTCTATGATATCGTGCAGTTGTTCTTTTTCAATGTGGTTAATAATACTTGAAGCAATACCAAACACATTGGCATCGCCATTACTTAAAATGGCAGTAATTTTTCCTTCTTTTACTTGCTTTATGGCTTGAGTACAGCGCTCATTTTCATACGTCATACCCGAGGTTAAAATGGTTTTACCCTGTAATAAGGCTTCTAATTCTCTGGCGTATTTACTGTAAGCGACAACAACTTGACTCTCTTTAAGTGCTTGAAGTGCCTCTTGCGTTAAATAATTGCTCCCTCCTGCACCAAAAGAGAGAATATAGAGTTTTGTTTTCATTTTAACTGTCCTAATAATTTACATAATTTTATAATATTTTTACTATAATACCCACTTATTTTTTAAAAAAGGAGGACGATATGATACGTAAAACACGAAATTACTTTACTATTTTTGGTATTTTAGCCGCAACAGTGAGTCAAAAAATCTGTTCATTGTTCAGTGCCATTTCAAATACACTCAAAATTAGTGTACCGCAAATTGTAAATATTTTACTGTCAAGACAACTCAAACCTGTCAAAACATATTCAACCAATAATTTAAAATAACCCAAGGAAAAAAGAATGAATAAAACAATAACAACCAGCTTAGTTGCAAGCTTTCTTCTAGCAACAACTCAATTACAAGCCAATGAAACACACGAACTCTCGACAATTACTGTTACGAGTGCAACCAAAACAGAACAATCCATTAAAGATGTTACATCTAATATCAATGTTATTACCAAAGAAGAGATTGAAGAAAAAAAGTTTACTACGGTTTTAGAAGCACTCAATAGTGTCGCAGGAATCTCTTTTTCCAGTAATGGAGGAATAGGTAGTACCAGCAGTTTGAATTTACGAGGGAGTGATAACAATCGTGTTCTTATTTTAGTAGATGGAATTAAATATAAAGATCATTCAAGTATTAGTGGAACCGATATTGCTCATGTTATGATTCACAATATTGAACGAATTGAAATTATCAAAGGAGCCCAAAGTGGTATTTGGGGAGCTGATGCCGCTGCAGGGGTGATTAATATTATTACAAAAAAAGCCAACCTAGGAACTCATGGAAACGCTACGGTTGAATACGGAAGTTTTAATACAAAAAAATATGAAGCCATGGTTTCTCATGGAAACCAATGGTTTGATTTTTCTTTAAGCGCCAATAAAATTGACTCCAATGGTTTTACAACGGCTGCCCCACGAGGTGAAGATATCAAAAAATATGAAGATGATGCCTATGAAAATCGAACAATTAATGCAAAAGCCAATCTCTATTTGAATGAGAATTCAAAAATAGGGTTTAATGTTGTTGATATTGATGCCCTTAAAGAGTATGACAGCAGTGCAAATAATCCCAACGATACAACTATGAAAAATGATACACAAAGTCGATTGTATGGTTTTTATTATAACCTTGCTTTAGGGCATCATGATATTATCATTAAATATGACCAAGCAAAAATTGAACGCGACCAAATAGGAACCACGTGGGGAATAAAATATACCCATACAAAGAGTAAATCAGTAGAGTTAAGTGATACTTTTTCATACAATGAAAAAGATTTCTTAGTTCTTGGAGTGGGAAAAAGTGAAGATAAAATGAATTTTATACAAGCCGATCAAACGGTTGGTGATGCTCAAAATAAAGCTAAGAATATCTATCTTACGAACAGCAATGTCTTAGAAAACCTCATTTTAACGCAATCTCTACGATATGACTCTTTTGATAATTTTAATAACAAAACAACAGGAAAAATAGGAGCAAAATATAATATTAACTCTGATTTTTCAATTTCATCTAACTATGGTACGGCATACAGTGTGCCTTTATTGATTCAAAATATTAATCCTTGGGGTGTAAGCAATATGGAGATAAAACCCGAAGAGAGTAAGAATTTTGATATAGGATTTGAGTACAAAAATTTTTCTGTGACCTATTTTGACCAACGAATTAAAAACCTCATTGAGTGGTATGATCCTAATACTCCAGGAAATTGGAATGATGATTATTATAAAAATCTTGATGGGAAAAATCGATTAAAAGGGTTTGAAATAGAGTATAAAAAAGATATTTTTGAAGATACTTTACTCTCTTTAAGCTATACAAAACTGAGTGCAAAAAACAAAGACAATCAATTTTTAGCAAGACGTGCTAAAGAAAATTTAAAATTTGGTTTGGATTATTATGGGATTTCAAACGTTCATGTGGCTGTTTTTGGGGAATATGTAGGAAGCCGATTCAGTAATTTAGATGAACAAGGCGAACAAACAGGTCGATATACGGTGTGGAACACTGCTTTGAATTATGAAATCAGCAAAAATCTTAATGCTTATGTAAAATTGGATAATATTACCGATAAATATTATCAAACCATTGATGGATATGCAACGGCACCACGAAGTGCATACATTGGTCTAAAGGCTAGCTTTTAATGAAATTTTTTTTAATACTGCTTTTAAGTATTACTCTTTATGCAAAACCTCGTGTGATTGCATTGAGTCCATCGATTAATGAAATCATCTTTGCCTTAGGCAAAGGTGATACCATTGTTGCCAATACAGAGTTTTCAAACTATCCCAAAGAGGCACAAAATATTCCCAAAGTAGGGGGATATTTTAGTGTTAATTTAGAAAAAGTTATAGCACTTAAACCCGATATGGTCATGCTTCAAGCATATGATATGCAGCTTGTAGAGAACTTAAAACGGCTTAATATCAACCATCTACTTTTAAAAACCAATTCCATGGAAGATATTGTCAATACCATTACAAAAATCGCTGATTATTACGATGAAAAAGAGTATTCAGCTCAGATATTAAGTAATATTCAAAAAAGTTTAAAAAGCATTGAAAATATTGTTCATAATCAAAAAGTGTTAATGGTCATTAGTGCCACAACCAATTTCTCAAAACCCATTTATGTGGTTGGGCATGAAGTCTATTTAGAAGACATTATTTTACGCTCACACAATAAAAATGCTTACGATGTCCCAACATTAGCTCAACCTACGATTAATTTAGAGGGCATTATTAAGCTCAATCCCGATATCGTGATTTTACTTGCACCGTATTTACACCAAAGTTCTACCACCAAAGAAGAGTTAATAAAAGTGTGGAAAAGCATACCCATTAACGCTTCAAAAAAGAGCCATATTTACGTCATAGACAAAGAGTATGCAGGTATTCCCAGTCAAAGAGTACAATATTTTATTGAAGAGTATAAAAAGGCATTAGAAGATGTTGCACGTAAATAATTACAGCAGTTCTATTTTGCACGATATCTCATTGGATATTACTCAAAACACCATTATATTGGGTGCAAATGGCTCAGGAAAATCCACATTGGCAAAAGTTATTGTAGGTATTATTCCCAATAACAACGTCCAAATAATGGGCAAAACTCATGAACAATTAAGCGCCAAAGAGAAGATTCAATACATAAATTATATTCCTTCAAAGCTAGAGGTTTTTGATGAATATATGAGTGTTCAAGAGTTTTTGGAACTGAGTTTCATCCAAACACCAACGCATACAGTCAAAGAACTTGCTAAACTGTTTGGCTTGTCTTCTTTGCTTGAACACAATTGTCAAACGCTCAGTTCGGGTGAATCACAGTTACTTTTAATGGCATCAAGTTTAGCTCATAATGCAGCCATAACCATTTTGGATGAACCCACGTCTAATTTGGATCAAAAAAAGACCAAAAGAGTGTTTGATATTTTAAACTCACACAACTATTTAAAACACAAAATTGTTATTACTCATGATTTAAATTTTGCCTTTAAATTGGGCTTTGACATTGTTTTTATCAAAAAAGGGAAAATCGCTTTTCATGGCAGCAGTGGGGAATTTTTTGAACCTATTACAATGGAGAAATTTTTTGGCAAGAGTGTCAAAATCGTTGAAAATTTTGTGGTGAGTAATTTATGAAAAAATCCATTTATAGTTTAAGTATCATAGCGATGATCATTGCCCCATTTATTGGGGACTTCGTAATTAATTATGCCAATATTTTCAATGAGTTTTCTCAAGATTACATGGTGTTTTGGGATTTACGGCTTCCAAGAGTGTTTTTGGCTTTCTTTTGTGGAGCGGTATTATCTTTAAGTGGTTTAGTGTTTCAAACGATTTTTAAAAATGCGCTAATTACCCCTTATACTTTAGGAGTTGCCAGTGGAAGTACTCTTTTTACGGCACTTTTTATTATTTTCTTGCCTTCTTATGTTTACGTCTTAGGTGGATTTCTGGGGGCATTTTTTACCATTCTTTTACTTTTTTTTATCTCAAATCGTATCAATAAAAACTCTATTTTGGCACAAACGAACTCATTTTTACTCGTAGGAATTGCGTTGTCATTTTTTTATTCGGCGTGTTTGATGTTGCTTTTTACGGTCTCTAACTTTGAAGAGAACTACTCTATTGTACGATATACCTTAGGCAGTTTGGATATTGTGGGGTTTAACTATGTCTTTCCTGTGGCGGTGGTATCTTTGTTGTTATTGCGGTTCGTTTATGCGTACAAACATGAGATAACCTTGATGCTAACTTCCAATGAAAACGCCTTTTTAAAAGGAGTAGAAGTTAAAAAAGTGAACTTTATTTTGCTTTTGGCAGTCTCTTTTTGTGTGGGTGTGTGCATTAGTTTTACAGGTCCTATTGGTTTTATTGGTTTAGTGGTTCCTCATATTGTCAAAATTATTTATAAAAAAAGTGCCTACAAACTTTTTTGGCCGGTCTTTTTCTTTGGGGGTGTTTTTTTAGTGGTGTGTGATTTTATTTCAAGAAATCTTATTGAAAGTTCCACTTTGCCCATTGGTGTTGTAACGGCGTTTATAGGTGCACCGTTTTTTATCTATCTTATTGTACGACGTAGTTATAAGTAGAGCTTATATAAAAATAAAGAAATTTTAAACTAAAAAGTACTAATATTCCGTTTATAGAGGATTGATTTTAGTTTTCAGATTTTTAGGGATTTGTGCAAATGGCTTGATGTCGTTTTTTAAAAATTGTTGGTTTTGGAAAACAGCGACTTCAATGGTCATTTTTTCTTTTCTTAAAAGTAATAATTCGTAAGTCAATCCATTTTCACTGTAACTATACTTGTACGGTTTTAAATTGATGAGTGTTTTGTTTTTTGCCATAAAGCATTATAGTTTAAAGCCTCTTAAAAAGGAAAAAAATGGAGCAAGAAAATATAAAAAGTATCCCCAATCGTTTGGAGTTTTTCCCTGTAATGATGTTTGCCATTGTTATGGGATTAAGTGGTTTGAGTTTGGTATTGATAAAAGCACATGAAGTGCTTACTTTAAGCTCTTTTTGGGGCAATACGCTTTCGTTGATGACATTGGCAATTTTTGTCTTTATTTTTGGGACATATGTTGTTAAAATTGTAAAATATCCTCATATGGTTAAAGAAGAGTTGGCACATCCTGTTCGTATTAACTTTTTTGCCGCAATTTCTATCTCTTTTATTTTAGTTTCCATGATAATGAAAAGTATAAATATTAATATAGCTTTTGGTTTATTTGTTATTGGAGCAGTATTACACCTATTTTTTACGTTTTATACACTTCGGTTTTGGATTACAAAAAATGTAGAGATTTTGCACTCAAATCCTGCTTGGTTTATTCCCATTGTGGGGAATTTGATTGTTCCTATTGGTGGAGTAGGGTTTGTGGATAATGCCCTGTTATTGTTCTATTTTTCCATTGGAATTTTCTTTTGGATTATTATGTTAGCCATTATATTAAATAGAATAATCTTTCATCATCAGTTTGCACAAAAGTTTATGCCAACACTGTTTATCTTAATTGCACCACCATCTATTGGTTTATTGTCTTATTTTAAACTCACACAATCTTTGGATATGTTTGCTAACATACTTTTTAATTTAGGTCTATTTTTTACGCTGTTGTTGCTTTTTATGTATCAAAGTTTTTTACACATTAAGTTTTTTATCTCTTGGTGGGCATTTACGTTTCCTTTAGCTACGATTGCCTTAGCCTCTATGTTGATGTTTGAACAAACAAATAGCCCGTTTTATGCCTATTTGTCCTATTTTTTTATTTTATTTTTAACCATTGTCGTTATAATAGTTGCCTATAACACACTGAAACATATTGCTAAAAAAGAGATATGTATAATGGAGTAAGATATGAAATTTAACTACATAGGAAAAACAGGGCTTCGTGTCAGTGATATTTGTTTGGGTACGATGACCTTTGGTACAACCACAAGCAAAGAAGAAGCGTTTGAAATCTTGGATAAGGCCTATGATAAAGGTATCAATTTTTATGATACTGCGGAGATTTATCCTGTTCCTCCTACGGCAAAACTTGGGGGTTTAACCGAAGAGATTGTTGGGAAATGGCTCAAAACCAAACCCCGAGACTCCGTCATTTTAGCCACAAAAGTGGCAGGGGCTGCTTCGGGTTGGTTTATTCCTCCTACACGACATGGCCTGACTGCCATTGATTCATTTCACATAAAAAGAGCCATTGAGGGCAGTTTAAAACGATTACAAACGGATTATGTGGATTTATATCAAATGCACTGGCCCGATACGGTTGTGCCTATTGACGAGTCCTTAAAAGCTTTTGATGAACTTGTCCGTGAGGGAAAAGTAAGATATATTGGTACATCCAATGATACGGCTTATGGATTAACCAAAGCCAATGAAACCTCAAAGCGTTTGGGTATTTCAAGATTTGAATCCATACAAAATAATTTTTCACTCTTAAATCCACGATTTTTAGATGAGTTAAGCGCCGTTTGCCAAAAAGAGCAGATCTCTTTATTGCCGTATTCTCCTATTGCAGGTGGGGTGTTAAGTGGCAAATACAACGGACAATTTTTTCCAAAAGATGCTCGATTTTCTTTATATTTAGAAAACAAAAGCAAACGAGTTCAAGCCATGGCAAACCGATTTGTCAATGAGAAAACTTTAGAAGCTACTAAGAAGCATATGAGTATTTCAAAGAAGTATAATATTTCTCCTGTGACATTAGCTGTTGTCTATTCCAAGCATTTTGATTTTGTAGCTTCTACGATTATAGGTGCCAGAAAAAAAGAACAACTTGAAGACTCTTTGGCAGCAGTGGAGTTTAAAATGAGTGATGAGCTTTTAGAAGAGATAAAAGCTGTGCAGAAAGAAATTTTGTACCCGATGGGGTGAGTGGTGAGTGGTGAGTGGTGAAGCAATGTGCCTTTGCCTTTTACCTCTTACTTCTCACTATTTACTTCTTACCATTAATTTATTTAAGTAAACAAAGAAACCAGTCTATTCTCCACTTTATAACTTCGAAACCCAAAATACTTGCAAATATATGCCACCGTTTTTTCTTGATAAATAAAGACATGCGTAGGGTCGTTTTTGTAGTACCATTTTTCAAAATCAATGGTTTTTTCGTACAGATGTGTCATACAATACAAAGCACCGTTGGGTTTTAGAAGAGTTTTAAGAAGTGCAAACTCTTTTTTGGGTTCATAAAAGTGTTCAATGACTTCACATGAAGTCACATAATGATACGTTTGTGCCAGTAGCGTTTTATCATCATAAAAAAAAGGGTCATACTCTTTAATGTTATAGTTATGATCACGCAATACTTTACAAATGGCTGAGCTTTTTCCTGCTCCAAAATCCAAGCCAACGGCTGTGGGGGTAAACTTTTGCAAAACTATGTCAGTAATAGGGGATACAAACGTTTGATATGCTTTATCACTGGCATCATTTTGGTGTAAATCATACCGCTCTTTCTCTTTACTTGTATCAAGCAATAAATCGTTGCGTTTAAAAATCCCAAAACAGTTAGAACAAAGACGAAATTCATTGTTCATCGCTGTATGCTGGGTATTATCGCATAAAGGACAGTTCTGTATCATATCTTCTCCCAAATAAAAAAATAATCATAGGTAAAAAGAGCTTAAAATGAGAACAACTATTCGCCAAAATTGGCAAAAGCCCCTTCAATGCTGGGAATGGTTTTGTAGTGAGTCTTAGTCACTCTTACTTGTTTGGTTTTAAGGTTACATATGGCAATTCTAAAATTGGCACCCATAACGGGTTCTGTGACACAAATAATGTTATCTTCGATTTGTCGTGTGGCATAAATGGTGCCTTGTAGAGTAGGGAAGAAATATTTGGGATAACTTAATGGTGTGATTTCAACAACATCGATGGTCTCTTCATTTTCAAGCGTTTGTACAATATCCATAGCCTCTTCATAACTCTCAAACTGGATACACCAATCATCAAATTTCTTATTAAAATGGTGTAAATCTTCATCGAGAAATCCACCTGCTAAGGATTGTAAAGCAAAAATAGACACAAAAAACACCTTGAAATAGAGATATTATAAAAACTAATTATATCGACAACTCTCTTACTCTTGGCTATATTGGGTTATTTGTATTGGCATCTAAGTAAGATAACTTTATGACTTTGATATAATTTGAAATATTCAAAAAGAAGGAATCTTTACATTGAAAATACAAGTCTATTACGAAGATACAGATTGCGGTGGGGTGGTATATCACTCGAATTATTTGAATTTTTGTGAACGTGCGCGAAGTGAGCTTTTTTTTCAAAAAGGGTTAAGCCCTCACAAGGGTGATGAGTTTTTTGTGGTTAAAAAAATTGAAGCCAATTATATTAAGCCTGCACGTTTTGCTGATGTTTTGGATATAAAAACGGAACTAATAGGTGTAAAAAACACTTCTTTAATAATGGAACAAAATATTTATAAAGATGAGGAGCACCTGTTTAGTATGCGTGTAACGGTGGTGTTTTTAAAAAAGATGAAACCTTCACGAATTCCTCAAGAATTAATGGTAATCTTTAATGAGAATTAAAATCAAATTAAACCTTTGGGTTATGTTGTTTTTATTAGCCATAACTTTACATGCAAACGATACACTTTTTGTGTTACCACAAGAGTCAAAGCAAGCCGAACAAAAAATCGAAGAGTTAATCAAAAGTTCTCAACACAGCATAGAAGTTTCGATGTATAACTTTTCACTTAAAAGTTTGGCTCAAGAGCTGATTCAAGCTAAAAAGCGTGGAGTTGCTGTCAGAGTCTTTTTAGATGAAGAGAAATCAAAAGATAAAAGCAGTGAATATAAACTTTTAAAGAAAAATGGTATTGATGTTGTTTTAATCGGAACTACAAAATTACACACCAAGTTGGCGATTTTTGATAAAAAAGTGGCTGTTTTTGGCAGTTCAAATTGGACAAAAGAGTCTTTTGATAAAAATTACGAAATCATTGTTGTTTCACAACAAGATGATGTGTTGGAAAAATTAAATCAATTTATAAAACAATTAAAGGAAAAATAAGTGTTAGAACTGTTTATATTGGGATATTGTATCTATTTTTTAGTCAATTTTTATACCTCGTTTATGCAAATTGGCTTTGTGCAAAAAGCGAAAAAATTAAAACCGGTTATTTTGAGTTTAGATAAGTATAAAACGGCAGGTGAGTACAGCGTAGAAAAAGAGAGAATAAACTTAGTATCCTCTTTGTATGAGTTTGCTCTATTTTTTGTGTGGATTGGCTTTGGGTTGTCTGCTTTGGATTCTTTGATTACCACACAAAGTTTGTGGTTAAAAGCGATACTTTTTGTGGATGCTTTTATTATTATCAATTGGATTTTAACCCTTCCATTTGATTTGTATAGTACGTTCAAATTAGACAAAAAGTACGGATTTTCAAATATGACTCCAGCTTTATATATCAAAGACACGCTAAAAACAGGGTTTTTATTTTTAGTATTTGGTTCAACTGTTATTGCTGGAATTTCTTTGATTATTGAGTATTTTCCTGCTTGGTGGATTTGGGGATTTGTATTTATTTTTGCGGTGATTATTTTGATTAATATGCTTTATCCTGTGATTCGAGATAAGATGTTTGATAAATTTGAACCTTTAAAAGACAAAGAACTTGAAACAAAAATCAATGCATTGTTGGAGCAAGTAGGGTTTAAAAGCAGTGGCGTGTTCAGTGTGGATGCGAGTAAACGAGATAATCGATTAAATGCTTATTTTGGTGGCTTAGGAAGTACAAAACGAGTAGTTTTGTTTGATACATTGGTTGAAAAACTTACTCACAACGAATTATTGGCTGTTTTAGGACATGAGTTAGGACACTTTAAAAATGGTGATATTTTAAAGAATATTGGCATTATGGGTGTGGTTATGTTTGTATTTTTTGCTATTTTTGGAAATTTAAGTGATGAATTGTTTTTAGCACTTAAGCTTAACAATGAGCCGTATGCAATTATTGTGGTGTTTATGATGTTTTCACCTATTTTGTCGTTTTTTCTTATGCCTTTGATTTCAGCTATAAGCCGACACAACGAATACGCAGCCGATGAATTTGGTTCAAACTTACAAAGTAAACAAGATTTAATCACCGCACTGCTTAAACTTGCCAATGAAAATAAATCATTTCCGTTATCGCATCCTTTGTATATTTTCTTTCACTATTCTCATCCTCCATTGATTGAGCGACTCAAAGAGTTAGGATACAAAGAGGATGAGACAAGCAATGTTGAAGCCTTAAAATCTGAATTTAAAGAAGAACAATGATAGAAGCTCTATTTTTTGGTGCAGGTCTTACGGTTGGCTGTTTGATAATTTGGCTTATTTTAAAACAAAAATATGAGCTTATTCAAGCTTCCATAACCAATGAAGCCAATTTGAAAATAGCAACGCTTCAAGAGAAACTGGAGAGTGAACAAAATCACTTTAGTGAAAAACAAGCACTGCTTGAAGAGTCAAAACGTGCCATGAAAGTAGAGTTTGAAAACTTAGTCAATAAACTTTTCCATGAGAGTTCTCAAAAATCCAATCAAAATCTCTCGCTGATTTTAAAACCACTCAAAGAGCAATTAAACTCATTTACCACACGTGTTAATGAAGTCTATAACGATGAAACCAAGCAGAGAAGCTCACTTCTGACTGAAATTAAACACTTAAAAGAGCTAAACAATCAAATCAGCCAAGATGCGATTAATCTTACCAAAGCGTTAAAAGGGGAAAATAAAACCCAAGGTGATTGGGGTGAGATGATTTTAGAAAATATTTTGGAGCAAAGTGGACTTCGAGAAGGAAAAGAGTACACCGTTCAAAGTTCATTTACGCAGGAAAACCAAAAACGAGTTCGCCCAGATGTGATTTTGCACTTACCCAAAAACAAAGACATTGTTATTGACTCTAAAGTTTCACTTAACGCGTATGTAAACTATGTACAAAGTGAAGAAAAAGAAGCCAAAGAGTTTGCTGCAAAAGAGCTTGAAAAATCATTCTTAGCCCATATTAAAGGCTTAAGTAACAAACGCTACGAAAACATCAAAGAACTGCGAAGTTTGGACTTTGTTTTGATGTTTGTCCCCATAGAAGGGGCTTTTTTATTGGCGGCGTCACACAATGGAAATTTGTTTAAAACGGCTTTTGACAATAATATTATGATCGTTTCTCCTTCAACACTGTTTGTAACGTTACGAACCATTCAAAACATTTGGCAATATGAGTATCAAAATGAAAATGCCCAACACATTGCTCAAAAAGCGGCTTCTTTGTACGACAAATTTGTGTTGTTTTTAGAGAGTTTTGAGAAAGTGGGAAAAAGTATTGATACAGCAAAAGAGTCGTATGATACAGCTTTAAACCGAATGAGCACAGGAAAAGGGAATGTGGTATCAAAAATAGAAGAGTTTAAAGGTATGGGGGTTAAACCCTCTAAAAATATAGGTCAAAACCTATTGGAGAACTAAGATGGACTTTTTGCCTGAATTTATCAATAATTTTTTTAAACTTTTAGATGCCATGAGTTTGTATGTGGTTTTAGGGCTTTTGGTTGCTGGAATCTTAAAACAACTCATCCCTGATACTTTTGTTTCCTCTCATTTGGGTAAAGACTCTACGATGTCCGTTGTAAAGGCGACTGTTTTTGGTATTCCTTTGCCTGTTTGTTCGTGTTCGGTGATACCTTTAGCTCAAGGGCTTAAAAAAGAGGGTGCCAGTAAAGGAGCCGTGCAAAGTTTTTTAATCTCAACACCCATTACAGGAGCGGATTCAATTTTAGCCACATTTTCTTTTTTTGGTCTTGTTTTTACGGTTTTTAGACTTATAAGTTCTGTAGTTATCGCAATTATTGTGGGACTGATTCAAAATTTTGTTGAAAACAAAGAAGAAGAAAAGAATGTTCAAGAAACACCCAAGGCAGTATTTAGTGCAGCAGATATTTATACAAGTGGTTTTGCGGTACAACCTCCCAAACCAAAAGTTGAGCAAGGTTGTGGATGTGGAACCAGTTCATGCAGTACACAAAAGAAGTTTTCTTTTGTGAATGCCTTGAAGTATGGATACGGAACACTTTTTTCTGATATGGCAAAAGCGTTGTTGATTGGACTTATTTTAGGAGCCGTTTTTACGACGTTTATGCCAAAAGAGTATGCTAAAGTGTTGTTTGACAATCAAATATTGACATACTTTGTGATTTTAATTGTGGCAATGCCTTTATATACGTGTGCAACCGCTTCTTTGCCAATAGCTGCTGCACTGATGCTTCAAGGCATGAGTGCAGGAGCAGCCTTTGTGTTTTTAACAGCAGGACCTGCTACAAGTGCTGTAACGATGAGTGTCGTGTATAAAATGTTGGGCAAAACTTCTTTGATAATCTACACAGGAACCATTGCCGTGTTGTCTTTGATGTTTGGATTTATGTTTGATTTATTTTGGGGTGATTTAGAGATTCTAAATATTTCTCATGAACATGAAAGCAGTTCACTGCTTGAATCATTGAGTTCTATGATAATGTTATTGCTGATTTTTTATCATCTTTTTAAAGATAAATTTAAAGCCAAACAAGGTTGTTGTTCATAAAACAGAGATAAAACAAAGTATTTCTACTTTGTTTTACTAAGCAATTGTAACCGTTGCTTCTTCACTCACTTTTACCGTTACCGTTGGATCACCACTATTGGTGTATGTTTCAAAGGTTTTATCACCATAGGTGATATTGGAACCTTTTGACCATGTCTTGCCACTGTCATTAACAAAAGCGACATTGTCATTGGCATCATCTGCAATTATCATTAAATCATTATTGCCATCTGTCATATCCACGACATCATCTAAAGTAATGTTTGTGATAGTTGTATTTCCATTTTGAGTAAGGTCAATTTTTTCGATACTCGTTGAACTAATAGTTGAAAAATCAACACTTCCTGCGCTTAATTCCAATCTATCGGTTTCTCCAAATGTTCCAGCCGTTGCAATATTTGTAATAATATTATCCGTTGTAGCCGTAAAAGAACCGCTAAATGCAGAAGATTCTTCACCATCATCTGTTTCTACGGTTTTAAATGTATAGCTAATTGTTTTATCTTGTAGTCCCTCTTTTTGAAAAGTGAGTTTATTGAGTTTGTCAACACTTAAATCTATGTTGGTAATGGTGTACGTATCACTCCCACCATTATAACTTACATTCCCACTTATATCCACACCATCTTGCTTAAAGGTTACATCACCTGCACCAAATCCTGTAAGGGTTAAAATACCCGTTTCTGAACCATCTAAATCTCCTGCATTGGCATTAAGATTGATAGGCACATCTATACTTGCTGTTTGTACGGTATTATTTGGAGTAACACTATCAAAACCATCTACTACGCTATTGACTGTTACTGTAAAATCTTTTAATACATTTGTATAATTGCTGCCATCTTTGACTAAAGTATCAAGGGTTAAATTGACATCGGTAGTACTACTCCAACCCTCGGGTGCTTTTAACCATACTTTTGGGATACCTCCACTTATGTTTATCGTCCATTTATAGGTGTTATACGTTATGCCATCTATTGTAACCGTACCCGTTATACTTCCTTTCGTAGCCATAGTTTGATGAGAATCTCCAATATAAAGTAAAAATCCATCGGGAACTTTATCGATAAACATAGAGCTTATCGTTTCAGAGCCATCATTATCTATTTGATCTGTATCTTTTAAAGAGGTCAAGGCGGTATGGTTTGCATAAATTTGAATAAAAGTATCTTCATCTCCAACCCCTTTAAGTTCGGGAAGATTTAAACCATCTGCAACTGCCGCTACAGAAATAGTAAACTCTTTTGAAGTTTCTGAAATATTATCAGCCCCTGTCTCTTTGGCAAAAACAGTATACGTAAATTTTACATTTCCCGAAGCATCTTGCGTGGGGGTGAATTTTAAACTCCCATCATTTATATGGGATATATCTACATTTGCAACTTTATTTACATCACTAAAAGTATACGTTCCCCCTGTCCATGTGAGTGTTCCATAAATGCCACTTGTGTGGGTTATGGCTACCGTCGTTGCTGCACTTGCATCAGCAGCCCCTTGAACAATAGTATAATTGGGGTCATCCACCGTATCAAAAGTAATTTTTATCGTTGTAGTGCCATCTTCTTGAGCACTTCCCACTGCACTATTGTCTTTTTTAACATGGGTTTGAGCTACACTTGATGTAATACTATCTGTTACTGGAACAACATCTATATCTAAAGTTTTCACATCCGTTGTATCTCTGGCCCAACCATCACCCACATAAGCAGTGAGTTTTACCCCAAATGAAAGCTGACTAGCTGCATTATTTTCATTATAGTTTTCATCGGCAATCATCTTGATGTTACTTAATACAGTATTAATAGCACTTTGAATAGCTGATTTTTGTGCTGTTACCGTGATGTAATGTTCTCCACCATAACTATTTACATTGCTATTGGTATAAGAATCATTGTCTTTATCAAAACTCACATTACTTAAGTTACTAAATGCAAGTGTGTAAGTAACTGTTGCATCATCGGCTATGGCATCATTTGTAACATTACTGGGTAAAAGTGTCTCGATAATTCCATCTAATGTAAATGGTGTGTCCTCTGTAACGGTAATATCGTGTATATTCATATCTACATCTATAGTTGAAGTTGCACCAGGTCCTCCATCTACATGTAAATTGTTAATAAACTCTATATTTTTTGTTGCCTCTTGAATATCATTGGCTGTTGAGCCAGTATCTTTAGCATACGCAGTGATTTTAACAGTTGAGGTGGCGGCATAATGCTGTAATGATTGATTTACTTTAAAATTAACCGTATAGCTTGAACCACTTGCATCAATCATTTGCGAAGGAATATCTAAAAACCAAATATTTGTATCCCCACCACTAATTGCCATAGTGGCGTATGGGTCATCAACAGTAATACCTCTTTGTACATTTTCTATAACAAATCTTGTAAAGTTTTCAGAACCATCTGTATCTGCACTGGTTACATCAATATTAAAACTAAAAGTTCCTGCTTCATTGATAGTTACACTTGAAGCACCATCATCATAAACAATATTATTTGCTGATGTACCGTTGCTCGTATCAACAGAGATAGTATCAGTTACTGAAAGAAGTGAGATATTATAAACTCCACTTGCACCTTCATTTGTACTTGTAAAAGTTTCACCATTTGCAGTCACAGCATCTGAAACAGTATATTTAATACCAAATGAGCTATCACTCGTATTTGCACTGCCTACATTTGAGTCATATTTTATATACACACTGTTTATAGCTGCCCCTGTAAGTTTATAATAAGCACCCTCATCAGTAATATTTGCACCTGCACTTAAAACAGTAGTTGCACCAACATCTGTATAAAGAGTAAAGTCTTTTCCCGTAATATCTGCTTTATTTATCCAAAGAGCATCAAGGGTTTCATTGGTATCCCCATTTTGATGCTTTATGGCAAAACTTACTTGACTTGCCACATCTTCAGTAACATTTGCATTTGTAGTTACAGTAGCTTCCACGAGTGGTTTTACAAGTATATTGACATCTTTTTCAAACGTTTTACTGTCTCCATCATTTTCTGTTGTGATATGCTTTACTTTAAAAGAAAAATCTCCGCTAAAGTTTTTAGAGGTTTGCAGTACAACTTTATCTAAATCTGCAACATCAAAACTCCACTCTCTTGAAGTTCCACTTGCTCCATTAAAAGAGATACCCGTAGCATCTTGAATACTAAAGTTTGAACCAAGATTTGTAATAACTATACTTAACGTCTCTGAGTCACTGTCATAAGAGTCCAGTCCAGCTTCTTTGTAAAGGTCTTTAAATGATATGGTTGCACCACTTCTTGTATTTGAGTTATCTTCTATAACAACATCACTGTAAATATTTTTTGATACATCTGCATTGACTGTTTCATTTGAATCCAACTTTTTAAAGTCATCATGTATAGGAATATCGGCTACTCCATTAACCACAACATTCATAGTCTTTGGTTCTGTAGTACTTGAAATACTATTTCCATCGGTAGTAAATGCGGTTACTTTTAAGTTATAGTCATCATTGCTGTTATGGGGTGGGATAAACTTCAATGGCGCATTATTATCAAAATCGGCTATGGTTACTTTCCAAGTACCATTGGCATTGTCAACAACCGTTACATTTGAATTTGAACCAATTACTACACCGGTTTTATCAACCGTAACTGTTCCATTGGTATCGCTATAATATATGGCACCGCCATCGGGAATTTCTTCAATGATTGTGGTCACTTTTTCTCTTCCACTGGTATCAATGGTTGTAGCTGTTATATCTAGGTTTATACCATTTTGTGGGGCTGTAATTGTTTGAGAATTTGAAGTATTGGTCGTATTTCCATTGACTCTTCCGGCATCTTCATCTCCTGTAGCTTGGGCGGCATTAAGAGCATTAATTCCATTGGCTACATTTGTTACATTGATTATCAAGTAATCAGGTGCTGATATTGCTTCATCTCTTTGAGCTTCAGGAAGTGCTTCACAATCGTGTGTTATGACTTCCATTTTGATTTTTATTTCTCCTGCAAAATAATTGGTGGGTTTAATTTGCAGTGTTGAGATGTATTCAAAAGGAATGGTAACTCCCTCGTTTACATCTGATACGGTTAGTTCATGGTCTGTTGTTCCATCATTGTACTTAAATTTAAATCCAACGGGAACGCCACTGAGTTTTACTGTAGTTATCTCCGAAGCAAAAGGGTTGGCAGTATTTCCTCTGTCATCTTCATTGGTTACATTTAATCCTGTAAGAGAGATATAGTTATACGTTGAAGTTTCGTTTATAGAGGCATATGTCTTATTGCCTTGAGTTATTACATCATTGTATCCATCTTTGTTGGTATCGGTGGTTTTTGTTTCCGCTGTAGGGGTGACTGTTACCGTAACACTTTTGTTGGTTATCAGAGTATTATCACTTCTTGTAACTTCATAACCAAATACGGCGTCATCGCCACAATAGTGTTTACTTGGAGTAAAAGTTATTGTTCCATCACCATTGTTTACGACTTTTCCAATCACCTCTCCATCACTGTCTCTTGTGATATTGATAGATTCATTGGTTTTAAGTGTTTTTGAAATGGTTGATGAGGTATCAGTGATAATAACCTCTCCACTGGTATCATTAATCAAAATAACTTTTGCAGTGTCTTCGGAAGTCGTTGTGGTAATATTGGGATCGACATCGGCATCAAACATCATCAAAGGTTGTGTAGCACTGTTTGAAATATCTCCGTTAATGTCTACTATTTTATACGTAAAGCTATCTTCCATATGCGTTCCAATGGCTACTCCATTGGGGTCAAGTTCCCAAGTTCCATCTTGATTGACGGTTAAATCTCCTAAAGTTGTGCCATTAATGGTATACGTTGTATGAGCATTATCAAAAATATAAGTTGTTGAGTTATAGGTAAACTCTTTAAGCTCTTTTCCTTTGAGTAAACCATCACTTCCAGCAATATCATTGGTAAGAAGTTGTCCTGTAACAATACTTCCATTCTCTTTTACTATAACTCTTGAGTCATCTACGGCTATTGGAATACTGTTAGCAGGGCTTACTTCATCTAAGTTACTGGCTATAATCGCTGCATCGTTTCCATTATCTACCTCACCATTATATTTGGGTTCTTCAATCCCATCAAACCATTGTGCTTTTCTTAAATCACTGATAATATCTGTACTGTCACCTTCTCTTGGCGTAAATTTTGTGTCTGTCGCTGTGTTGATGTTATTCCCAAATTTATTGGTATCTTGCAAAATTTTATAATCGGAAATTCCTAACCATTCACCTTGACGTAAATCACTGTTAATATCGGTTCGTAAGCCACTTAATGGCGTAAATTCACTCTCTTCTTGTGTATCATCTTGTGTGGTGATATTTTCAGGATTATTTAAAAACTCAGCTTTTCTTAAATCACTGTTAATGTCAGTACGAGAACCTTCAAGTGATGTAAACTCTGCGTTTTCACCGCTTTCATCATTTTCTTGAATGGGATTAAGTTGCAGTACTTGTTGAATATCCTCAAAAGTAAATCCTTCCATTGCTTCCATTGTCTCTGGTGTGAAATTAAGTTCTTCATAGGAGTTAAAAATTAAAGCTTGTTGAGAGGTTGTAGTAAGCAGTTTAATGGTATCTGATCCATTGTTATTAGGGGAGGGGACAATGATGTCGCCTTCATAAATGGTATCACCTTTTTTAAGTTCAATCAAATTTCCATCGATATCTTTAATGAAAAATTGTCCCGAGGTTTCTTCCACTTTGGCTATGGCTTGTTTCATATGTTACTCCTATTCTTTTTGTGTAAGTATAATCATCTTTTTTTGATTAAACAATCATCCTTTTGGACAGTTACTCTTTTTTCATGTTTCTAAAAAATAAAGAGAGCGAAAGACGATTTTTGATATTGAGTTTTTCATAAATTTTTATACTGTGTGATTTAACGGTATGAGGTGAAATATCTAAGAGTGTAGAAATCTCTTTATTGGTATGACCCTCTTTAATAAGCAAAGCAATCTCAAGTTCTCTTTTGCTAAGGATTTCTTCTATAAAAGAAGGAATACTGGGTGTTTGTGTCATACCTTGTATGAGTTGTGAAGTGAATTTGGGATAAAGCCAAATAAAGCCATTTTCAATGGTTTCAAGAGCAAAGTTAAAATAAATAGTGTTCATATGGCTATCACCGTATCCTGATACTCCTAGTTTTAAAGCTTGTTTTCCTTTTTCAAAAGAGGGGTTTTCTTCAAGTAAAAGTATTTTTATATTTGCCTTTTGTGCTTTGTAAAGTATTTGAATGAGGTCTTTATAGCAAGATGAAGCATCCAATAATAAAAGCGTATTGGTATAGGAGAAAAGTTCATTAATACTCGATAAGACAGTTATAGAGTAGTGATGTAATCTTTTTTCCCAAATGTTTATAATGGCTAAATCATCACTAAATGCGGTAATGCTTCGTGTCATTATCTGTCTCCAAAGGCATACTGTTTTGTTTTCAAAATGGGTTTTAAGATATAGCTTAAAATACTTTTTTTCCCCGTTAAAATATCCACTTGTGCTGTCATTCCAGGGATAATTTTCATTGTTTTATTGCTGTGTTTTAAGGTGTCATTTTGAGTCTCTATTCGTACAATATAATAGGTTTTTTCATCTTTGTCTTTTATGGTATCCGGACTAATGCTCACCACTTTAGCTTCCATTCCTCCAAAAATTGAAAAGTCATAGGCAGAAAACTTCACAATGGCTTTTTGCGAAGGGTATATAAAAGCAATATCTGCAGGACTTATCTTTGCATTAACAAGAAGTTTTTCGTTGCTGGGTACAATCTCAACCAAGTTATCCCCAGGTTTAACAACCCCACCAATGGTGTTGACAAACAGTTTTTGTATGATGCCATCTCTTGGTGCTTTAACAACGGTTCGAGTTACTTGGTCTTGCAAAGCTTTGGAGTTTGAAACCGTTCGTTTATATTCCAATAGGGTTTCAGTGAGTTTCTCTTTGGCTTTGGATTGAAATGAAAATTTTGCAGAATCAATTTTATGTAAAATTTCTTTGATTTCTGATTCATAGCGTATAATGGCAAACTCTGCACTTTTAAGCTCATCCATACTTTGATTCTCCTCTTTTTGAAGTCTGAGCAAATCAACTTGAGAAGCAACACCTCTTTCAACCATAGGTTCGGTCATATTTATCTCTTTTCTTACCATGGCTAACGATTTTGACAGATAAATTTTTTTGGATTTTGCATCTTCAAGATCATTTCTTTTTTGAAGCAGTTGTTCGTTTAAAATTTCCAAATCAGAATGGAGTTGTTTTAAATTGGTTTGATATAAACTTTGTTCATTTTGGATATAAGGAATCATTGCTTTATTATCGTGTTGTGAAGCATCAAATATTTCTCCTTGGGCTTCAGCGGTTAGTCTTAATATTTTTGCTTCTAAGGACATGGCTTTAACTTCATTGGACTCAAAGGTTGAAAATGATTTTTCATTGTTTATTTTTAATAAAACAGTGCCTTTTTTTACATGAGTGCCTTCTTGAACTTCAATACTTTCAACAATTCCACCCTCTAAGTTTTGAACAATTTGATTTTCATTGCTTGGAATGACATCGCCCACACCTCTGGCGACTTCATCCACTTGTGAGAGTCCTGCCCAAACAATAAAAATAAAAACAGTTAACGCCCAAAACTTAAGGATAAAATGCAACTTTTTAGGATGTTTTTCTAAAATAGCACCGCTTAAACTCTCCATAAATTCATAATCTTCTTGGTTAAACTCTTTTTTGTCGGGCAGTTGAATTTGTCGTTTAAATTTTTTTAGAAATTTCTCAATATTTTCATGCACAAATTCAATATGTTGAAGCTTTTTGTAAGGAATTTCAATATGTTTTACATAGGAAATTAATTTAGCTATATAGTGCTTCATTTGGCACTCAACTGTTTAAGAATATCTGCTTTATCACCATCCATAATTTTTTCACCTTTATTCAATACAATAATTCGATTGCATAATGCTACGGTGCTTAGTTTTTGAGTGATTAAAAGCACTGTTTTATCGCTTATAACAGGTTTTAATCTCTCCAAGATGATGTTTTCACTGGTTTGATCCATGGCATTCATGGGTTCATCAAAAAGTAAGGTATTGGCATCAAATAAGAGTGCTCGCGCGATACCAATAGTCTGTTTTTGACCTCCTGAAAGCCCCATACTTCTTTCACCAATCTCCATGTCATAGCCTAAAGGATGACTTTTAATAAAATCATCTGCACCTGCATTTTTCGCACATGCTAAAATCTCTTCATCGGTATAATATCGGTAGTTATTTATAATATTTTCTTTGAGTGTTCCTTGAAATAAATTGATTTCTTGAGGAACATAACCAATGTTTTTGCGTAAATCAGCGGGGTCAATTTGAGAAATATCGATACCATCAACCAAAATAGAGCCTTTGGTGGGTTCATAAAGTCTCAATAAAAGTTTACTCAACGTACTTTTGCCTGAACCAATTCGCCCTAAAATTGCAACTTTCTCACCTTTTTGTACGGTAAAACTGACATCTTTGAGTACTTCAATATTGGTGTTGGGATAACTAAAACTGACGTTTCTAAACTCAATGTTTCCAAAAAGAACCTCTCTTTTAATAAACTCTTTGCCTTCGGGTCGTTCAATGGGTCTTGAAATAATTGAATTAATCACTTGGTAAGAAGCTTTGGCATCTTCATAGCTTGTAATAAGTGAGGCTGCTTGCCCCAATGGAGAAACCGTTCGAGAAGAGAGAATAATAACAGCGATTAATCCTCCCATGGTTAAATTAAAATCAGAAATTAAATACACCCCATACACCACACAAATAATGGTATTAAGTTGAACCAAAAAAGCCGTCACATTGGGAATAGAACTTGAAATCAGTTTAGAATTGAGACTCTTTTTCGCAATTTGTCCGGTGGCTTCTTCATAATTCCATTGTATTTTTCCCGATAATCCCAATGTTTTAATGGTTTCTATATTGTGCAACGCTTCAATTAAAATACCATTTTTTTGAGCAGCTGCTTCATGGGCACTTTCAATGCTTCGTTGTAAGGGATATTTAATGATAAAGGCATAACCTAAAATAATGATTGATATTAGTATAGGGATAATGACAATAGAGCCTCCAATATAGGCAATAAGAGCTAAGAAAAGCAAGGTAAAAGGAAAATCAATAATAACTGTCATGGTTGCGTTGGTTAAAAAAGAGCGAATCGCGTCAAAATCTTTTAAATTGCTTGCAAAAGCACCAATGGATTTAGGATATGAAGAGATATTTAAATCCAATACTTTTTCAAAAATAATGGAAGACATGATAATGTCGCTTTTTTTAGCAGCAAGCTCAAGCATGTAGGTTCGGGTAAATTTTAAAAAAAGATCTAAAATATAGACAAGAATAACACCAAAAGTAAACATCCATAGTGTTTCTATGGCACTGTTAGGAATGACTCTGTCGTAAACATTCATAGTAAATAACGGAGTGGCTAAAACAAAAAGATTGATTAAAAATGAGGCAAGTAACACATCTTTGTATATTGATTTTGATAACATTAATGTGTCCCAAAACCAATGTTTTTTATGAGTAGAGAGTTTTTTATGTTGTTCACCGTAAGAGTAGGGCTTTTTTAACATAAAAGCAAAACCCAAATACTCCTCTTCTAATGCCTCAACATCAACCCACTCTTCTAAAGGCTCATTATCATTTGAATGAATAATTTTGGCTCTTTTTTTATTGGGACTGAATGCTTCTAAAATACACGTAAGTTGATTTTTCAAAAGAATAATCATAGGCAACTGTAATTTTGAAATCTCTTTAATAGGACGCTGAACCAGACTGCTTCTAAGACCAGCTCTTGAAGCGGCTCTTGAAAAAAGAGACTTGGGGTTATCTTTAGTAAAAAGAATTCTATCGCCATGTAAATGATTAGAGGGCAAACCCATCATCAAAGCTTCTGGAGTATAGGGTTTATGATAGAGTTTCGTATAAAGAACCAAAGACTCTAATAAAGAGTCTTTTTTATTATAGTTGTCTATGTTTTTGTGCATGTATGATTCTTTTTAGTAGAGTTTTATCTCTACTCGTCTGTTTTTTTCTCTGCCTTCTTCTGTCTTATTTGAAAACAGTGGTTCAGAAGATGACTTCCCGTAAGTGGCTATTCTTGATGAAACAATACCTTCGTCTATTAAATATTTTCGTATGCTTAATGCTCGTTTTTCTGAAAGTATTTGATTTTTTAAATGCGTTCCTTCATTACTGGCATGACCGTATAACAGAACTTTAAATTGTTTATTCTCTTTCATAAACTTAAGTACTTTTTGAAGTTGTGAAAAGGAGTCCTCACGAAGCATATGGGAATTAACATTATAATGAACGGTTAAATTTAAAATAGTAGAACAACCCTTGTCATCGACATTATGTCCTTGGGGTGTCATGGGACATTTGTCTTTTATATCAATGACCCCATCACCATCACTGTCAGCGGATAAATCTTTTTTCACATACAAGGAAACCATCGCTCGATAATTTGAATTTCTGCCTTCTTCAATTTCTGTAGAGTATAAGTTATCAAAACCACTTCGCTGTTCGATAATCATTATATTTTTAGGAATGCCTTTGTCTGTCAATACTTTTTGAGTATCTTGAGCGTACGATAGGGCAATTTTTTGGCTTGATTCTTGAGTTAAATCATTAGTATATGAAGGGTACCACCAAGATTGATTGACTTTTTCTATGTCTGTTTGAACTTGATCGGTATGACCAATAATAGATAAGAATAGAGTTTTATGGGCATATTGTTCATACACTTTTTTCACTTCATCTAAATAGACTTTTGATTCTTGCGTCATTATATTGGTTGATGGATTGAAAAAAATGGGTTCAAAACGTATAATGGTTTCAAACTCATTGTACATCAGTTGTTTATCGATAATAGTTTCTTCATAGTTGTCTTTTGAATGAACCAAATAAGGATAATCATATACCCCAGCAAAGCACAGTGTTATTGAAAATAAGAGTGTTGTAAATGTTTTCATTATTTTATTCCTTCATTAAAAGTTGAATTGTTTTTAAGGGCTTTAAGAAAAATATCTTTATTGGGGTCATCAATATTTCTTTGACATCCGTATGCCATAATATTTTTCTCACCGGAGTTATCACAAATATCAAGATTGTTGGGTATCATGTCGTTATCGGCATCGAGTTTAAGGGGTAATTTATCTAACTCATATTTCATTTCATTGGTATTAATATTAACCGCATGTTCATAGCTGGCTTGATCTCCCATAACCACAGTAATCAGTAACCCCATGGCATCTAAAAGTCGATATTGTGCAAAAAGATATTCACTTTGTGCTTGTATCATTTGCGCTCTTGAATTGACAACATCATTTTGAGCAATAACGAAATCAAGTAATGTTCTTTTCCCTAAGTTATACTCTTCTTGATAACTAATAAGTGTAGATTCACTGTATTGGTTGTATTCTTCAAGTTGTTCTATTTGCTCTTTAATGGTTTCATATGCCGACCAAGAGAGTTGTAGCCCTTCAATGACTTGACGTTTTAAATCTTGCTGAATTTGAGTTTCTTGGTGAACTTTACTGATGGCTTTTTGTTTTTCAGCAACATCTGCACCGCCTTTATATAAGTTCCAATTAAGTACTAAACCCACTCGAAAACGATCATCTTGAGTATCAAATCCGTTATTTGATTGATGATAGTCATTATAAAGTTGTTCAATTTCAAAATCAATTTTTGGGTAATAACCGCTTTTTGATTTTTTATACAAAGCCTGTGCCCCTTTGACATTGTAGTTACTTACAAGAAGGGATGGATTATTTTTAATCGCATACATAGTTGCGCGTTCAATTGATTCAGGCATTTTTACATCAAGAATAGGTATTTCCATTTGTGTTACGTTGGGATATCTTCCTAATATTCGTGCAAATTTAAATTCAGCATCTTTGGTGTTATTTTTTTGTGCTGTATAATTTGTTTTAGCTAAAGCAAGACCTGCTTTAACTTTTGAAATAGACGATTCTCTGTCTAACCCTGCATTGTACAAATTGGTAATATTTTCAAACATTTGTTCATGGAACTCAACATTGTCTTTGGCATTTTGCAACAGTTTATAGTTTTTTTGAACATTAATATACGCTTCAACCATTCTAAAACCTATGTCATTTGCTTTTTCCAAATAGTGATACGCTGCTGCTAATACTCTGGCTTCTTGGTAATCAACTTTATGTGTTGTATCAAACCCATTAAATAAATTTTGGGTAAGTTTCAAAGAGTTTTCATAATAATTATAATTGACGTCTCTTATTTCATCATTATAATCACCTGCATTTTTGACTCCAATTTCAGCACGGTAGTCAACTCTTGGCAAATATTCAGATTCTGCTATAATCAAATCTTGCTGGGTTGCTCGATAATTGTTTGTTCTCTCTTTAACCACTGGATTGGTGTTAATAACTTCTGAAACACTCTCTTTTAGTGTCAGTGCGTTAAGATTCATATTTACAATACATATTGCACTTACTGCAATACTAAACACTCTTTTTTTTCTGTTAAGATTCATACGTTCCCTCTTCTTATTGAATTGACAATTTATTATTAGAAGATAATAAAATAATTCAGTATCTTATATTATAGAAGTATCGAAAAAGTATCAAAAAAGATTTTTTTTGAGTTTATTGGAAAATTTTTACTTGATTTCTTCCGTTATGTTTTGCTTCGTAGAGGGCTTTGTCTGCATTGGCAACAATCTCTTCTGGCTTGGTGATATTTTTTTGAAAGGCAGCTACTCCTATACTCATGGTAACTTGATTTTTATAAGTTGAGTAAGGATGTGATTGAACAAAGAGATTAATTTTATTGGCGAGTTTAACCCCATTTTCTAATGAAGTTAAAGGAGAGATAATTAAAAACTCTTCTCCTCCCCAACGACCTAAAACATCAGTTTTTCTTAAGAGTTTTTGTAATACTTGAGCTGTTTCGATTAAAACATCATCTCCCGTTTGATGACCATATCCATCGTTAATTTTTTTAAAAAAATCAATATCCATTAAAATAACACAAAAAACATCGCCTGTTCGTAAGCTTCTGTTCATTTCATCTTGTAACGTTTTATCCAATTTGACACGATTATAAAGTCCTGTAAGTTTATCGGTGATGGATAACTTGAGCAATTCTTGATTTTTTAAACTTAATTCTTGAGTTCTTTTTTGAACTTTTTTTTCCAATGAGTGTTGATAAGAATAAATAGCATTTGACATCTCTTTTATAGAAGCCGAGAGTAAAGCCACCTCTAAAACGGGACTCTCTATGTTATTGACTGAATCAAATTTTCTGTTTTTAATATTTTGGCTTTGTTCAACCAGTTTATAAATAGGTTTGACAATAATATTTGAGAAATAGATAATCAAAGGAATAAGAACAAGTAACGATGCAATAAAAATAGCAATGAGAACATAGGTTTGTTGTTTGTAAGGAGCGACAACATTATCGTATTTTGAAAATAAAGCAACGTAGTCAGAGGAGTTCGTATTTTTAAAAGGTAGAATTTGGACAATATACTCTTTATTGTTAAGGGTAATTAATTGTGGAGTTTCAAACTCTTTAAAAGAAGAATGTTTTTTAAAAAAGAGTTCTAAAAGAGTATTATCATTCATCAATGAAGAGATAATTAAACGATCTTGTGTAAATAAGTAAGCATCCATATAAGCAACGGTAATATGTTTTTTTAATATGTCTTGAATATCATAAATCAGAACATCAATGCCCACTACATCTTCAGAATTTTCCAATTGTTGGGCATAGGTTACTCCTTTTGAAGGAATATTTGAAAACTCATATGGTTTTGTTTTAATGAGTGTTTTCTTGTGTAGGGCATTTTTATACCATGGTCTTAATGTTGGATTATATGTATTTTCTGTTATAGAAAAGGAAGTTGGCTTTAAATCTTTATCAAGAAGAGTGACTTTTTTTTCATTGGGTTTTGAACCCAATATTTCAATCAATAGCCATTGGTCTTTGCTGGTTGCATTATATATTTTTCGCAATAAAGGGTGAATATTCAGATTTATAACTTCATAAAAACTGCCATTGCTGTATCCTGTATATACCGCATACAACGAACGATTATTCTCCAATATTTTCGTATAGAACTTTAGATTTGCACTGTTTTGAAAAGAGAGCAATGAGAGTACATTAGCATTTGTTTTATTATTGGTTGTCATGGATGTTTGAATATCTTTTACCAAAGTGGTGAGTTTAAGATTGATACTTTCATACGATAATTTTTTACTGAAATAAAGAAGCTGTGAGATAAGAAGAAGGACTAAAATGATTGTTATAAAGAAAAAAAGAGATAAAACAGTCGCTTTTAAAGAGACTTGCTCTTTTTTTAGAAATAATTTGCTGATTATTGAAGGCATGGTTTCCCTTTGAAATAGAATATGTATTGATTTTAATACATAAAAGTATTTAAAAAGTATCATTGCAAACAATAAAAGGAATATTATTACTCTTTTATTTGTTATTATCTGTTTTTTTATGGGTTGTTACTTTTATCATATTCGTATTGTTTTCATCTCTCCTTGATATAATAGTTGCATAGTAGTTAGAAAATGAGATTTTAAAGTGAGTTGTTTTATTTGAGATTAATTTTATAGCCTTCATTAAATAAATTAATAATAATATTTTCAGGTATTTTCTTTCGTAATCGTCTGACAAGATTTTTTAATCCATTGAGCGTTCCTATTTCATCGTAGCCCCAAACGAAATCAAAAATTTCATCGTAGGTAAAAACTTTATTTCTTCGAGAATTTAAGAGTTCTAAAAAACTTTTCTCTTTTGAAGTAAGTTCAATACGTTGATTATGGTAAAATAGCTCTTTTAGTTCACTATCCCAAGTATAATTTTCTGCCAACTTAACTCTTTTGTTAGGCAATACCGTGTACATCTTAAGTTCATCAATAGCAAGTTGTAGACTCTCTTTTAACTCTTTTCTGTTTATAGGTTTAACCAAATATTTGGTCAATTGCAATGGAATGGCATCCAATAAAAATTTGGAATCGGCATGAGCTGTTAAGATAATAATTTTAACGCTAAAATCGTGTTCTCGAATTTGTTTAATTAAATCAATTCCACTTTGTTTAGGCAAATGAATATCAACAATAAGAATATCGGGTTTCTTCTGTTTATAAAGAACATAAGCATCCTCGGCATTTGATGCTTCGTAGACTTCTTGAAAATAGTTTTTTAAATAAGCAACATAATTTTGTCGAATGCTGATTTCATCTTCTATAAACAACAAAGTATGCGGGTAGTGTGTTTTAATCATCGATTTCTCCTTTGGGAAAAATAATTCTAAAAGAAGCCCCTTTTTTTGTGTTTTTAACCAATAATTTTCCTTTTAAAGCTTCTTCTACAATAGTTTTTGCCATATAAAGCCCAATTCCTGTTCCTTGTTTTTTATGTTTAGTGGTAAAATAAGGTTCGAATATCTTGCCTAAATATGCTTTTGGTATTCCTTTGGCATTATCTGAAATAATAAGTACATATACCTCTTGAAGTTTTTTTACTTTGATATGGATTTCAGGTTGTGTAATTTTTTGTTGAATCAGGGCATCTCGTGCATTGTTGATAATAACCAATAAAACTTCTTGTAGGGCTTGAGAATAACTTTTGCATTGAAGTTCTTTTGAAACAGTAGTTTTAACGTTGATGTAGTTATGTTCTAAGGTACCTTTTACAATCAATAAAGCTTGTTGAATGGCTTCATTTAAGAAAAATTGCTCTTGCTCTTTTTGAGGATTAAAGAAATTTTTAAAATTATCAATTGTTTTTGACATATGATAGGTTAACGATTCAATACCCGATAAATTAGTTTCAATCGCATCATCACAGATATTTTGCTGAGACAATTTTTGGTCAATGAGTAAAACCAAAGAGTTAATTTCACACAACGGTTGTCTCCATTGATGGGCAATGTTTTCAATCATCTCTCCCATTTGTGCCAATCGGTTTTTTTCCAGTAGTATTAATTGATTTTTAGCATTTTTTTCTACTTCTTTTTGAATCTCTTTTTCTAAATTATTATTGAGTTTTTCAAGTTTCTCAGTGGCAATTTTGAGCTGTTCTGTTTTTTCTTGCATTGCCAAGGCATCTTTTTTCTCTTTGGTTACATCATAACCAATATGAATAATATCACCATTAGGTAAATGTATATTGGCCCATTTCGTAATGACTTCTGTACCATATTTTGTTTTGGGATACCATAATTGATAAGTATTATGATAGTTCAAAGACAATGTGTCTAAAAATCTTTTTTGATCTTTTTTATTGGGATAAAAAAGCTCAATAGGGTTTTCTTGTTGTTTTATCTCTTCATATGTCCATCCAAATACACGTTCACACTCTTTATTCCATAATAAAATATGACCTTTTGAATTAAATGAATTTAACAAAACAGGTGCAATATTAAAAAGGGTTCTGAATTTTTCTTCACTTTGTTGCAGTTGTTTTTGTACAGACTCTTTTAGTTTGATTTCTTTTTTGAGTTTTAAATTCCAATAAATAAAAATACAAATCAAAACAAAAGTCAAAAGGGCTATTTGAAAAATAAGATGATAATCGGTTTGTAATTGAAAGTTGATATTGTTCCATCGATTAAGGATACTGTTTTTGGTTTCTTTATCAATTGATAATAAAGCTTTTTCTAAAATCTCGTGCAATAATGGCTCATCATTTCTTGAGGCAATACTTAAGAAAAGTGTATTGGGGAATTGCCCTGAAATTACAATATCTTTTAAATGGTTTTTTTGAATTTCATGATTGATAACAATAGAATTATCTAAAAAACCAAAAATCTTTTCCTCTTGAACTTGTTTTAATCCCTCTTGGATAGAATCAACTGTTATGAGATTAATATTGGGGTATTTGGTTTTTAAAAGCTCTTCCGTAGAGTAGTTTTTAACAATACCCAATCTTTTATTTTGAATAGTATTTAAGTTATCCATAAAAGGTAAACCTATTTTTGTCGCAATAACCAATGGTGTTTTAATATAAGGCGTTGTAAAGTTTAAATATTTTTTTCGTAATGGTGTTTCTTCGGCTAATGCTAAAATATCACACTCTCTTTTTTCTATTTTATTTAATGATTGTGTCCATTCTTCCGTTTGAATAAGCTGAATAGGAATTTTAATCTTTTGTGAAATGTTGTACATAAAATCTGCTGCTATTCCAACGTGTTTTCCCTCTTCAATTCCTTCTAATGGCATCCATTTTGGATCGACACACATTTTGAGATTTTTTTTATTTTCTAAATATGTTGTTTGTTCTTGGTTTAACTCAAGAGAGATCGTATGGGGTTTATAAATAAAAGTCTCTAACTCTTCTTTGGATTTCTTTTGCAGCAATAAAGAGTGGGCAAAACTGTCTGATATGGTTTGAATTCTTTCTATATCTATACTTCCAATAGGATAAACATTGGTAAGCATTAAATATTCTATTTGTTTGGCTTCAAAGAGCAATGCTTCTTTGGATTTATTTTGTGTGTTGTATTTTTGAATAATTAAATCGGCAATCTCTTCTTTGTTTTCTAAGGCATATTTCCACCCTTTAATGGAAGCATTTTTAAAGTTTTCAACTCGAGTAGGATGGTTTTTTAATTCATTTTTTGTTGTAAAAAGATTCAAATCATAAAATTTTGTTCCAAAAGCAGCAGGGTCTAAAATATTGTATTGAACCCCCATTTTATCTAATGTATAGATTTCATTGGTGGTAAAAATGCTTAAGGCATCCACTTCTTTATTGGCAAAACTTTGAATACTAAATTTTCTAGAAACATTCGTAAAGTCATTTTCAGTAAGATTGAATTTATCCAGCATGGTTAAAATAATTTGTTTATGAGTACTGTCAAGAAGACCCATAACTTTTTTCCCTTTAAGGTCAGCAGGAGTTTGAATATCTTTTTGTGTTACTAAGACTAAGGGGGATTGCTTAAAAAAATTGGATACAAACAGTAAAGGTTTCCCTTTCATATAATCAGCAATTAAAGTAGAATAAGTAAGTCCATATTCTGCATTTCCATTAAGTACTTCATCGACAATTTTCATTTTTGAATCAAATTCTACAAATTCCACATCAAGACCAACCTCTTTATAAAAGCCTTTTTCTTTTGCAGCATAAAATCCAGCAAATTCAAATTGGTGTTTCCATTGAAGTTGAAGTTTTATGGTTTCTATCTCTTTAGAAAATAACAAAGAATAAAAAAAAGTCAACAAAAGTAGGGTTCTCATAGTAATCATCCTGTTGCTTATTTAGAGTATTAAGGGTGTGGCAATCATTTTAAAAAGCTTCATTACAGTTGTTTGAGTAATATTATTTCAACCACATCATTGGCCTTTAAATCTTTTGAATCTTCATTTTGAATTAAAAGAGCGGTGTTGCCTAGCATATTGGTTAAAATAGCGCTGGTTCCCTCTTTTTTCCCTTCAAAATCGACCCAATATTCCCCTTTTTCATAACGGACATTACACGCACTGAAAATGGTTTTGGGTACTTTCTTAGGGTAGCTGTGGCGTATTTTAGCGTGTACGGTTTGGAGTTTTTCATTGCCATTTCTAAACGTATATATCATTTTTAACATATATATAACAGCACATACAGTTGAAGAGTAAGCAAATCCTGGCAAAGCAATGATGAACTTGTTCTCTTTTTGAGCAATAAGTATGTGCATACCTGGTTTCATATTCACCCCATGAAATAAAACTTTCGCTCCCAAACGATGTTTAACAACATCTTGAACAAAATCATAATCTCCTACACTTACACCACCAGTTGTGACAAGGATATCGGCTTTATCCAAGCCTTGGGTCATAAGTTTTGTAATGGAATGAATATCATCTTTGACTGTTCCCATTTGAATCACATTGGCCCCATTGTTCTTGGCCAAAACTTCAAGTGTTAAGTGGTTCGAACTTCGTATTTGAGAAGCATTGGTTTGAGTTTCTCCCAAATCTAAAATCTCACTTCCTGTACTTGCAATAGCAACAGTGGGATTGACATAGACCAATACTTGTGAAATATTCAATGACGCTAAGACGCCAATTTCGGCAAAACCTAATTTACACCCTTTTTTAATCAATACTTCATTCTCTTTATAATTTTCACCCACTTCTCGCACTGCAAAATGTTGAGGAACGGTTTGAGTTATTTTTAAAATGTGTCCTTCTACGGTAACGTTTTCTATAGGTATTAACGTATCACTGCCTTGAGGCATAAGTGAACCAGTAAACGTTTTGATACACACACCTTTACTTACAATAGATTCCGTAATACTTCCAGCGGGATTTTTATCAATAATACTTAATTCATGTAATGTTTGATCTTTAAAACGTATGGCATATCCATCCATGGCAGAAGTAGGGTATGCGGGTGAATTTTCATTGGCAATAATGTCTTGAGCTAAGATATGATTAAAAGCTTGGGTTAAAAAGAGTTTTTGAGTAGGATATTGGGATAATGTAATGCTTTCTAAGAGATGCATTGATTGTTCAAAACTGATAAAATTTCGCATAATTTCTCCTTATAAAATTAGCATAGTATCAAATAATTTTTAAGGTATTCTTTACCAAGGTCAAAATTGTAAGAAAATTAAAAATTTTACACCATTTTTACATACAGTGTGACAATGATATGACATAATAATTTAAGGGTACTTCTAAAAAACCAAGGCACCCATAATGAAGTTTACAAATGTAAGATTTTGCAAGAGATTTGAGAAGATCTAGCCATAGCTAAATTGAACAAATATCTTGTGAAAGATTGCGTTTGTAAATTTCACCCTTTGGGCATCTTTAGCTTTCCCTTATGCGTCGTTACTCACTTTCGAATTAGCTACGGCTAGTCCTTCAAGTGAGTGCCTAGCCTAAGAAAAAGCTAAAGATGTTATGGGTACCTTGGGTTTTTAGAAGTACCCTTTATATAAGAGATTCTTGTATACCATAATTTTAAATTATAAAGGAGATAAATATGAGCAATGAAACTAAACACATTGGGATTCATGAAGCGTATGACAAAGACCCACAAAGAGCTGATTTAGAGCTTTTTGGACGTGAAGTTGACCCTACAACACGAAGAGGTTTTTTAAAGAAAAGTTCTTTAATGGCAATGGCTGCGGTATTGGGTTCAAATATTCCTTTTGCTTCTAATATGCCAGGGGGATTGATTCCTGCTGCATTGGCAAACAGTGACAAACCTTTTGCTATTCCAGGTAAAGAGGGATTAATTTATTTAAATGACCGACCTGTTAATGCGGAAACACCGCCTCATTTACTTAATGATGAGTTTACTCCTGATAAACATTTTTTTATTCGAAACAATGGGGTTCCTCCTAAGTTGGAAGAGATTGATTTAAAAACATGGACACTTGAAATTGCAGGAGAGAGTTGTGAAAAACCAATGACATTTACTCTTGACGAGTTAAAGAGTAAATTTAAACACCATACTTATGCTTTGACACTGGAGTGTGGTGGAAACGGACGAGCAGAGTTTAACCCTCCTGCAAAAGGAAACCAATGGGGTGTAGGAGCTATTGGTTGTGGTCGATGGACAGGTGTTCGACTCAAAGATGTGTTAGAGTATTGTGGCATTAAAAAAGATGCTGTGTATATTGGATATTATGGGGCAGATGTACATTTAAGTGGTGATCCTACTAAAGTGGTGATTAGCCGTGGGGTTCCCATGAGAAAAGCTTTAGAAAAAGAGTCTTTAATTGCGTGGGCATATGAGGGTCAAGATATTCCTTATTATAATGGTTATCCTCTTCGATTGGTGCTTGGTGGTTGGCCAGCATCTGTTTCGGGTAAATGGTTGAAAAAAATTGTAATACGAAACAAAGAACACGACGGAGAAAAGATGACAGGTCAGTCGTATCGAGTCCCTTGTGAACCGGTTGCTCCTGGAACAAAAGTTGCCAATGAAGATATGTGTATTATAGAGTCCATGCCTGTAAAATCGATTGTAACTTTTCCAAAATCGGGAATTACCCATCCTTTGGATAAAAAACTTAAACTCAATGGAAAAGCATGGGCAGGTGATTTAGAGGTGGTTGACATGGATGTTTCAATTGACTTTGGTTCAACATGGCATAAAGCAAAAATCAATAAACCGCTTAACAGACTCGCTTGGCAAACGTGGGAAGCCAGTGTGAAATTTCCACAAAAAGGGTATTATGAAGTTTGGGCAAGAGCCAAAGACAGCGCAGGTAAAAAACAGCCAGTGATTCTGCCAGGTTGGAATCCAAGAGGATATCTAAACAACGCGTGCCACAGAATTGCTGTTCAAGTGGTATAAGGAAGTTATTATGAAAACTTTTTTAAAACTGGCATTGATGTTAGCCGTGGGCATAACACTGCTTAATGCCAAAGAGATTGACAAAGAGAGTGGTTTGATTGTTGATAAAGGATTACAAACCGTTAAAACTAACTGTACAGTCTGCCACAGTGCAAAATTTATTATTTTGCAAAAAGGGGATCGTGAAACATGGAAATCCATGATACGATGGATGCAAAAAACTCAAGGGTTGTGGGAATTCACTCCTGAAATTGAAGATGAAATTTTGACCTATCTTGAAACCAACTATCCTCCGGGCGATATTGCAAGACGACCTAATTTAAAGGCAAAAGATTTGCCCAATTGATAAAAAAGTCAGAGTTTTTCTCTGACTTTTTTAAAACCTATTTTTATGCTATGGTTGTATTGTATAGTTTTGCTAATGCAATAATTAAAGGCTTACTGTATGCAACTTCAGACCCTATTTAAATCTCAACACGACAAAAAATTGTTGTACACCATGATTCAATTACTTTTTAAAACCACCAACAATCAAAAGCTTTCTGAAATTGTCGATGACTTGATTGCTCGTCAAGAGTTTGGTGAATTTTTTTCCATGACACAGAAGGCTCTTTTTTGGGTTTTTCAACATTCAACAAAAAATATTCCTGATATCTCTATCCCTTTTTTAAAAGAGTATCTTAAACAAGAGTGCCATAAATTTTTGATTGATTTATATGACATAGATAACTATTTAGAGAGGTTAGCCTTTTGGGATAAACAAGCTACGATTACTTTTTTAGAACCAATGGCTTTATATGAAGAAGAAGCCTTAAAAGTGGTCGAAAAATATATTCAAATATTAGCTCATACAAGTGTTAATCGTATTTCCATTGATGTCTCAACCATTGAACCAAAAATCAATTTTATCACCCAAAGCAGCTGCTTAAACCACTTAGAAAATAAATTTTCTATGTTGCTTCGTCAAGCCAATAAATACACCACATCGCTTGGAAAAGCAAAATTTGTCTGTTTTGAACTGGATAATGATACTTTTGTCAGAGCATTTGAAATCATTAATAAAGTCATACTCAAAGACGAATTTCGATTATCAAGAATTGGGTTTTCGTTTAAACTCAATTTTTTTCATAACATTGCTTTTTTGGAGAAAATCATTGCTTTTTCAGAAATTCTTGTAGCCTTAGGGGGACAAAAAATTACCATACGTTTGGAAGACAGCAATGTGGAACTGGCAACGGACTCTCATTTTCAACACTGTGTCTATTGGTTGCTTAAAAAAAAGAATCAAGCTTTTATTGATGTGGTGATTAACTCTTATAATGCCTATCATCTGAGTGTTTTAAATGCAATCATTCAAAAAAATGATATACAATCAATGGTAAAAATTGAGACGTTTATGGGCTTTCAATCGCTTTGTAAAGAGTGCAATTTACTCTATACTCCCATTGTCTCTTTTGAAGAGTTCAATAATGCAGTGGATTATTTGTTGGAAAAATTAAACGCAGAAACATTGAAAACGGTTTTTTATGATTTTGGAGCAAAAAATGTTATCTACTTATCTTCTTTATGTCATCAAAGAAAAAGTATCGAACATATTTTAGAAAAAATTAATTTGGTCTATGAAAAGTCCGGACAGCTCGAGTTAGAGATATTTGTTGAAGAAGAACTTATAAAAGAAAACAGTTTGATTCAAGAGTTTTTTAAAAGTATTAAATCGATGTTTTCATGCTTTGATTCAAATGCTGTTATAACACTCAATGATGATTCCTATATTCATATATCACTATATGAATTTCAAGGAGTCATTACTTTTAAAAGTGTCGTCAATATTTTTGAAGCCATCAAATATATAAAAGCTCAAAAAGAGTCGTGTGCGTATAAGATTTATACGCTTTATGAAGAAGAAGAGAGATTGTTTTATGACACAATCAATTCTTAGGGGTTTTGCTTTGAATTTTTAAAACTTTTTGCTATAATCGCCAAAAAATATGAGGAATATTCAAATTGGTTGAATTAAGTAAAAAAATATCAAGTTTAGTGGGAAGAACCAATGCCCAATATGGTTTAATTAAAGAAGGGGACAGAGTTTTAGTGGGTTTTAGTGGAGGAAAAGACTCCACAACACTTATTCACGCGTTAAATCATTTAAAAAAAGTCACTCCTTTTAACTTTGAATTTAAAGCGGTAACTGTTACGTATGGTATGGGAGAACGCGTTGAGTTTTTAGCCCAACATTGTGCACAACATGGTATTGAACATGAAATTATAGATACAGAAATTTTTGAATTAGCGGGTGAAAAAATTCGAAAGAACTCCTCTTTTTGTTCATTTTTCTCTCGAATGAGAAGAGGGTATTTATACAGTACTGCACTGGAACAAGGATACAATAAATTGGCATTGGGGCATCACTTGGATGATGCAGTAGAATCATTTTTTATGAACTTTTTGTACAATGGAGCCTTGCGTTCAATGCCACCCAAATATATTGCAGAAAATAAAATTGAAGTGATACGTCCATTAATTTTTTGCAGAGAGCGACAACTTCGAGCTTTTGCTCAAACCAATGAGATTAGTGTGATTGGAGATGAAGCGTGTCCTGCCATGCGGTTTGATATTAAAATGCCACATGCCAGAGAAAATACCAAAAAAATGTTAGCACAAATGGAAGAGGAAAATCCTCAAATGTTTATCTCTTTGAAGGCGGCTTTTAATAACATTCAAACCAATACTTTTTTTCAAGAAGAGTATTTAGACAATTAAGCCTTGATATTTAATAAAGTATCCGAGACTGCATTGATTGTTTCAATTGCTTTGGCATTGGCTTCATAAGCAATTACGGTTGGGATTTGTCCAACAATGGCATCAACAAGGTCTTGGGTTACTTCTTGATTTTGAGGCTCTCCTACGGTATTGGCAACTTGTGCAATCGTTTGCGCGGATTGTTCAAGATTTTTTTCGTTAATTTTTAACGCATTTAAATTATTTAAAGTGTAGTCACTGCCAATTTGCATGATTCTTTCCTTATATGAGGATACGTCTTTCTAAATTTTATCATATCTTTGTTAAACCAATATAAGAGAAAAAATCTAAAAATTACTTATCTAAAGCGACTTTATAATTGGGGTCATCTTCGTTATATTCACAATAATACACTGCGTGTGTTAATGCTTTTTTGCAATGGGCACTTAAGTGTTTAATACGTAAGGTTTTATGCTCTTGTTTATAGCGTTCAACCAAATGTTCAATAGCATTAATGGCAGCTTGATCAATAACTCGAGTATTTTTAAAATCAATCACAACATTTTTGGGGTCATTTTGTATATCAAAAATGTCCAAAAAAGATTGTGTTGAGTTAAAATATAAAGGACCGTAGAGTTCATACACTTTTTTGTTTTCATTCATATAAACTCTTGATTTTATGCTGAATAATTTAAAGATATACAAAACAAAAGCAATCAATAATGAAAGAGCAAAAGCAATCTCTAAATTGGCAAAAATCGTAATAATTGTAACTAATACAATAAGAAATTTCTCAAGATTGCTCAGCTTTTTGATTTGAAATTGATTTTGCCATTGGAAGAGAAACATAGGAATGGTTGCTAAAATACCCACTAAAATCGCAACGGGAATGATGGCAATATAACCTGAAAAATAGAGGATAAAAAGCATCAGTAATACAGGAACAAGAAAAGTGGTAGTTCTTCCTGAGGCATTGTTACTGAAGTTTAAAACTGATTGCCCCAGCATACTGCTTCCTGCGGTTGCACCAAAAAAACCACACGTGATGTTTCCTGCTCCTAAAGCAATACACTCTTGATTGGGATTGCCTTGTTTCTCTGTCATTTCATCCAATAAACTCAAGGTCAATAGTGACTCTAAACTGCTTATAAATGCGATAAGCAAAGCATAAGGTAAAACCGTTAAAATGGCTTGGGCATTGATATAAATTTTAGGAATACTAAAACTAGGGAATGTACTTGAGATATTGGACAAATCTCCTATTCTTTTTGTATCTAAATCAAAATAGATAACAACAAACGTAAGAACAAGCAGTGCGATTAACGTTGAAGGAATTATTTTAGTAAGCTTCGGAAAATAGTAGACAATCAAAATCGTGGCAATAACTAAAATATAGTAAATAAATCCTTCCGATTTAAAGGTATAAAACTGTGCAACAAACGTAATAATAGCCAATCCATTGACCAAACCAAATAAGACATAATTGGGCACCAATCGAATATATTTGGCGACTTTAAAAACGCCTAAAAGAACTTGAAATATGCCTGCTAAAATGGTGGCAAGTAAAATATACTGTAATATTAATATACTTAATTCACCCTCGTGTGTAAGCCTTTGGATCATATCAGAAGGAAGAGTTTGTTGTATTTTAACACTCAATGCAAATAAGACAACAGCAATGGCACCGGTAAGTCCTGAGATTACTCCTGATTTTCCACCAATTAATGCGGTAATAATCCCTAATATAAAAGCCGTATAAAGACCTATAATGGGAGAAAAACCTGCAATAACAGAAAAAACAATGGCTTCAGGGATAAGCACAACAGCAATAACTAAGCTTGATAAAATATCATTTTTTATATTTGAATTAAAAAATTCACTTTTAAGATCTATCAACGTAAAACCTTTTTAATAATTGGCTGATTATATAGCATTACGCATTAAATTTGAGTAAAAGAAAGTACGGCATTTATTCAAGATATTTTGGCTATAATTCTGACATAATTTTGAAATAAGATGAAGCAATAAGGAAACCGATGAATTTTTTATTTGATAAAAACCACCACTTTAACTTGGCAAATTTGGCAACTTTTTTTAATATCGCAGCAGGTGTACTTGCCATTTATTTTTTAACACATCAAGAGTTTTTTGGTGCAGCACTTTTTGCTTGGATTGCGGGTGCTTTTGATATTGTGGACGGCAAAATCGCTCGAAAATATAATCTATCTACTGAATTTGGTGTTCAACTTGACTCTTTTGCCGATTTTTTATCGTTTGTGGTTGTTCCTACGATGTTTATCTTTTTTGCCATAATTGATGGCAAAGAGTTACAGCTTAATACTTTGTTTGTTGCTTTTGCCTTTATTTACTACATTATTTCAGGCTTAAGACGACTAATTCAATTTAATATCAACGCGGATGTGGGAAATGTTGAAAAATATTTTACAGGAATTCCTACTCCTTTAGGAGCCATTTTGTTATGGTGTGTTTATTTGGTTTGGCTAACAGGCTTTTTAAACGATTATGTTGTGCTGTCTTCTATGATTGTAATAGGATATTTACTCAATTCTAAAATCAAAATTCCCCATTTATAACTGATTTAATAATGATGTCTGCTGCCCCTGTTACTGCTATTGATTTAGGCTCTAACTCTTTTAGAGTTGTTACGTATGATTTTGATACCAATACCATTTTAAATGAATTTCATGAAGTTGTGGGCATGGCAGATGGTTTGGTTCAAACAGGTAAAATCTCCCATAAAGCACAGCAACGAGTAATTGATGCCATTAACCGTGCAGCGTTAAATCTAAATTTTGATCCATCAAATGCCATTTGTGTCACCACTGCTGCCATGAGATATGCGAGTAACAATCAAGAAGTACTCAAGAACTTTCAAGAAAAGACAGGAGCAAACTTTAAAATTATTGATCCCCAAGAAGAAGCACGATTAACTCTTTTAGCCATTAAGTATGCTTTAAAACGGGAAAACTATAAGAGTGAAAAATTCATTGTTTTGGATATTGGTGGTGGGTCAACAGAAGTTATTGTTAATACGTATGATACTTTTGTTGCGCAAAGTTTTCCTTTTGGCATTGTAACGCTAACACAAAAATATCGTGATATTGAGGCAACCAAAAAAGCTTTGAATCTCTTAAAAGAAGAGATACATTCTTTTATTGATTCTTTGTCCTTTGATTTAGAAAACTATCGTTTTATCGCAACGGCAGGAACACCTACAACAATTGCCGCAGTGAAATTAGGATTAGATGCCTACGCTTATGATAAAAATAAAGTCAATGGAACCAAAGTTACTAAAGAAGATTTGTATAAAGCACTTGAACTTTTTAAAAATAAACCACTTGAAGAATTAACTCAACTTGTAGGCAAAGGACGTGTTGAGTTTATTGAAGTGGGAATTTTAATTTATGAAGCAATATTTGAAGTTTTAAATAAAAATGAATCCATCGTTTTTGACGATGGATTGCGTGAAGGTGTAGCCATCAACTCTTTTTTAAGATAAGAGTCGAACGCCTTGAGCTTGTACAGTATTGGCTTGAGACGAGACCAAATATCCCAACTGTGAAGTGATATTGTTTTTAGAAAAATCCAAAGACTCTTTACCAAAATTAATATTGTTGTTTGTGGCTTTAGCCGTTAATGCGTTCATTTGTTCTTCGATAGTGTCTTTTGCAACTTCTTGTAAATTTTTTTCAACCGATTGCAACTCTTTGGCTGTATTATTAACGGAAGTAGCACCTTCTTTAAAGGCAGTGGATAACTCATTGAGTGATTGTGGATTGGTCATATCGGTTTGTCGAAATGAAGTAATCAAATTGTCCGACAAAGTGGTTGTATTGGGCATTTGTATCGAAAAGCTAGAAGTACTTGTAGCAATATTTAAATACTGGTCTTCTTGATTGAGTAAAGTATTGTTATTAAATTTTGTATTTTGAGCAATTTCATTGAAGTTTTGTAAAGAGACAACAATCTCTTTTTTAAGTTCATTTTGCTCTTCTTCATTTAAGGTGTTGCCCAATTGTGAATCAATCTTTTCAGTAACATTGTTTAAGAGTTCTTCTTGTTTTTGCAAAGCTTCTTGAGCGATTTTTGATGTCGCAATGCCTTCGTTAAGTGTTCTAAGTGTCAACGATAAGGTGTTCCTATCGCCTTGAGTCAAATCTTGAATGGTTACATTCGACGCATCTTTTTCATTTGATGCAACGGCTTTAGTATTATGAACATTGTGTGTGGTTTGGGTTGAAACATTATCGAGATTATTGACGTTGTTTATTGTATTAACATCCATAAAAACTCCTTTGCATAAAGTTGTTCCATTATATTTAATTTTGCATAAAAATAGTATAAAACTAACTATTTACTTTTCTTATATTAAAGATGAATTAATTTACATTTATGTAAAATGCACTCTTTACTTTAGAATGGAGATATTATTATGAAAATGACAGGCGCAAAAATTGTTATTGAATCTTTAAAAGAAGAGGGTACTGAAGTTGTCTTTGGTTATCCCGGTGGCGCTATAATGAATGTCTACGATGAGATATATAAACAAAACTATTTTCAACATATTTTAACACGACATGAACAAGCAGCTATTCATGCAGCCGATGGTTACGCACGATCAACAGGAAAAGTTGGAGTTGCGATTGTAACAAGTGGCCCCGGTTTTACCAATGCAGTGACAGGATTAGCAACGGCGTATATGGATTCTATTCCTATGGTTGTGATTTCAGGGCAAGTACCAACACAAATTATTGGTACCGATGGTTTCCAAGAAATTGATGCCGTAGGTATTTCAAGACCATGTACCAAACACAACTACTTGGTTAAAGATGTCAAAGATTTACCGCGAGTTTTTAAAGAGGCTTTTCATATTGCAAGTACAGGAAGACCAGGTCCTGTCCACATTGATATTCCCAAAGATGCAACAATCAATGAAGCCGATTTTGAATACCCCAAAGAGGTTGATTTACCTACATATAAGCCGACAACAAAAGGGAATAAAAAACAACTCAAAAAAGCTATTGACGCTATTGCAGAGGCGAAAAAACCGTTGTTGTATATTGGTGGTGGTGCTGTATTGGCAAATTGTTCTCACGAAATAAGAGAGTTGGCAAAACATACAGGTATTCCTGCGGTTGAAACGCTCATGGCACGAGGAGTTATGGGACACAAAAACCCACTTTTATTTGGAATGTTGGGAATGCACGGTGAATATGCTGCCAATATGGCAGCACATGAAACGGATCTTTTAATCTCTTTAGGAGCTCGATTTGATGACAGAGTAACAGGAAGATTAGATCAGTTTGCTAAACGAGCCAAAGTTATTCATATTGATATTGACCCTGCTTCAATCGATAAATTGGTAAAACCCGATTTTCCTATAGTTGGGGATTTAAAGAATGTATTGATAAATTTGTTAGAGGAGATAGAAGAAGTTGAGTTAAATGATTTCACTTCTTGGGTTAACGCACTTAAAGAGTATCAACAAAAGGAACCATTACGTTATTTAGAAAACAGTGATGGCAGTTTAAAACCGCAATGGGTTGTTGAAAGAATTGGAAAACTTTTAGGAGATAAAGCGATTGTTTCAACCGATGTTGGACAACATCAAATGTGGGCGGCTCAGTTTTATCCTTTTGATTATCCCAGACAATGGGTTACAAGTGGTGGATTAGGAACCATGGGGTTTGGTCTTCCAGCAGCAATGGGAGTTGCCAGAGCGTGTCCTGATAAAGTTAGTATTAATATCACAGGTGATGGTTCTATTTTAATGAACATTCAAGAGTTATTGACGTGTACGGAGTATGATTTACCTGTTATTAACGTTGTATTAAACAACAATTACCTTGGAATGGTAAGACAATGGCAAACCTTGTTTTATGAGAACAGATTATCGCAAACGGATTTATCGATTCAACCTGACTTTACAAAATTGGTTGAAGCTTTTGGTGGAAAAGGGTATAAAGTACATACTAAAGAGGATTTTGACATTGCACTTAAAGATGCAGTTGCGAGTAAAAAAGTGTGTATGATTGAAGTTATTGTTGACAGACTTGAAAATGTTTTACCTATGGTTCCAAATGGACATGCTTTAAATGAAATGACGCTTTTAGGAGATAAATAATGAATAATTTTAACCACTATTATGACAGTGAAGAGATACGAAGAGTTGTTTCTGTAATTGTATTAAATGAAGACAACGTATTGTCAAGAATTGTAGGACTTTTTTCAGCACGAGGATATAATATCGACTCATTAACGGTTGCACCTATTCCTCAAAGTAAGTATTCAAGAATTACGATTGTTACCAACGGTGATCGACGAATTATTGATCAAATAGTCAAACAACTCAATAAGTTAATTCCTGTTTTAAAAGTAAACGAACATCAAAATGTGATAGAAAAAGATACGGTATTAATCAAAATTCCTATTGATCAAGATATCAGCAATATTGATGTTATTGCACGAGCGTATCATGGCTCCATTCAAAATGTAAGCGATGATGCTATTTTTATATCAGCAACAGATGCACCCAGTCGAATTGCCAATTTTATTAATGTGATGCAAAAATTCAATCCATTGGAAATTGTACGAAGTGGTGTTGTTGCTATGGAGCGATAGGAAAGTCATATACACTTTTTTAATTTAATTGATTTAAACGCCTTTATTTGGTACAATCTACCCAATAAAGGCTCTTTTTTTATATAAAGGATACCTCTTTGAAACTTCAAGAAATTACTGACCAATTGGGTTTAACAACACTTTCTAATAAAGAGATTGTGGGATTAAATACATTAAATGACGCTCAAAGCAATGAAATTTCATTTTTAGAGAATAAAAAATATGTCAATGATTTAAAAACAACCAAAGCGGGAGCGGTTTTTGTAAAAGAGGAGTTTGCTTCATTGGTTCCTGCTTCAACAGTTGCATTGATTTCTCCTGAGCCCTATTTAATGTTAGCTTATGCTTCAAAACTGTTTGCCCCAAACTTCGTAGAAACAGCAGGGAAAGAGCCATCCATTGGCAAAAACTGCACCATTATGCCCAATGTTTATATTGGAAAAAACAGTGTGATTGGAGACAATTGCACGCTTATGAGTGGGGTTTTTATAGCAGATAATGTTCATATTGGCCATAATACGATTCTTTATCCTAATGTAACGATTTATCGAGATTGTATTGTAGGAAATGATTGTATCTTCCATTCAGGAACCGTCATTGGCTCAGATGGCTTTGGTTTTGCTCATACCAAAGAGGGAAAATACATTAAAATTTATCAAAATGGCAATGTCGTAATTGGCAATGATGTGGAGATTGGTTCTAATACCAGCATTGATAGAGCGGCTTTTAAATCCACAATTATAGGCAATGGAGTGCGAATTGATAATTTGGTACACATTGCACACAATTGTGTTTTAAAAGATGGGTGTATTTTGACAGGACAAGTGGGGTTATCGGGCTCAACGACACTGCATGAATATGTTATTATGGGCGGACAAAGCGCTACTGCAGGACATTTGGAAATTGCACCTTTTACAACCATTGCAGCACGTGGTGGTGTGACAAAAACGATTGCAGAACCTAAAAAACAGTGGGCAGGTTTTCCTTTGATGGAACATCGTATTTGGCTGAAACTTCAAGCCAAAATAGCTCAATTATTAAAATAAAAGGAATGTATTGAATAAAATAGTCTCTTTGATTGCTCTTTTTGTTCTCATCTATTTTGAGTTTTCAATTTTTGTATTAAATAAACCCATGGTAGGACAAATTGGATTTGTTTTCTCACAATTTTCACATAACTATTTTGGCTACATTGCGTATATCTATCTTTTTATTTTTGCGTATATTTTGTATAAAATTAATATTAAAAAAACAACCGCTTTGGATTTGACTTTACGCGTATGTACTTTATTGACGTTGCTTTTTTCTTTGATTATTTTCCAAGCCTTGATACTCAAAGATAAAACAGCAGGTATTTTGGGCAATGAAATTGTCTCTTTTCTCTCTCCTTTTATTGGTAATGCCGGTTTATGGATATTTATGATTATTGGTTTGTTTATTTTTTTGATGGTTTTTTTAGAAAATAAAAAAGAAGAACTCTCTAATAATTTAAAAAATTTGCTCATAGTATATAAACCCAAAGAAAAACCAGCAGAGAAAAAAGAGTACAAATACAGTAAAAATAAAAACAGTGAAACAAAAGATAAAAAAGAAGAGAAAGTTACAATTAAAGAAGTAGGTGATACGGCTGAAATAGTTATAGAGCCTTTTGAACAAACTGAAAAAAGTTTTGAAGAACAAACAATAGATGAGGCAGATATCATTGATGTTAATGAAGAGTTGCCTCATGCACTTATTGTGGATGAACTTGAAGAGAACAAAAAGCTTTTAGATGAAATCGAATTGGGTAAAAATGAAAAACCTAAAGATTTTCAACTGCCCAGTACTTCGTTTTTTCAAGAGCCACCCAAAGAGAAAAAAACCAAAGTCAATGAAGTTTTTATTGATAAAAAGATTGCTGATTTACTGGAAAAATTGCTTATGTTTAAAATTGAAGGAGATGTCGTACGAACCTACACAGGTCCTATTGTTACAACCTTTGAGTTTAAACCTGCTCCTAATGTTAAAGTCTCTAAAATTTTAAATTTACAAGACGATTTAGCCATGGCATTAAAAGCTCAAACCATTCGTATCCAAGCACCAATTCCAGGTAAAGATGTGGTGGGTATTGAAGTGCCCAATGAAGATTCTCAAGTTATTTATATCAAAGAGCTTTTAGAGAGTGAAATTTTCCAAAATGCAAAATCTCCTTTGACAATGATTTTAGGTAAAGATATTGTGGGAAAACCTTTTATTACGGATTTAAAGAAATTACCGCATTTGCTTATTGCCGGAACAACTGGAAGCGGAAAATCTGTTGGTCTTAATTGTATGATTTTGTCACTGTTGTATAAAAATTCGCCTGATACTTTGAGATTGATTATGATTGACCCAAAAATGTTGGAGTTCTCAATTTACAATGATATTCCTCATCTTTTAACGCCTGTTATTACAAGGCCCACAGAAGCCATTAATGCCTTAGCTAATATGGTGTGTGAAATGGAAAGACGATATACATTAATGTCACAAACCAAAACAAAAAATATTGAAAATTATAATGAAAAAGCTGTTGTGGAGGGGTACGAACCTTTCCCTTATATTGTCGTTATCATTGATGAGTTAGCTGATTTAATGATGACCAGTGGTAAAGAAGTAGAACTCTCTATTGCCAGACTTGCTCAAATGGCACGAGCAAGTGGTATTCACTTAATTGTTGCTACTCAACGCCCCAGTGTGGATGTGGTTACTGGGTTAATTAAAGCCAACTTACCCAGTCGAATCTCTTACAAAGTAGGGCAACGAGTTGATTCAAAGATTATTTTGGATTCCATGGGAGCAGAGTCTCTTTTAGGACGAGGAGATATGCTGTTTACTCCTCCAGGAATGTCAGGACTTGTTCGACTTCATGCTCCTTGGAGTACAGAAATTGAAATTGAAAAAGTGGCTAACTTTTTAAAAGAACAGCGAGAAGCGCAATATGATATGCAGTTTGTCAAACAAAAAGACCAATCCCTGCTTAAAGGTGAATTCAGTGAAAATGATTTGGGTGAATTGGATGAATTGTATGAAGAAGCCAAACAAATTGTTATTATGGATCAAAAAAGTTCTATCAGTTATTTGCAAAGAAAGTTAAGAATAGGCTACAACCGAGCAGCCACTATTGTAGAACAGCTTGAAAAAACAGGTGTTTTATCCGAAGCCAATATTAAAGGAAACAGAGATATTTTAATCTAACTTATGTTAGAATAATTTAATTAAATAAATACAAGGAGTATGTTATGAATACAAGTATTGTAGGAAGACACATAGAATTAACAGATGCTATCAAAGATTATATTAATAGTTCTGTCGAGATTTTCAAAAAATATAATTTGGATATTATTTCGGTAAACTCGATTATTTCAAAAGAAGAGAAAAATACAAAACCTCTGTTTGTTTTTGAATTTACGTTAAATGTTGCTCATTTGGACACCATTGTTGTTAAACAAAAAGACAGAGATTTATATGCAGCCATTGATATTGCTGTTGATAGAGTATCTAAAGTGTTACGACGACATCATGATAAAGTAGCAGGACATAAAGCAACTAAACTGTCTGAAATCGAAGCAGCCGTTGTTGAAGATGCTATTGCCAATGAATTGGATAAGTTAGATAATGAAATTATTCCAGTAAGATTGGCTTCGTATAAACCCATTGATATTGAAGAAGCACTTAATGAATTAAAAGCATCAGATGCCGTGTTCAAAGTATTCTACGATAAAGATGATAACATGAGAGTATTATATAAAGCCAGTGCAGAAGGTAAATTTGGATTATACTAAGAGGTATAAAGGTAATATCTAAAAAGGTATTAGCGTTTTGCTAATACCTTTTTTCATTTGTGTACAATAATCCAAGTGGGATTTAAAATAGGAAAATAAAAGATGAAAAAAATAGCGTTAATTGGGCAACCAAATGTTGGTAAAAGTTCTTTGTTTAACCGAATTGCAAAAAAAAGAATTGCAATCGTAAGTGAACAATCAGGGACAACAAGAGACATAAGAAAACATGTTGTTGAGATATTTGATAAAGAAGCACTCATGCTTGACACAGGTGGAATTGATGATACAAACGATGCCATATTTTCAAATGTAAAACGAAAAGCAATTCAAACAGCTAAAGAAGCAGATATTGTTCTTTTTATGGTAGATGGAAAAAGAATTCCTGACGATAAAGATAAAGAGCTTTATTATGAGTTACAGGCTTTAGAAAAAGATTTGGCTTTGGTTGTCAATAAAATTGATAACGATAAAGAAAAAGAGAGACTGTGGTCTTTTTATGAATTTGGAATTAATGAAGAAAATTTATTTGGAATATCGGTTTCACATAATCGTGGAACAAAAAACTTATTTGATTGGCTTTATGAAAGACTTCCTTTTAAAGATGGCTATGTTCCACCTGTTGAAGTCAATGATAATGAAGATGAAGACGAATTTGAAGATGATTTTGATGATGAAGAATATAATGATGACAGCTACAATGAAATTGAAAACGAAGAAGAAGTTCAAGAAGATGATAATCATATTAAAGTAGCCATTATTGGAAAAGTTAATGTAGGGAAAAGTTCAATTCTAAATGCATTGATTGGGGAAGAGCGTTCCGTGGTTTCTCCTATTGCAGGCACAACCATAGACCCTGTAGATGAATCTTTTGATTATAAAGAAAAAGTCATTACCTTTGTGGATACAGCGGGTTTAAGAAGACGTGGAAGTATCGAAGGCATTGAAAAATATGCTTTAATGAGAACAGAAGATATGCTGCAAAAAGCCAATTTAGCGCTTTTAGTCTTAGATGCCAGCCAACCATTTTCTGATTTAGATGAAAAGATTTCAGGACTTGTAGATAAATTTGGTTTGGGTACGATTATTGTTTTAAATAAATGGGATGAAAATATTGATACCTTTAAAAAACTGGAAGAAGAAGTAAGAAGACGATTCAGATTTCTGTTTTTCGCACCGATTATTGCGGTATCTGCAAAAACAGGAAGAAGTATTGACAGACTAAAAGATAAAATTATTGAGATATATGAAAACTATTCTCAAAGAATTCCAACGTCGGTGTTAAATAAAACCATAGAAGAAGCTGTAATACGACATGCTCTTCCCAGTCCCAATGGAGCCTATTTACGTATTTATTTTGCAACACAATTTGACAATAAACCACCAAGAATTGCGCTTATTATGAATAAGCCAAAACTTTTACATTTTAGTTATAAACGATATTTAATGAACTATTTACGAGAAAATATTAACTTTGAGGGAACACCCATTCATTTGGTTGCAAGAAAAAAAGGTGAAAGAGAAGAAGAACAAGAGGTTATTTTGAAATATTAAGTTTTAATTTTTGGGAGGGGAGTGCTTTTGAAAACAATTAAGAATGATATATTTGCAGGTGTAACAGCTGCGGTTGTTGCACTTCCTTTGGCTTTGGCATTTGGAGTTGCCAGTGGTGCGGGTGCTATGGCAGGTGTTTACGGTGCAATTGTTTTAGGTTTTTTTGCCTCTTTTTTTGGAGGAACTCCGACTCAAATATCTGGACCAACTGGTCCGATGACTGTTATTATGGCATCGGCTGTAGTGGTTTTTGGAGGCGATCTCAATGCGGTTATGACCGTTGTTTTAATTGCAGGATTACTTCAAATTATATTTGGACTTATTGGTATTGGTAAATGGATTAAATTTATCCCTTATCCTGTTATTTCGGGCTTTATGAGTGGTATTGGGGTGATTATTATTGTATTACAAATTAACCCTTTTTTAGGAGTTGAATCTTCGGGTTCAATTTTACAAACGATTATTGATATTCCAAACTCTTTTAATCAAGCCAATTTTCATTCTCTTATTATTGCGTTATTTACCCTTTGTATTATGTTTTTTACCCCAAAACGAATTGCTAAAGTTGTTCCGCCGGCATTAATTGCTTTATTAGTGATGTCTTATATCAGCTCAGTTTTTTATTTTAATGTTCCCACCATTGGTGAAATACCAACAGCTTTACCCAGTTTTGTGCTTCCAACTACTTTTGAGTTTATTAAACTCAAAGAGATTGTAACCTTAGCAGTAACTTTGGCTTTATTGGGGGCTATTGATACGCTTCTAACTTCAGTTGTTGCAGATTCTTTAACAAAAACCAAACACAATTCCAATAAAGAGTTAATTGGTCAAGGCATAGGTAATACCTTGTGTTCTTTTATTGGAGCAATCCCCGGAGCAGGGGCAACCATGCGTACGGTCATTAACATAAAAAGTGGAGGCACAACCAAGCTTTCAGGTATGGTACATGCCATTACTTTACTGATTATTGTTCTTTTTTTGGCTCCCTTGGCTTCACAAATACCTTTGGCAGTTCTTGCGGGTATTTTAATTAAAGTGGGATTTGATATTTTAGATTATCGTTTTATTAAAATCATCACAAAAATTCCTCGAAAAGATTTGATTATTATGTCAATTGTTTTAGTGTTGACAGTGTTTGTTGACTTAATTATGGCAGTGGGTGCTGGAATAACCATTGCTTCAATTTTATCTATTTATCACATCTCAAAAGAGACCAAATTTAAAATAAAAAGAAATAAATTGATTTTTGATATTGACATTAATAATAAACAAACTAAAATTTTAAAAGTTGAAGGATCTTTATTTTTCGCAACATCTGCTATTTTGGAAAAGAAAATCAATAAGTTTTTTAAAGTTAAAAATATTATTATAGATTGCCATGATGTTGGGTTTATGGATATTTCTGCTATGTTTAGCTTAGAAGAGATTATTGTACGATTTAAAGAACAAGACATTACTGTGTATTTGATTTTAAGTGAAAATAATCGACGAAAAATTTTAAAAATTGATACCAATGATGTGTTTAAAAATCTTCATATTTTTAGACATATTGAAGAGGCGATTAATTTTATTCAAAACAGAGAGTTAAAAAATGAATGATATTTATTTATTGAATGATATGCATGTAAGTGGAATAAAAAATATTCCTTTATTGGGTATTCGTTTTCTTCCCAGACAAATTGATATTTTAAAATACGATGCTTTGGTATTTACTTCAAAAAATGCAGTGTATGCGTTGGACTCTTTTAATCCCAAGTGGAAAAGTGTTCCTTGTTTTGTTATTGCACAAAAAACAGCCAATGTGCTAGAACAATTGGGAGGCAATGTTGCTTTTATTGGAAACAGCGGTCATGGAAATGATTTTGCCTCAGAATTAATCCCTGTTCTTAAAAATAAAAGAGTATTGTATTTACGAGCAAAAAAAGTGGTTTCAAATTTGGTTTCTTTGTTAAAAGAAGCTCATATTAATGTGGATGAAGCAATTATTTATGAAACCGCTTGTAATAAAATAAAACATCTTGAAGTGCCTAAACCGGGTTCTGTTATTATCTTCTCTTCCCCCTCAACAATCGAGTGTTTTTTTGAGAATTTTTCATGGGAGAGCAGTTACAAAGCAGTTGCCATTGGACAAACGACAGCACAATATCTTCCAACGTATGTGCCTTATGTGGTATCAAAAACCACTTCAATTGAAGATTGTATTGCCTTAGCGAAAGAAGAAGCAATGGCATTAAATAATGGTAAATAGGCTCTTTTTTTAATCTTTAATTTAATCATTATTGGATAAAATATACCTATATCTAAGTGTGGCGGGATTTCCATTGTTGAGGGTCCGATACTGTATTTGTGTGTGTAATTGTAGGCAATCGGTGTGCAGCTCTCAAAGCAGAAGCTCCTAATGATTGACTCTTACCGCAGTTTTTGGCTTTTGTGGGCCATTTTGATGGTTAACGCACGCTTGGGTATGTAATATAATTGAAGGAATACGGTTTGAATATTTTAATACTAGGAAGCGGTGGACGAGAGTACTCTATTGGGTTAGCTATCAAAAAAGAGAATCAACATAATTTATTTTTTATGCCAGGAAATGGCGCAACTTCGAACTTAGGCACTAATATTAATATTAAAGATTATAATGAATTGGCATTGTGGGCAAAAAACAACCAAATTGATTTAACCATTGTTGGACCGGAAGCCCCTTTGGTTGATGGTGTGGTTGATATTTTTAAACAACACAATTTAACAATTTTTGGACCAAGTGCAGCGGCTGCAAAACTTGAAGGTTCAAAAGTGTATATGAAAAATATTCTAAAAAAATACAATATCCCAACAGCAGCATTTTTAGAAACCAATAACCAAGATGAAGCTTTTGCTTTTATTGATACGATGAATATTCCTATTGTGGTTAAAGCCGATGGCTTGTGTGCAGGAAAAGGTGTTATCATTGCTCAAAGTAAAGATGAAGCCAAGGAAGCAGTACGTGACATGCTCAGCGGTGCATCTTTTGGAGAGGCGGGTTCAAACGTTGTTATAGAAGAGTTTTTAGATGGATATGAACTCTCTGTTTTTGCCATTTGTGATGGGGATAATTATAAAATTTTACCTGCTGCCCAAGACCATAAACGAATTGGCGATGGAGATACAGGCCCAAATACAGGTGGAATGGGAGCATACGCTCCAACGCCATTGGTCAATGATGAGATTTATAAAAAAGTGGAAGAGAGAGTCATTAAACCAACCTTAGAAGGGATGAAAAAAGAGGGTGCCCCTTATGAGGGTGTTTTATTTATTGGAGTCATGGTTGTTAAAGGTGAACCCATTATTTTAGAATATAACGTTCGATTTGGAGACCCTGAATGTGAAATTTTAATGCCTTTATTGCAAACACCCGTTTCAGAACTTTTTTATAAAGGTGCAACGAAAGATTTAGATTCTTTAGATATTAAAATTAAAGATGAATTTGCAGTTGGTGTGGTTATGGCAAGTGCAAACTATCCGTACTCAAACAGTGAACCTGCTGAAATTATTGTGGATACTATTGTCGATGAAGAGATTTTAAATCATACTCATATCTCTTATGCAGGAGTTGAAAAGCAAGAGGAAAAACTTTTTGCTACAGGAGGAAGAGTATTGGTGTGTGTGGGGTTAGGAAAAAGTATTAAACAAGCCAGAGACAGAGCGTACAGTCTATGCGGTCAAGTTCATTTTGCTGGTAAAAAATGCCGAACCGATATTGCCTATCAAGCACTAAAGTAGAACCGAAGAATGAACGAAAATCAGCAACAAATCAACAGTGATAATTTAGAATTAGCAACCATTGGTTCAAGAGTAAAAGCATTTGTAATTGATGATATTTTAATTACATTGGTTTTTATTATGCTGTATTGGGAAAAATTCCAAGCTACAGACGATATGATGGCGTTATTGGTGATTATGAATGAAGGTGTTTATCAGGTTTTGCTGCTTAAATTTATCTATCAAGGTTTTTTTGTTTGGTATTATGGGGCAACATTGGGAAAAATATTTGCCAAAATTCGAGTGATTGATTACAACCATTTTGGACGAGTGTCTCTTATAACCTCTTTTATTCGATCTTTTTTCAGAATCATCAGTGAAATGTTCTTCTATATTGGTTTTATTTTGGCTTTTTTTAACGATTCAAAACAGACTCTTCAAGATAAAATTGCTAAAACATTGGTTGTAAATGCTTAAAAAAATCCTTATATTATCCCTCGTTTTACTTAATTTAAACGCCAAAGAAGAAGAAAAATATCAAATTAATGCCAAAAATTTAGATACTCAAAATAATATTGTGATTGCCACGGGAAATGTAGTGGTATTTTCTAAAACCTATTTTATGACTGCAAATAAAGCCATTTATGATAAAGAGAATAATACGTTTGAGCTTTTTGATGATGTTGTTATTTTAAAAGACAATATATTGCAAGCTCAAAGCAATTATGCTTTTGTCAATATGGAAGATGAATCGATGATTCAAAACCCCACATTACTTTTAGATAAACCTTCAAGCGTTTGGATTAACTCAAAAGCTTCTTCAAAAACGGCAAATATTGTGAATTTGGAAAGCTCAATTCTTTCAAGTTGTGATTGTGAAGACCCTTTTTGGAGTATGCGATTTTCAAGCGGAGATTACGATACCCAAGATCAATGGATTAATACCTTTAATACACGATTGTATATAAAAAATGTTCCGGTTTTTTATACCCCTTATTTTGGTTTTTCTACGGATACGACACGAAGAACAGGATTATTATTTCCTAAAATAGGGTATTCGGGTTCAGAAGGGTTTGTTTATGGACAACCTATTTATTTCGCACCAGCTGATAATTACGATATAGAATTGGTACCCCAAATTAGAACTAACAGAGGGGAGGGGATTCATGGGTATTTTAGATATGCTGATTCTCCTTACTCTATGCTCAAATTTGAAAGTGGTCTTTTTGTTGAACACAGTGATTACGCCGAAGAAGAGAATTTAAAAAATAAAAAACATTTTGGTTGGAATGTGGATTACCAACGAACAAATCTTTTTGCCCAACAAGAAGATCATCAAGATGGTTTATATTTAAATGCCAATTGGCTTAATGATGTTGATTATTCTGAAATTGAGAACGTACGATTTGGTAAAAATGACACTCGAAGAGTTGAGTCAAAACTAAATTATTTTTATAAAACCCCTGAATATTATGCAGGGTCTTATTTGCGATACTATTTAGAAACATCATTGGAAAGTAATGACAGTGTTATTCAACAACTGCCTCAAATTCAGTTGCATAAATTTTCAAAACCCATTTTATTTGATGAACTTTTGTATTCAGCTGATCTACGATATACCAACTATTCAAGACAACTGGGCTTAAATGCTCAACAATATGACCTAAGTATTCCCATTTATTATGGGTTTTCACTTTTTGACGATTATATAAGAGTAACTTTAAAAGAAGAGATTTCGATGTCTCGATTGGAATATGATAAAGGGATCTCTTCTTATAATAATGGTATGTTTGTGCAAAATCGACATATCATTGAAGTAGGAACGGACCTTTTAAAACCGTATGAAGAGTATTTGCATACAGTTAATTTCAATACAGAACTGTCAATTCCCAACAGTGCAAGAACACGAGGGGATTTATATGTTTTAACCAATAACAGCACTGAATTGGCTCCTTTTCCTGTTACAAAAGATCAAAAAACACTCAGTTTTTCTTTAAACCACTCTTTATATGACAGAGAAGATTTAAAACAAATTATTAATCATAAAATTAAACAAGCCATTATTTATGATGATTATGATAATTCAACCTTGGGTGATTTTGAAAATGAAGTGACCTTTAATTATATTTTGGGTTCAATATATAATCGGATTAAATACAGCAACCAAGATGATACGTTAATTGAATCCTCTTCGGGATTTAGTTTAAGTTACGATTGGTTTGCTTTTAATGCCAACCATTATATGTCTAAAGATACGCCAAATTCAGGAAAAGAAGAATTAGAATCGTATATGTTAGCTGCAACAGCACGATTTGCTCGAGATTATTGGCTAACGTATCAAGTCAATTACAATTTAATTGATGATATTAAAAGCAGAGAAGCACTTATTTTTACGGTCAATGATAAGTGTTGGCGACTCAATATAAGTTTTGAGAAAGAACAAGAATCAACTTCTACGATTTACGGACATAAAATAAAAAATCAAGACGTTGTTTATTTTGAATTGGAATTAAAACCTTTGGGTGGAATAAATCAATCGTATAATCTTGGTGAAAGTTAATGAGTTTTAATAAAAAATATTTTAAAAATAGAAAAGAAGCGGCAGCGTTATTGTTAGATGTATTGCCTTCAGATACCATGAAGTTTGAAGATTGGATTGTTATTGCAACATCAGCAGGGAGTGTTCCTATTGCTTATGAGCTTTCACAAGTGTTAAAATCATCATTTGATTTTATGTTTTCACACAAAATAGAGGCTCCCAATAATGAAGAGTGTGAAATTGCCATTGTAACTGAAAGTGAGGAGGTTGTAATTCATGAAGAGTTAGTTAAAGCGTTTGATATTAGTTTAGATTATGTCTTTTCAAAATCAAGAAATGTGTATGAAAATGAGGTTTTGAAGTACATTCAAAAATACAGAAAAGGTGATAAATTAGCCAATCTTCATAATAAAAATGTATTATTGGTCGATGAAGGATTAAATACCAGTTTAACCATGATGGCGTGTATAAAAACAGCCATTAATTTAAAAGCTAAATCGGTTTCTGTTGCAGTTCCCATATTGCCAACAGTCAGCGCTCCCATTATTGAATCCATTGCAGATGACTTATATTATGTCAAAAAATTGGACCATTTTGTTAGTATAGATTTTTATTATGAAGAGTTAGAAGAAATCACCTTTGAGAGAATTAAAGAGATTATTAAAGGATAAAAAATGTCAGTAGTATGTGAATTTGAATTATGTGGAAAAGAAGAAATTTATGAGTTTAATAAAGTTGCCAAACAAGCCAATGGCTCTGTGTTGGCAAAAATGGGTAAAGCCGTTGTTTTAGCAACAGTTGTCAGTGAATTTGATAATCCTGTTGAAGAAGATTTTACCCCATTAACGGTACAATATTTAGAAAAAACATACGCTGCAGCAAAAGTTCCAGGAGGATTTTTTAAACGAGAGGCCAAGCCCAGCGAGTTTGAAACGCTCACTGCTCGTGTTATCGACAGAAGTTTACGGCCACTTTTCCCTAAAGGATATGTTTATCCCACAACAATAACCGTAATGGTTTTAAGTGCAGATAAAGATGTCGATATTCAAGCAATGGCTTTAAATGCAGCTTCTGCAGCACTGTATACGTCAAATCTTCCTATTAAAAAATCAGTTGCTGGGGTACGAGTAGGAAGAATTAACAATGAATTTGTTATTAATCCAACCGATATGCAAATGAGCGAATCAACTCTTGACTTATTTGTAGCAGGAAGCAAAGAAGAGCTTTTAATGATTGAAATGAAAGCAATGGCTTCTGAAGAGATGATTGAGGTTGATATTGAGGCTTTTACAAAAATACATAAAGCCAATGAAATGAGTGAAGATGAGTTAGTAGAAGCCATTTTAGTTGCACAAAACGCGTTAAAAGAGGCAAATGAAGTGTATGAAAGTGGTTTTAAAGAAGCGTGTAAAGAGGTGGTTAATGTTGAATTAATTGAGTTTACTATTGATTCTTCATTAATAACGTACGTTAAAGAGAACTATACTCCTCAAATTAAAGATGCCATTAAAAAATTGGCAAAAAGTGAACGAGCAACCGAACTTAAAGAGGTTGCAAAAGCGATATTTAAAGATGATTATTGCACCAACCATGTCATTTCATATGAGAACGTTTACCAAGCTGTTAATATTGTAAAAAGAGATTTGGTACGAAATATGATTGTTGGTGAAAAAGTCAGAGCCGATGGAAGAGGGCTTAAGCAAGTTCGCCCCATTAGTATTGAGACAAATATTTTACCTTCTGCGCACTCATCGTGTTTATTTACGCGAGGTGAAACACAAGCTTTGGTTGTAGGAACACTTGCTGATGCAAAAAGTGGTCAAATGTTTGAGAAATTAACAGAAAAATCTACTTTCACAGAGAATTTTATGGTGCATTATAATTTCCCAGGATTCAGTGTGGGAGAAGCCAAACCCATGTTTGGAGTAGGGCGACGAGAATTGGGTCATGGTAATTTAGCTAAAAAAGCACTTGAATCAACCATAGATTCAGATTTTGGTGATACCGTAAGATTGGTTTCTGAAATTTTAGAATCCAATGGGTCTTCTTCTATGGCAACGGTTTGCGGAGGTTCATTGGCATTAAAAGCAGCAGGAGTGCCTATTTCATCATTAGTTGCTGGTGTTGCTATGGGAATGGTTGTTGAAAATGACCAATACGCTATTTTAACCGATATTATGGGATTGGAAGATCACGATGGTGATATGGATTTTAAAGTGGCTGGTTCAAAAAATGGTATTACTGCATTGCAAATGGATATTAAATTGGGTGGAATTGAACTTAATGTTCTCAAAGAAGCCTTACATCAAGCCAAAGAAGGACGACTTCATATTTTAACGATTATGGAAGAAGCCTCTGAACACATTATCCCCAGTGAAGCATTGCCATTAATTGAGCAATTTATGATTGACCCAAGTAAAATCATGGCAATTATTGGGAAAGCCGGAGCAACTATTAAAGAAATTATTGAGAAGTTTAATGTTTCAATTGATTTGGACAGAGACAGCGGTAATGTCAAAGTCAGTGGCGAAAACAAAGAGAATATTTTGGGTGCTTGTGAACATATTAAAACCATTTCAAATAATGCTCCAGCAGGGCGAAAAAGTACCAAAAATTTGGATTTTGAAAAAATATATAAACAAGATGAAGTTTTGATGGGTAAAGTTGAACGAATCACTGATTTTGGTGCTTTTATTGCTCTTCCTCAAGGAGGAGAGGGTTTACTTCATATTTCAAAACTTTCTAAAGAGAGAGTGAAAAATGTAACCGATATTTTAAATGTGGGAGACAGCTTTGAAATTCGAGTGTTAAATGTCAAAAAAGACAGAATCGAATTAGCAGCAGCTGGGTTATAAATTTTTATATTAAATTAATAGTTCTTTGGTTATTATATAGCAAATGTTACCAAAAGAAGAAAACAAGGGGTTTTTATGTCAAAGCTTTTGATTGTAGATGATTCAACAATGTTAAGAGACATGTTAAATTATGCATTAAATGAAGGCGGTTATACGGATGTAACTGAAGCAATAGATGGTAAAGATGGATTAGAAAAAGCAAAATCAATGGCTTTTGATTTAATCATTACCGATGTGAATATGCCAAATATGGATGGAATTACACTTATTGCGGAGTTACGAAAATTGCCTCAATATGCAACAAAGCCTATCTTAGTATTAACAACTGAGAGAAGTGATGAAATGAAAGTAAAAGGGAAATCAGCAGGAGCAACGGGTTGGATTGTAAAACCTTTTGTTCCTGATCAATTGTTAAAAGCTGTCAATATAGTTTTGAGTCGTTAATTAAAAATTTTTAGAAGGTGTAAGATGTCTAGTTTTGATATATCTAAATACAGAGAGATGTTTTTAGAAGAGTCTGTTGAACTCTTTGAATCAGCAGATAATGTTTTATTAGAAGCTGAAAACAATGGTACTCTCAATGATGAAGAGATGGGGCAACTTTTTAGAGATGTTCATACTTTAAAAGGAAGCGGTGCATCAGTTGAATTAAAACTGTTTGCCGAATTTACCCATGATGTTGAAAATATGATGGATAAATTAAGAAACCATCAAATCGAGTTTCAACCAGAAATGGTCGATACTTTAATGGCAGGATTAGATGTCATGAAAGAGCTTCTTGAACTTGAAGTAGCAGAAGAGTTGACACGAGAAACTTTCACCGAAATGACGCAAGACTTGTTAATTGAAATTCGAAAATACATCAATGGAGAAGCTCCTTCTAGCAGTGAACCTAAGCAAGTAACATCTCAACCTGTACAAAATGAAAAAACTTCTTCGACTCAAGCGAGTAACCCTTCAAATAGTTTGGGACAATCGTATGGATTTTTTAAAGAAGAACTCAATGGAACCTCTTCGAATGATTTTGATACACAACCTTATGGTTTTTTTGATGAAACCATTATTAACTTAAATGACGAATCAGACAATTTTGGTTTTTTTGATGATGATTTACAAATGTCTGCTTTTAACAGTGGTTCAAAAGAAGCCAAACGAGTTCAACAAGAAGAGACCGATGACAGTGATTTTTTTGATGATATGCCTGAATTAGATCCCAATTCAAAAATTGAACAAATCAATAATCATATTGCCTCAAGTAACAGTGCAACGCCTCAACAACAAGCAGCAAGTGCTGCGGGTGCAAAAAAAGCAGCTGATCGTACAAAAGAGAAAACCGTTGCAACAACCAATAATATTCGTGTTAATTTAGATAAAATTGATTTACTGATGAACAATGTTGGTGATTTGGTTATTACCAATGCCATGTTGACACAATTTACAACTACGATTGAAGATTCAAAAACGCGAGTTTCTGTTTTGGAGCGATTGGATTTGTTGGAGCGACATATTCGAGATATGCAAGATTCTATTATGAGTATTCGAATGGTACCAATGGAGTCAATTTACTCAAAATTCCCAAAAGTTGTAAGAGATATTTCTAAGAAATTAGGGAAAAAAGTTGAATTTAAACATTATGGAGATAATGTTGAAATTGACAAAGCCATGATTGAGGGATTAACCGATCCTTTAATGCACATTATTCGAAATTCATTAGACCATGGTTTAGAAACTCCTGAAGAGAGAGTAAAATCAGGAAAAGATGAAGTAGGGTTTATCACCATTAGTGCGGAACAAGCCAATGGACAAATGATTATTACCATTGAAGATAACGGACGAGGAATCAACGCTGATAAAGTGGCACAAAAAGCATTTGATAATGGGTTGATCGATGAAAACCAATTGGCTTCAATGAGTGCAAATGATAAAGCCATGTTGGTATTTGGAGCAGGGGTAAGTACCGCAGATAAAATTACAGATATTTCTGGGCGTGGTGTTGGAATGGACGTGGTAAAAACCAATATCCAAAAACTTGGAGGTGCTATTCGACTTGATACTGCCGTAGGTGTGGGGACAACCATAACTATTGTGCTTCCTTTAACTTTGGCGATTTTGGATGGTTTGGATATTGCTGTTGGTACGCATAAATATATTTTACCGTTAAGTTCAATTGTTGAATCACTTCAACCAACAACAGATATGATTAAACGAATCGGTGATGGAACACAAGATTTATTGATGTTAAGAGAAGAGTTTATCCCTGTGGTTAAAGTGTATAAACTTTTTGGAATAGAGCCAAAATACAGAAAAATTGAAGATGGAATGTTAATCGTTGTTAAATCGGGTAACATGAAAGTGGCTCTGTTTATTGATGAATTCTTACATCAACACCAAGTGGTGGTTAAACCGTTGGATAAAAACTTTAGAAGTGTTGAAGGAATAGGGGCTGCAACGGTTAGAGGAGATGGAAGTATTGGATTGATTCTTGATATTTTAGGAATCATCAATGCTCAGAAAAAAGTAGAAAAACAACATATAAAAGAAGCGCAAAAGGCTTCATAATATATGGATAAAACACAGCTTTTACACGAAAAAGTAAAAAAATTATTGTATAACTTAACGGGAATCACTCTTTCTGACAATAAAGATGTGATGATTTCAAATCGATTGTATAAACTGCAAAGAGATACAAAGTTTGTAGGCAATTTAGATGAACTTCTTGATAAGATTGAAGAGGGCGATTATGTTAATGAGTTTATTAACTCTTTTACAACCAATAAAACGCACTTTTTCAGAGAAGAGTTCCATTTTGAAGATCTTAAAAATAGGGTGATTCCTGAGTTTTTAGCCAAGAATGGAAGTTCTTCACCTTTTAAATTGTATTGCAGTGCTTCTTCAACGGGAGAAGAACCTTATTCTATGGCAATGACAATTAAAGAAGCCCAAGAAGAGCTAAATCAAACCATCAATGCTAAAATTATTGCTACGGATATTGATACCAATGTGTTGCAATATGCGGCAAATGGAGTATATCGTTATGCTAAAAGTTCCAAAGAATTTCCTTCTTGGATAAAACCGCCTAAATATTTCAAAAAAAGAGTGGTAGAAAACTTTGGCAATCAAGAAATCCTCATTAAAGTGAAAGATGAATTGAAAAATATGATTACTTTTCAAAAAATGAATTTAAACGATGCTTCTTATCCTTTTGATGCTAATCAGTTTGATGTTATTTTTTGTCGTAATGTGTTAATTTATTTTTCAGCAGCAGACCAAAATGCTATACTTAAAAAGCTTTTTAAATATTTAAAAATTGGGGGGACTTTATATATAGGACACTCAGAAAACCCTCACGATCTTATTAATTATGTTCAAAAAGCGGGTCAAAATACGTTTGTAAAGTTAAAGGAAATATAGTTTGATTATTATAGGTCATAAAGATGGAAGCATCGAAAAGGCTTCAAATACACGATTTACTCAACAAATTAAAGGGTATAATGCACACACCATTATTGGTGGAGAGTTTGCTGTGGGTAAAGATGACGAAGAGATTGCTTTTAAAACACTTTTGGGTTCGTGTGTGGCAATTATGTTTTATGACAAGGTTACAAAAGTCAAAGGGATGAATCATTTTTTGCTTCCTACAACAAAAAATTCCAATGAAGATATGAAGTATGGCTTATATTCTGTGGAGGCAATGCTCAATGAAATGTATAAATTAGGCTGCAGAAAAGAGAATATGAGTGCCAAAATTTCAGGTGGTGCAGATATTATGCAACTTAATATGTCAGCCATTGCTTCAATAGGTCATCGAAATGTGGAGTTTGCAAAAGATTTTTGTAAAGCAGAAGGGTTTAAAATTGTTTCTGAACACACACGAGGTGATAGAGGACGTTTAATTCTACTTACGGGTGATTTTCAAACATTTATTAAAGTAACAGAAAAATCTGATACCAATGCAAAAATTCTTGGAGAAGAGAAAAAACTTCAAAGAGAAATTACAAACGAACCGGTTATCAAAGAGTATGTTGGTGGTGTCGATTTATTTGGTCATGATAAATCAAAAGCTGAACCTCAAATGGAAATAGAATTATTCTAAGAAAGTAGTAAATATGTATACCGTAATAGTAATAGATGATTCCTCTTCTATGAGAAGAATACTTAAAGATATGATCAATAACATTGATGAATTTGAAGTCATTGCAGAAGCCGTTGATGCGTTTGATGCTCGAGAAAAAATTAAAAAATATGAACCCGATTTGGTTACAATTGATATTAATATGCCCAAAATGGATGGAGTGGTCTTTTTAAGAAACCTTATGCGTTTACATGCCATGCCAGCAGTGGTTATTTCAGGTGAAAGTGTTCGTGGAAATGATATTTTTGATGACGGAGCAGTTGGTTTTATCCCAAAACCTGAAACAGGCGAATCCATGCTCTCTTTTGGAAACAGAATCAAAGAGACATTGATGAGTTTGACTTTTTTATTGAAACGATACACTCTAAAAAAGCCTAAAGCTCAAGTTGAAGTTAAAACACATAATTCTAAAGAGAATAAACAGAACAGTGGAATTGAACAAAAAATTCATCCCGACGAAGTGTTAGCAAAACTTCCTGCTACGTTTCCTGGCAGAAAAGTTATTGCCATAGGGTCATCTACGGGTGGAGTGGATGCATTATTAAAAGTTTTTACAAAGCTGGAAGCCAATTTACCCCCTATATTAATTACACAACACATTCCCTATGGTTTTTCAAACTCTTTTGCACAACGTCTGAACAGCAATTCGGTTATAGAGGTATGTGAAGCCAAAGATGGAATGATATTGCATAACTCTTGTGCCTATTTAGCCCCTGGAAATATGCATATGACCATAGAAAAATTTGGTTCGGATTACAGAATCAAGCTTTTAGATACGGTTCGAGTCAGTCGTCATAAACCCAGTGTTGATATTTTATTTCGAAGTGTTAATAATATTGTAGGCGGTGGGGCTATGGCAGTTATTATGACAGGAATGGGGGATGATGGCAGCATTGGTATTAAAGAGTTATACGACAATAATGCTTATACAATAGCCCAAGATGAGAAAAGTTGTGTGGTGTTTGGAATGCCTGCAAAAGCGATAGAAGCGGGGGCGATTAAAGATGTTGTCTCTTTAGATGAAATCCCAGAATATATTATAGAATTTTCAAAAGGACGTCGAAGATAATCAGTATATTTTAAAATATACTAGTTAAAATCATCCATAACCGAAGTAGCGGCTTTTAATCTTTCTTTATCAAAATGGGTATAAATTCTTGATGTATTTAAATCCGCATGCCCCAAAGCCTCTTGTACAAGGATTAAGTCGTGATTCTTTTGATACAGTCTTGTTGCAAAAGTGTGTCGCAGCATATGGGCCCCATTTTTCTCTTTTCGTATCCCAGCATACAATAAAATCTTATCCATAATATAAGAAACATAAGGTTGAGTAAGGCGTTTGCCTGTGCGTGAACAAAAAAGTAGGGCAGTGTTGGGTTTATTTTTTAACCACGCTTCAAACTCTTTTTGAATATATGAAATTTTGATCATAGCTATTCGTTGTTTATTTCCTTTTCCACTGATTCTAAAAATATAAAATCCATCTTCTTTAACAATATCTTTGATTTGAATATCCAAAGCTTCACTGACACGCATTCCTGTATAGAGTATGAGTTTAATCAAAAGGCGGTTTTTAGCTTGGGCATACTCTTTAAAAGGGGTTTCATCAATGGCATTTAAAAAACGTTGAATCTCTTCATCGTGCATGTATGTGGGCAGTTTTTGTCCTTTATTGCCTCCTAAACCTGCAAAATTTTTCAATTCCATTCGATAAATATAGGATTTTCCTTCATCATCTTCATTTTGTTTGTCAATATATTTGAAAAATGAGAGTATTGCCATGCGATAGTTCTTTTTGGTCGCATCAGAAAGCCCCGAAGTATAAGTGGCAAGAAAATCGATGATGGTTTCTTCATCAATTTCTTTCATAGAGGCAAAGCCTAAAGCGGTCAATTGCTCATAAAGCTTTTCTAGTGGGTTAATGTACGTATTAATACCGATTAATCCTGCTTGTCGGGCTTCTTTTGCTAAGTTTTTTAATTCTTCAACAGAGTTAACCCCTTTATTAAGCTGTTGTATAATAGCATTAAAAGCTTGTTTGTCTTTAACATTACGATTGGATAAGGTGGTGAGCTTAAGCTTGATAAAACGTTCCAGCCAAAAAAGAAGTGTTTTATCAAAAGTGCTTAAAAAGTCGATGGGATAACGCATATGTAAAAACCTAATTTATTCTAATTAGTGAAAACATTAATTTTCACAGTTAAACTTGTTTTACCATAAGGTGGCTGTTTCATAGTTCTCTTTGTTGGTTTTTATCTCCAAATAAATATTTTCACTGTAATCAATGTAAATATTGTACTCTCCAATGTTAATTAAGTTTTGAACTTCTTTTTTATTGAGATAAAACTCGTCGTTACAACTGCCTAAATCACTTAAATAATACTCTACCATTGATGGTGCCATATTGCTTATGGCTTCTTCAAGTTTATCAAAGTCTTGAACATCAAAGGTAGAAAAAAGCAAGTTCTTGTTGAGTTGTGTAATCATAAAGACCTTTTTTACTTATTTAAACCATTCAGCAGTGAAGCCATTCGATTTAAATCGAGTTTACCACTGCTGTTATTGTTTTCTGATTTATTTTGTGTTTCTTCTTGCGGAACATCATTGATAAAGTCATTGTAGTTGTTGTTTTGCTGTTCATTGCTTGGTTTCGTGTCGCTTTTTTTATCGTGTCCCAAAAGAGATTCGATTTTTCCTAACATAGAGTTGATGTTATTGTTTTGTTGTGTGTTGACATCTTCATATTTACTTAAATCTTCTTCTAAAGACTCTTTTTCTTTGATTAAACTGCTTTTTTCCAAGGTTAATTTTTCCACTTGATTGTTTAATACATTATTCTCTTCTTGGAGTTTTTCATACGCTGTGATTAATTTTGATAAAGCTTCATTAAGTTTTGCAATTGTTTCATTGTTATTCATCGATATTCCTTATATAAAATTCTGAATTTTAAAACCGTATTATGACAAAATTTAACTGATAATATCATCAATTTTCAACAAGGAATCCACACTGGGTTCTTTATGGGCAAATTCCAAATATAACTCATTCATATCAGCTGAGCCCCCTCTTTCTAAAATGGTGGTTTTATATCTTAATGCCAACTCTTGGTTAAAAACCGTACTGTTTAAAAAGAGATAAAAGGTATCCGCACTGAGTACTTCTGCCCATTTATAACTGTAATACCCTGCACTGTAACCCCCGGCAAAAATATGCGAAAAACTGTGTTGAAATTTGTTATATTTTGGTGGTTTAAGTGCTGATATTTCATCTCGGATTGAATCCATCAAAGCTTGTACTTCTTTGCCTTTGTATAAGCGTTGATAGAGTTTAAAATCAAACAAAGCAAACTCGACTTGTCGAATAAGAGCTAAAGAAGATTGAAAATTCTTAGCATTGATAATTTTTTGTATGGCTTCGTCACTCAAAACTTCTTGAGTTTGATAGTGTTTAGCAAAGAGTTTTAACACCTCTTTATCGTAAGAAAAATACTCTAAAAATTGAGAAGGAAACTCGACACAATCCCAAGCCACACCGGCAATACCACTTACAAAAGGCTCTTGAACTTTACTTAAAAGATGATGCAGAGCATGTCCCATTTCATGAAAGAGTGTTACAACATCATCGTGCCGCAATAAAGAAGGAGTATTTTCATTTGAAGGAGGAAAATTGCATACAATAAACGCCGTAGGAAGTTGTTTTTCTCCATTGGTATTGATATAATGTGAGTGCCAATTATTCATCCATGCTCCCCCACGTTTATCTTTTCTGGCTTCCAAATCAAGGTATATTCGAGCAATAACATTGTTGTTTTCATAGATATCATAAACCTTAACTTTTTCATCCCACGCTGCAGCTTGAGTTAATTTAAAGTCGATATTAAAGAGTTTATGTAAGAAATTAAAAAAACCATCAAGTACAGAATTTTGCTCAAAATAGGGTCGATAATACTCTTGGTCAATATCATATTTTTCTTTTTTAAGCTTCTCACTGTAGTAAGCCATATCAAAACTTTTGATGCTTCTAATCCCATCTTTTAAAGCCAGTTTTTGAACTTCAGCAACCTCTTCTTTTGCTTTAATTTTAGCCTTGTTTGCAAGTTCGTATAAGAAAGTTATGACCTCATTTTCACTCTTAGCCATTTTAGTTGCCAATGAATATTGAGCATAGTTTTCAAAGCCCAAAATATTAGAACGTTCAAGTTTTAATGTCAGAATTTGATCAATGATTTTTTGATTATTTTTTGCTCGAGTTGTGTATGCTTTATAGATGTGCTCTCTGAGTTTTCGGTTGCTTCCATAGGTAATATACGCCAAATACGAAGGCATTTGAAGTGTGAATTTATAGTATGTTTTGCCCTCTTCTTCAAACGATGCCAAAGCCAAATCACTTTGAGGAATCTCTTTAACATCTTCAAAATCTTCTACAACCATTTCAAACGCATTGGTTGCATCTAAGAGATTTTGAGAAAACGTATTGGAAAGCTGTGAAAGTTTCAAATTGATTTTCTTGAGTCTTTTTTTCTTTTCATTATCTAAGCCACAACCTCCCAATTTGAAGTCTCTAATTTCATTTTCAAGTACTTTTTTTTGTATATCATTTAAAGAACTATTATAATTATAATGTATAGTTTTTAAAGAGGTGTAAATGTATTCATTTTGGGATAGCTCAGTTTCGTAATTTGAAAGTAAAGGAATAATCTCCTCTTGCACTTTTTGTGTGGTTTTTGTATTTTTAACCGAATCAATGTGAAATAAGGGTGTAACAAATTCATTTAAGTTTTCTGCAATTTCTTGATAGGGTTTTACAAAACTCTCATAGGTTTTATTTTGAATTTTAAGTAAACTTTTTATGGCTGCCCTACTCTTTTTTAATTCAACCTCAAGTCGTTCTTTACTTTTTTCTAAATTCTCAATCGTAAACTCTTTAAACATTTTTTCTCCTTATAATGTGTGTTATTTATTTTTTAATTTTTAACTTAATCTTTCAGCTGATAAAAAATTATTTTTTATCAAAGTTAGTGATTAAATTCAACCCAGAATCCTCTGTCAAACTGTGCATAATCTTTATAAAATTCCACTTTGTTTGTCGAAAATTGTTTTAAAAATTGACTCAAAGATGGCTTTTGATCATAGCCCATTTCACAAAAAAGATAGGGAATATTTCTTTGATGGGTTTGTACTATTATTTGCTTTAATAACTCATCTCCTACTTCTCCTGCAAATAAAGCATTATGAGGTTCATATTTTACATTGTGTGGTAAAATATACTCATTGGCAATATAAGGTGGGTTGGAAATCACCATATCAAAATCTCCTACAACATTGTCAAACAAATCACTTTGAATAAAGTTGATTTTATCCAAAACATTATGTTTGAGAGCATTCTCTTTTGCCAGTTGCAGTGCGATTGGATTAATATCAATGCCAACGATTTCAATGTTTTCAACTAACAATGCAAGCATTATACTTATAACACCACTGCCTACTCCTATTTCTAAAACACGTTTGGGTTTTTTCGGTAAGTTATTCAAACACGTAATGGCATGTTCAACTAAAAGTTCTGTTTCAGGTCTTGGAATCAAAACCCCCTTTTTGGTGTAAAATATCTCTCCGTAAAAAGAGGCTTTACCAATGAGATATTCCAAAGGATAATGAGTTGCTCGTTTTTGAATCAATTTTTCCAACTCTTTTTGTTGTTCAAACTCTTGATGATAGTTTAAATGCAACCAAATGGTATTTTTATTGAGCAGATGTCCTATTAAAATTTCAACCTCTTTTGCAGGTATATGAGTAATCTCTTTTAATTTTTGACTCTGTTCTTGAATGGTTTGTTTAATGGTCATAATGTGTTGCCTTTTTAAAAGTGGGTATTATATTATAAAATTGATTTTGTTAGACTTTTAAAATTGAGTATATTCTAAGAGTGTTTATAATAAAATCAAACTTATTTTACTATGAGAGAGAACAATGAAGTTTTTATTTGCTACCGTTGCCTTAGTTTTTATTTTGTCAGGCTGTTCTAATTCAAAAAGCAGCTCGGGTATAGAAGTTTGGACGGCATTTATTTTTCCTGACAAATCCAACACCAAAAGAAGTATGCAGTACGGTGAATTTCCTACGTTAGAAACATGTCAGGAAGCAGCTGTTGCTAAATTGGTTGAAATTAATGCTGCACAAACGGGATACAGTGAGTGTGGGTTAAATTGTTATTTTCATGAAGGTATGAAAGCAACAGTATGTGAACGAGTTGTGACTAAAAAATAGTTTTGTATAACTGTTATTTTAAAACCCTTATTAAAGCCTTTTATTAGGCTTTATGAAAAAATACTTATATAAAATGTATAAGCATAATATCTCTAAAAGAAGCTACATTTATAGGATCATGATTGAAAGAAATCACATTTAAGTACCTTATAAAACTTATTTTACGCAATAAAAAAAGCTTTGTCTATGGACAAATTCTGACTTTGGTGGCAATTTTAATCAGTATTCCTATTCCTTTGATGTTGCCTGTGCTTGTGGATGAAGTTTTATTGGAAAAACCTGCCTTGTTTGTTCATACGATTGATGCCGTTTTTGGGCAAGGCAATGCGTTTTACTATATTGCTATTGTGGCATTGAGTGTAATTTTTTTGCGGTTTTTTCATTTTGCTGTATCTGTGGTTGTTACAAAGATTTTTACGGCCATAGCAAAAGAAGTGACCTTTGAAGTGCGTCAAAAGCTTTTAAGCCACTTAGAACATGTTTGCATGAATGAGTATGAAACCTTGGGTAATGGTGCTGTTAGTGCCAATTTAGTTACGGATGTCAATACGTTGGATAATTTTATTATCACTGGGGCCAGTAAATTTATCGCTTCGGTACTCTCTTTGATTGCCATTTCAATTGTTATGATTGTTATCCACCCTATTTTAGGGATGATGATTTTAATTATTCAACCTATTATTATGCTCATTTCCAAAAAAATTTCCAAATCGGTTGTGATCTTAAAAAAGAATGAGAACAAAGCCATTGAGAACTTTCAAGAGAATATTTCAGAAGTGCTAGAACTGTTTGGACAAATTAAAGCCAGCAACAAAGAGCAGTTTTTCTTTAAAACTTCCATCCAACAAGCCAAAAATATTCAAAACACTTCCAACGAATACAACTATAAAAGTGTAGCATATGAGCGATTTTCCTTTACGATTTTTTTAGCAGCGTTTGAAATCTTAAGAGCCACGGGGCTTTTAATGGTAGTTTACAGCGATTTAAGTATTGGGATGATGTTTGCAATGTTTGGGTATATTTGGGTCATTATGACTCCTGTTCAAGATATTTTATCGATGCAATACTCCTATGCCAGTGCCAAAGCAGCAATTGAAAGACTCAATAAGATTTTGAAACTAAATCTTGAGTCCAATGGTGTTGAAAAGCTTTCAACTTGTGATAAAAAACTTGATTTAAAGATAAAAAATTTGTCTTTTGCTTACACGTCAGAGAAATCCATTTTAAGAGATATCTCTTTGACTGTCCCTTTTGGTCAAAAAGTGGCACTTATTGGTGCAAGTGGAAGCGGAAAAACTACTTTGGCTCAAATTATTTCGGGATTTTATGAAAAAACCTCGGGAGAAATCTTTTATAATGACCTAAGTATTGAAAAAATTGATAAAAAAAGTCTACGAGAATCGATTTTTTTAGTACTTCAAATGCCAATTTTGTTTAACAATACCTTGCGTTTTAATATTACGATGGGAAATGAAAGCATTGACGATGTTATAATTGAAAAAGCATTGGAAATCGCCCAACTCAAAGAGATTGTAGATTCGATGGATAAAGGTTTAGATACGGTTGTAGGTAAACACGGTATTCGTCTTTCTGGTGGTCAAAGACAGCGTCTTTCTATTGCTCGTATGATTGTATCCAATCCCAGTGTGGTGATTTTTGATGAGTCAACCTCGGCATTGGATGTTCATACTGAAACAAAACTCTTTTTGGCATTAGAAGAGTTTTTAAAAGAGAAAACCGTTATAACTATTGCACACCGTTTAAGTACGGTTAAAAATGCCGATACTATTTTTGTATTACACGATGGAGAGATTGTTCAGCAAGGCACACATGAAGAGCTGGAACAAGAAGTAGGACACTATACGGAGTTTGTCAAAAATCAGTTACTTTGATTTTTCATTCAAAGAAGTTTGTGGTGATGATTGAAGTTCTTGATTTTCTTTGCCCCAAGAAAAAAAATAGATAAGTCCAATGGCAATAAGAAGCAAAAGCAGTGTAAATTGAAGAAGACCTCTTAATCCATACCCTCTTAAAACAAAAAACATACTGCCTAAAATCAAGATTTTTAAAAGCCATAAGAAAATATCGTAACTGTTCATACTGAATCCACTTTTTTAATGAATTTTACAATAAAAATTGATAATTATGCTAAAGTCAAAAAGTTTCTTTAAATCAAAGCTAAGTTACAATTCGAAAAAAACAAAAGGGTATGAATGGTTTTATATGCGTTGGCGATTATTGTAGGATTTGCTTTATTGGTTTGGAGTGCAGACCGATTTGTAGATGGAGCTGCCTCTGTGGCAAAACATTTAGGGATGCCTTCATTGCTCATTGGGATTTTAATTGTAGGATTTGGAACCTCTGCTCCTGAAATGGTGGTTTCAGCCATTGCTGCTTTAGAAGGTAATCCTGCCTTGGCTTTGGGCAATGCGTTGGGGTCAAATATTGTTAATATTGCTTTGATTTTAGGCGTTACGGCTTTGGTTGCTCCTATTGCTGTGCATTCAAAAATTGTTAAAAAAGAGTTGCCTTTATTGTTGTTTATTGTATTTGCATCTGGATATTTACTTCTTGATAACCAATTAACTCTGCTTGAGGGAATAGTTTTATTGTTGGCATTTTTTGGTTTAATTGCTTGGTCAATTGTTTCTGCTATTAAAGGCAAAGGTGATATTTTGGAAAGCGAAATAGAAAATGAACTTCAAGAACATCCCATGAGTTTAAAAGCCGGTATCGTTTGGCTGATTATTGGTTTGGTTTTACTTATAGGCAGTTCACGACTTCTTGTGTGGGGTGCCGTAGGGATTGCCACTAAATTTGGTGTGAGTGATTTAATCATTGGATTAACTATTGTGGCATTGGGTACTTCTTTGCCTGAACTTGCCGCTTCTGTTATTGCTGCACGTAAAGGGGAACATGATATTGCCATTGGAAATGTTGTGGGTTCAAATATGTTTAATATTTTAGCCGTTATTGGTATTGCCACTGTTATTAGCCCTATGAATCAAATTGCTCCTGAAGTGCTAAATCGAGACTGGATTGTTATGGTGGCACTAACGATTGCTCTATTTGTGATGGCGTATGGGTTCAGAGGAAAAGAGGGGCAAATCAGTCGAGTCGAAGGGTTTGTTTTAGTGCTTTGTTATGTGGCATATAACTCGTATTTGGGATATTTATTATACTAAAATGGGCTGAAAACCCCATTTTATGACCATAATTGCAGTTTAGGTAATTGAGAGATGGCTTTGATTAAGTCTGTTTTGGAAATAATACCCAACAAAATATCTTCTTCATCCACCACAGGAATCGCCTCAAGCTTAAAATCCACCATAACCTTTGCGACTCTTCTGATATCTGAAATGGGATCGGTGGTAATCATATCGGGTAAAAAGAGGTCTTCAATTTTTTTGTTTAAAATATTTTCATAATTTTCCAAATCTTCCATGAGAAGATTTAAAATAAATTTTTGAGTTAATAATCCAACAATTTTTTTGCCGTATGACGTAATGGGAATTTGTCCAATCCCCTCCTCTTTTAAAAGAGCATACGCCTCTTCTAAGCTGGCAGCAACATCAATAGTGATAACCTCTTTGCTCATAATATCTTTCACATGATAAACGGGTTCTGAAATATCAAGATTCGCCATTTTTTTGTAAGCATTAAGTGCATCATCTTTCTTTTTGTTTGAAAAATCGTTAATAAGCCCCTCATCGGGCTTAAATCTTGATTCGCTCGATTCATCAATGTTTTTAAGGTTGTATAAATTGTCAGCCGTACTTCTAAAACCAACACTTCCATTGTTGTATATGGTAAACATCTGTTTCCTTTAAAAATTTTATTATGTCTTGTAGGGTTAATTCTAGCATTTAGTTATTGAATATACAAGGATAATATTTAATATCTCTCTTGAAAACCTAAAGGTTTCCGCTCTCTTACTTTGTGTGGATAAAGTAAGCAAAACCACCAACGAAACTTCAAAGCCCTTGGGGTTCCCTCACTTATTATTTTTTATTTCTGCCTGCGGAACTCCTCGAAAAAGTGCTAAATGCACTTTTTCGACGAGTTCCACAGCGCAGAAAAAAAAGTCTAAAATCTTAGGGTCTGCTCCTTCATCAACTTGGCAGTCTTTTTTGCTTACTTTTTCGAGACCAAAAAGTAAGAAAGCGGAGACCTTTAGGTCTTCAAGAGAGAGTCTTTTAGCTTTTTATTATAGTGTTTCTTATTTTCTAACTCTCATATACACACCAAACGAAGACGATGGGAGAGTGTGATGTCTAGCCATTTTTTGTTTGTTCTATGTGCAATATTTCACCTAGTATTAAATATGTATTTAAAAATAACGATTTTGCCTCTTCGGCACTAACCTCATTATGTACAGCGGTAGAAACTCTAATATAAAGATTAGATAAATTTTGTCTTATTTTTGTAATCCTTGATTTACTTTTAATTCTTTCATATACAAAGGCATTTATTCTATTTTGATGCTTACTTGCATCTAAAGTTACATCATTATCATTCATTTTTATAGTTTTATCAGATGGTGGATATATTGAATCTGCAAAAGAATCAATAATTCTACGAACAGTTGTAAGTGCTTGACTAATTGATTCTTTATCTCCATCTGCTAAACGAGCCATTACAGACGGTATCTGTTCCAATACATCACCACAATTTGCTGAAATTAATGTATCAACATCACTTTTATATTTTTCAAATATTGATTCTGAAAGATTATCGAACTCTTTTTCATAATAAACACTTGATATAAAATTATGTAATTGAGCTAACACTTTAGTTTTTATTCCACTCAATTGAGAAATTGTTAAAGATATTTGCTGTAAATTTTTTTCATACATTTGCATTACACGAAATGCCCAATCTCCACTTGTATCAGGTGCAGTTATTGTGTTTAATTTTATTTTTTCTGTATTAATTATTGCTTCTATTTGTGCAAGAGGAATACCATAACCTTGTTCTTTATCTATATCTGTTACTCTTCCTGTTATTGTTAATAATTTAAAAAACAGCGGATTTGAATTATTGTATCCATTCATTTTGAATTCAATTAATGTTTTAATTTCTTCTGAACCAATCCATCTAGCTAGTCTTGATGTTTTTAATAATAATGATTCAATTTCTACTCTGCTGAGTTCAATATCATCGAGTAGCTCTTTTGCTAACTCTAATACGTGTTCTGATTTACTTTGGCTCATTACGATTTATTCCTTAAGTATTTACCTCTATTTATTCAACCTACATTATATATAAAACACACTGAAAAACGACAAATAACATACATAAAATATGTCGTATATCCAAAAGAACAACAAACTCCTTAAATAATGTGTTATTACACTTTCTTTGAGAAATTTGAATTTCCTTTTCCCTTTTAACATAAACCAATAAAGAACTAATCCCAAATTTATATTCTTTTAGATAAAATCTTTTTCTCATTTACGGACAGCTGGCTGAGTGGCCGAAAGCGCGCGCTTGGAAGGCGTGTATAGGGCAACCTATCTAGGGTTCAAATCCCTAGCTGTCCGCCATTTATTCTTTACTTTACCTTGATTATTTTCACTCTTTATGCGATAATTTTACTCATTTAGTTTTTTAAGGAGTTGTTATGGATAAGATAAAAGTCGTATGCCCTGCTTGTTTAAGTGTCAATGCGTTACCCCAAAAAGAGTCGTACAGCAAGGCTAATTGCGGGAAGTGTAAAACCTCTTTGCTTGATTCTTCTCCTATTGATTTAACACAAAATAGTTTTGATGAATATATTGTAAACAGTGATTTGCCCGTTGTGGTTGATTTTTGGGCATCTTGGTGTGGTCCTTGTAAAATGATGGCGCCGGTGTTTTCTCAAGTGGCTTCTACTTTGCCTCTTAAAGTGATATTTGCTAAAGTCAATACCGAAGAAGAACAAAACTTAAGTGCTCAATTTGGCATTCGAAGTATTCCTACGTTGATTTTATTTAAAAACGCAAAAGAGGTTAAAAGAGTTTCAGGGGCGTTAGATGCAGCTTCATTAAAACAGTTTGCGCTGTCTTAATAAGGTTTCAGACAAGTTGTCTGAAACTTTAGTAACTCATGGAACCTGCGTTAAGTAAACCTACGGCAATACATAAAAAAGCCAGTAAAATTCCTACAGGAACCACTCCGTTCTCAATTCTTTCTTTAAATGAGTATTTCCCCGTCATAAAACGCGTTACAATAAATGCAAAAATCAGCTGAATAACAATCGCAACCAATCCCCAAAAAAGAAAATCTCCGTAAGAGACAGAACTAACTAACGCACTGTATAAAGGAATACACACTCCAATAACCGCTCCACCAAAACCTAAAGCAGCGGCTAAATTGTTTTTTTCAAAAATTAAAACGTAATCATCGTAAGGGGTTACTATGGCATAGAGATAGAGAAAAACAACGACCAAAGCCACAGCAGAAAAGAAAAAAAATAAAAATGCCCAAATAGAACCTACTTCCATATTAAAATCCTTGTATATTTTTCAAAAAGGCACAGCTGTAAGCCGAGTTTTGTCTTGGACAATAATTTATCTGGTTGTTTAATTACTTAAACAATCGTGCGAAGAGAGGGATTGTGAAGTTCCCACCGCCTCTTCTTGCTGCTGGTTGGGTTTACATAGCACTTAAGATTACTCAAAAGTCTGGTAGGCTCTTACCCTACCGTTTCACCCTTACTTGTTGCCAAGCGGTTTACTTTCTGTTGCACTGTCCCTTAGGTTACCCTAGCCATTATTTAAATGGAACCATACTTCACTGCAGCCCGGACTTTCCTCTTGAATACTTCAAGCTATTGTCTGCTGTACCTTTGTGGAATTATAGCGTTATTTTCTTATAATGTCATAATAAACAGGCGGAAGAAATTTAAAGAGCTCAGAGTCGATGACGGGGTTTTGTACAACTTCATTAAAGGTGATGAGTACGTTGTTTTCTAATTCATCTTTATAGTGTATGGAAGAGATGTTTTTTTCTTTGAGGGTAATGGTGTAATGAATCTCATTTAACGTGGCTTTATATTCGTTCTCATTGATTTGTTGGGCTTCTTCTAAGATTTTAAACAGATTAATCTCTTTATCTAAAGTGGTATAAATGGCTTGTTCAAGTTCGGGTTCATCGATAATGGCAACATTTTCTAAAATGTAAACATTTTTTACAATGGGTGTTTTGTATTGCCATAAAATTTTTGAATCATCTTTGATGTAGATGTTGCCTTTATACGCAATGGTTGTTTTTGAACTGTTTGTGATGGTTTGTTCAAATGAAGCTTGAAAACTTTTGATGCTTTGAAATACATTTGCCGATGCGGAAATACTTAAAAAAAACATTGTCAAAAAAATCAATTTATAAAACATATTTTAACCTTAGTTTGTATATAATCTACGCCATTATAACAGAAAGGATTTTATTTTATGTTGAATATATTTTCAAAGATTTTTGGTACGTCGAATGATAAAGAGGTTAAAAAGTATAATAAACGCGCTTTGCTGATCAATGCCCTTGAAGAGCAATTTAAAGCAATGGATGATGAAGCCTTAAAAGCTTATTTTGAAACACTTAAACAACAAGTCCAAGCCAATGAAAAGAGTATAGATGCCGTACTTAATGAATCGTTTGCTATCACACGAGAAGCGAGTCGCCGAGTTTTACATATGCGACACTATGACGTTCAGCTCATTGGTGGAATGGTTTTAAATGACGGAAGAATTGCCGAAATGAAAACAGGTGAGGGAAAAACTTTGGTTGCAACTTTGCCTGTGATTTTAAATGCCATGACAGGAAAAGGCGTACACGTCGTTACGGTCAATGATTACTTGGCTTCAAGAGATGCCAAAGAGTTAGAGCCTTTATATAACTTTTTGGGTTTTAGTGTAGGAGCCATTACTTCAAGTATTCATACAGAAGAAGAGCGAAAAGCGCAATATTTGTGCGATATTACCTATGGAACCAACAACGAGTTTGGCTTTGATTATTTACGAGATAACATGAAATATGACCTTAATGAAAAAGTTCAACGAAATCACCATTTTGTTATTGTCGATGAAGTGGACTCGATTTTAATCGATGAAGCCAGAACTCCTTTGATTATTTCAGGACCAACCAATAAAAAAGGGGCAGATTATGTCAAAGCCAATGAGATTGCCAAACAGTTAGAAAAAGGTCAGATGATTGAACCCAAAAAAGCGGATGAAAAATTGATTATCACGGGTGATTTTACGGTTGATGAAAAAAACAAAGCCGTTTTAATGACTGAAGAAGGGATTGAAAAAGCGGAAAAACTTTTTGAAGTGGACAATCTGTACTCGTTAGAAAATGCCATGCTTTCTCACCACTTAGACCAAGCACTTAAAGCACACTATGTGTTTGAAAAAGATGTGGACTATGTTGTTCAAAACAATGAAGTTATTATTGTCGATGAGTTTACAGGACGATTAAGTGAAGGACGACGTTATTCAGATGGATTGCATCAAGCGTTAGAAGCCAAAGAAGGGGTGCATATTCAAGATGAGTCACAAACTTTAGCGGATATTACGTATCAAAACTACTTTAGAATGTATGAAAAACTTGCAGGTATGACAGGTACAGCACAAACTGAAGCCACAGAATTTGGAGAGATTTATAAACTCGATGTTGTTTCAATTCCAACAAATGTTCCTGTTCAACGAGTCGATAAAAATGATTTAATTTATAAAAGTGAACGAGAAAAATTCAACGCTGTGTGTGAAAAAATCCAAGAGTACCATAAAAAAGGTCAGCCAGTACTTGTAGGTACGGCTTCAATTGAAAAATCAGAACACTTACACAAACTGCTTAAAAATGCCAAAATTCCTCATACGGTGTTAAATGCCAAACAGCATGATAAAGAGGGAAAAATTATTGCCGATGCAGGACAAAAAGGTGCGGTTACGATTGCAACCAATATGGCTGGACGGGGAGTTGATATTAAATTAACACCCGAAACACTTAGCTTAGGTGGTTTAGCCATTTTGGGAACAGAACGACATGAGTCACGACGGATTGATAACCAATTAAGAGGACGAAGTGGTCGTCAAGGAGATGTGGGTGAGTCACAATTTTACTTAAGTTTAGAAGACAATCTTTTGCGAATTTTTGGAAGCGATAAAATCAAAAGCATTATGGAACGTTTAGGGATTGAAGAAGGAGAACATATTGAGTCTTCAATGGTGACTCGTGCGGTTGAAAATGCTCAAAAGAAAGTTGAAGCCATGCACTTTGAGAGTCGAAAACACCTTTTAGAATACGATGATGTTGCCAATAAACAGCGAAAAGTAATTTACGCCTTTAGAAACGATTTACTTAACCCAGAGTTTGATATTGCGTCTAAAATTGAAGAGAATCGTGTCGAATATGTCAATAATTTATTGATAAATTGTGAGATGTTTGACGGTATGCCAGCCGAAGATTTTGATTACAATAAAATTATTGTAAAACTCAAAGAAGAGTTAAATTTGGTCGTCACTCAAGAAGATTTACTTTCATCTGATTTTGAAAGTTTGCACGATAAATTGGTTGAAATCTTAAAAACAGTGTATGAGCGAAAAATGAGTATTGCTGCACCTGATCAAAAAAGTGAGATTGAGCGAATTTTATATCTGCAAATTTTAGATAATGCTTGGAGAGAACATCTGTACTCAATGGATACTTTAAAAACTGGAATTGGTCTTCGAGGGTATAATCAAAAAGATCCATTGGTGGAGTACAAAAAAGAGTCGTATAATATGTTTATTGAATTAACAGCATCAATTAAACATGAAATTATAAAAGTACTTTTTACGGTTCAACTTCGAAACAAAGAGGAAGAAGAACGAGAAAAAGAGATGCTGGAAAAGATTGTTTCTAAAATGGAAGCACAACAAGAAAACTCAAGAACAAATTTAGAACAACCAAGTATTGAAAAGAAAATTGCTCGAAATGAACCGTGTCCTTGTGGCAGTGGAAAAAAATACAAACAGTGTTGTGGTATCAGTGGACCTAAAAAAGGTTTGGTTGCTGGAAATTAATTTGAATAAAAAATTAGTTAATTTTATTGTCAAAAAATATTTACGATTTGATACTAAAAATCCCTTTATCTCCATCAGCGCTATTTTAGCCTTTATTGGTGTTGCTGTTGGAGTCATGGTCTTAATGATTTCCATGGCAATTATGAATGGTACTGCCAAGGAGTTTGAAAACAAACTCTTTATTATGAACTACCCTCTTTCAGTTTATCCCAAACTTGAAGGCAGTGTCAATGCCTCATTGCTTAATACGTTAGAAAATAAATTTCCCGAAATGATTTTTTCTCCTTATTTATCCTCTCAAGTCATTGTTCAAAATGGCGATACCATGAGTGGTGGGCTTATTTTTGGAGTCAATTCCAAACAAGAAGAAAAAATCAATGCCATTTATGCCAAAAGCGTTGAAAATTTGGAGTTTGATAAATATGACTTAATCGTGGGACAAGGCATAAAAGACAAACTGTTTGTTCAAAATGGCTCAAAAGTTACGCTCTATTTTACGACCATTGACCCCAGTGGTTTTTCAATGATGCCACGAATGAAGCGATTTACGCTTAAAAGCAGTTTTAGTTCGGGTTTAAACGCGTACGATAAAGCCTATATGTACACTTCAATTGAAGCGTTGCAAACCTTGCTTAAAAAAGATGAAAATGAGTATGACGGTATTCATATTTACTCCCAAAATCCTTTTGAAGACATTAAAAAATTGCAAACTGAACTGCAAGGAACCATGGCAGGAGTTGTGGGTTGGTGGGAACAAAATGGAAACTTCTTTGCTGCCATGGAAATGGAGAAGAAAGCCCTATTTATCGTCTTGATGTTGATTATTTTGATTGCTTCTTTAAATATTATTTCATCTTTACTTATGACCGTAATGAGTAGAAGAAAAGAGATTGCCCTACTTTTATCTATGGGTGCGAGTCAAAAAGAGGTGAAACAAATCTTTTTGCGTATTGGTGTGATTATTGGTTTAGGGGGTATTGTTGTAGGGATTGCCTTAGGATTTTTAGGAATCTTTTTATTGGATAATTTTAATATTATCTCCCTACCTGCTGATGTTTACGGGACCAGTAAACTGCCTTTAGAGTTATCCACGATTGATTTTGTCTCTATTGTCATAGGAGCTGTTGCCATTGTTTTTGCCGCTTCGTATTATCCAGCGTATAAAGCCACACATATTGATGTCATTGATGTGTTGAGGAATGAATGAGAAACTCCAGTGCTCAGGGTTCGGCGTTCAGTGTTCAGAGAATTTAGTGCTAAGTGTTAGGTGCTAGGCAAATATGCCTCAAATACGTTTGAGGATCCTAAATTTCTGACTTCTGAACACTGAATACTGAACTCTATTTACTCTTTCATCCTTTAATCCCATCAAACCTTTCTTGAAGAAAGAAATCTTTGGTTTTAAAAAAATACAAAATAAATGCCAAAGCAAACAGGGCACTGCTTAAACCAATAAAGGTGAAATAATACTCTTGGAAAAATATCACCGCAACTCTAAGCAGTGTGGCACTTAAGAGTAAAATCACTCCTAAAGCTATCCATGCGTTTGATTCAATGGGTCGTCCGGTATGCACATACGCCACAATCACCATTACCATAAAAAAAGTCAGACCAAAAGCACCTATGGTGATAAAATGTCTAAAATGGCTTTGATATGACCACTCAAACAAAGTATTGATACCTAAAAAAGCATAGCCCAATGCCATGCAGACTAAAATTGAACTTAAATATAGAGTATAGGGTTTAAATAAAATTGATTCGTACTCTAAATTATAATCATTGATTATGCCTAAAATTGCAGCCCCACACGCTAAACCTAACCATGTTAAAACAGAATTACTGGGATAAAAGAACTCAACGACGGCAAATAAAATGACACAAAAAATCGCCAAGTTATAACGATAAGGTCTGGCTTTAAAGACATCATCTTGTTGGTCAATCTCCATTCGTTCGTTGATAATTTCCATATTAATTCGTCGAAGAAGCAATAAAATCAATATCATAAACGTACTTATAGAGGCGTATAAAAGGGAGATGCTATCAAGAGCGATAATATTTAGCTCTGAAGCAAAAAAGAGAGTTTGAAGGATAAAAATAGCAATCAGCGTATAACCCACACTGGCACTTCGTTGCAGTGGGTCTAAAAGCACGGGTTTAAATACCCAACTTAACAGCCAAACAAACAGACCCAAATTTAATAAAGCAACCACGGTTACACCAATAATATCGATAAACCAAAACCCTATTCTCCCTGCACCCCATGCAATGACAATATATAAAAGCTTTTTATTAACAATAGGTACGACTCCTGGGTACATTTCAGGTAAGGCAGTAAGCATAAATGCCAATATACCGCCCATGCCTACCCCAAAGAGCAGTTCATAAATATGCCATTGCAGTAAGTTATCAATGAGTGAAAAAGAGATAACACCACTAAAAGTCAAACTCCATAAAACAATATTTAAAGCAATATACCATGGTAATATGAGTAAAAAAGGTCGAAAGCCATAGGCTAAAACTTGTGGAATATTCTCTTCTTGTGGATAATATTGATAATGTTTTGTTGCCATTATTTTGCCTTAATCTCAAAAGTTTGTAAAATATCATTGTCGTTTAACAACAATTTGGTTTGTTCAAAAACATACTCATCGTCTCTTAAGTGTTTGGGAAAATCAAACGTGTACGCTTTGATGATTTCCCCAGGATCACTTTTTAAAAGTAAGATTTTATCACTTAAGCGTATGGCTTCCATTAAATCATGCGTAATAAAAAGTACACTCATTTGAGTTTTTTGACAGTTTTGCAAAACATAATTTTGTAAATCTTTTTTAAGCCCAATATCCAAGGCTGAAAAAGGCTCATCCAAAAAAAGCAATTGCGGTTGTGTAATTAACGCTCTGGCAAAACTGACTCTTTGACGCATTCCACCGCTTAAATCTTTGGGATATTTTTTAAAATCACCCTCTTCCAGTCCAAATTTTAATGCCATGGTACAGGCGTGTTCATACGCTTGGGTATAATCGTTTGATGCTAAAGGCAACATAATATTTTCAATGGTGGTTTTCCAAGGCAATAATCTGGCATCTTGAAAGGCAAAGGCACTGCTTTTAAACGTGTTGGTTATTTCACCCTCAACCACATCAAGCAAACCGCCACAAAGCTTAAGCAGAGTCGTTTTTCCCCCACCGCTTGGACCTACGATACTGACAACTTCGCCTTTTTTAAGTTCAAATTGGATGTTTTTTAATATTTGGGTAAAACCAAAATAAAAATCAAGATTTTTAACGCTTAGTTTCTCCATGATTCTACCTCTTTTTTTATGGGTTCAAGAATAATATACTCAACAAACAAAAGCACGGCTATCATCGTTGTAACCAAAGCCAATGCGGTTGCTGTGTCTAAATGGCTTCGTGCAACAGCCAGTGCGGCACCAATACCGTCATTGGCACTCAGAAGTTCTGCCATAATGACAATTTTCCAACTCATGCCCAAAGCACTCACCCATGAAGGAAATAAATAAGAGAACAGATGAGGGAAATACAAATCCTTGCACTTTTGAATAAAACCTAAATGAAAACTGTCCATCATCTCTTTTAAATCACCCTCAATGGTGCGACTTCCTTGTAAGGCACCTACAAAAATAATAGGAAAAGAGGCAATCACAACAGTAAACATCACCGTGGTATCACCAAAACCAAACCAAATCATCGCTAAAACAATCCAAGCAATGGGAGGAATCCCTACTAAAATGGTTACAATGGGACGACTCATTACAGAAGCTGTGATAAAATATCCCGCAACCAAGCCCAAAACTGTTCCTAAACCTAAAGCCATTAAAAAGCCCAATACGCCTCTTTGTACCGTTAGTGTTAAATTGGCTAAAAACTCGGCATCTTCAAAGAGCAGAAACATTGTACTTAAGACCTCTTTGGGTGAGGGTAAAACCAAATCGCCATAGATTTGATTTCCTACATCCCAAAGGGCTAAAAAAAGCAGTATGGAAGCAATGCTTCCTAAGCCACTGTATAAAAACCAAGGAAACTCTTTGATGATTTTAAAAAGTGTTTTCATTGATAGTACAATCCTTCATCGGGCAGTTTATTGCCGATTAGTTTGGGTTGAATTTCTTCTAAAATGGTAAAAAATGCTTCTAAATCGGCTTTGCTTTTTTGGGCACTTATGGCATTTAATTGAACATGCTCAATTGAATCAGCCACGGCTTGAGCACTTAAAAAGTCAATATGTTGAGCAACGAGTTCTCCGGCTTCTTTGGGATGTGTTTTGTACCACTCTAGGGCGTTGATATACTCTTGTTCAAATCGTTTTATAATATTAGCACCCATATTACCCACTACGGCTAATCCTGCTTGAGGAATAGAGTTTTTAGTATTAAACGCTTCTCCCCACTCTTTTTGTAAATCAATGCTTCTGTACAATTCAGGGGCAATGAGTTTTAAAGGAAATGAACCCGTTTTACGCATTGCCATAGAAGTTGCGGGTTCTGCAAGCAGTACATTACTGGCACGTCGTAAAATCAGCATTTGCATGGCATCTGGTGGTGCTGGAACGTATTTGATATCAAAATCTTTTTTAATATCAAACCCCTTTTTCTTCATAATGGCTTGAAGCACAATATCGGGCATATCAGCACGAAAAGGTACGACAATTTCTTGATGTTTTAAATCTTCAAGTTTTTTGATGTTTTTATCGCGTGTAATAATTTCTAAAATCCCCCAAATAGGAACATTAATCAATTTTATATCTTCACCTTTATTGTACAAAATCGCAGCAACATTCGTAGGAATTGCCACAAAGTGTGCCTCTTTTTTTAATAAAATGGCTCGAAGTTCGTCGGGGTTTTTCCACAATCGAAACTCTATTTCTTTTGCGACATCCTTTAACGCCCCACTTTGTATCATTTTAAAAATGGGGTGCGAAATCGTTGCAACCGGTCCTGCAATGATAAGTTTTTCTAAAGGTTGTGCAAAGAGTGTCATAACAAACACCATTGCACCTATAATAATTTTCATAATCTTCCTTTTGGTTTAATCTTTATTAAAATGTTACTCTCATACCAACAAAGTAGTATCGACCGCTGTTAATGCCTAACTCCTCTTGGGTTTTTTTATTACCAAGATTGTTAATACCTCCATACATTGCCCATTGCTTATTGAAATCATAATTTAAACTCACGTCACTGAGCATATACTCTTCACTTTTTGTGGCATTGTTACTGTCTAAATATTGTTCTCCAATATAACGCAGTGAAGCATGAGCGGCTAAACTCTCAATAATTTTATAGTCCACACCCAATGAGGCTGAAACTTTAGGAGTAAAAATCAACTCTTTTTGCGTTGATTTATCCTCTGTGTCTAAATAGGTTGCATTAAAAGAGCTGTTTAACGCCTCATTAAACGCATAATCCAATCGCAGTTCTGCTCCATTGATGATGACTTCATCAAGATTCTCAGAGGTGTAGTATCGTGTCGCATCATTGCCATTGTTATAGGTTACAAGTTCGATTTTGTCCTTAATTTGCGTATGAAACAACACGATTTCAGAAAATAAGTTGTTGTAGGTATTATTTAAAGCAATTTCAAAACTTTGTGATTCTTCAGGTTTCAAATCATAACTTTGTGTTTTAGGTCCATAAATAACTTCCGCACCAAAACGTTTGCCGTTTTTATAAGAAGGAGACATTACATACAACTCTGCAATATCGGGTGTTCTGTACCCTTGCGCATAATTGACTCGCACATTGGTGGTTTCATTTAAACTTTGAACTGCCCCTGCTTGAAAGGTGACTTTATTGTCTGCATTTGAAATATGGTCATATCGAGCACCTAAAGTGGCATTTAACCCTTCATTAATCGCAATTTCATCTTGAATAAACGCCGATTTATAGGTGACTTCTTTGGTGATAAATTCACTTGAAGTAGGATCAGGGTTAATGGCACTGGACTCTCTTTTCTCTTTTCTGTAATCCAATCCCGCTGTAATAAGATTGCTTTCATTTAGAACATAAGTTGTAACAGATTCAATATTGTCAATGGTTACATTGGCACTAAACTTCGTATTAACAGGTCCTGTAAAGTTTATGGGTGTGGTTTCATTTCTTTTTTCATAATCGGAACGATAATATTTCAATGATGTTTGTAATTTGTCATTGATAATATAGTTTAAATCAGCCGATACATCCAGACGTTTATTGTCATCAACCGATTTTACTGGTGTGTTTTTAATCAATCCACCGCCTGAAAATGCAGCTGAACCTAAATAAACGCCTTCATTGTCTTCTGTAAAATAGTTAATATCCAATCCCAAGGTTAAAGCATCACTTACATCATGTTCAAGACGTGTGCCAATGCTTTTAATGGTGGATTCATTCATATACGTTACATCATGTTGACCGCTGATACCATGTTGTGGATTTCCTGCAAGTACTGCTCCTGTATTTGGGTTGGTTGCAACTTGCGTATAGTTTTTCTTTAAAGCGTATGGCGTGGTATCAATAAATGACCCAAACAGTTTATAACGTGTATTTTCAACACTGCCTGTGGTAAGGAAGTTGATATTTTTCTCTTTATTTTCACCTGAACCGTTTGAACCGTATTTGATATCCAAAGTGCTTTTTGACTCTGTGGCTTTTTTCGTAATAATGTTAATGACTCCACCAATGGCATCTGAACCATACAGCGTGGACATAGAGCCTTTAACAATTTCAATGCGTTCAATCATCGACGCAGGAATACGATTCAACTCATAAGGACTCTCTGTCTCGCCTGATAAGCGTTTACCATCGAGTAAGATTAAGGTTCCATTCGCCCCTACTCCTCGAATAGAAACAGAAGCTTTAGATGCAGAACTGGGATGTGGAAATCGTGCATACTGAGCATTGAGTGAAGGGATTTTCTCAAATATCTCTTTGAGTGTACTTGCCGCAATTTTCTCAATCTCTTCTTGCGTAACTACAACGACAGATGCCGTTACACCATCAATGTTTTTTTGGGTTTTAGTTGCCGTAGTGATGGTGATTTCATCCAAATTGACACTGTTGGCAAACAGCATATTTGCAGCAACTGCACTTAAAATTAACAAACTCTTTTTCATTTTCTCGCCTTTAAAATAATTTAAGGACACCACTAAAAATTAGAACGCCTATAAACGCCAAAGGGTAGTACATTAAGGCACAATCTTTTAAAAAAAAGAGTCTCGAATTAGCTACGGCTAGTCCTTTACCTCTTTTTTTTAAAACCTTATACCTTACTGTACTATTTATAGGTATTCTAATTTTTAGTGGTGTCCTATATGTAAATAGCTTAACTATTTACAGGCTTGATTGCGTAAAAATATAAACATGAGATTCCTTTTTTTACGAATAATACTATAAAATGATAATCATAATCATTGACTGGAGTCAAGATTATGATTATTTGAGTTTAAACGAAACAGGAAGAATGATTTTAGAAACCGTTTTAGGCTTTGGAAGAGTGTCATTTTTTAAACGCATGGCAGCCTCTAAAGCCGCATCATCAAGCAGTTTTCGGTTGGAACTTTTATGAATATACGCATCAAGAAGTTTGCCATTGGTGTCAATAATAATTGCCAACTCGACAACCCCTACCCAGCCCATTCTTCGAGCAATATTGGGATAAATCAAGTTATTTAAGACCTTATCGCGAATAACAGCAAAATTGGTTTTAACAAAATTTTGTTCATGGGCTTTTCGTTCTTGTTCTTTTTCGATTCGTTTTTGTTCTTCACTGATGGATTTTTGTTCTTGTATGGGTTTAGAAATCTCTTCTTTTATAACTTCTTGAGGTTTTTCTATGGGCTTCTCAATGGGTTTTTCAAGTGGTTTTATAGGAATAAGAGGTTTAGTTTGTTCAATGGGTTTGATTTTTTCGATGGGTTTAGGTTTGACTTTTTCAATCTTTTTTTCAATGGGTTTAGGCTCTTCAATGGGTTTTATGGGTTCAACAACATTTTGTTTGGGCAGTTCAAAACTGGCAAGTTGCAGTGAAATAACTTCGGATTTACTTTTGATTTCGATGGGATTATGGTAGTGATACAATAAATACGAACCAAAAAGTGTGCTGTGTATTAAAAATGAAAAAAGAAAGGCTCTTTTTTCATAACTGTTTGAATAAGCCTGTTCCATAGTAACCCCTTGATCTTACTTGATAATGATTATTGTAATGATATAAAAAGCTTACTTAGTTTTAAATTAATTTGATAGTGATTATTAAAGTTATAGACTAATCTTCCTTTTCAAACCAACTGGAACTCAATGATTTTTGTAAAGTCACCAATGAAGATAAATACGATAACTTTTGATTGACCACTGCTTCTTTGGCTTGTGTATGGGCTTTTTTCGCATCCAATAAGGAAGAAAAATCAATTAATCCATATTCGTATTGCAATTGTGAAAGATAAAGAGTTTTATCTTCTTGTTGCAATATGGACTCTTTTAACTCATTTTGTAGGTTATTGGTATATACACTGTTGAGAGAGTCTTCCACTTCTTTAAGAGCTGTTAAAAGAACTTTTTTATAGTTCTCGACATTTTCTTTGGCTTTTGATTGTTCAATTTTAACTTGATTTTTTAATGCACCTTGGTCAAATAAATTTAAATTCAATCCCAATCCCAGACCTAATGTTGTTGTAGGATTACTCAAAGAGAGTAAAGAAACACTGGCTTGTCCGGCACTTCCTGTAAGAGAAAAGCTTGGAAATTGTGAAGCAAAAGCCATATGAATGGAGGCATTACTGCTTTGTATTTGTTCATACGCTTTGGCAACATCGGGACGATTGAGTAACAGTGTTGAAGAGAGATTTTCACTCACTTTGGGAACAGCAATTTTTTCAAAAGAGCTCTCTTGTAACTCTAATTCTTGCGAGGGTTTTCCCACAAGTAAAGCAAGAGTGCTGTGAAGAGTCTGTTTTTGAAAATAAAGTGTTGCCAAAGTTGATTCATACGACAACAAAGAACTTTTTTGTTGACTTAAATCCAAAGCACTGATACTTCCTAGCTCATACTTTTTTTGCATAATGTCAAACTCTTGTTTTTCGTTTTCGAAGACTTCAAGGGTCAATGCGATTTTTTCTTGATTGGCAATGTATTCAAAATAGGTTTGAACCAAGGTTGAAATAAGGCTTAATCTTATGGTATCTAAATCATATTGCGTCATTGTTAATGCCGCTTGCGCTATGCTATTGGATGCTCGTATTTTTCCCCATAAGTCCAGTTCATATTTCATACTCAAAGAGGCGATGGTGGATTCGCTATTGGCATAGTTTTCTTTGTACTCTCTTTTTTTATTGCTTGAAGTGTTGGCACTGGCATCCACAGTAGGAAAATAGGAGGCTTGTGCAATGTTCAGTTGCAGTTTGGCTTGTTCTATCTTTTGTAACGCCATTAGCATATCTGAATTGTTTTCAAGGGATTGTTCAACTAAGGCATTTAACTCTTGAAGTTTAAACTCTTCCCACCACGTTGGTTTAACCAACGCAACGTTTTGGTTTTCAAGGTTCTTGGGCAATTCATATTGGCTTTTAACCTGCAAATGAGCCGACGAACAGGCACTAAAAAATAAAGCCAAGAAGCTTACAAAAATAATCTGTTTTTTCATATATTTTTCCTTATTTTGAAGCCAATGCTTCAACTGGGTCTAAATTGGCTGCTTTTTTGGCAGGCAAATATCCAAAAATAAGTCCGGTCAAAAAGGCACACGAAAAGGCTAAAACTATCGGTAAAATTGAGTATTCAACGGCAGTTCCCAAAAGATTTAGAATCAAAGTAACGCCTAAACCAATAACAATACCTATCATTCCACCCAAAGCAGAAACCACCAATGCTTCAATTAAAAATTGCTGTAAAATGTTACGCATCCTAGCACCTGTTGCCATACGAATACCGATCTCTTTGGTACGTTCTGTTACATTCACCAACATAATATTCATCACCCCTATTCCGCCCACAAGCAAAGAAATGGCAGCAATAGAACCCAGTAAAATGGTTAAGGTGTTTTGAGTTTTTGTGGCATCTTCAATGAGTGATGCCATATTTAAAATCCTAAAATCTTCTACACCATGGCGTTGAATGAGTAAACGTTTAATTTCATTTTCAGTTGATTCAATGAGCGATAAATCATCCATGGCAACCGTAACATTTCTTAAATAGGTTTGCCCAATAATATGTAAATTTCCACTGGAAAAAGGAGTAAAAATGACGTCGTCTTCATCTTCTCCAAAAGCGTTAGCCCCTTTTTTATTCATAATACCAATCACTTGGAACATAATAGAATCAATTAAAATAAACTTTCCAATGGGGTCTTGAGTGCCAAAAAGTGCTTGTGCTACGGTTTGTCCAATCACGGCTACTTTGGCAAGATTATTATTATCTTCTTGCGTAAAAAAGCTTCCTTGAGAAACATACCATTTTCTTACATGCGTATAATCTGCCGTTGTGGCGTTGATTTTAGTGGTTTGATCATTGTTTCCGTATCGTGCCGTAACATCTTTTTTGGTTTCAGGAATAGCCCAAAGAATATTTTTTACCTCTTTGATGGCTTCAACGTCCTCATAAACAAGTGTTTTAATGCCTCCATGCCCTCTTCCTGTTGGCATACCAGGACGAATCACTAAAAGATTGGTACCCATGGCACTAATACGGTCTAACACCTCTTTTTTTGCCCCGTCTCCAATGGCAAGCATGGCAATAACAGAAGCCACCCCAATAACAATACCCAACAAGGTTAAAATCGTTCTAAAAAGATTCATTTTAAGTGAAATCATTGCACTTTTAGTGGATTCGTATATCTCATTGAGTTTAGAGCTGTTGTGTTGTTGTAAAGGAGACAATGAAATATTTTTTGTATTGATTTTGGGTTGAGAATTTTTAATAATCTCTCCATCTTTTATCTCTATAATTCGGTGAGCATGTGAAGCTACTTCCATATCATGTGTAATTAAAATGATGGTATGCCCTTTTTGAGAAAGTTCATTAAAAAGTTTCATGACTTCTTGCCCACTTTTACTGTCTAACGCTCCGGTGGGTTCATCGGCTAAAATAATAGCTCCTCCGTTCATTAAAGCTCGTGCAATGGAGACACGCTGTTGTTGTCCTCCTGAAAGCTGGGAAGGATAATTATGGGTTTTCTCTTTTAAATTTAAATATTCCAGTAACTCTTGGGCTTTTTTGAAACGCTCTTGGGGTAAAATATTGGCATAAATGGCTGGAACTTCAATGTTTTCATGTGCTTTTAAAGAGTGAATTAGATTATAACTTTGGAAGACAAATCCAAAGGATTCTCTTCGTAAACTTGCCAATTGATCTTTTGAAAACAAAGAGACATCTTGAGCGTTAAAAAGATATTTTCCGTGAGTGGGTTTGTCAAGACATCCTAAAATATTCATCAAAGTTGATTTTCCGCTTCCACTTGCTCCTACAATAGCCACAAATTCGCCTTGATAAATTTCAAGGTTAACCTCTTTAAGAACTTTTAAAATGGTTTCACCGTTTTTATAGATTTTGGTGATATTTTGCAATTGTATAAGGGGAGTATTTGTTTTCATATTATGGTTTCATTCCTGGTACAAAGCCATTTCTTGGCTTATTATTGCCATTTCTTTGAGCAGTAGCTTGATTAATCAATACCGTGTCATTCTCTTTTAAACCAGAAATAACTTCTGTATGAATCCGATTGGAAACGCCCAATTCAACTTTTTGCTCTTTTAGTGTTCCCTCTTCAAGTAACAGCGTTACAAAACTCTCTTTTTGTTTTCGTTGCACCGCCGAAAGGGGAACCGTTAAGACATCTTTTGCACTTCCAAGCACAAAAAAGACTTGTGTTGTCATATAGGTCATCAGATGTCCGTCTTTGTTTTCAATATCAAACAAAGCGTTATATAAAACGACATTGTTTTCTACAACGGGTGTGGGTTCAATTTTATCAAGCGTACTGTTCCATTTTCTGTTATTGCCTAAGGTTTTAAAATAGACAGGTATCCCTTTTTTAAGCTTGGTAATATCGGCTTCTGAAACCTCTGCTTTAACCGTCATGGTGGATAAATCGGCAATTTGTAAAATGACAGGTGCGCTTTGATTGGCATTGAGCGTTTGTCCTTGTTTGGCACTAATTGAAACAACGGTTCCCTCCATGGGAGCATATATACGAGTATATTCCAAGTTGGCTTCATCGGCTTGAATACTTGATTTACTCTGTTCAATTTGAGCTTTAAGCATCTCAATTTGGGCAGTTGCTGATTGCAGTGAGAGTTTGGCATTTTGCAATGATTCTAAACTGGTTGCATTGTTTTCATAGAGTTTTTCTTGTCGGGTATAAAGTATTTGTGCCAGTTCATATTGCGCAATTTTCTCTTTGAGTTGGGCTTCTTGATATTTAAGTTGGGCTTTACTTTGATCCACTTTGGCTTTGAATACCGTGACATCTATTTGGGCAAGTAAATCCCCTTTTTTAACCACATCACCCAATTCAACATGCAATACTTCTAATTGTCCTGAAACTTGCGCCCCCACATCAACATAATCTTTGGGATTAATGGTTCCTGTTGCCGTGACAAGATTTTCAATGTTGCCTTTAATGACTTTGGTGCTTAAGCGTTCATTATTGGTATCTTTTGATGGATTAAAATAGGCATAAGTGGCATAACTTATACTTAATAATATTGCAGCAACTGCCAATAAAAGAAGTTTTCGTTTCATGTTATGCCTTTTTTTTCTTTTTTTGTTTTCGATTAAGATAAAGCATTAACCCCGTAATAGCAAACAAAGGCATAAGCATGGAAGCAATAAACATCAGCGTTTGACCTATGATTCCAAAATATTCTCCGCTGTGTAAAGGAAGCATACTGCCTATGAGTTTTTCATTCAGTGGTTTGTTTTCATAGCGTTCATGTTTTAAAAGCTCCCAACTGTGAATATCAATTTGCATTTGATTTCGAGCTCTTGAGTGGATAATATCTTCATCAAAGTAAGAAATGGTATACACACTGCCCTTGTTAGGAACTCTAATCGTGGCACTGGAATACTCTTTTTGTAAAAAGATTTCAAACATTTTAAACGCTTTACTGAGTTGTGTGTCAACTGTTATCGTAGACTTTTTTCTGTTTAGCTGGGGTTCTTTTTTGTTTTGTTCTAAAGCCAGTGTATCCATACGATTTTGGGCACTTTTATTGACATTCATTGTAGGTTTTACAGGCAAGGCAACACCACTTAGCGTGTGTAAACCTTGTCGATACCAATCGTAAGACCAATACAGACCCGTTAAAACGGCTACAAGATATAACGGTAAAACCCACAAACCTATACTGGAGTGAATACTGTGTAAAAAGTATCGTCCTTTACTTTTAAAACTAAAAGTAAAACTGGCTAAAAAAGTTCGTTTAAGTCGGGGAAAATACAAATAAAGTCCACTAAAAAGTAAAATAACAAGAACAATAGAGCTTACCCCAACAAGTTGTTTCCCCACATTACCTAACATCAATCTTCGGTGAATATCTTCTACCGTTTTAAAAAAGCTTTCACCTTGGATATGAGGTAAGAGTTCACAGGAATAAGGATTGATATAATAATTGATGCCTTTTCGTTGTTGTGGGTTTGATGAGGCAATCGTAATAACCGCTGAACTCGTTGGATTTGAAGATAAGGTTACCGCGTTGATTTTCGCATCAGGAATGTGTTGTTTTAAAGCGGCAATCATTTCATGCGCTTGAGCTTTTTTGACATCGTTTGGAACAGCTACAACATAACTTTTGGAATTAATCAATTTTAATATCTCTTTTTCAAAAGAGAGTAAACCCCCAGTTGTTGCCGTAATTAACAATATAAAGCCAAATGCCAATCCTAAAATAAAATGTGCTTTAAACCAAAATTTCTTATACACGAGAATCCTTTATTGTGCCAATGGAAGGGGTCTGCCCCAAGCAATTCCATTTTGTACGTTAAATGTTAATGTCGTTGTATAGTTTGTACTTTCATAGGGTTTTTCATTGATTTTTCCCGCTGTGTTGTCTTCATGTTTAACCTCTATCATGTATTCACCTTGCCAAGGAGTATGGAGGGTAAACTCCCCTTTGTCATTGGTTCTAAAGGTTTTGCTCCATGTTGTAGGAGAATATACGGTGACACTTTTTTTAGCTAAGGGGGTACCTTGATATACTACAGTAAACGTATTGCTGTTTGGTTTTTGTGGTATCATATCAAGAGTGGCTAATGCAATTAGATCATTTCTCCCTGCTCTTGCTGCGGTGACACTTCGACTTAGGTTTTGGTTGATTCGGCTTTTTCTGGGTTCTCGTTCATTAATAACAACCGTATCAAGAGATTGTTCAAGTTCAATTAAAATATATCCTTCTTCTCGTGAGATGTGTTTAACATTGTTCGAGGGTAAAATTATCTCCGTTTTAATCATATTAAGACGTTCCCCTTTTTCTAAAACATCATCGGCCCAATCTCCAAAATAGAGTTTGACCTCTTTTTTATTTTTGGACGCCCAAATATTGTGTGCCAATACAGAAGTAGCTCCTAGGGCTACAACCAACAAAGCTAAAATGCTCTTTTTCATATCGTTCCTTTGTGTTTAATTTTGAAATCATAACGTGTCAGTTTTAACGGTTTATTAATATAATGATAATAACTCGCAATATTTTAAGTACAGAGATAAACAGTGCGTTTGCACTGTTTATTTTAAAAAGTTACTTGCATACTCAACCAAAATTCTCGTCGTTTTTGTGCTAAGTTGTAATCGTAAGCTTCTTGAAGCGTATTGGTATCGTCTGTGTATGTGGTTGTGCTGGTGAAATCTTTGTCTAAAAGGTTATTCACTCGTGCATGAAAGGTGATGTTATTTGCAAGTTTATATGAACTTCCTAAATCAAAAACATAATAATCTTTATAGTAATCTAAATCGTCATTATTTCGCCATCGATCTTTTTCTCCTGAAACTTTGATAAACGTACTGAACTTTGGTGTGGCTTTCCAATCTAAAGTGGCATTGTAAAGATGTTTTGCCGATGTCCCTAAAGGTTCATTGGTATCGTCTCTTTTTGAGTCCACATAGGTGTAATTGGCTTTAAGTGCTAACGAGTCAAGAATTTGATATTTTCCTGCTAATTCAACTCCTTGAATGGTGGCATCTCCTACATTTTGTTTTTGACTAAAAGAGGTTTTAATCCCTGCCCATTCAGGAGGAAGTTGATTTTGAGTAACGGTCACGCTCTCTATTTTATCTTTAAAATCATTTTTAAAGAAGGTTAAATTAAAATTATGCCCTGCTTCATGGGTATAATATAAGGCAATTTCACTGTTGACACTCTTTTCTGGTTGTAAATCGGGATTTCCAACCCAAGGAGAAGTTCCTTGTCCTCCAAATCCTGTAATTCCATCAAACAGATCCGTTGTTTTGGGTGTTTTATATCCTGTTCCCACTCCTCCTTTGAGTGTCCAATTGCTTGAAAGATTATAAACACCATAAATTCTGGGACTGGTATGGCTTCCAAATGAGTTATGGTCATCGTATCGTATTCCTGTAGTGATAGTAAAATCATCGACCAAACTCCAGTTATCTTCTGCAAATAAAGCCCACTGTTCATAACTTTGAACCACTCCACTTTGTGTGGTTGCCGAGCTGGTCATACCAAAAACACCGTCTTCGAGTTCACCATCGATGTATTCTGCTCCTAACGTAACATAATGTTTTTCAAAAGGCAACTCGTATTTTGCATTATACGTCGTAGTTTTTGATTCAAGTGTTCGACTGGGTCTTGGCATAAGGGCTAAGAAATTGGGGTCTGCCATTGCTCCTGCTAAACTTCCCCATCCGGCTTTATTGGCATTAATATACGCACGTTCTGTAGCATTTAAAGGTAAACTTCGTCCTAAATTGGCAGTTTCAATGTAGTGAACACCCACAGTACTTTTTCCAAAATCCCAAAAAGCTTCATGGCTTAATGCCCATTGTTCTCGTTCCATTCGTTGAATTTTGGCATACCCTACTCTTTGATTGTTGTAAATGGTTTCATAGCTGTCAACGGTTCCCACATCTCCTTCAGAGTTATCGTATTTTTGTTTGGAAACATCATAATCCAATTTAATGGTATGATTTTCATTGGGTGTCAACGTAAGCCCTGCTCCTGCTGACCAATTTTGGTTGTCCATGGTTTTGCCTGCACCACCAAAGGTTGTTCCTGAACTGCTTTGTGGATTTGAAGCCTCTTTATCGTAATAGCTTCCTCGTAAACTTAACCCCAATACATTGTCAATAAGTGGTCCCATAATGGCAAAATCAGAGGTTTTATCGTTTCCAAATTGGCTGTCACTTTGAAAGGTTTGACTTTGAGTAAAAGAACCCACCCATTCATGAGATATTTTTTTGGTAATAATATTCACTACACCACCCATGGCATCAGCACCATAAAGGGTACTCATGGGACCTCGTATGACTTCAATTCGTTCAATCATTGACAAAGGTGGGATGTTGGCATATTGAAAGCCTCCAAAATTGTTGGGATAGATATCTCCGTGATTATTTTGTTTTTTCCCATCAATTAAAATCAAGGTATAATCAGCACCCATACCTCGAATACTCACTCCTCCTTGACCCGATTTATCTCGGGTTTCTCCTATGTCTATGCCTTCAATATCTTTAACGGCATCAAGCAAATTGGTATAAGGTTTTTTGCTTAAATCCTCTTGCGAAATAACCGAAATAGATGCAGGAGCATCGGTAATTTTTTGTTCGTGTCCTGAGGCACTCGTAACAGTAACTTCTTCAAGCTTTATAGTATTTTCTGCAGCAATTAATGCAATGTTTGCACAAAGTAAGGCAGCAACGCTTTTTGCAATTTTCATTTTTTCTCCTCCTAGAGTACAGTTGGCTACTAATAAATATATTTTGGCTTGTTTTGTTTTTTTTAAGAAAATACAAACTACACAAAGGACAAAAATGATGTATAGTTTGTATTTATACGTTGAATTATAGTCATAAAAAATGATTTAAAAATGATATTATGATAATTAATATTAAAATCAATTATAAATTAAATAATAAGCTATCTTTGAGTATCATTATCAAAAGTGAAAGGATAATTAAAAATGTCAAAGAATTTTCTTAAAGATAAACATTTCAAAGTATTAATCGTAGAAGATGAACCAATTTTAGCGATGGCTATGGAATTAAAACTTAAAAAAATGGGTTTGGACGTAAGTGGAATAGCTACAACACCTGATAATGCAATGGTGCATGTCCAAAATCACTATCCTGATATGGCTCTTATTGATATCAATTTAAATGCTTCAAAAACAGGCATTGATGTGGCAAACTATATTTGGAAGAATTTTCAAATTCCTATTATTTTTTTGACGTCGTATTACAATGATAACATACTTAAACAAGCCATGGAGGCAGAACCTTATGCTTACTTATTGAAGCCTTGTCGGTTTGAAGAACTTAAAGTTACGATTAATACAACCTTACATAAGCATCAATTCTTTTTTAAAAACAGAAAACTTTTTGAACCACTTCAACAAGAGTTTATCTCTCTTACTCAAAACATTAAATACAATCGAATTGAACAGCAGCTTTATGTCGATAATACTCTTTTTAAATTAACAAAAAATGAAAAAAAATTATTTGAAATTTTGACCCAAAGACCAGGAAGTGTCATGAGTTTTGATTCCATTTTTAACTTCATTTGGAGAGAAGATGTTTATGATTTAGCAAAGCTGCGTTCTTTAATTTATCGTCTCAAAACAAGGCTTAATGTTAATCTTTTTGAGAATTTATATGAAGAAGGATATAAAATAAAATGTCTAAAGAATGATTATGAAGCTGTTTAGTTTTCATTCTTACTCGTTTGCAACTAAAGTTATTATTGCTTTTTTGATTTTTATTGTTTTTTTTATTTTTGTTCGATTTATTCTTTCGATTCCTCGTGTTGAGCAACAAGCCTTAAAAAATGAATTGGAAAATATTACTCATTCGTTGCGTATGATAAAAGACCAAATCAGTGTTATGGGAAAAGCCATAACAATGCAAAGAGAGTTAGAGGTAAACTTTATTAAAAAAGAGATAGAAAATCAACTTTTGACGCTTGATTTAAAATCAAAAGAGTTTACGTCTTATGAATTAATAGAAAAAATCAAACAAAGCCCTCTTTCTCAATATTGCTCTGTTTCTTTTAATAACGCAAAGAGTAAAAAAGCCAACACAAAACAGTGGATTGAACATGAAATCAATACTTCTTCAAAAAATTATCAAAAAAGAGGACCTTTATTCTATACCTACCCTTTTGAAGTTTTTGGTACTTCAGTGACTTTGTCATGCGAGATAAAAGAGTTAAATCCCAATCATATGAAGTTTGAAAAAAGTATAAAAGAACATCTATCCACGGGTGTGCTTATTGATTCTAATTTAAGCAGCACTAAAATGGCATTGACATGGATTAACTCACAAGCCAATAAAGAGGATGAAAGCATATTTTATGAAAAAGATAAGGAAAAAAGAAAAGCAAAATATCAATTAAGTAAACTTTCTAATGTGGATAATATCCCAACAGGAAATTTATCTTTAAAAAAGATTTTAGAGCTAAAAGAGCAAGAAAGCCCCTTTTTGCATGCCATAGAAGACAAAGAGGTATTTACTTGGATTATCGATTTAAATTTAAATTCACAAAAACAAACTCCTTTTTTATTGATTTATTCCATCAATAAAGAGGAGTTGGTTTTAAAAAATAAAGTAAAAATTTTCTTTTTATTGCCAGAAACACTTTTGGCAATTGGCATAAGCTTTATTTTGATTTTTTTTATTTTCAGAAGAATTCTAAAAAATATTAATACACTGACTAAAACTGCCCTTTTGGTTAATCAAGGAGAAAGAAATATCAGAAGTCAAGTAAAAGGCGAAGATGACATTGGTATTTTGGGAAAATCGTTTGATTCCATGTTGGATTTTTTTGAAAACAGTATTAAAACATTGGATCAAAAAGTGGAAGAAAAAACCAAAGAGATTTCAAAATCTTTGGAAGAAAAAGAGATTTTATTAAAAGAGATTCATCATCGAGTCAAAAACAATTTGGCATTAACCATTAGTTTACTGGAGTTACAAGAAGAGGAGATAGAAGATAAAAAAACAAAGAAAATTTTGGTTGATATTCAAGAAAGAATCTATACTATGGAGCTGTTACATCGTAAATTGTATGAATCTGCCAATTTAAATAAAATAGATTTTAAAAATTATGTCATAGAACTTATCCGCACCATTGCAAAAACCTATGACAAAAAAAATAAGGTTGCTTTGTTGTTTGAAATTGATGAAATCGATTTAAATATAGAGACAGCCATGCCGTATGGGTTGATTTTAAATGAGTTGGTTACCAATTCTTTTAAATATGCGTTTACTCATCATAAAAACCCAGAACTTTGTATTGGTATTACTCAACAAAACGATAATGAAATTTTATTAATCATCAAAGACAATGGAAAAGGACTTAAAAAAGAGTTTGAAGAAATCTCACAAGAAACACTTGGATTAAGATTGATCAGTATTATTGTAAAACTTCAACTCATGGGAAGGGTATCGTATTCGTATGAAAATGGTGCAAAATTTACCATTTTGGGCAACATAAAACAGGATATGGCGCTTTAGTTTTATAAAATACAAAGATCATAATTCTCTTTGTATTTTGTTCATAGGTGTATAAAAAAAAGCTTATTTTGTCAAAATGAGTTTATCTTCTTTGGTAATTCGTAAGACATATACTTTACCATTGTGTGAGATTTGGATGGTTTTTTCATTGTTCGTAAAAAGGGTTTTAGTATCAATGGTGATAATCTCATTCATTTTTTCACCACCATGGATATTTTTTCGATATTTTTTTGCTTTAATATATCAATAACAAAAATAAACTCTTCGTAAGGTACGAGTTTATCAGCACTGACTGCCACCAAATCTTTTTTGGTTAACGTGTCAATTTTAGAGATTAACTCTTCTTTAGTAACCTCTTCATCGTTGACATAAAACTGCTTGGAAGCCGTAATTAATATCTCAAACTGTTTGGGCTCAATTTTGGTATGAGATGAGGCTTGAGGTAATGCTATTTCGATTTTTCCTAATGCAATAAACGAAGAAACCGTTAATATAATGGCTAACAAAACCAACATAACATCAATAAGTGGGACGACGTTGATTCCCTCAACCTTTTTTAATGATTTCATCTTCCCACTCACTTATTTTTAAATCCACTTTTCTCAAAAATCCACCGTAAATAATCGTCGCAGGAATCGCGACTATCAGACCCGCTGCTGTTACTTTTAATGCCAATGCCAGACCCACAATCACTTTTGATGTATCTAACGCCCCACCGCTCATACCAATTTCGTAAAATACGACCATAATTCCACCAACCGTTCCTAAAAGACCTACGTAGGGAGCATTTGAACCAATCAAAGAGATAATGGTCAAATTTTTAGTGACATCACGTTCGATTTCATTTTTGGTTTTATAACAGGACAAATCAATATTTTTGAAAAACAAAGCTCTTTCGATGGCATACATTACCACCAAAAGACTCATAACCCCTAAAATGCCTAGCGTTCCATAATCAACAATATGTTTAATATTTTCCATTAAACCAACTCATCTTTAATTTGATTGCACCAAAGAGCAATTCGGTCATGGGTTAAATCACTTTGATTGTCTTCATCTAACGCCAATCCCACAAAATCACCATCGGCTTTTTGTGCTTTAGACTCTTCATGGTCATAGCCTTCAGAACTTGTAAAACCTACAACTTTAGCACCGTTTTGAATCACTTGTTCATAAATGGTTCCCATGGCATCAACATAGTTATCGCTGTATGATTCTTGATCACCTAAACCAAAAAGGGCAACGGTTTTTCCTGTAAAATCAAGTTTACAAAACTCATTCCACGCATCGTCCCAATCATCTTGCAAATCGCCATCGCCCCAAGTAGAAGCACCAAAAATCAGTTTATCGTAGTCATTGATTTTTTCAATATTGATATTTGAAATATCAAAAATATTATTAATACCCAGTGTTTTTGCAATTTGTTTTGCAATAATTTCAGTATTACCCGTACTGCTTGCATAAAATATAGCACTTGCCATAGTTTTTCCTTTTATTTTAAAATTGAACGTAAAGAATAAGGGATAAGCTTTATTCCATAATCGTTGTATTGTTTGGTTTCAAATTCTGGTATTTTTACCTCAATGTGTTTGTAAAATTGGTCATTTTTAGGATAGACCAAATAGACATTTTTATAGGAAGTCTCTTTGATACAATTGACGGCCTTTTTAATGTGTTCATCAATAAGCAATTGGCTGTTTTCAAGCATTTGCCAATAAGGAAATATCTTGATATCATAGACTTGTGATGAAATAATATTAATCGAATCACTCTTTTTTTCAATGGTTCGTGTTTTTTGATCTTTTAAAAGCTTGTTTAAAATAAACTGCTCAAAAGAGTTTTGAGCATTGATTTTAAACGTAAGTTTTGTGCCACCTATCATATTAAAAAGTTCAAATGCTAAATCATAATTTTTTGACTGTTTATGAGTATTAATCTTTGGCATATGGCGGTTGTGTAGTAATTTTTGCAAATGTGCATCAAAAAAAACTATCGGTTTATTAATCGGATGTTTAGGAGTACAATTAACAGTAAATGGCACAAAACTTACATGTAATAAGCGTAGAATTTTTTGTTTAAATATGTCACACAAAGAAAAATGTTTGCATGAACAAATCTCTTGCTTATTAAATCTAAGCTCTTTTTTGACTTGATTGTTAAAAAACTCCAAGAAAAGCTTTCTTTGGGAAAACGTATCCTTAAATTTATCAAATGTAGGCAGGAACTCTTCATTTTGCTCAAATCCAAATTTCATCTTATCTCCTTTTTTTTAAAACTCGAATGTTAAAACCACTGCAAATTTTATAAGGGATAAAATTGTTTTCAAGAACATAGGTAATGTCAAGCATCTCTTGAATATCAATGTCAATATGGTGTTTGACTGCTACGAACGTGTTAAGATTTGGGTCGTATTTAAAACTTTTAAAATGACCAAAATGATTTAATATTTCTTGACTCACAAAAACTCCTTTATAATTATTACTTGATAATAGTTATCAGAATTATAAAAAAGTTAAACTTAAATGTTTATTAATAATAGTCATTATCAAAATAAAATATGATAATTTACTCTTCTTTAGAAGGGCTAAGAAGCTCAATTCCTTTAGCGGGAAGATTAAAAATACGTTTTATGAAGTTCATTGAAGCACCGGCGGCATCTTGTGTGAGATTGGTTTGAATTTGTGGGTCATCTAAACTTCCATGGATTTGAACCGAGGTTGAAATGTTTTTTTCATCCCCTAAGAAAAGATAATTTACCACAGGAACATAATCAATGATTTTACTGTAATCTTTTAAAAAGATAATTATAACATCGCTGTCTATGGTTCTTTGAGTTAAATCAATAACACCTGTGGCTTTAAAATCTGCCATATTGCCAATGGTGTGAAGTTGTTCAATATAAAAAAAGTCATCTTTTAAATTATACGTAAAATCCAAACTCCCCTCCACTATTCGATACCCTGCTAAATTAAATCCTTTATTGTTTGCCATTCCAAAAATAGTTGGAATCGCCAATAAAGGATTGATAATAGCAGGAGTGGTATTAATAAACGTAATCAAATTATTTAACAATGCCAACTCTTTAATTTTACTGTTCGTTGCAACGACATTGCCTTTAAGAAGTTCGGATGTACCCTGTGCAAGCAGAGTAAAAGTTCCATCTTGAAAAAAGTTTTCAATCCCCAATAAACTGTTCATAAAAGTATCGGTCATGGTTTGAGCATGAAAAGATATCTGCTTCTTTGAGTCTTTGGTAAAGTCAAGACTCCCTCCTTTGTGCTGGAGTGATAAATCCAATGCCTCTTTTTTTAAATGCAAGGTATAGCTATCGGCAAGCAGTTTTTGTTTCTCATTTAAAATAATATTGGAGTTGATTCCTTTAATCTCTATGGGTGTTTCATTGGAATCTTTTTTGAGTAATGTGTCGGTTTTATTGACAATGTCAAACTCTTGAAGCGTTAAAAAATTTTTGTCATTTTCAACACGAATTTTAATTTTTTCATCCAAAGAGTTGATGAAAAGTTTATTGTAATTGACTTGCCCATAGAGTGAAATATTATTAAGCTTTGAGCCATCTTTGTACTGTATGGGGAAATCCACATTTCGTAAAGTTGCTCTAAAATCAATGGTATTTTTATCGTGTAAATTAAGATTGAGTGTCCCCTCTTTGATATTGAGGTCTTGTAAAAGCGGTGAATAGGAGTGTACAAAGGTTAAATTCGTGATATCGATGTTTGTAAAATCTTTTAAAACAGAAATTTGAGTAAAAAGTTGAGGGAACGTGATTTTTGTAAAACGGGTGTAGTCAATTACGATATCAGAATCAATGGTATCAATACCAATAAGAGGTGTTTTTTGACTTTGAATGTTCAAATTTTTTATCGTGGTTTTGCCTTGGGCTGTTTGGGTATGAGTATCAATGTTAAGGTCTAATTGAGCTTCAAGCAGATCATCAACACGAACATGTGAATCTTTTATTGTCACCAAAGAATCATTGAGTTCAACGAAAGCATTATGGGCAAAGAAATCAAATCCATTAAGAGAAAATGAGGCATTTTGTGCTGTAAAAAGACCTTTGGTGTGTAAACTGTACTCTTTAAAATAGAGTTGAATTGCCAATTGTGATTGAGTGGAACCTTCTAATTGAATAATGGGCAGTGTAATTTTATATGCTTGTAAAATATCCAAGATATCTTGACTTAAACGATGTTGGGTTTTTAAATCAATGACAATATTTGAAGGTTCTTCTTCCCCACTTAAGGCGTGAATTACCACTTGACTGCCTTGAATATCAATGTCTTTAAACATCGGCTTTTCCAAATCAAAATAGAGATTGTCGTTTTTAAATGTAACACTTAACAGAGGTGTTTTTACAGGAGCAACGGCGCGATGGAATGTAATGTTGGCATCTTCAATGAGTGCTTTACCATCAAGAGAGCTTAAAATGGGTATAAAAGTATCTCGGTGAAGTTGCCCTTGTAAGAACTCTAAATTCATAATGCCCGTTACATTATCATACATCCACTCTTCAATACTTGGATGTAAACGGATAAAATCTCTAACAAAATGAAGATTTTCAAAGGTTTTGTTGCTTTTTATGACAAAATCTATCACATCGTCATTGGTTTGAGCATTTAAATTCATTTCAATCGTTTTATAGAGCATATTGCCCGAAAAAAGCATATCTTCTGTCTCCAAATTGGCTCGTAAAAGCCCATCAAAAACCAAATCATAATCTTTTAGGAATAAAGAGTATAAATTTAAAGTGACGGTTGCATCGTCTAAAACAGGCTTAGCTGCAATGTTGATAAACTTATTGTCAATATAAAAAATGGATTCATCTATGGTAATGGTAAATTCATTGTTTTTAATTTTAAGAGATTCGATGTCTATTTTTTGAAAAATTGTCAGTAAGGTTGGAATGTAGCCAATGTGTTTTTTTATGTCATTGGTTGAGTTTTGTGTTCTTGAAGTTGCTGGCAGTGTGATTTCATCAATTTGTACAATAAGCTTTTTATCTAATTTTATATACAATTTCGAAACATTAATGCTTGCAAAGGAAAACTTCTCAATACGTATGCCAGAAGATAAAATAAAAAAAAGTCCAACAAAAAAGATAAAAATCGAGATAAATAAAAGTTTAATGGCAGTCAACATAATAGAGTTTTTCCTAATAATTTGTGTTATTGTATTGTTTTATGTGACCCTTCCTGTTTTTTCTACAAAAGTGATATATATTCCTAAAGGCTCAACAAGTGCCATTATAACATACTTAAATAAAAGTGGATATGAATTAAATGCGATTGATAAAACCTTGGTACGTTTTTTGGGTTATCCTCAACAAGGCTGGATTGATTTAAAAACACAAAAAATGACCAAAGCCGATTTTTTATATAAACTTGTCACCTCAAAAGCGGCATTAAAAGAGGTGACACTTATTCCTGGAGAGACCTATTATTTCTTTTTAAAAGAGGTGGCTTCGTTAATGAATTTATCCGAAGCCAAGCTTTTTAAGGCATATCGTAAGTATGCTTTTAGAGCCGATGGCAATATTTTAGCTGAAACATACAGTTTACCCATAGGAATGAGTGAAGAGAATTTAATCTATTATTTAATCAGTTATACCAATCGACGTTATGAAGAGTTCAGTAAAAAAATATTTGGCGAATACAATAAACAAAATTGGTATTACTATATTTCCATTGCCTCTGTGATACAAAAAGAGGCTGCTTCAAAAGAGGAGATGCCATTGGTGTCAAGTGTTATTTACAATCGTTTAAATAAAGGAATGCCTTTACAAATGGATGGTACGCTTAATTATGCACACTACTCTCACGAAAAAATTACCGCAGCACGAATACGTGAAGATAAAAGTTATTATAATACGTATTTAAATAAAGGGATTCCACAACACCCTGTTTGTGCTATCTCTTTAGATGCAATCAAGTCAGCAATCTTTCCTGCAAAAACCAATTATTTGTATTTTGTGAAAGACAATCGCACCAATTTACATCGTTTTTCAGGAAGTTATCAAGAGCATGTTAATCACATCAACAATAATCCTAAAGCAATTACTCCTGTTAAAAAAGAGGCTCCACAAAAAGTACAAGAGCAAGTGACACCTAAAGTAGCACCTAAAATAAAAACAGATAAGCAGAGCGAAATCTCTATCTTTGATACCATAAAAAAAGATGAAAAACCGGCAATTATTAAAGACTTATGGAAAAAAGTCAATTAAAAGTTGTGAAAAAATGAAACAAAAGTTACATTAATATTTTTTCCAATGACAATATAATTTTCCCTTGATACGATAAATGATAAGATACGGCACATTTAAAATTACGGTTTTAAAAATTGTAATCAATCAAGAGGAAACACTATGTCAAAAATCATTTACACAAAAGTTGATGAAGCACCGGCTTTAGCTACTTATTCGTTCTTACCAATCATCCAAGCTTTTACAAAAAGCTCAGGTATTGAGATGGTCACAAAAGATATTTCACTTGCAGGAAGAATTCTTGCAAACTTCCCTGAAAACTTAAAAGAAGACCAAAAAATTGCTGATCATTTAGCTGAACTTGGAGAAATGACACAAGACCCACAAACAAACATTATCAAACTTCCTAATGTTTCTGCTTCTATTCCGCAATTAAAAGCAGCCATTGCTGAGTTACAATCAAAAGGGTATGATGTTCCTAATTACGATGCCAGTCCTGAAATTACAGCACGATATTCAAAAATTTTAGGAAGTGCAGTAAACCCAGTTTTAAGAGAAGGAAACTCAGACAGACGAGCACCAAGTGCGGTTAAAAACTATGCCAAAAACAACCCTCACAGAATGGGTGAATGGACAAAAGAGTCTAAAACAGACGTCGCTTTCATGGACGGTGGAGATTTCTATGGTTCTGAAGTTTCTAAAACTTTTGATGAAGCAGATGATTTAAAAATTTCATTTTTTGATAAAAACGGTGCAGAAACGGTATTAAAAGCTTCTACAAAAGTATTAGCAGGCGAAATTATCGATGCAACGGTTATGAGTGCAAAAGCATTACAAGATTTTTATGCTAAAACGATTGAAAGAGCTAAAAAAGAAGACGTATTGTTATCGTTACACTTAAAAGCTACAATGATGAAAGTTTCTGACCCCATTATGTTTGGATTTGCGGTTAAAGTATATTTCAAAGATTTAATTGAAAAACACGGAAAGTTATTTGATGAATTAGGGGTAAACTTCAACAACGGTTTAGGTGATTTATACTCTAAGTTAGACCAAGTTGATGCGGCTAAAAAAGCTGAAATTGAAGCGGATATTGCTGCTGTTTATGCCAAACAACCAAGACTTGCAATGGTTAACTCCGCAAAAGGAATTACCAATTTACACGTACCATCTGACGTTATTGTTGATGCTTCTATGCCTGCTATGCTTAAAGGTGGTGGGAAAATGTGGAATGCAGACGATAAAGAGGAAGATACTATTGCTATGATTCCTGACAGATGCTATGCTCAATCATTTAAAGCCGTAGTTGATGACTTTAAAGCAAACGGCAAATTAGACGTTAAAACAATTGGAACCGTACCAAACGTTGGTTTAATGGCTCAAAAAGCTGAAGAGTATGGAAGCCATGATAAAACATTCCAAGCGGCTGCAAATGGACAAATCAAAGTGATTGATAAAGCGGGGAATGCTGTATTTACTTTTGATGTTGAAGCAGGTGATATTTTCAGAATGTGTCAAGCTAAAGATGCTCCAATTCAAGATTGGATTAAATTGGCCGTTACAAGAGCAAGATTATCAAATACACCAGCAATTTTCTGGCTAGATGAAAACAGAGCTCACGATGCTGAGATGATTAAAAAAGTTAAAAAATACTTACCCGATCACGATACAACAGGATTAGATATTACCATTATGTCTCCTGTTGATGCCACTAAAAAATCGTTAGAAAGAATGAGAAAAGGTTTAGATACGATTTCTGTAACTGGAAACGTATTAAGAGATTACAACACAGACCTTTTCCCAATTTTAGAATTAGGAACAAGTGCAAAAATGTTATCCATCGTGCCTTTAATGAAAGGGGGCGGATTGTTTGAAACAGGTGCAGGAGGAAGTGCTCCTAAACACGTTCAACAATTTGTTGAAGAAGATTACTTAAGATGGGATTCATTGGGTGAATTTATGGCATTAGCAGCATCTTTTGAGCACTTAGCCAATACTCAAAATAACAAAAAAGCACAAGTTTTAGCCAATACTTTAGACAAAGCAACGGGAACATTCTTAATCAATGATAAATCACCCTCAAGAAAATTAGGTGGAATTGATAACCGAGGAAGCCATTTCTATTTAGCGATGTATTGGGCAGAAGAATTAGCAAAACAAACGGATGATAAAGATCTTGCAGCAGAATTTGCTCCTATTGCAAAAGCAATGAAAGAGAACGAAGATAAAATCGTTGCTGAATTGGTTGCAAACCACGGTAAAGCATCGGATATTGGTGGATACTACTTACCTGATGATGCAAAAGCTTCAAAAGCAATGCGACCATCGGCAACATTAAACGCCATTATTGGATAAATTCGATAACACATTTAAAAAAGGTAAGACTTCGGTCTTACCTTTTTTTATTTCTATGCAATAAATAAATGATATAATTCAATACAAAAAATCAAGGAAAGAATATTGGATACGAAAAAAATAGCCATTATCGGTGCAGGTAATGTTGGTTCTACTTTGGCGTATACTTTGGCTTCAAAGAATATCTGTTCGCATATCGTGTTAAAAGATATTAAACAAAATTTAGTCAAAGCCATGGCATTAGATATTTCACAATCAGCCAATGCTGCAAAATCCTCAACTCGAGTAACTTATGCACAAGAGGGTAAAGATATAGAAGGTTGTCGACTCATTGTTATTACGGCAGGACTTCCTAGACTTCCAGGAATGAGCCGAAATGATTTGCTTTTAACCAATGCAAAGATACTTAAAGAAGTTATGAATGAAATTAAAGAGTATGCACCTAAAGCCATTGTTATCGTGGTTTCAAATCCTTTGGATGCGATGGTTTATGCAGCATTAAAAGTATCGGGATTCCCAAGAAACCAAATTGTAGGAATGGCGGGAATTTTAGACAGTGCTCGAATGTCTCACTTTATCTTAGAAAAACTGGGCTATGGAGCAGGACAAATAGAATCATCGGTTATGGGTGGGCATGGAGATGATATGGTTCCTCTGCCCAATTTCTCGACGGTTGCTGGATTGGCATTAACCGAAGTTTTAAGCGATGAAGACATTGAAGATATCGTTGAAAAAACCAAAAATGGTGGCGCTCAAATTGTCAAATATCTTGAAAAAGGTTCTGCCTATTATGCTCCTGCTCATGCTACTTCCTTGATGGTGGAAGCCATTTTAAACGATAAAAAAGAGATATATCCATGTGCTGTGATGCTTGAAGGTGAATATGGTTTTAATGATATTGTAAGTGGTGTACCTGTTATGCTGGGAAAAAATGGTGTAGAAAAAGTCATAGAGTTGCATTTGAATCAATCGCAAAAAGAACTTTTTGCTCGTTCAGTAGATTCGGTGCAACAACTCGTTGACACCTTAATAGAAAACGATTTCTTAAATCAATAAAATGAGATGTATAAGCAGTTAAATACTGCTTATACGTCAGATATTACTCTTGAGAGTTAATGATCTCAACCAAAGGAAGAAGTGCCGCTTTTTTCTCTTCTTCATTCATACTGCCATCTAAAGCACCTTCTTTAACCTTTCCTTCAAACAATTTATTGATATTTCCCTTCTCATCCAATAAATACGCAATAAATGCTGTTTTTTCATTGTTAGTAACACCCAAGGCTTGAACGGTAAAACCATCAAAGTCATAAATCATTGGAATAGTACTTCCTTGATTTAACTCTTCAAGTTTTCCTGGAATAAACATTTTTTTCACAAACCAAGGTGCGCTTGAAATATTGGCCACCATAACAACAGGTATTTTCAATTCAAAGAAACGGTTCAACTCTTTTACAACAGCCAAAGAGTCATGATTTCCCACTACAATCAAAGAAGCGATGTTGTCTTTAAAGAGTTCCTCTTTTGCAACTAAGCCTTCTGTTCCAACCAGTTCAAAATTTTGAGGTAAAGCCTCTTTGGATAAAGTAGTACCATTAACATCATTTGCAACCATAGCATTGGGTTTTGAGGCCGTAAAATAAACCAATGCTGAAAACCCTAAAATCCCTAAAACAACAATTTTTAAAATATTTTTAAACAAATTTTTTCCTTTTTAATAAAATTAACGAATTTTATCGATTTAATATAAATGATTGGTTAATGAGCATAAAAAAATTCAGAGTTTTTTAGCCCATCTTTTAAAGAGTCGGTGCGTGGTGATATTGGAAGGAAGCTCTTTGTGATGAATAATATGTTCACAAAGCAAATGAGCCAAGTAAGGAGCCAGAACAAAGCCTCTTCCTCCTAAACCATTGATGACAAAAAGATTGGCATATTGACTCAATCGATGATTTTGTACATGAGTTCCTTTTTTTATGTGAGGGAAGAGTTCTAAGGTTTTTTTTGAATCAATTAATCCTCCCACCATAGGGAAATAATCAACACTGGAAGCCCTTGCTCCAATTTTAATCTCTTTGAGTTTGACATTTTCTAATTTTACTATGTCATTGGCACGATTAAGCAAAATATCTGTATCGATATTAACCCTATTTTCATCTTTACTTACACGTGCAAAATTATTGAGGTTGGGTTCTTTTAAACATTGTGTACATACGCTACTATCACAGTTAAATCGATGATGGGTTGCACCAATACTGACCGTATAAGAGGCGTTGTTTTCACTGGCAACACTGGTTGAGACGGAACACTCTTTATGGTAGTTAATATCGATACATGTAGACGTTTCAATAACAATACGCTGACCCCAAACAGGACGAATGTTAAAGTATTTTTCCCCTATAAGTGTGGTATCTGCTCCTGTGGTTAAGATGAGATGAGCAGTTACATACTCATCATTAATCGTATAATATTTTTCATCAAAACGTATTTCTTTGACTTCATAATTAAATTGTGTTTGAATATTTTTGGTCATTTTTTGACATACGTCTAAGGTTTTAACTTGAGAACCAATGGGAAAAAAACACCCCTCTTCTTTTAAGGAATATTCAAAATCAATATACGGGATATAGGATTTAAACTTCTCTTTGTCTTCTTCATTTTTTGGAATCCGAAGAACGCCTTTGTTGATTAATTCATTGGGAAAATTCTTTTTATAAAACTCAAAGGAGAAATTCAGTGCTTGAGTGACCAACTCTTTAAATTCATTGGGTTTGCCCAATAAAGGCGATAAAAATCCTCCTGCTGCACTGCTGGCTGTTTGTGAAAAATCATTGTTTCTGTCTAAGAGCAGAATGTTTTTGTTATGTTGGGATAAAAAGTACGCAATACTGCACCCTGCAATCCCTGCTCCTACAATAATATAATCGTATTGAGTCATAAAGGAGTATCGTTTTTAAAGTTTGGTCTCCAATACCCTCTTCCTCCTCGAAGGCTAATGCAGGGGTTATTGGGAAACTTCTTTTGGTAATAGCTGAGTCTTTCTTTGGTTGTTTTGCCCGTATCGCAGTAAAACACAAAAACGGTTCCGTGAGGAAATTTTTGCAATTCAAAAGGATTATAAAGAAGGGTGGGTATATTTTCTAATGGTTTTAAAATGGTATCAACCAAAACCACGTCAATATTTTTCTTTTTTAATTCATTGGTATAGGTATATAACTCAGCTTGAGTCCACTCTTTTTTTGTAAACATATGAATTTATAGCATAAATTGTTTGAATTTTATATTTACTCTTATAATATTTTGGCTAAAATAATAACCAAAAGATGTACGGAGAATTAAATGAAAATATTAGTGGCAGATGACTCTAAAATGGCAAGACGAATGATTTTAAAAATATTGGAAGATTGCCAAGAAACGGGGCATGAAATATTTCAAGCACAAAATGGTCAAGAAGCGGTTGATTTATACAAAGAACATATGCCAGCACTAGTATTTTTAGATTTGACGATGCCTGTAATGGATGGGTTTAAAGCATTGAAATTGATTAAACAGCACGATGCAAATGCAAAAATCGTAATCGTTTCAGCCGATATTCAACAAGGTTCAATGAGTCAAGTACGAGAAGATGGTGCGATGGATTTTGTAAAAAAACCCATTTCAGAGGCGAAAATGAAACAAATTTTAGAAAAAATAAAGTAAGTGTATGGAAAATTCAACGATACTAAATGAAGACCAACAAGATTGTTTACAAGAGTTAATTAATATTGCGTATGGTTCAGGCACAGCAGCAATTTCTGAGATTTTAGATGCTTTTGCAACGCTTTCAATACCACGAATTAATATTATAGAAACCAAATATCTCAATGACTATTTACAAAGTCAAGTTAAAGTAGATATGCCCCAATTTTTGGCAACGCAACTGATTAATGGAAAGTTTTCAAGTGAAAATCTTTTTATTATTGATAAACACTCTGCTGAAAATTTAGCACGAGAGTTTGGACTTGAAGAGAGTGAAATTGAGGATATTAATGAGTTAAGTGATGTGATATTGGAAATTACCAATATATTGTCTTCTTCAACGATCAGTAAATTTGCACAAGAGATGGACATAGAAGTCTCTTTTTCTCCTCCTCATGTTAAATTGCTCAATTCAATTGAAGAGATGGACAGCACGTTTATTGATAAATATCATCAAGTTATTATTATTTCAACCATATTGCAGTTTGAGAATCAAAATATTCGAGGAGAATTGTTGATTTTAACAACCGATGATACCATTGAGTTTATTAAAAAACTGCTTGACAAGATTTTAGATGAGTTGTAATGGGTTCTTTAAATAAAGCTGATTTAATATGTGAAACCATTGATAATGGGATCATTTTACTCAATGAAAATTTAGAAGTCCTTTTTTGGAATAAATGGTTAGAAACCAGAACCAATATCTCTTTTGACCAGATATCCCAGAAAAAAATTACCGAAGTTTTTCCCGATATTAATGAAGCCAAATTAAAACGAAAAATCAAAGCAACATTAACCTTAAACTCCCCTACTTTTTACACCACTGAACTCAATGAATCTTTTTTCAATATTGAGTTTAAAAACAAAATTACTCATCGTGTATTTAAAAATATGCAACAAAATGTTACGTTAAATCCGTATGATATTGAAAATAAAACGGTTATTATTTATGTTTATGACAGTACCATTTTAAAAGAGACCAACTTTAAACTCGCTCATGCTAAAGAAAAAATTGAAAAAGAACATAATAAGACATTGGCGATAAAACAGCAACTTGAGGATTCAATTGATGAGTTTGAATTGCTTTTAAATGCTACCATGGAAGCCATTATTTTATTTGATGAAAATTATATCTGTACGAATATTAATGATGTGGGAGTTGAACTCTTTAAGTTTGCGTCAAAAACTGAAGCTCTTGGCGTTGATATCTTAGCTTTTTTTGAAGATAAACAGCTGAATTATAAAAAGATTGAAAATACTTTTGAAGCTTCTATGAATACCGTTTGTAAACACACTTTTCCTGCTTTAATTAAAATTAAAAACGCAACGTTTAACGATAAAAAAATCAGAATTTTAACCGTAGTGGATTTGACAGAATTAAAATACCGAGATAAACTTATTTCAGAACAAGCTAAATTGGTTGCTATGGGAGAGATGATAGGAAATATTGCCCATCAATGGAGACAGCCATTAAGTGCTATTAGTACAGCAGCAAGTGGCATAAAACTGCAAAAAGAGTTTAATATGCTAACCGATGAACTTCTTGATGAGTCTTTAGATGGAATTGTAAGAAGTTCCATGCACTTATCTCAAACCATTAATGATTTTAGAGATTTTATCCAAGGAGATAAAGAGGTCGTTAAATTTAGTTTGGAAGAGAATTTAAAAAAAGATTTATCTATTGTTGAGGGTATGTTAAAAAATTATGATATTCATGTCTTTTTAGAGTGTCAAAAAACCATTGAATTATACAATTATAAAAATGAGTTGACTCAAGCCATTTTAAATATTATTGATAACTCTAAAGATGCGCTGCTTGAAAAAAATGTTAAAGATAAATATATTTTTATTAATACCTATGAACTTTTAGATGAAGCCGTAATTGAAATTTATGACAATGCAAAAGGCATCAGTGATGACGTGATAAATAAGATATTTGAACCTTATTTCACCACCAAACATAAAAGTCAAGGTACAGGACTGGGACTGTATATGACCCATCAAATTATTGAGAAAAGTATGGGTGGAACAATCAGTGTATCTAACATAAGTTATGAGTACAATAACCACCATTTTAAAGGCGCTTGTTTTAAAATAACCTTGCCTTTATAGACTAAACTATAAGCATCAACTTGATTGACATAGACTCAACTTTTAGCTATAATATTTTCTGAAAAAAATTATATATACGATAAATAGGAAAATATTATGGCAAAAAGTTTATATGAAACTCTTGAAGTTTCTGAAAATGCAAGTGCAGATGAAATCAAAAAAGCGTATCGAAAATTAGCACGAAAATACCATCCCGATGTCAACAAAGAGTCAGGGGCAGAAGATAAATTTAAAGAAATTAATGCGGCATATGAAGTCTTAAGTGACCCCCAAAAAAAACAACAGTACGATCAGTACGGTGATTCTATGTTTGGTGGGCAAAATTTTCATGATTTTGCACAAGGACAAGGGCGTAATGTTGATTTAGATGAAATTTTAAGACAAATGTTTGGCGGAGGCGGTTTTGGCTCCTCTTCTTTTGGAGGAAATCCTTTTGGCGGAGGATTTTCTAATTATGGATTTGAAGAACCCGATTTGGATTTGAACGCACAAATCACTATTCCTTTTGATGTGGCCATTTTAGGCGGGAAACAACATATCTCTTTAAATAATGAGAGTTTTGATGTAAAAATCCCAGAAGGCATCAGTCCGGGTCAAAAAATACGGGCTAAAGGAAAAGGAAAATCGTATCAAAATAAACGAGGCGATTTGATTATAAAGGTCAATATTGCTGCTTCTAATGAGTATGAACGAGACGAAGATACCTTGACAAAATATTTTGATATTCCTTTAAGAACAGCACTTTTTGGTGATAAAGTGGAAATCAAAACCATCCATAAAACAATTACTCTTAAAATTCCAGAAAATACCAAACAAAATCAACGATTCAGAGTCAAAGAACTGGGTGTATTAAATCGAAAAACAAGTATAAGAGGTGATTTGTATCTCAAAGCCAATATTGTTTTACCGAAACTTGAAGAGTTGGATGCCTCTTTAATTGAACTTCTCAAAGAGAAGTTACCGGGGAAATAAGATGAAAAGTGCTTATAATGAACCGGTTTACTTAATCTCAGCTGTTGCAGAGATTTTAAATATTCATCCACAAACGTTGCGCCAATATGAAAGAGAGGGCTTAATTAAACCCTCTCGAACAAATGGTAAAATAAGGCTTTATTCTCAAAAAGATATTGATACCATTAAAACGGTTCTTACTCTTACTCGAGATATGGGAATTAATTTAGCAGGGGTGGATTTGATTTTGCAACTTAATGCTAAAATAGAAAAACTTCAAAGTGAAGTAGAGAATTATAAAAACAAAATCAAAGATTTGAATCGATTTGGGGTTGTCCCCTCCTCTAAGGCATTGGTGATAAAGAAAAGCTCGTATGATATTGTAATCATTAAAGAGTGATTGGTTATTTGGTTATTGGTTGATGGTTTATAGCAATCTTTATTAACCATAAACTATCAACCACAACTAACCTCTATTTTAAACGATATTGTACTTCGTAGTTTCTCATTAAAGGAGGAATATCTAAGTAATTTTCACTCTCAGGCGTAATTTTAGATGACGTAGAAATGGTATCACTGTTTGCATTTTCGCTGTTCTCTTCTACGGATTGATTTTTTGATTCAAATCCTGTTGCAACAATGGTAATTTTAACTTCATCTTTTTCAAGCGATGGATCGGTTGTCGTTCCAAAAATAACTTCAGCATTTGAATCAATGGTTTCATGAATTTTTTCCATTACATTATTAATGGCAAACAATGAAACTTGTGGGTTAATGTTAAAGTGAATGAGCATCCCTTTTGCACCACTTAAAGACATTTTGTCCAATAAAGGAGAGTCAATAGCATTTTCAAGTGCTTGTATTGCAGCACCCTCTCCTTTGGCTCGTCCAATGCCCATGAGAGCCATACCTTTGTGTTGCATGATGGTTTTAACGTCAGCAAAGTCAGTATTAATATCAGAGTTTCCAGGGTTTAAAATAACTTCACTCATTCCGTTAACCGCTTGATAAAGAATATTATCAATGATTTTGAAGGCATCTTTCATCCCAATGTTTTCATCAACAATTTCCAATAATCGATCATTAGGAATAACAATAATTGAATCACTCACTTTTTTAAGCTCTTCAAGACCTAAATTTGCCAACCCTGCTCTTTTTTGCCCTTCCCAAGAAAAAGGTTTGGTGACAACAGAAACCGTTAATGCACCTATTTCTTTTGCTGCTTTTGCAATAATCGCAGCCGCTCCCGTTCCTGTACCACCACCTAAACCAGCAGCAATAAAAACAATGTCGGCTTTGCTGATGGCGTTTTTAATGTCTTCATAACTCTCAATAGCAGCATCTCGTCCAACTTCAGGTTTCATACCCGCGCCAAGCCCTTTTGTCAGCTTAAGTCCGAGTTGGATTTTTTTAGGAGCTTTGGAAATATGTAAAACTTGTAAATCAGTATTAGCAGCAATTAAGTCAATTTTATGACTTCCTTCGTTGATCATATGATTCACCATATTACAACCGCCACCGCCAACTCCAATGACTGAAATTTTAGCTACATTATCTGAAAGTACTTGATTGGGCATTTGCACGGTTATATCCTTGGCGTCAAATAAATTATCGTTGCTCATTAAAACCACTCCGAAAATTTTTTCCAAATCTTTGATACACCTTTGGCTTTATCTTGTTCTGAAATTCTGGGTAATATTTCTTGTTGTTTTTTATCTGCTTGAGTATTATTTGGTTTTATTTCATTTAAATTGTTCATAGGTTGTTGTGTCACCACTTGCTTTTGTCGTAATTTTTTATTGGAATCCAATTCAAAATTGGGATTAGGGTCAAGACCATAAAGTAAAAGACCAACAATCGTTGACATGGTTGGGTCATCAAAACTCATATACCCGTTTCGTATATTAATGGGGTTAGCAATTTTAATGGGAATATTATCGAAGACTTCTTGTGCCAACTCTTTGATTCCTACAAGTTGGCTCATTCCTCCTGTTATAACAATACCTGCACCTAAAGAATCAGCCACGCCACTTTTTTTGATCTTTTCTCGTGCAATGACCAAAATCTCTTCCACTCTGGCATGAATAATAAGTTGAACTGAATCCAATGGCATCTCTTTGGTATTTTGTTCATCGCCAATAACAGGAATTTTAATTTTCTTAATACTGTTTTCCTCTTTATCTGAGTGATTTGAATGTGGCAGTAAATTGGCATATTTTATTTTGAGAGTTTCAGCGGCACTGGGTGGGGTATGCAAGGTTACGGATAAGTCGTTTGTAATATTAGCCGATCCAACAGGTAAAAAGTCATTATAAATAATGGATTTACCTTTAAAACAGACAATATCCGTGGTACTTCCTCCAATATCTAAAATGGCCGCTCCAAATTTCTTTTGTTGTTCATCTAAAACTGAAATGGCTGAGGCATAACCGCTTAACACAAAGTTGGTAACTTCAATATTAGAACTTTTAAGCGCTGATTTAATGTTGGTCAATGCTGTTTTTTTGGCTGTTACAATATATACTGCCACTTCCAGCCTTGCTCCATTCATATTTAAGGGGTTATCAATAAGTTGAGAATCATCCACTTTAAAATAAATGGGCAAAACATGAATGACATCATATTCAGGTACAATGGTTGCATTGTATAATGCCATTTGCATGACTTGATTAATCTCAGTTTGTGTAATTTGACCATTGGGTACATTCACACTTCCTACACTTCGAATCCCTTTGGTATAAGCAGAAGAGAGAGAAACATAGGTGGAGTTAATGTGGCTTAAAACACCTTTACTGACATTTTGAACCGCTTCTTTTATCGTTTTTGAAGCAACTTCAATGTTAGTAATTAATCCTTTATTGATACCATCACTGTTTTCAACACTGACCCCTAAAATATTAATTTTATTGTTTAAATCATTTTGAGCGATGACAGCGGTTATACTAGTTGTACCAATATCAATTGCTAAAATAGTATTATTCAATTATTTATCCTTTTTGTTCTCTAAAGATGATTGGATTTCATATCGGTTTTCTAAACTGTTGATTAAATTGGTCATTAATTCATTGTTTTGAAGGTTTGTTAATGTCGCTAACACAGCCTCTTTTTGAGCAGGATTAATCTCTGTAAAACGAACATTGTTGATTTTGTACAATACAATTTTTTCACCCAATTCTATCATTCCTTTAGGTTCACTGCTTGTAAATAACTTGTTTAAAAACTCTCCGGCTTCATTGGGGTTTAATCCAGGAATTTTATTGACAGAAGCTCGATTGACATAGCCAAGGTTATCCCCTTTAAAGTTTTTAAGCATCTCTTTGGCTTTTTGTGCAATTTGGATTTGTCGTTCCGTCATTAAATAATCGTTGCTTACCATACTATAAGCTTCTTTAAACTCAAGAGGTTGTGGTTCAATTTTTTTATTGACTTTGATAATAACATAACGGTCATTGTGTAAAAAAGGCTTTAAGACGTCAGACTCTTTGGCATTGACAATAGTTTTAATATCCTCTAACGCATATTTAAACTCGTTTTCAAAAACCACTTCTTTTGAAGAGAAAGAGGCTTTCTCTTTTTTTAAGTCAATATATTGTTTTAAGGCCTCTTTTTTTGTCTCTTGTAACAAAATCGCTTTTGTTATCTCTTCTTTGGCTTCTTCAAGTGTTTTGATTTTTCCATCGGGCTTTTTAAAGTCTGTTTTAAACTTTGAGTAATATTCATCAATCTCTTCAGCGGTTACTTCTTTGTTAATTAAATCAACCGTTTGAGTCTCTATTTCATATGAAGCAGAAGACATATAGCTGTTTTTATTGGCTTCCCAATAGGTTTTTAAGGCACTTTGAGGAACTTCAATATTGAGTGCTTTTGAGTCCAGTATGGTTACATTGATATTATCTTCAATAAAAAGCAAGTTTGAAACCAAATCCAATTCTTGATTTGAAGGAGTGATTTTAAAGATGGATTCAATTTTTTGTAACAATAAATCTCGTTTTAATGAATTTTCAAAATCCGTAGGATTGGTTCTGTTTTGCATTAAGACTTGGACATAAGTCTCTTTGTCAAATTTCCCCTCTTTTTGAAAAGCTTGAATTTGGACAAGTTCTTTTACAATATCTTCATTGGTCACATCAAGACCTAACTCATCAGCATAAGACAAAATAAGATTTTTTTGAATCACTAAATTGTACGCCATATCAGAAAGGTTCAGTTGTTTTGCCACTTCTTGGTTAAATTGTTCTCCAAACATCTTTGCATATTGTTCATACAAATAGCTGTATTCTCTTTGATACTCATCCAATGAAACTTGTCTGTCTCCTACAACAGCAACTGTTCCTTGCTTTTTGCCATAATCATAAGAACCCCAACCAACAAAACCAGCGCCCACAAACGCTATTGTACTGATCCAAATCGTAATTACTAACCATCTTTTGTGTCTTTGCATCCAAGTTATCATTAAATATTATCCTAAATTTTTTCACACATGATACTAAAAAAACCTTTTAACTAAAGTTAAATTTGTTCTTGAGAATATCATTTATGACAGATTCTCTTTTGGTGGTTTCAATTCTTTTGCACGCACTTTTAAAGGCCTCTTCTTCTCCTACAATGTGGCACATTTTTTTTGCTCGTGTAATGGCAGTGTACAAAAGTTTTGTGTTGTGCATAATGTAGTGAGAAAAGGTTATTGGAATTAAAGCATTATCGTATTCCATACCTTGTGTTTTATGAATGGTTAAACAATACGCTAAACTTAATAATGAGTCTAACATATCAAAATCGTAAAATACCACCATATCGTCATTGGGATATAAAACCACACACACATGCTGATCAAAATCAAGTTTAATGATTAGTCCCAATTGTCCATTAAAAACACGTTTTTCAATAAATTCATCGGAACCATTTTTATACGATGTCATACTTTGTGATTTCATGTTTTCATTTTTAATATGAATAACCTTATCACTGAGTTTATATTCATACAGTTTGGTTTTTTTGGATTTTTCTCTTGAAGAGTTAAAGAGTTTTTGCAGTTGGACGTTTAAGTTTTCAACGCCTAAAACCCCTCCTTTCATAGGAGTAATAATTTGAAAAAGCGTCAGTGCTTTGGCAATGTTCTTTTCTTTGACTAAACTGTACGTTTCTTGGATATAAGTGCTTGCAATATTTAAAATCGTATGTAAAATGCGTTCAGTATTTTCAAAACGCAATTGGGAAAAATTGTGTTGATTTTGCCCATTTTTAGCGGCATAATAATTGTCAATAGAGACATCATAAAACTTAAAGTCTTCATACTTCTCTTTGTACTGCGGAACTTGCCCTTGTCGTATGTCATTGGCAATAACAGCAATGGCTTGTTGCTCATTTTGTCGATAAATTTTAGTCAGTTTACAAATGGGAGCCAAAGAGTATTTTATGCAATCGTGTAACACATTTCCTGCACCAATGGCAGGAAGTTGTCCGTCATCACCTACAACGATAAAAACGGTGTCAATACTGATTTTAGAGATGATTTGATAAAACGTAACGCTGTTGACCATAGAGGCTTCATCGAGTAAAACTACTTTATAAGGGAAAAAGTCTTTCTCTTTGTGTTGCATCAGCAAGGATTGTATGGTCATACTTCGATAGCCCGTTGTATCAGAAATTCTTTGACTGGCGATTCCACTTAAAGCGATGGTAATAATGTCATCATAACTGACAATTTCTTGTAAAAGTTCTAAAATGGCTCGGCTTGATGTCGATTTACCTGTTCCTGCATATCCAATGAGAAAAAGAGTGTTACTGCCATTGTTTATGATTTCTACTGCTTGAGTTTGCTCATGGCTTAAACTAAAGCCCAGAGTCTTCTCTTTATGGGTTAAATACTCTTTAAAATTAGAAATGATTTTTTTATTGGGAATTTCCTCGGCACGTTCTTTAAAGAATTCAATAATTTTATTTTCTGCAAAATAAAGCATCGAGGGGGCGTATCTCTCTTGAGTTGTAAGATAGATTTCTTCTTTATTTATCATGGTTAATAAACTGTTTTCATACAAAGAAAAGCCCTCTTCAAAACCTAAAGCTTCATCTAACAGTTTATAAAAATGATGTTTATCGATTGAAGAGTTTCCGTTGTTATCACAATATTCTCGTAAGGTATAGTTCATACAAGCAGCAATTCTAAAATCACTTTGTTTGTTTATGCCCAAACTCAAGGCAATCTCATCGGCACGTTTAAATCCTATGCCTTTTATTTGGATTAATATATAAGGATTATGTTTGATTTTTTCAATTAAATTATCCACTTCACTAAAATGAGAGTAAATTTTTGTAATGAAATTACTTGTCACACCAAACTTGGATAAAAAAGAGCCCAATTCCCTTAAGTGTTTAAACTTTTGCCATGATTCTACAATCGTTTTAAGCTTTTTATCTTTGATACCTTTAAAAGTCAACAGTTCATTGGGATTGTTGTTTAAAATCTCAATTAACTCTTCTTCGGAATATTTTTTAAGCAGTTCTTGGGCGGATTTTTTGGTAATGCCTTTGACAATTTTAGTTAAAAAGAAAAAGAGTTCAGCTTCTTTAAGTTGCAACGATTCAAACTCAAATTGAACTCCATACTTTTTATGATTGATCCAATTTCCTGTAAGAATAATCTCTTCACCCACAATTTTTTCAATATGGGTATCAAAATATTGCCCACAAATTTTTTGGTTGTTTTCTAAAACAGCAATACAATATTTACTCTCTTCATTGAAAAAAAGAACCTTTTTAAGTACTCCAGAGAGTTTAAATGTGGTATGCTCTTGGCTATTAATATCCATCATCAAACTTTTTATTTTTGTGCTTATCTTTTTTATAATTGGTTTGATTTTTGTCTTTTAAAAGCAAATTCGCCTCTTTAAGCAAGGTTTGTTTTTGCTCTTCTATGTTTTCATTGCCATGATGGACAAAATACATAACATTATCAATATGCCGTTTTAAGCCCGATAAATAATTGGAGTTTAAATCCACCGCTTCACTTTTTTGAAGTTCTTCAAAGTTTTTAAGCATACGTTGTTTGTAAAGATCAAAATCAAAATTTTCAAGTTTGAGTAAAGAAATATTGCGTTTAAAAAATTTTTCTAAAACTCGAATGTATTTGATGCGTTTTGTTTTTTCGTGCATGAGTATTGTTATGGTCCAAAAATATTTTATTAAGTGAGTTTTATTGTATCAAAATAAAAGTTATAAAACTATTTTATGCTTTCTTTGTTATAATAGTTACATTATATAGAATTTGGAGATCGTATGCAAGAAATCACAGAGTTAAAAAAACAAGCCGGTAATTTTTCAGTGCTGGTTGTTTTAAATGACAACTCTATCAAAGAAGAAGTCCTTGATTTTTTACAAACGGTTTTTATTAAAATTGAAGTTGTTAGCGATTCAAGTGAAGCGTTAGAACTTTTCAAACAAAAAAAGCCTGATATTGTGATTACTGCGTTGGATTTTGCTTCTATGAATGGCTTAGATTTTATACAAAATTTGAAAAAGTTAAATAAATTTCTACCTATTATTATTTTATCTCAAACACTTAATGCCGAGAAACTCTTAGAGTTAATTCATTTGGGTATTACGGATTTTATTCAAACACCCATCAACACAGAATTGTTTAAAGCAGCCATTATAAAAGCTGTTGATTTCAGCCATGTTGTTACATGCAAACCCGATAAACATGAAATGAGTCAAGAAGAAAGCCCTATTGAAGCGCTTAAAGAGATTTTTCGAAAACATCTGGATATTCAACTTATCAGCAATTACAAAGGTATCCCTATCATTCACACGGGTAAAATTGTGGAAATATATAAAGATATTGTTCAAATCCAAACACGAAAAATTCAAACCAAAGCCATAGAGTTTAATAAAAAAACGATTTTGGAATCCGAATTTTTACCCAATGATATAGAAGCAACCTTGGTTAATATTGATCATAATAACGCTGAAGTGTCATTAAGTCATTTAACATACATTGAATATACTCCCAAACGACGGAAATATGCCCGTTTGGTTCCTTCTGAGGATATGAAACTTATGGCATACAAAAAAGGGGGTGCTAAATTAAATGTTGATTTGCGTGATATTTCATTGACCAATTTAACCTTTGAAATCAAAACCTTACCCGAATTTTTTAAATTGGGAGTTATCCTTGATTTAAAGATTGCTTTTGATGTTCCTGAAAATGATTTGGCGTATTATGTGGATAAATTGTATATCATCAATTTTCAAGGAAAAATTATTAAAATTCAAGAAGAAAATGCCACTTATTTTGTCAGTGTTGAGTTTGAAGTTCCAAAGATTAAAGAGGATGTCTTTAATCAATATTTGTACAATCGTGAGTTGGCTTTGATTAAAGAGTTTAAACGATTTGCTTCTAAAAAAAGTTAGGGCGGAATATGGATATTAAATTATTACGAAGTTCCATCCAAGAGTTGAAAGTTTTGTTTGTGGAAGATGAAGAAGCCGTACAAAAAGGCACATTAAATCTTTTAAATAAGTTTTTTAAAACGGTAATAGTTGCCAATAATGGAGCCGAAGCCATCACAAAGTTTGAACAAAACGGTTGTATTGATGTAATTATTTCAGACATTAAAATGCCCCGACTTGATGGTTTTAAGATGGCACAACAGCTCAAAGAATATAACAGTGATTTCTATTTGGTTTTTTTAACAGGAACGCTTGAAGAGTATAGAAATGAAGTGAGTATTGCCAATGATGTGATAATTAAACCTTTGGGCTATGAAGACTTAATCAACGTCTTAGAAAAAATCCATCAATTTTTTTCTAAATAATTTAAATACAATGAAGCAAAAGTGAAGTTTTCCAGTTCTTTTTGATTGTGAACGATTTTTTCTTCAATTTTTACGCAGGTCTTTTTGTTTTCTTGTGTGGGATTGAGTAAAAACAGTTGCATACAAATGATTGCCGCATCAGTCAAATAGTTATTTTCATAATGTATTTGGCTCATTTGCTCCAATTCATCTACTAATTTATTGGAAACGTATGATCCAGCAACACTTAAAAAAATTAGCGAAATAACCAATGAATATATGAGTCGTTTAAAAAATTTTTTCATAGGTTGATTGTAATATATTTTAATTTAATTGTAAAGCAGTCACTTTACAATTAAATGGTAATCTCTTTGATGTCAGCAATATTTTTAAACGCTTGATACACCAATCCAATTAGGTTTTTTCGATTGGTTTTAATGTTTGCATTATCATGATTTACAAACACATCATCAAAAAATTTATCCAAATGAGGTTTTAAACCAAATAAAGCTTCTAACTCTTCATCATAGGTAACATACTTTTTGCTTGTAACGCTGACATAGCTTTGATAAAGCTCTTCCTCGGCTACTTCTTCAAATAAATCAGGATTGATATCAAGTTTTACATCGGTATTAATGTCTTTAATGATATTGGCTACTCGTTTAAATGTAGCACTGTACTCTTTAAAATCACTGCTTAATACAATGGGGTTTAACGCACACAGTTTTTGGCTGATGTTATAAACATTGGTTTCTCCACTGCTTAACACAGCTTTAAGAACAGAAGGATTGACGTCAAATATTTTAAACAATCGTTCGTTGAAAAAGTCAACCAAAGCTTTTTGGTCTAAATTGGGGTAATTAACACTTAATTGCGAGATAATAGCCGCAAAATCCAAAGGCAATTTGTGTTCAATGGCAATTTTTACAATTCCCGCAGCAGAACGTCTGAGACCAAAAGGGTCTTTTGAACCCGTTGGAATTTTTCCAACACTGAATAATCCCATAAGATTGTCAATTTTATTGCTTAAAGCCACAATGGCTGAAAAGGTATTTGAAGGAAGTTCTGAGTCTTCACCGTCGGGTAAATACTGCTCTTTTAATGCAACATATACTTTCTCATCTTCATTGGCAGCTTTGGCATAGTAATATCCCATTAGCCCTTGCAGTTCGGTAAACTCATAAACCATTTCACTGGATAAATCGGCTTTACTTAACATAATGGCTTTGTTTAAAAGTTCGCTTTCTTCTACCTTATACTCTTTGGCTAAATAAGCACCTATAAGTGCTTCTCTTTCGCATTTATCGTACATAGAACCTAAACCATCTACAAAGATTAGGCTTTTGAGATTTTCATTGCTTAATCCATTTTTTAAATCATTTTTGTAAAAGAACATGGCATCGGCTAATCTTGGTCGTAATACTTTTTCATTTCCTGCAACAATAAAACTAAAATCATCGGTTTTTGCATTTGAAACGACAATAAAATTATTGGTTAACACGCCTTTTTTATACACAGCAAAATAACGTTGGTGTTCTTTCATAGAAGTGACAATAACTTCTTCGGGAAGCTCTAAAAATTCTACATCAAATTTTCCTAAAAGAGCTGTCGGATACTCTGTGATAGCAACCACTTCATTGAGCAACTCTTCATCAATTTCTATTTTGACATCGTGTTGTTTTTCAATAGCAGCCATTTGTTCCAAAATGAGTTTTTTTCTCTCTTGAGGATACAAATTAACGCTGTGTTTGTCTAATTTACAGAAATAATCTCCTGCAAAGTCAAACGAAAATGGCTCGTATGAAACCATTCGGTGTCCGTAAGAGATATTTTTAGAAGAGATTCCAAATAACTCACCTTCTACAACTTCTTCACCTAACATCATACACAGTGTTCGAATAGGACGGATAAAACTGTCTGTTCGGCTTCCCCATCTCATTGATTTACCAAAATTCAGTGTTGCAACAAATTCATTGACCATGGTATTTAAAAGTTGTTTGGATTCAACTCCTTGAACCTCTTCTTTAAAATAAAGTACCTCACCTTTAGGTGTGGCAATACTTGAAAGTTGGTCTACTTCAACACCACATTTTTTAGCAAATCCCAAAGCAGCACCCGTTGGTTTTCCTTCTTTGTAGGCAATACTTAAAGGAGCCCCTAATTGTTCAATAACTGAATCTTCTTGTTTTAGGGCAAACTCTCTGTGCCATAAGACCAATCGTCTTGGAGTGTAAAAAAAGTCAAAATCACTTATTAATTTATATTTATCTAATATATCCATCCATTTTTTTTCAATATTCTCTAACTCTTTTAAAAAGGGAATGGCGGGAAGTTCTTCAACACCAATTTCAATAAGCAATGGTTTTGTCATTTTTCTTTTTCCTTATTTTTTTGTTTTTCTATTTCGTCTAACTTGTCTTTATGTTTTTGAATTTGTTGTTTATTGAAGCCAATAATAAAAGAAGCTACAAAAAAGATAAACAGTATAACAACAATGACATCTAAGATTTCTTTCATTTTATTCCAATAAGTTATTTGTTTAAAGGCGGTTATTTTAGCCAAGAGTGCCTTATTTTATACTAATACACTTTCATAAATTGCGCCATCAATTTCAAGTTGGGCAATCTCTTCGATTTCATCATTTGATGTAATCACAGCCAATATTTTTGAATCAAAAAGATAATTTTGTGCACTTTTTTGTACTACACTGGCAATATCTTTTGGACAAATAATATATTTGGCTCTTAAAGCATTGGCATAAATGGCTTCTTTAAGACTTTGCACTTTAGCAGCATAAGCAATTTGATTTTCAAAACAATATTTCATCAAAACTTCATCGTAATCAAATAAAATGGTAGAATTTGGTTTTGTCTGAGAAATTGCTGAAACAGTAGAAACTCTTTGAACTTCTCCAAATGGTATGAGATTATCACCTATAAAAATCATTTTAAACACTCCTTAGAGCAAAAATACCGACCATTGCTTAAAATACCCTCTTTTTTAGAAACGAAAACTTTACACGTGGGACACTCAACCATAACATCTTCTTTTTCCATACTGTTTTTATCGTTTTGTTTAACTTGTTGTTCTCTGCTTTTTTTAAAAAAGATTAAATAGACTAAAAAAATGGCCAATAAAAATAGCAGTATTTTAAAAATCATAATGTTCCTTTGTGGTTAATGTATAAATAATTTCGCTCTTTAATGGTAATAACTTCAAACTCTTGGACGCAAACATCTTGCAGTTCGGTTTCTAAATGACTGCCTTTATAGAACAAATAACGCGTTTTTTCATTGGAGATATTGCGAGTAAGTTGTAATAACAAAGAGGTATTTGTAACCGCTCTTGAGGTGATAAGATCAAAAGAAGTATGGTGTTTAACGTTTTCAACTCGATTGCAAATAATCTCTAAATTTTCAAGCTTTAAACTGTTTTTGACAAAATTTAAAAAGGCAACTCGTTTGCTTCTTGATTCAATCAGACAACCTTTGATTTGGGGACGAGCCATGGCTAAAATCATCCCAGGATAACCTGCTCCTGTGCCAATATCAGCAAAAGAGTCAAAAGGTTTTACAAATTTTAAAGGATACAAAGAATCTAAAATATTATCAATAATTTGCTCCTCTTTTAATTCGGCAGTAAAATTATGTACTCTTCCCCATTGTTGAAGAAGAGCAATAAATTGCTCACATCGTTCATAAAAGAGAGAATCCAACTCAATGTTGAGTTCTTCAAACTTTTTTATGTGAATTTCATTCATTAAAACAGATGTCCCATATGCTCTTTTTTGGTGTCAATATAGTGTTTGTTATACTGGTTGGATTTAGTAATGGCTGGAATTCGTTGCACAATATCTACTCCTAAAGATTCAACATAGGCAATTTTCTTAGGATTGTTGGTAATCAAACGCAGTTTTTTTACACCTAAGTCTTTAAAAATATGTTCAACGATACTGTAATCTCGGTCATCTTCATTGAATCCCAATTCTAAATTGGCTTCAATGGTGTTTCTTCCTTGATCTTGTAAGGCATAGGCATTGACTTTATTTAAAAGTCCAATATTTCGTCCTTCTTGTCGGTGATAAATGACCAAACCTCCTTGAGCAGCGATAAACTTAAGTGCCAAATCAAGCTGATTTTGACAATCGCACTTTAAACTTCCCAGTGTGTCACCTGTTAAACATTCGGAATGTATCCGTACATAAGGGACGTCCAAATCATTAAAATTTTCACTCATAATGGCTAAATGTTCTTGTGCGCCATCTTTATATGCTTTAATTTTAAATTTTCCATATTTTGTAGGTAAATTGGCACAATTTGATTGTTCTATATTCATATGTATTTAAACCTTAAACTGATAAAATATGCGATTATATCCAATAAAGGTAAACAAAATGTTTAAAAGATTTAGAAGATTAAGAATTAATGAAACTTTAAGAGACTTAGTTCGAGAAACAACGTTAAGTAAAAATGATTTCATTTATCCTTTATTTGTCAAAGAAGGAACAGGTGTTAAAACCGAGGTTAAGTCGATGCCAGGTGTTTTTCAAATGAGTTTAGATGAGATATTAAAAGAGTGTGCTTATTTACAAACCATAGGGCTAAATTCTATTATTTTATTTGCTATTCCTGATGTTAAAGATTCAGTAGGAAGTGAATGCTTATGCAATGAAAGTATTATCGCACGAACCATCAAAGCGATTAAAAAAGAGTTCCCAACAATGTTTGTGGCAACCGATTTATGTTTTTGTGAATATACTGACCATGGGCATTGTGGTATTTTAGACCCCGTTTTGCAAACAGTTGATAATGATAAAACGTTAGAAATTTCTGCTCAACAAGCTTTGGTTCACGCTCGTGCAGGGGCTGATTTAATTGCTCCCAGTGGAATGATGGATGGGATTATTGAAACCTTACGAACAACCTTAGATGCCAATGGTTTTGAAAATCTGCCTATCATGGCGTATTCTACAAAATTTGCCAGTGCGTATTACGGACCTTTTAGAGATGTTGCAGAAAGTACACCAAGTTTTGGGGATCGAAGAAGTTATCAAATGGATCCCGCAAACAGACTTGAAGCCATTCAAGAATCGCTTGAAGATGAAGCACAAGGAGCTGACATCTTAATGGTAAAACCAGCACTTTCATATTTGGATATTATCAGAGATATCAGAAATGAAAGTAAATTGCCTTTAGCTGTTTATAACGTAAGTGGTGAATACGCCATGTTAAAACATGCTGGACTTGCAGGACTTATTGATTATGAACGTGTTATGATGGAAACATTAATGAGCTTTAAAAGAGCCGGTGCGAATATTATTATCACGTATCATGCCAAAGAGGCGTGTGAAATTTTAAACAGAAAATAAAGAACAAAAGATGCCCAATCAATATCAAGAAGCCATAGAAAACTCAAATATCGTTTCAAAAACCGATATTGATGGCATCATTACGTTTGTCAATGATGAATTTTGCAATATTTTTGGTTATGAAAAAGAAGAATTGATGGGCAAAAATCATAATATCATACGACATCCGGATGTTCCCTCTTCAAATTTTGAAGAACTTTGGGATATCATAAAACGGCAAAAGAAACCTTATAAATCGACTGTGAAAAATTTAACCAAAGACAAAAAAACGGTTTATTTAAATACCACGATTACACCAATTTTAAATGAAAACAATGAGATAAAAGAGTTTATTGCCATTCGATATGATGTTACCAAAGAAGTTGAACTCAAAAAGAATTTAGAACAAAAAGATAAAGAGTTAAAAGCGCTTAATGAAACACTTGAGCAACGTGTTATTGAGCAGACCAAACAACTTCAGGAGTTAAATTCGACACTGGAACAACGTGTACTTGAAGAGATTAAAAAAAACGAAGAGAAACAAAAAATTTTGTTTTGGCAGTCAAGGATGGCATCTTTAGGACAAATGCTTGCCAATATTGCTCATCAATGGCGACAACCTCTGACTGAACTCAATTTAACCATGTTTAACATCAATAAAGCATCAAGAAAATGTTGTAACAATGAAAAAGTATTGGAATATTATGAAGAAGGTAAATTTATTATCAAAAATATGTCAAAAACCATTGATGATTTTACCAACTTTTTTGCACCTAATAAACCCAGTGAGCCTTTTTTCTTAAATGACTCCATCAATGAATCTTTGGAGATTTTAAAAAAATTGATTTTACGAGAAAATATTACCATTCGTACCAGTTTTGAAAAGCTAAAAGTGATTGGGATTTCAAATGAGCTTTCTCAAGTGTTAATTAATCTTATACAAAATGCCAATGATGCGTTTAATCAACATAAAATTACCAATAAGAAAATCATCATAAAGACCTATAAAACCGAAGATGATTTTGCCGTTATTGAACTGAAAGACAATGCTTTGGGTATTCCTCTTGAATACATAGATAAAATATTTGAACCCTATTTTACCACCAAACACTCCAGCAGTGGAACAGGTTTAGGGCTTTTTATGTCAAGATTAATTATCGAAAAAAGTTTAAATGGCAATATTGATGTTCGTAACTATGATGAAGGCTCAATTTTTACAATAAAAATCCCAATTTGGAAAAAATCTTAACAAAGGTCAAATATTTTATTTTTCCAATGTTGTACAATAAGTGTCATTTTATATGGAGAACACAATGCAAAATCTAAAAAGTCTAAAAGAGTTAAAAGTCTTGTTGGTTGAAGATGAAACCAAGTTATCTAAGTTTTTAAAAGATGCTATTGCAGAATTTTTTACAAGCTTAACGGTTGCCAAAGATGGTTTAGAAGGAATTAAAAAATTTAAAAAAATTAATCCTGATATTGTTATTACAGACATAATGATGCCCAATCTTGATGGTTTGGATATGGCAAAAGAGTTAAAAAAACTCAAACCCAGCGTACATATTATTGTATTAAGTGCTTTTAGTGAAAAAGATAAGCTTTTAAAAGCCATTGATATTGGTATCAATAAATATTTTATTAAACCTTTTGATACCGATGAACTGCTTAATTACATTACTTCAATTGCTAAAAATCTTAAAAACATGAAAACGGTAAAAATTAATGAAGAGTACTCTTACGATAAAAACAATAAAACGTTGTATTACAAAGAGGGATTAATTAAGTTAACCCAAAGAGAAAGAGAGTTTTTTGCGCTGTTGATGGAAAATCAAAAAGCCATTGTAACATTAGATCGTATCAAAAAAGCGTTGTGGCCCAATCAAATTGAAGTTACCCCTGAAAGAATTCGAACGTTTATTAAACGATTACGAATTAAAACGTCTAAAGATTTAATTGAAAACATTTCTGGACAAGGGTATATTTTATCGAAAAACAATCTCTAAGGTATTGTCAAGCTTTGTTGAGTCAAAAAGAGCCGTAGGTTCTTTGAGTTTTCCTAAATTATCGGGGGTATATAAAAAGTTTTGAATATAAAACGTACCCTCGTAGCCCACTTTCTTTAATTTTTCCATCATAATATTAATATCGTTTTCATTAAGTAAGTTTGCATGCAACGTGGTTCTTACTTCAAAATCAACATTTGACATAATCAAAAACTCTAATGTTTGGAAAAAATCGTTATAACGAGAAGTTTTGGTGATTTGTTGAAATTTTTGTTGGGTTGCTTTAAAATCTAAGGCAATATAATCGACCAATTCTTTGTTGACCAACTCTTTGATTAATAGAGTGTTTAACCCATTGGTGTCAAGTTTTATTTTAAATCCCAATGCTTTAATTAAAGTACAGTATAAAACCAAATTATGCAGAGTCGCTTCTCCTCCACTTAATACCACAGCATCGAGTAAATTTACGCGTGTTTTTAAAAAGCCAATCACCTCTTCAAAAGAGTGGTTGGCTTTTTTACTTAATACAATATCACTGTTATAGCAGTAAGAACAGTGCATATTACAACCAATAAACCAAACAATGCAAGAAAGATGGTCTTTATAGTCTGTGGTTGTAAATTTAGTTACATCATAAACAATTTTTTTGTTCAACAAATTCCTTTCGTTGTTTATGTTCACCTTTTTTTCCAATGTTAAAACTCTCTACGGGTCTATGATAGCCCATAACACGCGTATATACAATACATTTCTTTCTTTGTTCTTGAACAGTTCTTAATAAAGTCTCATTTTTTGACATTTTAGTTCTCCTTGGTTTTTAATTCTTTGAGCAATAACTCATCGCATTTAGGACAATATTCATGCTCTCCTACAATATATCCATGCACTTCACACACTGAAAAAAGTGGTGTAATCGTAATATAAGGCAATTTATAATTTGAGATTACTTTTTGCACCAATTTTCGGCAGGCTTCAATTGAACTGATTTTTTCTTTCATGTAAAGATGTAATACGGTACCTCCTGTGTATTTACATTGTAAATCATCTTGTAAACTCAACGCTTCAAAGGGGTCATCCGTATAATCAACGGGAATTTGTGAAGAGTTGGTGTAGTAAATATTTTTTCCCATTCCTGCTTGCAATATATCTTTGTATCTTTTTTTATCTTCTTTGGCAAAACGATACGTAGTTCCCTCTGCAGGTGTGGCTTCTAAGTTATACAAATTGCCCGTTTCTTCTTGATAGGCAATCATTTTTGAACGCATAAAATCCAACACTTCAATGGTAAACTCTTTGCCATAATCGCTGGTCATGGTATGTTTGTCTTCACTGAAATTTCGAAGCATTTCATTGATGCCATTAACGCCAATGGTAGAAAAATGGTTGTTAAATCCATGCAAATAGCGTTTGGTATAAGGATAAAGCCCTCTTTCATACATATCTTGCACAAAAAGACGTTTTTTCTCTAAGGTTGATTTTGCCAAATCCATAAGCTCTTCAAGTCGTTCAAAAAGGGCTTTTTTATCTTTTTTATACAAATAGCCCAATCGTGCCATATTGATAGTAACAACCCCAATACTTCCTGTCATTTCAGCACTTCCAAAAAGTCCACCGCCTCGTTTTAAAAGTTCTCGTAAATCCAATTGCAATCGGCAACACATACTTCGTACATGACCTGGTTTGTAGGCTTCTTCATTGATAATTAAGTTGCCATTTTCATCTTTGGTGTATTGACTGCCAATAAAATTTTGAAAATAGGAGCTTCCAATTTTGGCTGTATTTTCAAATAAGATATCAGTATTTTCTCCATACCAATCAAAATCTTCTGTAATATTTACCGTGGGAATAGGAAACGTAAAAGGTTGCCCTGATTTGTCTCCTTCGGTCATCACTTCATAATACGCTTTATTGATAAGATTCATCTCTTTTTGGAAATGTTTATAGGTTAACTCTTCTAACGAGACACACCCTCTTTCTTTGGCAAGTGCCAGTAGAGTTTTATCCCCTATATTTTTAAATAAGTGTTCACTGTTTCGTGTAGGAATTTGCTCTTTTAAATCTTGGGGAACTGTCCAATCAATGGTGATATTTGTAAAAGGGCTTTGTCCCCAACGAGCAGGAACATTTAGGTTATAGACAAAACTTTTAATCGCTTTTTTAATCTCTTTGTAGTCCAATTGATCTTTAAAAATATACGGCGATAAATAGGTATCAAAACTGCTAAATGCTTGCGCTCCTGCCCATTCACTTTGCAGTATGCCTAAAAAGTTTGCCATTTGTCCTAGGGCTTCTCTAAAATGATTAGGTGCCCTACTTTCAACTCGACCTCGAACGCCATTAAATCCTTCATCTAACAGTACTCTTAAACTCCAACCGGCACAATAGCCACTTAAACAATCTAAATCGTGAATATGATAATCTCCATTTCTATGGGCATAGCCCTCTTCTTTAGAGTAGATTTTATCCAACCAATAATTGGCAATAATTTTTCCTGCACTGTTGTTGATTAAACCCGCATGAGAGTATCCGGTGTTGGAGTTGGCTTTAATTCGCCAATCACTTCCATTGATGTACTCTTGAATGGTTTGAGTTGAGTTAATATAGGTGGTGTCTTCATTTAAACCTAAGATGTGTTCTCGTTGCATCTTGTGAATATTTCGATACAACATAAATGATTTCATTACATCAAAATATCGACTTTTGTACAGCTCTTTTTCAATGATATCTTGAATATCTTCAACGGCGACCACTCTTTTATTTTTGACTTTTTCGATTACGTTGAAAAAAACTTCACTGTCGTATTTGACGTGTTCACTTTTAAATGCTTTTTTGATGGCATCTTCTATTTTATACGATTCAAATGTCTCATTTAAACCATTTCGTTTTAAAACTTTTTCTAGCATTGACTTTCCTTTGGTATGTGAAATTCTATGCCAGAACGACTTAATAAATAATAATTTTTTTTGCCACTAAAGTGTCATAAAAATAGCTTTAGTGACATGAAAGTATTAAAAAATAACTTAATTAATTGGGCGTTTTTCTTGTGAGATATTGCTTAAAAGGATGCCAATCCATTTGGTGTTTTCTGAAGACTCAAAGGCTATCTTTATCGTCATAGTAATGGGTACAGCTAAAAACATCCCTACAATGCCTAGCACCCAACCCCAAAAAATTAAAGAGAAAAAAATAATCATGGCAGAAAGATTTAAATGAGTTCCCATAAGTTTTGGTTCGATGATATTGCTAATAGAAATGTTAATAATGACATAAATAATAATCAACCAAAGTGTCATTTCTATATTGCCTGAAACTAATGCAATCAACACCGCAGGAATACTTGCGACAATTGAGCCAACAACAGGAATAAAATTGAATAAAAATGCCATAAATGCCCACAGAAGTGCGTATTGGATTCCAAAAAAGAGCAAAACCAGATAAATTAATAATCCTGTTAGAAAACTGGTAAAGGTTTTAACGGCAAAATATTTTTGCAAATTGTGTGAAAAAAGATTAAAACTGATGAGTTTTTTTGTGTCATTTTTAAAAATGACCTTCAACTTTTTATTAAAGAGTTTACTCTCTGAAAGAATAAAAGCCACTCCAATGGTTATAAGCAACAATTTAGAAAGAATTACCCCTAAATTACTGATAATATCTTTTGTAAAAGTAAATAAATAGTTAAAATTTAACAGTTTTAAAATTTCATCTTTATTGATATTGATGTTATATGTGTCTAAATAGGAAAAAGTTAGAAGGGTCAAACTCTTGATTTTTTCTTCATAGCTTGGTAAAGCCAAAACAAAATTGGTCAATGAAGTGTTCACTAAATAGGTAATAAGAGAGATAAATACAATAAACAGCAGTGTGAGAAAAAAGTATGAAATCAATTTGGGAATTCTTTTTTTATTTAAAAATGATAAAAAAGCTGAAAGTAAAGAGGAGATAAAAACAGCCAAGAGTAAAATAATGACAATTTCACTCGCAACTTTTAAGCCAGCAATCACAATAACAAAAACGGCCGTATAGAAAAAATAGTATTTTAAATTGCTTGGTTGTAACATTTAATCCCTTTTATTTTTACGTTGATTTTATCCAATTTATAATTAAAAAAATCTCTTTATAAAAATTAAAAAACCCATTAAGAAATAAATAAAGGCTTTTTATGTAGAATTATCTCTTTTATAAAATTTGAGGAAGTACAAATGAAACATTTTCTTACACTAGCAGACTTTACCAAAGAAGAATTGGAAGAGATTTTAACCCTCTCTTTAAAAATAAAAACAGAAACCAAGAACAGAGTTTTTAAAGATTACTTACCCAAACAAGTCTTAGGGATGATATTTGAAAAAAGCAGTACTCGTACACGAGTAAGCTTTGAAACAGGGATTTATCAACTGGGTGGTATTGGTATGTTTTTATCTTCTAATGATATCCAGCTGGGACGTGGTGAGCCTATGAGCGATACCAGTCGTGTTATTTCACGTATGGTCGATATGGTAATGATTCGGACATTTGAACACTCAAAACTTGAAGAGTTTGCACGCTATTCACAAGTGCCTGTTATTAACGGCTTAACCGATGATTTTCATCCTGTACAACTTATGGCAGATTATTTAACCATTATAGAAGAAGGCAAAAGTGAAAATTTGGTTGCAGCGTATGTAGGCGATGGAAATAATTTAGCCCATTCATGGCTAATGTTGGCTGCAAAAATGGGATTTGAGTTAAGAATTGCAACCCCTAAAGGGTATGAAGTCAAAGCCGATATCTTAGAAAAAGCCTTAAGCTTTGCAAAAATTTCAGGGGCTAAAATCACCGTAGGTAATGACCCAAAAGCTGCAGTAAAAAATGCAACGGTTGTTACAACAGATACGTGGGTTTCTATGGGGCAAGAATCACAAAAAGAGCAAAAAGTTAAAGACTTTAAGGGCTATATTGTTGATGATGCCATGATGAAATTGGCACATGAAGATGCGATATTTTTACACTGTTTACCTGCTTACAGAGAGTATGAAGTGAGTACTTCAGTTTTTGAAGGCAAACAAAGCAAAGTATTTGAAGAAGCGGAAAACCGATTGCATGCACAAAAAGGAATTATGGTTTGGCTAGATGGTAAAAGAAATGATTGATTTTAAACAATTTGAAAAATATTCCAAACCAGGACCACGATACACTTCCTATCCAACAGCTCCTGTTTTCAATGAAAATTTCAAAGAAGAAAATTTAATTGCACATTTTAAAGCTCAAGACTCTTCTCGAGCTTTATCGTTATATATTCATATCCCTTTTTGCAGAAGTGCCTGTTATTTTTGCGGATGTAATGTTATTTTTACTTCAAAAGAGGATAAAAAAACACGATATATCAGTTATTTAAAAAAAGAGTTGGCACTTTTAAAACAACATTTGGATACCTCAAGAACAGTAACTCAAATGCATTTTGGAGGGGGGACACCCACCTTTTTAAGTACCGAACAACTCAATGAAGTGATTGGCTTAATCAAAGAAACCTTTCCTAATTTTAGCAGCGATGCAGAAATCTCTTGTGAAGTTGATCCACGATATTTTACCAAAGAACATATGGATGTGTTAAAAAATGGAGGCTGTAATCGGTTGAGTTTTGGTGTTCAAGATATTAATGAACAAGTCCAAAAAGAAATACACAGAATCCAACCTTTTGAAACAACACAAAATGTGATGCAAATTGCTCGAGATGCCGGTATTACTTCTGTCAATATTGACTTAATTTACGGACTTCCCTATCAAACAAAAGAGACATTCAAAGAAACCTTACAAAAGGTTATTACACTAAATCCAGACCGATTGGCAGTATTTAACTATGCTCATGTTCCTTGGCTTATGAAAACCATGAGAAAATTTGATGAAACAACCTTTGCACCACCGAGTGAAAAACTTGAGATTTTAAAAGATACCATAGAGTTTTTTACCTCAAACGGATACAAAATGGTCGGAATGGATCACTTCGCAAAACCTGAAGATGAATTGTTTAAAGCGATTGAAAAAGGGGAATTGCATCGTAATTTCCAAGGCTATACCACAAAAGGTGGTGCAGATTTAATTGGAATTGGGGTTACTTCTATTGGTGATGGCGTGGATTATTATGTTCAAAACTTTAAAGAGCTTAAAGAGTATGAAGAAGCCATTGACAGTGGACATTTGCCTGTATTTAAAGGCTATGCTTTAAGTTTGGATGACCAAATTCGACAAACCGTTATTATGGAGCTTATGAGTAATTTTGCTTTAAATATTCCACGAATTGAAACGATGTTTAAGATTGATTTCAATGAATATTTTAAAGATGACTTAAAAGAATTGGATGAGTTTGTCAATGAGCGTTTAGTTTCAATTACGCACGATAAAATTACGGTCAGTCAAACAGGAACGATGCTTATACGAAATATTTGTATGCCCTTTGATGCGTATTTAAAACACGTTCCTGAAAACAAACGAAGGTTCAGTAAAACAATATAGATGGAAAAATTTGATTATACAAAAGTAAGTGATGATTGCGTCAAATGCGGTAAATGTAAACCCGTTTGTACGATTTTTAATATCAATCAAGATGAAGCAACCTCTCCAAGAGGATTTATTGACCTATTGGGTGCCTATAAACGCAATGAGCTTGATTTGGATATGACAGCCAAAGATATATTTGAAAGCTGTTTTTTGTGTACCAATTGTGTGGAAGCGTGTCCCAATGATTTGCCAACAGATATGGTTATTGAACAAGTCCGTTCAGATATTGCCAAAAAATTTGGACTGGCTTGGTACAAAAAACTCTTTTTCTTTTTATTACGACATCGTAAAATTATGGATTTGATGTCAAAATTAGGGTATGTGTTTCAAACGTGTGGTTTAAAAATCAATCATGAAAAGCAAAGTGCTACACCACGATTTTCTTTGCCCATTGTTAAAAAAGACCGAGCATTGCCTTTTGCTGACAGTGTCTCTTTTTTAAATAAATATCCTGAAAATCTTAAATTTGCCCCTGCTTCTGTTCAACAAGAGCGAAAAGTGGCTATTTTTATTGGTTGTATGGGAAATTATGCGTTTACGAATATTGGTGACGCTTTGGTTAAAATCTTAAAAACATTAGAAATTGATACCATAATTCCTAAAAAACAACTCTGTTGTGGTGCTCCTGCCTATTTTACAGGAGATTTTGACACGGTTGATTATTTGGTGAAGAAAAATATTGAGTATTTTGAAACCTTTATTGACAGTGTTGATGCTATTATTATCCCAGAAGCTACGTGCAGTGCGATGATTAATATTGACTGGGTTCATTTTTTACACGATCAACCCCATTGGAAAAAAAGAGCCGCTAAAATTGCTCCCAAAGTTAAAATGGCAACGCAATGGCTAGAAAATAATACCAAACTCAAAGAGATATTAGCTACTAAAGGTAAAAATGTTTCTGATTTGGTTACCTATCATGATCCTTGTCATGCAAAGAAAATGCAAGGTATTCATAAAGAACCACGTAATTTATTGGCTCAAAATTACAAAATGACTGAAATGAGTGACCCCAATCGATGTTGTGGATTTGGTGGAGTAACCATGCAAACAGAAAAATATGAGTTTGCCAAAGCAGCTGGTGCGCCAAAGGCTGCGATGATTAAAGAGACCAAAGCCAATATTGTCAGTGCTGAATGCAGTGCCTGTCGAATGCAAATTACTAACTCTTTATATCAAGCCAAAGCAGAGGATGTTATTTTTAAAAATCCCATAGAGCTTATTGCCCAAGCTTTGGAGCAGTAATGCAGTTTTGGCAAAACATCTATGCTCAATTTGACCCTGTCGCTTTTCATTTAGGCTCAATTGCCGTACATTGGTATGGAATCATGTACGCTGCAGCTCTTTTAAGTGCGATTTTTGTGGCAAAATGGATTATCAAAAAAGACAAATTACCCATAAAAAGTGAACTCTTTGACAGTTATATTTGGTGGGCTGAAATTGGTGTGATTTTAGGCGCACGAATTGGCTATATCCTTTTTTATGACACTCATACTCTTTATTATTTAACTCACCCTTGGCAAATATTCAATCCTTATATCAATGGTGTTTATGCGGGAATTTCAGGAATGAGTTATCATGGGGCTTTTATTGGGTTTATTATTGCTTCCTTTTTGTTTTGTAAACGCAATAAGGTCTCTTTTTGGTTTTTAGCTGATATTGCTGTTTTGGGTATTAGTGCAGGATATGTTTTGGGTCGTATAGGAAATTTTGTCAATCAAGAGCTGGTTGGTCGAGTCAGTGATGTGGCTTGGGCAATTAATGTTAATGGTGTATTGCGACATCCTTCTCAAATTTATGAAGCAATACTTGAAGGAGTGTTAGTTTTTTTCATTCTGTATTATTATCGAACAAGAAAAAGCTTTGATGGGGAATTGGCTATTATGTATGGGGTGCTGTACTCTGTTATGCGTATCATTGCTGAATTTTTCAGAGAACCCGATTTACAGTTGGGCTTCATATACAGCAATTGGCTTACCATGGGAATGTTAATCTCTTTTGTATCGTTTATATTTAGTCTAACGGCTTTGTATTATATCAAAAGAGTGAAAAAAGCTTAAGAAGAAGGACCTTGTTTTAACTCTTCAATGGTTCTTTCATGTACTTTGATAACGTCTTGCAGATCATCAATTTTGGCTCGATACTCATCCACATAGCCTTGAAGTGTTTTAATACCATCTTGTGAACGTTTAATCTTAATGGCAAGGGCATCGTATTTTTTCTTATACAGCACTGATTTTTCATAAGATTTACGCCCTGCAATTAAAACTTTTTCAAGACGCTCTTGGAAAATCTTTTTTTCTGAATCGGTATTTTCCATATAGGTTTTATACTCTTTTTCTAAAAAAGCAATCTGTTTTTTATCTTGTTCTCTTCGAATACGTAATCGCTTAAGCTCTTCATCCATATCTCTTAAATATCGAACCAGCTTCTCCTCTTTTTCAACGGCATCTTGTTTGGCTTTTAAAACCAAATCTCTGGCTTTATTGTTGATCTCTTCTTGGGTAAGTTTTCGGGTATTCATTTGATCCAATTTTTGATTGACAATAAACTTTTTGAGTTTTTGTTTCTCTTCTTCAATATCAGAAATCAAAAATCCACTGGACATATATTTATGCACTTCTCCTTGAGCATTTTTAATAGGAAGAATAATCAATTTAACATAATAAGGCTCATTTGCCTTATTTTTATTTTTAAGTTTTCCTTGCCACATTTTGCCACTTTCTAAGTTTTCCCACATCTTTTTATAAATTTCACTTGAGGTATCAGGATGTCGTAGGCATTTGTGCGTATGTCCAATTAACTCCTCTTTTGTAAAACCAGAAATTTCACAAAAGCGTTGATTGACATAAAGTATTTCACCTTTTAAATTGGTTTCAGAAACCAAATTAAGTTTATCCAAGACCGTTTTAAATTGTTCTAGGTGCTCTTTTTGTTGCTCAATGATTCTGTTTTTTTCTGCTTTTGAAAGAATCTCTTCAATAATTTTAATAAAGGTTCCTTCTTGAAAGGGTTTGAAAATAAAATTATCAATTTTAAGTTTAATAATTTCTGTCAATAAAGAGTTATCTTGCAAATCAGAAAGAATCAAAATGGGTTTTTCCCAATCATTTGAGCTTCGAATTTTTTTAATAAAAGAGAGTGAAGCGTCATTGACATTGGAAATATCAGCAATAACAAGATGAACAGTTTTTTTAATTTTTTCGTATGCTTCAAAACTGTTTTCTTGGTTTAAAAGAGTTAGGTTATTGGTATAAGATTGTAAAATCTTTGTTGTATTTTCATCACTATTTGAAGAAACATAAACGATATTTGAGTGTGTTAAATAGTTTGTTTCTTGATTTCTATCATTCATTGAACACTATTCACTGAGTTTACTGTATCCATTTTCTTGGGCTAATTCATTGATTTTATTTTTTAATAAATCCAATCTCCAGCCGTGTCGATTGGCAAAGTTTTCAATTTCAGCTTCTCGTTGTTCTTGGTTGCAAAATACGTAAATTCTTTTCAAAAAGGGTTTAGGAACTTGAATGGCGATCAATTGAAAGTAGTTCTCTTTACAACTTCGTGAACAAAAAGCTTTACTCATTGCTATTTTCTTTTGACAGAAGGGACAGTGTGACATTATTTTTTACCTTTAACTGTTATTTTATAAAATTTTGCATTTGTAATATCTTGTAAAAATTTTGGGTCAATTTCATGCAAGGCAATTATTTCAACTTCTTTTTCACCCATTATCCAACCTTTGCCTGAATCAATTATCTTTTCATCTTCAAACATCACAATCAGCTCTTCTTTGGAAACAATTAGCTCTTCCATGATATTACCTTAACTTTATTTCTTAATTCTATCGATTACATATCCTCTGTTGGATTTATTTTTGATAATATCATAATAGGTTTTTTGTCGAATTTTATTGACAATATTTCTCATGGTAAAAATTGACATATCTTTACCTTTCCAAACAACTTCTTTGATGGTATCATAATCGGTAATCTCTTCTGATTTTTCAACAAGAAGTTTGATAAATGCTTTTTCCAATTTAGTAAACTCAATGACTGCCCCACCTTCTTTAAAGAATTGGTCTCGGTATTCATCAAAGTAAATGCCGTGTTGAAACTCTATTTTATCACTTCTTTTGGTTTGATTCAGACACATAATAATAGCCAACTTCAAATCTTTTTGTTTTAATGGCTTGGAAAGAAAAGTATAGGCATTGCAGTTAATTGCCCATACAATATTGTCATTGCTGTCATCGTCAGAAATAACAATTTTGGGTAAAGAAAGCTTCAATTCCATGAGAGTTTTGCAAAAATCATCAAACGTTTTCTCTTGCATGGATGAATCAATTAACAGCATATCGAACTTATGCTCTTTTAATAAACGCAACGCCTCATTGGCACTTTTGACAAGTTTTAATTCCTTAAAATAATCATCAAATTCAGACTCAACGGCACTTTTAATGTTTTCATCACTACTTACAAATAGAATTTTAACATTGTCAAGTTTTCTGATATTTTTTACTGATTTAAGCATTTTTACTCTCTTGATTTAATATCTTGAGCGTATATTAGCAAAAATAATTCAATTTGTCAAAGGAAAATAATTTTTTATTTGTGAAAAATAATTATTTCAAATCTCCCCAGCTTAAAGCGGTATTGACACTTACTTCCAAAGGAATATCCAACGTATAAATATTTTCCATGATATGTTTTAAATCATTGGCAAACTGTTCGGCTTTATCTTCTTTGACTTCAAAAATTAATTCATCGTGGATTTGCAGTAACATTTTAATATCAAGATGCTCTTTATATTTTTTATAAATGGCAATCATGGATAACTTAATTAAATCAGCAGCACTTCCTTGGAACATTGTATTAACGGCTTCTCGTAAAAACATGGCTCGTTGCATTCCGCCTACACTGTTAAAATCAAAAATTCGTCGTCGTTTGAGTAAGGTTTCAACATATCCATGCTCTAAGGCAAAATCTTCTACGGATTTTAAATACTCTTTGACACTCGAAAATGCTTTAAAATAGGATTCAATATAGACTTTGGCTTGAGCAGGAGCAATACCTAATGTTTCTGCTAGTTTTTTACTTCCCATACCATAGAGCAACCCAAAGTTAATCGATTTTGCTACATTTCTTTTTGAAGCAGCTTCTTCTTCTCCAAAAATTTTCACAGCCGTTTGCATATGAATATCTAGGCCTTGTTTAAACGCATCAACCAACGCCTTATCTTTTGAAAAATGAGCCAATAATCTTAACTCTATTTGCGAATAATCAATGCCAATAAGAACATTGCCTTCATTGGCAATAAATGCTTTACGAATCCCTTTTCCTGCTTCACTTTTTACGGGAATATTTTGTAAATTGGGATTTTTACTGCTTAATCGACCCGTGGCAGTTCCTGTATGTAAAAAAGAAGTATAAATTCTGTTCTCTTGATTTTTTAACCCCAATTCCAATAAAGGTTCAATGTAGGTTGATTGCAATTTATGTGCTTCTCTGTAATCAAGCAACAATGGCACAATAGGATGTTGTTCATAGAGTTTATGCAATACCACTTCATTCGTACTGTAGCCTGTTTTGGTTTTTTTAGACGTAGGAAGTTTTAACTCTTCAAACAGAACTGTTCCGAGTTGTTTTGTTGAATTAATATTAAATTTATTGGCAGTAAATCCATAGATTTGTTGTGTTAGCTCTTGAAGGTATTGACTGTTGGTTGCTTTGAGTTTTTCCAGTAAAGCCACATCAACTTTAATGCCATTGTCTTCCATGTAGGCTAAAACATAAATAAAATCAAACTCCACGTTTTTTGCCACTTCAATTAGATGTTCACACTTAAGCCGTCTAAACTCTTCTAAAAGCTTCTCATACAATTTAAATGTCATAAAAGCATCTTCACTGGCATATTCACACGATTTGTGCATATCAACATGTGCAAAAGTCTCATCTTTTTTGACAATATCTTTAAACGCTATCATTTTATGATCAAAATATTTTGATGCTAAAAAGTCCAATCCCACTTTTTCTTGCGTATTTAAAAGCCAAGCTAAAATCATGGTATCAGCATAAAGCTTGAGTTCGATATTAAAATTGTGTTTTATAATTTGATAATCGTATTTAAAATTTTGTAAAATCAATTTATGTCTGTTAAGCAGTTCAATGGCTTTGTAGGCTACTTCTTGAGTAATTTGTGCTTCTACTCCTAAATAAGAGTGTGCAATAGGCACATAATACGCCTTGTTTTTTTCAAAGCAAAATGAAAATCCCACAATACTGGCCAAGTGAAAATCCAAACTGGTGGTTTCTGTATCCAATGCCACAAGGCTGTTTGGTTTAATAGAATGAATAACGTTAAACAACTCCTCTTCTTTGTTGAGTAAAATGGCTTCAAAAGAGTTGCTTTGTATGGGGGTACTGGTATCATTTTCAATATGATTTTCAACATTATTGGTTTTATAACTTAAGCCATTTTCTTTAACACGTTGAATAATACGGTTTAAATCGTATTGCAACAAAATGGGTTCAATTTTTAAAATAGGGTTTTCATAGGGCAAAGCAAACTCTTCTAAGACATCAATGCTATGAGAATCGGTTTTAAGAGTGACTAACTCTTTGCTGATAAATGCCATTTCTTTATTCTCTTTTAAGAGTGTTGCCCATCGTGGTTTTGCGATATTATCAATGTTTTCATAAATATTTTCAAGTGTTCCAAACTCTTCTAAAAGAGCTTGTGCTGTTTTTGCCCCTACGCCTTTTACTCCTGGAATATTATCAGCACTGTCCCCAATTAAGGCTTGATAATCAATAAATTGTAGGGGCTTAATTCCGTATTTGGCAATGCACTTATCTTCATTGATAATCTCTTTTTTAATGGGGTCAAACAAAAAGATTTTATCATCATCAATAAGTTGATACAAATCTTTATCGTGACTGACAATACGTACCTTTAAGCCTTTTTCTTTGGCATCATGGGCAATGGAAGCCACAATATCATCGGCTTCAAAACCAATTTTAGAAGCTGTTTTAAAGCCCATTTTTTCAATCCAAGAAATCGCAATAGGCAGTTGCGTGAGTAAATCTTGAGGAACTTCTTGACGGTGGGCTTTATATTGGCTGTATAACTCATTTCGAAAAGTGCTTCCAGGGGAATCAAGAGCAAATACAATATAATCGGTTTGAAAATCTTTTCCAATATTAAGAATAAAGTTCATAAATCCTGTTAAAAGACCCGTGGGGAATCCTGTTTTTGATTTTAACGGAGGAAGTGCAAAGTAGCTTCGAAATAAAAATCCAAACGTATCTATTATGGTGATGGTTTTGTAATTTGTAGAGTTATCATCATTTTGTAACATTAATATTTTCCTTTTTTTAGTATAAATATAATATAATAAATTGACTTAAATGATAAAATAATTTTTTATATCTGGAGCGATAATGTCACCTGAGATTGAGAAGCTAAAACGTAATAATAACGAACTAAGAGAGATAGTTAATAACTCTTGGGATGGGATTGGAATTATTGATAAGCAAAGTAAATTTATCTATGTGAATACCGCTTTCTCCCCAATTTTGGGCTATCCCAAAGAAGAACTCTTGCAATTTACATTTGAATCATTGATTTTAAAAGAGTACAAAGAAGATTTCCGACAACTGCTTGAAAAAAATATTGAAAATCGCTATTCCAGTGAAGTACACGTGGTGTGTCAAAGAAAAGATAAGCAAAAAGTCTATTTGCAAATTACCATTTCATTGATGCTCAATAAACAATTTTTTGTTGTCAGTGCCAAAGATATTACCAAACAAATCTCAGATGATGAAATTTTAGATAAATATGTGTTATCGTCTCATACCAATATAGACGATACGATTACCAAAGTCAGTTCTGCCTTTACCCTTTTAAGTGGGTATTCAAAAGAGGATTTAATTGGCAAAAAACAAAATGAAGTGATTTTTAAACAGGCCAAAGAGAATCTTCTTGAAGAGTTAATTGACTCAGTTAAACACCACAAAGAGTGGACAGGACAGCTGCAATGTTTAAAAAAGGACCAAAGTACCTTTTGGGTGGATGTTAAAGTCAAACCCATGTACAATAAATATGGGGATATTACCGGTTTAACCTATTTAATGTTCGATATTACCAATGAATTAACCTTAACCTCACAAAAACAAAACTTAACCACACAAGTCAGCTTGGCACAAGATGAAATCAAGCAAAAAGATAAAATTTTAATGCAACAATCCAAATTGGCGGTTATGGCTGAGACGTTACAAATGGTTTCTCATGAATGGCGACAACCTTTAAATATTATCTCCATACAAGCTCAAAAACTTGAACTGCAGTATTCAATGGAAGAAAATCCCGAACCCAAAGAGGTGATTAACGTATTAGAAAACATTAAAAATACCGCTTCTCAGCTCTCTCAAACGATTGAAGAGTTTCAAAACTATGTCAATTTAAAAAGTACGAAAAAAGAGGTTAATGCCTCTAAAATTGTCAATAAGGCCATTGAAATTTTCAAAAATGACCAAGAAACAAAAGAGATTGATTTTGTCAAAGATGTGATGGAAGAGACCCCTGTTTTTGAAACGTATGAAAATGAACTGACCACCATTTTACTCAATTTATTGATTAATGCCAAAGAGGCTATTTTAAAAAATAATGTCAAACATGGTGTTATCAAGCTCAAAGAGTATTATCAAAACGATGCCATTTATTTTGAAATAAGTGACAACGGCAAAGGAATTAAAGAGGAGATTATGCATCGAATTTTTGAACCTTATTTTAGTACAAAAGCTTCTCAACATGGAGTGGGCTTAGGTCTTTATACGTGTAAAATGATAATTGAAACGCATCTCAATGGAACTATTGAGGCCGTCAACCACAATACGGGCGCACGATTTATAATAAAACTTCCCATTAAATAATAAAGGTAAAAAATGATAATTATTCCCGCAAGGCTAAATTCAAGCCGATTTGAAAATAAAATTTTAGTTGATATTTTAGGATTGCCCATGGTAATACGAACTGCTAAACAAGTCAGTTCTCTTGATCACGTTGTGATTGCAACGGATTCAAAAGAAGTGGTAGAATTGGCAAAACAACATGGTATTGATGTGGTTATGACATCACGTGAGCATCAAAGTGGTACAGACAGAATCAATGAAGCTGCTAATATTTTAAATCTATCTTTTGATGAAATCATCATTAATGTACAAGCCGATGAACCTTTTATTGAGCCTGAGGTCGTACAAAGTGTCATCAATCGAGTCAAACAAATCAAAACAAATCAAGAGAGTATTATGATGGTCAGTTGTCATAAAAAGATTAATTCAGAACTCGCAGATGATCCCAATCATGTTAAAGTCTTACTGGACAATAACAACAATGCTATTTACTTTTCAAGAAGCAAAATTCCTTACCATCGAGATCATTATGAACACTCTTCTTATTTTGGTCATTTAGGGATTTATGGCTTTACAAAAGAATCTTTGAATGCTTTTTGCACCCTTAAAAGTGCCCCTTTAGAACACATCGAAAAACTTGAACAGTTACGTGCTATTTATTTTGGACACACCATTGCTATGGTGGAAGTGGAGTCTAAATCGTTTGGGATTGATACGCAAGAAGATTTGAAAAATGCGATTAAACTGTTTGGGTAAATAATAAATTAATTATTATTTATGTAGAATTAAACATTATTACAAAAGGTGGTTTATGCTTTATCAACTCGATGATTTTACTGATTTTATTATTCGTTCATCCATTCATCCTGTTTGTTTGGTCAAAAACCAAAAAGTCATTTTTGCCAATGACTCTTTTTTGAATTTATTGTCTTTTTCTTCTTTAGAAGAGTTGCACGAGGAAAATCTTGATTTTAAAGAACTTTTTTGTCATGGATTAAATCATCTTTACAAAGAGTCCAATTATGACTGGTTTGAGAAAATACAAAAAAGTAGTTTTGAGCTTTTTACCTCTTCAAAAAACAAAAAACACACCCATAAAGTACATCACACTTATTTAGAAAAAGAGTCTCTTTTTTTTATTCAATTTCAAGATATTACCAAAGAGATTGAGCATGAAACAGAGATTAAAACACTTTTATATACCGATGATTTAACGAAATTAGAAAATCGAAGTAAATTGATTTATGATTTACGTTATGGTGAAGTAGAGATCCAATCTATTGCCATTATTGATATTAATTCGTTTAAAGAAATCAATGATTTTTATGGACATAAAATTGGTGATTTAATTTTAGGCAATGTTGCCAATATTATTTCAGAAGGCATTAAATCTTTTCCTCATATGAAGCTTTATAAGTTTCCAGCTGATATTTATGCCATTGCCAATTCTCATACCAATAAAGATGAATTTACTCAAATCATTGTTAAAATTATTGAACAAATCGATAAACAAGTTTACACTTTTGACCAATATGAAATTGATGTAAGAGTCACTGCTGGTTTGTCTTTTTCAACAAAAAACAATAAACTTATTACCGCTGATTTAGCACTGCAAGCAGCCAAAAAAGATCATAAGGATTATTTGGTCTTTTACGATGAATTAGACAATTTAAAAGAGTACCAAAACAATATGATTTGGACTAAAAAACTTAAAACAGCGTTAGCAAAAGATAATATTATTGTCTATTATCAACCTTTAATCAACAATAAAACGCTTAAAGTCGATAAATATGAGTGTTTGGTTAGAATGATTGATGAAGAGAGTATCATTTCACCTTTTTTCTTTTTGGATATTTCAAAAAAATCCAATCAATATCACAAAATCACTCGTTCAGTTATTCAAAAATCGTTTAAAGAGTTTGAAAATTTGGAGTTTGAATTTAGCATTAATATTTCCTATGAAGATATTGCTAACAATGATTTTTTGGATTTCATAAAAGAGATGTTTGCCCTTTATAATGTAAAAAACAAAGTGGTTTTTGAAATTCTTGAAGATGAAGGCATTAAAAACTATACGGTTTTAACCAATTTTGTCAAAGAGATTAAAAAACTGGGATGTAAAGTCGCCATTGATGATTTTGGCAGCGGATACTCCAACTTTGAACATCTGTTAAAAATGAACGTCGATTATTTAAAAATTGATGCCTCTTTGGTTAAAAATATTGTAGAAGATGAGAACTCGTATAAGGTGACTAAAACCATTATAGAGTTTGCTAAAAATTTAAATCTCAAAACCATTGCAGAGTATGTTGAAAACAAAGATATATTTGATACTATTCGAGATTTGGGTGCTGATTATTCTCAAGGATACTATTTTTCGGCACCTTTGAAAGTGCCCAATTTATACTGTTGCAAAGATAAGGAATTGTATGATTAATAAAGAGATACTTCAAAACATAAAAGTACTATACGTTGAAGACGAAGTTGAAGTAAGAAACTTTACTGCTAAAACCATTCAAGCCATTGTTAAAGAGTTGGTTGTGGCTGAAAACGGACAAGATGGCGTAGAAAAATTTAAACAAAATCAAGATATTGATTTGATTGTTACAGACATAAATATGCCTAAAATGGGTGGATTAGAGATGTGTGAAGCCATACAAGAAATCAATCCAAATATTCCTATTGTCATAACTTCAGCACACAATGACCCCGATTTTTTGAAAAAAGCCATTGATATTGGGGTTGATGCTTATGCCATGAAACCCGTGGATTTGTATCAACTCTTAGACTGTATGATAAAAGCCATGGAACCTATTTTCTTACGCAAACAATTGGAACAACTTAACTTATCGCTGGAATCAAAAGTGGAAGAAGGGATTAAAAAAATTAAATTGATTTTAGATGCCCAAGATAATATGGTTATTGTAACCAATGGAATTACCATAAGTCATGTCAACAAACGCTTCTTAGATTTTTTCAATAAGCGTTCTTTAGAAGAGTATTTGCAAAGCAATCAATGTATTTATACTTCGTTTAAAAAAGAACCCAATTTTTTTCATCAAGAGATGATAAACGGCGATGAATCTTGGATTGAAAGCATTCAAAAATTACCCGAAATTCAAAGAGTAGTTAAATTGACCAATCAAGAAGGGGAAGACAGAGTTTTTACCGTTAAAATACATCAATATGATCAAGATGAGACCTATTATGTTATCTCTTTAACGGATATTACGCAAATTAAACAAAAATCAAATTTATTGGAATATCAAGCCAATCACGATGCACTTACAGGTTTATATAATCGTCAAAAATTTAATGATATTTTTACCAAAGAGATAAGAAGAAGCAGACGATATGCCAATTTTTTATCGGTCATTTTATTTGACATTGATAATTTTAAAGCCATCAATGACTCTTATGGACATGATGCGGGAGATGAAGTTCTTAAGAAAATTGCTGACATTATTTCTGTCAATTTACGGCAAACAGACTCTTTGGTTCGTTGGGGCGGAGAAGAGTTTATTGTTTTGCTTCCTGAAACAGATTTACAAACCGCTTGCAATGTTGCCCAAAAACTGCTTGAAAGTTTAACTGTTTTGACATTTGATTTTATGCAAGAAAAAATTACTGCCAGTTTTGGTGTGGCAACATTAAATGAAACGGATACGGAATGTACCCTGATTAATCGTGCTGATGAAGCTTTATATGAAGCAAAACGAAATGGGAAAAACCAAGTTTTCAAAGAAAAGGTTTAATTTTCTTTGAGGATTAAAAGGTGAAATTCTCTCCCAAATAGTGTTCTCTAACACTTCCATCGGTTTTTATCTCATCGGCATTTCCTGATGCTAACACACTTCCACTTTTCATAACATAAGCACGAGTACAAATTTGAAGAGTTTCTCTTACGTTATGGTCTGTAATTAATATCCCAATACCTCGTTTTGCTAATTGATGAATAATCTCTTGAATGTCTTTAACCGCAATAGGGTCAACCCCAGCAAAGGGTTCATCCAGAAGTAAAAATTTTGGCTGTGAAATCAACGCACGGGCAATTTCTGTTCGACGTCGTTCTCCTCCTGAAAGAGATATTCCTTTTCGTTGTCGTATGGGTTCAATATTAAAAATAGCCAATAACTCTTCCACTTTTTTATGTTGTTCTAATTTATCTTCATAGACCACTTGGGCAGCTAACATTAAGTTATCCTCTACACTTAACTCCTTAAAGATAGAAGATTCTTGAGGTAAATAGCCAATGCCTTTAAGTGCTCGTTTGTGTAAAGGCAATGCGGTAATATTATCTCCATCAAAAAAAACCTCTCCACTTGTGGGTTGAACCAAGCCACATACGGTATAAAAACTGGTGGTTTTCCCTGCTCCATTGGGACCTAAAAGACCAACAATTTCACCGCTTCTGACTTCAAGAGTAATGCCATGTAAGATTTGTGTTTTTTTAATGGTTTTGGTAATATTTTTTATCTCTAATTTATGCATGAATGGTATATCGCCTTTTATTATTTAATTTATCAATGGTTATTTTAATAATTTCAAACCCATAGCTTTTTAAAAGTTCTTCTAACGTATCATCGCCCCACTCGACAAAATGAACACCCTCTTTTTCAAACTCTTCTAACAATCCTAAAGAGATAAATTCTTCAAGTGTTTTATTATAGACATCATAGTGATAAAAATTGTTTTCATACACATTTTGAATACAAAAAGTAGGTGAAGTAACGTCACTTTGTATGCCATATGATTTTAATAAAGATTGTATTAAAGTCGTTTTTCCACTGGCTAAATCGCCTTGCAATAATATAACAAGATTTTTATTTTCGATGGCTTGTCTTAAATACTCAACAACTTTACTGATATTATCCAATGATACTTCATACGATTTAATCAATGTCAAACCTTAATTAAATTGATTCGAAACTTCAATAATATGTTGAAGTTTTTTTAACGCAGCACCACTTTGAATCGCCTCTTTTGCCATAACAATGCCCTCTTCTGTCGAATGAACTTTTCCATCAACCAATAAAGCAGCCGCTGCATTAATCAGTACAATATCTCGTTTGGCTCCACCTATTGTGTTGTTTAAAATTCCTTGAGTGATTGCCGCATTTTCTTGAGGAGTACCTCCCATAATTTCACTTTTGGGATATAAATCAAATCCGTATTCTCTTGGGTCTATAATAAACTCTCGAATACTTCCATGGTCAACAAAAGCAGCGTAAGTTACATCTGAAACAGAAATTTCATCCATATTATCATTGGAACTCACTACCATAGAGCGTTTGGCTCCTAAAAGCGCCATGGCTTGAGCAATTTTAGGCACAAAAGATTTATCAAACACACCAATAATTTGCTTATGCACCATAGCCGGATTAGACAATGGTCCTAAAATATTAAAAATGGTTCGATGAGGAATACTTTTTCGAATGGGCATAATAAATTTCATGGCAGGGTGATGATTTTGAGCAAACATAAAACAAAATCCTGTTTGTTCCAGCATATGGACTTGATTTTCATTGCTGATGTTCAAATTGACACCCAAATGCTCTAACATATCCGCACTACCACTGTTGCTGGTAATGCTTCTGTTACCATGTTTAGCCACTTTAGAACCACACGCTGCAATAACAATGGCTACGGTTGTAGAGATGTTAAAGCTGTTACTTTTATCGCCTCCCGTACCACAATTGTCAATCAGCTCTTCTTTGAGTGTATATGGAATATTTAATGGGATTAAATGTTCTCTCATGGCACTTGCAGCCGAAGCGATATCTTCAGCGGTTTCACCGTTTTCATAGAGTTTTATTAAATACTCTCTGACTTCTTCTTCAGGAAGTCGATTTTCAAATATGTCATCAAATTTTAATTTGGTTTTATTAAACATGGTATTTCCTGCTTTAATGTTAAAAAATTGCCGTACAATGTTTAATCACACCGTACAACATACTCTTCTTGTTTTGATTTAGGGGTTGATTTGGTTGTGGGAATTTGCACCACTTTAAATTTTTCACTTTTTTCGAGATATTTAATTTCAATAATATCCCCTATTTTCACCTCTTTGGCTTTTTTGACACTGGCATTGTTGATAAAAACCACTTTATGTTCAAGCATATCTTCTGCCACGGCTCTTCGTTTCGTAATATTAACGGCATTTAAAAATTTATCGATTCTCATAAAGAAGATTATAGCTAATTTTAGATAAAATAAGCCTCTTAAAGATTTGAAAACAATTCATAAACAACGGAGAAATGATGAGCAAAAAAGAAGTTAAAAAAGTAGTTCTTGCCTACAGTGGAGGTTTAGATACTTCAATTATTTTAAAATGGCTTCAAGATGAATATAAAGCTGAAGTCATCACCTTTACAGCTGATTTAGGGCAAGGTGAAGAAGTTGAACCCGCACGACAAAAAGCATTGGCGTGTGGAATTAAACCTGAAAATATTTTTATTTTAGATATTAAAGAAGAGTTCGTCAAAGAGTACGTTTTCCCCATGTTTAGAGCCAATGCCATTTATGAAGGTGAATATTTACTAGGAACTTCAATTGCACGACCTTTGATCGCAAAAAAACTGATTGATATTGCCAACCAAACAGGAGCTGACGCGGTTTCTCATGGGGCTACTGGAAAAGGAAATGATCAAGTGCGATTTGAATTGGGTGCGTTGGCATTACGACCTGATATTAAAGTAATAGCCCCTTGGAGAGAGTGGGACTTAAACTCACGAGAAAGTTTATTGGAATATGCAAGAACGCATGGTATTGAAATTTCTAAAAAGCACGTAGATGAAAACGGTAATCCTAAAGCCAGTCCGTACTCTATGGATGCAAACCTTTTACATATTTCTTATGAAGGATTGCATTTAGAAAACCCCAACAATGAACCCGAAGAGTCTATGTGGTTATGGACAACTCCTCCTGAAAAAGCACCCGATACACCTGAATATTTGACGTTGACGTATAAAAACGGTGATCCTATTGCAATCAATGGTGTAGAAATGTCTCCAGCAACACTTCTTGCAACATTAAACGAATATGGAAATAAACACGGTATCGGACGAGTGGATATTGTAGAAAACCGATATGTAGGGATGAAAGCACGAGGATGTTATGAAACACCTGGTGGAACAATTATGTTAAAAGCGCATCGAGCCATTGAGTCCATTACTTTAGACAGAGAAGCGGCTCATTTAAAAGATGAATTGATGCCACGATATGCTAAATTGATTTATCAAGGATACTGGTTCTCTCCAGAGCGTGAAATGTTACAAGCCGCTATTGATGCGACGCAACAACACGTAGAAGGAACAGTCAAAGTTAAATTGTATAAAGGCAATGTAACTGTTGTTGGAAGAGATTCGGTCAAATCACTCTACAACGACGCGTACTCAACGTTTGAAAAAGATGAAGTCTATAATCAAAAAGATGCCGAAGGGTTTATTCGACTCAATGCACTTCGATTTATCATTGCAGGTCAAGCTCAAAACAGAAAATAACTAGAAGCAACCCTCTTGGGTTGCTTCTTTTACGCTCTCATTTTTTTATCATCTTACTTTGCTATAATGTTTTAAAATAAAAGCAAGGAGTATGTATGATTCTTAAATTTAAAGAACACTATCCCAAAATCGATGCGACTGCTTGGATTGCACCCAGTGCTGATTTAATTGGCAACATTAAAATCGGAGAAGACTCTTCGGTATGGTTTGGGTGTGTGTTACGAGCCGATATTAATCAAATCAAAATCGGAAAACGAAGTAATATTCAAGATTTATCCATGATTCATACCGATTTTGACACCTCTACGATTATTGGAGATGATGTTACGATTGGGCATAAAGTAATGTTACATGGGTGTACCATTGAAGACGGTTGTTTGATTGGAATGAGTGCCACTGTTTTAGATAATGCCATTATTGGTAAAGGAAGTATTGTAGGGGCGAACTCATTAGTAACAGCAGGAAAAGTGTTTCCTCCCAAATCATTAATTATGGGCAGTCCTGCAAAAGTTATTAGGCAATTAGACGATGAAGATGTTGAAAAACTTATCAAACATGCAGGAAAATATGTCCATTATAAAAATGAGTATTGTTAGTATCAAACGATACTAACACTTATTGTAATTGCCCAATTTTAGAGATATTTAAAATAGTTAATAAGTTTTTACACGTTTTATCTTGAGGGGGTTGAACAATGCTTTGAGCTAACATTCCCCCACTGATTAAATGTTCTTCAAAAGGTTTAATGTATTGAGTGGGGATTTTTAAGATTTCTCCCAGTTTATCAACCACGATTCCAATGGTATGTTTTTGTATGGCACCTTGATAACTCACAATAATAATATCATTTTTATCTTCTTCAAATTTATTTTTTATAAACGAACTGATGTCCAACACACTCACTGCATAGTTTTTATACGCAACTGTCCCTTTAAAATGGTGATTTAAATCCATACTCACTGGGGTTTCAAGGTGGTTAATACTAATAGCTTCAATGATACTTGAAGTAGGAACACCCAACCATTTATTGCCAATATAAAAGGTTGCTATCTCTTCAATGGTATCATTATGTGTTGAGGGATAACTGTAATAATTGGTTGCAAATTCATCGTATTTATTAACAAAAGGTTTAATTTCTCCCGCTTCAAAAAATACCAACGACAAAACATCGTTACGATACTCATCGCCATTGCTTTTGTACTCACGATATCCAAAAGAGCATTTTGCTCCTACAATGTAATATTTATCTTGATAGTTCATTATTTTCGAAAGCGATTGAGCGTTTGAGAGTTTAAAAAATTCATTGTCGATACTTAGTACTTCTCCCAGAAGATGAGAATCATTGCTGCAACTGATAATTTTTCGACTCTGTTTTTCAACAAAAAGTGAAAAAATACCCTTTTTTACTTCATGGTTGTTTTTGGGCAACGCATCTTTGAGCATTCCTTTAAATTGGCACGTGGCGTCAAAAACAATTGCAATCCCTCCTACAACAGTAGTGCTACTTGGAGCAAAAATGGAAGCACTGTAAATATAAGTATCGTGATTGTTATACAAAAAACTCTTTTCAAAATCACTCACACAATATTTTGAAGAATCTTTCAACTTTAAAGAAGCTTGTAACCACGATGTTGAAAGTTTAGTATCGATAATTTTGGCTTCATTTTCATTGGAAACGGCTAAGATATTGCCGTGTATATCATAAATTAACAAATTGCTGTATACCGTGTATAAATTGTTGATATATTTTAAAATATTACTTAACTGCAGTTTATCTTCTTTTGTGATGCTTTTTTTATTTAAAATGGTTCTAAACGTAGAGGTTAATGCCCACCAACGGCAATCATTGGCTCTTTCATAAAGGTTTCTGTCCATAATATCAATGGAGAGAGTCGCCAAAAAAGTGGCATTGTTTAACAGGGATGAAATAATGGTTTGATTGAGTTTTTCGATGGAAGTTTTAAAGGCTTTTTTGGTTTTTTCTCCTGTTGTTCGCACTTCTCTTAAAATAGAACGAGCAAAATCAGCACTGCTTGACTCACTTTGCATCTGTATCACATTGCCATTCCACACGGCACGATCAAGCTCATCTTGAATACATTGTGCTTTGTTTGGAATCTCAAGTAGCTCTTTTTTAAAGAGTTCTTCATTTTGCATAATGGAGTGTAAAATGGCTTCATCAATTGAAATATCTTGAGTATGGACTTTAAATGCACTCTCTAAAGGAATCATTATATGACCCATCCAACCCAAACCAAAAAAACCTTCATAGCCATTGGTTTTGCAGGTTTTTATAATGTAATCACGCCCTGCAAATTGAGTGATTTTATACTCCTCTTCAATGGCAACATCCAATTTTGCTTTTAAAGGAATATGATACGGATCGCTTGAAGCAATCACTTCACTGTTTTTATCTAAAAGCAACAGGGTCTCTTTATTTTTTTTACAGACCAATTTTGAAAAAATCCCTTCCATTTCATCTTCAAATTTAAAACACAAACTTAAAAAGCCAATAATAGTATTGTCATCATTGGTCTGGGTGACTTTATACGAATAGACCAATGATTTTTCATGATGGGGCAAAAAATCATGGTATTTATACGTTTCAACATACTCATGAGAAGTGGATTTAATGATATCAAGCAGTTCATCTTTGGTTTTTAAAATGGGATTGTTTTCATCAAGTTTGGCAACAATATTACCCTTCTTATCAAATAAAATGATGTCATAGTAAACACTGTATTTGGCAACATACTCGTTAAAGCGTTGTTTGATGTGCTTTAGTTGTTTTTTATAATGCGTTTCATCCAAACACTCTTCAATACTTTGTATGGTTGTATCTTCTTGTCTTTTTTCTTCAACTTCTTGAACCGTTATTAAAAAGTTTCTAATATCATCATCTGTTGCCAAAAAGCCAATGTCTGCGGTTCTTTCAAATAAATTTCGTATCACAATATCAACCGACACAGAGGCTTTTGAACGCATTTCATTGACCACTTTTTTTAATGTTTCTTGTGCCAATTGAGAAATAAGTTCTGATTTTAATTGAGTAAAGTTCTCTTTGGTATGACTCATATCCAGCCCGGTTGAACCCAATTGACTCAATAAAATTAATTGGTCCCATGTTTTGCTGATGTCATCGAGTTCTTGTTTAAAATCACTGACATTTTTCATATACTCAAACAATTCATCACTTAGCGTATTTTTATTCATCATAATGGTTGCCTTAGGGGTCTTAATATAAATTTTGTGATGATTATAGCATAGAATTAAAAAATATTGTATATTTTTTATACAAAGATAGTGTTTATAAATTAACAAGATTAAGAGATAAAAAAACCGATTACTCTTAAAGTAATCGGTTAAAAGAAGAAAAAGAAATCCTATTTAAGTTTTTTATACATTAAATCAAGCGTTTCATACAGTTCATTAAAACTGATATTATCCACTGTTTCTAAAACAGAAACCATTACAACATTGTCTTCTTGTCCGTTCCACTCTTTGATGTAACTGCCCTCTTTGTAGCCATTATCTTGTCTGAATTTATTTAAACAATTTTTACCAATATAGAGTTTTTGTAACCAATTAAACGACAGACCACAAATTTTGCAACATCTGAAAAATTGATCAATAAAACGTTCAATACCTGAAAAAGTTGGCATATTGCCCGTTTCAATTGCTAAGGCAATATAAGAGAGTTTTTCTGCTTCTTTGACCATCAGTTTGGTGTCAATATCTGTACTGGCTTCATAAATACAATGAGTATTAACCAAAGATACTGCTCTTGGGACATTGGTTTCTTGTAAAATATACGACATTAAAAAATGCCAAATATCCACCAATTCTACATGAATATTGTTCATATCGGGATTGGCATTGATGTTTTTCCAATGTTTCCAAGGCGTTGAATCAATCAGTTCAGCTACTTCCATATGGATGCATCGTAACCAATTAATCTCTTTGCCAAACTGATTGATCCCAAGCTCCCAATTTTTGCCATTGGTTGAATCGTTTAACTCTTTTTGCAACAAAAACATCTCTTCGAGCTTGTGAGGAAAACTGGATGCTTCTTCAAGTAAAGAAGCCAAAGGCAAACACTCTTCTACTAAGTTATCTAACACATTATTGGGCACAGCTTTGTCCCCTTTTAAAAGATGTACGATTAATGAGACGGTATAAGGAATCTCATCTTTAGATTCCCATTCAAGGACGTCATCTGATGTCACACCAATATATTTTGCAAAATCTTCTATGGTCATAAATCCCAATGTTTTAACGCTGTCTTTTAACTCTTTATATAACAATTTTTTCTCCTATTGTAATGGTAGTTCAATTTTAAAAATAACCCCATCGTTTTTATTTCTTACACTGATTTTTCCTAAACAGTACTGTTCAATAATTTTTTTGCTCATATACAGTCCCAATCCCGTTCCATTTTTACTCTTTTTAGTTGAAAAGTAAGGATCAAAGATTCGAGCAATAATATCTGAGGGAATTCCTCCTGCATTGTCTTGAATTTCAATAATGGCATACTTATCATTAAAATCATGTGACACCACAATTTTTCGTTTTTGTATCTCTTTTTCAAGCATTGCATCGCGTGCATTTTTAAAAATATTGATTAACACTTGCACCACTTCATTGACATGCAAATTTAAAGTGGCATCTTGGATAATAACCGTTTCAAAATCAATTTCATCGACTTTAAACATATAGTTTAAAAACTCTTGGGCTTTAAATGTCAATTCCGAACATTTAATCTTTTGTTTGGCTTTTTCAGGCTTAAAAAAATCTCTAAAGTCATCAATGGTTTTTGACATATAATTAAGCTGTAAAGAGACATCATCAACCACTTTATCAATAAATTCATCGCTTAATTCACCTTCAATCATTTTGGTTAACGGAATCTTTTGAACTAAGATAGAAACCGCTTGTAAAGGTTGTCGCCATTGGTGAGCTATCATGGAAATCATTTCACCCATGGCAGCCGATTTGGATTGTTCCACAATAATGCTTTGTTGTTCTTCCAGCTCTTTTTTAGAGGTAATATCTTGTCGTAAAGCATCGTATCCAACAATATTGCCTTCATGGTCATAGTGAGGCTCAATCGTAGCATAAATCCAATAATACCCTCCATCTTTTTTAAGATTTTTAATCTCTCCTCGCCACGTTTGACCGTTTTGAATCGTCTCCCACATATCTTCAAAAACAAACGCTTGCATATCAGGATGTCGTACAATACTGTGTGGCTGGCCAATGAGTTCTTCTTTGGTGTATCCACTGATTTCACAAAAAGCTTGAGAAACCGAGGTGATTATGCCTTCTTTATCTGTACTTGACATAATAATATTTTTATCCGATAAAACCAAAAGACGTTTTAAATCTTCTGAATTTTCTTTATCTAAAAAACTTTTAAGCACTCCTGCAAAGTTTTGTTCAAAAATATAATTAATATCTTCTTCAAGCTCTTTATTGGGAACATTTAATTCAAACATATATGCAACTAAGGCATTTTTAAAGCCACTGCAAAGTAAAAAAAGTTCGTGGGCTTTAACGCTATTGAACTTTAAAAAATCAACCAATCTGTCAATATTGGGGCAATGTCCAATCTCTTCTTTGCCTTTTACAATATCCGCATAATAGGTCAATATGCTGATGGCAAACTCTTTAATAAAATACTCTTTGTTAATACTGTAAGTATGTAATATCGTTACGACAGTAGGATTATTAATCCAATGAGAAATTACAGCAACTCTGTTTTTCTCAACTTTTTCAATAAATTTCACTAATTCCATGGATTGCCTTGTGTTTAAGGGTCAATTTTACACTTTATTTTCTTTGTTTTGGATTATAAAAACCACAAGCAATTCCACTGTTTTGTTTAACAATAATACTGGGTAAAATTTTTGATTTAAAGTTATAAGCCTTACAACCATAAGGACGATGGGGTTCCCAAGTTACAAAAAAATAACTGCATTTTTGACATACGATTCTTTCCATATCGAATTTTATCCAATTTTTCTCTGATTTTATTTAAAAATAAAAAATAATATAAATTGTTACAGTTAATTAAGCTTGGTTAATATACAATCTCTCAAAAATTAAAAGACACAAGGATGAAACATGTTTGGTTCTATATCAAAAAGTGAGTTAAAAATAATTGATGATTATTTTCAACAATATATCCGATTTACACAATATAAACAAAATCGATTTGAATTTATTGAACGTACTGGCAATGCAAGCATTGATGCTCTTTTTCATAAATGGAATGAACAAATTAAACAAACAGATAGTGCCATTAAACAAGATATTAATGTTATTGGTGAAATTGTATTAACCTCTGATAAAGTTAAACAAGGGATTTTTAAATGTCGTATTAAGTCTGAAACAACCAACCCAATGGTTTCGACTTTGAAAAAAGCGGTTAATGAAATGGTGGATGCACTTGAAGACAAAATGATTAAGCTTGAAAATACACTAACTTCTTATGCTAATGAAGATTACCGTCCGAAACTTCATATTGAAGATACCATAAAAGCGCGTATGCTTTCTGTAATGCAATCAATTAATGCTTTAGGTGACGCATTAAGCAGTGCCGCAAAAGCCAATTTAGACAATGGTCGGCAACTGCAAGAAAATTCAAATAATATGAACGCTTCCATGAATAATCTGTCTGCCAAAGCGAATGAACAAGCCGCTTCTTTAGAAGAAACCGCTGCTGCTGTTGAAGAGATTACGAGTATCACACGAAACAATGCCAGTAATGCCACTAAAATGGCTGAACTTGGAAAAACGGTCAGACATGCCGTCACCGACGGAGAGAAACTGGCTTCAAAAACAGCTATCTCTATGGATGAAATCAATGAAAAAGTAACAGCCATTAATGAAGCAATTAATGTCATTGACCAAATTGCATTTCAAACCAATATTTTATCCCTTAATGCAGCCGTTGAAGCTGCCACAGCAGGAGAAGCAGGAAAAGGATTTGCGGTAGTTGCTCAAGAAGTGAGAAATTTAGCAACCAGAAGTGCTGATGCGGCCAAAGAGATTAAAAATTTAGTTGAAGATGCCAATGCCAAAGCCAATGCAGGAAAAAACATTTCAGCAGAGATGATTGAAGGGTATAAAAAACTCAATACGCATATTTCAGAAACGTTGCATATCATTCAAGATGTATCTTCTGCTTCAAAAGAGCAAATGTTAGGAATAGAACAAATTAACGATGCGGTTTCAATGTTAGATAAAGTGACACAAGAAAATGCCAGTGAAGCAAATAATGTTACTAAAATCGCCAATGATGTTGATGCCATGGCACAACAACTGGTTAGTGATGCTATTACAAAAAAATTTAATTAGGAACAATAATGAGTCAAGAAACTATTTTAAATGATGACGCTTTTTTAGTCAGTGAAACTGACGCCAAAGGAATAATACAATTTGCCAATGATGACTTTTGCAAAGTCGCCGAATACAGCGTCGAGGAACTTATCGGAAAACCACATAATGTCGTACGACATCCTGATATGCCCAAAGCAGCCTTTAAAGATTTATGGGAAACCGTAAAAAGAGGTGAAGTGTGGACAGGATATGTTAAAAATGCGACAAGAAGCGGGGGATATTATTGGGTGTATGCGACAGTTTTTCCTTTTGAGAGTTGTAACGGAAGTCGAGGATACTTAAGTTGTCGACGAAAAGCCTCACAAGAAGAGATAGACAAAGCCCAAGCTTTGTATAAAACACTCAAATAAACCGCTTCATAAAATTGATAACAAAGAGAGATGAGTTTAATAAACAGTTAAATAGTTAAATGATAGAATTTTTCCAAATACAATGAGGAAAACACTTGTTTAACTGTTTACGACTCTTTTTCGTTTTATGCTTAAGCTTTTCTTTGCATGCAGACACATTCAATAAAAAAGTTGCTTATATTGCCTCAGATATGAGTATTCCTTTTTGGCAAATTCTCTCTCGTGGTATTCAAAATGCTTCACAAAAAACCAACTACTCATTAACTATTTACAATGCCCAAAACGATGCAAAACAAGAACTGGAATCAGTTATTGCAGCTATTAAAAATCAAGTCGATGCAATCATTATTTCACCTACCACCTCTGTGGCATGTGTAACCGTTTTAAACTTGGCTAAAGAAGCTAAAATCCCTGTCATTATTGCCGATGTTGGTACAGATGACGGAGAGTATTTATCGTATATCTCTTCGAATAATAAACAAGGTGCGTATGATATTGCACAAATTTTAATTCAAAAAATGCAAGAACGTAATTTTATGCAAGGTACCGTAGGAATTATTGCTATTCCTCAGAAACGACTCAATGGACAAGCTCGAACTCAAGGTTTTATGCAAGCACTTAAAGAAGCTAACATAAGCGGGGCAGATATTAAACAGCAAGTAAATTTTTCCCTAGAAGAAACGTATTTATTGGCAAAAGAACTGATTCAAAATAATAAAAACCTAAAAGCTATTTGGCTTCAAGGCTCAGACAAATATGAAGGGGCCTTACAAGCCATTGAAGAAGCCGGTAAAAAAGAGGAAATTTTACTCATAACCTTCGATGCTGAACCTATTTTTTTAGAGCTTATTCCTCAAGGTGTTTTAGTGGGAGCTGCCATGCAACAACCTTTTTTGATGGGAGAAAAAGCCATCGAAGTGTTAGATGCTTATTTTAAAGAAGAAGCGGTCACTCAAAATATACAATTGCCCATTTTAGCAATATCTCAAGACAATATTGACTCACAGCTTTACATTATTCAAAGAAACGTTTTGGGATTAGAAGAAACCCGATGAGTCCCATTATAGAAAAACCCAAACAATCACTTTTTTTGATTTTAGGCGTTATTATTGTCTTAACCGTTATGTTCAGTATGACAACACATGCCACTCACAGTTACATTACAACCAAAAACCGATTGATTCAAGAGATGAAGAAAAATTCTCACAATACGATTGTATCCCTTAAGAGCAGTTTGCGCTATTTAATTGCTTCATATGCTGTTCAAGAATACAATAATCTCATTGCCAATGAGATTTTACATCGCAATATTTTAGCCATTGTAGTTGAAGATTACAATTTTGGCGCTATTTTAGGTAAAGAGGCACAAATCAGTGGAAAAATAAAAGATGAAAAGGGTCAGCTTATTGATTATGACAGCAACAATATTTTACATCAAACACTTTTAAAAAATTGTTTTTATACCCAAAAATATCCCATTGAATATGACAATAAAATTATTGGTGAAATTGGCATTTATATCTCCGATAATCAAATGCAAAAAGAGTTAAAAGAGATTATTTTTAGTAACATTCAAATTACTTTGGGGGTCTCTGTTTTTTTAATTGTTGTTCTTTTCTTTACCATTAAATGGATTGTGTTAAGCCCTATTTTTGAAATTATTCAAACCATTAGCCACAGCAGTAAAGACGGTATTCCCCATCGTACCATTCAGAGCAATAATTTTTATGAAATGAATCATTTAATTACCAGTATTAATACCATGATTCACACCATCAAAAGTTCTCGTTTGATTTTAAAACAAAAGCGTGATGAATTGAGAAAATCACTGGATTTACAAAAAACCATTTTAGACAACGTAGGCTATATGCTTATTCGTACGGATAAAAATGGCATCATCAAACAAATCAATAAGGAGACAGAAAAAGTATTAGGATACAAAAGTGAAGAGTTGATTGATATTTATACACCTGAAATCATTCATTTGGAAAGTGAAGTCAACTCTCACGCCAATGATCTTTCCAAAGAGTTTAATGAACCCGTTAAGGCTGGTTTTGAAGTATTTGTATTAAAAAGCAATAAGGGTGAAAAAAATGAACATGAGTGGATGTTTATTACTAAAGACAAACAACATATTCCTGTTTTACTTAATGTTAAAGCCTTAAAAGATAAAAAAGGTGAAATTTATGGTTATTTAGGCATTGCAAAAGATATCACTCAGCAAAAATTGTTAGAATCTCAATCAAAACTTGCTTCCATGGGAGAAATGATTGGAAATATAGCGCATCAGTGGCGACAGCCGTTAAGCGTCATTTCCACAGTTGCCAGTGGAGTTAAAGTCAAAAGTGAATTTAACCAATTTGAACCTGAACAGATTTTTCCTGATATGGATACCATCATTCAACAAACCCAATATTTGTCTAAAACCATTGATGATTTTCGAAACTTCTTAAAAGAGAGCAAAGAAAAAGAATCAATTAATCTCTCTAAAGTAGTTGAAACAGCTCTTTCTATTGTTCAATCAAGTATGATTGATAACAATATCACGGTTGTTGTCAATCTTAAAAACAATGGACTGTTACATGCGTTTCCCAATCAATTAGTCCAAGCGCTTATCAATATTTTAAACAATGCCAAAGATGCACTCAAAGAAAAAATCAATGAAGACTCACTTCGTTTACTTCTTGTGCAAACTCAGCAAAATGATAATCAACTCATTTTAACCATTAAAGACAACGCCGGTGGTATTTCCTCTGATGCCATGCCAAAAATCTTTGAGCCTTATTTTACCACCAAACATAAAAGTGTAGGGACAGGGATTGGTTTATCTATGGCGCATAAGATTATCACCGAACAACACAATGCTTCCATTGAGGCACGAAATGAGACATTTGAATATCAAAACCAAACCTTTACAGGGGCTTGTTTTACGATTACTTTTAACATTTAATTACAAATTTGTAAGATTTTAATGTAACTTTAATGTTTCTGTTCTTATAATGAGTTTTATTATTTGTAACTCAAAGGAAACAGTTATGACAACGTTATTCTTAATGATGGTGGCTTTGGTTGTATTATGGTTTGTAATCAGTTTTTGTGTTATTAATTACGATAAAAAAATGCAAAAGTCGTTAAATACTTTTCTAAAAGACGAAAAAATTAAACAAAGTGCTTAGTACGTTTTAATCAAACGCCCTTCTTCTACACCCCTACTTTACTTTGGATGGCTTTAGCCAGTGATAGCATATCAACATTTTCTAAACTCACTCCTGTAGGGACTCCTTGAGCAATTTTACTGAAACTGATATTGAAATTTTGGAGTTTATCTTCAATAAAAATAATAAACGCATCATTTGAAAGTGAAGGTGTTATCGCAAATAAAATCTCTTCGGTTTGATTGTTTTTAACAAAATCAATCAATTTTTGGATTAAAAATTCATCCAGTTCATTTAAAACAAAATAAAGCCCTTGAAACTGCTTGGACTCTTCAATAATAAAAATATCTTTTGCGCTTTGCACAATACAAAGTCGATGTTTATCTCGTGTGTCATCCAAACAAATTTCACAAATTTCATGTTCTGTCATGCACCCACAATGGCGACATCGTTTAATTGAACCAATCGCATTTTCAATGCAATGAGCAAGTTTAATACCACTAAAATTATCATTCATAATGATGTGATACGCCAAACGCAATGCCGATTTTTTACCCACAGTAGGTAAACCCTCAAATGCTTCAACCAAATCATAAAATTTTTCTAGACCTTTTTTCATGTCGCGATTATATCGAATCTTTATATTTTTTTGGATAAAATCGCTAAAAATTTTCTACATAAGGTGATGAAATTGACAGAAATTGATTATTATGAATTATTAGAAGTAAGCAAAAGCAGCGATAAAACTACGATTAAAAAAGCGTATCGTAAATTGGCTATGCAATATCATCCTGATAAAAATCCAGGTGATAATGAGGCCGAAGAGAAGTTTAAAGCCATTAATGAAGCTTATCAAGTACTCAGTGATGATCAAAAAAGACAAATCTATGACCGATATGGAAAAGCGGGGCTTCAAGGACAAGGACAAAGCAGTGGCTTTGGTGGGTTTGATGATTTGGGCTCTGTCTTTGAAGAGATGTTTGGAAGTGCATTTGGTGGTGGATTTGGTGGTTCAAGAAGAAAACAAAGAAAAACCTATAACTACAATTTAGATATTGCCATTGAAACCGTCATAGAGTTCAATGAAGCTGTCTTTGGCGTCAACAAAACAGTTGAGTATAGCTATAAAACGGCGTGTTCTTCATGTAAAGGAACTGGGGCAAAAGGAGGCAAACTCTCTACGTGTAGTTACTGTGATGGACATGGACAAATTCATACACGACAAGGGTTTATGACTTTTGCTCAAACGTGTCCTTATTGTCATGGAAGCGGTGAATCTGTAGGTGAAAAATGTCCTTCATGTAAAGGAAAAGGATATGAAGAAGTTAAAGAAAGCTTCAAAGTTGATATTCCTGAAGGGGTAAATACGGGCAATCGAATACGTGTTTCCAATAAAGGAAATATTGCTCCTGATGGCTCAAGAGGTGATTTATATATTCAAATTCGTGTTAAAGAGGATTCTCATTTTGTACGACACGACGATGATATTTATTTGGAAGTTCCTCTGTTTTTTACGCAAGTGGTTTTAGGAGATACGATTAAAATCCCAAGTTTAAGAGGAGAATTGGAGCTTAAAATTCCAGCCGGTACCAAAGATAAAGAGCAATTTAAATTTAAAGGTGAAGGGGTAAAATCCGTACAAGGTTATGGAAAAGGCGATTTGATTGTACAAATTTCAATTAAATACCCTACGGATTTAAATGCCCAACAAAGAGAGCTTTTAGAAAAACTTCAAGAGAGTTTTGGCATAGAAAGCAAACCTCATGAGTCAATTTTTGAAGGAATGTTTGATAAAGTTAAAAAGTGGTTTTCATAATATTTTAAAACAGGAAGAACAATGAGCAATTCATATTTAGACACCATGCCCAATACCGATGGATTTTTTGGAAAGTTTGGAGGAGCCTTTTTACCTCCACAGCTTGAAACACCATTTACCCAAATCAAAGAAGCCTATGAGCAACTTAAAAATTCGCCAAAATTTATTGAAGAGTTAAAGTATGTACGAAAACATTTTCAAGGACGCCCTACTCCTATTACCTTTGCTAAAAACTTAACGGCTTTTTGTGGAGGTGCAAAAATTTATCTCAAACGTGAGGATTTAAATCATACGGGTTCTCATAAGCTTAACCACTGTATGGCAGAAGTGATTTTAGCCAAACACTTAGGCAAGAAAAAAGTCATTGCTGAAACAGGAGCAGGACAACACGGTGTTGCCTTAGCAACGGCTGCTGCATATTTTGGTTTAGAGTGTGAAATTCATATGGGAGAAGTGGACATTAAAAAAGAGCACCCCAATGTGGTTCGAATGAAAATATTAGGCGCCAAAGTTGTTCCTGCAACGCATGGACTTAAAACCTTAAAAGAAGCCGTTGACAGTGCCTTTGAAAGCTATTTAAAAGATACTGACAATGCCATTTACTGCATTGGTTCTGTTGTGGGTCCTCACCCTTTCCCTATGATGGTGCGAGATTTCCAAAGTATTATATCCCTAGAAGCCAAAGAACAATTTTTTGAACATGAAAACGCATTGCCAGACAATGTGGTGGCATGTGTAGGCGGAGGAAGCAATGCCATGGGAATATTTGCTCATTTTATTGAAGAAAAAGAGGTGAACTTGTATGGGGTTGAACCCATGGGTAAAGGTGAAAACATTGGCGAACACAGTGCCAGTTTAACCTATGGAAGTGAAGGCATTATGCACGGATTTAACTCCATTATGCTAAAAGATGATAAAGGAGAACCCGCACCCGTACACTCTATTGGAAGTGGCATTGATTATCCCAGTGTTGGACCAGAACACGCTTATTTAAACAGCATACAAAGAACACAAATTGGACATTGTAACGACGATGAAGCCATCGATGCTTTTTATAAACTTTCACAACTTGAAGGGATTATTCCTGCTTTAGAATCGGCTCATGCTATTGGATTTGCCATAAAATTAGCCAAAACACTCTCACAAGATAAAACCATTTTAATCAGTTTAAGTGGTCGAGGAGATAAAGACATTGATTTTGTAGTAGAAAACTATCCTGTTCCTAATGCCAAATTTTAAAAGGCATTAGGAGAAAAACTTCTTAATTCTACTCAATCCCAATTGAATTCCACTGAATTTCATAATCCGTGCCACTTCTTTGTATTTTGATTTTTCATAACACGGATTTTTGCAACTTCGACATTTGGGTTTGATTTCATGGGGACACTCATACAATCTTTCAAAAGCGTAATTGATCAAATTTTTACACTCTTCACACAACGTTAATTCAACTGAAAAATGCAGCGTTTTATAGTTAAAAGATTGAGTATAGGGCAAAAGAGTATTGTGTTTTTTTGCACAATGAATTTCAAAAAACTTCTTTAATATTTCAACTTCAGATTTAAATTTTTCTTCTGTCATAGTAAACTCATTTTTGCTTTGTATTGTATATTTTTTAAGGTATTAAGTCCATGATTGGAATCAATTACAACATACAAATTGTATCTAAATAGAACTATTTATCTGAAAAAATTTAAGCTTTTTTCTTTATCTACTGTTTTTTTGCTCTTTTTCAAAAGCTTCCCTGCATTCAATACAAAATCTGGCATGTGGTTTTACTTTCAGTCTTTTAAGTCCTACGGGACTATCACACATTTCACAAACCCCATAAGTATTATTTTCAATTTTTTTAAGTGCCCATTCTATCTCTTTTAAAACAACTAACTGTTTTTCTCTTAAAATATTAAGATTATAACTGTCACTTGAAACTTCTGCATAATCAACTTCATCATAAGAAGGTTCAGTGAGTAACTCTTTTATTATTGAATGGCTTAAATTTGATTCTTTAAGCAACTGCTCTTTTTTTTCTAATAATTTGTTTTTTAACTCTTGAATGTGTTCTTTTTTTAATATCATTGTCATTACTCCTTATGAGAAAAATACGTTCTAAAAAAACATGATTTTGCACCGGTATGGCAAGCAATATTACCCACTTGTTCAACAATTACAAGAAGAGTATCTTCATCGCAATCAACTCTTAAATCAATAAGTTTTTGGAAATGTCCACTGCTTTCTCCTTTTTTCCATATTCTGTTTTTACTTCGGGAAAAATAGTGAACAATTTTTGTTTGAACGGTTAAATTAAAAGCTTCTTCATCCATATAACCCAACATTAATATCTCATTTGTGCCATATTCTTGTGTGATTACAGGAACTAATCCATTGGATTTCTTAAAATCAATATTCATTTCTTACCTCTTTTTTACTGTTTTTTTATAACTCTCATATTAATAGTTTTAATTTATTTTATTATGCCAATCGATTTAAAGAGGTCAATAATAAAAAAGTCCCCAATATTAATATTAAAATAGCGCCAATAATTTCTAAGAAATAGCTTTTTTCTCCTAAAAAACCCGATGCCTTTTTATTAAGTGCAATAGCAAATATTCCTGCTATTGATATGGTAAGTCCCATTCCTATACTCATAGCAATTGCACTAAAAATTCCTAACGTAAAATGTCCAAGCATAATACAAAAAAGAACTATTGTCATCACACCAGGACAAGGAATAATCCCTGCACTAATACTTAAAATATAAATATTTTTATCCTTTTGTGGGAGAGATTGTTCTTTGTTTTTTTTGTGTTTATATGCATGCCATATCAAATAAAGCCCAATGATAATAATTAATACGGCACTTAAAACCATGACGCTTTCACTTAATTCGTTAAAATGTTTTCTGAACATTGTTTTAAATAAGAAAAAGATACCAAAAGTAATAAATACGGCTGATATGGCATGAACAATTGCAATTAAAAATCCCACTTTAAATACTTTTTTATAATTGTTTTTATTCGATGCAAAATAAAAGGCAACCAAAGACTTCCCATGTCCTGGTCCTGCGGCATGAACAAGACCATAAATAAAAGCTATTCCAAGCAAAGACAATGAAAGTGTCATTGAGTTTTCATTATTAATATTTTTTATAGAACTTGCTATTAGTTTATTAAAAGCATATTGATATTCAACGAGTACATGTAAAAAATTATTATAAACTTCGATTAACATCATTTAAATTCCAATCGTCGTGAATAATAAAAATCTTTATCTATTCCATTCACTTGATAGAATAAATTTCCCGTTACAAATCTCTTTTCTAATATAAAAGCTGTAAAGTTTTTAGAATCATAAAAATCAATATAAACACTGTTTTTATCACTATTAATTTCAACATCAAATAGATAAATCACTCTCTTTTCTTTATCAATAAAAGATTTAAAGTTTTTAGGAATGATTGAAATGAGTTTTTTGTTAATGTTAACATAGGTATAAAATCCATAGGCTTCAAGTGGCTCAAAATAGTTAATTTTTATGTATTGCTCTTCTTCTTTATCTATTTTGCCATTTGCATTTTGGTCAAATTCCATAATTAAAAGTTCTGAGGTCATTTCATCAAATTTCCACAGGAGAGTGATTGAATTTATTATATTTTTATTGTTATAAATTTTAGGGAAAACATCAATAAACGTATGAGGATGAGCAAATAGATGTATAAATAGAATAAAAAATAAGATTACTATACTTTTCATAAATCACTCTTTTATAAATTATGCAACAAAGTTGCAACTTTGAAATAGTAGCACATAATATTTAAATGCAACTTAGTTGCATTTAAATACTCTTTGGTTAAAATACTAAAATAAAAAATGGAGTACTTGACTATGGAAAGATTTAATATAAAATGATTATAAGAAAAAAATTTAAATTTGAAGGTGCTCATATTGTAAGAAATTGTTCCACCAAACGATGCAAAAAATCAATCCATGGACACTCATATGAGGTTGAAGTGTTTTTTACATCAAATAAGTTGGATAATGGATATATGATTTTAGATTTTGGTTTGACTAAAAAACATATCAAAAATATCATTGATTCATTTGATCACGCGTACTCTTTTTGGAGTAAAGAAAAAGAGGAATTTAAGAATTTTTTTAAAACCAACAGTGAACGCTGGATAGAAATGCCTGTATCTCCAAGTGTTGAATCATACAGTCTAATGTTTTTAAAGTTTATTGACACTGTTTTAAAACAGACAACCTTTTCTAACGGAGAAGGCGATATTTCAGTTTCATCGGTACGAGTGCATGAGACTAAAACAAGCTATGCCGAAGCATTTAGAGCAGATATGAGTTTAATCGAATTAGACCTAAAACAAGTTATCTTTTCCAATGAGGTTATTAACGAATGGGAAGAAAAAGATGAATTACTTAACATTTTATCAACATAAAGGAAAAAATGATAAAAAATCCAAAAGATATTTTAGAGCAATGGATGCAAGCAGTTAATAATGGTGATGTGAAAACATTACTCAACTTATATAATAATCAAGCCGTACTAATTCCAACTTTTTCCAATAGAGTATTAAATACTCCCGATAAATTAAGAGACTATTTTGAGAAACTTGGAAGTCGAGAAGAACTTAGTATTGCACTGCATGAGAAGACATTAATAGTGCAAGAATTACAAAAAGAATTTTTTTCACTGAGTGGCATTTACAATTGGCGTTTTGCTGTTGATGGAGAATTACTTAACTTTGAAGCTCGATTCAGTTACTTAATTGACCTTTCAAAAGAAAATCCCATTATGCACCATCATTCATCACAAATTCCTCGTATGTTGTAAATAAAGTTACGGTAAATGTAAAAATATTCTTGTTCATTCTCACTCACAGCTTTCGCTGTTTGCCAATCGTTTGAGTTCATCACAACTAAATCCTGCTTTTTTTCTGGCTTCAAAATTCAGCGATTGCTTTTTTTGAGTACTTCCAGGGTAAAACTCTTCTAAGAGTTTTAAGTAGGTTTGTTCGGGTTCAATTTGCTCTTCTTTACACGCATATTTAAACCATCGATCCCCTTTTTGAACATGTGTAATCTCTTCTTCCAAAATAATGTTTAACGCTTCTAAAATAGCATAATTTGTCTCATCGGGATTGGATTTAAGTTTTTCCATAATTTTAGGATTTTGATCCAAACCATTGGCTTCTAAATAGCGTGGGACAATTGCCATTCGACTCAAAAGAGTGGTGGTTTTTTTCATTGCTTCAAACAAATTGGTATGAACTTCAAAATCGCCATACTGGTATCCCAAACGATGTAAGAGCTTTTCACACATCTTAAAATGTCGAATTTCATCTTCGGCAACCTCAAGCCAATCTGCGTAATATTCAAAAGGCAAATTCATAAAGCGATACGCAGCATCCAAAGCCAAATCCACCGCACAATACTCAATATGGCATATGGTGTGCAATAACTTGGCTTTTCCTTCAACTGTATCAAAATATTTTCTTTGTTTTACCTCTTTGGGCAAAACAATTTTTAAAAAAGAGTCATAACTTGGTTTTTCTAAACCTAAAGGCAAATACTCTTTTTCAAATACGATTTCATTGTTTAAAAATTGTGTGTAAAAATAAGTAAAGGTATCAAACTTTTTTTGTGGGTTTTCTTCAAACAAAATAGTTTCTAAAGTTTTAAAATAGTACACTTAATACCTCTTTGTTATGGGCACCACTAAAAATTAGAACGCCTATAAACGCCAAAGGAGTGTTTCTAGGTTAAAGAGTTTTAAAGTAGGACTACTTTAGTAATTCAAGTTAAAACTCTTTAAGATAGGAATACTCATTTGTCGCCCCAAGGGGTAGCACATTAAGGCACAATCTTTTAAAAAAAAGAGTCTCGAATTAGCTACGGCTAGTCCTTCACCTCTTTTTTTTAAAACCTTATACCTTACTGTACTATTTATAGGTATTCTAATTTTTAGTGGTACCCTTAATATAATCAAGAATTTTATCGAATAAGGTTTAAAATGGATATTAAAGTTAAGCCCATGGGCGATTATCAAACCAACTGCTATATTGTGAGCATTGAAAATAAAGATTTTATTATTGACCCAGGAGTAAACGCTGTTTCATGGGTGAAACAAAATGTTAAAAATCCTGTCGCCATTTTTAACACACACGGACATTTTGACCATGTATGGAGCAATGCTGCTTTGCAAAAAGAGTTAAATCTTAAAATTTATTGCCCAAAAGAAGATGCTTTTATGTTACAAAATGACCCATTTGGTTTTGGGATGCCTTCAAGCATACCTGATGTGCTTGTGCAACCCGATGAAGCATTTGATTTTGATGGCGTTAAAGTCAAATTTCATTTTTTCCCCGGGCACACTCCTGGTTGCAGCGCCATTGAAATCAACAATACTCTCTTTAGTGGGGATTTTATTTTTAATGGTTCCATTGGCAGAGTTGATTTTCCCTACTCCAGTCCTGATGATATGAAAAGCAGTTTACGCAAAATTTTATCGTGGGATAAAGATATGGTTATTTACCCTGGACATGGCTTAAATACGAAGTTGTCACAGGAAAAGAACTCTTTAAATAACTGGTTAAATTATTTGTAACAATTAAGCCTCGTTATGATAAAATCACGAACTATTCATCACAGGACGTCACACATATGAAAAAAAGAATAATTGTACAATTTTCGATAATGATTATTTGCATTGCCCTTATCATTACATCGATGATTGCGTACAATTTACGTGAAACGGGGATTAACTCTTCGATTAATACGGCTAAATCCATTTCAGAAGTGGTTAAAAATGGATTAACTTCCCATATGATTAATGGCAATATGGATCAAAGAGATACCTTTATTAATTCCATTTCCAATATGTCCAACGTGAAGCAGCTTTGGTTTGTTCGTGCCAATGCAGTGACTGAACAATACGGTGCAGGTCAAGAAAATGAAAAAATCAGAGACCAAATTGATAACCGTGTTATACGAACAGGAAAAATGGAGTATAAACTCTATGAAAACTTTGCAACCAATGAAACCATAATGCGAGTCACCATTCCTTATTTGGCAAACACAGAAGGCAATGTAAACTGTCTTACTTGCCACAACGTTAAATACGGTGAAACACTGGGTGCCGTCTCCATTGAGTTGGATATTAACGATTTAAAACAAGTGGGATTGCAATCCATATATCTTTTAATTGGAATTACTTTAGGCAGTATGCTTTTGGTAATATTTATTACATCCAATATTTTAAAACCCTATATTCAACTTTTTGAAAAAATTGCCATCAGTATAAAAGAGGCGATTAATGGACGATTTATTCAAGTCAAAAAACCGTATAAACTCTCTTCGGACATGGTATTGTTTACCGATGATTTTAATATGCTTTTAGAGAGCTACAAAGCCACTTTTGACGATATTGACAAAAAACTCAAATACTTTATTGGGCAAACCACATCAAAAGAGAATAAAACCCCTTTAGATGAGTCAAAATTGATTATTACTAATTTATCAAATCTGTATCAATTTAAAAAAGAGATTGAACAAGACCAAACCAAAGAAGAGATTTTTAATCGCTTGGTGCAAGTTTTGAGAAATCAATTTCATCAAAAACATTTTACGATTTATCAAACTAACCTCAAAGAAGAGACCAGAGAGATTGTCAGTCAAGTGGGTACGTTGAATTTTTGTTGTCCTTCGAATATGAGTAATCCCGCTTTATGTCGGAGTGCAAGAACCAACAATGATGTTGTTTCCGTTGATTTTCACAATCCCTGTCCTTGTTTTACACAAAGCGATTACTACTATTATTGCACCAGTACAAACATCAATAAAAACACCATTATTGTGATTAACTTTGTACTTGAAACCAAAGAAGAGTTGCAATATGTCAAAGACAATATTGCTTTTATTAAAAGCTATATCAATGAAGCCGCTCCCTCTATTGAAGTTAAAATTCTTTTACAAGCATTAAAAGATTCTGCTTTTAGAGATGGATTAACGGGTCTTTACAATCGAAAATTCTTGGATGAGTATATTAAAAAAGCGCTTCCACAAGTTTTAAGAGACAATAAAAAGTTAGCCGTATTGATGCTTGATATGGATCACTTTAAATCAGTCAATGATGAATACGGACATGATATTGGCGATTTGGTTTTAAAAGAGTTGGGCTATATTTTAATTCAAAATGTAAGAGAGTCCGACTTAGTCATCCGATTTGGAGGCGAAGAGTTTATTGTTATTTTAAATAACATTGACAGCATTGAAAGTGCTTTACTTGTTGCCAATAAAATACGAGAGCAAGTGGCACAAAATGAGATTGATGTTTATGCCGGAACAAAACTTAGAAAAACCGTCAGTATTGGTCTTTCTATCTTCCCTGATGATGGAAAAACATTTGATGGTGTCTGTAAAAATGCAGATATTGCTCTTTATGAAGCAAAAAATAAAGGACGTAATCAAGTGGTGGTTTTCAATGAGAGTCAAGTCAGTAGTATTGATCTATTTTAGGACAGTAAATGAATAATTTAATCGTAAACAGCATTAAGAAGTTTTTGGAAGTCAGCAGTTTGACCAATGATATTTACACCTATTTAAATTTTTATGATGAGCTAAGAGAACTCAAAGAAGTGAAGCTCATCTATAATGAGTTGCAAAAATGGTTTGAAAAAACATTTGATATTAAATCGTTAAAAATAACCATTTACTCCACAACTGACCACAGTAAAGAGATTGTATTTCAAAACTCTCCCGATGAAGTTTATAAATGTGTTGCATTATGCAAACACTATAAAATTGATATGAATCCCAATTTGATTATTACTTTTTGTTTGGTATGTGATGATAAAACACAACTTGAAAGTCTTACTAAAAAAGATGAATACATCAATACTCTTTTTTATATGGTTTCACCTCTTATTAGCAGTGTTTCATATCAAGAGTTGGTCAAAGAGCTAACCTTTAAAGACCCATTAACCAATGTCTACAATCGAAAGTTTTTGGTTGAACATTTAAATAAACTGTTACCTTTGGCTAAACGAGAAAATCGTAATATCTCCTTTTTAATGGTCGGCATTGACCATTTTAAAGCCGTTATTGATGAGTTTGATTATGATATTGGGGACAAAGTTTTAATCAATCTTGCCACGATTTTACAAAATAATGTTCGAGAGTCTGATTTGGTTGTACGTCTTGAAGCCGATGAATTTTTAATTGCCCTTATTGGGGTAACCAATCAAAAAGATGCCAAGTTTGTTGCACAAAAACTCGTTGATGCCTTTGCTCAAAGTGAAGTGGAAGTCACAACCGATGGACAAGTTCTTAAAAAGACTATTTGCGTGGGTGTGACACACTACGATTATGAGACTAAAACGGTCGATGCTATCCTTAAAAATGCGGATATCTCTTTGTATGAAGCTCGAAATTTAGGAAGAGGTCAAATCAAAGAGTATTTCCCTGAATCTGAGACATGTGTGGAGTTATTTTAGAAAAAAAGCGTTACGCTTTTTTTCTGGCTTTCATATAAACGCGCTTAGGAGCAGGATAGCCTTCAACGGTTTTATTTTTATCGTTAGGATCTAAAAAGTCCTCTAAACTTTGATCAAATGACCAAGGTGTTTTTCGTTGCTCTTCACTTGTGGTTGTCGTAATTGCCAACACCTCAAACTCATCAAATCCTGCTCGGTCCAACCAATTTTTCAACGCATTTACCGTGGGAATAAAATAGATATTGGGAATTTTGGAGTAACGCTCTTTGGGTGTTAATGCCACTTCTTCATCACCATCAATCATAAATGTATCGATTAAAATTTCGCCTTTAGCATTCAGTCCTCGTGCCAGTGATTTAAGCGTACCAATAGGGTCGGGTCTGTGATACAACACACCTAACATAAAAATAAAATCAAATTTATGATTATAAATCTCTAAATGTTCCACTCCCAATTTTTCGTACTCAATTTGCGATTGTACAAAGTGATTGACCATCTCAAATTGCAGCATGGTTAAAGGACTTGGGTCAAATCCAATGAGTCGTTTGGGTCTGTCTTCTAACATTCGAAACATATAATAGCCATTGTTGCATCCAATGTCCGCAACGACTTTGTTGGTCAAGTTAAAATGAGGTCGTATTAAATTGTATTTAATATTACTTTGCCATTCACTGTCAATTTCTAAACCAAACAGTCGAAAAGGTCCCTTTCTCCAAGGAATCAATTTTTTAGCCGTTTGCACTAAGATTTCATACTCTTTAGGGGTTAAATCTTCTCTTTGCCCTACACTAAACCAATCATCATACCCAATCGTTAAATTCTCTTTTTTAATCTCAAACAGTTTTTGTAATTGATCGTACCAAGGCTTAACATTTTTCCACTCTAAGCACTGTTGTTTTTGTTTTTTAAGTTCTTCTAAGTTCATTCGGAATTATATTAATAATTTCATAAAATACCGATTTATTGATTTGCTAAAAGGATTTAAAACGATTTTTTTGCTATACTTTTGCTGCTTGCGTAAGTTAAAACACTACACAATTACTTCACGCTTAATTCGTTAGCATATGAATTATTATAATTATAAAGGATTCGTTTGAAAAAAATCAATGATATACTTTTTTCATATTGGACAATGGCAATATTATTGGTCATTTTAGCCCTAGGTGCTGCTGTTGCAACCTTTATTGAAAATGACTATGGAACTTCAACGGCCAGAGTTTTAGTTTACAATCATCTGTGGTATGAAACGGTGTTACTTTTAACCATCATTAACCTTTGTGGAGTTATGTACAGAACTTCCATGTGGAAAAAACCTCCACGATTTTTATTTCACTTTGCTTTTGTGGTTATTTTATTGGGTTCAATTATTACTCGATATGTCGGCTATGAAGGTATCATGCACATACGAGAAGGGCAAACTCAAAATCAAATGAGTTCTCTTGAACCTTATTTACAAGTAACGATTAATCATAAAGGGAAATCATATTATCAAGAGTTTCCTATTGAGTTTTCAGCTTTAGGCAATGATTTCGATTTTAATGTTGAATTTGATGATAAAGTGTTAAATTTACACTACAAAGATTACGTCTTTGCCAAACAAGACAAAGCAACAATGGGACTTTTAACCTTAAATGCCACTCTTGACAATGAAACCAAAGAGTACAAACTCCCAGGGCAAAGAGGACAACAAGGACTTGAACGAGGCAACAGCTTTGGTGATACCACCGTTTTAATCCAATACGGGTCAAAAACACTCACCCTTCCTTTTGCCATTCATCTGCGTGATTTTCAACTCGAACGATACCCAGGCAGTATGTCACCCTCTTCTTATGCATCGGAAGTTACTGTTATAAAAGAGGATAAAGAACAATACGATTATCGAATTTTTATGAACAATACGCTTAATGAAGGTAACTTCTTGTTCTTCCAAAGTTCATACGACATGGACGAGTTAGGTACTGTTCTTTCTGTGAACAACGATCCGGGAAAATGGCCAACCTATTTTGGATATTTTCTTTTAACTTTAGGATTAGTAATGAATTTTTTTGATAAAAAAAGCCGATTTTGGAAACTGACAAAATATTTAAAAGAGAAAAATATTGCGTCATTTATTTTAGCTATTGCCCTATTTTCTGGCATCAATAGCTATGCTAAAGAGTATGAGGATGTTCAAGAGTATGTTAAAGAGTTCAAAGCCTCTTCTGCATTAACGGCACAAAAGTTTGGAAACTTAGCTGTTCAAACTTCACAAGGACGAATGAAACCCATAGGGTCGTTAAACAAACAAATTTTAAATAAACTCAGTGGCAAAAATGAAATGTTTGGTATGGATTACAATCAAATTGTTTTGGGAATGCTCACACGTCCAGAGTATTGGCGGTTTGTTAAAATCATAAAAATCAAAACACCCAAACTCAAGCAGCTTATTGGTATTGATGAGAGTGAAAACTATATCTCTTTTTCCGATGTTTTTAAAGACGGAAAATATCTTTTAATTGACCAAATCAATGAAGCCAACCGAATCAACCCCAACCAAAGAGGAACTTTTGAAAAAGATTTAATCCAAGTGGATGAACGACTCAATATTGCCTATTTGGTTTACAGCGGTGAATTATTTAAAATCTTTCCAAAACTTGAAGAGAACAATCACAAATGGTACACGCCTTTGTCGGCTATTCAAGAGTTTGAAAAGGACAATAAAATGGCCGTTGAAACCATGACCAAAGGACTTATTAATTATACCATCGTAGAAAACTGGGAGATGGCAAATCAATTTTTAGATCATATTGCAAATTATCAACAAAAAGTTGGGGCAAAAGTAATTCCTCATCAAACTCAAATGAAATATGAGTTGCTGTTTGACAAAATTGATGTTTTCCCAAAACTGACATTAGCCTATGTTTTTTCAGGGTTTATTTTATTTATTGTCGCTTTTGCTTCAGTTTTCAATGAAAAATTAAAATCACGAACGATTACTTATATTTTCTTTGCTGTCTTAGCCGTACTCTTTGCTGTACACACTTTTGGAATGGGCTTAAGATGGTATGTGAGTGGTCATGCTCCGTGGAGTGATACATATGAATCACTGCTTTATATTTCGTGGTCAGCCATTTTTGCAGGAGTGGTCTTTTTTAGAAAATCTCTATTGGCATTGAGTGCTTCGGTGATTGTGGCAGGGATTTTTATGTTTACCGCACACTTAAGCCATATTGACCCACAAATTACCAATTTAGTCCCCGTACTTAAATCATATTGGCTTACGATTCACGTTTCTATTTTAACTGGTTCATATGGATTTTTAGGGTTAGGTGCTATTTTAGGATTTATGGCAATGTTACTCTTTATTTTTAGATCACCTCAAAGAAAAAATATTGATGAAACCATTAAACACATCACCACCATTAATGAAGTGTCGTTAATCATTGGTCTTGCTGCTTTAACCATTGGAAACTTCTTAGGGGGTGTTTGGGCAAATGAATCGTGGGGAAGATATTGGGGTTGGGATCCTAAAGAGACTTGGGCGTATGTGGCGATTGTAACGTATGTTTTAGTGTTACACTTACGACTCATTAAAGGACTTAACACCGCGTTTGTCTTTAGTGTGGCTTCACTGTTAGCCTTTTCAACAATTTTGATGACTTACTTTGGAGTAAACTTCTATTTATCAGGAATGCACTCTTACGCCACAGGAGACCCACTTCCTATTCCTACATGGGTGTATGTTTTAACCGTATTGGTGTTTGTAACTATTGCAGTTGCGTATAGAAAAAGAGATTTAAAAGACGGAGAGATTTGTACTGTACCTAAAGGTGAGTAGTAAATGGTGAGTGGTGAGTAGTAATTTCCTCCTACCACTCACTTCTTACCTCTTACTTCTCACATAATTGGATTTTATCTTCTTTCGTCGTTATCATACACAAAAACTCATATTCACTGCCATAACAGGCTTCATACATATGATTCACCCCTGCTGGAATATAGATAAAATCCCCTGCTTTGGCATGATACTCTTCATTGCCCACAATCACTTTGGCTTCACCTTTTAAAACATATTGTTGATGTTGGATTTCATTGGTGTGATTGGGCATGGAACCCTCTTTGGCTAACGTTACTTTTCGTACGATAAAATCTTTGTCTTCTTTAGGTGTTAGCACCGCAATAGAAGCATTGACTGTTTTAGGAATACAACTTTTTTCAAAATTATTTGAACTTTGGCAATACATAATTATCCTTTTGTTTTAATACAAAATCATAGTGCGTTTTAGCTAAATATTAAATAATTCTCTCTTTCGTTTTTTCACTGACCAGTTTATACGCAATTGCAAGTGCTACAATGACAATACCAATAATAAGTAAATCATCGGCTTTTTCTGAAGACAATGAATAAATCAATATTTTACGAATCAACGCTGCCATGGCTAAGGTTAAAAAAGCTTTTATGGCAAAGCCTTTGCCTTTTAAGTGTTCAATCTCTTCATTAATCAGCTCAATAGCCGCCCAAAGCACGAGTAAACTTCCCAAAACTGTTAAAATCCCTTTTTCAATGCCTATATCTGAAAAAAACAGCAAATAAATATCATACACAAAAAGCCCAATGGCAAAAAATGCCACCAATGCCAAAGCCCCAGCTAAAAAGAAGTTAGTATAAGAACTGAATTTTTTTAAAGAAGATAAAATGCTTTTTTCAATATGCGACAACGACAAAAACTTACCCAACTCCTCTTCTCGGTAAGAACTCGTTAAAATATCCAAATTCATGTCAATAATCTTTTCAACCGCACGAATTTGTTTGACGTGTTGCTCTTTAGACTCAAAATTGTCTTCAATGCTTTGCAAAACAAATGTCCGAACAAACGTAAACGCAGAATTCACATAATGCGTAGGCAAACCAATTTTAACATGCACTTCACCAATTTTATACAAAGAAGTAAAATAGACCATGTCATATTTGCCACAAAAAAGATTGATAAACCACTCTTTAAGTTTGAGTTGATGGTGCGCAATAATCTCTTTGTTTTTTAAAAATTGCGCTGTTTTCCCAAAGCCCCAAATATAATCATAAAATTCATCAATAAACTTATCAGAAAGTTCTATCATACGAGGTTGAAGTGCTTTTAAAATATCCGCTTCTTGAGATGTAAATTTGTAGTTAGTTTTTAATGAAGTGCATTCTTTCATTTTAACCTCCTTATCTTTTATCGTATTGTAGCTTTCTAATTAAAGGTTTGCTTTGATTTAAAGCAATGTTTTGGTGTGAATGATGTGTAAAGTTTTTGGTGTTTTTTTGACATAGGTTTTGAGCTATGGGTAAATTCTTTGATTTTTTACTCATACGTTGTATCGAAAATATTTAACTATTTCGACATATAAATTTTATATGTCGAAAATCCTCTATTTTTTCGACATATCAAAAAAGTTCTAAATTTATAAAATACTTACTTCATAGCACTATTTGAGATAATACGAGCCACACCGTTTAAGTTTGCTAAAACCCTATTTGCAGATATTGCTTTTTTTAAGACTTTTTGAGTTTCGATTTGGTGGGTTAATAGTAGGTTCTTCATTTCATGCAACTTTTAAATATTTATCCAAAAATTCTATTAAACAATTTGGAGTATTTGAATATTGAGCTAATACTGAAATCGAATCTTCTAATTTAAAAGACAAATTACACTTATATTTTTTTGTCAATATCTTTGGTTCTTTAGCAGTTGCTTCCTCCTTTAGTCTTTTTAGAAAGTCAATGAAAAATTTTAATTCAAACTTACCTCTGAACATACAAGCTTTATTAAAATCACTTGAATTAAATAATACTAATTTTTTCTCTAATAAATCATCTGTAATTTTTGGTGCATCTTTAAATAAAGTATTCTCAAAAATATCTTTATTCTTCAAATCATCAAAAATATTAGCTCTTAAATTTAAATCTACATCGAACATATTCTCATTGTTCTTAAAATAATTTTTCAGAACCTCATTAATATCCAATCTTGTACTCGTATTTGTTTCTATTCTTATATCATATTGACAAGATAACCAAGCATTTAAGAACAATAATTCATCATGATAATTCGTTAATAATGTAGTATATAAATCTAATATTTTAATGAAATTCTCATCTTTCTCTTTCATATTAAATTCACTATTCAAAATTCTTTTTAAAGTATCTTTTGTTGAATAAAAATTCTCTATTGAATAACAAGGAGTAACATATAGTTTATTCTCTACTTTATCATCAGTATAATCTTTATCTATAAAAAATAATGCTTTAGCTTTATCGTATTCCTTTCGATTTTTAATTAACTCTTTTACCTTTAAAACTAAATCTCGTCCTCCACATGTAAAATCTTGAAATTCTTTTTCGTATTTTATTGTGACTCTAGTACCATAATATTTTTTGTCTTCATCCCCTTCAAAAAAGCAGTACACCATGTCTGGATTAGTTTTGGAATATGCTCGTACAAAATTTGTATATGCAACATGTCCAGATTCAGCTTCCTCCAACATTAATGAGTATAAATCATTTTTACTCATTTTTACTATCCATATAAATATTAATACCTACTGCATATTTTTCCAATTCATTTTTAAAAATAAATGGAGAATGTGTTACAGCTAGTAAAAACTTACATTTTTCAGAATTCATAATATCAGGCAATAAGCGTTTTTGCCACGGTAATGATAATGAAAGTTCTGGTTCATCAAATAAAACTATTAAATTTTCTGTTTTTTCTAAATATATTTTTGAGAATATTGAGATAATCTGTTTTTCCCCAGAAGATAATTTATTTATTTCAACTTTTTCATCAGTACCATCTCTGTAAATGTCTAAATCAACAGAACTTTCATCGTATCTAAATTGTTTATCCACTAAATACTCATTACATACATCACGAAAATTTTTTATCTTATCATCAAGATGTTTATGTTCATTATAAATATCAATTAATTGAAAGATAAATGAAACCAAATCTTTTCTTTCTTTTAATTTCGCTTTATTTTTTAGTAATTTTAAAATACCATCTTTATCTTTTTGTGGAATATTATCTCCAACTCTATGTAAAATAATTTTGATTGTATTTTCATCTAGCTCTTCAATTTCACTATCTTCAATTTTTCTAAAACCATTTAAAAATAGGGATAGCATTTGCCCTGTTAACTTTGAAAAACCAGTAATTGTAGATTTCTCAATTTCTTGCTCAACAGTAATGATTTTTTTTCTTACATCCTCCATACCGAAATGAATTAATGTATCATCATTAACTTCTAAATCTTCTTCTAATTCTCTATAATAACTTCTACTGTCATTACGGTGTATAATTCTTTCTTTAAAACTACCTAAATTTTTTAAATCTTCTTCAACTCTTCTATAAGTAGGTAAATATAGTATTGAAAAATTCAAATCTTGCTTGATTCTTTCTAATTTATCAAATACATCAAAACTAGGTTTTTCTTTTATATATTTAAAAATTTCTCGAGTCATTATTTCGATTGGTGCAAATCTTCTTATTGCGTTTTTTTCAATAAATTCAGCAATAGTTTTTGATACTTTAGAATTAAAGCTATCATAATTATCAAATTGTAATTGATTTAAATTTTCTAATTGAGTTAAAATACTTAAAGGAATTCTCCTATTGTTGTTATTATTATTTTCTTGGTAAGTTACATAACTTTCTAATTCAAATTTCGAAAATTGTATTTTCTCTTTATTCCCAAAAATAACCTCTATTGCCTCGAATTCAATATTTGAAAGCTTCTTATATTTTTCATTTAAAAGATAATATAGTGAATTTAAAATAGTTGTTTTACCAAAACCATTTTCACCTATTAATATTTTCACATTATCTTCAAAATTAATGTCAACATTTCTAAAACCAAAAAGCCCAGTTATTTTAAATCTTTTTATCATTCTTTATTTCCTTTTTTTTTAATTCAATTTTGAAATTCTTTTTTTAACTCTTATCCATCCCCACCACTCAAAATCCTCATTTGATTAATGGCAATTTTATTAAGCTTTTCTATCCTTTGACTTTTGGAAAATCTCTCAATTAAAAATTTCTTTTAAACCCATCAAATTCGACGGCTTTAAAATCAAGATTATAAAAAATTTCCACATATTCTTACTCTTTTTCACTTCGTATTATCTTAATCCCAAAACATCCCTCTCAATCTCTCTTTTCAACTCTTCTTCCGTTGGCAAATAAAGCTGATATTTTGATACAAAGAGATTATCTTTGCTATTTATATGTGAGTATTTTACAATAGTTTCATCTTTATCTGTGCATAAAATTATTCCAATAGTTGGATTATCACTTTCATTCTTTTCCAAATCATCGTACATATTTACATACATATCAATTTGCCCAATATCTTGATGGGTTAGTTTTCCTATTTTCAAATCTATAAGTACAAAACATTTTAAAAGATAGTTATAAAAATCACTTGTTTGTGTTTTGATTCTTTTTTGTCGTGACACAAATGCAAAACCTCGACCTAGTTCCAGCAAAAATTCTTGTATTTTTTCTAGCAAGGCACTTTCAAGTTCATTTTCTCTGAATGATTTATTGTCTTTTAAATCTAAAAATTCCAATACATAAGGATCTTTGATAATATCTTTTGCTGTAAGTTGTAGATTTTTTGTATTTTCTTTGGCTTCATCAATAACGGGCTGTTTTTCTTGACTTGATATAACTCTTTCATAATAAAGTGAGTTTATTTGTCTTTCTAAAGCTCTAACACTCCAATTAGAAGCGATGGTTTCTTGTATATAATACTCTCTTGCTTGTTCGTTTTCAATTCTCATGATAAGTCGATAATGACTCCAACTCAATTCGCTACACAGTGTGTAGCAATTTGAAAAGACTAAATAAAACTGTCTCATATTTCTAAGATTTTGAGGAGTAAATCCAGTACCAAAATCAACGGTGAGTTGCTTTGATAATTCACTTATAAGGTTTGAGCCATATTTTGCTTTTGTTTCCCCATGTTGTTCCACTTCTACTATTTTTTTACCCACATTCCGATAGGCTTCCACCATAATAAAATTTACAGATTTATAGGCATTATCTCTTGCTGTTTGTAAGATAGATTTAATATCTTGATAAAATTGGTTATTTGATTGTTTTACTGTTTCACTCATCAATAAATCTCACTTTATTTTACATTCGTAACATTGTAACCAAGAAAAGTTTATTTTAAGATTTAGAGTATCGGTATTTAGGGAAGTTTAAATGTGGGCTGTAAAGAGAAATTACTTTCTCTTTACAGCTTTAGCGTTAGGTAAATCAGTGATTGTACCTTCAAAAATTTCGGCTGCCATTCCTACAGATTCATGTAAAGTTGGGTGAGCGTGGATTGTTAAAGCAATGTCTTCTGCATCACAATCCATCTCAAGAGCAAGTGAGATTTCTCCTAAGAGTTCTCCTGCATTATCACCCACAATTGCACCACCTATGAGTTGGTGTGTCTCTTTGTTGAAAATAAGTTTGGTCATACCACTGCTTGAAACATCACTGGCAATGGCTCGTCCTGATGCACTCCAAGGAAAAGTTGAGACTTCATAATCAATCCCTGCTTCTTTGGCTTGAGTTTCAGTCATTCCTGCCCATGCAATTTCAGGGAAGGTATAAGCAATCGATGGGATTTGTTTTGGCTCAAAAAAGGCTTTGTGTCCTGCAATGACTTCAGCAGCCACATGACCTTCATGTACAGCTTTATGGGCAAGCATGGGTTGTCCTACGATATCACCAATGGCAAAAATATGAGGAACGTTTGTTTTCATTTGATTATCCACTTTGATAATTCCATACTCATCGACATTTACGCCACATTTATCCAATCCCAGTTTTAAACCATTGGCACTTCGTCCCATAGCCACTAAAACAGCATCATAAACAACTGCACCCTCAGGCGCACTTTTACCTTTAAACTCAACATACACACCATCTTGTTTTGGGATAATTGATTGAGCTTGGGTTTCAAACATGATGTTAAATCGTTTGGCATTGGCTTTGGTATAAAGTTTTACAATATCGCTGTCAGTTCCAGACATTAATTGTTTTCCACGTACGACAAAATCTACTTCTGAACCCAATTTCTGATACACAGTACCCATTTCAAGACCAATAATTCCACCACCCATAACAAGAAGTTTTTTAGGCACTTCTTTAACTTCTAAAGCATTTGTCGAATCCCAAATTCTTGGGTCTTCGTGTGGTATAAAAGACATTTTACTGCTTTGGCTTCCAGCAGCAATAATACAATTATCAAAGCTGACTTTGGTTTGTTCATCACTGTTTGTATGGTTTACTATTACAGAGTGGTCATCAAGAAAAGTTGCCGTTCCTTGTATTACTGTAACTTTTCTCATTTTAGCCATGGCACTTAAGCCATCAGTGAGTCTTTTAACTACACCACTTTTGTATGCGGCTACTTTAGAGATATCTACAGTTGGTTTTCCAAAGCTTACACCTGCATGTTCAATGTGTTCTGCTTCTTCAATCACTTTTGCTACGTGTAACAACGCTTTTGAAGGGATACATCCCACATTTAAGCACACCCCACCTAATGTAGGATGTCGCTCAACTAAAACCGTATCTAAACCTAAGTCTGCACATCTAAAAGCAGCTGAGTAACCCCCAGGACCTGCTCCTATAACTAATACTTGACCTTTTACTTCATTCATAATTGCCACCTTACAAATTCAATAATCGAATATCGCCAAGCAATTTCGATAAAGTTGTTGTAAATCTTGCTCCATCTGCACCATCAATAACTTTATGGTCATATGATAAGCTTAATGGCAACATGAGTGCTGGTTCAAATGTTTCACCGTTCCACTTTGGTTTAAATTCAGATTTTGACAATCCTAAAATCGCAACTTCAGGTGCATTAATAATTGGCGTAAAATATGTACCACCAATACCACCTAAACTAGAAATGGTAAAACAAGCCCCTTGCATATCGGGTGCTTTTAATTTTCCCTCTCGTGCTTTCGTTGAGAGTTCTGCTAATTCTATAGCAATCTCTTTAAACCCTTTTTTATCAGCATCTTTAATAACGGGTACAACCAATCCATTGGGTGTATCAACTGCCACTCCAATATGGAAATATTTTTTCATAATCAAGCTTTGAGCATCACTGCTTAATGATGCGTTAAATTTAGGATGAATTGCTAAGGCTTTTGCTACAGCTTTTACCACAAACACCAACGGTGAAAGTTTAAAATCTTTGGCAAGTGCATTTTGCTCTTTTCTAAATTTTTCCAATTCTGTAATATCGGCTTCATCAAATTGCGTTACATGTGGCATAGCCAACCAATTTCGGTGTAAGCTCGGACCTGAAATTTTTTGAATTCGACTTAACTCTACGGTTTCAATTGAACCAAACTGGCTAAAGTCTATCTCTTTGGCTTCGGGTAAATTAAAGCCAAATCCTACACCCGTAGCTGCACTGGCTGGTTTGTTCAGTTGTTCTTTAACGTACGCTTTAATATCTTCTTTTAAGATTCTATTTTTTCGTCCGCTTCCTTTGACAAAACCTAAATCTACGCCAAATTCTCGTGCGAGTTTTCGCACTGACGGAGAAGCATACACTTTACTGGCTTTTTTACTTAAAACACTCGTTTCTTCTTTGTCAATACTGATTGATACCGCTTCTTGAAGTGTGGTTGGTGATTTTTTAACTTCTTCTTTGACAGGAGCTTCAACACTAGCAGGTGTTGGAATTTTATTTTCCATAACAACCGTTTTGACTATTTTTGCAATCAAATCACCGCTGTTGACTTTCATACCTGCTTCAACAAACAGTTCAATCACTTCACCAGCAAATGGTGCGGGAACATCCATAGAGGCTTTTTCTGTCTCTAGCGTAATCAAACCATCTTCATATTCAACCGTATCCCCTACTTTAACCATAACATCAATCAAATCAACGTCTTTATCGGCTCCTAAGTCTGGTACATGCACTTCTTCAACGACAGAACAAATTGTTTGTTCATTAACAAACTGGCAAGAAACTTGAGCATTGGCTGCTGAAATGGCTTGAAGTTCTGCTTCTGCCGCTTTGACATCCATTGGTGCAGATGTTTTCGCAACAGGAGTTTCTACGCTTATAGTAGGTGTTGAAATCTCTTTTGCAACCGCACTTTGAGTGCTTGCTTGTGCCACAGGAGCTTCTTGCACCTCTTGCGATTCAACTCGTGCAATCAAATCACCCGAATTGACTTTCATCCCTACTTTTAAAAATATCTCTTTAACTACTCCAGCGTGTGTTGTTGGAACATCCATAGAAGCTTTTTCTGTTTCAAGTGTAATTAACCCGTCTTCAACTTCTACCACATCGCCAACATTTACCATCACCTCAATTAAATCGACGTCTTTATCCGCTCCTAAATCAGGAATAAAAATATCATGAATTGTGCTCATTCTTTACTCCTTATGCTTTTACTGGATTGATTTTAGTAGGATCAATTTCATATTTTTTCATAGCTTGTGCTACAACTGATTTTTCAACTTTACCTAATTTTGCCAATTGTGCCAATGTCGTAAATACAATAAAGTTTGTGTCAACTTCAAAGAACTTTCTTAAGTTTGCTCGAGAATCTGATCGTCCAAAACCATCTGTTCCTAAGGCTTTGAATGTTCCTTTTACAAAGGGTACAAGTTGCTCAGAGTAAGCTTTCATATAATCCGTTGCTGAAATGATAATATTTTCATCATCGCTTCCAAGCACTTGATCCACGTAAGCTACTTTTTCTTCCGAACCAATGTTTAACAAGTTGTCTCTTTCTACATCTTGAGCTTCTCGTGTTAATTCATTGTATGAAGTAACAGAGTAAATATCTGAAGCAATACCATACTCATTTGCTAATACTTCAGCTGCTTCAAGTACATGTTGGAAAATTGCACCAGACCCCAATAATTTTACTTTGAAATTATTTTTAGCTTCTACTGATTTTAATTTGTAAATTCCTTTAATAATTCCTTCTTCTACCCCTTGAGGCATGGCAGGTTGTTTGTAGTTTTCATTTAATGTGGTTAAATAATAGAAAACATCTTCTTGTGCTTCCCCATACATTCTTTCAATTCCATTTTGAACAATTACAGCAACTTCATAACCAAATGTTGGGTCATACGTAATACAACTTGGAATGGTATTGGCAATAATATGAGAGTGTCCATCTTCGTGTTGTAACCCTTCACCATTGAGTGTTGTTCTTCCCGATGTACCACCTACTAAGAAACCTCTTGCTTTTTGATCTCCTGCTGCCCAACACATATCACCCGTTCTTTGGAATCCAAACATTGAGTAAAAGACATAAAATGGGATCATGGGAGAATCATTTACAGAGTAAGAAGTTGCAGCAGCAACCCAAGAACCCATCGCACCTAATTCATTGATACCTTCTTGTAATACTTGTCCTTTTTTATCTTCTTTATAATAAGCAACTTGGTCTCTGTCTTGTGGAATATATTTTTGACCTTCAGATGAGTAAATCCCCAATTGTCTGAACATCCCTTCCATACCAAATGTTCTTGCTTCATCAGGAACGATTGGAACAATTCGTTTACCAATATTTTTATCTTTAACTAATACATTTAAAACCCGTACAAATGCCATAGTTGTAGAAATCTCTCGATCACCTGAACCTTCTAAAATTGAATCAAATGAGTTTAATGCAGGAACAGTTAATGGTGTTGAAAATTGTGTTCTTCGTTGAGGAACGTATCCACCCAATTGAGCTCTTTTTTCTTGAATATATTTAACTTCTTCACTGTCAGGGGAAGGAACATAATACGGTACTTTTTCTAATTCTTCGTCTGGAATTGGAATATCAAATCGGTCTCTAAATTGTCTTAAAGAAGCTAAATCAACTTTTTTAACACCATGCGCAATATTTTTACCCTCAGCTGCTTCACCCATACCGTAACCTTTAACGGTTTTAGCTAAAATTACTGTTGGTCGTCCTACTGTTTCATTGGCTTTTTTAAATGCTGCATACACTTTAACAGGGTCATGTCCACCTCGGTTTAACATCCAAATATCATCGTCACTCATATTTTCTACAAGTTTTGCTGTTTCGGGATATTTGTTAAAGAAGTGTTCTCTTGTGTAAGCTCCACCTTTTTGTTTAAAGTTTTGATATTCACCATCAACGGTTTCTTCCATAAGCTCAAGAAGTTTTCCAGAAGTATCTTTGGCTAAAAGTTCATCCCAGTGTCGTCCCCAGATGACTTTGGTCACTTCCCAACCTGCTCCTCTGAACTGACCTTCTAATTCTTGGATAATTTTTCCATTTCCTCGAACGGGTCCATCAAGTCGTTGTAAGTTACAGTTAATAACAAAGATTAAATTGTCTAATCCTTCACGTCCTGCAAGTCCAATAGCACCCAATGATTCTGGCTCATCACACTCACCATCACCCATAAAACAATATACTTTTTGTTTTGAACAATCTTTAATTCCACGATCGGTTAAATATTTTAAAAATCTTGCTTGATAAATCGCTTGTATTGGACCTAGTCCCATTGAAACGGTTGGGAATTGCCAATATTCTGGCATAAGTTTTGGGTGTGGATAAGAAGAGAGTCCATCACACAATGCTTCTTGTCTGAAATTGTCCATTTGTTCTTGTGAAATTCTTCCTTCTACAAATGAACGTGCGTAAATTCCCGGAGAAATATGTCCTTGGAAAAATACTAAATCTCCTCCATCGGGATGGGAAGGGGCTTTAAAAAAGTGATTAAATCCAACATCATACAGTGTTGCTGATGATTGGAATGATGAAATATGCCCTCCAAGTTCTAACTCTTTTTTTGAAGCTCTTAAAACCATGGCTTGAGCATTCCATCGGATTATTGAACGAATCTTTCTCTCTAAAGAAAGATTTCCAGGCATTTTTGGCTCGTGTTCAACAGGGATGGTGTTTACATATGCCGTAGTGGCACTGTAGGGTAAATAAGCACCACTTCTTCTTGCTTTATCAATCAGCTTCTCCAATAAAAAGTGAGCTCGATCGCCACCCTCTTCTTGAATAACCACTTCTAAAGCTTCTATCCATTCTTGTGTTTCAGATGGATCAACATCTTCTAAATTCATAACAGACATATAATTCCTTTTCAATAATATTTTCACTTTCGTTAAATACTTAATTAATATTTAACTATTGGAACTAACATAATACTATAAATAACTTATTGGGTTGTTATCTTTTTTGAGTAAAGTAAAATTATAAGAAAATAAAATTTTTATTATAAAATTTCACTAATTTTGATATTTTTCATAAAAAAATTAGATTTATAAATTAACTAATATTTAAGTTATTACATAATTTTGAAATTACTTACTCCTATTTATGTCTCATTTTTTAGAGAATTGTACTACTTATGTACATTATATCATATCTTGTTCATATCATTTAATCAAACCTTAATTAAAAATATTAGATTTTCCAATATTAGTATTAACTTAAGATAAAGGTTATAATTAGCCATCGAAAATCAAAGTTTAAATTAAGTTAAACCCAAAAATCAACTTAAGGAAAAAAGAAGATATATGAAAAATGGTGCCACGTTTAGAGTCATTCACACGCATAATCAAAGTGCAACGATGAATATGGCGATGGATAAAGCCTTGGCAATGTCATTTAAGAAAGAAGATAAACCCATCTTACGATTTTATACGTGGGAAAATTCTTTTACTGTTGGTGTTTCACAAAACACACAAGACTATACCCAAACATACAACAGTTTTAAGGGCAACTGCGCAAAACGTATGACAGGTGGTGGTGTTTTATTTCATGGACACGATCTTTCATACAGTTTGGTTTTACCCACACATTTTTTAGAAAATTTGAGTGTAAAAGAGAGTTATGAAAAGATATGTTCTTTTTTACTTTTCTTTTATAAAAGTTTAAATCTTGAAGCAATGTATGCAAAAGATATTAAGGCTATAAATTTAAGTAAGAGTGATTTTTGTCAAATAGGTTTTGAAGCCTATGATATAGTAATTCAAGGGATTAAAATAGGTGGAAATGCCCAAAAACGTACTAAAAATATGATTTTTCAACATGGCTCTATTCCTTTATATCAAACACAAAGAAGTAAAGAGTTTGGGAACAGTTTAGAAGATTTAGACATTACCCTAACGTATGAAGAGGCCATTGAAAGATTGAGTGAGGCTTTTTGCCAAACATTTAATGCAAAACTTGAAGAGTCCAGTTTAAATGAAAAAGAAAAAGAATATTTAAAGAAATTATTAAAGGAAAGCAATGACAGCACCAACAACTAAAGCTGAATATAAAAAACCCGTATGGTTAAGAAAAAAAATAACACCTGCTGCCCAAATAGAAATGGAAACACTTTTAAAAGATGTGGGAGGATTGCATACCATTTGTCAAGAAGCAAAATGCCCCAATATCAGTGAATGTTTCTCCAATAAAAATGCTACATTTTTAATTTTAGGAAACATTTGTACACGAAGATGCAGCTATTGTAACGTACACACAGGACTTCCTACAGAAGTTGATTTAAGTGAAATACAAAAAGTTACCACTTCTGTTTTACACTTAGGATTGAAGTTTGTGGTTATCACCAGTCCTGCAAGAGATGATTTAAGCGATGGTGGAGCAGAACAATTTTACAGAGTTACCCAAGATATTTTAGAAAAATCACCTCAAACACAAGTCGAGATTTTAATTCCAGATTTTAAAGCCAAAGAAGCCTCGCTTCAACGGGTTGTTGATTCAGGTGCCGTAATTATCGGACATAACATCGAAACTGTGCCAAGATTTTATAAAATCAGAAAAAATGCCTCATATGAGCGTTCAATTGGTGTGTTAAAACGACTTAAAGAATTAGGTGGAGATAAAATCAAAACCAAAAGTGCTTTAATGGTCGGACTTGGTGAAACAGAAGAAGAGATGGTGCAAGTCTTTAAAGATTTAATTGCCGTGGGATGTAAGTTTTTAAGTATCGGGCAATACTTAGCACCCTCAGGTGAATATGAAAAAGTTGTAGAATATGTCAAACCCGAACAATTTGTCAGATATAAACAACTTGCCATGGATTTAGGCTTTGAATTTGTACACAGCACTCCTTATGCCAGAAGTTCATATATGGCACATGAGTATTTGAGTAAGCAAAATAGTAAATAGTGAGTGGTGAGAGGTAAGAAGTAAATAGAAATTACCACTTATTACTACTCACTTCTTACTTTTCACTTCTCACCCAAAATATGGTACAATCCCCCACTAAAAATTCAAAGGATAACTATTGAGTGATGTGATTGAACTGTTTAAAGAAATAACCAAAGTACCTCGTTGTTCAAAAGAACACACCCCTTTTATAACCTACATTCAAAACTTTGCAAAACAATATGGCTATGAGTGTTTTACAGATAACGTCAATAATATTTTATGCAAAAAGCCAAACTCACAGGCAAAATTATGTATCCAAAACCACTATGATATCGTTTGTTTAATTGATGGATGCGTTCCTGAAATCATTGAAGAAGATGGATATTTAAAAGCCAAAGATTCAACTTTGGGTGCTGATAATGGAATTGGCTGTGCGTATATGTTAAGTTTGATGAAACAAGGCTATGATTGCGAATATCTGTTTACTTCAGATGAAGAGATAGGACTTATTGGTGCTAATGCCATTGAGTTTGAATTACAAAGTCAATATATGCTTAATATCGACAGTGAACGAGAAGGTGAAATCTGCATAGGTTGTGCAGGTGGTGTGGATATTTTTGGTTCATTTTCAAAAAAACACATTGTATCCAATGAGGACAATTATAATTTATATGAAATATCCATTGGCAACTTGCCAGGAGGTCATAGTGGTGTAAATATCGATGAAAATCGTCCCAATGCCCTTAAACTCTTAGCCCAAAGTATAAAAGAATGCGAAGGGAAATTACTCGATATCAATGGAGGTGAGCGTATTAACTCTATTCCTGTTAATGCCAAAGCCATTATCGCCTCACACATCAAACCAAAATCAACACACGAACAAATGAAAATCGAAAAAATCGATACAAAAAGTGAGCATTTAAGCCTTTATGATGACAATCTGATTGACTTTATGTACGCTTTTGCCAATGGTGTTCGTGGGTTTGATAAAAGTTTGAATGTGGTTTTAACCTCTATCAATCTTGCCATCATTAAAACAACCATAGATGAAATCAAAATTGAGTTAAGTGCTCGTTCTATGGACAATGATGAGCTTAAACGTATTCAAAATGAAACGGTGTGTATGTTAAAGAATTATGGATTTGAAACAAGCACTTGCGGAAAATATCCTGCGTGGAAACCACAAATCAATGAGTTTACCAACACCGTTTTAGGAATTTACCAACAGCACTCACCACACGCTGCTTTAGAGGCTATTCATGCAGGGCTAGAATGTGCTTTATTTCAAGCAAAATATCCCAAACTCAATGTTGCGTCAATTGGTCCAAATATTCATAATCCTCATTCAAAAGCAGAAAAAGTAGAGATAAAATCGGTTGAAAATCTCTATACGATTCTTTTGGATATTGTTAAAAAAGTAACGAGTGAAAAGTAACGAGTAACAAGGATATTATGATGAAAAAAACTGGTCACTCGTCACTCTTTACTGGTTTCTCGCAACAAGGCTTGGATTTTCTAGATCAAATTAAAGCCAATAACACTAAAGTATGGTTTGAAAACAATCGTCATATTTGGGAAGAAACCATACTAAAACCTAATATTGCGTATATAGAAGAAATGGGTGAACACTTAATTGCACTTGCCCCTTTTATCAAAGCGTTACCCAAAGTTTCAGGCTCTTTATTTAGAATTTACAAAGATACAAGATTTTCTCATGATAAAACACCCATAAAAACAAAAATAGGTATTTTGTTTTGGCAAGGCAATTCACATCGTATGCAAAGTGCCAGCTTTTATATGCATTATACGTCAAGTGAAGTTTTCGTAGCAACGGGGATTCGGACATTTAAGCCACCCTTGCTAAAAAAATATCGAGAATATATAAAAAATGAGAAAAATGCCCAAGCATTGCATATGATTTTAGAAAAGCTAGATCAAAAAGGGATTTGTACCGTTGAACCACACTTTAAAAGATATCCTCAAGGCTTTAAAGAAGAAGATAAATATGCTTATTTGAGTCTTTATAACAGTATGTACGCTTACACAACATTCAAGCCCAATAAAATATTTTTAAGTACAAAAATAATCAATAAGAATTTTAAATTTTATCGAGAGACCTTAGAGTTATTTGAGTGGCTTTATGAGATGAATAACAGTGACAAGTAACGTGAAAATATAACTTGTTACTCGTTACTTTTCACTCGTCACTCACCACACGTTTCGCTTTATTAATCTCACGTTCATATGTATAAACCATAAAATCAAACATCTTAGTGCCTTTATTTCGAGAAAAGAAAGAGAACATTTCAATAAGCCTAAAACTCATCCTAAAAAATGCAGTAAAAGGCACTAAGTATGTTATAAGCGTTTCATATTTTCTGTTGGGATAATACGCGTCAAACTCCTCTTTAAGTTTTCCCAGTATCTCATTTTGCTTTTGCAAATCATCGGGATCATTGGCTTTGATAATCGTAATGGCTAAAAGTAAATTTAATACAAACATAAAGGCATTTAAATTCCAGCCCAAAATAAAAATCTCACTGTACGTCATTTTTTCTCCGTATAATCTTAATCGATAAAATTATAGCAAAAAGCTCTTAAGGGCACCTCTCAAAGCCAAGAGACTAAAATGTCTCCCACTCGTCATTGGTTGGCTTTGCCTCTTTTGACTCCTTTGTTGTTTGAGGAATATTTTCTTTGGTAGGCTCTTTTGTTTTATCTTCCTTGTGCGAAGATATTTTTGAGTCAGTAAGGGGTTTTTCCTCAAATTTTTTCTCTTTGGTGTTTTCCAAAATATCTTTTGCTATTTCTGAAGTTTTTTGAGCTATCGTATTAGCCACTCTTGCTACTGCTGCATTTTCTTGTGTTTGTTTATCCAAATTATTAATGGCATCATTGATTTGTTCTACTCCAATTTTTTGCTCTTGGGCTGACGTGGTAATATCAGAAATTAAATCAATCGTTTTTTTAATATCATTGTTTAAATGCACATACCCCTCAATCATCTCATCTGAAATGGTTTTGCCTTCATTAGCCTTAATATTAGCATCTTCAACCAAAGCTTTAATCTCTTTGGCTGCTTGGGCACTTCGACTCGCCAAATTACGCACTTCAGCAGCAACAACCGCAAACCCTTTGCCTGCTTCTCCTGCCGTAGCTGCTTCAACGGCTGCATTCAAACTTAAAATATTGGTTTGAAATGAAATTTGGTCAATCACATTAATCGCTTCATTAATCGCCGTCACTTTTTCATTAATCTGTTCCATTGATGTGGCAGTTTTTGAAGCCAGTTTTTCTCCATTGTTAGCAGAAGAAGTAACACTGTTGGCAATGATTGCCATTTGAGATATTTTTTGTGTTGATGATTTAATATTTCCCGTAACTTCTTCTAAAGCAGCCGCAGTTTCTTCCAGTCTGGCAGCTGTTTCGTTGGAAGATTTATCTAAAACCGTCACATTTTCCAGTAATGTGGTTGCCGATTGGTCAAGCATAACACCGTTTTGTTTACTTTGTTGAAGCATTACATTAATGGCATCACGCACTTTATTGATATCGTTGATTAATATCTCAAAAACACCCCCTTTTTCTATCCCTTTTACTTCTAATTTGTTTGTATAGTTATAGTTTGAATACTCTTCAAGGGTTTTATTAATCGCCACAAAATGCCCTTTTGTGGCACTGATCATTTCATTAATCCCCTCTTTTAACACGCCTAATGTTTCATTAGAGGTATGTGTTTGTATGTGTTGACTGTACCAACCATGCTTAACACGACCAATCACAACGGAAGCTTCATCAATAAGAGTTTGTTCTTCTTGAAGTTTGGTTTGAATTTTTTGTACATTGCTGTTAAGCAAATACGCCATTTGACCAAATTCATCGTTACTTTTTATTGAAATTGGCTCAATGTTTTGGCTTTTTTTATCCAAAAAATCAAAAAAAGAGATTAATCCACTTTTAAACTTATCCAAAGAGAGCGTAATGTTTCGGGTTAATATAATCAAATATCCCATGATTAAAACCAATACAATGATGGATTCAATATAAATAAAATTGATTAAATTTGACATCTCTTTATGATATTGTTCGGTTCTTACTTTTAAACCATTCTCTTTGGTTTGAATAATTTTTTCAAAGGCATCACGACTCGCATTGGCCAAAGGAGTGGCATCTTTTTTATACGATTGATAGGTTAAAGCAAGTATTTCAGGAGTTCTTTCAATGTTTTGCAAGGACTTCATTTTTTGATATCCATCGTCAACAAATGCAATTGTTTTTTGCATAGACTCTTCAATTTGTGCCAATTTTTTTGCCTCATTGGGGGTATTTTTAACCGTTTGCTTTAAGGCTTCAAATGCTTCAACAATCACCTTTTTACTTTTTTCTATTTTGGCAATATTGCTTTCATACGAATTGCCCAACATAATATCACGAGTACAGCGGCTAATGTAGTTTAACTCTTTGCCAATTTCTAAAACCAAAAACTTTCCATCGACGGCTTTTTTTGAATAAATATCAAAATTTTTATCCGCATTTGTAGCAATAGTATATTTGAAAATGCCCACTCCAAATATAACCAAACAAATCAATATCCCAAAGATTTTCATCTTTGCCGAAATTGTTAAGCCTTTTACTTGTTCCTTATTATCTGTCATTCTTTATCCTGTTGTTGTAATATCACAAAATTGTATCATAAATATTTTTAATACTACTAAAGTGACTTATTGTAGCCCTAAGTCAAATTATTATAAGATTTCACCATCAAAAAAACTTCAATGAGAAACCAATGACACAAGAAGAATATAATCAAAAAATTCAAACCCTTATATCGTGGGCTAACGCCTATTATGTTCAAGACAACCCTATTGCCAGTGACGAAGAGTACGACAAACTCAATCGCGAAATCCTAGCATACGAAGAGCAAAACCCTAATCATGTTCACCCTCTTTCTCCCACACAAAGAATCGGTGGAGTTGTACTCGATGGATTTGAAAAAGCCTCTCACCTTTCAAGAATGTGGTCTCAAGAAGATATTTTCAATACTCAAGAACTCATCGATTGGGTTAATCGTGCCAAAAAAGTGAATGAAAATTTAGAATTTTATTGTGAACCTAAATTTGATGGGGCAAGTATGAATCTCATCTATGAAAAGGGTGTTTTAAAACAAGCCATTACCAGGGGGGATGGAACTGTTGGTGAAGACGTAACCAATAACGTCAAAACCATTTTTTCAGTGCCTTTGCATATCAAAGAGCAATCCTTGATTGAAATACGAGGTGAAGTGGTCATCAAAAAAAGTGATTTTGAAAAAATCAATCAAGAACGACTCCAAAACGGTGAACCACTTTTTGCCAATCCACGAAATGCAGCAGCAGGAAGTTTACGACAATTGGACTCTTCCATTACTGCTAAACGAAAACTCTTTTTTAATGTTTGGGGTATTGGTCAAAACAACTTACCCTATAAAAAACACCATGAAAAAATGGCATATATTTACTCCTTAGGCTTTAGCAAACCTCCTTTGCAAAAAGTGTGTGAAAACATTGAAGAAATCGAAGAGTTGTACCATAAAATCATTGCTTCAAGAGATTCAATTGAGATGATGCTTGATGGAATGGTGATTAAAATCAATGATTTAGAAACCCAAGAAGAGTTGGGCTTTACCGTTAAATATCCCAAATGGTCATGTGCGTATAAATTTCCCGCCGTTGAAAAAACCACTAAACTCAAAGAGATTATTTTGCAAGTAGGACGAACCGGTGTGATTACCCCTGTGGCAGTTGTGGAGCCTACGCACATTGATGGTTCAACGGTTGAGCGAGCGACATTACACAATTTTGATGAAATTGCACGTTTGGACTTACAAATTAATGATGAAGTCATTATCATAAAAAGTGGGGATATTATCCCTAAAATTACCAAAGTCTTAAGCGAACGACGAGATGGAACACAAACTCCTATTTCTCGCCCTACTTCATGTCCAAAATGCGAGAGTGAACTTTTAGATGAAGGCACATTAATCAAATGTCAAAACCTTGACTGCCCTGCACGAGTGGTCAATTCTATTATCTATTTTGCCTCTAAAAACTGCATGAACATTGATGGCTTGGGCAATAAAATTGTTGAGCTTCTGGTCAATGAAAAAATCATTTATGATATTTTGGATTTGTACGCCTTAACGTATGAAAAACTTGAGCCTTTAGAGGGATTTAAAGCTAAAAAAATCAATAATTTGCTTAATGCCATTGAGAATACAAAAAGAACATCACTTCATCGAATTATCAATGCGTTAGGCATCGAACATATTGGAGAAGTGGCTTCCAAACAAATTTGTCTGGAGTTTGGTTTAAATGTTGTCAATGTTACGTATGAACAACTGATTATGCTTGATGGCATAGGGGAACAAATGGCAAACTCTTATTGTGAATTTATGCGAGTCAATAAAGAACTCGTAGAAAAACTTATTGCTATTATTAACCCGACTGTTGAAACAAAAATTGAAATCAAAGAGAATCCGTTTAAAGGTAAAACGGTTGTTCTAACAGGAACCATGAGCAAAAGCAGAGGAATTATCAAAAAAGAGTTGGAAAATTTAGGCGCAAAAGTGGCTTCAAGTGTTTCTAAAAGCACACACTATGTGATTTATGGTGAAGAAGCCGGAAGTAAATACGACAAAGCTGTGGAACTGGGCGTTGCTACACTAACAGAAGAAGAGATGCTTACTTTAATGACGAGTAATCAGTAACGAGTGACGCGTGTTTTGCTCGTTACTTTTTACCGGTTACTCATTACTTTTAGTCGGTAAATCAACGTAAAAACTCACGCCCTCGTTTTTATTTTCACACCACAATTTTCCACCTAAATGTTTTTCAATAATGGTTTTTGACATATACAAGCCTAAGCCTGTACCCATTTGTTCATCTTTGGTACTAAAGTAAGGTTCAAAAATACGCTCTTTGATGTTTTCATCAATCTTTGCAGCATTGTCATACATCTCAATACGAATATAAGAAGAGAAAGATTGAACCGTAATTTCAATACGTTTATCTTTAATGTTTTTGTTTTCAAAAGCCTCTTTGGCATTTTTTAACAAGTTAATAATCACTTGCAATAGCTCTCGACTGTAGATGTTAATTTCTATGTCATCACTGCAATCCACCACAAGCGTTATATCGTTGTTCTCCAATGCTTTTCCAAAAATACTCATGGTTTCAGAAAGTACGGTTTTAATTTTTGTAACTTCTTTGGCTTTATCGGGTTTAAAAAAGTCTCTGAAATCATCAATCGTTTGAGAAAGATATTGTGTTTGATCAAGTAATGATTGAGCATCTTCTTTGAGATTTTCATTGTTGATTTCACCAAATTCTAAATCCATAATCATATTGTTGGCAATCATTGAAACCACCGCAATGGGTTGTCGCCATTGATGAGCAATTAAAGAAACCATCTCGCCCATAGCCGCATGTCTTGATTGAGAAATCATCAGTTCATCTTTTGTTTTAACCTCTTCTTGCAAATAAATCTCTTTGGTGATTTCTTGTTTAATGGCTAAAAAATTAGTAATTTGCCCTTTTTCATTGATAATAGGCGTAATAATAGCACTCTCCCAAAATTCGGTTCCATCTTTTCGTCTGTTTTTAAATCGCCCTTTCCACAGTTGTTTGTTTTTAAGTGTTTTCCAAAGTTCTTCATACTCTAAAGCCGACGTAAACTCCGATTTAAGTACGCGTGGATTTTGACCAAGTGCTTCTTCAACACTGTACCCCGTAACCTTACAAAACCAAGGATTTACATACTCAATTTCTCCATTTTCATCGGTAATCACAATTGATAAAGGAGAGTGTTCAATAATTTTTTTAAGTTTATTAAGTTCTATTTTCAACTCTTCTGATTTGGTAATATCAATGTGAACACCCATCATACGAATGGGATTGCCCTCTTGGTCAAAAATCGTTTTACCTTTATCCAAAATCCAAACCCAACTGCCATCTTTGTGTTTAAGTCGGTGAATGTTTTCATAATATTCTGTTTTTTTGTTTTGATTGTCTAAAATATCATTGATGGCTTTTTCTTTATCATCTGGATGAACTCGTTTGTCCCACTCTTCGAAAGCATTTGAAATTTCGTTATCTTCGTAGCCTAACATGCGTTTCCACTCGGGAGAAAAAAAGACCGTTTGCTCTTTTAAATTCCAGTCCCACAGCCCCAATTTTGAAGCATTGAGTGCAAAATCATAATTAATGTAAAGCTCTTTATATTTATCTTTTAACTCATTAAGATGCCGTTGCTTTTTATAAAAACTGTTAATGGTAAAATACAGTACAACAAAAACAATAAGCGACAAAATCAAAATACCCCCTATTTGAGCATTTTTATGAAACTTTAGTTTTTGAAGACTGCTTTCATATAAAGAAATAGGAATCGTTACTCGAATCCCTCCTCTGACATCACCCACTTGATACCCTTGTTCTTCATGGCATTGTAAACAAGAGGGTTCAACAATCAGTTTACCCACCAATTCATACAAACTTTTATTGTGGTCAATACGAGTAAAGTACTCTTTGTCTTTATTTTTTTCAAAATATTCCAGTGCTTCTTTTTCAAAATCATCAGCCAAATTTACAGGATTTAAAGGGTTTAAACTGGTGATTTTATATTTGTATTTGGTTTGGGTATTCATCATTTCAGCAATTTGTCGTGTCATCCATGCAGGATTGATTCGAATCAGCAATTCATTGTTATTGCTGTACATATGATTCTCTTTTAAATACGGATTGGGTTGAATTTGATGATTGGATTTTACATAAACACCATTGTACATCGAGTTCCAAGCTCGAAACATTTTAATATTTTCAAAATGACTTTTGGCTTCTTGATGAATCGTGCTTTGCAATAACTGCTTACTGGCTTCATAGGTTGAATTAATATAAATAACCATTAAAATAATAATGGAAAAAATCAATATAAAAAAGAACCCTAAAATGGCGGTTTTATTCATCAATTTCATTATTTATCCTAATGCTTAAAGGGCATGGTTTTAAACTCTTCTAACAATTCCATCTCTCTGTTTACGACATATTTTTGTAAATTATTGATTTGGGTGGGATCAATAACAATAACAATAACATCGCCATTTTCTTTAATTTTGTAGACTCTGGTTTTTAAAAGCAATCGAATAAACTCTTCTTCTTTTAAACTCTCACTGTGTGTAAAATCTTTATACACCAATTCAAGCGTTACGATATCATCTTTTTTGACATTAAAAGACAACTCTTTGGCTTTGAAAATAATACCTTTTGTCGATAAATCCATCACCGTGATCTCTATTTTACTCTCATTAAAGACTAAATAGGCTTTAAACTCTTTATCGGGTTCAACTCTCACCTCTTCTCTTTTTTTAAAAGGAGGAAAGTAGACTTTGACAATTTGTAAGCGAACTTCATACGTATCAATATCATACCCAATAAGTTTGCAATCTACGTCTTTACTCATAAGAGAAGAATCCAACGTCGTACCATTTTCATAACGAATTGCCATAAGTTGCATTTGATTGGTTTTAAGAAGCACATCATGCGTTCCAAGAGATAAAATCTTGGCACTGTTAATAATAGGAACACCTCGATAGTGATTGACCAAATCAATATGAATATCATTTTTATAAACAAATTCCAATATTTCACTGCTTTTTTCTTCTATTTCGATTTGACAATCGGTATTACAATAAGAGTCTTTACGTTTGATTTTAGAGAGTACTTTTAAAAAAACGGTTATCATTTTTCCAATATTAGCAGGTTTTTGAATAAAGTCACTCACTCCAATATGCAAAGAACGAATCAAATTATCACTGTCTGAGTGTGCCGATAAAATAATAATCTCCACATCGGGGTTGATTTCTTTAATTTTATCAATCATATCATGCCCATTCATTTTTGGCATGGTTAAATCCGTCAAAACAACATCGGGATTATATTTTTGAAATAAAGCCAAGCCCTCTTCCCCGTTTGAGCCCACATAGACTTCTTTAAATAGTTTACTTAATAATCGTTCAATCTGTTTTTGTAACGCGATGCTGTCTTCCACAAAAAGGATGGTCATTTTTTTGGACATCTCCATCAATTCTACAGCATTATCTAAATTTTCCATTCTTTATTTCCTAATCTTTTGATATGCACTTAAAAAGTCATTTTCTATTTCTTCTAAGATAGTTCTTAGTTTCTTCAGATTAAAGTCTAATCCTTTTAGCTTTTCAAATGCTAAATTAATGCAACTTTTGTCCATGGGAGAGTTGATATTAAAAATGGTTTTTATCGCATGAAGTTGCATAATGACTTTTTGATTCTCTTTGGCATCAAGAGGATTATCCATGTAAAATATGGTTTTTACTAAACCATTGTTAAACTTCCACGTTTTAAAAATATATGCACTGATTTCTGAAGCCGTTGCTCCTAAAACACTCTTTTCAATGCTGGGAATATTCACCGAAGAGTTTACCAAATCATAAAAATGATCACTTTTTTTTTCTTTTCTTAAAACAGAAGAGATAACAAATTTTCCAATGTCATTGATTAACATGGGTAAAATAAGTTTTTCTCTGTCATTACAGGTTGTTGAATCAATCCATTTTAATGCCACTTTGGTTGAATATAAGGTAATTAAATCAAACTCCAATATATTACTTCCATACGCGTACAAATCATTATTAAAAGAGTTTTTAATATGCTCATACAACAACACAGCATGGGTAAAATTAATTCCCAATAAATTAATGGCTTTAGTGGGAGTATCAATATAGTGATCAAAACAAAAAGGCTTTGAGTTAACCACTTTTAAGACTTTAGAACACCCAATGGAATCTCTGTTAATAAGCGTAATATATTTGTCAAAATCTTGAGGATGATTTCGTTTAAGAAATCTAAAATCTTGAACAATATCAGGCAAAAGGGGTAAGTGGTCTAACTGGTATTTGATATTTTTATTGGTCATTCTTTCCTCTGCTGTTTTAACACTATTTTAACACATTTATTTTTGTTCATTATTGCATTGAATCAATTTGAGGCAATTTCACAGTAAAGGTCACTCCTTTGCCTTCTTGACTCTCACACGTAATTGTTCCATTGAGTTTTTTATTGACTAAACTGTAAATAATATTAAGCCCCAAACCTGTTCCACCGCCTTCTCTGTTTGTCGTAAAGAAAGGTTCATAAATCTTTTTAAGATGCTCTTTTTTAATTCCCTTACCATTGTCTTTATACACCAAAACAATTTCATCGTTTAGTGTTTTGACGTCAATATTGATTTTACCTTCCATATTTTTATCAAAACCGTGCATTAAAGAGTTGACAATTAAATTGGTTAGAATTTGAGAAATATCACCAGGATAAGTAGAAAGCTTTAAGTCATTGGGACAACTGACTTCAACACTCACTTTGGATTGTTTGAGTTTATTTTGCAAACTCAATACCACTTCATCGATGTATTTATGCAGTTGTATCTCTCTTTTTTCTTCAAGACTTTGATCAACAGCCACTTGCTTGAAACTTTTGACCAATTGCGCTGTTTTTTCTAAATTTAAGCGTATGGTATGTGCCAAATTATAAGCAATCTCTATGTAGTTTTGAAACTCTTCTTCACTTAAGTTATCTTCTTCATAATCTTTTTTAAGTTTTTTTGTTATATCACTAAAATGCGTAATCCCTGTTAAACTCAATCCCACAGGCGTATTAATTTCATGCGCAACACCCGCAACCAAACCACCTAAACTGGCAAGTTTTTCACTCTCGATTAAATGTTCTTGTGTTCGTTCAAGTTTTTCCATGGATTGTTTAAGCTCTAAGGTTCTTTCTTCAACTTTTCTTTCAAGATTTTCATTAAGATGACGTATCTCTTGTTGTGCAATACGTTTTGCCTTAATTTCACTGTCAAGTTGATTGATTTTTTCTTGCAATTGTTGAGAATGACGTACCAACAACTTCTCTTTTTCTTCATAAAAATTGATTTTTTCATTAAACTCTTTGGGAGTAATTTTCATTTTTGATAAGACATTGGCATAAGCATTTGAGAGTTCTTTTGACTCTTTTTTAGAAAAAAGTTCACTCTTTTCCATAACATTATGCGCACTTGCTGCTCCAATGGTCCCCGAAAGCGTTCTTTCGGTTTGTCCGTGTAATTTGGCTAACTCTAAGATATTTATCATGGAACGATTTCCAAAATTTAACTCTTTTAAAATTAAATTCAAAATTTGTTCACTTTTTTCTTCTTTAAAATATTCGTTTAAAATCTTTTTATATCTTCGAAGTTTTTGATATAAATCGATATGATTACTCAGTTCTTGCGTAACTTCAAACTTCTCTTGCACTCTTAAGATATCAACAAAATCATCGGTTACTTTATTTTCATCGTTGGATTTTTTGGTAAATAAAGAAAAAAGTACAAAAAAACTGATATTAAAAAACATTGACCAAAACAGTGAGTGTGTGAGCATATCGTAGTTGCTTAAACCAAACAGTTCTAAAGGTTTTAAGAACCAAAGATTAAACAATCCATTGGTTAAAATGGCACCATCAATCCAATCGGTGTTGACAAATTGTGGAATAATAAGCGTAAAGAACCAAATCACAAATCCTGCAAGCATTCCAGCAATGGCGCCTTTTTTATTGCCACTTTTCCAAAACAGTCCGCCAATTAAAACAGGAACAAACTGTAAAATGGCTGCAAATGAAATCAAACCCACATCAACCAATAAATAGTTTTTGATCACAAAAATATAGAACAAATACCCAGCAAAAATAAAAAAGGCCACAATAACCCAACGCAAAAGCAAAATACGCTTTTTTAAAAAATTTAAAGGTTCATACGAGTCTATTAAAGGTAAAATTAAATAGTTACTGATCATCACCGACATGGTCATGGACGTAATCATAATCATACTCGTTGATGCAGAAAATCCTCCAATAAATGCCACCAACGCCACAAAACTGTTTTCACTTTTCAAAGGCAAGGTTAAGACATAAAAATCAATTAATGTTTTAGAATCACTGGATAAAACCCCACCCAATGCAATGGGAACCGTAAAAAAAGTGATTAAAAACAGATACAAAGGAAAAATCCACATGGCTTTATAGATATGATTTTCATTGGAGTTTTCAACCACACTGACATGAAATTGTCTGGGCAAAAACATCACAGCAAACATGGATAAAATGAGAACCGATAACCAATTGGAAAACGAGGTACTGCTGTTTTGCTGTGAAATCAAATCAGAATAGATACGGGCTTCATACGCTTTGGAAAAAATATCATCCAACCCATCAAATAAAACGTATGTCACAAAGACACCCACAATAATAATGGCAAGGAGTTTAATAATCGATTCAACTGCCACCATGACCATCATTCCTTGATGACGTTCACTGGGGTCAACTTTACGCAGTCCAAAAATAATGGTAAAAAAAATCATTAAAGAAACAATAACAAAGCCTACAGTATCACTGGTTAAAAAGGTGGTTTCTTGTTTAATTTCATAATTTTGAACGGTTAAAATATTAATCGAAGTAATCAATGACTTTAATTGAATGGAGATATAAGGCACCGTCCCAATAAGTGCAGTGATACTTACAATCGCACCAACAAGTCGCGATTTGTCATAACGAGCTGAAATCAAATCCGCAATCGAGGTTATCTTGTAAAGATTTTTGATGCGTATGAGTTTTTTAAGTAACAATGGCCACAAAAATATAATTAACGTAGGGCCCAAATAAACGGCTAAAAAGACAAATCCACTGTTAACGGCTTTTCCCACTCCGCCATAATAGGTCCATGCCGTACAGTAAATGGTCAACGATAACGCATAAATCCAAGAAGAGGAAGCAATGGTGTTATTGCTGTCTTTTTTTTCTATAAAATAGGCCGTTAAAAACAGTGCCAACATATAAATAAGAAAAAATGAGACAATGGCATAGATACTAAACATGGTCATCCTTCTGCTCTTTTTTGTATCCGTAACTGATAATAAAAAGAAGAAGAATCATAATAAACCAAAAAGAGAAAATAATGGTAAAACTGTTTTTAATGGTATTGCTGTTAATTAATGGAAAAACCACCATATTTAAAAGCGTAAAAAAAAGAATAAATATAAATATTAAAAAGCTGAATTGTTTCATCTTTTTTCTCATGGATTTTCCTTAAAATTGTGTTCAAAGTCGAAACAATTGTACAATATTTTTTATTATATTTTAGAATTAATTATAATAAGTAACACTCTGTAACAATAAATTGGATTTTATGCAATATTAAGCTTCATTTTATCCAGTTGTCAATAATATTATTAAAGTAATTTTAAGATAAAGGGAAAAACAATGATTACGCCTCAAAGATCAAAAGATTTGACAATGACGCTTCTTATGACTCCTGATAAAGCGAACTTTTCAGGCACCAATGTTCATGGGGGAGAAATTTTAAAAATGCTGGACCATGTGGCATATGCCTGTGCAGCACGATATACAGGAAATTATGCTGTTACACTTTCAGTTGATATGGTGTTATTTAAGCATCCCATTAAAATTGGCTCACTAGTAACCTTTTATGCTTCTGTAAATTATACGGGTAGAACATCTATGGAGATTGGGATTAAAGTTATCTCTGAGGACATTAAAGAAAAAACACGAAAACACACCAATGTATGTTACTTTACCATGATTGCTGTTGACGCAGATGGGAAACCAACCCCTGTTCCAAAATTAGAACTTGAAACAGAAGATGATAAACGACGCTATAATGATGCCATAAGAAGAAAAGAGGCAAGAATTAACGCCAAAAGTCTTACTCATATCGGGTAAGACTTTATCAAAAGCTGTTTTACACAGCTTTTGACTCTAAAAATTCCTCATACGTTCCTTTGAAATCTACAATTGACCCATCTTTTTGAATCTCAATAATTCTGTTTGCAAATGCATCAAGCAACTCTCTGTCGTGTGACACACAAATACAAGAACCTGCGTACGCCAATAATCCCTCACCTAAAGCAATAATGGCTTCAAGGTCTAAATGGTTGGTGGGTTCATCTAAAATCATAAAGTTTGGTTGTTCAAGCATAATTTTTGATAACATCATTCTATGCTTTTCTCCCCCACTACACGCATTGACTTTTTTCTCTTGCTCTTGTCCATTGAAAAGCATTCGACCTAAACAGTTTCTGATTTCTGAAATATCTGCATCTCTGTCAAAATTTCTCAACCAATCATACAATGTAATATCACCTTTGATGATATCTGTGGCATTTTGTGGGAAATATCCATTTTGAATCGTTGCACCCCAGTGGATTTCACCGCTGTCTGGTTTGATATTTTCTATCATAATTTCACATAATGTAGTTTTACCAATACCGTTTGGTCCAATCAATGCAATTTTGTCATCTTTTTCAACGGTAAAAGAGATATTGTTTAATACCACTTCTCCCTCGTACGATTTAGAAACATTTTTTACACTTAATAACTCTTTACCCACTTCTCTTTTTTGTTTAAAAATAATTGATGGGTCACGTCTGCTCGAAACGGCAATAGCTCCCACATCAAGTTTATCAAGTTGTTTTTGTCGTGAAGTGGCTTGTTTGGCTTTAGACGCATTGGCACTAAATCGTGCAATAAATTTTTCAAGTTCTTCTTTCTCTTTTTGTTTTTTATTGACATCAGTTTGTTGTTGTTTTGCAATCAAAGTTGAAGCAATATACCAATCGTCATAGTTTCCTGTAAACTCTCTGATTTGTTTAAAGTCCACGTCTAAAATATGCGTACATACTGCATTTAAGAAGTGTCTGTCGTGAGAGATAACAACCATTGTACCATCGTGGTGTTGAAGTTGATTTTCCAGCCAACCAATGGTTTCAATATCCAAGTTGTTTGTAGGCTCATCTAAGAACAATACATCCGGTTTTGGATATAACACTTGCGCTAAAAGCACTTTAAATTTATCTCCCCCTGTAATGGTACTCATCAAATCTTGTTGTTGTGAAGCAGGAAAGCCTAAATCTTCTAAAATTTTTGTAATTTTAATATCGTATTCATAGGTGGGGTCTTCTTCACAACAAATCATCTCTAACTCGCCGAGTCTCTCACCAATTTCATCGGTGTACTCTTCCATGTACAATCGTTCTTTTTCTTTGATTGCATCGTAGAGTCGTTTGTTTCCTAAAAGAACCGTATCAAAAATTGAGAACTCTTCATAAGCAAATTGATTTTGACTTAATGTTCCGATTTTTTTACCATTTTGAACTTGTACTTCACCCTCTGTGGCTTCTTCTTGTCCTGAAAGAATTTTTAAAAATGTTGTTTTTCCTGCTCCATTGGCTCCAATAAGTCCGTATCGTTTTCCACCATCTAGTTTTAAATTGATGTCTTGAAACAAAACTCTTGCGCCAAAAGCCTTCTTTAAATTTACCGTTTGAACCATATATTACTCACTTTTTCTTGTTATTATGTCGCGATTATACCTTAAAGTAGCTAATACGAATCTAAACATTGCACTTCATTTTTGGACGATACACTTTAATATTTTCACAATTTAACGCATCTCGTAAATATTGAGCGTGAAGCTGACTTAAAATTCCTTTATCGCAATAAAACAGATACTCTTTGTTTTGGGACAATTTGACAAATTGACTTTTAAGTTGGTGAAAAGGAATCTTAATCGTTTCGCACGAAGCTTGAATACACTCATTGCCTTGTCTGATATCGATAATGGTGTATTTTCCACTTGAAATATCCGATACGGTTTCGATTTGCCCTATTTCATTGATATCTGCGACAATATCTGCCACGTTAATCGTAACAGCATTTTCAACTGCTTTATCCAACACTTCATAATTGAACTTTTCAGCTTCTTTTTCCATTCTGTCGTAAGAGCCGTGTGTAACAGGATTTTTAGAAATTACACCACAATATTCTGGCATGGTTTCAGCAAATCGTCGTGTACCAATCTCATTGGCGATGTTCATAATTTCTGGTTTATTCATTGTACTTAAAGGACGTAACACCAACTTGTTGGTGGCTTGGTCAATAAGTGCTAGATTACGCAATGTTTGGCTGGAGACTTGTGCCACACTTTCTCCTGTGAGTAGAGCATCGATTTTCATCTCATCGGCAATTTTTTCTGCGGCTTTTAGCATCAATCGTTTAAGCGTAACTCCCATATATGACTCCGAAGTTGAGTTGAATATTTCCGTTACCACATCATCAAAGGGAACAGAGATAAAGGAGACTTTATGCGATGAACCAAATTTGTTCCACAAATAAAACGCCACTTGTTTTACTCCAATTTCATGGGCAATTCCACCTAAGTTAAAAAAAATAAAATGCGTTTTAATTCCTCTTTTCATCGTCAAATAACTGGCAACAGTAGAGTCAAATCCTCCCGACATCAAAGATAAAATATCCCCTTGCGTTCCTAAAGGAAAACCTCCTAAGCCTTTGTATGTATGAAAAATGATGTTCAGTTGATTGTTATTGAGTTCTACTTTAATTGTAACTTCGGGATTGTGTAAGTCTACTTGACTGCTTGGATTTTTTGCCAACATAAATCCCCCAACGGTTTGTTCAATTTGTGGAGATTTAAACGCATGGGTGCCTGAACGTTTAACTCGAACAACAAAACGTTTGTTTTGAATCTCTTTTGCCATCGCCTCATTAACGATGGTTTTAATTTGATCCAACGTCGTCACTTCATCAAATTGAAGGGCTTCTAAAACTTGTTCAACACCTGGGGTATCCAATAGTTTAATTCGAACTTCTGTTACCACTTCAATTGGACAAACGACTTCAATTTTGTCAAAAAACTTTTTGGTTTTAATCTCAGGAGAAATACGTGTTAAAAGTTTTTGTACATTGCCATTGAGTTGAGCAATCATTTGTCGTTTGGCACTGCTGCCTTTTATCATAATTTCAGGAAAAAATTTCAGTATAAATTTTTGTGTTTTAACATTTGAGTTATCCATTGGTAATGTGACCTTATTTTTAAATATCGCGGATTATACCATATCAAGAGTAAAGTCATCCTCATTACATAACTTTTACACAGTTTTTTGATACCATTTATCAAAATTTTCAAGGCTTTTGATGACCGTTTTTTTCACCTTACTGGGTAAAATATTACCCCTTTATTTGAGTGTTCTTTTAGGCTTTTTCAGTACCAAATTTTTTAATTGCGATAAGCAAACTGTTGCTAAAATATTGCTTTTTATTTTAGCCCCTTTAATTGTTTTTAATGCCACAATAAGTATTGAAATAAGCCCATCCATTCTTTTTTTACCTGCTTTCTTTTTTACCCTAAGTGTGGCGATTGCCTTTATATGTTTGCCTATTTTTTATAAACTATTTAAAGACAACTCTGCTAACGTTCTTGCTTTTAGTGTTGCCACAGGTAATACTGGGAATTTAGGGATTCCCGTTGCCATTTTATTTCTCTCACCTTCGATGGTGGATGTTTTTATTTTTACGGTATTAGCATCAATTTTATATCAAAACTCCATTGGCTACTATATTACAGCAAAAAGCAATTTTACTCTCACACAAAGCCTACTTAAAGTCATCAAACTTCCTGTTCTTCATGCGTTTATCTTAGGCATTACGTTAAATTTACTGGGCTTTAAAATTCCTGAAATGTTTATGGAATATACCACTTATTTAAAAGGTGCTTATGCGATTTTAGGTATGATGCTTTTAGGAATGGGGATGGAACACCTTAAAACCTCTGGTGGTTTTGATATTAAATTTATTGGCTTAGCTTTAGGAGTTAAATTTATTGTTTGGCCCGTACTTGTTTTGATATTTATCTTTTTAGATAAAACCGTATGGGGAGTTTTAAACCCTGAATTGTATGGGGTCATGTTTATTTTTAGTATTGTTCCTTTAGCAGGCAATACCGTTACGATTGCCACTATTTTAAATGTGAAACCCGAAAAAATGTCACTTGCCGTCTTTATTTCAACTTTAGTTTCACTCTTTTATATCCCACTTATGCTTTACTGGTACCATTAAGCATCAAAATTATTTCACTTTTTCCAAGAGAGTGGGCATTATTTGACCAATTTCATGGAATCGGTAATTAAAGCTCTCAACAACGACAGGATAAAGTCGGTGATGTTTGTACTTTTCATGCCATTTTGATTCTTTATTTTCATACACATTATAGTACTCATATCTCAGTTGGTACGCCACTTTTTGTAAATCTTTCATATTTTACCTAAGCTCATTAACAATAAAAAGTCAGAAACTGACTTTTTATTTGATAAACTCAACAATCTCTTCCAATGGAACTCGAAGTTGCGTCGATTGAGGATTGATTCTGTATCCAAAAGGCAATATCAAAGATAATCGATATTGGCTTTTATCCAAACCTAAAATCTCTTCTACTTTCTCTTTTTCAAATCCTTCAATGGGACAAGAATCAATCCCTTTTACTGCCGCTGCTGTCATCATATTTCCTGCAGCAATAAATGTTTGTCGTGCTGTCCAAGAATAGATATTCTCATCGTTTCTTAAGGTATCTTCCAAATGAGACGCATATAAATTCAAATAAAACTCAAGTTTCTCTTGAGGCATATTACGTCGGGCAAATCTCTTCAAAGGGATACCCGATTGCGGTCTTACGCTATTGATACCTGCTAAAATCACCACCAAATGAGAACACGATGTGATTTGCACTTGGTTCCAACAAGCAGGTCGAAGTTTTGCTTTTAACGCTTCATTGGTAATAACTAAAAACTTCCACGCTTCCATACCAAATGAAGAGGGAGATTTTCGCCCTGCTTCTAAAATATAACGTAAATCTTCGTCGTTTATTTTTTTACTCTCATCAAACACTTTACACGCGTGTCTAAAATCCATGGCTTGTTCAAACGTTTTATCCATACTTTCTCCTTTAGAGTGATTTATTTAATATTTTTTCAACCATTTCTTTGTTTACACTGCCATTATATCCAAAATGAGTAAACCCATGTTTGGTTAAAAGAGTGGTAACTTTTTCGTTAATATCAGTATCTTGAGTATACGAAGAGAGTTCTAAATTAACCCCCAGATTTTTATACATCGTTTCAATTTTATCAATAACATCATTTGGATTTTTTGTACTCATTTTAAATACATTTTCACCCATTTGTACTAACTTTTCACCTCGTTCATCGATAAATTCTCGTAAAAGATTCGGTTGAACAATGGCGAGTGTTCGGGCATGGTCAATGCCATACAATCCACTTAATTCATGCCCAATAAAATGGGTTGCCCAATCTTGAGGAACACCTAAACCAATGAGACCATTAAGTGCTTGATTGGCGAGCCACATTAAGTTAGCATACCATAAATCATCTCGTTTCGTATAGGTATTTGCAAGTTCAAATAAACCTCTTAAAATCCCTTCTGCATAATAATCTTGCGCCAAAGCTCCGTGTTTGGTCGTAATATATTGTTCACACGTATGAACAAACGCATCAATAACCCCATTGGCAAGTTGTCGATCATCCAAACTTTTTAAAACATTTGGGTCTAAAATGGAGAAGGTTGGATAAGAAAAAGGGGAATGAAAAAATCGTTTCTCTTTGGTTGCTTTTTTCGTAATAACCGCACCCGTATTTGACTCACTTCCCGTTGCTGCAAGAGTCAAGACCACACCAATTTCAAGTGCTTTTGTAGGAGTGTATTTCCCTTCAAGCAAATCCCAACCATCGCCCTCATAATAAAAAGCGTTGGCAATATATTTGCACCCATCAATAACAGAACCCCCACCAACAGCTAAAATATAATCAATATTTTTTTCTCTTCCATACGCAATGGCTTTGTCTAAAGTCTCTTTGGTGGGATTGGCTTCAATTCCTGAAAATTCAAACCACGTGTGATTTTTCAAAGCTTTTTGGACTTCTTCATACACGCCATTTTTTTTAATGCTTCCGCCACCATATACAAACAATACTTTTTTTTCTTGAGCAATTAACGTACTTATTTTCTCTATTTTTCCTGCTCCAAACTCGATGAGTGTTGGATTTTGATAACTAAATTGCATTATAATCCTTTTAAATTTACTGTATTTGTCTCTTGTAATTTCAATTTCTCTAGTTTACTCTTTTTATTAAATAAAAGCACTGCCACAAAAGAGAGTAAACAACCGACGATTGTTGTTAATGCGATGTCTTCTCCATAAGCAAAATAGCTTGAAATGGTTGCACCTACAGGAACAATAAACATAAATACACCCGTATTATGTGCCCCAATTCTGCTGGCACTTGCAAAAAATATTGTCATGGCAAATGTTCCTGAAAGAAGCCCTACAAAAAGGATATTCCACCAAAATACCGAATCATACACCCCTACATTAAAAGGGTGATACGGTAAAGCAAACAACATATTTACAAAAGCAGTGACCCCAAAAATCACCAAAGTATAAAACATTGGATCAACTCTGTGAGATACTTTTTGAGTAATGATGGTAACCAATGACCATACAAAAGCACATACTAAAAAGTATATACTATTGAGATTTAAAAACGCCAACCCTTCCATAGGGATACGAAGCAATATCACTGCACCAAATAAACCAATACCTAAAGCTATCATTTGTTTTGAGGATACTTTTGTATTAAAAATAAGCATTGATAAAAAATAGGTTATTAAAGGAACAAGAGAGGTTACCATTGTTCCTCCATACCCTGCTTCTCCGTGAGAAAGTCCTGCAAAAAACAAATAACTGAATGCTGCACTTAATAACCCAGCAGCAATCATATAGACATATCCAATCCTATCTGTTTTTAATGATCGTTTCATATAAAACATAACAGGAATCATCCCAACAAACGATATAAAATATCTCCAAAATGAAGATACTTGAATATTGGAGTGTTCAACGGCTGCTTTTCCAGAAGTCCAAGCCACGCCCCAAAGTAACATTGCGATGAGCATACCAATAAAATATTTGGTTTTATTCTCTTCTTTTTTCATTAAATTCTCTTTTATAAAATAACGTTATATGTAATTCTGAATTGATTATTTGACACATGTCCAACATAAAACTCGTAAATATTTCTTAAATATTTACAGTTTTTCCAATATGAGAACATTCATGCTCTCAAGCTTATTTTGTGTATTGGATACAAAAGTTTTAAAATGCTCTTTTTGTTTATGTGCTTCTAACAATTCTTCATTTTCCCACGTTTCTACAAACGTAAACTTGTTTTCATCTTTTAAATCTTTGTGTAAGTCATATTGAATACACCCTTCATCCAATTTATGAGTTGCTTCATGCAGTTTTAAAAGTTCTTTGTAGACTTCATCTTTGAAAGCTTCTTTAACGTTAACACTTGCAACAATAACGATATTTTTCATATTTTTCCCTCTTTATCTTTACATTCAAAACATATTTTTTGACAAATTTTATAAAAAATTTTTGGCTAAAACTTTTTCAAATTTTTCCAACTCTGCATTTAAATTCATATCCCCTTTAAAAATGTCATGAACTGAAAAAGTTTCTAAAGGTTCTAATCCGCAAAATTGAAATATTTTATGGGTTGCAATATTGGCTTCATCTAACGATAAGCCATCAAAAAATCCTGCTTTGTTGTCAAATTCAGTTGTTGGACAATTGTATGTCAAACTGAGCATATATTTGCCTTTTAAAAGTCCACCACTGCCATAGGTTTTAGAAGCATCATCTCTGCTTCGTCCATCACTGGCATAATGTTTTCCTTGAGTTAAGACTTCATCGAAATACTTTTTTGCGATCCAAGGCGTACCCATCCAATAAACGGGATATTGAAAAATAATATAATCAGCCCAAATAAGTTTTTGGGCTTCTTCATTTATTTCATACCCTTTTTCAATAGGGGTATGTTTGACTTCAAATCCATTTGAAATCAAAAATTCATCCGCTTTTTTGATAATATTTTGAGTTAATTCACCACGGGCAACCACATCATAATACTGATGACCATTGATAATCAAGACGTTTTTCATCCCTGTTCCTTTTAATGATATTTTAAAATTATAGTTCTAATAAACTTAATTTACCCTTACTTTACTTTAGGTAAGTAATGGAATTTTATGTTATAATATTTTAGCAAAAAAAGGAGAGTAATGTACTACATTAATGACAAAGAGTATAAATGTTCTGTGGCAGTAACCTTAGATATTTTCAATGACCGTTGGAAACTTGCCATTATTTGGCATCTGCTTGATGGTGAAAAACGTTTTAAAGACTTACACGAAACCATCAGCGAAATTACTCAAAAAACCTTAACCATAAAACTCAAGGAACTCGAAGAAAAACATATCATCAATCGTGAAGTGTTTGCTCAAGTTCCTCCTAAAGTAGTTTACTCTTTAAGCCAAATTGGTCAACAACTCAAACCCGTTCTTACTGAAATGTACAAATGGGGGATTTTGTACACTTCACAACACGGTAAAATTACCGATGCCCACCCTTGTGAAACTGCCATTTGTATTACCCAAAAATAAGGAGCGCCTATGAATATCCATGAATATCAAGCCAAGCAAATTTTCCATAAGTACTATTTGCCCACACCTAAGGGATTTTTAGCCAACAATGTTGTTGAAGCACTGCAATGTGCTAAAAAATTGGGCGGAAAAAAATGGGTTCTAAAAGCTCAAGTTCATACAGGCGGACGTGGAAAAGCGGGTGGTATTAAAATCGCAAATTCATTAGAAGAGGTCAAAAAATATGCCCACGACCTTTTAGGAATGACACTAGTGACCAAACAAACTGGTCCTGAGGGAATTGTCGTTAAAAAAATCTATATTGAAGAGGGAGTAACGATTGCGTATGAAGCCTATTTGGGAATCACCTTAGACAGAAGTATAGAGATGCCTGTTATGATGGGGTCACGAGAAGGTGGTGTTGAAATCGAAAAAGTGGCTTTAGAAAACCCTTTAAGTATCAAAAAGATTCCTATTGACCCATCAATTGGTTTTAAAGATTTTCATGGGCGAGAATTGGCATTTGAATTGGGAATTTTCAAAGAAGATATCAATAATTTTATTGCTTTTGCTCGAACACTCTATCGAATTTACATTGAAGATGACGCCGAGCTTATCGAAATCAATCCCTTAGTTAAAACCGATGACAACCGATTTTTAGCCTTAGATGGAAAAATGGGATTAGATGACAGTGCATTGTTTCGACACGATGACATCGAAGCCATGAGAGATGTCAGTCAAGAAAATAAAGAAGAACAAGAAGCCCAAAAGTATGGATTGTCGTACATCAAACTTGATGGAAATGTCGGTTGTATGGTCAACGGTGCTGGACTTGCCATGGCAACGATGGATATTATTCATTATGAAGGAGGAAATGCTGCAAACTTTTTGGATGTCGGTGGAAACGCAAGTAGCACAAGTGTTGCCAAAGGATTTGAACTGATTTTAAAAGATGATAATGTCAAAGTCATTTTTGTCAATATTTTTGCAGGAATAGTACGATGTGACCGAATTGCCAATGGCATTTTAGAAGCGTGTCAAAATGTGGACGTCAATGTTCCCATTGTGGTTCGTTTAGATGGTACGAATGCTGACATTGCAGCTTCAATACTCAAAGAAGCTAATATTTCAAATATTATTGTGGCAACTTCTTTAGAAGATGGTGCGAAAAAAGCCGTTGAAGCTTCAAAATTGTAAGGGGAAACGATGTCTATTTTAATCAATAAAAACACCAAAGTTATCGTACAAGGATTTACAGGAAAAGAAGCCACTTTCCATGCTCAACAATGTATTGAATATGGCACACAAATTGTTGGTGGAGTTACGCCGTATAAAGGAGGTACAACACACTTAAACTTGCCTGTTTTTAATACCGTTAAAGAAGCCAAAGAAGCCACAGGAGCAACCGTGAGTTTAATCTTTGTTCCTCCAAGATTTGTAGCTGATGCTATTATGGAAGCTGCTTCATGTGGGATTGAACTGTGTATTGCCATAACAGAAGGTGCGCCTGTCAAAGATATTCAAATTGCCAAAGCCTATGCCAATAAAAACACCATGAAACTTATTGGACCAAACTGCCCAGGAATTATCACAGCCAATGAGTGTAAATTGGGGATTATGCCAGGAAGTGTGTTTCAAAAAGGATGCGTGGGATTAATATCAAAATCGGGAACACTCACCTACGAAGCTGCCAATCAAGTAGTACAAGCAGGCTTAGGCATTTCTACTGCAATTGGAATTGGAGGCGATCCTATTATTGGGTTAAGCTACAAAGAACTTTTGCAAATGTTTCAAGAGGATGAACAAACCAAAGCCATCGTACTTATTGGTGAAATTGGAGGAACACTTGAAATTGAAGCCGCACATTACATCAAAACACATATCACCAAACCTGTTGTGGCTTTTATTGCAGGACAACATGCTCCCAAAGGCAAACGAATGGGACATGCAGGTGCGATTATCAGTGGAGGCAAAGGTACGGCAATAGAAAAAATGGAAGCTTTAAAAGAGTGTGGAGTTCATGTTGTCGAATCTCCTGCTCATATTGGTAAAACCGTTGCCAAACAGCTTAAAATCTAAAATAGAATCCTATTTTAGATTTTAAAATATTTTTCGTTTAGGTTTATTTATTGTTGCTTCTTAGCAACACTCCAACTCTGCTCTGTCTAATACTTCAATGCCTTGTTCAAAATCATACTCTTCAAACAAATCTGAAATATAAAATACATTGGAACAAACATAATATAAAATATCTTTGTATCCCTCTTTTTCATAACAATCGGCATAATTTTCTGGAATATGTTGGCTATATTTACATAAAGGTACCAAAAGCGACACACGTCTTAAATATAGCTTAATTTAATATACCAAAGCTTATAGAATAGCCCTATAAATCATCTTCTCTCACTTTGATACAACTTTCAATCTAAAAATCATTTCTCGTCAATATAGAGTTATATTTTAACTTATCATTTCATTTACTTTTTTATCAATTTTTGTAAAATCATATGTACCATAAAAATTAATATGACTCCAGTGAACTATAGAGCTATTTTTAATTGCTTCTATTATTTCATCTTTTTGTGATTGTGATTTTGCTTCTTGAAGTTTTTTATCAATGTAAAGATAATTCCAAAGTATTACTGCGTTTTGTATAAGTCTTTTACAGTTATTCGCTATATTTTGTTCTTCTTGTGTAGCAAATATAAATTCTGCATTATTTCCAAAAAATACTGCTTTTGAAAATCTATTGGCAGATTCAACTTTATTTAGTTGTTTTTCTATTCGTTGACGAAGACCAACATCATCAATATATGTAAGTAAAAAATCAGTTTTTATAATTTTACCAAACTCTTTAATTGCTGTAAAAAGTTTATGATGTTTTGAATAAGAAGTAAGTCTTTTTAAAAGTTGTGAAGCAGTTGTTCTTCTTGATTTAATTGTAAGTATAAATCTTAAAATATCATCCCAATTTTCTTCTATAATTTCTATATTGATTTTTCTTTTTGGTAAGACTTGATAAGCTAATTCCTGATAATATTTGGGAGAATTTATTCCATAAAGTTGTTGGTCTTTAAAGTTCTTTATTCTTGGAGCAAATGAAAAACCTAATAAATGGGTAAGTCCAAATATTACTTCACTAAATCCATGTGTATCAGTACTATGTATATCACTTTTTACAACATCATTATGCATTAATCCATCAATTACATAACCACTTTCTCTTTCACTAACATTGATAACTGTAGAATAAAAAAGCTTATGACTTTCATCAATAAATGTATAAACACTTACTCCTTTTGCTGTTCCAAAATATTTAAATGAAAAACCAGCATTAGTTGAATCTATTGAAGATTTTATGTTAAATTTTTGTCCATCACTTGAAGTATGATTAATATTAGAATCATTTTTAAGAATATTAGGAAGTTCAAGAGAATCAATAAATGCAACTATCTTATCATTTGATTCTATTGTATTTTCTTCACTTAAATACCAAGTTGTTGCATTGTCTAATTGATTTTCACTGATTCCTTTTGAAATCTTTGCCATTTTAGATAAAGATATATTGCAACCATAACCAACTATTGAAGCAAACAAAAGATTAGAGTCTAATTTTTGAGTTCTTACATTTTGTATAGAATAATGTTTAAATGATTCTAAAAAATCAGTTTTTATTTGAACTGAATGAAGTAAATCAATTACTGAAATAAATTCACTTTGTGGAAAATATTTAGAAATAGTATGCTCTATTTGTTCTTCACTTTTTTCTAATTTTGGAGTAGTAAGAGAAAATGAACCATTTGTTATTTTAAAATGAATATTAAGTTCGTTTTCGATTTTTCTATTTGTCATTGAAAAGTTTAGTTCAAGTTTCTCACTAATTGGTAAAAGAAAATCTGAAAATTCTTTTAAATGCTCTATTTCATACCGTTTTAATAGGTCGTCTTTTTGTTCTTTATATTCCTCTTTAGGAATTAAATAGCTTTCAAAACTTTTATATTTATATGAATATTCCAAATTTAATATTCCTGATTTTATACCATCGCTTATATGAATAAATAGTAATGCTTTATAAAGGGATATTTTAATTTTATCACCATCCAAAATAGCTTCTTGTTCATCTTCATCTAAAAAATCTATAGGTGCATTTTTATTAATATTAGTATTATTTTTAAAATAATTTATAGCTTGAATAAGATTCTTATTTGATGATTTTTCATCAAATTCTATATGTTTAATTATTTCTGAAAGCTTACCTTGAAGAGATAGAGAAATACCCTCTATAAAATCGAACTTATTTAAATTTTCTGCTTCAATAATTGATTTTTGCTCTAATATCTTTTTTAAATTCATTTTTTCAATTTCAATTAATGAATGCATTGCTTTTATTTTAGCAGCATCATTGAAAGTGTCATCATTTAAAATGGTGTTAATATTATTAATTATAGAAAGATTTGCGTTCTCCAATGATTCAATTAAAGCTTTTTTATTTGGTTCATTTTCAAAATATAAATCTTTTTGATGTCTTAATATTGAACTTTTAGTGCTTTGAATAATAGAGATAAATCTATCTATAATATTATCATTTCTAATAAAATATTGATATTTAACAAATGATAATAGTAAAAAATAGTTATTAAGTAAATCTTTTTGAGTTAATTGTGTAATTTTACTTTGTTCAAGCCATCTAGCATAATATTGAGAGATTTTTGAAGTTATACCGATTTCATCAATAATAGGTTTTAAAATATGAAACTTTGATTTCATGTTTTTAAGATAAAAAAGAGAAATATTCATCTCTCTTTTATTTGTTGAATGTCCAAGTTTTCTATAATTTGAAAGATAATATCTATTTTTAAAATTTTCATCTTTATTTACAAACTCATCAAGAATTTTTAATCTTTTATCTTTTTGATAAGTTCTTAACAATAATAAAATATGCTTAGTTTGAAAAGTAAGGGCTGTTCCTATTATTTTTGATAAATTTGTATAGCTTGGAATTTCAATATTCAGCTTTTTTGAATAATCTATCAATGAAAAAAATATTTTTTTTCTATGAGTAAAATTATTTGCTAATTCAATTGCATATTGTTGCAGTTTTGATTCTATATCATTATTATATTCATTAATCCCTAAATGAGTTTTTATAAGTTGTTTATATCTTTGTATTGTTCTTGAAGTAAATGTTACATTTGAATCAAAAGTAGATAATTGATATTTATCGCTAATAAATTTTGTATCTATTGGTGAAAATGAATTTAATTCAAAAAACTTATTAGTAACTTTAAAATAACCAAACATTAAAGTAAGAATTATAAAAGATTCATCATTTATAAAATTAACTGTTTGCTTGTGAATTAAAGTTGGTAAAGTAAAATAATAATTTCTTTCTATATCATTTTCAAACTCTGGTGCTTTTTCAAATTTTTTTATCTCTGACTCAGATAGATATTCAATTCTTGCCATAAAAATCCTTTCTCATAAATGGTGGTTTTTAAGAATAGAAAAAAGTAAATTTCTAAATTCCATAAAATCATACTTTTAAATTCTCAAAAACTATTCTCAAAACTAATTCTTAATTTACTATAATTATAATGAGTTTTAAGAATATTTTAGCAAATAGAAATTATATAATATTTGATATATCTTATATTATTAGATATAATCATAATAGATTAAAACAATTTAAAGGATATATAATGTTAACTTATGGTGTTACAGATATTCAGAATAAACCATCATTAATAAAAGCTATAGATATAGCTAAGATAATAGATAGAAGAGCTCACACAACTTTAGGATATTTTATCTCTTCAAAATATGATAATTATATTAAACCAATAATTGAAAAAATTGATAGAGAAGAAAAACTAGCAAAATTAAATAAATTAAAACAACATCAAGATTTAGAATTTGCAGAACTTGGAGTTGATGATGGAATTTAATAGAGGTGATATAGTAATAGTTAACCTTTATCCAAAAAAAGGTGATGAAGTTGGAAAAATTAGACCAGCTGTAATTATTTCAGGAAATGATGAAAATTCTATTTTAGATACAGTTATATTATTACCTCTTTCAACTGATTTAATAGATGATATGTTTCCATATAGATTAAGAATAGAAAAAAGAGATAATCTAAAAGAAGATTCTGATATTTTAATCAATCAAATTAGAACTTTATCAAAAACAAGAATCAAAGAAAAAATTGCAAAACTTTCAAATGAAGAATATGATTTAGTTATACAGGCACTTTGTAAAAATTTTCACTAGGATAATCTAATGCTTATAGGATATGCAAGAGTTTCTACAACTGACCAAAACTTAACACTTCAAAAAGATGCTTTAGAAAAAGCTGGATGCGAAAGAATTTATGAAGATGAACTAAGTGGTACAAAAGATAATCGCCCAGGTCTTTTAAAAGCTCTTGAAATGCTAAGAGAAAATGATACTTTAGTTGTATGGAAACTTGATAGATTAGGAAGAAGTGTAAAAAGTTTAATTGAACTTGTTAGCGAACTTAATTCTAAAAATATACATTTTAAAAGTTTAACTGATTCAATAGATACATCAACACCAAGTGGAAGATTCTTTTTTCATGTGATGGCAAGTTTAGCCCAAATGGAAAGAGAATTAATTGTTGAAAGAACAAAAGCTGGGCTTGAATCTGCTAAAAAACTAGGACGTGTTGGTGGAAGAAAAAGAACTATGACCGATAGTAAACTAGCAAGTGCAAAAAAACTTTTAGAATCTGGTATTTCACCAAAAGATGTAGCAAAAGATTTAGGTGTATCTTTAGCTACACTTTATAGATGGATTCCTGCAACATAAAAAAATAAAATTTGTTTTTCTCTGTTGTTTATTTTAGGAATCACAAACTAATATTAAATTTTTGAAGTAAAGAAATCATTATATAATAACTAATAATTGTAATAAATATTGAACCCAATAATGAGATATAGAAGTTAAAATATTTGAGAAAAATAGGCAAAGTAACAAATAATACTAAAGAGGGAATAACTAACCAAAAAATTGAATATGAAAGTTTTGAGATAGTTTCTACATTTTTTGTATCAACATATATCCAAATAAAAGCCAACACGGATACAAAAGGTATAGATGCTAAGATAGCTCCAACGAATGAACTTCTTTTTGAAAGTTCTGATATACCCACAATTAAAATAGCAGAAATTAAAACTTTTATAATGTAATACATTCAAAAATGAAGGAGCTTAGTGTACTCCTATCAAAATTTATCTTGACATTCCCAATTAGTTTGCTTTATTTCCAATAAATATAATAAATGCTCCAATCATTGCTAAACTTGCACCTATAATATCCCATCTATTAAAACTCTCTCTTTCAACTAAAACAAGCCAAATTAAAGAAGCTATTATATAAATCCCACCATATATAGCATAAATTCTTCCTGCATTTTCCACATCAATTTTGGTTAAAACATAAGCAAAAAGAATTAAAGAAATAACCCCTAACACTATCCACCAAGGAGTTTTTCCAAGTCTAAAATACAACCAAAAAGCAAAACAGCCAAATATTTCAAAAAAAGCTGCTAAAAAGAATATCCCTAAATTACCTATCATTTATTTTATTTTTCTTTTATCATTCTTAAAATTCTCATAGAGTTAAAAATGGCAAGTAAAGCCACACCAACATCTGCAAAAATAGCCTCTTTCATCCCAATGATTGCTCCTGCACCAAGGAAAAGAAAACCAATTTTAACTATCATAATAAAAGCTATATTTTGATAAACAATTGTTTTGGTTTTTTTAGATATTTTGATGGCATCTACTATCGATTGGATATTATCATTTAAAAGAATAATATCAGCAGATTTTACAGCTAAATCACTACCAATTCCACCCATAGCAATTCCAAGATCTGCGTTTGCTAAAGTTGGAGCATCATTTATTCCATCACCTACAAAAGCCGTAGGTTGATTGGTCTGTTTTTTTATCTTCTCAAAATAAGTCAATTTTTCTTGAGGTAAAAGTTCATATTTTACTTCATCTATGCCCAATGCAGTAGCTACATTTAAAGCAACTTCCTTTTTATCTCCTGTTAACATATACGTTTTATTGATATTGAGTTTTTTGAGTTCACTAATGATGCTTTTTGCTTCAGTTTTGATAATATCATCTACTACAATATAACCTGCAAATACATTATCAATGGCGATTAAGATTGCACTTAAATTCTCTTTTACATCATCATGTTGTATATTAAATTTTGTAAGAAGTTTTGTATTTCCTATTAAAACTTCTTTGTTATCTACAATTGCTTTTATTCCCATGCCACCAAACTCTTCATGGGTTATTATATGTTTTAAGTCAATTTCTTTACCATAAGCCTTTACAATAGACAGTGCAATAGGATGCGTTGAAAAACTCTCTGAATAGGCTGCAAGTTTTAAAAGTTCATCTTCTGGCAATAGTTTGCTCTTAATATCTGTGACTTCAAATACTCCATGGGTAAGTGTACCTGTTTTATCAAATACAATATTTCTTATTTCTGTTAGTTTTTCTACATAGTTTGCACCTTTTACCAATACACCTCTTTTAGATATAGCACCAATGGCACTAAAAAAAGATAATGGAACAGAAACCACTAAAGCACAAGGGCAAGAAATTACTAAAAAAATTAATCCTCTTTCTATCCAATCTGTAAACACTGCTCCTTGGATAAATAATGGGGGAAGTGTACTTAATAAAACAGCAAAAATAACTACAATGGGTGTATATACAGCAGCGAACTTCGAGATAAATTTCTCAGCAGATGCTTTTTTTGAAGCTGCATTTTCAATGAGTTCTACAATTTTAGCAATAGTTGAATCTTTATAAAGGGATTTTACTTTTATATATGAAGCATTTGATATATTGATATAACCACTGATAAGTTCTTCATTTTCATTGATGGTTTTAGGTTTAAATTCACCTGTAATTGTACTTGTATCAAAAGAACATTTTTTTGAAAGAAGTATCCCATCTACAGGTACTTTTTCTCCTACTTTAACTAAAATAGTATCGCCGATTTTTACATTTTCAGGTGTTTTTTGAATAATATTTTCACCCTCTTTAACATTTGCAAATTCAGGTTTAATATCTATAAGTGCATTAATATTATCTCTTGAATTATTAACAGCAACTGCTTGGAACATCTCTCCTATTTGATAAAATAGCATAACAGCAATCCCCTCAACATATTCACCCAATGCAAAGGCTCCAATAGTTGCAATGCTCATTAAAAAATGTTCATCAAATACTTTACCATTTTTTATATTTTTAATAGCTTGAAATATTACATCCCGACCAACTAACAAATAAGCAGTTACATATAAAATGAGTTGAAGGTTTTTATTGCTTACATAGTTGTAAGATATAAATGTTAAAATAATAGAAATAATTGTAATTAATAAAAGTTTTTTATTAAGAAGTTCCCAAAAAGTTCTCTGTTTTTTTGTTTCATCTTTTATAATTAGGACTTGTTTCTCGATTTTTTGAATCTCATTTTCAATTTTGTCTAATAAATTTTTTTCACTTTTTTGTTCAAAACTCAAAGTCGAAGTAGCAAAATTTAATTTTACATTACTAAGTTCATCGAGTTCATTTAATCTTTTTTCGATTTTTCCCGCACAATTTGCACAATCAAGATTTTGAAGTTTTACTGTTGTCATTGATATTTTTCCTTTAAAGTAAAAGATAAGAGATGTTAAATATCTCTTATCTTACTTATTTTTCGTTAATTAAATGCAAAAGAACCTTTTGAAGTTCGAGTAACTCCTCCTGTCATTATATTATATGTGATAACGTATCCATATTCACCCTTTTCTGAAAGCGTAACATTAAATGAATAGTTTTTTTTATCATTTACTTTATTACTATTATACTCAACTACTTCACCATTTGGTTTATATACTTTTAAATTTACATTTACTCCATCTAAAGATTTAGTTTTATAAAGAATTTTAACGTTAAATTCATTATCTCCTAATTTTAATTCATCGTACACTTTTACTAAAACTCTATAGTCTTTAGTAGTTTGATGTGATAAATATATCTCTTTTGCATTTAAAGAAGTAGTCCCACTTAATAAAATTCCTGATACAAGTAATATTCTGAGTAAATTTTTCATTTTTTTCCTTTTGTTTGATTTAAATTATATTATTGAGCTTTTAAGCTAACTGTGACTTTTTCTTCTCCATGATGATCGTTTTTATAAAACAAATAATATGTTGAAGGTAAAATCAGAAGGGTTAATAGTGTTGAACTTATTATTCCTCCAATTACAACGACGGATAAGGGATATTGTATTTCACTTCCTACTCCTGTAGCAAACAACAAAGGTAAAATACCAAAAAGTGTTGTAAATGCTGTCATTAAAACAGGTCTGAGTCGCAATAGTGTTGCATCTTTTAGAAGAGTTTTTAAATCCACATGGGGAAATTTTTCTCTTAATTCATCGATAAAACTAACAAGTACGATTCCATTGAGTATAGCAATAGCAAAAATTGCAATAAATCCTACAATAGCAGATACCGATAAATATACACCACTTGCTACCAACGCTAAAATAGCACCAATTAAACCAAATGGAACATTCAATAAAATCAATAAGGCTTTTTTTAATGAATTAAAGGCAGTATATAATAGCAATATTACAAGAAATACTGATAAAGGTACTAGTATCATAAGCTTTTGCGTAGCTTCCTGCATATTTTTAAAATCACCTGCCCATTCTATAAAATAACCCGTTGGCATATCCACTTTTTCTTGTATTATCTCATTTGCTTCTTTAACAAATGATGCAATATCTCTTCCATCAACTTCTATAGAAAGTACCATATAACGATTTAAATTCTCTCTTTTAATAAATGAGGGACCTTGAACAATCGATATTTTACTGATTTGTTCTAATGTTACAACAGCTCCTGAAGAAGAACGCAAGGTTAATTCTTTAATACTTTGAATATCCTTTTTAGCATTTTCTATTTTTGCGACAATACCAAATCGTTTTACACCTTCAATTTTTTCTGTAACTTCTTCTTCTCCTATACCATTTCGAATCACACTCATTACTTCATCAACATTAATTCCATATCGAGCAAGTGCCAAATAATCAGGTTCAATTTTAATTTGAGATTGTCCCAATTGTGATTCAAGACTCAATTGTTTTGCACCATCAATATCACTAATGTTTTGCTGTATTTTTGTGGCAATATCATTAAGTACTTTTTGGTCATTTCCAAATACTTTTATGGCTAATTCAGCTTTAACACCTGCTAATAACTCTTCAACTCTCATAGCAATAGGTTGTGTAGGAACAAATTGTACATATTCAAACTTTTTCTCAAGTTTTTCATTAAGTTCATTTGTCAATTGTTCTAAATCTTCAATATCATTACTAAGCGTTAATAAGACTTCCATATAGTTTGGTTGAGCAGTTTCACCTTTTTCACTTCTTCCCATCATTGATAAAACAGAAAGAACCTCTTTGGGATACTCTTTTAAGATATACTTCTCAACTTCTTGTGCCATTTCAACTGATTGACTAAGACTTGTTCCAGGAATTGCTACTACTCTGTACATGATTGATTCTTCATTTAAAGTTGGCATAAACTCTCGTCCTTGAAAAGACAATAATGCAACGCAGATAAAAAACAAAGCAGATATACCTATAAAAAGCTTTTTTGCATTATTTAAAGCAAAAACCAATATTGGACTGTATCCATGTTTAATCTTTTTCATAATTGAGTTATCAGAACTCTTTGCTGGTTTTAGCAATAAGTAAGTTAATACAGGAACTAAGATTAAAGCAACAGCTAATGAACCCAACATAACAAATACAATATTAATCGCCATAGGACTGTAGAGTTTTCCTGCTAAACCACCTAAACTTAACAATGGTATAAATACTGCTGCAATAACTAAAATAGCAAATGTTACAGGAGTAGCTACTTCTTTTGTGGATTCTGCGACAATTTCAAATTTACTTTTATCTTTTTCATTATGAAGTTTTCTAAAAGTATTTTCAACAATTACAATGGTACCATCAACAATCATACCAACTGCAATTGCTAAACCACTTAGACTCATCAAGTTTGCACTTAATCCAAAATACTCCATAAGTAAAAAGGCAATAAGTAAAGATACAGGTAATGATAATATAACAATAAATGCGGAACGAAGTTCAAATAAGAATAAAAACAGTACAATTGCAACTAAAACAACTCCTGAAGTTAATGCAGATGTCATAGTATTCATTGCTTTTAATGTGATTTCTGAACGGTCATAAATTGGGTTTATTTCTACACCATCTGGCAATGTTGAGTTAACTGTTAAAATTTTTTCTTTTAATAATTCAACTACTTTTGCCGCATTTGTTTCTGTTCTTTGTAATACCATTCCAATAACAGCTTCTTTTCCATCAATAGAGATGGCTCCAAATCTTGGCATCGAACCTATTTGTACTTTTGCAACATCTTGAATAACGATTGCTTGTCCATTTTGTGATTTAATCACACTATTTTTTATATCATCAATATTTTTATATAAACCAGCACCTCGAATAAGATACTGTTCTTTATTAAACTCTAAATATTGTCCACCTGCTGCTATATTACTTCGTTGTAGTGCTTGAACGACATCATCATAAGTAATATTTAAGCTTTGTAGCTTTTTAGTATCAATTAAGACATCATATTGTTTTTCTTTTCCTCCCCATCCAATGACTTCTTCAACACCTTTTACACTTTTAAACAAAGGACTTACAATATACTCTTGCATTTCTCTTAACTCTTGCAAAGAGTATTGATTGTTTTTATCTTTTATCTCATACCAAAATACTTGTCCTAAACCTGTTGTATTGGGTCCAAGTGTAGGTTTTCCCCAACCATTTGGAATGTCAACTGTATTTAATCGCTCACTTACAAGTTGTCTTAGGAAGTTTATATCCATATCATCTTCAAAAAATATAGAGACATACGATAATCCAAATATAGAATTGGACGTTATCATTTCAACGCCTGCCATACCAGATATTGCTGATTCAATCGGATAAGTAATTAACTTTTCAATATCTTCTGCAGAATTCCCTGGGCTTTCTGTATAAATCACTACTTGCTTAGGCGTAATATCAGGAAATGCATCAACAGGGATATTTTTATAGGCTCTAAATCCCAATGCACAAATGGATATAAAAAGAACAATGACTAAAAGTCTGTATTTTAAAGATAGGTCAATAAGTTTATTTAACATAATACCCCCTAGTGCCCATGTCCGTCACCCATTGATGATTTTAATACCAATGACTTCACATAATATGTTTTATCGCTGACATACTCTTCATTAATATTTAAGCCTTCAATGGCAACATAAGAGTCATCTTGATTAACAATTTTTACATCTCTTGCTTCATATTGAGGTTCTTCTTCATGAGAATCACCCTCTTTTTTATGTTCATCATTATGTTCATCATTATGTTCATCTTTATGCCCATCTTTATCTTCATGCTTATCTTCTTTATCATGCTCATCATTGTGTTCTTTACTGCTTTTTGCTTTCTCTTCATGAGCTTCCTGTTTTGGTACAAAAACAACCCATTCATTATTTAAAAAAGTCAGTGCGGTTTTTTTAACTGCCAAATATTTTTTATCAGTATTGATATATAAAGTAGAGTTAATATATGAATTGATAAATAATCCATCAATAGGTTCATTTATACTTGATAACACAATAATTCTTTGAGTGGTTTCATCCAATTCAGGCAAGATTTTATCTATATAAGTGGCAAAGGTTTTGTTATTATGTGTAATAGTAATTTTTTGTCCCACTTTTAAATCATTTGCATAGGATAAAGGAATATAAGATTTAAGATAAAAAGCTTGTTCTTTAACAACCGTAGCTATTTCTGTGTCTTTTGAAACAGTTGCATGTTTTCCTTTTAACAATGTTCCAATACGTCCTGCATTGTGTGCTCTTAAAATATATTTTGATGTAGTATTACTTATATTTTTTGTTTCTATTCCTAAGGTCTCTAACTGTGATGTTAAGGTCTCAAGTTTGGCTAACATTTCATTGTTTTCAATATTGATACGATTTAATGCTTCTAAAGATATGATACCTTTATCATAAAGCTGTTTGTTGGCTTCATACGTTTTATTCATACTCAAATATTGATTTTTTAAAGAGAGATATTCAGCACTCATTTTTGACAGTTCAATTGATTCAATCAAAGCTATTTTTTGACCTTTGTTAACTGTTTCTCCTTCTTTAACATAGTACTCTGTAATTTGACCATCCAACAAAGTCATGATGGATTGTTTTGCCGAAGAGAGCTGAACAATTTTTGAATTTAATTCAATTGATTTCCCAAATTCATGAATTTGAACTTTTTCTATGGGTATTTCAATCGCATAAAGTCCAATAATAAAAGATAAACTAATTAATAAGATTTTGTGCATTGATATCTCCTTGGATGTAATTTATGTTAATTGCATTTTGATTTAATGCAATATTGATTTTAATAAGATTCTCTTTTGTTTGAATCACTTGGTTTTTTATATTTAAAAGCTCCATTAGGGTTGTTTGAGAAACTTTATATTTTTCTAAAAACATTTCAAGAACTTCTATTTTTAATTTTAATACATTCTCATTTTTTAATTTTAACTTTTCCAGTAACTCTCTTTGTATTAAAAGTTTAGTGTGTTCTGTCTGTATGGAGTTTTTTTCATTCTCAATTAAAAAATTCATTTTTTTTGCTTCTAATTGTGCTATTCTTTTTTCTTCATACTTTGTATTAAAAAGAGGAAAAGGAAAACTTAGAGCAACACCATTGACAATTTGGTCAGGTTCTTTACTGTATGAAGCAGTCACATCAACTGTTTCAAGAATATTGGAAGTTAATTCAGCTTCAGCTTGTGCAATATCTTTTTTATGAATCAGAAGGTTTAACTCAGGGTTTTCAGAGATATCTGATTTCTTAACTTCAAAAGTATGATTCGTGTTTATCTCAATTTTTTCTTTGATACCTGCAAGTTTCAATAACTCATAATAGCTTTCAATCGAAGATATATTTAAACTATCATATTGTGTTTGTTGTTCCAAAAATATAGCTTTGGCTTGAAGCATATCTGCTCGTGAAATTGAACCAACAGCATGACGTTCTTGAGAAATATCATAAATGGTCTTTGCAATGTTCGTCGCATCTAGCATTAAGTCAAGAAGCATTTTTTCTTGTGCATAAACAGTAAAATATAAAGAGATATTTCGAATAAAATCGGATGTATTTAACATATATTCACTGTTAGCACCTTTTACAATTGCTTGTGAAAAACGCTCTTTATCACCTGATACGCCCCATAATCTAAATGGTTGGGTAAGGCTAATATTATAACCACTATCATTAGAACCATCATTGGGTTTATATTTTAAAAACTCTCCACTTAAAGTGGGGTTTTCATATCGTAATTGTTTATAACTTTCTTGTTTAGCTTGTTCAACTCCAATAGCTGAAGATTGCAAATAAGGACTTGTTTCAATTGCTTTATTTAAAAATTGATTAAAATCATCTGCAAAAAGTACTCCACTACTGCAAGAAAACAAGATAAACATAGAAATTAATCTATTTTTTATCATTTACTTTCCTTAGTATAAGTTTGCTCTATAAATATAGAGATAGAATGAATGAAAGTAAATTAAATAATAGGTGGTTTGAGTAGAAATGTGGAGAATTGAAAGATATAGTTTGTTGCTTTTAAAGTTTCATTGATATTTCTAAATTCAAATTTTGAAATATAATCATTTTGGTTAAGGACATAAGAGTGGTGGCACTTATGATGCTTTTCACAAACTTCAGTATCTACTGAAGATGTATTAAACTCTGTTGCACACTGTTTGGAAGTTATAACACAGTTTTTTTCATCATTGAAAAACTCAAAAGCAAACGAGTGTACAGAAGAAAATAAGATAGAAAAAAAAACAATAGATAAAACGATATTTTTTTTCATAAATTCCTTTCGTAAGTTCAAGTGCAATTATATCAAAATTTATTTAACGAATTATTAATGAATTTTACAAAAACTTGATTTGAATAACTTTATCCAATCTATTTTGGTATTTTTCTTTTTTGAGAAAAAATATATTAAGCTTAGTTTAAATATTGTTAGTAAAAAAATACCTTTGTAGGGCTATACTCCATATTTAAGCAACTTGGAACTTTTCGTACCTTTATGCAGAAGTACCCTATTTATTATAAAAATCTATCTTTGTTTAGATTTCGTAATGGTAGCACTTTTAGAATTATAAGAGGCTAAGTTTATATTTCAACGAGAATTAATAGATTTATAGGGCTATTTTAAAACCTTTGATACTTTAGATTAAGTAATCTTTAAGACGTGTGTCGCTTTTAGTACCTTTATGTAAATGTAGCCTATGTTCATAAAAACGTTCCCAAAAACTGTTGTAGGCGTGAGGATACTCTTTAAATAAAGCTTTCATCGCATCCAAAGCCTCAACTGCATTCTTATAGCAATCAATGTTACTAAACGTCACATATCTGTCTCGAATCTCTTCCATCGTTTCCCCTTTTTTATCTTTCCAAAAAGAGATATACAAAATGTATTCCAAAGCAGTCAAATATTTTTTACCTACTCTCTTTTATTCAAATTTTAGCTCTTCAATGTTATGATTCTGATAATAATCATCAATAATATAAAGGAAAGAGTATGGAAACTGCTTTTATCGTTCTTATTACACTGGGAGCCATTTACTATTTTTACCGACAAACTTTTGTAAACAAAGGGTGCAACTGTGGAGGTAAAGGGCATTGTAAAGATGAGAAGAAACAATAAAACGGTTATTGATATCATCAACTTATCCTATTCATATGGTTCAAAAAAGATTTATGAGAATCTCAATTTACAGATAAAACAAGGAAGTGTTTTTGGACTTTTAGGCAAAAATGGTGTGGGAAAGTCAACATTAATCAATATTATTATGGGATATCTCTCTTTCCAAAAAGGGCAATGTCTGATTTTTAATCAACCCTCAAATCAATTAAGTGCCAAAGACAAAGAAAACATTGCTCTTTTACATGAAGGTTTTATTACCTATGATTATATGAATATAGAACAAGTAGAGCGATTTTTCGCTTCTTTTTATCCAAAGTGGAAACGAAACTTATTTTATGATTTGATTAATTTAATGACTCTTAATTATTCTCAAAAAATATCAACCTTATCATGTGGCCAAAAATCACAAATCGTACTGGGGTGTTTATTGGCACAAGATGCCAAATTGCTGATTTTGGACGATTATTCAATGGGACTTGATGCAGGATACCGACGTCTGTTTATTGAATATTTAAAAGAGTATATTCAAAAAACCAATAAAACAGTGTTGATTACTTCGCATACAATGAATGACCTTGAACATGTCATTGATGATATGGCAATTATTCAAAAAGGCGGTTTGATTCATCTTGATACCATGGAAAATTTTAATCGTGATAAATCAACAACGTTCGAAGACAAATTTTTAGATTTTGTGGGTAAATATTAGATGTTTAAATCAATTTTTATCAAAGAGTACCTTAAGCTTAAGTGGTCTTTTTTCTTTTTATTTTTAGCTGAATTTGTGGTTTTAGTCCATTTTACGTTTAAATTGTATTTCTCTTTTTCAAGCATTGAACCTGAATCGATGATGTGGTATCAATGGATTCAACTTCAACAAAAACCTTATTTTTATCTCTCATATTTTTATGTGGCAATAGGTGTGATTATTGCTTTAATTCAATTCTTACTTGAAATGATAAAAAACAGAATAAAAATCAGTGTTCATTTACCTTTGGATATGAGAACTATTATGGGCTTCCATCTCTTATGCGGATGGTTTTTTGTTATTACCTTAACTGCTTTCTTTTCGATGGCATTAGTTAATATTATTGGATACTATTACCCCAACGATGTTCTTGTTGTTACCCTTAAAGACAGTTTGGCATACAGTTTTGCTTCGATTGTTTCTTATACAATAATGGCATCAGTATTGGTTGAAAAAAACAGAAAAAAACAATTTTTTAAAGCACTATTGCTGATTTTATTTATTTTCTTATTTATTAAAGAAGAGTATAGCCGTATTGACTTTTTTTGGATTTTAATTTTTATTATTGCCCCTTTTTTACTGCTTGATAGTTTTTATAGTATTAAACAACAAACATTAAAAAAAGGATTTCAACCGATTATGATATTGGTTTTTTTAACGCAATTAGGCTTAATGTATTCTTATTATGTTCAACATTATAAAAAGGAGTTCAATCGTTATTATATTTTTTACTCCCCTCTTTTAAACGATTTTGTCTATCAAAAAAACTTTGGGAATCATCAATTTGAATATGGTGTTAACCACAAAACAACCTTTACACAAAAAGAGTATCAATCGACTTTGCCCTTTGTTTATTGGAAAGATTTAGATATACAAAACCAACTGCCCATAACAATTCACGGCAAAGTGTTTGAAAAAGAGACCATAAAAGAATCCCGACTTAGTTTTAACTATACTCCCAAGATGTTAAAGCCTTTAGAAATTGAATTGTATCCTTTATTTAATCCCAAAAAAAACGAAGGAGTTATCCCTTTTTCTGAAGAGTTTTTTACAATAACAAAGCAAAAAGTCAATGTTTATGATTATGATCAAAAAAGAAACAAGCTCGAAGATGATTTAAATTTACATCTTAAAGAAAACCACTTCCATTTTCCTGCAAAAAAAATATGGGGAAAAACAACCAATCTTAAACCTTTTGATTTAGGATATCTTATTCTTGATGCACAGAACTCTCTTTTTCATTTAAAAAGAGCCAACGATACTCTCTTTGTAAAAAAGATTCCTTACCCAAATCACATTGAACTTGCGTATATTAACCTTTCTGAAAACAGACAAAAACGCTTAAGTGGTTATGCTATTGATATACAAAACAATTTTTATCTTTTGGATTGGGATTTTAACTTTATCAAACTCAAACTCTCTTCTTTTAACCATACAACTATGAAACTTAAATTGCTTGCCGATCCTTTATACTATTTAATTCAATACGACGATGGAACAAACTATTATGCAGAACTTTATTCCAAACAGACGTATGAAAAAATTGATGAAATCAAGTTTGATAACTAATGATATGAATTATCAATATTAAGAGAAGAGAAAGTTTACTTTTGATATTGTTTCAATATTGATTATTATAATGAAAATAAACAGGAAGCAAAATGGGACTAGACGACATTCAAAGTGGATACATAGCCAAAATAGTAAAAATAAATGCGACGGGGAAACTCCTACATAAACTTCTTGACATGGGCTTTGTCAATGGAACTCACATTGAAGTTATTCGAGAAGCTCCTTTGTATGACCCGATGGAGTTAAAAATCCATAACTATTACATCAGTCTTAGAAAAAGTGAAGCAAAGCTTATTGAGGTGGCACAATTATGATTAAAATTGCCCTTGCAGGACAACCCAATTGTGGGAAATCCACCATTTTTAATATGCTCAGTGGAATTTATCAACACATTGCAAACTACCCTGGAGTCACCGTAGATAAAAAATCGGGTCGATTTTCATATAAAGCGTTAGATATTGAGATGGTTGATTTACCCGGCACATACTCTTTTAGCTCTTATTCTTTGGAAGAGCGGGTCGCTAAAGAATTTATTCTAAATGAAAGACCCGATATTATTATTAATGTAGTGGATGCTTCAAATCTCAAACGAAATCTCTATCTTACTTTTCAACTTCTTGAAATTGGTATTCCTGTTATTGTCGTATTAAATATGATGGATGTTGCCAAACGAAGAGGTATTGATATTAATACTCAAGAAATTCAAAAGATGCTAAAATGTCCTGTCATAGAAACAAGTGGTGCTAAAGCAGAAGGGAAAAATGAACTTTTAGAAACCATTTATGCCTTATCAAATGAACTAAAATACCATGAGTTTAAACTCAATTATGATATTTTAGAACCCTACATTGAACATCTCCAGAAAAAAATAACGGTTCAAAATGAAAATTTAAGTCAACGATGGTTGAGTATAAAAACGCTTGAAGAAGATGAGACTATCCTATCTCGATTGTCCTTTTTAACTCCCAATATTAAAGAGATTGCCCAACAAAGTAAAGAGGCCTTTGAAAATACTTACAACAAAGATACAACCAGTTTTTTTGCTTCAACTCGATATGAATCTGCGGATATAATTTGTCATAAATGCGTTAAAGAGAATAAAAAAAATAGTTTAACCGTTACAGATATTGCCGATAAATATATCTTAAATCGTTGGTTAGCTTTGCCCATTTTATTTCTCATTATTTTTGCCATATATCAACTTTCAATTGTCCTAGGATATAAAATCACTGATTACACATGGCCTATTTTAGCTGCTTTTAAAAATCTCGTCATCGATATTTTGCCCCAAGCAAATTTTACGGAAGTCCCATTAATAACCGATTTTGGGGTATGGATGGTCAACAGCGCCAATGCGCTACTTAATTATATTCCCATCTTTTTAATTTTATTTGCCTTAATTGCCATTTTAGAAGATGTGGGTTACATGCCCAGAATGGCCTTTATCTTAGACAGAGTTTTTAAAAAGTTTGGTTTACATGGGCAATCAACCCTTCCGTTGGTTTTAGGAGGTGCATTTGTTGGAGGGTGTGCTGTTCCTGGCATTATGTCCACAAAAGGCATCCCTGATGATCGTGCGCGATTGGCAACTATTTTATCTGTTCCTTATATGAATTGTTTAGCAAAAGTTCCTTTTTATACGCTGTTATTAGGAGCCTTTTTTAGTGCGAATATGGCCTTAATGATGTTTTTCATTTCAACTGTGACAATTTTTATTGCTTTAATTGTGGCAAAGCTTCTTACAAGCAGTGTGTTAAAAAACAGAGAAACAGCTCCTTTTGTAATGGAGCTTCCTCCTTATCATCTTCCCACGTTTAAAGGAGTGGTTATTCGTGCATTTGAGCGAGTATGGCTTTACATTAAAAAAGTCGTCACAATTGTTTTAGCCGTTGCTGTCATTTTATTTGCATTGTTGCAATTTCCAGGACTTAGCAGTGAAAAACAACAATATTTTGAACAAGAATCAAATGCGATTTTACAAGATTTTGATAAAAAAATGAAAGATAACAGTTACTACTCTTTGATTGATTCTAAAGAAAAAGTTGCCAGTTTACTTAACTATTATGATGAATATCGTTCGAAAAGAATGCTAACTTCTTCAAAAGAAGGCGCGCAGAAAGTTGATGATGCTTTCATTGCCCGTAATCAAGAGTTCTTTTTATTTATCAAACCAAAAACCAACAAAGATGCCCGAATCATTAACAAAGAATTACGAAGCCTTTCAAGCCAACGAAATAAGATTTTACGTGAAATAAAAAATGAAAAAATCGAAAACTCTCTTTTGGGAATGATGGGGCGTTCTATGGAACCTCTGACCTTGTATGCGGGATTTGATTGGAAAATTAATGTGGCATTTTTAAGTTCCTTTGCTGCAAGAGAATCTGCTGTTGCTACATTAGGAAGTATTTATGAAAATAATAAAGCCGATAACCAACGAGCGGAAGAAGCAATGGCATTAAACAGTGGTTATACTCCATTGCATGCTGTTGCCATGATTATTTTTATGGTACTGACTCCTCCTTGTATTGCCACAATGATTGTTGTAAAAATACAAACCAACAGTTATAAATGGATGTTATTTGCCATATTTTTTCCCATTACCTTGGGAATTGTAGCGGCCATTTCCATCTTTCAATTGGGTACGACTCATGCGTTAAGTGGTATTGAGGCGATGACACTGTTTTATGCAGCTGTTGTATTATTAACCCTTATCGTAGGACTATTTCCCAGTAAACGTATCAATTGGACAGGAGGAATAGAACCCAAAACCAATGGACTTTATTCAAAATATATTCAATCACAAAAAAAGGAGAAAAGATGAAAAAAATAATATTAGGTGCTTTTTTAGCAATCAATACCCTATTTGGACATACGGCCATTATGAGTTGTTTTGATAATGGAGATGACACCATAACATGCGAAGGTGGTTTCAGTGATGGCAGCAGTGCCAGTGGTGTTGTTTTTAAAGTGGAACAAAATGGCAAAACTCTTATTGAAGGTAAAATGAGTGAAGACAGTGAATTTACCTTCAAAAAACCTCAAGGAGACTACCGTGCTCTTTTTGATGCAGGAGAAGGACATACCATCATTATCAAAGGCAGTGAAATTACTCAATAACATCAATCAACAATCAAAAATTTAAGGAGAAACTATGTTAGATATAAAGAACAAATTAGTCAAGATTTCGGTTTTAACAACCTTGGTTGCCAGCAGTGCAGCAGCGCATTTTCAGATGCTTTATACCCCTGAAACGGCATTAGAAAAAGGTAAAAAAATTGAATTAAAACATGTCTTTACTCACCCTTTTGCCGATGAACATACTATGGATATGGCAGGAGTTGAAGAGTTTTATGTTATCAATAAAGAGAAAAAAACCGATTTATTGACCACATTAAAAGAGATTACATTTAAAGGAAATCACAACAGTGGTAAAGCCTATGAAAGTGAATATAAAGCTCAAAGAATGGGGGATCATCTTTTTGTTATGGTACCCAAACCTTATTTTGAAAAAAATGAAGATGCCTATATTCAACAAATCACAAAAACGATTGTCAACGTTGCAGGAACGCCAAGCGATTGGGATGCAGAATTAAATTTAAAAGCAGAAATTGTCCCTTTAACAAAACCTTATGCCATTTGGGAAGGAGGAAGTTTTACAGGTATTGTTAAATCCAATGGAAAACCCGTCCCTTATGCAGAAATTGAAGTTGAATATCTTAACAGAGAGGTGGATATGAAACAAAATAAAATGGGAGCTTCTTTAGTTGAAGCACCTCAAGACTCTTTTGTCACAATGGGCATTAAAGCCAACAAAGATGGAGAGTTTACTTTTAGTATCCCCAAAGCAGGTTTTTGGGGCTTTTGTGCCTTAGGTGTTGGGTCTGATACAAACTATCAAGGCAAAGAACTCAGTCAAGATGCAGTTATTTGGATACAAGCCAAACCCATGAAATAAACTAATACAAGAGAAATTTTCTCTTGTATTGCTTCTTTTTTATCACTTCCTCTTTTTTGCTTGTCATGATAATATTATATTTTAGCTATTGTTTAGACTATTTTTTCTATACTTTCAATATTAATAGTAAATATTATTATTGTAAAGAAACTCTGTAAAAGCTAAGTTATTATCTTGTTTACCCATTGTTGTAAACCGTTAATATCCGATTAACATTATAGTATTACAATTCAACATTAAAAATTTAGTGTAAAGGCTTTCTTGAATTTATGTACAAAATCATTGATTTCTTTTTAAAAAATTCACGTCTTAACTATACCATTTTACTTTTTATTTTATTATTGGGAATTTTTGCTTATTTGAAAATTCCTAAAGAAGTTTTTCCTTCCGTTGAACTTGAATCTATTCGAATATCGGGTTCATACAGTGGTGCCAGTGCGGACAATATGAATAATTTTGCCGTGACTGAAATCGAAAATCAAATCGATTCAATTTCAGGCATTGAAGAGATTACTTCAAATATCAGTTCAGGCTATTTTAGCATTAAAGTTGAATTGCAAGATGGTGTTGATAAAAATCAAAAAATCAATGAAATCAAAGATGCCGTCAGTGCCGCTAAAAAGTATTTTCCCAATGATATGACAGAACCTACGGTAAAAAGTGTTGAGAGTCAATGGTCGTTATTGACCATATCATTAACTTCATTGAAATATGAACAAAAAGAGCTTTTAAGAATTGCCGAAAAATTAGAAACTGCCTTAATGCAAATAGAACATATTAATGCCATTGATAACTACGGAGATGCAGATTTAGAAGTTGCTTTGGTTTTAGACAATAAAAAAATAAATATGTATGGATTAAATGGTTCTTCTGTTGTATCAGCAATCAGTGAACTTTCTTATTTATACCCTGTTGCTAATATTGAGCAAGTGGGTAATCATATCTATTTAAGTGCCAGTAATAATAAGTTTGATCCTGCCATTTGGGAAAACAGTATTATAAAAGTCAATAACAAAAAAGTCTATTTAAAAGACATTGCTTCTATAACCGTAGATTACCCTATTAAAGAGACCATTGCTCGACTTAATGGAGAAAATACCCTTACCTTACGAGTCTATAAAGATAAATATGGTGACAGCATCAAAATTGCCAAACAAATTGAAGAGGTTCTTAATACAACTCAAAAGACGTACAGTAATATCTCATTAATTATCTCCAGAGATAATTCTAAACCCATTCAAGAACGAATTAATACCATCATTGCTAACATTACATTAGGACTTATTTTAGTTGGATTTGCCATGTATCTTCTTATTAGTCCACGAATCTCTTTTGTTATTATTATGGGAATTCCTTTTTCATTTATTATTGGACTGTTGTTTATCGAACTTATGGGATACAGCCTTAATATGATTTCAATGATGGCAATGCTTATTGCGTTGGGAATTGTTGTTGATGATGCGATTATTGTCAGTGAAAACATACAACGCCATTTAGATGAGGGCTATCCCATCCATCAAGCCGTATCCAAAGGGACAAAACAGATGATTGCCCCTGTTATAATTGCAGGGATGACCACGGTATTTGCTTTTTTACCTATGTTACTTATTAGCGGTGAAATGGGTCTTTTAATGAAGCTTATTCCCATTGTAATTTCGTGTTTAATCCTCTCTTCTATTCTTGAATCGTTTTTATTTTTGCCTTTACATGCGAAGCACTTTTTAAAAGCCAATGAAAAGCACTTAGATTGGACAAAACTCTATACCCTTTATGAAACAATATTGCACAAAGTTATTTATCATAAAAAGAGTTTTTTAATCACTTTTTTTATCACTATTCCCATATTGAGCTTGTTGCTGATTCAAAGCAGCCGTTTTCAGTTTTTCCCAGATATGGATTCAAACAACATCACTCTTTCTATTAAACTTGATGAATCAATCCCCATTGAAATCACCAATAGCATTGCAAAAAAATATGAGCAAACTTTACTGAGTCATGCCAAAGAGATTTATGTTAAAAATATTAATACAACAATTGGTTGGTATACCGATATTACAGATACCAGCGAAACCATTGAAAATGGGTTTACTCTTTTTTTAGAGCTTGAAGATTTCAGAGAAGAAAATTTTGTGGAAAATTATATCAATCCCATTTTAAACTTCAGTTTTGATTTCCAACGTCCTACAAAAGTGCGTTTGATTACCACCAATGAAGCCATGAATATGATCAGGGATTTAGTTTCTCCTTTACTTAAAGAAGATAAAGTGGTTGAACACAATGTAACAACATCTCGCATTGGCGTGGTTAAAACTGACATTGAACTGCTTTTAAGTGCCAATAACACCACTGAACTTATCAAAAGTATTGATACCTTAAAAGAGAAACTCCATACTATCAATGGTGTTAAAGATATCAGTGATAACACTCGATTGGGTCAAAGCGAATATCAATATGTGATTAATTCCTATGGAAAACAACTGGGCTTAACTGACGCAGGTGTTGCAAAAGCCATCAGCAGTTTCTTTTTAGAAAAAGAACAAGCCAATACCTTCAATGAAGAAGGTATTATAAAAATCACAACAAAATCTTTGTATAAAGACAATTTAGAGGAACTCAAGAACTTTTATATTCCTTTGGATGATAATCAATATGTTCGTTTTATTGAAATTGCCGATTTCAAGATTAACAGAAATTTCGAGAAAATGGAAAAAGTCAATGGCAAAATCTATAAAAAAGTCTTTGCCAATGTCGATAACTCTGTTATTAATGCCAATGAAGTTCTTAATTTGCTTGAACCTACATTAAAAAGCATTAAAAATAATGGTATTCAGATTAAATTTGGTGGTGAAAAAGAGAAGAGTGAACAAATGGCACTGGATTTAGTCAAAGCCTTTTTGGTTGCCCTATTTTTGATTTTTATTACGCTGTTGATTATTTTTCCCTCTTTTAAAAGTGCTTTTACCATTCTTTCTGTGATTCCTTTTACGATTATTGGTCCTATTATTGGGCACTTTATTATGGGCATTAATCTGAATTCACAATCCATGATAGGTATGCTTGGTCTTGCGGGTGTTGTTATTAATGATGGCATTATTATGTTGGATTTTTTACATGAAACAAGAAGCAAAAAAGAGTTTTTTGAACGAGCCAAACAAAGAGTACGCCCCATTTTAATCACCTCATTAACCACCATGTTGGGACTGTTTACTTTGATATTTTTCCCCACAGGAGAATCGGTCATGCTGCAACCCATTGCTGTTTCTTTAGGATTTGGGATTTTATGGGGAACCATTTTGAATCTCATTTATATTCCTGCGCTGTTTGCAACCTTATTTAAAATAAAGGATTAACCATGAGAAAATACATTTTTTTACTGCTGCCCATTTTTTTATTTGCCAATCATTACATCGCAAAAGTTGAACCCAAAAACCAATTCAGTATTTTTGCCAATACCAATGGAGAGATTACTTTTTTAGCAAAGAATAAAGAGATGAGTGTTGTCAATGAGGTTATTGTTCGCATTGATGATGCTCTTGAAAAAGAGAATTTAAAACTCTATCAGGTTCAACTTGCACTTTACAAAGAAAAATTGGCTATTTTAGAGAATTATTTTGAAAAATATAAAACCATTAAAGGCAAAAGCAGCTATGAACAAGATGAAAAATATATGGAGATTATTGAGCTTAAACACAGCATTAAAAGTCTTGAACTCTCTGTTGCCAACACCCAAGATATTTTAAACAAAAAAGTCATACGACTCAACAATCTTTACTTAAAAGAGTTTACAGTTAATCAATACGATTATGTGAGTGCTGGAACCAAAATTGCCACAGCGTATGATATTTCAAAGGCAAAACTTATTGTCTATTTAAACAAAGAAGATTATGACAACGTCCTATCCAAAACGATTTATCTCAATGGAAAAAAAAGTAATGCCAAAATAAAGAAGTTGGATATCACGCCTGATACAACCTTTATTTCAGCATATAAAGCTGAAATAGAGATTGATTCACAAAATTTTGGTGAAAGTATCACCGTTGAGTTCAAACCATGAAATTACTCTCTTTTGTTACGGCATTAAGCCTTATATCCTATGCACAAGAAAATACGCCCTCTGTTTTGATGCCTTTAAAAGAAGAGATTAAGCAGCTTCAAATACAAAAAAGCATTGAGAAACAAAAAGTCAACCAATACGATTGGGTCAACGATATGACTTTGAATGCCACTCAAAGTAAAAATCAAACTCACCTCAAAAGTGAAGAGTATTATTTAAATCTTTCACAAAAGATTTTTGATTTTGGTGGTATTACAGGACAAATACAATACTCCAATGATTTATTTACCCAAGAATTATTGCAAATTGAACTCAATCACCAAGAAGATATTTATTTGCTATATGAAAATATGATACAGCTCAAACTCAATGATATTGATATTTTGCAAAACAATTTAAACCTGCAAAACAGTGAGATTGAAGTTGAAATTAAAAAATCTCAATATCAACAAGGTGAAAGTGATATCAGCGAATTAAACAATGCCATCATGACTCGCAATGAACTTGAAGATTCTCAAATGCAACTTAAGCTTTTACAAGTCAATTACGAAAATGAACTTAAAAAATTGACCTCATTGAGGATTGAAGCCATTACATTACCCAATATTGAATTGATTTCTAAAGAGAGTTTTGTGCATAATGCTTTGGAAAATCAAGTAGCTCATTTGGAATCTAAAATCAGTCAAACACAGTATAAAATCAAAAAAAGCAGCTATTTACCGAGCCTAACACTCAATGCCAATTATGGTTACACAAATTCAACACAAAACGCATTTGATGAATACTATTCTTATGGTGCAAGTATTAGTATGCCCCTTGGTTTTACTGCTAATAATGACATTCAACACTCAAAATTACTTTATTTACAAAATAAAAAAGAGGAAGAACTGATAAAAATCCAATTGGAAAAAACTTATGAAATGGCTTTTGAAACCATTCAACAATACCAAAGACGCATCGAACTGGCACAACGAGATATTGCCTTATACAATGAACTTATTGAACTCAATGAAGAAGAGTTTAATGCAGGATTTAAAGCCCTAGAAGAGGTTGCCATACTTAAAAATTCCAAGCAAATAAGAGAACTTGATATCCAAAAGCATCATCTTTTGATTCAAAAAGAGCTTTACTCTTTATATTTTAAAGTTAAAAGATAAAAACATTAAGTATGGATTTCATTTCAAAGACAAATGAAAAAACAAGAATGAAATCCATATTTAATATTTCCAAAGAGGAGAAACTCCTCTTTGATGGTATATTAAAAATTATATTTTAAAGAAACCGTCATATTTCTAGAATCTCCATAAGCCAGTTGATTGTAAAAGCCAACATTACTGTAATAGGTTTTATCAAAAATATTATTTATGTTTAACTGGGCAGTTAAAACTTTTGATAGTTCATATTTCATCATCATATTAACTATACTATACGCATCTTGACTTAATTTTTCTTCTTTACTTGTAACTGGATTAGTGACATTAGTAAATGTCTTACTTTCCCAATTGATACCACCACCAATTGATAATTTATCAAATTTATATCGGGTATAAATTTTAGCCGTTTTTCTTGGGTGACGGGTATTGACTTTGTCATTATTTACATCTTTTGCTTCAAACTGTGACCATCCAAAACTCATATCCCAGTTATCAGTTATTTGACCATTAATATCAATTTCATAACCTTTACTTACTGTTCCTTCTGCTGCAACACTTGCAAGAGTTGTTGTGCCTGGTACAAAAGCTCCACTGGGATCATTTTGTGCCAAATTATCTTGTTCAATTCTAAAAATACTTAATGATGTATTTAATTTGCCATCAAAATATTCACCTTTTATTCCTGTCTCATAATTTTTACCCTCAATTGGGTCCAAAAATTTACCGTTTTTATCTTGATTATCTTGAGGATTAAAAATATCGGTATAGCTGACATAAACTGAATGATTTTTATCTAAATCATATACTAATCCTGCATAAGGGGTAATGATATCATCATGCTTATACCCATAATTTGTACCATTTGAAAACATATCTATTTCCCAATTGGTCAATCTACTTCCTAAAATTAATTTTAAATCATCCAATATAGAAAATCGTCCAACAAGGTAAACTCCTGTTTGTTTTGTTGTACCTTGTTGAGACAAACTTTTATTTCCCCAAGTAGGTTCATTGTACGATCCATCCCAATTATAAAAATTTCCAATAGGAGATAATCCCACTCCCGCTTTAGAATACGTTTCTAAATCTTGTTCATTATACATTAGTCCAGCAACAATTTCTTGTTTTAATCCATTAAATGAAAAAGGAATACTTGTATAAATATCAATATTGTCTTGTTCTCTGTTTACATCATACCAACCAGCAGAACCTCCTAAACCGATACCCGTATTTTTATCAGGAGTACCATACATATAAAATAGTTTTGCATCAGCTGTATTTTCAGAGTGTGATAAGGAGGCATAAAACTTTATATCATTCAAAAAATAATGTTCTAATGTTGTAAAATATGTATTTGTCTCACTTCCCCAATAACTCCACTTAGGGGCTGTTGTTGTTTTTCTGTCCCAATTGGTTTTTGTACCATCACTGTACCATGAAGGCAATCCTCCCCACATACTTGCCGTTGGGTCATTTTTTTGATAACTTGCACCTATTGATAATAATGTGGCATCTGTTATATCCATATCTACAATACCATATAAAACTGTTTTTTTATTTTCATAATAATCTACAAAGGATTCTTTTTTTTGATAAGTTCCAGCAATTCTTGCTCGAACTTTTCCATTTTGCGTTAGTGGTGTTTGAATATCAAGAGTTCCACCATATTTATTCCAAGTGCCTCCATCAAGTTTTAAAGAACCAACAAACTCCTTACTATTAGCATGTTTTCGTATTAGATTAATGGCAGCCGAGGGATTTCCTGCCCCACTAATAAGTCCATTTGCTCCACGCAATACTTCAACTCTATCATAAATAGTTAAATCTTGGCTGGTTTCGCCTCCACTCCAACCTGCTGTCCAAGATGTTGCTACACCATCTATTTGATAATTTGTAATATCAAATCCTCTGGCAGAATATCCTTGTCTTTCACTGTCAAATGTCTTTGCCGTAATACCTGTAATACTATTTACTACATCCGTAATGGTTTCCAATCCTTGATCTTGTATTTGCTGATTTGTTACAACAACGATTGATTGAGGTGTTTCTTTAATTGACATATTCATTCTTGTAGCCGTATTCATACTTTTTGTAGTATAGGAATCTGTCCCCTCTGTCACCTCGCTTGAAGATTCACTCATAACACTGACTTCGTCCAATCGAACCGTTTGTTCTTCGGCATGGATATTTACACCCAAGAACAATGCCGTACAAATTGACAATGGCACAACTCTTTTTGCTATTTTTTTCATTCAACTCTCCTTAATTTTATGCTTGTATTAATGATAATGATTATTATAACAAACATACATTTTGGAATTATTTCTTTATTTGGCTTAAGATATAATTATTCAAAATGGCTTCATGACAAGCAAAAAACAAATTAATTTTTAGCCATTTTTTAGCCATTTTCTTCTTGTATAATACGTTATGTCAAAACGAGAATCAAAACCCATTTATATTAAAAATGCTAAAATAAGCATCGAACTTTTTAAACAAATTTGCTACTGCTTTTCATTGGATTATACTGCAAGTTATACGGCAAATAAAGTAGGATTAAGTCGTCAGACAATCAATACTTACTATAAGATATTTAGAAATTATCTTTGCTCTTATTATGATTTATTTGAAGATTCAACATGTACAATTTATGGCATTAAATTACACAATCAGTATTGCTATTATCTTAAAAAAGAGAAAAATTATTTTTTCTTAAATCAAAACAATCCTTCATTAAATAAGGTAAAACTATTTTTAAACCAACACCCTTTGGAAAAATTTTTTGAACAAAAAAAATCAAATGCACTTCGTATTGGATTTAATAAATTTAAACAAGAATATTTTCTTTTTGCTTATTTTAATTGTGATGATGGATTAAACAGTTATATTCAACAACGACTCAAAAAATTTAGAGGTATCAATAAAAATACCACCGAACTCTATTTTTGTGAATCTCTGTATCGATTTAACAACACGCAAGAGGATTTGTATCAGCATTTAGTGTGTTCATTTACTTTATTGTAATAATCTTGTACCCTATTTTTGAATGATTTTCCAAACTCTCTTGAGGCAATTTTCTTCTTAAATTTCGTGCAACCGAGCGCAACGCATCATCACTCATAAAATCGTCCTCCCATACCACAGCTTGAATATGATCATACGTAACGACTTGATTGGCATTTTCACACAAAAGTTGCAAAAAATCATTTTCTCGTTTACTTAATTTTATGGGAAGTTCATTGGTATAAAGTGTTTTATTTAAACTGTCGTAAAAACAAGAAGAAGAAAGATATTGATGGTTACAACTGTTTTCATTGAGATTCTTTGTACATTGAATCAAGGCAGGATAAAGACTATCATGGCGAATGGGTTTAACCAAATATTTCACCAAATTCAACTCAATGGCTTCAAACAAATAGTGGCTTTGTGTATGTGCGCTTAAAACAATAATATTGATATTTTTATTTTTTTGTCTTATTCGTCGTATCATTTCAAGTCCATTCATTTTAGGCATTTGAATATCGGTAATAAGAATATGAGGGTTAATCGTTTCAACAACATCCATGGCTTCAAATACATCTTTTGCACTGTACACGTCATCGCATAATCGCTTCAAATAAGAAACCGCATTAAGACGAATATTCTCTTCATCATCAACAAACAGTATTTTAATGTTCTTAAATTCATTTCTACTCATAGTGAAAGTATACACTATTTTATATAAATTCTGATAATCACTATTGTTTAAAAGAAAAAAGAGTACAATACCATTATGAAATATATTGCTTTTTTACTTCTTTTTATATCGTCTGTTTACGGCAATCCTTATAAAGCCATTCAAGTGTTAATCTCCGAAAATCAACACGATTATAAAATTGCCACTTACAATGAATACAAACACAAACGTGTTCAAGACTTTGTTATTAAAGTTAAGTTGGATTTTTCTAAACTACCAAAGGATGAATATTTTCTTACCCTTGTTTCAAATATCAATAGCTTAGAATATACCAATGCAAACTATGAGATTATCAATAATATTATGGCAATAAAACTGACCGAAAATAACCCCAATGAGTTGTTCTTTCACTACACATATAAAGAACCCAAACGAGCGGAGTTTCGCTGGAAAATCATCAACTCTTTTGAATATACCTATTTTTTAAAATACGAAGGTTTTTTATATGGCATTGCGTATGGGATAATTTTTTGTGCCTTTTTATACTATTTAATCATCTTTTTTTCAACATTTATGCCCTGCTTTTTATACTACTCTTTGATGCAATTTTTTGTGTTGTTGTCTCTTATGGGCTTTGCTTATGTGAGTTATCAAGCATATCCTACACCTATCACTCAAGCGGTCATTGATACGTTTGAAACCTTGAGTTTTTTATTGACTTTATTGTTTGCACAAGCGATTTTAAATACAAAAAAAATAATGCCCTATGTTCATTGGTTGTTGACATTATTTATTTTACTCAATTGCATCGATTTAATTATCATTGGATTTTTAAAATACTCTTTGTTGTATGAGTATCTTCCTTTTTATTTTAGCTTTTTACTTCTTTCTTTTGTAGGAGTATTTGCTTTATTTAAAGGCGATAAATACGCTATTGTCTATGCACTTGGCTGGTTTATTGTTTGTTGTTTTATTTTCATTGCAGAAAAGTCTCTTATTGACATAAGTGGTATTTACCTTGTTCATATAGGAACTCCTTTGGAGTCTTTAATTTTTAGTTTTGCTTTAGGCTATAAACTTAGAATGATGATAAAAGAAAAAAATGAAAAAGAGAAGTTGCTTATTCATCAAAGTAAACTCGCTTCCATGGGAGAAATGATTAACAATATTGCTCACCAGTGGAGACAACCCTTAACTCACTTAGGTTTTATCAATATGGATTTACAGTTGGCTTTTGAAGAACATGCGCTTAAAAAAGAGTATTTGAATGAAAAATTAGAAGAGTCCAATCAACAACTTGATTTTATGTCAAAAACCATCAATAATTTTCGCGATTTTTATAAACCTCATAAACACAAAGAGTGGTTTTATGTCTCAAGTGCCATTCAAAATGCTCTTGATATTATGACCCCTTTATTAAACAAAGAAGAGATTTCTATCTTTTTTACCATCAAAAAAGATTTACAAATCAAGGCTTATGAAAATGAACTTTCACAAGTTGTACTTAATTTAATTACCAATGCCAAAGAGGCTTTGATACAAAAGCAAATTCAAAATCCCAGAATTGATATTGTATTAAATGAAAAACAACACAAAGCCATCATCTGTGTACAAGACAATGCTTTAGGTATCTCAAATACAGTTATCCATGAAATTTTTAATCCCTATTTTACCACCAAAGAAAAAGGCAGCGGGATTGGCTTATATATGTCAAAAATTATTATAGAATCTCATTTTAAGGGTAAAATAAATGTTACAAACACCCAAGAAGGTGCTTGTTTTACAATAGTTCTTTAGTTTTGTTTGAGTTGCTTCATTAAAATTTGTGTATTTTTTGCACTGAAATAAAGAGTTAAAATCACCAAAATAAGCCCGAAAGTAAACAGCACAATCATGGGTAAACTCCAATCATTTCTAAACTCATCGGATTGCGATAATTTACTGCTCTTTTTGGTTTGTTCTAAAAACTCTTTTGCAAACCCTTCTAAAGGCGCTATTCCCTCTTTTACGATGGTATGTCCTGGTCCACCATCTAAAACAATTTGGTATGGCTCTTTGGGAATTTCAATGGTTAATTCACTGATTTGTGGCAATCTTTCTTTAAATAAAACATCCCCACTAACGAGTGATTCTAATCGAACCATTGCACCAAAGGCTAATTCTCCTGTACTAAATTCACCCATAACCGTAATGGTATTATCTTCATTATTCATCACATTCATCAACAAATTATGAGCATAGACCCACGATGAACAAAACAACCAAACAACCAATACTTTTTTTATAATATGACTCATACTTTCTCCTTAAATCTCTGTTTTCCAAAACCATTTTGATTCTTCTGCTTTTTGAGGCAATTTTATTCCCACAAACAGCAATAATAAACCCAATATAGCCAACCCAATATCGACCATTAAAATCGTAGTCATACCCCCTTCTAAAAGCATTATGGGATTCCAACCTCCAAAAACATAATGGCAAAGAGGACTTAACATAAATAAAATTCCTCCTAAAATCAAAAACTCTTTTGCCGCTTGATACGAATGTATTCGATAAAAAGACCACGTATATGTTGCCAACCAAGCAACAAAAAAAAGCCCTTTATGCCACAAAAATCGATCTTCTAACTCCATAGGTAAGATCCATTGTAAAACAAAAAGTAATCCAGTTGCAGGAAAAACACCAATCATTGTTGCCAAAGAAACTCGCCCCATCCAATGATAAAAAGGAATTTTCCCTTTAAATACTTTGGCTTTTTTCTCCAACCAAAGCAAAACACCAAATCCCAAACCCAAAGCAGATATTGACATAATAAAGGCGATAAATAGCCGAGTAAAATGATCCACGCCAAAAAGTAAATGCAGAAAGTAGACGCTGTCATAAAAAATCCCTGACCAATGTTTATCCAACACTTTTTGCTGTGCAATTAAACTGCCATCAACCCCACTTAAGGTCACACTGGGTTTATTGGAAATACCATTTAAAAAGGGCATATAAGGATTATACCCTTCAAGTTTTACTTGAGCAGAGGAGTCTTGCCAATTACTTATTCTAATCCTTTGAAAATCAATACTGGGATTAATCGCTTTGGCTTTTTTTATCAATTCATTCATTGGCATCATCTCAACCACATCATTTTTTTTCTCTATTGAAGGAAGCTTAGGAAATAAAATAGGACTGGTTAATTGCCAGATTTCATGCGTTTCTCCTTTAGATGCTAAATAAGTCATAGGTGCTGAACCCGTATAACCAATGTTCATCAGTGCCCCCGTAAGAGTAATGATAATAAAAGGAGGGAAAACCCAAGTAAAAATCTTGCGATGCCATTTTGAAAATTGGCTTTGAGCATTTTTCCCTTTATTGTTATACTTAATGATAATAATTTGTATCACTCCTCCAATCACTAAAAACATCCCTCCTACTGCCACAAAACCAAACACCAAATACCCAAAATCTTTGAATGGTCGTCCATAGTGCATGGCATTTAAAAACCACGCTAACTGAGATGCTTCACCCTCATTTTCAATCTCTTCATAGGTATTGGGATTAAAAAGTATGGTTTCAGTAAATAAAGCCCAAATTTGTAAAGTGGGATTTTCCATATATCCAGGTAACGTAATGGTTACTCCATTCATTGTAGGGTATTCGGAATTGGCTAAAACTGGATCAATCATGGCAGAATAATCAATTTGAGTAATATCGGCTGTTGCAATATGTCTTGATGGTTTTTCCCATGCTGAAATATAGGGCAACAAAATTGCAAAAATACCAAAAAAGACGGCAATATACATAAAAAGAGAAAAGGTAATCCCAGCTGCAACATGAACTCGTTGAAGTCGTTGTTTAAATAATTTTTTTGACTCAGTTATTTTCATATATTATCCCCACAAAATTGCAAATGTTATAAAAATTGCAAAAAAAATAGTGGGAATAACACTACGAAGTAAGGCACTCCATTTCGTAGGTGCAACACAAATCCATAACGCAGCAGCTGCCCAAGCAAAAGTATTGAGTAACAATGGTACAATAATAGATTCACCTGCTTGTGCTGGGATAACAAAAATCAAGGAAGTCATTCCTAAATAAGCAACCAATAAACCACCCAAGATGGCACATATTGTGCGAAATAAGCCTATTTTTTTTCCACTTTTTTCAGGCGTGGATAATTTTTTATATAACGTCATATAAGTTCCTAAACATAATTGAATAATATCAATAATAATAATCAATAAATGTTAAAAACTTACTTATTGAAATTCACTTCATGACAAGCAGATTTTTTATGCGTTGGATGCCTTCTTTTATTTCATCTATTGTCGAATGTGTAAAATTAAAACGTATTTCATTGTATCGTTTATGTTCATTATAAAACTCACTTCCTGGTACAAAAACTACCTTTTCTTTTATGGCTTTTAAAACCAGTTCAGAAGTATTTGTATCTAAATTTCCATAAATAAACATTCCCCCTTTGGGTTTACTAAAATGAAATTGAGGTAACTCTTCTTGTAATGTTTGGGCAAAAAACTCCATTTGGATTTTATAATTTTTACGTAAATTGTTCAAATGTTTTTTATAGTTTTCGTCATTGCTTAAATACTCATCTAAAATATATTGTGAAATTCCACAACTGTGTAAATCAATACTCTCTTTAATAACCAAAAGCGATTGAATCAACTCTTGACTTGCTCTGATCCACCCTATTCGCAAACTGGGAGCTAAAGTCTTAGAAAAACTGCCCAAATGAAAACTTTGATTGGGAATCAAAGAACTGATGGTTGAATGTTTTTTATCAAAATAAAGTTCTCGATAAGGGGCATCTTCAATTAAAATTCCACCTTCTGTTTTAACTATTTTTGCAACCATTGCTCTTTTTTCATCACTGTACGTTGAAGAAAAAGGATTTTGAAAATCAGGAATCAAATAGGCCAATTTGGTTTTTTGAAAACTTTTTTCAAACCCCTCTAACTCAATGCCATCGTCCTCTAGCTTTACACTCTCCATAAACAACGCATTGAGTCTAAAAATATTCATGGCGCCCAAATATGAGGGTTCTTCTATGGTTATGGCTTTACTCTCAAAATATTTAGCAATAATATACATGGCTTGTTGGCTTCCTGTGGTAATTAAAATATTATCAACCGTTGTTTCAAAGCCTTCATTGGTGTATTCATTGGCAATTTTTTGGCGTAAACTTTTTATGCCATTGCTCAAACTGTATTGTAATACGTTAGCATCTTTAAATATTTTTGTCGTAGCTTCTTGTAAATCTTTTAAAGGAAAAAGTGCTTCATTGGGCAATCCTCCCGCAAAAGAAATGGTGTTTTCATCAATACTTTCAAGTATCTCTCTGATAAACGAACGTTTCATACTGCTCCTTTTTATTTGGCATTTTAGCAATATTATGTTCTTTTTTCTTTACATTTTTTGCTTAAAAAGTTATCTATTTTTGCTATAATTAAAGTATGAAAAAAGATACGCTTGAAAAACATACGCAACTGTGCAATTTTGTGATGAACTACATTTATCAATACATTGATACCAATATCAATATCGATGAATTATGTGTGCAGTTAGCTATCAGCAAATTTCATCTGCACCGAATATTTAAAGAAGAGTTTGGGCGAAATATCTATGAAACCATCAAATCCATTCGACTGCAAAAAGCCTCAAACTTACTCATTTGCAACCAATTTTCTACCATTACACAAATTGCGAAAATGTGTGGTTACAGCTCTCAAACTTCGTTTATTAGAGCCTTTAAAGAACGCTTTATGATGACCCCAAAAGAGTGGAGAAAACAAGGGTACCTTAAATACTCCAACAACATCTTAAAAGCATCGGCAAGTGCCTTTAGTTCCAACGCTACGTTTGAACATATTGAAGCAACTGTTGTCAAAATGCCTGCATTGGATGTCTTTTATTTACGTCATCAAGGATATGACAGAAGCATCAAACAAACCTGGCAAAAACTTCAAGTTTGGGCATTGGGACACAATTTAAAAAACTATCGTCAAATTGGTTTGCACCACGATAATCCTATTTTAAATGATTTAAAACAGTGTCAATATGTGGCGTGTATTGAGTTAAGTGAAGAAGATAAAACACATTGTTTTAAAAGTGCTATTCCTAATTTTACGATTCCACAAGGAGTGTATGCCAAATTTCATGTCAGCGGACAATACGGTGACGTATTAAAATTGATTCAATACGTCTATCATACTTGGCTTATAAAAAGTGGATATGAAACCACAACTCACCCTTCTTATGCCATTTATGAAAGAAATCATTTTTTAGAAGATAACGAAGAATTTATTTTAGATTATTATGTTCCAATTGCTTTGTATTAGCCTATTGTTTGTAGATGTACTTTTGAACTAAACATAAAAAATGAGAAAAAATAATATTTTTTCTTAAAGTTAGTTTAATCTTTTTAGTACTACAATTATTAATATATGAACTAAGGAGTTTATCATGACTATTAGTAGCAATAACAACCATATTCAAACATACTTAAACAATGATGTACAGCTTAATAAAACGCTTGAAAGAGTTGCAACAGGGCTTTTACTTAATAAAGCGGCTGACAACGCTGCGTCATTAGCTATTTCTGAGAACTTACGAACAGAAGCCAGTGGCGTTTATCAAAGTATGGAAAATGTCAATAGTGCTCTGGCAATGACCCAAATTGGGGATAAAGCTATGGGAGAGCAATCCAATATTTTGGACAGTGTAAAAAAAGATTTACTTCAAGCTTCAACGGATACAACAAGTCAAGAAGGAAGAGAAGCACTTTTAGAAAAAGTCCAAAAATCACTTGAACAGTTAAACAACATTGCATCTCAAACCAACTATAATGGAACAAATCTGTTACAGGCAGGACCAAACGACACAGCAGCAAGTGATTCACAAGAGTTTCAAGCAGGTTCAGGAAGTTCTGATACCATTGCAACTAATTCTGTGCAAGCCAATACCACCGGCCTTGGATTGGATGATTTACTCAATCAAGATCCAAGTAGCTTTGATGCTTCAACGGCTCGAAGCTTTTTAGATACGGTAGATGAAGCAATTAATACGCTTAATTCAGAGCGTTCAAATTTTGGATCAACCGCCAATCAGTTAGAGAGTTCATATCGAAATTTAGCCACACAATACACCAGTACAATGGAAGCTCGATCGATTCTTACTGATGTTGATTATGCCAAAGAGACATCCAGTTTTTCAAAACAAAATATTTTGGCACAAGTGGGGGCGTTTGGTTTAGCACAATCTAATGTCTCTCAACAAAACGTATTAAGACTTTTACAATAAGTCGTATCAGTAGCAGTTTTACTGCTACGATGTACATTTTTGTGAAAACACATTGACTCTTATTCAATTAAATCTTTAGCTTTTCTGGTACACATTTAGTTTCTTCTTTTTATCTTTTCTAAATAAACTTACTGTATCATACTATCACAAAAACTTATATAAGGAATCGTATGAAAAACATATTCAAAGGCGTATTTTCAGTGCTATTGTTCTCTTCACTGCTGTATGCTCAACACCCCAAAGAAGTTCAAAAAAATGAACTTGAAGAAATAAAAGCATTGGCTCTTTTAAACAAAGCTAAAATTGAAGTCAAAACAGCATTTGATATGGGGAGTGTATTTGTTCTTGATGCCTCTTTTGAAGGAAAACCTCAAGAGCTTTTTTTAACCAAAGACAAAAAAATTCTTATTGCAGGAAATGTGATGGATGCCAATACAGGAGAAGGTATTTCTTTACCTATTGATGTTTCTGTTACAAAAAACAAAGAAGCGTTAACTTTTGGAAGTGGCGAGGACGAGTATATTTTATTCACCGATTTAGAGTGTCCTTATTGTAAAAAATTTGAAGCCTTTTTCCCTCAACTGGAAAAACATGTCAAAATACGAGTTTTTTTCTATCCTTTGAGTTTTCATGAAAATGCAAGAGATTTATCCATTTATGTTATGAGTCAAAAAACTCCACAAAAAATGATTGATGCGTATTTATCAGTTGATGCCAAATCACCTGAATTTATCAATCGGAAAATCAGCAAAAATGAAGAAGCCAAATTGCAAATCAAACTGCAAGACCAAATGCAAATTGCTCAAAAGTTAAACATCGCAGGGACACCAACGCTATTTGATAAAAATGGCAAAAAAATTGTCTGGGTAAAGCTTTTAGAGAAGTATAATATTCAACCACAATAATAATCGGAGTTAAACCCACTTAAAAAGGGAGAAGTTTTTCTCTCTTTTAAGATTTTTTGACAAACTCTTGTTTGAGTTTAATGGCACCCACCCCTGGAACTTTACAGTCAATGTTATGTCCATCATTGCCTTCAACGAGTCGAATGCCTTTGATTTTTGTTCCTACTTTAATGCCTGAAGAACTTCCTTTAACTTTTAAATCTTTAATCACCGTAACATCATCACCATCACTTAAGAGTGTTCCGTTGGCATCTTTTACAATTAATCCCTCTTCTTGAACATCCGAAGCATTTTTAGACCACTCATACGCACACTCTGGACAAATCAATAACTCTCCGTCTTCATACGTATATTCGCTGTTACATTTTGGGCAATTAGGTAGTTGCATTGTATTCCTTTTTCTTTTTTAAGGGCAACATTATAGCGTAAAGTATCTTTTTGATGGATTTATTGGGCTTTACTGGCAAATCCCAAAATATATCCGTTGATATCTTTGATATAAAATTCTCTTTGTCCATACCAAGTAGTCGCAATGTCTTTATACATATTGACGTTATCTTTTATGTTTAAATATAAGTCATCAACATTTTCAACTTCAATATACAACGTTAAAGAGGCACCAACATTGTCAAAAAAGACGCCAATATCTTCTTTTAAACTGTCAATACTTTGAAGCATTATAGAAACATCATCTTTGTGTATCATTGCCCAAATATAATTTAGCTCTTTTTTGATTACTGTATCAAAATTAGTTTTGGACTCATCTACTAACATTTGCAATTCAAAATCAAAATTTTCTTGATAGTATTTTACCGTTGATACAATATCTTTAACTCCCATATTTACAATCATTGATTTCATCTCATAACTCCTTTGTTTTTACAAGTATAGTAAAAGTTGATTATTTTGTCTTGTAAAAAAGGGTCATCATTTCATGTGTAGGGAAAAGGCTTGAAAACTTTTTAAACTCTTTATTTAAATGAGATTGATCACAGTAACCAAACTTATATGCTTTAAAAGAGAGATTATCATCATTATTTTTTATTAATTCTTTGAATAGATCAAAAAATCTTACGATATTAGAAAACTTTTTGGGAGAATATCCCAAATAATTTTGAAATAATCTTCGCAGTTGCCGCTTACTTAAATCAATATCTTCTTCTAAATATTTAAGAGCAATATTTCCACGATGATTGATAATTGTATCAACGGCTTTTATGATTTTTTGATTAAATTCGATTTTTTCAAATAAAGGTTCAAACAGTCGATTAAGAGTATTAACTGTTTGAAATTCATCTTTTTTATTAACAATTATTTGAGCACACAAATCATGTGATAAACTCTTTAAAGGTACAATTTTATTGAGATATTGACTTGAATCTATTTTAATCAAATGAGCAAACACAGCCGGTTTAAAACGTATTCCAAAAGAGTAATCACAAGGCAAAATTTCTACAATTTTACTCTCACTCATCGCCCCTACAAAAATAAATTCACCATTTTTACAAATAATATCCATACAACCATCAGGAACGATAGGCATAGAAATACTGCTTTTTGATATATTTTCAATACTCCAATACGCATCTATATATTTTATAAGCTTATTTGAGGGTTGATATTTTTTGATATCAAGTTGTTGTAATGAGTTTATTGGCACTTTTTATTCGCTTGAGCAAACTCAATGGCATTTGAAACAGCCTTTTTTGCTTGTGGAGAATTTTTCCAACAACTGCTTCCTAAAATATCTGAAACAACATCTGTTATCTCTTCTACACTACTTTTTGATAAATCTTCTAAAGAGTTAATACCCATTTGTTCAAACCGTTTTACAACTGTTTCTCCTACATATTTTACTTTTAAAAGTTTTTCTTTTTGCTCTTTGGGAAATGGCATAAACTATTCCTTTTATGTTAGTCTTTTTTTCATACTATATTTGTTTTTTCATCGCTATAAACCATAGGTTGATAAGTTAAACCTAAATACTCACTTTGTTCACCATTAATTTTAAATCCAAAAGATTCATAAATTTTTATAGCATACCTAGAAGAATTTACACTCATATTTGACACATCGTACTGCTCTTTGATATTGTCCCAAAGTGCTTTTGCAATGCCTTTTTTATGATATTTTGAATCAACAAAAAGATGAAAAAGACGATTTTTATCTTTGATTGCAATAAAACCTACAATCTCATTTTCTTGCACATAAATAAAATGCTCGTATTCCATACTTAAAATTCGTTTTTCAAAGCTCTCTTTTGAAAGCTCCTCCTCAAACCATGTTGGCACTTCTTCTTCAAAAATATAAGGAGTAAGTTCATGTGCTAATTGGCTTAATCTCAAAGCATCTAAAGTTTGTGCTTCTTTTATACAATGATTTATCATGTTATCCCTCTTACTCTTTTATTCTCAAATTCAATTTTTATTTTCTAATTCATATGAGATATAATAATATTATTATTTAACTTTTTTCAACCCTAAACCCCATAACTTTATCTTCTGTATTTTTACTCTCTTCAAGTATTTGTGATAGTATTTCAAATGCTTTTTTTATATATTCACTGTTTTGATTGGTTTGATTTTGGGTTAGTTTTATATCATCTTTTAGGTTTTTTAGTTCGGTTATTATATCTTTGTAGGTTAAGGCGAACTCTCTTAGCTTTGTGAAAGTTCGCATGATATTTATAGTAACTTCTGTGGCAACTTTACTTTTAAGTACGGTTGCTAACATATACACGCCTTGTTCGGTAAATACTTTTGGAACATATTTTCTATTGTTTACGCTATCTTTAAAGGTCGAAAATTTCGACCTTAGAATTTCTGATTCTTCAAACGTTAATTCAAAATAAAAATCCTCAGGGAATTTATCGAGGTTATTTTTAACCGCTTCATTGATTCTTTTGGTTTCAACTTCATAAAGCTTTGCTAAGTCACTGTCAAGCATGACTTTTAAATTACGGATTTCGTAAATTCTGCTTTGTATGATTTCTTGTGGTAGAGTTTCCATAAACTTTTCCTATGTAAATTTTGGAAAAGTTTATCAAAAAATAATATAGTGTTACTATTTTATTACAATTTGCAATATTTTTTAAAACTTCGCTATCAAATCCTCAAACACAGCTGTCAATCCCTCAACTTCTTTAACGCTTGTTCTCTCTCCAACACTGTGAATGGTGTCGTTTATAACTCCAAACTCAATGGCTTCTATACCAAAGGCACCAAAATAGCGAGCATCGCTTGTTCCCCCGTGTGTTGAGTGTTTTGTGGTAATGTTTAATACTTCTTTGATAGAGTTTTCCATGGCTTTGACCACTTTTGAAGTTTTATTGGTTACAAATGGATATGAGCCTTGTGTGGTTCGAAAATCATACTCTAAACCGTTGAGTTTCTCTTGGATAAACGCTTCTACTGTCTCTTTTGTTGTGTTCGTTGAATTTCTTACATTAAACATGATTTTTAACTCATTTGGTGTTACATTGGTGACTTGCATACCTCCTCGAATATCTGTAATTACGAGTTTACTTGGAGCAAAATATTCATCGCCATTATCTAAATTGACACCTGCAATTTGGGGTAAAACTGACGCAAAATTATGCACGGGGTTAATACACTTTTCAGGATACGCAGCGTGTCCCTGTTTGCCTTTTATTGTTATATAGCCGTTGATACTTCCTCGTCGCCCTACTTTAATGGCATCTCCAAACACTTCTTCACACGTGGGTTCTGCCACAATTCCATAGTGTGGAATCATATCGATCGTTTTTAAATGTTCCAATGCCTTGATTGTTCCGTAAGTTCCCTCACCTTCTTCATCGCTTGTGAGTAAAATACTCAACATTCCATCGAAATTTTGGGAATGTTTACACGCATATAAAAAGGCAGCAACTCCACTTTTCATGTCTTGACTTCCACGTGCTGTGATAACTCCATCAATGACCTTGGCTTCAAAAGGGTCAAGTTCCCAACCTTCACCTGTGGGCACGACATCGATGTGTCCTGCAAAACAAAGATGCTGTGGGTTGTCATTAAACTTTTTGTAGTAAAATCGGTTTTTCGTATCTTCACGGTCAATATTAATACACGACCACTCTTTTCCTAAATATTCATCAATAAAATCAAATGCACCATCGTCGTTTGGGGTGATGGATTTAAATCGTAATAATGTTTGAAACAGTTCTATAATCGTCATCGTTTATCCTTACTTTTATACTTGCGATTGTACCTAAGTTATGTTTATTTTGTTATAATATGGCATATCCAAGTGGGAGAATGTTATGTTTAAAAGAATTATTTATATCTTCGGAACACTGGTTTTCCTCTATGCTGTTATAGGTTTTTTTATTCTTCCTTTGATTATCAAATCACAAGCGATAAGTTATGTCAAAACCAATTTAAACAAAGAGTTAAACATCCATACGGTTTCATTTAATCCTTTTGTTTTTAAATTGAGCGTTTATGATGTTTCCCTCAAAGAAAAGGAGCACACCTTTTTTACGTTTGAAAAGCTGTTGGTTGATTTTGAGTTAGATCGTACCTTAGCCAATAACTATTTGCATTTTAAAACCATTTCACTTACAAAGCCTTATATTAACGCCGAAATCAACCAAGATAAACAACTCAATCTTTTACGCCTCATTCCAGAGAGTTTACCTAAATCTCAAACCACTGAAGAAAAAACAAAACAAGAACTCATCAAACTGCAATTAGATGCCTTACAGATTGAAAAAGCGCATATTGAGTTAAATGATTTTTCTCATAATGAGAAATTTCATGCTTCTTTAGATAACTTAAATTACACACTACGCGATTTAAGTACTTTAAAAAACAGTTTAGCGGCTCAAACGTTTGAAGCAACTCTTAATGAAAAAACCACATTGAGTTTAAAAGGGGGATTCTCTTTAAATCCACTCAAAACCTATGGAAATATTGAAATTAACAATTTGTTGGTACACCCTTTTTGGAATGTTATTAAAGAGGCATACCCTTTTGTCCTCGATGAGAATTTAACTCTTCACTCTAAACTGGGCTTTGTACTTAATTTAGAAAATGAACCCACCATTGAGTTAAACGACACTTCTTTGGTTGTTGAGAATTTTCATATTCGTCAAAAAGATCAACACACTCTTTTAGCACTTAATCAACTTGAACTTTCACAACTTCAAGCAAAATTTCCCTACCAAGCCAACACCAAACTTTTAGATACCCACTTTAAACTCTTTATCAATCAAGGTGAACTTTTAACCCATGCCCAAATTGATATGGAACCCTTTATGGCTTATGTAGAATTTGACTTAAACAAATTGCCCCTAACGTTACTTAACCCCATTCTTTTACAAAACACCTTTTTGGAAATTCAATCGGCGTTTTTAAATACACAAGGAAACCTTACATTTAAAGAAAATAACTTAAGCCTAAATGCCAACAGCTCTTTAGAAGAAGTAAAGATTAATCATCACAATACGCCTTTAATCAAAGCCAAAAAAGTATTTGCCAATGGCATTGTTTTTGAACAAAATCAAAATTTACTTTTGGTTAAAAGCGTTGAAGCTTTAGAGCCTTATGCCTTTGTGCAAATCAATAAAAAACAAGAACTCAATTTGGCCAATTTAAGTAAAACTCAGCCAAAAAATACAAAAGAGCACCGACCCACAGCCAATCCTTTACTCATAAAATTAGGACCTTTAGCCATTAAAAATGGGCAAATGACTTTTGAAGATTTAACTCTGCCCATTCATTTTAAAATCAACAATCACAACATCAATGGTTCTTTTTCACGATTTGATTCAAACAGCACCAAACCCACTGTAGTTAAACTTGATGGAAATATTGGGCAATACGGACGAATGCACATTCAAGGCGATTTGGTTCACAGTGACTTTAAAAGTTTTACCGATTTTAAAATCGATTTTGACAACATTGCATTAAATGATTTATCGGGTTATTCGGGTAAATTTGTGGGACGTACAATTGATGAGGGGAAACTTTCGTTGGATTTATCGTATTACATTGAAAAGTCCAAACTTGAAGCCAAAAATAATTTAGTGATTTCCAAAATAAAACTGGGCGATACCATACAAAGCCCCGAAGCATTAAATTTACCCTTGGAATTAGCCATTGCCATTTTAGAAGACTCAAATGGAATTATTGATATTAAACTGCCTTTAAAAGGCAATTTAAACAATCCAGAATTTAGCGTAGCTCCCATTGTTTGGCAAGCATTTACCAACTTGATTGCCAAAGCCATCACTGCACCTTTTTCACTTTTGGGATCTTTGTTTGGTTTTGGAGAAGATGAAATCAACAGTGTGCCTTTTTATTTTGGAGATTCTACTATCACACCAGTACAAAAAGAGCCTTTGGATAAAATTGCTGAAATTCTTAACAGTCGACATAAACTTGCCATTAAACTTAACCCAACGTATGATGAAAACAATGATCGGTATGCCCTTCAAACCATGGCGTTTAAAAAACAACTTCAAGAAGCTTTGAAAAAAGTCAATAAAGAAGCCTATCAAAAAGAGTATTTAAACTACTTAGAAACGCAATACAACACTTATGAAAGCAAACTTTCTGCTTTTAAAGCGCAGTATATTAAAGATAAACTCTTAGATGAACGACGATATAAAGAGGCATTGGAAAAGGTTCTAATCCCCAAACAAATTATTGAATCAAAAACACTTGAAACGTTAGCACAACAACGTACATTAAATATTCAAAAATATTTAATGCAACAAAAAGTTAATAAAGAGCAAATTATCATAGAAAATGAGCTTAAGATAATTCAAAAGAAAGATGAGTTTACAGTTATTGACTTAAGCTTGGATAACATCAAATAGTATAATATAAACTTATAAATATTATTTAATAATTCTTATGATAGTATAAAAAATATTTTACAACTATCATAAGGAAAACAAATGAAAAAAATCTTTTTAATTTGTTTTGTACTCCTTTTATTGGCTTTAACATACAGCTTTTACAAAGAGATAACAAAAACAAAAAATCCCAAACGAATTGCCTGCCAAGAAAAAACAACCACATTTGAAAAAATCAATTCCAATGCCCCCATCAAAGAAGCCATTGAGTTATTAAAAACCCATCAATATACCATAAAATCTCATATTGAATATTCAACTTATATGCCCAGTTATTTAATTAACATTTTAACTATTCAAGAAGCCAATGAGCTTTTAGAAGAAGTTATTTCAAGCCATACAACTCAAACAGCAAATTCAGCGCATGCGTTATTGATTGATTATTATATTTATGAAAACGATAAAGAAGATAAAGGCAAAAAAAATGCCCAAGCCAAAAAATACGCAGGGTATGTGGTATTTGAATTTAAACTTGACAATCAACTTATTTATAAAATTCAAACTGACTATATGGATATTGATGCCAAAGATTTAAAAGAGCGATTTTCGTGTGTGATTGAATCGTTTATAAGTTTAGAAAAATGATAAAAAAGCGTTAATTTACGCTTTTTTAACCAAGTTATATGTGGGAAAAGGAATCGTGATTCCCTCTTTTTTAAACGCTTCATACAATGCCAGATTGACACGATATTGCGTATCAAAAAACGATTTGGTATAAGCCCAATAACGAAGTTCTAAATTGATGGAAAAATCACCAAACTCCTTAATGCCCACTTGAGCTTTTGGCTCTTGGGCAATCTCTTTTGAAAAGGAACCCAAAACTTTGTGGATGGTTTCAATGGCGTGTGAAGGATTGCAACGGTAATCAATGCCTACTACACTTTCAACAATTCGATACTCAAATGAGTTCACCAACACTTCACCAATAATGTGTTTATTGGGAATGGTAATTTGCTCACCGTCTTCAGTCGATAAAATTGTATATGCCAATCGTATCTCTTCAACTACGCCATAAACTCCTTGCACACGAATGGTATTGCCCACAATAAAAGGACGCCCAATAATGATAGAAAGCCCTGCTCCATAGTTTGAAAGTGTTCCTTGCAACGCCAAACCAGCGCCCAAAGAAGCCGCACCAATTCCTGCAACAAAAGGAGTAATGGAAATGCCCAGTTTGCCAATGGCAATGATACTCACCCCAATAATGATTCCAAACTTAACGATATTGACCACAAATTTAGTCAAGGTCAAATCCAACTCATGTTTACTGCATAAACGCCCAACCCATTGAGAAACTTTATTGGCAATATAAATTCCCAAGATAAAAACAATCACAGCACCAATAAGCTGAAAACTGTAATTGACAAAAAATTCAATTATTATGTTGTAAAACTTTTGCAAACTCTCAAGCTCTTTTTCCATCATTTTTCCTTACAGTTGAATCACTTTTGCCCCAAATCCACCGCTGCTTGGATGAGCATCGCTGTAGCCTTTGACTTTAGGATGAGCATCTAAATATTTTTTAACCGCATAGGAGAGTTTACCACTTCCAATGCCATGATAGACCAATACTTCATCAAACCCTGCAATTAAAGCATCTGAAATAAATTTATCCAAATTCTCTATGGCTTCATCGCTTCGTTGTCCATGCAAATCAAGTGAAATTTTCCCTGTTTCAGGTTTTTGTACAGAGACACTCACTTTTTTAGAGGGCACTTTAACCGGATTTCCACTTCGTTGCAATAAAGCCAAGTTGACTTGAACACGCATTCCTAAATCATTTAAAATAAATGCTTTATTGCCTTTAATCGACAAAATCTCACCTTTTGAGCTTTGATATTTCACCCTATCACCCACGTTAAAGGCTTCAACTTCTTTCACCGTTGGAGTTTTTATCTCAACGACTTTTTTATGTGCAATATTTAAATGCTGGTGCGATTCTTCCACTTTTTTGGCTTTTATTGCTTTTTTGGCTTCCTCTTTGGCATCATAATACTCTCTATGAAGTTTAGATTTTTCCGTATAAATATGCGCATCCAAACTCTCTTTTTGCTCTTTTAAATTTCGTGTAAGTCGTTCATAATTCTCAATGTCTTCATCGAGTTTTAGAATTTTAGTTTTGTACTCTCTTTCTAAATCACTGCTTCGTTGTATGAGTTCATTTAAACGGTCTTTATCTTCTCCATAGACTTCTTTGGCTTTTTTAATGATACCTATTGGAATACCATAACGAGCAGCCGTTTCAAACGCGTATGAGCGTCCAATTGTGCCTTGTAAAAACTCATAGGTGGGTTTACGATTCTCTTCATCGTATAATGCCGCCATGAGTTCCACATTTTCATTGGCTGCCATAAGTGCTGCTAGGCGTTTGTGGTGAGTGGTAATAATAATTTTAATATCTTTAGCAATGAGTTCTTCAATAATGACTTTAAACAAACTCGCTGCTTCATCCGAGTCTGTTCCTAACTCAATTTCATCTACCCCCACAATAACCTCTTTTTTGGAAAAGAGTTTAGAAAATTCAACCATTCGTCCTGCAAACGTTGAAATATCATTTTTAACGTTTTGAGGGTCGTCTAACACAGCTAAAATATTTTTAAAACTTCCAATGATACTCTCTTCTTGTGCATGATAGGGCAAAAGATATTTGGACAATAAAACGGCACTTAAAATCGATTTAAGCATCATGGTTTTACCCCCAGCATTTACCCCCGTGATCATCAAAACAGCTTTTGAAAAATCTACGCTAATGCTTTTCGCATCATGCAATGCAGGATGCTTAAATCCAATGAGTTTACACGCATTGCCTTTGGAAGGCAAAATAAAATTTTTGTCATTGATTTTGGCAAAAAAGACACGGGCTTGGTAGTGGTCAAATCGGTCAAACTCTTTATTTAAAAATTTTAAAAAGAGCAGATTTTTCTCAAACAAAGAGCTGATTTCTTTACATATTTTTAAAACAATCTCTTCTTGTTTGTTTTTTAAATTGGACTCTTTTTGCTTAAGTTCAGAAATGGTATGAGGTAAAATATAAAAAAATCCCGATGCACTTCTGTGGATAACCGAAGCTTTAAGGACATGATTAAACCCTCCTCGTACAAGCAACGTCTCTTCTGAATTGACAAAGTGAATTTGAGAATCCACCAAATATGGACGCAACTTTGAGTTATTAATCAATTTATACAACGCTTGTTTTATGGACTCTTTATTGCTATAAATGGCATGAGAAATCGCATCATACTCTTCATTGATGCCTTTTTTTAACTCCCCTTTTTCGTTAAAATAGTTTGTCAATTCAATCATTTCAGAAGGGATAATAATTTTTTCAAACCACTCTTGCAACTTTCCATCAAATTTGGCATTTTTAAGATACAAAAAGTAGTGAATGATTTTAATAAACTCAAAAATATCATCCAATTTTAATATGCCCTGTTTTTGAATAAGCATTAACGCATTATCCAACGATTGAACTTCAAGGGGTGGTTTAAATTCATACGTGGAGAGTTCTTTGATCATTTTATAATGAATGTTAATATCCCCTTCTAAAACAACCTCTTTTTTTCGTGCAAAAAATGCCATAAAACTCTCTGCATAATCAACCAAATCTAACTTTTTAAATATCTCTTGCATTACTCGTCTTTACACAAAATATTGCCAATAAACTAAAGCAACAAAGGTTACAGCAACAATCGCCAATAAATTAATAAAAAACCCAATTTTTGCCATCTCTTTAACTTTAACCGCACCACTGCTCATGGCAATGGCATTAGGAGGCGTTGCAATTGGCAACATAAAGGCATAACTCGCACAAATAGTAGCAACCATTAAAATCAAAGTCATATTCACATCTGCAACTTGTCCTAGTGAATAAATGATTGGCAAAGCAATTGAAATCAATGCCGTGTTTGAGGTGATTTCTGTGGTAAAAGTAATTAACGCGGCAACCATTAAAATCAAAACCAAAACAGGTAAATTGGTCAATGCCAATAAATAATTTGCTACTTCAGCAGCCAAGCCTGTTTTAGAAAATGCTGCTGCGATTGAAAACCCTGCCCCAAACAAAAAGATAATTTCATACGGAATATTTTTGGCATCATCCCACTCTAAAAATCCTACTTTGGGTGCAAACATTAACAAACCAAACCCCAATAAAATCCCTGTTTCACTTAAACCAAGCCCCGAATAATAAGGCTCAATTTTAGAATTGACCAACAACAAAACGACCAAAGCTCCTAAAATATAAAGCAATCGCTTTTGTGCCGGTAAGAGTTTTTCTCTCATTTGCACTTCTTTGTCCAGTGTAATATCATTTAATCCCAATGATAAAAGAAACGGAATAATCAACAACATCAACAGTGCCAAAGGTGCGGTTAAAAATATCCATTGAATAAAGGCAATAGGTTCAAGCGCATGTTGTTGCATAAAGCCCAATAAAATCAAATTGGGAGGCGTACCAATAGGAGTAATAATCCCTCCAATACTACACCCATAGGCAATGGCTAATGCTAATCTGGCTTTTAATCGAATATTTTCAGTTAAAAAAATGGCAATAGGAATTAACAACAACGCCGTAGTTGAGTTGGATAAAACCGAACTTAACAGTGCGCCTGTAAATGCCAAAGAAAATATCATTCCTCTTGGGGTACTTGGGAATATGGTCAATAATTTATTGGAAATATATTTATGCAAATTGGTTTTTTGTGTCGCAATGGCAATCATAAATCCCCCCAAAAACAAAAAGATGGTGGGATTGGAGTAATTGATGGTTGTCGATTTTACATCCAACATACCAAAAGCGGGAAAGAGTAAAATAGGAAGCAAAGAGACCACGCCTAAAGGTAAGCCTTCATTGGTCCAAAGCACCACTAAAAAGGCAATTAAAGCAATCAATGTTGCATGTTGGATACTAAATACAAACTGCGCAATTAAAAACATCACTCCTGCTGCAACGGCTGATATAACAATTTTTTTCACATCATTCCTTTTTATGGGTTTATTTTTTGGGTCTAAAGGCTTTAATCACCTCTTCATTGGTTTGTAAAAAGGGACCTTCCATCAAATCAATACAGTAAGGAATGGCGGGGAAAACTGCATCCAAACATTCTCGTATGGATTTGGGTTTTCCAGGAAGATTAACAATCAAAGAAGAACCTCTCAAACCCGCTGTTTGTCGAGATAAAATCGCCGTAGGCACATACTGTAAAGAGACTTGTCTCATCAGTTCTCCAAATCCGGGCATCATTCTGTCACACACATTTTGTGTGGCTTCTGGGGTCACATCTCTTTTGGCAGGTCCTGTTCCACCTGTGGTGACAACCAAACAACACTTCTGTTTATCGACCAATTCAATAAGGGTTTCTTCTATCGTAATTTGGTCATCTTCTATGACACGATACACCGCTTCCCAAGGAGAAGTTAAATACTCATTAAGCGTATCCATAATTGCTTTGCCCGATAAATCTTCATAAATGCCACGACTGGCTCTGTCGCTCGTTGTTACAATTCCAATTTTTGCTGTTTGTTTCTCCATTTTTTTCCTTATAGTTATAATATATGCCCCAAATCTTTAATAAAATAAACCGTAGCAAAAGGTTTAAAAAATTCATATGCCATACATGAATCAATAATAGCATCGTTTCCTGCTAAAAAAACCTCGATTTGAGTCCCTTTTTTCAAAAGTTGTTGCAACTTTTCTTCATCCCAAACATAATGCAGCAGTTCATCAAGTTGCTCATACGAACCTTGATCAAAATACTCTTTTACTGTTTTTGAAGAGTTCAAACCCACGTTAGTTAAAAAAGTTTCGCAATAACTTTTTGCATCTTTTTTAAAAAACATCAACTGCATTCGTTTGTATTTTTCGTCTTTATTTTGAAAAAAAGCGGGAGAAAAAAGTTGCAAGGTATCCACTCGACTCGTTGTGTGTAACGCATATTCAAATGCTTTTTGTGCCCCATAGGAAAACCCAGCAACCGTAAAAGCACTTTGTTGTAAATACTCACTAAACAGTTCGCTTTCATTTTGAAAACAAAAGCCACTGAAAAATTTACTTTGAAAGGTCATTGGCTTTTATCACTTCTTGTTTTAAAATCAACTCTTTTAAGCGATTGACTTCATTGGTGTGTTTATAAATCTCACTTTTCAAATCACTTCGTACACTCTCAATCAGAACTAATGCATCGTTTGCCATTTTGTACTCATTAACCATTTTATGAGCCAGAGCATACGCCTCTTTTAAATCCTGTGTACTGACCACATAGGCTTCGCCCTTAATAACTTCAACGCCCACACTTCCTGCTAAATAGTTTCGCAAATGATTCATTAATGCGGTTTTAGAGGGAAAAAGCTCGGTTAAGGATTTAATGCCCTCTTGAAAAAGTGTGGTTTCGTATCTCGAAATATAAGCTTTACAGGCTTGATAAATGGCTAAAATCTCTTTTTGTTCAGTGGTCAATATTTTTTTCTCTTTTTTCCCAAACTCCACTTTATTTTTTGCTGTTTCAATATCTTCGATGGTTAAAACACTCTCTTTTCGTTTCACCATATTTAAAAGTGCTTCATTAATCAAAGTTGCTAAGGCAGCTGAACTGAACCCTGCTGTGTTAAATGCCAACTCTTTAATATCAAACTCATATTTCTTTTGTTTTAAATACAAACTCAAAATCTTTTCACGGTCTTCAATATTGGGCAAATTAAGAAAAACTCGTCGATCAAATCGCCCTGCTCGAAGCAAAGCTTCGTCCAAGACTTCAATTTTATTCGTTGCGGCAATGACAATAACCCCACTCTCACCATCAAAACCATCCATTTGAGTTAAGAGCTCATTTAATGTCGCTTCTCTTTCATCATTGGAATTTCCACTTCGACTTTTTCCTACGGCATCAATCTCATCAATGAAAATAATTGCAGGGGCGTGTGCTTTGGCTTTTGAGAACAACTCTTTGACTCGTTTGGCTCCCATTCCCACATAAATATGCACAAAACTTGCGCCACTTTGGTACAAAAAGGGAACTTTGGCTTCTCCTGCAACGGCTCGTGCAATTAAGGTTTTACCAACACCTGGAGGACCTACGAGTAAAACCCCTTTGGGCAACTTAATTCCATGTTTAAGATATTTTTTAGGGGCATTTAAAAAATCAACCACCTCTTCAAGCTCTTCTTTCACACTTTGAATGCCTGCTACATCTTTAAACGTAATAGAAGATTGTGCAAACTCTAAAAAAGAAGAAGCTGTTATCTGCGAAGAAGATTCAGAAGGAGTATGTTCTTTTTCTTTGGCCTTTTCTAACTCTTGAGAAAACCGACTTTGAGGCAAAAATTTCTTAATTTTATCTTTGTAATACCGTAAAAGAAGAGACAAAAACAGTAAAATAAAAAGAAAAATCAATCCCACATAGTAAGAAGTTGAATGTATAGAGGCACTGCTTTTATAAATGGTGTAAATAAACAAAGCGACCAATATAATCGCTGACATTCCCATTAGTTTTAGGTTTTTATCCATCGTTTCGTTGTTCTGTTTATTCGAATTTTGCAACATTGTGTTCCGCCTTTACTTCATAGGTTTGCAGCTGTATCCAATCGCCAACCAAATCAACACTTGATTGAACTTCTATTTTATTAAAAAATTGGTCAAGCCCTATATAAACGCCCTCTTTTTCTTGTTCGATTAAGATATCCAAAGGAGCCTTTTGTTGTCTAAACAGATAATTTTTTTCATCTATAATAGCGACTAACTCATTGTAACGTTCTTTGGCAATATTACCAGCAACTTCTGGTTTCATCGTAGCACTAGGAGTACCATCACGTTTAGAATAGGTAAAAGCATGAATATGAGTCAAAGGAAATCGTTTGATATTTTCCATGGCTTCACTCCATAAAGCTGTTGTTTCTCCAGGATGCCCCACAATAAAATCCGTACCCAACGCATAACCATGAGCACTTAAAAACTCAAATAGTGCCAAATCATCTAAGACTTTATTTCGTCTGTTCATGATTTCAAGCATACGTTTACTCGTATGTTGTAACGCAATATGCAAATGTTTTGCCATAAAAGGCTCATCAATGAGTTCTTTAAACTCATCATCGATTTGAATGGGTTCTACACTGCCTAAACGAACTCGTCTTACTCCTTTGACCAAAGCAATCTTTTTGAGTAATTTTGCCAATGAGGTGTGCTGTTTTTTACCGTAACTGCCCACATTGGTACCTGTTAAAATAAACTCTCCAAAGCCATTGCTGGCTAACGTATTGATTTGTTCTAAGATTTTACTCTCTTCATAACTTCGTGCATCCCCTCGTACATGAGGAATAATGCAATAAGAACAACGAAAATCACACCCTTCTTGAATTTTAATAAAGGCTCGACTTTTCCCAATAAACTCTTCGACAATTGTATTATCAATGTGTTCCAAATCCCCTGCACTAAAAAATCGTTCTTCATTTTTTAGCAACTCATTGATTTTCTCTTTTTCACTGTGCCCAAAAAGAGAATCAATTTTCTCTTCTTTAAAAAGGTTTTCTCCTTTTGTCCAAACACCACACCCTGTAAAAACTACTCTGGGATTGTTGGGCAACTTTTTTAACGAGTTGATATATCCTCGTGCTGTGCTGTCTGCACTGTTGGTTACCGTACATGAGTTAATCACCACAATATTGGCACTTTTTTCATCTTGCGTGATTTCAAAATCTTGTAAATTGCTCATCATAACTTGCGTGTCAAATACATTGGTTCGGCAACCAAAAGTTTTGAAATAGACTTTTGGTTTCTTATGTGTAAACACCATACTATACTTTACCTATTCCTGTTTCTTGTAACTCAGGTGGCAATTCTTTTTGAGTGTGTAAATTGATACTTTGAGTAGGATACGCGATTTTAATATCAGCTTCTTTCATAAACGCATCTAAAATTTCAGGACTAATGGTACTTCGTAACGCCAATGCTGCATATGAATTGGTTAAATACCACGATGAAATCACAATCCCATACGGCTCAACAAAGGTATACACCCGTGGCTCAACTCCTGTGGCTCGCAAAGAGTATTTGCTTCGCATTTTACTGAGTTGTTTTCGTGTAATATCGGTGTACCCTTTTGAGTATTGTTTTAAAATCTCTTTGGCAAGATGTTGCGCTTTTTTGTAGTTTGAATCAAACGTAATGGTAATATCAATCCCATCCCAAACCGTTCTTAAATCTCCATGTGTATAGTTGGCAATAAGCTCAGAAAAGATATAGTTGTTGGGAATAAAAAAGATTCGTCCTGTTCGTCTGTTTTTCACGTATGTTGTTAACGTAATGTCTTCTCGAATGGTTATTTTAAACAATGAAATATCTAAAACATCGCCTACTACTTCAATGCCATTGCGTTGGACTTTAATTCGGTCACCCACATGAATGGAACCTGAAGTAACAATCACCATCCAACCAAAAATTGACATAAACCAATCTTTTAATGCAATGGCAATCCCCGCAGAAGCAAACCCTAAAATGGTTACAATATACGAAACATTATCAATGTATGAAAAAATCAGAATCATCAATGCAATAAAAACAATGATAAAATTGATGATTTTATTGACCATATAGTAGTTTTCATTTTGGAAAAAATACCGTTTTAAAATGAGTTTAATTAAAAAAGAGATTAAAAACAAAATCACAATGGCAATAATAATTTTAGAGGATTTCTCAATTTGATTGCCAATTTGACTTTGAGTTTCTAAAATAACCTGCTCAATTTTTCGTGAATACACATTGTTGGTTGTTGATACAATATCCAAAACAATACTAAAATCTTTTTTTTGTTGGGCTAAAAAATCGATTTTGATATCGGTGGTTTCACTGGGCTCAATTTCATACAACTCCAGATTCAAAACAATCTTTTGCTCCAACAAAGCAGTTAATGCCGCAATATCATTATAGAGTTTTTTAAATTTCTCTTTATTGGTTTCGAGTTTTTTAATGTACGATAACGCATTGATGATTCCAAAAGGATTCGTCACAGGTTCATTGGTTTCAATTTCAGGAGGATTGATTAAATTTCCAATGGGAGAATCTTTGTACTCAGAAATTAACTCAAGCTCATTTTTCTTGATTCGTATTTTATTGCCAATTTGATACTCCAACTCATCAAACTTTTCACCCTTTTTACCAATAATGGCTTTATACTCCTCTTCTAAGTTATGTAACTCTTGAGAAATCTGTCGGTATGCAATATAGTTCCCATAACGTTTAAGCAAAATATTTTCATTGAGTTGTTTGTCTAAGACCTCAATATTGGCTTTTAGTGTCTCAATTTTTAAGCGCTTTTCTTCGCTAATTGCACTTTGTAAAAGTTCTCCTGAACGTTGAATCTCTTCATTTGCTGCAAAAAGAGAAATAACCAAACCAATAAATAAAATGATTTTTTTCAATTTGAAAACCTTTTCAATACGGCAATAACACTCTCTTTAGAGATGGAATCGGTGATTTGGTATCCCCCTATGCCCTTGGGCAAAATAAATTTAATTTTATTGTTGTGTGATTTTTTATCCAAAAAGAAATGGTCATAAAACGCTTGAACGTCTTTGATAACATAGTGTGTTGGGATATGATGTTTTTCCAATAACGCTTTGACTTTGTATGCCTCTTCTTTGCTCATTAGTCCCTCTTCAACTGCCAATTCATTTGCCATGACCATACCAATTCCTACAGCTTCACCGTGTAAATAGGTTTTATATTCTGTCTCATTTTCTATAACATGCCCAAACGTATGCCCATAATTAAGCGCGGCACGTATGCCTTGTTCTTTTTCATCTTGACTGACTACCCATGCTTTGGTTTGAACCGATTGAGCAATTGCTTCTTGGAGATTGTTTTGTTGCATTAAATCATTGTGTTCTAACCATTGAAAAAAATCTTGGTTAAACGTCACTGCCATTTTGATAATTTCAGCCACACCTGCACTGAACTCACGTTGAGGCAATGTGGTTAAAAAATGCGGATCGATATTGACTTCAATGGGTTGATGAAATGAACCAATCAAGTTTTTACCATAGGTATTGTTTACCCCTGTTTTTCCTCCCACACTTGCATCAACTTGAGCTAAAAGAGTCGTAGGGATTTGCATAAAATCAATACCTCGTTGATAAATTGATGCCGCAAACCCCGTCATGTCACCAATGACTCCTCCACCAAAAGCAATCAAAATTGATTTTCTGTCCAATCGATTCTCAAAACAATGGTTTAAAATCAATTCAATGGTCTCCAATGTTTTGTATTTCTCACCATCAAAAAGAGTAATAACACTTATTTCATTGGCACTGATGTGTTGCATTAAATATTTTAAATGCAATTGACTCACAGTAGTATTGGTTACGATGACGACTTTTGTATCAAACTCTAAATGTTTTAACGTATCAATGTTAATGTCATATTTTATGTTGTTGGGTAATTCGATTTTTACGGTCATTTTTTTATCCATGTTTGTTATGTAAGTGCTTTATTATAGCAAAGTTAAACTAAAAAAAATAGACCAAAAAAAAGTTCAAGAACTTGACAAAATATCATAAATATCATATAATCTCTATAATTTATTACTTTTAGTAATAAAAAATAGACAGAAGGAAAGAACTAATGGCAAAAGAAGTTACAAAGAAAGTAATTAAAAATGCAGTTAAAAAAGTAGTTAAAAAAGCAGATGTAAAGAAAAAAGAGGTCAAAGCTTTGGTTAAAAAAGCAACCAAATTGGTCTTAAAGAAAAAACCAAGCAACAAAAAATGTGCTAAAAAAACAGCCAAAAAAGTGGTCAAAAAAGCCGCTTAATTTAAGAGATAGTTTATCTATCTCTTTTTAAACAAAGGAGTTATCATGTCTTATGGCTCAATGATTCTGTTACGATATACTTTAGTTAAAAACAGTAAAGAAGACAATACAAAAACCCAAAACCTAAAAGAGTTTTTAAAAACCATTTGGGAAAAAATTTGGATTTTTAAACACTAGTCAATACCCATTTTAATCGCTTTTTTAAACGATTAAAATGGATATTCCTTGCATCTTAGCTGGGAACAATATCCTCTAATTGCATTTTGATTTTAAGAAACTCATCTAAATTATCAAACAACAAGTCCACTAAAACAGGGTCAAAATGTTTGCCTCTCTCTTTTTTAAAAAAAGTTAAGATATCGTCAAGTTTCCACGCTTTTTTATACACTCTGTCATGTCCTAAAGCGTCAAATACATCGGCAACGGCAGTAATGCGTCCAAAAATGTGTATCTCATCTTTTTTTAATCCTCTTGGATAACCTGTACCATCATATTTTTCATGGTGTTCATACGCAACAATCGCTGCCGTTCTCAAAATTTCTCGTTTTGAACTGTGCAAAATGTTATAGCCTAACGTGGTATGACTTTTGATTAAATCAAACTCCTCTTTTGTCAGCTGTCCTGCTTTATTTAAAATCGAATCAGGGATACCCACTTTCCCAATATCGTGCATAGGACTTGCCATAAAAAGTGTTTGTGCCTCTTTTTGAGTTAAACCATATAACGTTGCTAATAGCTTGGAATAATACGCCACCCGTTTAACATGATTGCCCGTTTCACGGCTTCTGGTTTCTCCAATTTCACCCATTTTATAAATAATTTCTCGTTGAGTCTCTTCAAGTTCTAAATGCAACTCGATAACTTCAGTAAAATCCGTACGAATCGAAATGTATTCGATGATTTCATTTTCGGCATTTAAAATGGGATTTACAATGGCTTTAACCCAATACGCTCCTCCGTCTTTTTTAAGATTTTTTACCTCGCCACGCCATGGCTTTTTTAGCTCTTTAATGGTGTGCCACATCTGTTTAAAAACCTCTTTGGGCATATCAGGATGACGAATGATATTATGAGCTTTACCTAACAACTCTTCTTGGTTGTAGCCTGAAATGGTGCAAAATTCTTGATTGACATAGGTAATAATACCTTTGGGGTCTGTTTTAGAAACGATAAAACTTTTATCTACGGTGGCTTTATACTGTTCAAGCAATTGCAAAGATTCTTCATAGGATTGTTCGAGTTTATTGGTTGAAGAGAGAATCTTTTTTGAAATATTCATCATCAACAAAGCAATAGAAACTAAGGTAATGCCTAAAAAAAGCAACAACGTTGTAATTTTATAACTCATAAAATTGATTTTCGTGTTTATTGATGCCGTTACATTATTAAAAATCTCTTTTTCAACTTTGTTCAGCAAATTAATGGCTTTAGTGGATTCATCAAACCACAACAAAGAATTTGTTTTATACGAAGAATCATTTAACACATTTTCAATGATTCCAAATGTCTTTTCAATCGCTTTATCGTTAAAAATAGTGTCATAAAAGGTTAAAATATTTTTTGAAACGATTGTTTGAAAGTTGTAGCTGTTTTGTTTATACACTTCCAAATACGCCACAAGTGTTTGTAACGTATGCGTATCAATTCTATTGGCAAATCCTTCACTTAAAAGAGCTCGAATTTTACCTAAAGACTCTTTGGCATTAAGAACATAATCATACGCACGTAACGAAGTGCTATTCTCTTTGTCGTCCATAATGGAGGGAATCACTTTAATACGATTTTGCAATTTTTGTATTTTCAAAGAGTAAAAAGCAATAATCTCTTCACTTTTCACCGTTACCGTATCAATTTGTGTTCGATACTTTATAACCTCGTTAAAATCTTTGGAAAAAAAATCAATGTTATTATGCTCCAACAAAGAGAGCATATAGTTATAATCTTCAATTGAACGATTCAAATCAGCACGAGACTCTTCCAATAAGCCTTCTATTTTGGTATCCATAAATGAAACAGAGGTTGCGGACAATCCTCGCTCTATTTGCATACAGTGTATGATTCTTGAAATGGCTTTGGCTTCTATGATATGTTTTTTAACCGTTTGCAGATTTTCTTTGCTTTCAAACATATTGATTAAAATAAGGGTAAATAAAATTAAAATAAATGAAATGGGTAAAAAAGATAAAAAAAGCAGTTTGGGTTTTAATTTAAGATACAACAACATTCCTTCTAAAGAAGATGGTGTTCATTGTATAATAAATCATACCACGGTGTAATGATATACATCAATAAAAAAATGGCGACCCCAGCAAGATTCGAACTTGCGTTCTTTGGAGGAAATCCAAATGTCCTTGGCCACTAGACGACAGGGTCGTAATTTGAAGAGGTGATTATAATAAAAGATTTTTTTAGTTATGCTTAAGTGCGAAGATAGATTGTAAAATCACCCTCTTTATAGACTTCAAATGTCTCATTTTCCACTTCAAGCGTTTCTTGTTTTTCATACTGAAATTTAACACTTTTATTCAATACACTTGCCGTGACTTTTTCTTGAGATTTACCATTTAGCAAAGAATTGAGTTTGTCAATATCTTTGATAAAATACTCTTCATCAAACAAATCATTTTTGACAAACTCCAATTTGGTACTGAGCTGATTGATAAGGCCCATATCACTAAATTGGGCAGGAATATTTTCATTGGGATTTTCTTTAAGACGTTTGAGCAAGGATTTTAAAACAATGGTATCATCAGAAGAAAAAAGTAGGAGTAAATCTTCATTTTCGGTTTCAAATTTGACGTTTTTTTGGCTCTCTTCAATAAAAATCCAATCTCCGTAATCAATCACACATTCATAATAACGTTCAACAACTTTATGCTCTTTTACCATAAGATTTTTATCTTTTATAACAATTTTTATACTCATATGACTTCTTTTAATGGCATGAGAACAGGGCAAACTGTTTGTTCAGTACGGTTTGAAATGCCTCTGATTTTTGCTTAAGTTCTTCATAGATTTGTTTACTATTTGAAGAGGCTTGATATTGCAATTGTATAAATGTCACCACAGAATCATTAAACGCCACCACATCAATGGGTTGGTCTTTGTTGTTCCACCAACTGCCTACTTGAATGGGTTGATATCCAAAGAATGTCTCAAAATTTCTTACAATCATTTCATACATATGAGTTTGAAATGTTTGTGGAAGCAGTTCCGTATAAAGTGTTTGAAGCACCGTATCGACAAATTTGCTCATGCTATTTTGTTCATAAAGTGCTAAATTAACATAAACACATTTAAACCAAAATCGTAAAAAATTATCTTCAAGGGTGTACCGTCCAAATTTGCTGTACGCAAAATCTTCATTCATAGGAACACGTTTTTTTATGAGCATCATTTCATTGAGTTTTTGCAAATATCGAGTTAAATAAGAGGATTTCACCCCTAACGTTTGTGCAATTTCACCAATTTTATTGTTTCCATTAGCAATGGCATATAAAATCGAAGCATATGTAGCTGTTTCTGCGAATTCACTTTTGAGTAAATACCACCCTTGTTGTACAATGGCATGTTGATGTTGTCTTAAAATATCACTTACATTTTGTTCAAAACTTTTTGAAGTATTATAGTGCTTAATAGAGTTAAAATGGGTTCCAAAAAGAGCAAAAAGTTTAAGCTGATCCTCTTTTGAAATCTCAGGTAATATTGTTTTAATTGCCTCATATCCAAACGCTTCTAACACAATTCTTTTTGAAGCATTTTGATAAACAATTGCCTCTTCTTTGGTGTGTGAATCAATCGAACTGCTAAAAATGATTTGAATATTTTTTTGCTTTAAATGGTTATTCCACTGTTTATAAAACTCTTCCAAACACGCTTTTTGTATTTTGCATAAAGTATGAAAATCATCAAAAATAATCACCGTTTTTTTTGTAAAAGAGAGATGAGTAAGCCACAACAAAAAATCGCCAAATGTCTCAATATTAGTTGTTGCTTGTTCATATTTTTGTGTGATTTGTTTTTGGAAAGATTCAAATAAAAGGTGAGGTAAAACTTCAATACAAGACAAAAAAAGAGTTGATTTATCTTTGGTATAGTCTTGAAGAAAGGTGGTTTTGCCCACTTGTTTTCTTCCAAAAATAAAAAGAAAACTCGATACAGGCTTGATAAAATCCTCTTGAAGTGTTTTAAGCTCCAACTCTCTTTTTAAAAGCATCCTATACCTTCGTATTGATTTTTAAACTTACCTTAACTTCTTTATTTTAGTACATGAAAGCTTAATAAGCCGTGAAGAAGCTGCTTCAAAAAATCCATTTTTGTCTTCAACGATAATATCCGCATGTTCTTTTGCAAAAGTTTCATCAAAATGATGTTGCGTTAAATTGGCGGAGGTAGAATACATCTTCTTAAACTTTTTAATAAAATTATAATGCACATTATCAGAAGGAATCACTCTAAAAGAAGTTTGATTGGGGTAGATAAAGGTTGTATTTTTGGCTCTTCTGACATGATTTTTAAATTTTTGGGGAACACGAACTTGAGTTTTAAGTGTTTGAAAACTCTCCACAACTTGAAGTATTTTTTGAGTTTGAGGGCGTTGCTTGATGGCGGTGAGTTTTTTATCGTCATTGGATAAAAAACCTACCGTCGTGTCAGTTTGAACCAAATAAACTTTTGACGCGTCCATCAGTCATTTAAAAAATCTTGAATCGATTTTACGTTTTGAACATTGCCCAATTTAATCTCTTCAATGGCTTGTACCGCAGGAAGTGCCGCAGCAACTGTTGTAAAATATGGTACTTTCATTCGTAAAACCGAACGTCTGATATCTTTACCGTCATCTTTACTGGCTTCATTGTCATCGGTGGTATTAATTGCCATGGCAATATCACCGTTGGTTAGTAAGTCCACAATATTAGGACGACCTTCACTGACTTTAAGGACTTTTTCACACTCAATGCCTGCTTGTGTCAATACTTTGTGCGTTCCACCGGTTGAAACAATACTAAAGCCTAGTTTAACTAAACCATTGGCAATAGAAGGTGCAAACTCTTTATCCAAATTGCATAAAGAGATAAACACTTTTCCACTCGTTGGTAAGTCATTTTTTGCTGCACTTTGAGACTTAGCAAACGCAATTCCAAAGTTTGAAGCAATCCCCATAACCTCGCCTGTGGATTTCATTTCAGGTCCAAGCAATAAATCGGCACCATTGAGCTTATTAAAAGGGAAAACCGCTTCTTTTACTGCAACATGGTTTTTCAGTTTTGGTTTTAATACACCATTGCCCTCTTGAACAATATCTTTATCATAAATGGTTAAAGCCTCTCGCAATGTTTGACCAAACATAACTCGAGTTGCTACTTTAGCCAAAGGCATTCCTGTGGCTTTTGAAACAAAAGGAACCGTTCGTGAAGCTCTTGGATTGACTTCAATTAAGTAAATTTGTCCTTTATGAATGGCATATTGCACATTCATAAGTCCAACAACACCCAAGCCCAAAGCCATATTTTTTGTTTTGGTTTCAAGTTCGGCAATTAATTCATCGTTGATAGATACAGGAGGCAAAGAACACGCTGAATCACCTGAGTGAATCCCCGCTTCTTCGATATGTTGCATAATTCCACCAATATAAACCTCTTTGCCATCACAAATACAATCCACATCTAACTCAATGGCTCGATCAAGAAATTTATCGATTAAAACAGGGGCATCATTAGATACAGAAACGGCTTCATCCATATACTGTTTTAACTCTTCTGTTGAGTAAACGATTTTCATACCTCGTCCACCTAAAACAAATGACGGTCGCACAAGTACAGGATACCCAATTCGTTCAGCAATTGTCATGGCTTGTTCAAAAGTAACGGCTGTTCCATTGTCAGGTTGTAGTAATCCTGCTTTTGTTACAAAGCTTGAGAATTTTTCTCGATCTTCTGCTAAATCAATTACTTCAGCCGTTGTTCCAATGATTTTTGCTCCTGCTTTGGTTAATGCGTTGGCAAGTTTTAAAGGGGTTTGTCCTCCAAAGTGAACAATCACACCGTCTGGATTCTCTTTTTCTACCACACTTCTTACATGTTCAAAATCAATGGGTTCAAAATATAACACATCTGAGGTGTCATAATCCGTTGATACGGTTTCTGGGTTGCAGTTATACATAATGGTTTTAACGCCCATTTCATTGAGTGCAAAAGAAGCATGAACACAACAATAGTCAAACTCAATTCCTTGACCAATTCGGTTTGGTCCTCCCCCAATAATCATCACTTTCTTTTGATCCGATTCTTCTTTGGCTTTTTTAGGCAGTTTTGTAATATTGGTGGTTGAATAAAGATAAGGAGTCAAGGCTTTAAATTCAGCTGCACACGTATCCACTTCATTGTATTCAAAGTCAATATCCATTGCTTTTCTGGCATAATAAACATCGTCCTCTTTTTTGCCAATGAGTTTGGCAATCATTTTATCACTAAAGCCGTTTGTTTTCGCAAGTCGCATGGCTTTTTCATCGCTTAAAATATCCACGGTAATTGACTTTTCTATATTATATATTTCTCTGAATTTAGTTAAAAACCAAGGGTCAATGGCACATAATTCAAAGATTTCTTCATTGGTTAAGCCCATTCGATACCCTTGCATCACATATTGAAGTCGTTTATCATTGGGTCGTCGAATCTCTTTTTTGATAAATTCCAAATCGCCCTCAACTGGGTCAAATCCGATTAGCCCTGTTTCCATTGAGCAGAGTGCTTTTTGAATTGACTCATTAAATGTTCGTCCAATTGCCATGGCTTCACCCACTGATTTCATCGAAGTGGTTAAGGTAGAATCGGCTTTAGGGAATTTTTCAAACGTAAATCTTGGAACTTTAGTAACGATATAATCAATAACAGGTTCAAAAGAAGCTGCTGTTCCCGTAATATCATTGGTGATTTCATCAAGAGTAAAACCAACGGCTAACAGTGTTGCTACTTTAGCAATAGGATAACCCGTAGCCTTAGAAGCCAACGCCGAACTTCGTGAAACTCGTGGATTCATCTCAATAACAATCATTCGTCCAGTTTTTGGGCAAATAGAGAATTGAACATTTGACCCCCCTGTATCAACACCGATTTCTCGTAAAATAGCAAAAGAGGCATTTCGCATATCTTGATACTCTTTATCTGTCAAGGTAAGTGCAGGAGCAATCGTAACCGAATCTCCTGTGTGTACACCCATTGGGTCTAAGTTTTCAATGGAACATACGATAATACAGTTATCTTTTCTGTCACGAATAACTTCCATTTCGTACTCTTTCCAACCCAACATTGACTCCATGATCTCAATTTCATTAATAGGACTGGCTTCAAGACCTGCTTGGGCTAAAAGTTTAAACTCTTCCATGTTATACGCGACACCACTTCCTCCCCCTGCAAGAGTAAAAGAGGCTCGACTGATTACAGGAAAACCAATATCTTTGGCGATTTCTATGGCTTCATCAAGATTATACGCATTGGCACTTTTAGGTAAATCCATACCAATTTTAATCATCGCTTCATTAAAAAGGTGTCTGTCTTCTCCTTTTTTAATTGCCTCGGGATTGGCTCCTAAGAAGTGAATACCTTCAAGCATCCCTTTATCGTACATAGAAGTAGCAACATTGAGTGCGGTTTGTCCACCCATCGTAGGTAAAACAGCATCGATGTTCTCTTTTTTAATGATTTCTGCAATCACCTCTTCTGTAATAGGCTCAATATAGGTTTTATCTGCAAACTCTGGGTCTGTCATAATCGTTGCTGGATTTGAATTGATTAATACCACTCGATATCCCAACTCTTTTAATGTTTTTGTTGCTTGAGTACCTGAATAGTCAAATTCACACGCTTGACCAATAATAATTGGACCTGAACCGATAAGTAAAATAGATTTTATGTCTTCTCTTTTTGGCATTAAAGTTCCCTGTAAGTTTTTTAAAAATTTGACTATTTTATCTAAGAAGTGCTTAAAAATTGGTTATGCAAAGAGCTGTTTTAAGTGCTTTGAGGGCAAGTTGCCCTCTTAGGTTACAAAAATGTAAAGAAGTGGATTTCGAAAAACTATTGTTTAGGAAGTCCAAATTTCAAAGTATTTAATTCGCCCTCTTCATTGAACGACAAATAGTATAAAATATCTTTTTTTACTGTTAATCCTGCCAAATATCGTATGGCTAAATTTGCTTGAAGTGATCCTATGTGCATCACAATAGGACACGCAATGCCATTGGGTTTTCGGTCATTGATTTTAAACACCGCTTCATACGATGCATTTTCGAAAAAGCATACTTGCCCATGAAACTCTTCAACACTGCCATAAATCCAAACTTGCTTTTTCTTCATACAGTATTCGTTGATTGCTGCTCGTGTGGGTAAGTTATCGGTCGCATCTATGATTAAATCAAACGCCAAATCACGCTTGGCAAAATCCTCAAAACTTTCCGTGTAGGCACTCACTTTGACAAAAGGACAACGCGACTCCACCAACTCTTTGAGAACTTCGGCTTTGTATTTGCCATCATCGCCCACTTTAAAGCCAATTTGTCGGTGAATATTATGCACCCCTACTTCATCAAAATCCACAAAAGCAAACTCCCCAATGCCACTGGCACCTAAAGCAATCGCCAAAGTACACCCCAAACCACCACTTCCAATAATCGCAACTTTTTTGTTCTGTAAAGAGGATTGAGTCTGCTCTCCCCAAAGTTTGATTTGCCGATTAAAAAACTCATTGGCTTCTATCATAGTTAATCCTTAGTAAATAAGTAAAGTTTATTTTTATTATTCTATGGTGTAATAATAGCAGATTTTCTTTAAATTTATTTGACGTTTGTCAAATCATACTTGAGTGATTTAGTTTGGTATTTTTCTCAAATTCAAACTCAATGAGTCTTCGTTATTAATTCATAAGCAGTAATTTTATTTGATTCTATCTATCCAATAATCTGGATATCTATGATGATGAGCTATTGCAATTACTAAAATATAATCATCTTCTATAGAGTATAAAATATTAAAAAGAAATTTATTTATGATACATTTTCTAATATCTTTTTTAACTTTTACAAACATATTAGGAAATTTTTGTATTCTTTTTAAACTGTTATATACTTCACTTTTAAATTTATTGCTTAAGTTGGTTTGCTGTTCTTCGTAATACTCTTGTGAATCATAAAGCTCTTGTTCGGCAAGTTCTAAAAATAAGATTTTCATTATTTAAAAATATCTTCCATAGGAACCGTTTTTAGTTCTCCCTTTCGATAAGCTTCCAACCTTCTATTGGCCTCATCTGCCCATATTTGGTCTATTTCCTCATCTGGCTTATCTATGCTTTTAAAAAGTTCATCAATAAGTTTTGTTCTTTCATTGACATTTAGAGTTAAGGCTTGTTCCAATAATTCATTGATACTCATATGCTAATCCTTTATTTATTTGTTGGATTTTTACTCATATTATTCCTTTTGAAAATTATATCTTAAATTATTCAAACTGACAATATAAATACTAATTTGCAGTTGTTTCCATTAACTTATTTTAAATACTTAAGTTTTACTTTCAATTGCTCCATGTTTAGTGGTTGTTCGGAAATTCCGAACAACCGCTTTTTTATCCAATTCTTCATCTTCAAATCTTACATCTACTTTCATATTACCTTGTTCTTTTTGGTAGATTAAGATGTTTTGATTGTTCATTTAACTCTCACTTGCCCATTCATAAGCATTGGAAGAAGCCAATCTCTTAGTTCTGATAATTTTTGGTTTTCTTTTTCATTTAAAATCACTTTTTTAATTAATTTATCTATTTTTTTTGAATAATTATTAACTAAATTAATATCATTTGGAAATGACACTTTATACTTTTCTAAATTATTTTCCCAATTTACATAAGGTTGTTGGCTTCCTGTAGATAATTTATTTGCAATATTAATTGTTCTATCTTCATTACAAAGCTGAAATAAATATGGCAAATGGTTCTGATTTTTAGCTCTAAGAACTAGACATGTCGTTCTTGTAATTCCATTAAAAGGAGCTATACAAACTCTATGAAAATAAACTCTCATAGCACCAATTAATATATCATATTCTTTATATTTTATTAAACTTGTTTTTGCTTCTTTAGAATCTAAATAAGAACCAAAACTCATCTTTTTCATTGGTAAATAATCTATAGGTGTATATTTGTCTTTTTCTGATATATTACTATTTGAAATTGAATCACTACAATTAATTAATAATTCATTTAAAGTTTTAACTTCCCAACCTTTTGGTATTTCTCTTTTTAACTCTTTATTATAAAATATCTTACCACCTGATGATTTATAAGGTTTTCCATTCTCATCTGGAAAATCAAACTGCACAAACCAATAATCATAAAGAGTTTTTGCCATAGATTCAAGTTCTTTATTAATTCTATTGTTTAGTTCTATTTTTGAATTTATAGAATCTAAAATCTTAACAATAGAATCTTGATTTTCTTTACTTTGTAGTGGTATTTGCATATCTAAAAACATAAAATGGTTTAAGTCAGGAATAGTTGTTATTCCTGCCCTTTTCGACATTTCATATTGTTTTTCTTTAGTTGTTAGGCAATAATATAAAAATTTACTATTTAATTTATTTTTATCAAAATTAACTTTGAAAAAATTGTTGTGAAAACAACCTTTTATCCCGGTTATTATTTGTCCAGTATTTCCTGTTCTAACAACTAAAATATCATCTTCTTCACATATAGTAGATTTAGTAGGGTTTTCAACATAATATTTTTCTAAATAACTATCTTTTAGAAATTGAACTGTAATATAAAAATATCTATTTTCTTTTGCTTCTTTAAATCTTTTATCAATTGATATTTGCAATCCTTGATTAACATTACAAATATCTCTTAAATGAGTATAAGTTATCTTACTCATAAACCAATCCCAACAACTGTTTCTTTATCTCATTTTCCAAAAATTTAGATTCCCCAAACATAGCATTTAAACTATCACTAAAACTTTTCATCTTAGCATCAAACTCATCTTTTGTAATATCCACATATTCAATCTTTATATCAAAATATTGACCTGCACTAAATGAGTAATTTTTAGCTTTTATATCTTCATAACTTACTACTACAGATAAATCATCTTCAATATTTTTATTATTAAAAGTATTTATAATTAACTCTTCTTCTGTCTCACTTAATACTGTTTTTTGGTTTTTCCCTTCTTTTACAATTTTCCCTAGATTTGAGGCATCTATTAAAACTACATTTTCTTTGTTGGTATCATCTATAAATATAATAGAAACATTTGTTCCTGTTGTAGCAAAAATATTACTTGGCATCGATACAACTCCACCTAACATTTTCTTTTCAATTAAATGTTCTCTGATTTTCCTATCTATTCCACTTTGAGCTGTGATAAAACCTGTAGGCACTACAACGGCTGCTTTTCCACCTTTTTTAAGTGAATAAATAATATGCTGTAAAAACATACTATAAATAGACATGGACTCTTTTTTCTTTGCTGGTACTTTTGGAATACCTGCAAAAAACCTATCGTGGTTTTCTTTAGAGTCTAAATCATCTCTATAATCACTAAAATCAGTCTTAAAAGGTGGATTTGAAACGATATAGTCAAACTTTTGTAAAGCCTCACCCTCTTTGTGATAGGGGCTTAAAAGTGTATTTCCCTTAATCACATTTGATATAGAGTGTACAAGGTTATTTAAAATCAAATTCAGTCGTAAAAGACTTGATGATTTTTGAGATATATCTTGTGAGTAAATACTACATCTGTCTTCTCCAATTGCATGGGCTATATTCATCAAAAGTGTCCCACTCCCTGCACTTGGGTCGTAGCAAGTTACATTTTTAATCTCTTCATTTTCTTTGACTAAAATAGCTGCCATTATTTTTGCTACTGCATGAGGTGTATAATACTCTGCATATTTTCCACCGCTATCACTGTTATAATCTTTGATTAGGTATTCAAAAATAGTTGCATAGAAATCATACTTTTGATTAAAAATATTTTCAAAACTAAAAAGGACAAGCTTATTAATAATTGCCTTAAAAAAAGCATCTTTATCATCAATAATATATTTACTCAAAGTATCAAAAAGCTCTATTTTTGCACCACCTTCTGTTTTAACTGAAAAGATGTCGTTGTTTTCTATGGATATTTGATGCAAAGTATCATCAAAGGTTTGAGCAAAATCGGGAGAGTCTTGTATATTAAAAAGATGCGTTATAAAATACTCAGGTTTTAACTTTGCTGCTTTTGCTCCTATTCTTCTTAGTATTTTATTTCTTTGTTCTTGACTTAAGTTTGTATAGTATTCTTCCCAGCTTGGAGCATTTTTTATATTTTCATCTATCTTTTTTATCTCATAAGCAAATTTATCATTTAAAAATTTGTATAAAAATACTTGTGTGATGATTTTAAATTCATTGCCATCGTTTCCCAATCCAAAGTTTGCACATACTGCTTTTAAACTGTCTATTAATTTTTTGGTTTCTCTTTCAAACTCTATTGTTACCAATTATTTACTCCGTTATATTCATTAAGATATTCTGTTGCTATTAGCGTGTTGATATATCTAAAAGATTCATCATTTAATTTTATTTTATTATTATCTTCAAACTCTACATCTACTATAGGTTGAGTTTGGGCTATAAAAAAGTTTTCGTGTTTTAATATAGCACTGTTGTTTAAAACTTTTTCATCGAGTTGCATTTTTATTTTTTCTAAGGCACTGAAAATCTTACTTTGGTTATTTGTTATATTATTTTGTTTGATTCTTTTATGCATCCTTGCATATTTGGTGTCACCTTTGTATTTATCTTTTAAGAGATCATTTTGTCTGTTTAACTCTCTTATTTTGTCATCTATTTTTTTGAGTTCACCAATATTTTTATTCATCTCATCTTGGGTTATTTCACTGAGATTTTTATTTTTAAACAGTCTTTCAAGTTCCTCTTTTAAAGTAATATAAAGAGGGTCTTTTTTATCAAAATTATTTTGAAAAGCTTCTCTTGTCTTTCTTAATGTATTTTTTAATTTATCCGCTAAAATAAGTTCTTCTTCACTTATCTTTGTAAATTTAAAAATAATATCTTCTAAAGCTAAATTTATAATATTGGTATTTTCATCGCCTTTTTCTAAAGCCAGTTTTTGATTTAAAAGATTTAAATGATTTGAAGCTTCTCTATAAAGTAAATTTAACTTTCTAAAATCAATTTTTTCAAGTAATTCAAAATGTCCAAATAGCCTTATGAGATTATATAGACTTTTTGCATTTTCAAGTGCTTTTTTTATCTCTTGCATCTTTTTAATATCTTGAATTTTGCTTATTTGTTGTGAAAATAGTTCAGCATTTAAAGTGTCATATTCAAATAAAATATCTTTTATATTCTTTATCTCTTCTTCTATCTCTTCTTTTGATTTAAAAAGTGAAGAGTACGATTCCATTTCATCGCCCAATTCATTTTGTAACTCTTCAAAATAAGCTTTATTGGTTGCATCAAACTCTTTGCTTATATCTGCAAAATCAACTACGAAACCATATTTGAACTTTTTATATGTTCTATTTACCCTTGTAAGAGCTTGAAGAAGTCCATGTTGTCTTATGATTCTACCCAAATAAAGTTTTTTAAGTCTTGGGGCATCAAATCCTGTAAGAAGCATATTGTAAACAAAAAGAAAATCAACTTTTCCTTCTTTGAACTCTTCTACCCAATTTTTTCTTTCTTCTTTTGTGCCTATATCATGTAAAATTATTTTGGCTGTTAAATCTCTTTTTAAATCAGTATCATTTGTTCCATAAGTAGTTTCAGGTTCTGCTACTAATTGTGCAGTAAAATTTTCATTGTTGCTGGCTTCTAGTTTTGCATATTTTTCTTGAAATATCTCATACATTTTTTTAGCTTGTGCAGAACTATCACAAATAACCATCGCACCAATAGAGTCATCATTAAATCTTACTTTACTATTTTTAAAATCGTTTACAATATAATCTAACATTGGCGCTACAAATTTTTTGTGAGAATAAACCTCTTCTGTTTTTAAGTTACCTTGTAAAATTTCTATATCTTCAATAGCCTTTTGTAGTTGTAACTTATAATTTGTTTCTATCTCTTCTCTTATAAGCCTTAAGGTATAACCATCAGCAATAGAAGAGTTATAATAATATTTATGAATATAATCACCAAACAATAATTTTGAGCTTGTATCTTCTCCTAATAAAGGAGTTCCAGTTAGTCCAATTTTTATTGCATTTTTATCAGATGTTTCTAGGTTTGCTAAAAAACTTCCTTTTGGGTTATAGCTTCTATGAACTTCATCTAAAAAATAAACTCTTTGAATGTTAATATCATAATCCTGAATAGATATAACATTTGGGTCATCTTCAAATTTTTGAATATTTACTACTGTGATTTCATATTCACCTCTATCATTATGAATAGCAGTAGTTTTTTTAATATCTTTTGCAAAATCTTCACGACTAGCTATGGTATGAACTTTTAAACCTCTTGCTGTAAACTCTTTTTTTGCTTGTGTTAATAAGTCTAATCTATCAACGATAAAATAAAATTTTGGAATTATTTTTTTAGTTTGAAAATAGTTTGTTAAATATCTAACATTATAAAAAGCAAGTGCTGTTTTACCACTTCCTTGAGTATGCCAAACGATACCTTTTTTTATCCCTTCATCAAGTTTATTTTCTATGGCTTTAGTTGCAAAGATTTGAGGGTATCGCATAATATGTTTTTGTACACCATTATTTGATTTTATATAAGCAATTCCAAACTGCAATAAAAATTTTAATCTGTCTTTTGAAAACAAAGATGTACTTAATCGGTTTGTTGGAGTTTCAGGTGATTTATTTGTGACAAATTCTGCATTGTTTTTTATGACTTCAAGATTATTATCTTTTAATATTTCATTTTCAGTTTTATCATCTAACTCATTTAAAAGTTGTGCTAAGTTTAATTTTTCTTCTTCTCTAAAATAGTTAAAAATAGGTTTTTGTGAAGGTGTAGCATAAAATGCTCCCTCTATTGGTTCAATAGAATTATCATCATATTCCATATTATTTGAAAAAACCATAAGTTGTGTTATGTTGATAAATCTTCTAAATCTATCATTTGAAAACCTTACATTTATTCTTTCTCTTTCTGCCAATACACCATCTTTATTATTTGGTTTTTTAACTTCTATAAAAACCAATGGCATACCATTAATTAAAAGTGTAATATCAGGTCTAAATTCTTCATCACTGTTTTTATATGTAAGTTCAGTAACTATATGAAAAGAATTATTTTCAAAGTTTTCAAAATCGATAAGTTTTATACCTGACTTTTCAATAATCCGTTGATAAAAAGCTTTTCCCAAATCTTCATAATCAAGTAACAAAGAAACCTCTTCAAAAACTTTATTTGAATCTAAATCATTTATTGATTTATTAATCTTTTCGATACTAGCTTTAAAAATATCTGTAAATATATTGGTATCGATATCCCAACTTGAGTTTTTTAAAGATAGATAATTATAACCTAATCGCGTAAGATGTAGTATAGAGGGTATTTTGACTCTTGTATCTTCATTATATTTCATTTAGTGTCCAAAAATATTGTTTTTAAAAAAATTATTTTACTTAAACTATATAATAAGTAGGTTTAAACGAGTTTTTCAAATTGACAAAAAATAAATCTTTAGATACAATACCCATACAAATATCCTTCGGGACGACTCACCTTTTTTAGGTGAGGTTAATCTATCAATATTTTAAGCCTATCTTTCATATTTTCAAAGTCATCTTTGTTCATTACTCCTATTTTGTTTAGTAGCCTATTTGAACTGTATAATTTCATTTGAGATAACAAAGCAATATTTTTACTCAAAGTATGATTTTTCTGAAATTCAAATTGATAATAAAATACTCCCTCTTTTAACTGTGTAGATAATGGGATTCCAAAAAACATATTTTTATTGAACTTTTTAAGTATAACTACAGGTCTAATAAAATTTTCACCTTTACCATTTTGCTCAAAACCAATGTTGTGTCCCATTTTAATATAGAAAATATCTCTATTTTTAAATCCTACAAGCACTTTTTCCTTATGAGTGTTTTTTTTAACCTCATTCCATTCATCAAAATATGTTTCCATCACAACACGCCCTCTTCTTTTAAACTCACAAACCCCTCAGCTGTAAATATAATATGGTCTAACAGTTCTATGCCTAAAATCTTTCCACTCTCTTTGAGCCTTTGTGTGATACTTATATCTTCACTGCTTGGTTTTAAAATGCCACTTGGGTGGTTGTGTGCTACTATGATGCTTGCACATCGTTTTTCAACGGCATAGGCAAATACTTCTCTTGGGTGAACTAAACTTTGATTGAGTGTGCCAATGCTTATGACTTTGGTGTCAAGCAGATGATTCGCACCATCTAAATACAGAGCCAAAAAGTACTCTTGATGTTTGTTGTAGTAGGGTTTTAATTCATTGTACACATCGTTTGAACTGCTTATTTTAGTGTTTTTTTTCTGTTTTAAATAGCGTTTGGAAAGCTCGATGGCACTTAATATTTGTGAGGCTTTGGCACGCCCTAGTCCGTGTATGTTTAAGAGTTTTTCTAAGCTTAGCGTGTCAAACTGCGTATCTAAAAGGGCAATCAATTCTTTAGAGAGTTTTATCACATCTTTGCCTTGAACGCCTGTTCCTATTAATACAGCCATCAGTTCATAATCTTTAAGGCAATCAATCCCCTTTTTTAAGAGTTTTTCTCGGGGTTTATCTAAGTGGTGTAGTTCGTTGATGGTTTTCATAGACTTCTCCTTTACGAAAAGTCTATCAAAAAAAGAGAAAATGTTTTAAAAATATGTCAATTTGTCATATTTTTATTTATTTAACTCTTCAAACTCCAATTTGGCATTGTCAAGCAGGGCTTGGGCTTCTTTGAGTTCGTTCATTCCGTTTTTATAAATTTCGACCGAATGACTCAAGGTAATTTGTGGGTCGATGAGTTTTTCTAAAAGTTTTTTGGCACTTTGGATTTTCTCTTCAAAGCTAATTTCGCTTATTTCTTCACTGTTTTGTTCTGTTTTACTCATTGTTTTTCCTCTAATAATTCTGTTATATAATCTTTAAATTTATCCACTTCTACCAAAAAAGAGTCGTGTCCGTGTTGGCTTTGTACCATTTTATACGTTACTAAATCTTTTTTGCCTAACTCTATCATAATGTTGTAAATCTCTTCCATTTCATCGGGGAAAAACAATACATCATCGGAAAATGAAATTAAGTGCAATTTGCTTTTGACTTTTGCCAAAGAATCAGGCAATTTATCGCTTCCTCGTGCGGCATCAAAGATATTCATGGTTTTACAAATATACAAATAAGACAAAGGGTCAAATATTTTGGGGAAGTTATACGCATTGTACTCCAAATAACTCTCCACTTCAAAACGTCCAAACAACTCATACAAACCATCGGTTGCGGCATAGTTTCGCCCAAACTTTTCATTTAAAGAATTGGGACCCACATAAGCAATAAGTCCTGCCATTCTTCCAATAGCAAGTCCTGGAAGTGACGTGGCGAGTAAATCGTCTTTGGTGTATTTGCCGTTTTTAAAAGCGGGGTCATGGCGGATGGACTCTATGGCAATTTTATTTAAAGCAATCGCCCATGGTCGGGTGTATGCCGTTGTAGCTAAAGCAATCACACAATCAGCAAAAGTGGGGTACTCAATGGAGTAACACAAGGCTTGCATACCACCCATACTTCCACCAATGATGGCTTTAACATGGTCAATTCCCAAAGAGGTGAAAAGTCGTTTTTGTGCTTTGACAATATCAGAAATCGTTAAAACAGGAAACTTAAATCGATACGGCTCACTGCTTCCTTTGGGAACACTCATAGGAGAAGTTGATCCAAAGCACGAACCTAAGTTATTGGTACAAATCACAAAATACTTGGTTGTATCAATGGTTTTTCCATCGCCAATAAAATTATCCCACCACCCTGGTTTGGCTTCATTGGCATATCGTCCTGCGGCATGATGTGAACCGCTTAAGGCATGACAAATCACGATAATATTGGACATGTCTTCGTTTATTTCTCCATAGGTTTCATAAATTATTTCATAATTTTCTAAAATTCGTCCACTTTCTAAATGCAAAGGCGTATTAAATTGAGCTATTTTTGTTTCTATTTTCAAGGATAATCCGTTGGTATTTAATTGTTTGCATTTTAACAAAACTTATCTAAAAGTGATATTGCCTAGTTTTTTAGTCAAGATTCTTTGACCAATTTTTCTCGCAGTTTATCTTTTTTGCTTTTTCTTTTACCTTTTATTGGGGGATTGCCTTTGGGTTTTGCAATAATCTCTTCACTCATTTCAAACCCTTCAATCTCCTCTTTTTGTAAACATATATTACACCGTTTTTCAATAAGCTTAAAGTGTTCAAAATCTTCACCGCATAAAAGCGTTATGGCTAAGCCACTTTTGCCTGCTCGTGCGGTTCGTCCTATTCGATGAACATAATCCGCACTGCTTCGTGGCAAATCATAATTGACCACACACGTAATGGTTTGAATATCCAAACCACGAGCTGCAATATCCGTAGCAAACAAGATATGAATATCTTGGTTTTTAAACTCTTCAAGCGTAAGCATTCTCTCTTCTTGCGTTAAATCACCATGAAAAGAGTCGGCATTGAACCCATATTTACGAAATTTTTGCGCGATATTATCACACGAGCGTTTATTTGCCATAAAGACCAAAATATGCTCCAACTTTTCGCTAACAATCAGATGTCGAAGCAGTGCAGATTTGTTCGCTTTATTGACTTGAATAATCCGTTGGTGCAAAGTTTTTACAATGGTTTCATCGCTTTTTATACTCACTTGAATGGCATTTTGAGTTATTTTTGAAACCATATCCAAAATTTTGGGCGAAAAGGTTGCCGAGAAAAGTAGGTTTTGCCGTTTTTGTGGGAGGATTTTTAAAATATTCTCTAACTCTTCTGTGAAGTTCAAATCCAACATTTTATCGGCTTCATCAAGAACAAAATAGTTTAAATGAGCAAAAGATATCTGCTTTTTTGCCACAATATCAAGCAATCTTCCCGATGTTGCTACAACAATATCACACCCTTTTTGCACTTGGATTAATTGTTCACCAATACTTTGTCCCCCAATAATAGTGACCACTTTAGGTTTTTGCTCGAAATCTTGACTTAAGGTTTTAAACACTTCTGCCACTTGAAGCGTGAGTTCTCGTGTGGGTGTTAAGACCAAAACTTTTATGTGTGGTTTTTTAGTCTTTGGTTCTTTTTGTAACGCATGTAATATGGGCAAAACAAAAGCCGCTGTTTTACCGCTTCCTGTTTGAGCCTGTACTAAAACATCTTCACTTTTTAAAACAAGAGGTATTACTTTTTCTTGAATGGGTGTAGGTGAGTTAAACCCTATGTTATGCAGACGATTTAAAAGCAGTGAAGATAACGAAAAAGAAGAAAAAGACATCGGTATTCCTAAAATAATATCTCGTATTGTACTATACACGTTTAGTGTAGTTGTTTAAACCTATTGTTAAATTATTGTGATTTTTTTGTTATATTTAAGCAAAATGTTATTTTATTGTATTTATAATGTAACAATTTTAACAAAGGAGAATCTATGAAAATTTTACTGGGAATGGTTTTGAGTGCATTGACTCTTTTTGCACTTGACATAAACACGGCAAGTGTTGAAGAGTTGACATCGCTTAAAGGCATTGGTGAGAAAAAGGCTCAAGCCATTGTGGCGTACCGAACCAAGCAAAAATGCTTTAAATCTCTTGATGAGTTACAAAATGTCAAAGGCATTGGGGAAGCATTTTTTAAAAAGAATGAAAAAGAACTCTCTCTTTCACCGTGCAAATAATCTTGTCATCCAAAAAAGTCTCGGCTTTTTTGGGTCAGACAATGGTATCAACCTCCAACGTATAATATGCCTTTATATCACAAAATTCAAACGCCACATACTCTTTGGATGTAATTTCATAATTGTATTTGGTGATTTCATCGGCTAAATTGACTTTAGTATAGTCAAGTGCTTTGAGTTGTTCAAAACTATTGGCAACATCTTCAACTCGTTTTGTACTAAAAAAATCGTCAGGATTAAATACCTTTTTGGTTTTTTCTTTCATTGTTATCCTTAAGAGGTTTTATCTTTACTTCTATACAACAACCATTCCTTTGAAGGGGTTAAACCTTTACTACAGTATAATACGTTATACTTCCAAAAAAAGGAGCCATATGGATACAATACAACATTTAGAAACCCTCTTAAAAACAGATGTTCTTGTGCAAGTGGTTGAAGATATTGAAGAACTCAATCAACAAATAGAGAAAAAACCTACCAAAGCGCTCAAAGAAGAACTTGCGTACATGAAACAAGTCAAACAATATTTTGATGAAGTGTTAGAAGACATTCGATTGGGTAACTTAAAAGAAAAAGATGCTCAAGATATTTTAGAGAGCCTTGAAGAGATGAAAACAGAAAATGAAGATGATATTTAAAGGAAACCAATGAATTTTGATATGACAAAAATTGCCCATGTGATTTTGTATATGCTACACAAACAAGTTAAAAACTTAAACGACAAAAAGCTGTTGATTATGCTTTTTTTAATCGATTATAATCATCAAAAATTTTGCGGTAAAAAGATATTCGGCGATGAATATATCAAACAAAGTCGACATCCAGAGGGAAAGATTTTAAGTGAAATCTTTGACATCATAGCCAATGAAGAGGATTTGGAAGAAGACGATACACGGCTTTACTTAATCCAAGAACTCTTAGATTTTTTAGACATTGAAGCAACTGCCCATGAAAAATTTATCGAACTTAAATTTTTAAAAATGGAAGAAGAGTTTGATGAATCTTTATTTTCTAAAGATGAGATGAAAAGTATTCATAAAGTGGTTACAGAATTTCAAAATACAACAGTAAGAAATTTAGCCAATGAGACGTTTAAATTAGAAGATGTTCGAAAAATACCCAAAGGAGAAGTGATTATTTAAGCCTTTAAGGTTTAAATTTCACTTACTTTTTAGCTTTCTTTTTTGAAGCTTTTGCCATCTTGGCTTTGGCTTTGGCTTTCGCCTTTTTTTTATCTACATTAGCCCCTTTTCTTGCATTGACCACTTGCTCTTTTACGGTAGTATCTTTTGTAAATGCTTTTGGTGTGGCATTGCTTTTTGCTGCTACGAGATCCATTTTGGTACTTTTTACACTGTTCTTATTTTGACTTTTTGCCATTGATTGCCCTATTTTTATAATGGACGAATTATAGTCAAAACTTAGTAAGAAAGAGGTGAAAGACAGTAAGGAGTGAGGAGTGAGGAGTGAGAAGTGAGAAGTGAGAAGTGAGTAGTAAGTGGTGAAAAGTGAGTTACATTAGTACTGTGGTTTTAGATTTTGTAAATACTCTTTTAAAATCAAAGCATGTGTATGGTTTTTATCTTTAGCTCCATACAACAAAATCAGTCTCTCTTGGGATACCTCTTTTAGATATGCTTGGGCTATTTCTTTTTTATGATTTAGCTCTTCGAGGTATTTTTCTTTAAAAACTTTCCATTTGGGTGGTTCATGATTGAACCATTTTCTCAACTCATTGCTGGGAGTTAGCTCTTTCCAGTGACTGTCTAAGTGTGCTTGTTGTTTTGAAATACCACGTGGCCATAAACGATCAACTAAAACACGATACCCTACTGGAAGAAGAGTATCATCATAAATCCGATGTATCATAATGTGCATGAATCTTCCTATTCAATATACCAAAGAGCCTTTAGCAAAGTTAAGCTACAAACATATACTTTGCCAATACTACTATAAAAAACCCCGAAACCAAAACGAATTTATGAAAATGTTTCATAAAATCAACAGGCTTTTTGTTGGTAACTTTGGTATATAAAGAATAAAGCACTCCTAAAACAATCAGCCCAGCTAAAAACAGTTTTAACATAAGAAGTTGTTGTAAAGGAGTATTAAACACTCCCAAATCGGAGTTAATATACTTACTCAACATAAAACCACCTGTGGCAACTAACAGTAAAAGAGACACAGGGAATATTTTTATTGCTCTTTTGGCAACACTTTTTTTGACTTCCTCGTACACCTTTTCACCCACACTTTTTTTCGCAATAGGAAAAACAATAACATCGGCAAAGACATAGCCTAAAAATATAATGGCACACAATAAATGCACAATCAACACTATGGTATATTCCACAATATTCCTTTCTGTTCTTTTGATAATTGTAATCAATATTGTAGCATTTGTTGTTGATTTTGGTCAATAGAAGAGATTAAAAGCAAAAATCCTACGCGGAATTACACGTAGAAATTCAACCTAAATATTTACAAACTCTTTTTTGTAGTTCACCACTTTATACAAATACCTTCTTGTTTCATCGTAGGGAAGTTTGTTTCGTAATATCTCATAGACTTCCGATGGCTTCTTTTTGTTAATAATATTTGCAGCGGTAGTTCGGTTGGCACTAAAAGTTTTAAGTACATTTCCACTTCCTGTATTGTACGCACTAATCACACAGTATTCTTTTGAAATTGGGTTTTGAATTGCTTGCAGATACTTTTCATTGAGTATTTGTATATAGGCACTTCCCAGTTCAATATTGTTCGACGCATTAAACAAATACTCTTTTGAGGGAGTTATACTTTTGCCTTTGGCGTGTTCGTAGGCATCTTTTCCTGCACTTGTTGGCACAACTTGCATAAGTCCAATTGCCCCTGCGTTGCTTACGGCAAACTGGTTGAAGTTGCTCTCTGTTTGGATGATGGCATAAACAAGATTTTCACTCACATTAAATTTTTTCGCATATTTTTGAACATAGGGTTTAAACTTTGCTACTCTGATATTGGCGTGGTCTTTTACCATCGGAATAGTAACATAAGAGACTTTTTGACTTTTGCCCTCATTAGAGATATCTTTTTGCTTATAGTTACTTGCAAGTAAAATATCTGCATATCGTTTGGCTCTCCACTCATATCGTATATCTTTATTTTGGTCATCTTTAACTTCCCCCAAAAGATACGGCGTGCCACCCAGTTTGACTTCCGATGAGCCAAAAAGATCCACCGCTCGTGGGTCATCTGGGAGTAAAAGCGTGGTTATGATGGCATTTTTTAAGCTATTTTGCGGGTCATTTTGTTCCAGTGTTTCTACGGTAATTATACCGTTATCAAAATCTATCAATGCCCTGCTTTTGTAGTTGTCAATATATTTTACATACTCTTTTTGTTTAGGAACTTCGACATTCTCTTCGCCCCACTCTTTTGAAATACTGTTAATAAACTCTTTAAATACTTTATCAATGTTAGCTAGTTTTTGAATATCACTTTTAAGTTTATTGGGATTGACCGTATATCCTATGGCTTTGTTTTTCGCCAACACTTTAAAAGCTTGTGATGGGTCTTTACTTATAGCTGCTGTTGTAAATGATTGTATCTCCCCTGCTGTACACCCTGCAAAAAGAAAAAGAATAATGCCTATGAGTAAATATTTTCGTGTCATATAATTTCCTAAATTTATTTAAATATGGTAAGATAATTGCCACTTTAAAATACTAATTTCTTATTAAAGATACATTGTATAAAAATTAGCCTAAGAATAACAAATCTGATAAATCTCAACCCTAAATCACTCAATCCAAGGTATTAAGGGAATAAAATAGTGTCTACAATATTGGGGTTATTCCAGGATAAGAAAAAGTGGAGATTTAACCTCAGGGGTGTAAATCTTTATTGATAGCGTACTCAAGTTGTATAAAGCCTGATTTATGTGGCGCTTGGTTTTCTTTATTCATTTTAATAGGAATTGGCAAGTCTCCAAATAACTTAATGCCGCCACCTAGAATAATTGGCATTAAAGAAAGACTTATGTCAGTTAATAAATTCTTTTGTAGAAATGATGAAGCCAAATTGCCTCCACCTACAAGCCACAAGTGTTTATTGTTTAAATCTTTAGCTGCTTTGTAGGCTTCTTCTGGAGTGTTACCAACTTTCAGATTGCAACCCTTCATTGGAGTTATTTTTCCTCTTGAGCATATCCAGACAGGTTTGTCACCATAAGGCCATTGTCCAAAACTAACAATCATATCGTATGTCTTTCTCCCCATCACAAGAGCATCTACTGTTGAGTAAAACTCCTCATAACCAGTTTCTTCCATGGGGATTCCAAGTTCCTCTAGCCATGAAACATCACCACCTTCTTTGGCAATATACCCATCTAGACTGGATGCGACATAATATGTAACTTTCATTTGTTTCCTTCTATGCATAACGGTGGAATTGAAAAGCGAGGGAAGAATTCACTTGATTATTCAATTCTACTTTTTAATTTAGTTTACAATTTATAAGTTTAAAATCGCAAGTATACCCTCGTTTTTCTTTCCAATGATTTGTTATACTACTTATCAGTTGAATCTCTCATTGTCAGTTCAAAAGAGAAACCTTCATAAACTTGCATCATTGATGAAAGTTCATCAAATGAGATAAATTTGCCATCAATGACAACTCCTTCACTACTAATTGTTCCCTTAGCTTTATCATGTGAAAAGTTGTATGTATCATTTGAACTATGTAAATATCTTATTGATAATTGATTTTTTATTTTATTCCTTCTTGTTTATAGTATAACGACCAAGTTGAGTGGCAGGGCTTTTCCCGTTCGCTCAAACACCGGCTATGTCTTTTTTATATTTTTATTCTGTATATTTCATGGATTAAACCATGAAATATGGTATTTTGCAGATAGCTGAAACCACTTCTTTTTGCCACTTTGACTGAAGGAATGTTTTCTGGCACAGAAAGTATTATGAGAGAGTCAGCCAATTGTTTATCTTTTACATATTCAACACAGCCTTTCACAGCTTCCGTAGCATAACCTTTGCCCCAGTATTCATTTAAAAACCTGTAACCTATTTCGGTCTGAACCTCGTTCTCAACTTCCTGTCTCAATAAACCGCAAATACCTAAAAATGGCTTATCCTGTTTTCTTATAACCGCAAGAAAGCAATACCCATCATCTTGGTATCTCTCCTGAATTTTTTCGTAAAATTCTTTTGTCTCGTCACGATTCAAAGTCGAAGGAAAGTACTTCATTACTTTCTTGTTTGAAAGTAATGAATATAAGTTTTCTAAATGTTTTTCTGTGATTTTCTCGAAATACAGTCTTTTAGTATCAATTATTGGAGGAGTCATCTTTTCCTTTCAAAGGCATAACGGTTGAGTTGAGAAATATTTGAGCCGCAGGGTCAAATATTTCTCTCCAATGTTTTGTTATACCTTGTATACCAATATAGCAAATACAACACCTAGTATGATACACAATGGTGAAAAATATCTTGTGTCATAAATTGCAAATTCTGTATCTTTTATTTTTTTGAAAAACCCAACAGCATTGAACTCACCTATTGCTCTTAAGGTAAAAATAGTGGATAAAAATATCCCACTATATAAATAAAAGTTTTGATTTTCATTGACTGTAAAATCATAAAACTGTAAAGCATATGCAATATATGCAAAAACAATTAAAACAACACCAACAAAAAATGTTAAAGCTTTACTTGGATTTAATAGTTTTATTCCATCTTTAGTTGGTAAGGCTTTATCCAAACCAACTTTACCACCAAATACCCAGTAAAAATGAAATAGTCCCATAATTATTAACGCTAAAATTGTAATGGTTGCTACAAAACTCATCATGCTCCTTTGTAGGTATAACGGTTGAGTTGAGAAATATTTGAGCCGCAGGGTCAAATATTTCTCTCCAATGATTTGTTATGTGTTTTTTCAATAAGTTGATATAGTTCAATTGTTCTTTTAGCTTTATCGCTTACGTATACAAAATCAAAAATAGCTTGCTGTATACTTTGTAAATCCCCACTTAACATACGTATATTGGCATTGTGTAGTTTTTCAATATTATTATTAATTTCTTTTAAGAGAGGTTTGAGCTGTATTAAATAAGAAAGCATTTGCTTATCTTTGATGTTTTGAAAAATATTAAATGAATCTATGAAGTTTGTACTTAAATATTGAGGATTATATGCAAGTTGTTGTAAATAATTAGAATCCTTGTTTGTCGATAACGAAATTAATAATTGCATATTTAACTCTTTTTCAATACTTAATGGTTTATAAAAATCTTGAGCTAAGTTTTTTTCAATAATGACCGTATTATTATTTCCATTGTTAACGATATTTGTTGCATTATTTTTCACATTATATTGAGGTTCATTAGCTGGGTTAACAAGATACAATATTAAAAATATTGCTATTGCTCCTGTAGCAGTTATAGCATAACTTGGTATATTGATTTTAGCTTGAATAAAATGTTTAGAAAATGCGGTAATAACTAAGGCTGTACCTAAACTACCAAAAATTCTTGTAATCCAATATTGTGTACCTGTGCTAATATTTATAATAAAAGCAATATAAGCTGTTATTGAAAGTAAAATTACTCCGATAATAAGTGAAGTTACATCAAGTTTTGGTGTTGTCAATTTAAACTTCTCCTTTGCAATAAAACCTTTAACAGGAATTGATTTAGATTCAAATTCTTTTCTAATTTCTTTTGCTGTATTTTTTCTGTAAGTTTTCAATACAACTTGTGATGTATATAAAAAATTATTTTGAGGTTCCACTGTGACATTAAGAATTGAAGAGACATCTCTAATAATATCCCAATATTCAATTGAATATTTTAAAATATTTTCTATACTAGTTAAAATATCTTCAATTTGTACCTTAGATAATTGTTCATATTCAGATGATGAACTGGTTAAAAAGTTTTCAAATTCAATAAAAAAATTTATTCCTATAGAATGAACTGCATTTAATACTTTTGTATCTAATTTATTGCTTTTTGCTTTATCTAATAATTCTGTTAAACTTTCAGTGACCTTTTCTTTTTCATTTTTAAGTTTGTTATTTAATTCACTAAATTGTTTTGATGTCATTTCTTATTTAATTCAGCTTTTATTTGATTAAGAATAGATATTGTATCACTCATATCAATACTTTCTAAAGCAGGTGTTAAATCATCATCAAAAGCAGTATTATCTATATTTGATAATATTATTTCATTCAATTCAGCTTGTGTTGTAAGTTGATTTATTTCATCTAAAATCAAATCTAATTTAGCTTCACTTAGTAAACTTAATTTTTCTTCTATGATTTGCTTATTATTTTTAGTTGCCATTAATAATTTCCTTTTATTTTTATAAATTATATCTAAATTACTTTTATTGTAAGTTTTAACACATAACGTTTAAAATGAGCTAATAAATTAGCCGTAGGGTAATTTATTGGCTCCTCTGATTTGTTATGCTTTAGCATATTTACGAGCATATTTTTCTATCAAATTATCAACCTGTTGTCTGGCCATTTGAAATTGCTTAGTTGTGTCAATATAATCTTGATAGTTATGTGCTGCTGCTTGGGTGCCTACAGTTTCATTAATACCTCGCTTGTAGTTTTCAACAAGAACATTATAATGATCAATATAAGTATTATTCAAATCAATAATGGCTTCTTTGAATTCTGGAAAATATATCAGTGATAAGGATACAGATTTTCGCAAGGGTTCATTAAGTGCGAATTTTGTCAATTCACTTATACTCCTAGAATCTTCGGCTTGATTAGAATTTACAATCGCATTTTGAACACACATAGATAATTCTTCATACTTTTCACGTAAAAGGATTTGTTTTAGATGCTTTTTATTAAGGTATTCTTTGAATAAAACAAAAATTTGTGAAATAACGACACCTACAATTGCTGATGTTGCAGAGACTATTGCTACAAGCATAGTTGTATCTAACTGATTTATTTCCATTTAAACCCCTTCCGGCAGCATAACGTTTGAGTTGAGAAATATTTGAACCGCAGGGTCAAATATTTCTCTCCAATGTTTTGTTAGAACCTATTATTTCATGTATAAAAACTTTAACTGGTTCTAGAAAATCTAATAATTGTAATATTGTAAGAAGTGCTGCTATTACAGTTATTAAGTATAAAATACCTTTGATGAACTTACCAACAGGAGAAGCTTCAGCTTTTTGTCTACTAAATCCAAATTTTGAAATTGCTATAAAGGGTAGTTCAGATATATAATCAAATACTAATCCTATGTAAAATATAGGATTAAATGTTCTGATTAAAGCTGATGTATAATTTGATTCATATATTCCAATTGACCTATCAATAAAATCAAGTATAAAGTTTGGATCAATATCAAAACTATTAATATAGAAAATATTTTTTATTAAATCAATATTTTTTATATATCCACCAACGGCAGGCGGTGGAGTATATTGTATAGATGGGTTTATTCCAGAGCTTAGAATAATATCATGAATTTCATCCATATTTCTATTTATTTGTATTCTTGATTGCTGAGCTTCATTTTTTTCAGTTATCACATCATCAAGAAATTCTGAATGACTATTATTAAAATAATTTATTACTATATTTCTAAACTCATGTAGCTTAGCAATTCTTCTATTATTTTCAGGTACTAATATTTTTGTATAATATTTCATAATTTCCTTTTATTGTGAGTTCTAACGTTTGAGTTGAGAAATATTTGAACCGTAGGGTCAAATATTTCTCTCCAATGATTTGTTAGGTTATTTTATCTTTAATTTTTTTATTCATAGGAATATATTCTTGCGCTACTTTTTTTTCAATATCATGGATTTCTTTTTCAATTCCATTTAAATATTTTCTTGTTTGTTTTAATAAGTGAAGAATTAAAAGATTATATATAACAGACAAAATTGTAGGTGAAAAGAAAAAAAAGATTACACCAGTATACAACTTTAAATGAAATAAATATTTTGGGTCTATAGAAATAAAGTATAGAAATATGACCCCCAAAGTAGCTACTATTATAGAATAAATTCGTAAAAAATTATCAGCTGAATACATATTTTCTGAATATGGATCTTCTACACCAAGTATATTTGCTTGATGCATATTAAGATAAAATTCGCTCTTTCTTTTTTCACCATAGAGTAACCTTTTTTTATCTCCTAATGGGGTAGAAGAGTTTGGTTCTTTCATAACTGACAATTGAAGATATAAATCTGAAATTTTATTTTTTAATTTATCAATATATTTTTGGTATTCAGTGAATGATGGTGTCCTAATTTCACGAAAAGAAAAGTACGCTAAATTAAGAGCTATAGATAGTTGTAAAATTGCTTCAGCATTACCAATTTGTATCATTTTTTTCCAATTAATTTAAATATTAAGAATAATAGTTTTGTAACCTAACGTTTGAAATGAGCCTATGAATTGCCCGCAGGGTAATTTATTGGCTCCAATGATTTGTTATGTATTTATTAATAATGCTAACTTTTTTTGTAATATTTCAATCTTGATTAAGAATTCGTATAATTCATTTTTATATGTATTAATAAAATCTTGACCGACTGTATTACCATTTTCATATTCAAATTTAAATTTAGTTTGAATTTTATTTGCTTTACCACTTGTATCTAATACTTCTTGGTAATATACATCAAGTTCCTTAGCGTATATATTTACAAGCATTTTAATTCTATGAAATTCAAAATTATTCTTTTTATTACTAAGTAAATCTAAGTATTGATTATAGGTAATATCATTATTCATAACAGATAATAAGTTAGATCCATGTATTGAAAAACTACTAGACCAATGATCTAATAATATATATAATTCTTCAAGTCTTTCTTTTTTTAGTATTGTTTGTCTGATTTTTTCTTTTTTATTTTCTAAAAGATAATCTTTGAATATTGCAGATAAGAAGCCTATTATGCCACCTATTAATATAAATGATAATTTTGTTAACATATCCATTATTTTCCTTCTTTTTTAATATATAACGGCGGTCTTGAGGGACGAACCGATTTTGGTCATTTAACTTTTGTATTACTTATAACTCTATTTGTAATAAAAATCTTAAACTAACCGCAAGTTAGGTCTCGTTCCTCTCCTAGTATTTGTTGTATATATTATTATAATTCTAATTATTGTACTTTAATAATAAATTTCGTTCAATAAATATAACTAGCCCATTACTATGATCATTATTTTGTTGTTTATAGCACGATGGACATAATGGTGTGATAAATTTATTTGAGTTACCAACCTCATTAACAACATATGCATCTTTTGTATATTCAGAACATTCAGGAATTGAACATTTAATATTTCCTTGATTCTTCTTATTCCATTTTTTAAATAATTCCTTTGAATTATTTTGATTTATCATTATTGATACTTTTTTAACAGACATTTTTATCCTTTAAATTAGTTACGACTATTTCATACAACGTTTAAAATGAGCTAATAAATTGCCCGTAGGGTAATTTATTAGCTCCTCTGATTTGTTATGTTTAAATCTACACTTTGAGAAGAGAAAACATATTTTGTTTATCCTCAATTTTTGCATATACTTTTTCTGTATCAATATCTTCCATTAACGCTTTTTCTAACTTTAAAATTACTTTTTCAAAAAATTTATAATTTATAACTAGTACACGTTCAGCACTTTGACCAAAACTTCGTCTTATTGTATCTATATCTGGAGCATATCTACTTTCCCATTCTTTTCCAACAAGAACTTTTGCTAATTCTTTCAATCTCATTTCAAGTTCAGGTTTACTATTAATAAATTCTTCAGCTAATTTATCTGAAAAGCTTTGTAACTGAGGGCCTGTACGTTCATTTAATATAATTGCTTCTTTAACTTCTGAAATATCATCTAGTTCAGAAGCTTCTAAGAAATTTTCTAGCTCTATATTAGGTTTTATGACTCTTATTTCAGCTGTTGTCACTAGTATCGGACATAAAAAGTCAATATTACGTCCATTAGACCATGTATGTTCTACAGTTAGTTCATATAAATGCTTTAGTAATACCGGCATCCCATAACGTAGTTGAAATACCCCATGCTTACTGCCATCTGTATTTCCTCCTCCATTATTCATTAACTCAACTCCACTAACACAATATCCTATACTTTTTTCAAAATTCCATAACGAGTGTCCCTGAAGTCTAACTGGAACAAGGTCTTCTGTAGACTGAACAAGTCCAATTGGCATGCTATCAGTAGGATATGGTGAAAAAATCCAAGTTGTACCAGGTTGGCGATATTTACATTCAACAAGCATATCTAATATAAAAAGCCTTTCCTTAGAATCAAGACATTTATGAGTTCTTATATCAATAGAAAATTCTTTTAATTCACCACTTTCATTTGGTCTAATATATGGATACTCACCAAAGATACTATGTCCCATTTTATTCAAAATATTTGCTGTTACATATTCTAGTGGCAATCCAGTTTTTAAAAAACCATTTTTCCATTTACTATTTGACAACTTTGTCTCCTGTTTTAATATAAACATAACGTTTGTCGTGAGCAATAATTTTCCTGCTAGGGTAAATTATTGGTCTCCTCGTATTTGTTATGTTTTTTACTTACTCAACCATTTTTTTAATTTTTACTGCTTTTTCAAAATGGTCTAACTTATGTGTTAAAATCCACCATTCTGCAACTTCCATTAAAAGTTCAGGGTCATCGTTTTTATTTGCAAAAAATGCATAAAAAGATAATCCAACATTTGAACCTTTAGTTTCAATTTTTTTATTACAAACTTCTATAATTTTACTTTTAAAAGATTCTCTCATTTATTTCCTTATTGTTAACATAACTATTTATTGAACATACATTATATATAAAACACACTGAAAAACGACAAATAACTTACATTAAAAATGTTGTATATTAAAATAACTATAAACACCTTAACTAAAGTCTTCTTAACATTTTAGTATAAAAAACATTGCAATATGTCATATTATTATAGTAAATTTTAATTTTTTGATATAGTTTTAATGTATAGTTTAGATGGGAATATCGGTAATAAAACAATATTATGTACTATTATTTATTAAAAATCGTAATAAACCTACATAATGTTGGTTTTTATATTTATTTAAGAAAGGAGAATATTGTGGGTAAAAAATTACTTGAAATCATGAGAGACAAGATTAGATTTAAACATTATAGTATAAAAACTGAACAAGTATATTTACATTGGTCAAAAAGATATATACTTTTTCACAATAAACGACATCCAAAAGATATGGGAAAAATTGAGATAGAGCAATTTTTAACTCATTTGGCTACCGTACAAAAAGTAAGTCCTACTACTCAAAATCAAGCATTTAATGCTATTTTATTTTTATATCGTGAAATATTGGATATTTCAATGCAAGACCAAAATATTCAAGCTTTAAGAGCTCAAGAGAGAAAACATATACCAGTAGTCCTAACAATTGATGAAGTAAGAAGTATTATATTAAATATGTCAGGTATTTATCAGCTAATAGTAAAGCTTATGTATGGTTGCGGTTTAAGAATGGCTGAAGTGCAAAATATACGAATAAAAGATATAGATTTCGGATTTGATAAAATTTATATTTGGGATAGTAAATCACTAAAAGACAGAACTTTGCCATTACCTCTAAGAATAAAAGATGAACTTAAAATTCAAGTAGAAAAGGTTAAAGAGATACACCAAAAAGATTTAAAAGATGGCTTTGGAAGTGTATATATCCCTTATGCACTAGAGCGGAAATTTCCCAAGGCAAAGTATGAAACAAAGTGGCAATATATTTTTCCTATGGATAAAATCTCAACAGACCCACGAAGTGGAGAACAAAGACGGCATCATATTTTAGATGTAACTTTAAGTAGAAATATAAAAAGCGCAGTTAAAAAATCTAATATAGATAAAAGAGTTACATCCCATATTTTCAGACACTCTTATGCTACTCATTTACTTCAAAATGGTACAGATATACGAAGTATTCAAGAATTGTTAGGACATAAGTCCATAGAAACAACGATGATATATACACACGTAGTAAAAGAGCTAAATAAAAATGAAATAAGAAGTCCACTTGACTTTTAGAATTTGCATTAATTTAAAAATGTGATGTTAAAAATATTAGATTTTGTTTGGTTAATTCAAAAAATATAGAAAGCTTTAGAATTTAAAGAGTCAAGGCAGACAAGTTTTTAGAGGCAGGAGCTTACACGTGTAAGTGACTGTCTCTAAAAATGAAGGTGAACGTAGAATATTTAAAAAGCTAAAGCTTTCTAAATATGGTAGTTTGGTGCTTCGTTTGTGATAGTCACATCATGCACATGACTCTCTCTCAACCCTGCACTCGTAATCTCTACAAACTCTGCTCTTTCTTGGAATGTGGGGATATCTTTACTTCCTAAATATCCCATTGAACTTCTAAGTCCTCCTACAAATTGGTGGATAATATCAGCGATTTCACCTCGGTAAGCAACTCGCCCTTCAATTCCTTCGGGTACAAGTTTATCAGCTGCGGTTCCTTCTTGGAAATATCGGTCGGTACTTCCTTTTGTCATTGCGCCAATACTGCCCATCCCTCGGTATGTTTTAAACTTTCTTCCTTGGAAAAGTACCACTTCTCCCGGAGATTCATCTGTTCCTGCTAAGGCACTTCCCATCATCACAGAACTTGCTCCTACGGCTAAAGCTTTTGCCACATCGCCTGAGTATTTGATTCCACCGTCTGCAATGATTGGCACACCGTGTTTTGCTCCTTCAGCTGCACATTCATCAATGGCTGAAATTTGAGGAATCCCAACACCTGCTACGATTCTTGTCGTACAAATACTTCCTGGTCCAATCCCTACTTTAACCGCATCTGCACCTGCAGCGATTAAATCAGCCGTAGCTTCTGCAGTTGCCACGTTTCCAGCAATTACTTCAACGTTAAGTTGCTCTTTAATAAGTTTAACGGTGTCTAAAATCCCTTTTGAGTGTCCGTGAGCTGAATCTAATACCAAAACATCTACCCCTGCTTCAACTAAAGCCGTTGCACGGTCAAGTTGTCCTACTCCAATAGCAGCACCGACTCTAAGTCGTCCAAAGCTGTCTTTGTTTGAGTTAGGATAATCTCTTTTTTTATTAATATCTTTGCTCGTAATTAACCCAATAAGTTTGTTTTGTGCATTGACAATGGGAAGCTTTTCGATTTTATTTTGGTGCATAATATCAGCAGCTTCTTCTAAAGAGGTTCCTTCTTTTCCTGTCACTAAAGGCATTTTAGTCATATTATTTTTAACTTTTAAACTAAAATCTTTGGTAAACCGCATATCTCGGTTGGTTAAAATTCCCACCAAAATTTTGTTTTCATCAACCACGGGAACACCAGAGATTTTATAATTTGCCATGATATCTTCTGCGTCTTGAAGTGTTTGTTCCGGTGTAATGGTAAAAGGGTCAATAATCATTCCACTTTCACTTTTTTTCACTTTTTGCACTTGCAATACTTGAGATTGGATGTCCATATTTTTATGGATAATTCCAATTCCTCCCAATCTTGCCATCGCAATGGCTGCTTTATATTCAGTTACGGTATCCATAGCAGCACTGACAAAAGGAATATTCATTGTAATATTTTTTGTTAATTTGGTGGTTAAACACACTTCCTTTGGTAATACTTCGGATTTAGCAGGTACAAGCAGTACATCCTCAAAAGTGAGTGCTTTTTTTCTTATTCTCATGTTATCCCCTATATATTTGTATAATTAATTTGTTTTTCTAAACTTAACGCCCCATCAAACAAGGTTTGTTCATCGTATGCACGACCAATAAGTTGAAGTCCTACTGGCATACCTGTTTGTGTTTTTGCAACAGGCAATGAAATAGCCGGTAATCCCGCTAAATTCACTGAAATCGTATAAATATCACTTAAATACATCTCTAAAGATGTTTTAAAACTTCCAAACTCTGGTGCAACCGTAGGAGCAACAGGTGAAAGGATTAAATCGGCTTCTTTAAAAATGGCTTCGTATTCGTCTTTGATTAGGTGTCGTACCTTTTGAGCTTTGATATAATACGCATCATAGTAGCCCGAACTTAGTACAAACGATCCCAACATAATTCGTTTTTGTACCTCTTGCCCAAATCCTTGTGATTTGGTTTGTAAGTAAACTTCTTTTAAATTGCCCTCGTCTTTTCGATTTCCGTATCGTATTCCATCGAGTCGTGAAAAGTTTGCTGAAGCTTCTGCTGTAGCAATAATATAATAGCTGGACAATATTTTCGACGTATCCACCATATTTTTGTGAATAATGGTATGCCCTGCTGCTTTTAACGCTTCTACAGCTTCTTCATGCCCTTTTTTAACTTCCTCACTGGCTTGATTGATAAAATTATCAATCACGGCAATGGTTAATTGTCGGTTTGGGTTTAAATTAGGAGCAACAGGTGTATTGACAATTTCAGAAGAGGTGGAATCTTTTTCATCGTGTCCTGCAATAATATCGTACAAAAGAGCTGCATCTTCCACATTTTGTGTGATAGGACCTACTTGGTCTAACGAAGAAGAATACGCAGCAATCCCGTATCGTGAAACTCTTCCATAGGTTGGTTTCATTCCCACACAACCACAATACGCAGCAGGTTGTCGAATACTTCCACCCGTGTCTGTTCCTAATGCCGCTATTGCCAATCCAGCAGCCACAGCAGCAGCACTTCCACCACTGCTGCCTCCTGGTACTTTTGAAGTATCAACAGGATTTAACGTTTTGCCATAGCAAGAGCTTTCGGTAGAACTTCCCATCGCCAATTCGTCCATATTGGTTTTTCCAAAAGGAGCAAGACCCGCTTTTTGCAGTTTGTTGATAACGGTTGCGTTGTAGGGTGAAATGTACCCTTTTAAAATATTACTTGCGCAAGTAATTTCCCAGTTTTTAACATTGATATTATCTTTTATAGCAATGGGAATTCCTGCATGAGTTTCATTGAGTTCTGTGTTAGTAAGTTGTTCAACATAAGCACCTAAATGCTTATTTAAAGCGATTTTTTCTTTTAATTCTTTTCTTAAATTTTCAATTTCACTGCTGTTTAATGTCAGTGCTTCTTTTAGTGTTATCAATCTCTTACTCCTACATTTCCATATTAAACAAGGCAATATTATACAATATCTTTTATTAAAACTATTTGTTGCCTCTGTACGGAAAAAATTATTTTATTTTGAGCTAATTTTTATGTACAAAAAAAGGTCGAAGCAAATGCTTCGACCTTTTTTAACGTCTCAAACTTCTATTATACAAATGCAATGTATGCCATTGGCGTAGCATCGCCTCTTCTAATTCGTGTTTTGATGATTGACGTATATCCACCATTTCTTTCAACATACTTTGGTGCAATTTCATTGATGATTTTTTTGGTTGCTTCTTTATCTTGTAATGCTGCAAATACTTGTCTGTGAGTATTAAAATCAGCATTTCTTGACGTTGTTACCAATCTTTCAATGTATCTTTTTAATTCTTTTGCTTTTGGAACTGTTGTTTCAATTTTTTCTCTCTCAATTAAAGCGATTGCTAAGTTTTTTAACAACGCTTTTCTATGAGCAGAAGTTCTATTTAACTTTCTATATCCGTGCTTATGTCTCATATTAAACCTTTATTATGCTTTTAACTGTTCTAGCTTTCTTCTTAACGCAGAAGCTATATTTTCTGGAAGAGTATCTTCAATTGGGAAACCAAGAGATTCTAACTTTTCAGCGATTTCATCCAATGATTTTTTACCAAGATTTTTGATATTTCTTACTTCCACTTCACTCATAAGTACTAACTCACCTAGATATTTTAACCCTGATCGGTCCAAAGAATTAAAACTTCTAGCACTTAAATTTAAGTCTTCAATTTTTACAACTAAATCTTTTAATTCAAGTGGTTCTTCACCATTGTCATTGACTGTTACTTCTGATAAATCAAACACTTTGTTAAATACTGACATTTGAGAATACATAACAGAAACAGACTCTTTAAACGCATCAATAGGCGAAATTTGTCCGTTAGTGTGAATATCAAATACCGCTTTTTCAAAGTTTGGATTATCTTCAACTAACATTTTTTCAATACTATAAACAACTTTTTTAACTGGCGTGAAAAATGCGTCAATAGGAATATAATCTGTCCCAATCATATCTCTGATATCTTCAGATGGTGTATAACCAATCCCTTTTTGAATGATAACAGAGAATGTTAAGTTACAATCACTATTGATGGTTGCTAAATGGGCATCGGGACTTACAATCTCTAAATCAGAGTTTGCTAAATCACTTCCTTTAATCTCTTTTGGACCATCAAAAGAGTACTCAGCAACCACTTGGCTTTCGTCACTTGTGATTTTGAATTTAATGTTTTTAAGATTAATAATAAAAATAGCAATATCTTCAAGCATACCTCTTAACGAGTCAAATTCATGACTTGCACCCTCAATTTTCACCGCGATTGGTGCATAACCAACTGAACTTGAAAGAAGAAGTCTTCTTAACGGGTGAGCCAAAGTAATAGCAAACCCACTTTCAAATGGGTATGCCGTTATTTTAGCTTGTGTATCACTAATAGCCTCTATCTCAACTTCTGTTGGTAAAAACGGTGTATCTGCGAATTTCTTCATATGCGACCTTATGCTTTATTATTTAGAATATAACTCTACGATTAATCTCTCTTCAACTGGAATAACAACTTCTTCTCTTGTTGGAATTCGAGTAAAAATACCAAAAACTTTATCTTTATCAACATCAACCCAATCAACAATCCCCGTTTGGTTTGTTAATTCTAATGCTCTAACCACTTGAGGGTTAGTTTTAGATTTTTCTTTAATTTCAATTTTTTGACCTGGTTTGACTAAGTATGAAGGAATATCAACTTTTTTACCATCCACTAAGATGTGACCATGTGTTGTAAATTGTCGTGCGTTTGCTCGTGTTGTAGCAAATCCCATTCTAAATACCACGTTGTCTAATCTTTGCTCGATAAGTTTTACAAGGTTTTCCCCTGTATTTCCTTCTCTTCGTGCTGCTTCTTGGAAGTATTTTCTGAATTGTTTTTCAGAAACCCCATAAAGATATTTTGCTTTTTGTTTTTCTCTTAATTGTAAACCGTACTCAGAGATTTTTGCTCTTCTTTGTCCATGTTGTCCTGGAGGGAAAGGTCGTTTTTCTAAAGCACTCTTACCTGATAATCTTCTCTCACCTTTAAGTCCAAGATCTGCATCAAGTCTTCTTTCGATTTTTTCTACTGGTCCTCTGTATCTTGCCATAACCTACTCCTTACACTCTTCTTCTCTTAGGAGGTCTACAACCATTATGTGGTAACGGTGTAACATCCTTAAACCACTTCACAGTGATACCTTCAATAGAACCTATTGATTTAACTGCAGTATCTCTACCTGAACCTGGTCCTTGAACTTTAATACCAACGTGTTTGATACCATGTTCAATAGCTTTTTTCATTGCATCTTCAACAGCTTGTTGTGCTGCAAAAGGAGTAGATTTTTTACTTCCTTTAAACCCTAAGTTACCAGCACTTGACCATGCAATTGCATTTCCTGCATTGTCTGTTACTGTTACCATTGTGTTGTTAAATGTTGCTGCAATATGTACGATACCATCAGCAATATTCTTTTTTACTATTTTTTTTCTAGTTACTTTTCTTTTTGCCATCAGTTATCCTTATTTGCTTGCTGCACCAACAGTTTTCTTTTTACCTTTTCTTGTTCGAGCATTTGTTTTAGTCTTTTGCCCTCGACAAGGTAAACCTTTTCTATGTCTTAACCCTCTGTATGAACCTAAATCCATTAATGATTTAATATCCATTGCAACTTTTTTTCTTAAATCCCCTTCTACTTGGTAGTTTTCTTGGATTTCTTTTCGAATGTTTGCTGCTTCATCTTCTGTTAATTCATGAGCTCTTTTGTTGTAATCAATTCCAACAGCATCTAAAATTAATCGAGAGTTATGTAAACCGATTCCGTAAATGTACGTTAATGCGTACTCCATTCTTTTTTTGTTTGGTAAATCAACACCTGCGATTCTTGCCATGTCTTTTTATCCTTGTCTTTGTTTGTGTTTTTTAGTTTCGCAGATTACTCTTACGATTCCTCTTCTTTTGACAATCTTACATTTGTCACACATTTTCTTAACTGAAGCTCTAACTTTCATTGTTGCTTTCCTTTGTGTTTATTGTCATTAATCAACAGGTAAAAGGCACAATTGAAGTGAACTGGTCACTTAAATCCTAAGGCCAAGTAAACACTTAAGCCTCTCACCAACTCTTTACAAAACACACAAGTATTTGGTAAAAAATTCCTCATTGGTTGAAAAATGGAGTTGGATTATAATAAAATTTAGCTTAAAGTAACTTGAATATGACACCAATAAGATTTAATTCATTTTTGGATAGAATAACTGTAAATCATTCGGGAGAGAACTTTATGCAAAACACGATTAAGATTTTGGGTGCTAATGGCAGTAAGAGTGTCAATAAAAATTCCACCTGCATACAAGTTGATGAGAATATCTTAATTGATGCAGGGAATATCCTAAGTGCATTAAAAGAAAAAGCGCAATATATTGATCATATTTTTATTACACACTCTCACTTAGACCACATTTTTGAAATTCCCTTTTTAATTGATTCGTACTTTACACAACGTCAAACTCCCCTTATTATTTATGGATTAAAAGAGACATTAGAACATCTTCAAAAATTTATTTTCAATTGGCAAATTTGGCCTGACTTTAGTGAGATTGAGCTGATTCATAAAAAGTTTAATGCCATTAAATTTCAAGAAATTACATTGGGAGAAACAATTCAGTTTGAGAACTGTTCACTCAAAGCCGTTAAAAACAATCATACCACCTCAAGTTGCGGATATGTTATTTCTAAAAATGACCATGCCTTGCTTTTTTCATCGGATACCTTTATTTGTCCCTCATTATTTGAAGAAATTAATCAAAATAAAAAAATTAAATCAGCCATTTTCGATATCTCTTTTCCCTCAAGTTTTGAAAAATTGGCGCAAGACAGTAAGCATTTTACGGCAAAAATTTTTAAAGAACAGCTTGAATTGTTGCAACGAAAGGATGTAAGGATTTACATCAATCATCTTAAACCCTCTTTTTATGAGACGGTTCAAAAAGAGATTTTAAACGCCAATATTTTATTAAACGACGGAGCCATTTTAAAAGACGGTGATATTCTTACTTTGGATAACTCTCAAACGGTTATCAATGAAGAAGCAAAACAAAAACAAGAGATACAAGATTTGATTGAAATCGGATACTCTTTAACCAGCGAAAAGAATTTTGACGTATTAATGGAAAAAATCTTACTTGTTGCCAAAAACTTCACCAATGCCGATGCGGGAACGCTCTATTTGGTGGACGAACAAAGTTTGGTTTTCACGGTTGTTCAAACGGATTCTTTGGGCATTAAAATGGGAGGAACACAAGATAAAATCACATGGCCAAAATTGCCTTTATACATCGACAATAAACCCAACAAAGAGATGGTTGCTGCGTTGTGTGCTTTGGAAAATAAACTTATAAATATCAAAGATGTTTACACCGAACAAGGCTTTAACTTTGAAGGTACAAAAAATTTCGATAAAAATACCGGATACAAAACCCAATCCATGTTAGTTGTTCCCATGGTCAATCATGAAGGCGATGTGATTGGAGTTTTACAACTGCTTAACAAACAAGATGAACATCATAACACGATTGAGTTTACAGCAGAAGATGAAAAATTAATTTTATCCATGGGTTCACAAGCGGCTATTTCCATTTCCAACCGAGAACTCATTGATGATTTGGAAAATCTTTTAAACTCATTTATTAAAACCATTGCCACTGCCATTGATGAAAAATCCCCTTATACCGGAGGACATATTGGTCGTGTGGCTGAAATTGCTGAGATGTTTGTGGATGCGATTAACGAAGATGATACGTTTTACAAAGATAAGTTTTATAACGAAGATGAAAAAAAAGAGATTAAAACCGCCGCTTGGATGCACGATATTGGTAAAATTACTACGCCTGAATATGTGGTTGATAAAGCACGAAAACTGCAAACCATACATGACAGAATCAGCGAAGTTGAAGTGCGTTTTGAACTCTTAAAAAAAGAGAAAGAATTGAGTTTTTTTAAAGCCATGAGCTTATGCAATACTCGAGAAGCGCAAGTGGCGTTAGAAGAACAATTTCAAGAAGAGATAGCTCAACTCAATGATGATTTTGACTTTATTGTAGTATGTAATACGGGCGGTGAATTTATGGAAGATGCCAAAATCCAACGCATAGAAGAGATTGCACAAAAAAGTGTCACCATTAATGGAAAATCCCATCCTTTGCTAACACCCAATGAGATTTATAACTTATCCATCAAAAAAGGAACATTGACCAATGAAGAGCGATTGGTCATTAACAATCACTCACTTATTTCAATTAAAATGCTTGAATCCCTTCCTTTTCCTAAAAAACTCAAAGAAATTCCAAGAATTGCAGGCGGTCACCATGAAAAGATTTGCGGTGGAGGGTATCCGTTTAATCTTAAAGGCGATGAAATCTCATTTGAGGCAAGAATTTTAGCCATTGCCGATATTTTTGAAGCTTTAACAGCTCATGACAGACCTTATAAAGATGCCAACAGCTTAAATCAAAGTATGAAAATCCTTTCATTTATGGCAAAAGACAATGAATTGGATAAAGACTTAATCAAATTTTTTGTTAAAAAAGGATTACACCTAAAGTATGCTCACAAATATTTAAAACCCAGCCAAATGGATGAGATACAAGTCGATTTTGACAAGCTATAAAGGAAGCAATATGAGTGAAAAAATAATCTATGAAAATGAATTTATCAAAATAGTCGTTGAACCCAGCGAAATCCCTTGGTTAAAACTTTTTACCCAACATCCCTATAAAGAGTTTAGCCAGTGTGATATGAGAACACGACTTGAAATCTTTCAATGTTTGGACATTATAGAAAAAGAGATGCTGGAGTATTTTGAACCTGAAAAAATCAATATCGCCTCTTTTGGAAATTATTTGCCTCATGTTCATTTTCATATTATGGCACGATTTAAAGAAGACTCTTTTTTCCCAGAACCTATGTGGGGAAAAAAACAAAGAGAAGCGCAATTACATTTAAAAGATTTTGACATTTTTTATAAAAAACTGTTGGAGAAATTGTCCATTTAATCTCTATTTTGTTAAGATGAAAAAAAGGAGATACTCATGTCTTTAGAAAATCTTAAACAAGCTAACTCAACAATACTTTTCCCTGTGTTTATTCCTGCTGTTGTTGTAATTGTATTGTTGGTTGTAGGAACCATTAGCAACCCCACATTAGCAGGAGAAATCTTTTCTGATACGTTGCACTATATCACTCAAGATTTTGGTTGGTTTTATATGCTAGCTGTTGCCATTTTTTTAATTTTTATTGTAAGTATTGCTCTGTCTTCTTGGGGAAATATTAAATTAGGTCCTGATCACTCTGAACCTGAGTACAGTTTTGGTTCTTGGTTTGCCATGCTTTTTTCAGCAGGATACGGAATTGCACTGCTCTTTTTTGGTGTGGCTGAACCCATTTTACACTATGCTTCACCTCCAGAAGGAGTTGCTCAAACGGTTGATGCCGCCAAACAAGCCATGCAAATTGCCTATTTTCACTGGGGATTTCATATTTGGGCGATTTACGGTTTAGTGGGATTAACTTTGGCTTATTTTGCTTTTCGACATGGACTGCCACTTTCTATGCGCTCAACACTTTACCCTTTAATTGGCGATAAAATTCACGGAACGGCAGGACATATTGTTGATACCTTTGCGATTTTGGGTACTCTTTTTGGAATTGCTACAACCTTAGGATTATCGGTATCACAAATCAATGCCGGACTAAACTATTTATGGCCAAGCATTGAAGTCAGTATCACGGTTCAAGTTATTACCATTGCCCTCATAACGGGATTGGCTCTGTTTTCAGTCATTGCAGGAATGGACAAAGGAGTAAAACGTCTGTCTATTATCAATATTCTTCTTGCCATTGCGTTAATGTCATTTGTTTTTGTTGTGGGTCCTACCATTTTTATTTTAAACACATTTTTAGAAAATACAGGAAGTTATTTAAGCAATATTGTAGAGAGAACCTTTAGTTTACAGGCCTATACTTCTAATGACTGGATAGGCAACTGGACACTTTTTATTTTTGGTTGGACCATTGCTTGGGCTCCTTTTGTGGGGCTTTTTATTGCCAAAATCAGTAAAGGAAGAACCATACGACAATTTGTTGTAGGGGTTATGTTAGTCCCTACGATTTTTACCTTTTTATGGTTTTCTGTTTTTGGAGATACGGCATTGCACATGGTGATGGTTCAAGGGTATGAAAGTTTAATCACGGAAGTTCAAAACGATAAAGCCATTGCCCTGTTTAAACTCTATGAGCGTTTACCATTAACGGACATCATCTCTTTTATTACGGTGATTTTGATTATCACCTTTTTTGTTACCTCTTCAGATTCGGGTTCTTTGGTTATTGACTCTTTGGCTTCGGGAGGAGTTGCTCAAACACCTATTTGGCAACGTGTTTTTTGGGTTACTACAGAAGGCGTTGTAGCAGCTGTTTTACTTATTGCAGGGGGATTGAGTGCATTACAAACGGCTTCGATTGTAAGTGCGTTACCGTTTGCGGTAATTATGCTCATCGCTGCTGTTGGAATGTGGCGAGCATTAATCATAGAAAATCACAGAGAAGAGAGTTTACAACATACAGTCAATATGAATTTCCAGCACCCCGTCGAAGACAATGAAGATTACTGGAAAGGTCGACTGAGTGAATTAATTAATTTTCCCAAAAAAGAGGCGGTCGAAGAGTTTATTAAAACCAATGTTTACAACAGCATGAAAAAAGTTCAAAAAGAACTTCAAAAATCAACATGGTTATGTGACGTGGAGTACGACGAAGAGTATACTCGAGCCATGATTACCATCTATAAGGATGAAACCATTAATTTTTATTATGAAGTTCGTCTCAGAGAGTATGAAATGCCAAATTTTTCATATACAAAAATCGAAGAGTTAAAAGGTCAAACACACTATTATAATGCCGAGGTCTTTTTAAAACGAGGAGGATTACACTATGATTTATACGGATATGAAGATCACACTATCATCAACGATATTTTAAATCAATTTGAAAAATATTTACGTTTTGTTCACACCACACCGGGCCTTTTGCCTTGGGATATGGAAGAGCATGATGACTTGCTTAACAGTGATGCCATAAGCAATAAATAGAGCCAAAACTCTATTTATCGCTTATTCTTCTGCTCTCATTGAATCAATAATTAGCCGTCTTGGTTAATTTTTGTAATCAACTCTTGTAACACTTCATCGGCTTTATCATGCTCAATTTGGCAACCACCTGCTGCCTCATGGCCGCCTCCACCGTAAGAAAGCATCAATTCTCCCACATTGGTTTTTGACGTTTTATTAATAATAGATTTTCCTGTACTATACACCACATTTTGTTTATCTTTTCCCCAAACAGCATGAATAGAGATATTGGTTTGTGGATAAAGAGCATAAATTAAAAATCGATTCCCCGGATAGATAATATCTTCACCTCGATAATCAATGATAATTAAATTGCCATGAACGGTTGAACATCGGTGCAATTGCTCTTCAAACTCTTCTTTGTATTTATTGTATAAATCAACTCGCTCTTTGACATCACTTAATTGCAAAATCTCTTCAATCGTATGATCAGCGCAATAATCAATTAAATCCATCATTAACTGATAATTGGAAACCGTAAAATCCCGAAATCGTCCTAATCCCGTTCGTGAATCCATTAAAAAGCTCAACAAATCCCATCCTTGAGGATCAAGAATATCTTCTTTTGAAAATTGCGCCGCATCGGCTTTATTGGAAGCTGCCATTAACTCATTTAATGTTGAGGGAAATTTAGAAGCACCCCCATAATAATCATATACCACTTGAGCAGCACTTGGAGCGTTAGGGTCAATGATATGATTCTCTTTTTTTTCATTTCGTAACGTTTCACTAAAGTGGTGATCAAAAGCTAAAAAAACACCTTCAACATACGGTAAATTGGTGGTAATGTCATTTTGAGTAATAGCAATCTTTCCATCTTGCATATCTTTTGGGTGCACAAAAATAATTTCATCGATAATACCAATATATTTCAATAACGTACCACAAACCAAACCATCCATGTCACTTCTTGTTACCAGTCTAAACTTTTTATCAGACATTAAATTCTCCCAAGAATAATTATTTTTATTGATTCTATCATTATAAGACTTAAAATAAAAAATTTAATTATGTTTTTGTTAAGCGTAGTTTCAAGAAGAAGCAGCAAATGCTGCTTCTTTAGTCTAAAGTGAGTATTTCATTATTTTTTGTTAATGTAGTTGGCAATCACATCGCCCATTTCTGTTGTGCTGACAACTTTTTTGGCATCAAATGCAGCGATATCTTTGGTTCGATACCCCTCTTTAAGGGCTTTTTTAATTGCTGCATCAATCATATTTGCAGCTTCTTCTTCTCCTAAAGAGTATCGAAGCATCATCCCTGCACTTTCAATGGTGGCAATGGGATTGGCAATACCTTGTCCTGCAATATCAGGTGCTGAACCATGAATGGGTTCATAAATGGCCGTTTTTTCTCCTGTGCTTGCACTGGGTAATAATCCAATTGAACCCACTACCATTGAAGCCGTGTCGGATAAAATATCACCAAAAATATTTCCTGTTACGATAACATCAAACTGTTTGGGGTTTCGTACCAATTGCATGGCAGCATTATCCACATACATATGGGTTAATTCAACTTCGGGATACTCTTTTGAAAGCTCAATCATTGTATCTCTCCACAATTGAGAAACCTCTAATACGTTGGCTTTATCAACAGAACAGACGCGTTTATCTCGTTTCATTGCCAGTTCAAATGCTGTTTTACCAATTCTTATAATTTCAGGTTTGGTATATACCATGGTATTGAACGCTTTAAAACCGTCATTTTCTCTTGGTTGACCAAAATAAATTCCACCAATTAATTCTCTTACAACCATAATATCAACACCCTCAATCACTTCAGGTTTAAGTGTTGAAGCATTAACCAATTCATCATAAATAATTGCGGGTCGTAAGTTGGCATAAACACCCATGGCTTCTCTGAATTTCAATAATCCAGTTTCTGGTCTTAACTCTCTTGGCAATGTATCCCATTTTTCACCTCCAATGGCTCCAAACAAACACGCATCTGATTTTAAAACACCGGTAACAGTCTCTTCAGGAAGAGGTTTTCCTGTTACATCAATGGCAATGCCACCCATTAAATATTCACTGTAATTGAGTGTAAATCCACACTCATAAGAGACTGCATCCAATACTTTTATCGCTTCATCGACGATTTCAGGACCAATTCCATCTCCTTTAATAATAGAGATATTATATGTTTTCATGTTAATTTCCTTTTGTCATTTCAGCTTTAGCATAATTTATCAATCCACCCGATGCAATTAATTCTTGCATAAAAGGAGGAATCGGGATAAATTTGTACGTTTTGTTTGTGGTTAAATTGGTGATTTCTCCTGCATCTAAATTGATTGAGATCTCTTCACCCTCTTTGATCTCTAAAGACTCTGGAAGTTCAAAAATTGGCAATCCCATATTAAATGCATTTCTGTAAAAAATTCGAGCGAAAGAAGGCGCAACAACAGCCGCAACTCCAGCAGCTTTTAATGCGATTGGAGCGTGTTCTCTCGAACTTCCACAGCCAAAGTTTTCACCCGCAACAATAATATCCCCTCTGTTAAGTTTTTTTGGAAAATCAGGGTCAGCATCTTCCATAACATATTTGGCTAAATGTTCTGGATCTGAACTGTTTAAATATCGAGCCGCAATGATAACATCTGTATCAATATTGGCTCCAAAATTCCAAACTTTACCTTTAATTGTATTCATCATTCACCTTTTAAGTCGTTTGATTGTTTAGGGCACCTTTAACAAACAAAACCGTATTAAATTTATTTTAAAAAGCGTATTGTACCTTAAATTTAAAAAATAATTTATTAAGCGAGAAAAATTAATCGCAGTTTTAGTATTTTTGGGTATAATATACGCCTTATAATCAAAGCGAGGAACTAATATCAAATGGCAGTGAAAGATATAAATAAAGTGATTGAATCTATCATTAAAGAACACAAAGATTCAGTCTTAACCTACGAAAAGATAATTAAAATTTTTCCCAAAGCTCCCTCCGGTGCCAATGTAAAAAAATTGTTAGCTCTGATCCAACTTTTTAATGTAACACTCATCTCTTCTCAAGAACAAGCCAAACGAATGAATGCGGCAGAAGCAAAACGAAAAGAGGATTTAAGAAGCAAAAAAGAGGCTGAAGATAATGTTTACGACTTATTAAAAAATAAAGAACTCTTAGAGTGGAGTCGTTCAGATTCTCCCGTACGAATGTACTTACGAGAAATGGGGCAAATTCCTCTTTTAACCAAAGAAGAAGAAGTTGAAATTTCTAAAAAAATCGAAACAGGCGAAGATGTTATTTTAGATGCCATATGCTCTGTTCCGTATTTAATTGATTTTATTTTGGAATACAAAGAACCTTTGGTTAATCGTGAACGAAAAGTTAAAGAGTTGTTTAAAAACTTTGATGACGATGATGGTGACGATGATAACGACGATGACACAGATGATGACGATAACAGCGATGATGACGATTTAGATTCTCAAGAAGACGTTGAAAACAGTAAAAAACAAAAAAAACTGGATAAACGAGCTGAAGCGATTATTGAGGCATTTAAAAATTTAGAAAAAGCCAAAAAAGATTGGATGAAATTTATTGCCAAAGAAGAGGTCTTTGACAGTACGGATGAAGTAGAAGTAATGCAACATCAATTGGCAATTTCATTCAAGAAAAAACTTTTAAAAGAAGCTTTGATTGATTTAGGACCTACGTCTAAATTAATTACCGAAATCGTAAAAGCTATGGAAACAGCCCTTAAATCGGACACAGGTTTTGATTCTGAATTAAAGCGTTTAGAATATAAATTACCTCTGTTTAATGAAACATTACAAAAAAACCATGAAAAGCTTTTAAATAATATTATTAACTTATCTAAAGCGCAAATCACCGCAATGGTACCTGAAGCCACAATGGTTTCTACCTACATGGAGATTAAAAAACTGTTTCAAACAAAAGAGGCTTCAAAAGGGGGATTTGATTTAGAACCCGACCAATTAAAAGATATTTTGGAGCAAATCAAACGAGGTAAAAAAATCACCGATGAAGCCAAAACACGAATGGCAAAATCAAATTTGCGACTCGTTGTATCCATTGCAAAACGATATACCAACCGAGGCTTACCTTTCTTGGATTTAATTCAAGAAGGAAACATTGGCTTAATGAAAGCCGTGGATAAATTTGAGTATAAAAAGGGGTATAAATTCTCAACTTATGCCACTTGGTGGATTCGACAAGCCATTTCACGAGCCATTGCTGACCAAGCACGTACGATTAGAATTCCAATTCATATGATTGAAACGATTAACCGAATCAATAAAATCATAAGAAAAGGAATCCAAGAAAACGGCAAAGAACCCGATGTTGAAGAAATCGCAAAAGAAGTGGGCTTGCCTGTTGATAAAGTCAAACAAGTTATCAAAATCACGAAAGAGCCTGTTTCATTAGAAGCCCCTATTGGAAGCGATGATGACGGTAAATTTGGAGACTTTGTTCCTGATGAAAAAGCACCAACTCCTGTTGATAATATCATGAAAGAGGATTTACAAAATCAAATTGATCAAATCTTAGGGCAACTCAATGAGCGAGAACAAGCCGTTGTAAGAATGAGATTTGGACTTATGGACGATGAAAGTGATAGAACACTTGAAGAGATTGGAAAAGAACTTGCTGTTACAAGAGAGAGAGTTCGACAAATAGAATCCAGTGCCATTAAAAAACTCAAACACCCAAAAGTAGGGAAAAATTTAAAAAATTATGTTGAAAGTTAATACCGTTTTATGAATTTTTATGAAAATTGGGTGGAGTTAGATTTAAATCCCATTATGACCTTTTCCAACAGCGGAAAACTGCTTTATTCAAATGCAGAAGCACAGTTTTTGCTCAATCGTGTCAGTTCGAAAGAGCTGTACGATATTGCCATTAAATATGCGCCTGCGACCTATGGGTTTGCAACATCGTATATTAATTTACCCATAAAAAACTATGTCTTTTATGCCATTACCGTGGGCTATGAAACCGAAGAAGAGTTATTTGTCAAATTTTATAAATCCACCATGGTGAAAAAAGAGAACAAACTCTCCACAAAAAATGGGGAGTTTGCCAATATCTTTACCTTGGTGGACTTAAATATCAGTACGTTAAAAACCAAACGGGAAATTAATTTTATCAAAAATTATGATCCCTCTATTCCTGAGTTTAAAATGATTGTTCCTGAGTTATTGAAAATTATCGGAAAAGTCTATGAAGCGTTTGCTCAATGTACAACGATTAGTACCTCAATTAAATTAAAAATTGGTGAATACATTCGAATTGAGGAACAAAAATACTCTTTAATCAGTATTGACATTGTCAGCGATGGCTATTTAAATGTCAATGAAAATTTAGAAACCAACTCCAACTCTTATATTTTAACCATAGAAGAACAAAAAGTAACTATTGATCTGCCTTTGATTTTGAACTGATGTTAATCATCAAGGTAGCCATAGTTACAATAAACAGCCCAATTAAATACGAAAAAACATGCAACAAACCATTGTTGTTAAGGGCAAAAAATCCAAAAATCAAAAGAGCATAGCCAGCAAGACGATATAAAGAAGCAAAACCTGTTGCCGAAAAAATGGTATTTTTAAAGCTGTTTTGTTTAACTTTCTTTTTCTCCTCTTGAATGATGGTTTTAATTTCGCTGGCACTAAACTCTTGTTGTTCGTTGATTTCTCCGTACAAATCATAAGGGTCATCAATCTCATCAATCTTATCTCGAGGTTCAAAAGAAGAGGTATCACTGGGGTTTATGTTCTCAACTCTTTTTTGGATATTGCGTTGATATCCTAAAAAAGAGCCAATGGTAATTGCCATTGCTGAGATAAACGCCACTTGTGTATTTAAAAGCCAAAGATAGTTATCCAAAGCGATACAAACAACAATGACCACCAAATCTAAAAAGATATAAAACTTGGCAAAATTTTTAATTATCGTCATCGTTTGATTGATCACCGTATTTAGCACGATGGGCATATCGAGGGTCGTTTTCCATTCCTTCATACTCTTTTTGTGCCCGTTTATAGGCTTTATACACATTATTAAATGCCGCTAAAATCCCCAAAAGTACACCAATCCACAACGTCCACGTTTTCCCCGTCCAATCTTTGAGTAAAAGACCAATTCCTACTCCAAGAGCAACGGCAACAACCATAGAAATCCCCAATGATAATGAGTCCAATGCTCTTAATTTTCCTTGATGTTTAGGCTCGTTTGTATTTAATTCGTTACTCATAGCTGTTTCATCACCTCATTGGCTGCATCAATACACGCATCAATCTCTTCATTGGTAATCGTGGTACACATAAATCCCACTTCATACTGACTGCACGCAAAATAGAAACCTCGTTTTAACATCTCTTGATGGAATTTTGCAAATCGTTCAAAATTGCAAAGCCCTACTTCTTTAAAATTTGTTGGCATGGTTTCACAAAAGAAAAATCCAAACATACTTCCTCTGGTATCTGCTTGAAGGGCAATATTATTTTTAGAAGCAACCTCTTTAAAGCCATTCATCAATCTTTTTGATTTGGCTTCCAGTTCAGCGTAAATGCCATTGTTAGCTTTTAATTTTTGTAAGCTTACCAGTCCGGCTGCCATGGCAACAGGGTTCCCACTTAATGTTCCTGCTTGATAAACCGTACCTTCTGGACTTAAGTGTGCCATAATTTTTTTACTGGCTCCAAATGCACCTACAGGCATTCCAGCACCGATAACTTTACCAAAAGTGACAATATCTGCACTTTGTGAAACTACACCGTGTGCCCCTTTTAATGAAGCTCTAAACCCTGACATTACTTCATCAAAAATCAATAACGCTCCATGGGCATCGCATAATTCTCTGCACGTTTGTAAAAAAGCATCACTCGCAGGAACTAATCCCATATTTCCCGCAATGGGTTCAATAATAATACACGCAATATCGTTTGAATCAGCAAAACACTGTTTCAAATTTTCAATATTGTTGTATTCACAAAGTAGTGTGTGTTTGGTTAAATCAGCCGGTACTCCTGGGCTACTTGGTGTTCCAAATGTTGCCAATCCTGAACCTGCTTGAACAAGCAATGAATCTGAATGTCCATGATAACACCCTTCAAATTTAATAATATCATTTTTACTGGTAACTCCACGGGCTAATCGAATGGCACTCATAACCGCTTCGGTTCCACTGCTGACAAATCGGATTTTATCAATATTATCAAACATCTCAACAATTTCTTCTGCCAGTTGAGTTTCAAGAAGTGTTGGCGCACCAAAACTCAAACCCAATTTAGCAGTTTTAATGACCGCTTCTTCAATATCCTTATCGCAATGTCCAAAAATCAAAGGACCCCAACTTTGTACAAAATCCAAATATCTGTTTCCATCAATATCGTGTAAATAAGAGCCTTCACCTTTTTGAATAAATAACGGTGTTCCTCCTACGCTTTTAAATGCTCTAACAGGAGAATCCACTCCACCTGGTATTACTTCTAATGCTTGACGGTAAGCTTCTTGTGATTTTTCATACATATAACAGTCCTAAATATTAAATTAAAAGCAATATTATACTACAATCCACCCATGAAAAAGCTCACAATTGCATTAATTTTATCAATATTTATTCATATCCTTTTTTTACTCAATTATAATGTACCCAAAGAGGAAAACAGTGCGCAAAATCAAAACAAAGAAAAAAATATTGCTTCAAATATCCGTATGGTTAAACTCAAAGCAGCTCCAGCTGTTGAACAAAAAGAAGTTCTAGCTTCTCCAAAAGTTGAAGAACCTTTTAAAAAAGTGGAAAAGATAAAACCCCAACCCAAAAGAGAAGTGGTAAAGAAGGCTAAAAAAACAGTTACTAAGCCAACAACGTCCCAACAAGTACAACCCACTTTTACACACCCTTTGCCCAAAGAAAAACCTAAAACACCCTTAGAAAAAGAGCAAGAAAAACTAAAAAAAGAGACATTGAGTGATTTCTTAGCCACACCTGAGCTTGACAGAAATATGTTAGACACTATTACACAAAGTTATTTGGAGTTATATGGAGAGGAGTATAACTCTTTTAATAAAGTTCAAAAAGTTTTTTTACAAAAAAATTTACGCGACATTGGAAGAATTACCCAAAAGTATTTACGCTATCCCTCTTTAGCAGCCAGACTTCGACAAGATGGCACAAATATTGTGGAATTTATGCTTTATCCCAATGGGGATATCTCCGATTTACGACTCACAAGCAGTTCTCATTCAACTTCTTTGGATGAGAACACTCTTGAAACCATACGAATCGCTTATAAAGATTACCCCCGACCCAAAGAGCCCACAAAAATTAAAATTTATGTGAACTACTTTTTGTACTGATTATTTTACGGTAGCTAAAACCAATTCACGAAGAGTTTTACACGCAACGGCTGTTGAAACACCACTGGCATCATATTTGGGTGATAACTCAACCACATCCATACCAACAACACCATTTAATGAACTTAAGGTTTTAATAATGGTAAGCATATCTTGAAAATCAATCCCACCTGGCTCAGGCGTTCCTGTTCCTGGAAAAACAGAAGGGTCAAAGACATCTAAATCAATGGTGATGTACACCGGCTTATCTTGAAGTCGCTTAACGCAACTGGCCAAAGTATTATAAGTAAATTTTTCTAAATGAACATTGGTTTTTGCCCATTCAAACTCCTCTTTGAGTCCTGAACGAATACAAAATTGATTGACATTGCCTTTAGGAAGAAGTTCACTGATTCTTCGTATAACAGTAGCATGTGAAAAGGCTTCATCCAGTAACTCTTGACGTAAATCCGTATGAGCATCAAAATGAATAACATGTAAATCGGGATATTTTTTGACCAACGATTTCACAGGAGCATATGAAACCAAATGCTCTCCGCCTATCATAATGGGGATTTTATTGGCATCAACAATCTCATCCACGGTCTTTTCAATCATCTGTAACACTTGCATTTTATCACCATAGGGCAATTCTAAATTACCATAATCAAATAAAGGCATATCGTCTAAATCTTTATCCAAATAAGGGCTGTAGCTCTCTATTGCCCAAGAGTCTTCTCTCATTGCAGCAGGAGCAAATCTTGTGCCCGGTTTAAACGAAGTTGTACCATCAAATGGTGCGCCAAACAAAACCGCTTTGGAAGATTCAAAATCGTCTGTAAATCCAATAAATGTTGTGCTTTGTGGTTTCAAATTATAATTTCCTTTCGTAATTGTATAAATCTTTGTATCTAAATGCCAAAAGATTTTCCAGTATGGCAAAAAAGACAATAAACGTAATAAAGGAACTTCCTCCATACGAAAAAATAGGCAAAGGCAAGCCCACAACAGGGGCAAAGCCAATCACCATTAAAATATTTATGCTCATATTAAAAAATATGAGCAATGCCACGCCCGAAGCAAAGGCTCGAACCAAATAATCATCTTTGATGCTGTAATTATGTGAAAGTAAATGCGTAATCAACAATAAGTACAAAAAAATCAACCCCACTGCTCCAATAAATCCATATCGTTCAACAAAATAAGCAAAAATAAAATCACTTGTGGCAATGGGCAAAAACTTAAGCTGGGTTTGAGTTGCATCTTCTTGGTCTTTGCCAAACAATCCTCCTGAACCAATGGCAATAATGGATTGTTGGACATGATAACTGGGCTCATCGGAGATAAAATCAGTGATACGTTTTTTTTGATAATCTTTTATCATATACGTATACATCAAAGGAGAAGCCAACGCAACAGCAATGGCGATTCCTGCCCATATTTTCCATCTGACTCCAATAACAAATAACACACCATACCCTACAAACAACAACACCATTGCTGTTCCTAAGTCAGGCTCTTTGGCAATTAAAATAAACGGCAATAAAATGTAAAAAGAGAAGTGTAAAAACTCTTTAATGCCATAGCCCTCTTTTTTGGGAGGATTAATATAAATTAAATATCCTAACATCAATAAAAAGATGGGTTTTATCAATTCAGAAGGTTGAATGGTGGCATTCGTAAATGGAATCGCCAACCAACGTGTTGCTCCCAGTTTTGTCACTCCAAAAAACTCAACGGCTAAAAGCAAAAGTATCCCTACCCAATACAAAAAAGGAATCACTCGCAAATTATTTCGTATGGGCAAAAAAAAGACCAATATAAAACATATCGCTGCCACTGAAAAGTATATTAACTGTTTTTGTGCTAAGATTTCATTTGTTTCATTAATCAAATGATGTGACAAAAATATCAGTGGTAATACCAAAAAAACTAAAATATGATCAAAATGTGAAATAATTCTTTTATCAAATAATCGCATAGTGAAAGAGTAGCAAAATATGAATAAAAACTTTATTGTTCAAGAGGAAAATAGATTAGATAAATTTTTATCTTTAAATTTAGAAGAAACAAGAAATCAAATTGAACATTTAATTAAAAAAGAGTGTGTAAAAGTTGATGGTAAAACTGTCACTAAAGCAGGTTTAAAACTCAAGTTAAATCAAAACATTGAAGTCTTTTTACCTGAAGTAGAAAAGAAAGAGGCTCAAGAGATTGATTTTGATGTTGAAATTATTTATGAAGATGACGACATTCTTGTTATCAACAAACCGTCAAACTTAATTGTTCACGATGCACCAAGTGTCAACGAACCCACTTTAGTCGATTGGCTTAAGAAAAAGAACATTTCTCTTTCTACCATCAGTGGAGAAGAACGTCACGGGATAGTCCACCGATTGGATAAAGGAACAAGTGGGTTAATGGTTGTGGCTAAAAGCAATGAAGCTCATGTCTTTTTATCTGAACAACTTCAAGACAAAAGTATGGGAAGATATTATTTGGCATTGATTGATTTGCCATTAAAAGATAATGTCATTATTGAAAAACCCATGGCACGAAATCCCACTAATCGTTTGAAAATGGGAATTGTAGAAAATGGCAAATTTGCTAAGTCAGCCTTCAGTAAAATTGCTCTTAGTAAAAATGAAACCATAGAACTTATCGCAGCAAAACTTTTTACAGGAAGAACGCATCAAATCCGTGTGCATTTAAGCTCGATAAATAGACACATTTTAGGTGATAATTTATATGGATTTAAGGGGGATTTGAATAAAATCAAAAGAGTTTATTTGCATGCTTATTCCCTTTATTTAGTCCATCCAAGAACCAAACAACGCATGGATTTTTTAGCAAATATGCCCAATGACATGAATGAATTTTTAAATGAAAACTTTAACGTGGAGGAAATCTGTGAAAAGATTAATCAAAATTATATCATCGACTCTTTTGGTTTTGCTCATTAGTGGATGTACAACAGCCAACTTAACTGAACCTGAAAAACCTAAAATTGATACAACGCTTGAAGCCGTTGATTCTGAATCACTTCGAACCATTCCTGATATTACTTCAGTGGCATTTGAGTGGAAAAAAGTTGATGATTTACGCGTCGATGGGTACTACCTTTATCGTGCTAATATGAGTGAAGAAGGCAATAAATTAAAACGTGTTACGTTCATTAAAAACCGATATGCTACGCATTATGTTGATACAAAGTTAGAACCAAGTACACGATACATGTATGCCATTTCCAGTGCAACCAAACACGACACCGAATCAAAACCAACCAATGCCTATACCGTACAGACACTACCTATTCCAGAAGCGGTCTCTTTTATCCAAGCTATTAGCAATATGCCACGACAAGTTAAAATATTGTGGCGACCTCATGAGAGTGAACGAATTGAGTATTATACCATTGAAAGAACCACACCAACCACTGCAAAATGGAATGAGTTGGATAAAATTGAAGGTCGGTTGCAAGTTGAATACATTGATACTAAACTGGAAGACAATGTGGTGTATATGTATCGGTTAAAAGCACACACCTTTGATGGCATTGAGTCTCAACCCAGTGAAATTGTACGAGCGCAAACCAAACCTTTACCTTATCCTGCCAATCACGTTAAAGCAACCATTGATCAACCTCGAAAAATTATTGTTTCGTGGGAAGCTTCAAGTACACAAGATGTCATTCAATACAAACTTTACAGCAGCAGCAGTGCGGATGGAAGTTTTACTCACTTAAAATCCGTACCCAGTGATGTGTTTATGTATGAAGATATTATCAATGAAGACGGAAAACATCGATTTTATAAAATTACCGCCGTGGACAAAGATGGTTTAGAAAGTGCATTATTGATGAACTCCACCATGGGAATTACTCTGCCTAAACTCAATAAACCCATTATTACCTTAGCTCAAATTCAAGGGGAAAAAGCCATTTTAAATTGGCAAGCAGGCGACAACAGAGCGCAATCGTTTGTTGTGTACAAAACGGTTAAAGAAGGATTTATGAACTCTAAAACCACTAAAATCAATGGCATTACTGATTTACGTTATGAAGACCGAGATATTGTTCGAGGGGTAGAGTATCAATATACACTGCAATCAATTGACCAATACGGCATTGCCTCTGAACAAACCAAAGAGGTCTCTTTGACCTTACCAAAATTAAGTGAGAAATAATCCATAAATGCCGCATATTGTATTTAACCAACATCATAAACTTAAGACTCCAACTTCTTGCGATGGAGTCTTATTTACTTTTATTGCCCAATCGTATAATTTTACATCCAGTGTACGCAAAACCGAATATAAAGTCGGTGTTAAAAGCGATGACAAAGAGTTTTTACTCACGTTAAAACAAAAAGATGACAACGTGATGCTTAAAGCCGATAAACCCACTCGAGTTACACCCATTTCTATTGTTAAACATGCCCTTAATGCTTATGCAAAAGCCACATCGTCCCATATTGTTTTTTCAAATACAAGTAACGACTCACACAAAGTCGAGCCACAAAGAGAGTATTTAAAAGAGATTGAATATTTTGTCAATGAGTTTGACACCAACAAAGAGATACAAATCGAAATTGGATTTGGAAGCGGACGACACTTAATTCATCAAGCCAAAGCCAACCCAGAGGTTCAGTTTATTGGACTTGAAATTCATACACCCTCAATTGAGCAAATGCTCAAACAAGTTAAACTGCAAAATATCACCAATATTTTAGCTGTCAATTATGATGCCCGACTTTTTATGGAGTTTATTAAATCCAACAGTGTGAGCAAAATCTTTGTTCACTTTCCTGTCCCTTGGGATAAAAAACCGCACAGACGAGTTTACAGCAACGAATTTATCAATGAAGCGCTACGAATTTTGCGAGTTGATGGAACGCTTGAATTACGAACGGACAGTCGAAAATATTTTGATTATTGTGTTGATTTATTAACACATTTACCTCAAGGTAAAATCACCATTGATATTAACAAAGATTTAAACGTTTCAAGCAAATACGAAGATCGTTGGAAAAAACAAGGTAAAGCGATTTATGATGTTATTTTACAATGTCAACAAAACGATGAAGCCATCAATTTAGACAAAGATTTCTCTTTTCCAAAAGCAATTGATTTTGATAAATTCAAGAAAAATTTTCCTCAAAAAGCCCTTGTAGAAGAGGATTTTGTAGTGCATATTGAAGATGTTTTTGATATTGAGCCCAACGGTGGTTTGATTCAAATTACCTTTGGAAGTTTTAATAAACCTTTAAACAAATATCTCTATGTCAAGCAAGGGAAAATTAACTATTTTCAAGGCAATCCTATTCCTACGAGTGCCAATATAAAAGCACACCAAAAACTCAAAGAGATTTTATGTCATGATTAAAGCCAAAGAAATTTACCTCTCTTACGATGAAAATCGTTTTATTATCAAAAAAGGAAACTTTCAAATTAAGCCTCGTGAGTTTGTCTTTATTGGAGGTGCTAGTGGAAGCGGAAAATCAACCTTACTGAAATCTTTTTACGGAGATATTACGTTAAAACACGGTCAACTTCTGATTGATAATCAAGATATGTCAACTCCTTCAAACCGAACATTAAGAGAAGTAAGAAAAAATATTGGTGTTATTTTTCAAGATTATAAACTGGTTAAAGAGTGGACCATTGAAGAGAATATTATGTTGCCTTTAAAAATCAATGGTTACTCTAATGATATTTCAAAACAACAAGCCATAAAACTGCTTTCACACGTCAAACTAAGCCACCGAGAAGGGTTTTATCCCAGTCAATTAAGTGGGGGAGAACAACAACGAGTTGCCGTAGCACGAGCATTGGCTCACAATCCAAAAATTATTATTGCCGATGAACCTACGGGAAACTTAGATGATTCATCGGCAGATTTGGTTTGGAATTTACTTAAAAATGCCAATGAACAACTGGGAATTACTATTGTCGTAGTAACACACCGAGTACCCAGAAATTTTGGAATTGCTTTTAGACAACTCTCAATTGAAGATGGAATTATTTATGAAGTCTGTTAAAACTATTTTTTCATTTGTTATCCCTTTATGTGTTATGCTCATTACCTTTTCAATGTATATTTTTACAGAAGAAATTATTGCCAACTATAAAAACAAAATCTCTGATGACTATGCCATTGTAGTAATTACCAATACCCCTTTGATAAAAGATGACATCAACTCTCTTGCTGGTATTGCTGTTAAAAAGATTGTGACCTTGGATAAAGAAGAGATTATCCAAAAAGTCAAAGACTCTTTGTCGGAAAACTCTATTTTTTTACTCAAACAGCGTTTGCCTTTTTTTTATACCTTACATTTAGAGACTTTTCCCACAAGTTCTCAACTTGAAATCATACGCAATGAACTGGCAAAAATTCCTAATATCAATAAAATAGAGATTTTTTCAAAAGATCATAATAAGATTTTCTCACTTTTGGTTTTGAATCAAAATATTATTATTGTCTTTTTTGTCATCTCATTACTTTTTTCTATTATTCTGTTTTCAAAGCAAATTCAAATTTGGTTTTATGAGCACCAAGAAAAAATATCGATTATGCAACTGCATGGTGCTTCCATTTTATACAGTGCCTCTGCTGTGATTAAACATGCTCTTATTGCAGCGTTTATTGCATTTTTAATTGTCAGTTCGTTGTTGTTTTTTATTTTTGAGAATTTAACCATCATTTTTCCGCCTGAGTTGCATTCGATCATAGAAATTGACACTTCATTAAACATTGAATTTGTCTATTTGTTTGTATTGTCGATGTCCATTTCCATTACCACCATTATTGGGGTTTTGTTTAAATATAAAATACGTAAATATGGTTAAAATAGTTTTTATATCGGTTATTCTTTTATCAAACGTTGCGTTTGCTTCAACAAAAGCCATAGAGAGCAAAATCAATACCAATAAAAAAATACTCGAAGCCAATAAACGTTTAAATCAACAAACACAAGCCAAAATTGACAATTTATCCAAAGAGATTAAAACACAAACTTCTGAACTCAATAAAATCAACAGCAAAATTAAAATTCTCAATCAAGTCATTTTAACCCAAAAAGACAAACTGCAACATACACAAAGTCGTTTGGAAGAACTTGAAATTAAAGCATTAAATATTCAAAAAGAAAAAGAGAAAAATGAATACGATATTGTAAATATCATTATTGAAAATTTTTCTTGGGCATTTGCTCTGAACTTGGCATCAAAAAAATCACTTCAAGAAATTATTGACACGGAAATGTATGCGGTCTTATCTTCAAATACCAAAGAAGAGATCAATCGTTTAAATAAACAGTATCTTATCATTAATCAAAACAAAATCCAAAATGAAGAAGAGATTGTTAAACTTAAAGAGTTTATTAAAGTTGAAACCAAACGAAAAGAGAGTTTGGCACAATTACAAAAAGAACAAGAAAAAACCATTGGTTCTCTTCAAAAGAAGCATATTGCCTATCAAGATGAGTTAAAGATGGTGGTCAAAAAACAAAAATCGCTCTCAACCTTGCTTTCTAAACTCAATATTTTAAAAGAAGATGAACTTAAAAAAGAGCAAGAACGTCAAAAAAAACTGGCACTTGAAAAACAAAAAAGAGAACAAGACCTAAAACAAAAACAAACCACTACACAAGAGAGACTTGCCAATAATATTGATATTGAAGTGCGAATGTTAGGATCATCGACTTCTGGGATTAAAATTGGTAAATACAAAGGAGCCAAAACCATTGCGCCTTTAAAGTCCTATCAAATCACTAAAAAATTTGGGAAATACTTTGACCCTGTTTATAAAATCGAACTTTTCAATGAGTCTATTGTGTTAAAATCCAATGAAGAAAAAGCCAAAGTTTTTAATGTATTAAACGGGAAAGTGGTCTATGCCAAAAAAGATTCGGGTATGTTAGAAAATGTGGTGATTATCCAACATGAAAATGGTTTGCATACAATTTATTCTCACTTAGATCAAATTTCTCCTACGATTAAAGTAGGAAAATGGGTACAAAAAGGGTATGTAGTAGGTCGAATCAATGAATTATTGACCTTTCAAGCAACAAAAAACAGTACTCACATCAATCCCCAAGACCTTTTTAACTGATGAAAATCAGTGTTATTATACCCACTTACAACCGAGCTTCTTTTCTTGAATCTTGCATCAAAAGTGTTTTAGAACAAACTTGTTGTGTGGATGAAATCATCGTAGTTGACGATGGTTCAAATGACAACACCTTTGAAACCGTCAAACAATTTGATGTAAAGTATATTTATCAAACCAATCAAGGTGTTTCTAAAGCGAGAAATACGGGGATTTTAAATGCAAAAAATGGTTGGATTGCTTTTTTAGACAGTGATGATATCTGGCACAAAAATAAAATTGCACATCATATTGAATTTCATACAAATAACCCTCTGTCTTTGGCTTCCTTTACCGATGAACGGTGGATACGCAATGAAAAAATCATCAATCTTAAAACGCATCAAACAAAAGAAATGCCAACTTTTTTAAACTCTTTAAAACGTTGTAAAATTGGGGCATCAACATTTTTTTGCCATAAACAACTCTTTGAGTTTGTGGGATATTTTGATGAAAGCTTAATTGCTTGTGAAGATTATGATTTGTGGTTAAGAATATTGCGAAAATACCCTATACATTATATTGATGAAAAGCTTGCCTCTAAATATGCGGGACATCCAAATCAACTCTCTTTTGAAACCAAAACCATAGACAAATATCGTATTTATGCTTTAAAAAAACATCTTGAAAGTGAGTATAAAGTTGAAGTTTTACAAGAGCTGATTTACAAAACGGAACTTCTTCTAAAAGGTGCCATAAAGCATGGCAATACTGAAATATTAGAAGAATTTGAAAAGGAGTTAAACTACTTTATTGCTCTTAAATAGTTTAACACCCTTCTCATCAAATCATTTTGTTTTTATTTTTCGTTTTTTTAGCTTTTTTCTTTGCTTGTTTTTTCTTTTCTTCTTTGTGTTTTTTCGCCGCTTTTTTTAATACCAATCGAGCTTTTTTCTTTTTAGAAAGTTTAGGTCTTTTTTCGTCTGCTTTTTTTGCTTTCTTTTTTTTCACAACTTGAGTTTCACTAAGCTGTTCTTGGGTTATCTCTTCTGTCATACGTTATCCTTTAAAATATGATGGAATTATACCGTTTTTATAAGAAATATTGATAAATAACTGTATAATTTTACAAATTAAGAATAAAAAGAGATTATGACCTTATACATAGATGGCGATGCATTCCCCAATTTGCTTAAACCCATTGTTCATAAAGCAATTGAAAAACGAAAGATAAAAACGTACGTAGTTGCCAATAAAAAAATCAATATTGGCAACAGCAGCCATATTGAATATTTAATTGTTGAATCAAAAGAAAATGAAGCCGATGATAAGATTGTAGCAATGCTTTTAGAAAATGACTTGGTCATAACAGCAGATATTCCACTTGCGAATCGCTGTTTAGAAAAAAATGCTTTTGCCATTGACCACAGAGGAACAGCTTATACGCAAGATAATATCAAACACTATTTGGCGATGAGAAACTTAATGCAAGAAATCAGAGACAGCGGTGAGATGACAAAAGGTCCTGCTGCTTTTACGGTAAAAGATGCTCAAAAATTTGCCAATTCTTTGAATAATTTTTTACAACAACACTATAAAATATAAAAGGATATCCCATTATAGCCATTGACTTATCAACAAAAAATCAATTTAAAACGTTTTGTACACAACATCAATTTACCGATATGGAAAAAGCCATTGAATACTTCACGGTATTTGGTGGATTAGACATACAACTTGATACCAATAAACCTCTTTTGGAGTTGATTGAAAAACACCTTCTTGCTGAGTATAAAAGCCTTCGAACTCAAATCAACAGTTTAACGGGTGGTTATAAAGTCGATCACGCCATTTTAACAGGAGCGGCATTAGGTGACAGACGAACGCAGACAGCTTTTAAAAAGGCTCATGTCAGTTTTGAAGAGGGTATGAAATGTGTAGAAGGTTTATGTGACAAAGGTATCATAGAACTTGAATCTTCACAACACTTTATCACCAATCAACGAGGTGATGCTAAAGTGGCTAAAAAGATTTTATTTACAGCACCAATTTTACGTTTTTGGTTTGCATTTATCTCTCCTATTTACAAAGGGATTAAAGAAGGAAACTATCAAGAGTTTCATGAATTATATGCCAATCGCAAAGCTCAATTTAGCGATTTTGTTTTTGAAGAATTGGCGTTAGAGTTTTTAATAGATTTTTACAAAGATGATGCACTCAAACAAATGGGAAAATATTGGGATGAAAAAATCCAAATTGATTTAATTGCTAAAACCACTTCAGGTAAAATTATTGTGGGAACGTGTAAATATATTGATGGAAAAATGAAAAAAAGTGAACTGAGCAAACTTAAAGAAGAGTGTATAAAAATAGGAATTGAACCCGATATTTTTGTATTTTTTGCAAAAAAAGGGTACAGCAATGAACTTAAAGCACTAAAAAGTGAGAGTATCAAACTTTTTAGTGCGAAAAGTCTTAGACTTTTGCTTGAATAGCAAAAAAGTGAGTAGTAAGTAGTGAGAAGTAAGTAGTGAATATTACACTTTTTACTACTCACCACTCACCATTTTAAGAAAGCTCTTCTAATTTCTTCTCAAACTCGGCATTTAAAGCATCCAATTGTGTTTGCTTTGGCACGAGTGCTTCATATTTTTCTTCAATTTGTTTTTCATATTTAGCCACATTCTTTGAAACTTCAGTAATGGCATGATTATCCCCTTTTGAAGTTAATCGTGTGAGTTCATTTTGTGTTTCATCTAAAAGTGCTTCAAGTTTAAGTATCTCTTCTTCACAAGCTTGTATCTCTTTTTTCAAAGGAGCAGTTGCTTTACTTTTTTCAGACACAACGGCAGCTCGAAGTTTTTTGATCTCTTTTTTATTGATTTTTGGTTTGTCTTTCGGTTTTTTCTGCTCCATCGAGTCATCTTCATCCCAACCAATTTTTTCTAAAAATTCATCATAAGTACCGTTAAAATAATCTGCACCATCATTGGTAAATACAATCAGTCTGTCACACACTGCTCGAAGCAAATCTTCACTGTGCGTTACAATAATACAAGAACCTTCAAATGCTTTTATCGCATTAGTTAACGCTTCGATTGAATCCATATCTAAGTGGTTTGTAGGCTCATCTAGGAAAAGCAAATTCACATCTTTGGCAATAATTTTTCCTAACATAACCCGACTTTTTTCACCCCCAGAAAGCAATGAAATCTTCTTTTTTGCATTGTCTCCTGAAAACATCATTAAACCAGCAATTCCACGAATCGTTGATTCAGGCAATTTTACATTGGTTGAATGAATTTCATCCATTACGGTATTGTTTAAATTTAAGTGCGAAATATTGGTTTGTCCAAAGTGTCCAAACACAGTACTGCTGTGAAAATCAACGGTTCCTGTTAGTGGTTTAAGTTCTCCTGCAATCACATTTAAAAGTGTTGATTTCCCTTTACCATTTTTCCCGATAATTCCAATCGTTTCACCTTTGTTAAGTGCAAACGTAATGTCTTTAAATAAAATAGTATCTGCACTGTATCCAAAGCTGACATCTTTAACTTCAACTAAAAACTTCGCTGCTGTCTCTTTATAGTTAAAGTCAAATTTTAAATTGGCATCGTATTGTAAGTCATCCATAACATCCATTTTTTCTAGGATTTTTACTTTTGATTGAGCCAAAGTTGCCGTAGCTGCTCGAGCTTTATTTTTAGCAATAAACTCTTCAAGCTCTTTAATCTTTTTCTCTTGAGCTATTTTTTGTTTCTCATAGTGTTCTTCATTATTGGCTAAAAGTTCATAAAACTTTTGTGTTCCACCTTGTACCATAAATGCACTTTTTCGTATAATCCCCATGGTATGAGTACACACACTGTCCATAAAATCTCTGTCGTGTGTTATGAGTATTACTTCACCTTCAAATGATTTTAAAAAGGCTTTTAACCATCGTATTGACAAAATATCCAAGTAGTTTGTAGGCTCATCGAGTAACAACATATTGGGTTCTGTTAAAAGAAGTTTTGCCAAATTAATTCGTATTTGGTAGCCTCCAGAAAATTCTTTAGGTGCTTTTTCTAAGTCTTCTTGAGTAAATCCAAGACCAAATAAAATCTTTTCTGCTTTATAAATATTGTATTTATCTTCTTCACTTAAAGCCAAAGCGGTCTCTTCTAAGAGCGTTTTTTCAGTAAAGTCAAAATATTGCTTTAATGCACCAATTTTATAGTTTTTAGGAATAGCGATTTCACCACTTTCGGGTTGTTCTTCTCCTAAAATCAACTTAAACAGTGTTGATTTTCCACTTCCATTTCGACCCACAAGCCCTACTTTATTTCCAGCGTTTAAACGTAAGTCTAATCCACTATAAAGCTCATTGGTTGGATAACTTTTTGATATGTTTACTAGTTCTATCATAATTCTCTTTTTTGATTAAAATTCTGTTTTCATAAAAAAAGGCAAGAAGAAACCCTCTTGCCTTTCAACGTGTAGAGTTCGTTACAATTAGTGTAAATCTTCGTTAAGTTTAACTTCTCTTGTACTTCTCATCGCAATAGTTTGACCTGTTGATGAGTTAACTCTAAAGTGTACTCCATTAACTCCAATAAAATCACTTCCTTTCATTGTAGTTGAAATCTCTTTATCAGGGTTAATCTCTTTTAATTGTGCTACCGCTTTTTCAGATAACGCAATTTTTGTTCCGGGTAAAATCGTCACACCTGCGTCTAAAATACACCCATCACCAATAGCTGTACCTGTACAAGAGTTTGCACCAAGAAGTGTATTTTTTCCAATAGATACTGGCACTCCGTCTGTTCCAGAAAGTACTCCAAGAATTGAAGCTCCTCCACCAACGTCTGATCCAGCTCCTACAACAGCACTTGAAGAAATTCTTCCTTCAACCATAACCACACCTTCAGTTCCTGCATTGAAGTTAACATATGCAGCACCTGGCATAACTGTTGTTCCAGCTGCTAATTGTGCTCCAAATCGTACTTTTGAAGTTTCTAGAATTCGTGTGTTATCAGCAGGAATTACATGAGATAAAAATCTTGGGAATTTATCTACCATGATAATTTCTGGATATTTGTTGGCTAATTTTAATGCAATTTCATTTTCTCTTAACCAGTCCAGTTCGATTGGAGTAGAACCTGTTGTCCAAGCGCAGTTGTGTAATTTACCAAATGCTCCGTTTAAGTTAAGACTTCTTAATTTTGCTTTTCCTGTTGAAAGTGCATACAGTTTTAAATATACCCCTTCTGTTGTTAAAGGTGCAGCATCTTCAAAAATAAATACTACTTTAAAATCATCTGCTGTTAAACCTGATTCTAAAGGCAATGAAGCCAATTGAGAAACCACTTGTACGTTTTTGTGTTCATTCCCTTTTGCTTCTGGAATATAAGGTCTAAAAGACTCAACGCACGCCGTTAAAAACGTATCACTTATACTACAAACCAATTCAGAACCTGTTGTATCTACATTTTCACCTGCTTGTTTTAATGCATCTAAAAAAATTGCTGCACTGCCATAATTTTCTTCCCAATTTATTACAGGAAAAGTTGCTTGAAGGATTTTATCTTTATTAATTTGCCCTCTGTCAACTCTAGCAATTCCAAATCCGATTGGATTTCTATACCAACTTTGAGCTTGTATTTCTTCAACTTTTGCTTTGAATTCTTCTTTAGTAAATATCATAACCTTCCTTTAAAATTTTGCGAATTTTACCCAAAAAAGCATTAAGAGGATATAAGGATAAAAAGAATTTTTAAAATTTCAAATTGGTTTTATGTTTATTCTTTCAAGCAAGAATATTTTGAACAAGGTAAGTTAAAATTCAACCGATGTGATGTACTTTGTAATTTTAAAGTTTTGAAATCAGAAGAAATTGTGATACAATTTGTCATACAAAAGTAAAGGAGTTTTTATGGTATCTGTACGATTAGATGAACATATAGAAAATCAACTCACTTTTTTAGCACAACAAAAACATATTCCAAAAAGTAAAGTTATAAAAGATGCTTTAGTTTACTATTTTGATATGCTAAAAAACGACCAAAATCAAAAAAGTGCCTATGAACTTGGGAGTGAATTTTTTGGAAAATACTCAAGTGGAAGAGATGATTTATCAACCACTTATAAACAAAAAATAAAAGATAAAATAAATGCTAAAAACCATCATTGATAGTGGTCCATTGATTGCACTTTTTGATAGAAGCGATAAATATCATAAAATCGTTTTAGATTTTATCAAATCCTATCAAGGTAAACTCATCACTTCTTGGGCTGTAATAACTGAAGTTTCTCATATGCTTGATTTTAATCTTCAAGTTCAAATTGATTTTCTAAAATGGTGTGAAATGGGTGGAATTGAAGTGTATCCTATTTCACAAGATGAAATTTCAAATATCCGAGTTATGATGGAAAAGTACAGTAATATTCCTATGGATTTAGCCGATGCAACTTTAATGTATATTGCCAATAAAGAGAATATTAAAAATATCGTTAGTATTGACAGTGATTTCGATATTTACAGAACATTAAAGAAACAAAGTTTAAATAATCTTTTGAAATAGCTAAAATAGGATTTTAAAAGTCATCCTCAAATTTAAAAAGTGAAAATTTAACCTTTCGTAATAATAATGTAGTTTAAAATTGTTATAAAATTATTTTATAGTATCCATATCAATAGTAACCATAGGGGAATGAATACTGTGTAAGACTTGTATAAGTTCTTTGATATTGTTTGAGCGAAGCAGTATTTCATAGCGGTATTTGTTGGCAATTTTAAACACCCCACTCTCTCCAAAACCTACCAACTCAATTTTTTTAATATCTTTTAAAATTTTGACATATTTATTCATCTCTTCTTGGGCTTTTAGTCCATTGGTATGGGCAAAAACCAGCTTTGCCATTTTATAAAAAGGGGGATACAACTCTTGCCTAAATTCCAACTCATCGTTTAAAAAGGCTTCATAATCACTGTGCACCAAATAGTGTTCAAAAAACTCTTTGTTTTTGGTTTGTACGACGACCTCTCCATACCCTTTTCGTCCACTTCGTCCTGCAATTTGTATCAAAAGAGACAACGCTTTTTCACGTGATTTATACGAATTCATATTTAAAACAGAATCAATCCCCAAAACCACTGCTAGAGTTACATTGTGGTAGTCATGCCCTTTTGAAAGCATTTGAGTTCCTACTAAGATATCAATCTTTTCGTTGTTAAAATCGTTTAACACAGCTTTGAGTTTGGTATTGGTTGTAATCGAATCTCGATCAAAGCGAACAATATTTTTAGAAGGAAATAAAGAAATCAACTCCTCTTCTACTTGTGCTGTTCCGATTCTTAAGTTTTGAATAATACCCGTTTTGCAACTGGGACACACCTGTGGAATTTGTTGGGCATACCCACAATAGTGGCACTTCAATGCCAAAGTGTTTTTGTGTAAACTCATAGAAACTGAACAATAAGGACACTCCACACTTTTACCGCAACTTGAACAAACCTGATACTTAAAATTGGCTCGTGTGGGTAAAAAAATTATGACTTGTTTGTTTTCGTCCAAAGTTTTTTGGATTTTATTTTTAATATCCACACTCAGTGCCGTTTGATTTTCAAAAAAAGTAATGCTCTTTGAAGTGGGGAAAAAACTTTTACTGAGTCTAAAGTATGGGATTTTGTGAAAAGAGGAGATTGATGGTGTCGCACTTCCAAGGATGAGTTGAAGATTGTGTTGTTTTGCGATATAAATCGATAAGTCTTTGACATTGAGTCGTGGCTTTTGGTCGGATTTATACGAATCATCATGCTCTTCATCGACGATAATCAGCCCTAAATTTCTAAAAGGCAAAAACAACGCTGACCTTGCTCCTGCTATGAGCTGAATTGTTCCACGTAAAAGCCCTTCAATAATCTCTTGCTTTTTCTTTTTCGTAATTTTAGAGTGCCAAATGGCAATGCTTTTTCCAAATACTTTTTCCAAACGTTTTTGCATTTGAGGTGTTAAAGAGATTTCAGGCATCAGTAAAATGGCTTGTTTGTTTTGATTGAGATGTTCTTCAATGGTTTTAATGTATATTTCGGTTTTTCCACTGCCTGTATTGGCAAACAGCAAGGCTTGTTGATGTGCTTTTAAAAACGCATACGCTTCTTCTTGTTCTTTAGATAACTCAATATTACTTTGAAAAGCAGAAGTTTCTAAAACTATTTTCTCTTCAAAAGGGGTATATAAACTCAACGCCTCACCCAAAGAACAGACATAATACGAAGCGATAAATTTTGCAATGCTTAACATTTTTGCATCATAATAGTACGAAGTGACTTCTTGAATATCCAAACACTTAAAAGAGGGTTCATCCACTTTTTTAATTATCACAGCGGGGTTAAGATTTTTGCGATTGCCCAAAGAGACGTTGACCAATGCACCGATGTTTAACAACTGCTGACTTTTATAGGTTAAAGGTTCCAGTGGCGATTTTAAAAGGGCTACTTCATAAAAATATTCTTGGCTCAATTAAGTTCCTTGCATAAGTCTTGATCATACGAACAACTAAAGGTGCCTGAACTGTTATTGTAAATAAACTCAATAAAATCTTCTTTAGTGATATAAGCATAATACGAAAAAGGCGATACTTTGACAAATTTGCCCAACTCTTTTTCTGCCAGTGTTGTTGATAAGATGGGATACTCTACAAGTTTTTCGTCTGGTGTTCCTATAAATAATTGTTCATTGACACTGTTAGGTTGAGCCTTATCTAAAACCATAGGGTATGGGCTTAACCCTTTACGAATACGTTCATTTTTCTTAAGGCTTAAGGCATTACGGATTAAAGCGATGTGCGTTTTAAGTGTTGTTATGTGTGCTTTTTCTAAAAAACCAAAACTGTTTTTAAGCATAAAAGAACCCAACAATGCAATGATACTCAGTACAAAAATAATTTCAAGAAGAGAAAATGCTTTTTTCATTAAAGATTGGGCAGTTTGTTGGAAATTTCTTCAATTTCTTTTTTAAAGTTATGAAACTCTTGCGTTCGTCTTATGTATGCCAACAAAAGTTCTTGTGTATTGATGTGCTTTTCAAGCGATAAAAATTTGATAATATCTGGCTCTAACTCTTCATCGACGTTAATAGTATATGCCATGTTATTAATATAAAAAGTCATCTTCTTTTTCAATTCCTACCCTTACTTTTAAGTGCAAGTGTGCTGTCTATTTTTAAAAGCAAATCTTGACTGTTTCGTAATAATTTATCGTTTTGTGTGGTCAATTCTTCAATTTTTAATTTCAAAGAATCGTTTTCAAATTTTAATAATTCGTATTGCTTATTCGCTTTTTCGACTTGAGCGTTTAATTTTTGTATTAAATCCATTAGATATTTTATCCAAATTAGTATAAATCAATACATAATTGTTTAATTTTTTTTATAATAGCACCTAATTATGATTAAAGATTTTTTAGATAAAATCAAAAAAATATAAAGAGGTTTTTTTGAAAATACTGCTCATTTGTACCACATTTAACTCCCTATCACAAAAATTTTATGAAACATTGCGCGATAAAAATCATGAAATCAGCGTTGAGTTTTCTTTAAATCCTGAACTGATGATTGAAGCAGTCAATTTATTTAAACCTGAGCTGATTTTATCTCCATTTTTAAAACAAAAAATTCCCGAAGAAATTTGGCAACACAACACCTGCATTGTCATACATCCTGGAATTGTAGGTGACAGGGGGGCATACTCTTTGGACTGGGCTATTTACAATGAAGAAAAAATATGGGGTGTGACGGCACTTCAAGCCATTGAAGAGATGGATGCAGGAGATATTTGGGCAACAATAGAGTTTCCCATGAGAACCGCCTCTAAAGCTTCTTTGTACAAAGAAGAGGTCAGTTTGTGTGCCTTAAAACTGCTTGATGAAGTTTTAAATAACTATTGTGATGCCTCATTTAAACCTACTCCTTTGGATTATAACAATCCTTTAGTCAAAGGCAAACTTCACCATCCTTTAACTCAAAGTTCAAGAAAAATCAATTGGCAAGAAGATAACACGCAAACCATCATCAAAAAAATCAATTCAGCCGATTCGTATCCCGGTGTTTTAGAAACTCTGTTTGATGAAGAGTATTATTTATTTGGCGCACATAAAGAAAGTACATTAAGAGGGGAAAAAATCGGTGAAGTATTTGCCCGACGACACGGTGCAATTTGTATAACTACACTTGATGGTGCGGTATGGATAAGTCATTTAAAACCTCATTTGCCTAACAGTTATAAACTGCCTTGTACAGTGGTGTTAAAAGAAAAACTCAAAGGTATTTATGAAAGCAGAATTGCTTTACTGTTAGAAGAAAACCTTGAAACCTTTAAAGAGATTTTTTATGAAGAGAAAAATGAAGTGGGGTATTTATATTTTGATTTTCACAATGGTGCTATGAGCATCGAACAATGCGTGAGACTAAAATATGCGTATGAATTGGCGTGTCAAAAAGATATCAAAGTTCTTGTGCTTATGGGAGGGGAAAATTTCTTTTCCAATGGAATCCATTTGAACATTATGGAAGATTCAAAAAAACAAGCCGAAGATGGTTGGTCTAATATCCATGCGATGAATGACATCGTACGAGATGTTATTTTAACCTCACATCTCATTACCGTTGCAAGTCTTGGTGCCAATGCCGGTGCGGGTGGAGCTATTTTACCTTTGGCGTGTGATTATGTTGTTGCACGAGAAGGAATTATTTTAAATCCGCACTACAAAACTTTAGGACTTCATGGAAGTGAATATTGGACCTATTTATTGCCCAAACGTGTAGGAGAAGAAAAAGCAATAGAGTTGACACAATCGTGTTTGCCATTGGGAGTCAAACGAGCTAAAAAAATGGGATATATCGATGAAATATTCTCATATGATAAACCAACCTACCAACAAGAGCTTGAAGCGTTTTGTGAAAACTTAGCACAATCGGATGACTACTATGATATTTTAGATGAAAAAGAAGCACAACGAGCCAAAGATGAAGCCAATAAACCTCTACAAAACTATCGTGATGAAGAGTTGGCTTTTATGTATGAATCCTTTTACAATGAACAATCACCCTTTAATCGTTTAAGAAAAGAGTTTGTCTACAAACGATGTCCAAGCCAAACACCAGAGTATCTGGCGCACCACAGAAAAGAAAGATTATTCCATTTCTAATGACATTAGATACATCTCTTCACCCTCTTTAACATCAATATTAATGCTTTGACATTTAGGGCAAGTAAACTCTTTTTTTTGTAATGTCGATGTGGTTTGACAATCCAAACACTCTATAACGATATCTTGAACATTCATTACAAACAAAGCATTGTGGCAAATGGTTTTTTCTTTAAACGTATTAAAAGCTGTTTCAAGCAGTTCAGGCTCTACTCCACTTAATACTCCGATTTTTACCACTACTTTAGTCACTTCTTTAGCTTCATTTTGTTTGGCGTGTTCTTCACAACTTTCCAATAATGATTGAACGATACTGTATTCATGCATCTTAACAAATCCTTGGCAGTAGTTCACCCGTTGGGGTTTCTAAAAATCGTTTTGTTCCCCACGCTGAGTTTAAAATCACTCGTTTTTCATATTGTTGAGTTACTTTTCCTATAATTTTTGCTTCTTTTGAGTTTTCACAACCATGTAAAACTTCTAAAGCTTTTTGGGCATCTTCTTGTTTGATTGCCAGCACAAAAGTTCCTTCATTGGCAAGGCTGAGCGCTTCAAAACCAAGCAATTCACAAATACCATTGACCTCATCACAAATAGGCACTTCTTTTTCTTCAATTTCAATACACACGTCACTTTGTTTTGCCCATTCGTTTAATACAGCACTCACCCCACCTCGTGTGGCATCTCGAAGGGCTGTGATGTTAATATCATTTTGGATAAGTTTTTCTACAATTGGCCAAAGTGATGCACAATCTGACTTTAGGTTACTGCTCAGTTCTATCCCTTCTCTTGAAGCAAATATTGTCGCACCATGTTTTCCAATGGAGTTAGAAACGATTATAATATCTTCTGTCGTAATGTTATTTGAAGAAATACCTGCTTTTTGAATTTCTCCAATTCCAGTGGTATTGATAAATATTTTGTCAACACTTCCTTTGGGTACAACTTTGGTATCACCACTTACAACAACCGCCCCATTGATTTCCAACTCTTTTTTCATGGAGTTGACAATACGTTCCAACGTTCGCATTTCAAAACCTTCTTCTAAAATCACTGAACAAGTCAAATACTTGGGCTTGGCTCCCATCATGGCTAAATCATTGCATGTACCACAAACGGCAAGTTTCCCAATATCTGCTCCTGGAAATATTATGGGACTTACGGTAAAACTGTCTGTACTAAAAGCCAACGTTCCATTTTGAATGACAGCCGCATCTTCACTTTTTTCTAAAATTTCATTTTTAAAGGCTTTATAAAATACCTTTGAAATCAGTTCGTTGTTTTCTTCTCCACCATTTCCGTGTGAAAGGGTAATTGTTTTGCTCATACTTTCCTACTTATTCATAAAATTTACACAAGGCTTGTGTACCTAAATCGCCATCGCCTTTTTCTTCAAGTGTTTCGTACATCTCTAAAACCTCTTTGAGTACTTTTAAATTTGGCATCTCATCATTAGCGATTTTTAAATCTTTTACCATATGTTTAATATAAAAGCCTGGTTCAAACTCTCTTTTGTTCATCTTCGGTGCATTGTTGGTCATATGCCAACTCTGCGCTGCTCCGTTACTGATACTTTTTAACATCGTTGGGATATCAAGCCCTGCATTTTTCCCGTACGCAATGGCCTCACTAATTCCTGCCATAATTCCAGCAATCGCAATTTGGTTTGCCATTTTAGTGTGTTGTCCGCTTCCTGCTTTGCCTTCATAAATAATAGTTGTGCCTAAGCTTTCAAAAATAGGTTTGCACACGTCAAAGTCTTCTTGCTCTCCTCCTACCATAATAGAAAGCGTTGCATTTTTAGCTCCCACATCTCCACCTGAAACAGGAGCATCTAAGGCTTTAAGATTTTTCTTTTTAGCTTCTTTATAAATTTTAACCGAAAGGCTTGGAGTTGTTGTTGTCATATCGATTAAGTAAGTATTTTCTAAAACAGAGTTTAAAATACCCTCTTGTGAAAAATAAACCTCTTCCACATCTTTTGGATACCCTACAATAGTAATAACAGCATCTTTGTTTTGCACACACGCTTTGATACTTTCACAAAAAATAGCACCCTCGTGTATGACATCTTCTACTTTATCTTTATTTCGTGCATAAATACTGACTTCAAATCCTTTGTTCAAAAGATTTCTCACCATGGATTTTCCCATTACGCCTACGCCTATGAAACCAATCTTTTTCATTGTTTTAGTCATTTTGATTATCCTTATTTGCAATATATATTTTTTGCATATTCCTTTTATTCATCATTATCAACTGTTTCATTTTTTGCAACAGTTGGATTTATAATAACTTCTTCTTTATACTCACTCTTGGCTTTTTTTATTATCTCATCGGGAGTTATTGTTTCACTGTAAAAGTACTCTTCTAAAAGAGGTTTAATCTTATACTCTTTTATAAACTCTACATCTATATCTTCACCCATAAAATAATTATGCCCTAACTGATAATCTTCACCTAAAAAGCTTTTTGAAATATATTGATTAAGTTCTTTCATTAGTTGTCTTGCAGTTTCATTTTGTACAAGTTTAGGGTTTGGCTTCATTTTTAAAAATGTAAATCTTCTTCTTAGTGCAATGTCTATTGTAGCTATTGATTTATCGGTACTGTTCATAGTCGCTATAATATAAAGATTTGAAGGTATTTTAAACTTCTCTTTTGAATATGGAAGTGTTACTTCATAACTATCTCTTTTATCTTCTTCTATTAAAGTAATAAGTTCTCCAAAAATTTTAGAAATATTTCCTCTATTGATTTCATCTATTACTATGTAGAAGTTTTTTTGTTCTTCTTTTTGTACATTTTCTTTTTTCTTTAATTTCAACAGTTCTTCTAATAATGGATTATAATAAGGGGCGAGTCCTCCATTGATAATAGTATTTGACTCTTCATAATACATTTTCTCTAAAGTCTTCATTGATAAACTATGAGATTTATCACCATTTTGTTTTTCAAAATAAATCGTTTTATCATTATAATCATAGATATTATAATAACTATTATTTCGTTTTAAATTTATTTTTACATTCTCTTGATTTTCAATTTTGTTTTTTAGTAACAAACCAATAGCATCTATAAATAGCATGGCTTTATTATTTAATGATTTTAAAAAATTTATTTCAGCATCGCTACAAAGTTTTTTAAAAATACCATCTTCTAATTTTATATTTCCATTATCTTGTGGTCGAAATCCTTCAATAAAATCTTCATAAGAGTAACTTTGATGAAAGGTTACAAACTCTATTCTTTTTTCTTTTTTTATGGTTTCAAAAGTTGAATTATCAAAACTATCGGTAGTTTCATTTTTAGAAATAGTATCAAAAATAGTTTTTTCATCATTACCATTTTCAATCATTGAAATAAGTCTTTTGTAATTATGAGTTTTACCAACTCCAGGAGCACCATAAAGCATTATATTTTTTGTTTTTAAATTATTACTCTTGTATTCTTCTATGCTTACTTTTGAACTATAATAATCACCATATTCACATAAGTCAGATAAATCACTTAATTTGTCATTTAGAATATAGTCAATTATTACTGGTTCATATGAACTATAAAGATATTCTTTATTATTAAATAATACATCTACTAATTGATTTTTTGATATTGTCATATTAGTTTGTTTTTTAGTTATCGCTTTCACATATACTGAATTTTTATTCCTAAAAATACCGAACTCTGTCTTTCCTCCATAAGTTTTTAATTTATGAAAATGACCACTATCTATATCATAAAGTTGATTTAAAAAAACATCATACTTTTTTTCAAATTCTTCTTTTGAAATATTATTTTCCATTTGTTACTCCCCTTCTTCCAATAATTTCCTAAACTCTTCTTTATTCGGCAACACTGTTAAATATTTACTTGCATAAATTTGATTATTATCTTTTGGAAGTGTTAATTCCACTAACGTTTTACTTTTATCTTTGCAAAGAATTATACCTACTGTTGGGTTTTCTTCTTCTGTCTTTTCGTATCGGTCAAAATAGTTTACATACATTATCATTTGACCAATGTCTTGATGTTTAAGTTCCCCTATTTTTAAATCTATAATTACAAATGATTTTAAAAGTCGGTTGTAAAAAACTAAGTCAACTTTGAAATGTTTTTCATCGATTGTTAATCTTTTTTGTCGTGCAACAAAAGTAAAGCCTTTACCAAGTTCGAGTAAAAAATGCTCTAATTTGTCTATGAGTTTTTGTTCCAAGTCACTCTCACTGTAATTTGATAATTCAGGCAATCCCACAAACTCTAAAATGTATGGGTCTTTTATCATATCATCAACACTTTGCACTATTTGCCCTTGTATGGCTAACTCTTTTACTTTTGATTTATCTTTACTTAATGATAATCTTTCAAAAAGTCCAGTGTCAAACTGTCTTTTAAGTTCTCTTAAACTCCAACTGTTTTCAATGGCTTCTATTTCATAAAAGTTTCGTTCATCTGCATTTTCAATTCGTGTTAAAAATATGTAGTGTGACCAACTTAATTCAAATTTCCGAGACAGTGTCTCCGAATTTGAAAATGTTAAATAAAATCGTCTCATATTCTCCAAATTATCAACAGAAAAACCTTTACCAAATTCATTACTAAGCTCAATAGATAAAAGCTTTAATAAGGACTTTCCATACTCTGCTCTTATCTCTCCACCTTGTTCTTCTTCAACTATTCTTTTTCCTATTTCATAATAAGTTTGGGTCATGGTTGCGTTTATCGTTTGATAAACTCTGCTTTTAGCACTATGCAATAACTCTTTAATATCTTGATAAAAACTATTGTTGATTAAACTCATAAGACATCCCCTATCCTAGATTTTATTATTTTGATAAATTCTTCATATTCACCACTAAAATTCAAATCTATACTTTTCATTTTCAATTCTACTTGTTTTTCATTTTCACCTAAACTTATTGCTTTATCAATATTATCTAAATGCCTTGGATATAAAAGTATAGTTGAATTAATATTTTTAAAATTATTAGCATAGACATACATTTGGTATCGGTCATCTCTACTTGCAATACTACTTTTTTCTAATATCTTATATTTACAATCTATGATTAAATTTTTGCTTTTAACTATAATATCTGGTTTTAAATATAACTCTCCAAACTTTTTACTCTTGATTGGTACTTCAACATTATCATATTCTTCTTTTACAATTCTAGCTATAAACTTCTCAAACAATACATTCATATCAAATAAAAAAGCAAAGGATTTTTTATCTTGATTAAATAAAGGAATGGATTGCTTCAAAAGTAAAATTGCCACTTCAAAACTGGTTTTAAAGCGTACGTTTAATCTATCAAAATGAATGTTTAATTTATTGATATCTACTGACTTATATTCAACTTCATCAAAGATGAGTTCACACTGTTTTAAAAGTTTTTTATCTTTGACAAACTTTTGAAGATATTTCACCGCATATAAAAAGAACTGATTTAGCTCATTATTTGGACTAAACTCATCGTATTCACAATAGATTCTATTTTTAATAAAATTGTATTTTAGATTTTCGTTGATTAAATACTTTCCTTTTAAAACACTCAAATTGTCTTGTTCTGTCATATACTTCTTATACATTCCCTTTTTAAGTTCTTGTAAAAGTCCATTTGCAAACATTTGCACAAACACTTCTAAGATAGTATGCTTTTCTTGGTTTTGACAACTTGCTATTTGTTCATTGGAAAGTTTTACATCGTAAGCGTACATAAGCATATAGATAAAAATATTGAGGTTTTGTTCATCGTTGTGATTGGCAATTTTAGGTAAAATATAATAATCTTGATTGTTAAAATTTAAAATTCCACAGTACTGGGAAGCTTTTACCTTATTCCAATCTTGTGTAAAATATTTATGAAGTGAAGAGTTACCTATAATATGTATTCTTAATTCTTTATAGCCTTCTTTTATCTCTTCATATTCATAAATTGTTCTTTGCATTATTACAACTCTAAATGCTTCATAAGTTTAATTCTAACTTCTTCCAATTCTTCATCATTTAAGACAGTAAGTTTGTTATTCAAATCAATTCGACTTAAATCTAAAGTACAAAGTTCATTAACACATACTTCACTGTCTTGTTGTAGATTTTCTCTTGATTGAATTTTTACTCTTAGTGTTCCACCACATAGATTGGTAGTTATTGGAATGACAGTAACGCCTTTAAATTCGACTTTGTCTATATTTCTATTGGCGACATCATTTTGAATAATCAAAGCAGGTCGTATTTTTCCAAATTCACTGTTATACTTTTTACCAAAATTCACAAGATAAATCTCACCTCGCTTCATTTTAAATCCTCAACCACTTCTTCAATTTCTAAAAACTCTTCATAGGATTTTTGGCTCAAAGCATTTTGATTTTGCAGTAAATATAATTCATCTTCAATCTTCTCTTTTAACTTTTCATACAAACTGTATGGAATAACCACACTTTTAGTAATATGTTTTTTAGCATCTTCTACAAATGTAATATCTGTCGGTTGCGTGATATATGAGGGCTTTTTAATAAAATCACTGGAATTTATTACAATCATGTTGTATCCTTTTTATATAATATTTTATTCTACTAATATTATATACTAATTTTATTTATTTTTCTACTTCTTCTTATACACAAAGTTAACACTCTAAAGGACTCTAGTCATAGTAGGCTTTAGATTTTATTCCAGTTCAAGGCGGAGCTAAAAATTTAGGTAGGAGCTTACACGAAGTAAGTGAGTATCTAAATTTTTAGATTCAACGAAGAAAGGGGATAAAAGATGAAGCCTAATATCACTATAGTAGATTTCCAAACTTATAATAGGCACTGCACGCACCCTCACTTGAAACCATACAACTTCCCAATGGACTGCTTGGCTTACAAATGGTTCCAAAGACAGTACACTCATTGGGTTTAGCAATACCTCGCATAATATCTCCACAAATGCAAAGTTTATGGTCATCGATTTCATCTATTGGGAGGATGGCTTTGTAGATAACTTCTGCATCATAGGCTTTATACTCATCTTTAAGCTTTAAAGCCGACTCTCTTATTCTTCCTAAACCTCTCCATTTAAACGAACCATCCAGTGTCATATATCTATTGATTAACTCTTGTGCTTTAACATTGCCCTCATAGGAAACACTTCTTGTATATTGAATCTCTAATTCACATCGGTTTTCATTGAACTGTTTGACTATCATCAAAAGAGCTTCCATCACATCTATGGGCTCAAAACCACTCACTACAACAGGAATATGAAAATCTCGTGGAAACTCTTCATAAATCTTACTTCCACTTATCACACTGACATGAGCAGGTCCAATAAAAGCATCGATTTGACTGTCATACGAATTGACTTGTTCATCATGACTGTGTATAAGTTCTCTCATGGGTGCGGGTACAGTAACATGATTGATATGAAATAAAATATTTGAAATACCCTTTTTAATGACATAATCAATCAATGCTGCTGTCATAGGAGTAGTTGTTTCAAAACCTATGGCAAAAAAGATGACTTTTTTTGAAGGGTTTTCAACGGCAATTTTAATGGTATCCATAGGCGAATAGACAAATCGTACATCCGCCCCTTTGGCTCTGGCGTTGGCTAAATTGCCATTACTTCCTGGCACTTTTATCATATCACCAAGAGTAACCAATATCACATCTTCTTGCATCGCTAAAGTATAAGCATGGTCAATTCTCTCTTTGGGCATAACACACACAGGACAACCGGGACCGTGAATAAACTCTATGTTTTCTGGCATGAGTTGATTAAGACCATATTTCATAATCGTATGCGTATGTCCTCCACACACTTCCATGACACGTATTTTCTTAGGAAGTGTTTTTGCCTCTTTTTGAATTTGTAAAGCCAACGCTTTTATGACTTCAGGATTTCTAAATCCCTCATATAAATCTTTGAGTTGTAAAGACATTTTTAGGCTCTATTGGGACAATTATCGTCTTCTAAGATAGCATTTCGCCTATCTTCCTCTTCCATTTTGGCAATGATTTCACCATACACTTTTAAACTCTCCAACGCATCTTCTTCATCGATTTTATTCATAGCAAACCCAATATGAATCAACACATAATCCCCAATCGTAACTTCTTGATCAATCAAATCTAACGATGCTTGTCGTGTTACTCCCATAGTATCCACCGTTGCAATATTGGTTTCAGGGTCGATTTTTGTAATTTTTGATGGTATTGATAAACACATAAAATTATCTCATCTTTCTTTTGAAGTTTATCCAATCAATAACACGCTGAAGGCTTTTTTCATCTTTGGTTGAGACTTCTAAAATATCTACATTGGGTTTAAGTTTTCTGGCTTCTCTTTTTTCCGCTTCAATGTCATATTCAAAGTAAGGCAGTAAATCTGTTTTTGTGATTAAAATTAAATCGGCACTTCTAAACATCACAGGGTATTTGATGATTTTATCTTCCCCTTCTGGAACACTCACTAAAACAATATTTAAGTGTGTTCCAACATCATAAGAAGCAGGACAAACTAAGTTACCTACATTTTCTACAAAACAGACATCTATATCTTCTAAAGGCATATCGTGCAAACCTTTGTGTACCATAAAAGCATCCAAATGACACGCACTTCCTGTTTGAATTTGAACCGCTTTAATTCCTTTGGCAATCAGTCGATCCGCATCTCGATTGGTTTCTAAATCCCCTTCAACTACACCAAATTTAAAATCTGCCATACCACTTAAATGCTCAAGCAGTGTTGTTTTACCACTTCCTGGGCTTGACATAAGGTTGATACCCAACACATGGTGTTTATCAAAGTGCGCTCTGTTGTGTGCCGCTTCATGGTCATTTTTATCTAAAATCTTTTTAATGACTGAAATGGTTTTGGGGTCATTGAGTTGTGGGTTATGATTGAGTGTTTCATGAGCATGTTGATGCTTGTGACTCTCGTCATGGTGATGATGATGCCCATCGTGGTGGTGATGATGGTCATGGTCATGAGTGTGTTCGTGATCTGTTATACTGCAACCGCAATCTTTGCACATAAAATTTCCTTCGTTAAAATATTTTGTGAATATCCATTCATTCTATGAAGTCTACTTCATTTAACTTAAAAATAGTATTACTTTTTTCTACTCTTATGTAATTTTAGAACTTAAATGGTACAATTTCTTATGAATAACTTCGTATGCCCCAAATGCCAAAGCAAACTCTATACTTTAGCCAATGGCTATAAAAAATGCTCCTCTTGTCAATATAAATTTTCTTTTAATAAATATAGGCAAGATTTAAAAATCATAGAGAGTTTTGCCAGCAACATCAATGCTTTAGAGTGTTCAAAACATTTAAACCTAAACTATAAAACAGTACTTTGTAAATACCAACTTTTCAGGCAACTCATTGCAGCATATTTACACAATATTTATGAAAGTTCAGTATGGGACAATACCTCATATGAAGAGTTTTATTATTTCACTCAAAGACAAAAAGAGAAACGAAAAAAGTCTTTATATGAAGCGGTCAATATTATAGGGTTTTACTCAAATGGCTTAGTTTATACGTTACTTATGCCAACACTTCAAAAAACCAATGTGGAAGAAGAAGATAAAAATTTTGAGAAGTTTTTATCGTGGCACAAACTTCAATCGAAAAATGCCTATGCTACGCCTTTAAAAGTATTTTGGAGTTATTTGGAACAAAATCTAAAAAGATATAAAGGAATGAAAGAAGAAAACTTTTTTTATTATCTCAAAGAGTGTGAGTTTAAGTTTAATTTTTTAGTCAATCAACAAATAGAGATTTTAAAAAATCTCTATTTTATTTGAATAAAAAAGGCATATCATTTTGTAAGCTTTTAAGCAAATCTTCATTGATAAAAAATTGCCCATAATCGGTGTTGAGTTTATAGGCTTTTGCACACACATAACGATTCTTTTTAATAAGTTCTAAAGAATCATTCAAATAAGGCTGCAAGGTTTCATTGTTTTGATAAAACTCATACATTTGCTCTAAAGCCTCTGGGGGAATGTCATCTTTTAAAAAAACCACATTTTCTTCAAGAAACTCTATAACGCTTGTTTCATTGGTAATATGTAAAAAAGCTTCTTTAATATCTTCAAATCGCATTTCAAATTTAAACCCTTGCAGTAAAAGTTTTTGCAAATTTTCTAAGTCATTGCTTTGAAAATAGTATTGCATCAATAACGTTAAATAATGCTCTTTAACATCCTCTTCTTCAAGTTCTAATCGTTGTTCTATTTTATCTAAATTGTGTAGCTCTTTTTTGTTAGTAAAATGCTCATGCAACATTGCAACTTGAGCAATAATTTCATGTAATCGATCACTCATTATTTTTCCTTATTTATAATCAAAACAGTGTACTACAAATAGGTAAAAATAGCTTTAAATTATTGCTTTACTTAAAAACTTTTGCCACTTCATTGGCATAGTGAAGTTGTGTCGTAATACCTACACACGAACAATTAATCTCCGATAAAACATACTTATCACTGCCATCTTCTTTGAAATCTAAAATATAATCCATCGTCCACAATAAAGGATAATTTTGTCCATGCAAAAAAGGTTTGATGTCTTTTAATCCCTCTTGTGTTAAGTTTACAACCTCTTTCCATTTGGGTTCATTGGGTGATTCATATTTGTATAAAGCCCCTGAAAAAAGTGTTGCAGAGAACTGTCCTTCTTGGGGCTTTTTATGTACAACGGAAATGATTTTGTCATTGACCAATAACACTCGTATTTCACCTTCTGAAATACGTGGCAAATAACGGCAATTGACAAAGCCAACTTTGCCTTTAAAATAGGCTGCATTTTCACTCTCTTCTTCAAATTTTCTTTCAAATGCCGTTAAAAACTCTTGGATATTGTCATAATAATATTTGTCATTATTCACGGCTTCCGTTGAAACAATGGAGCCATCGTCTTTTAAACTGACCAAATAAACACCCTCACCTGTTGAACCATAATTGGTTTTTAATACTCGGATTTTATAGGATTCCAATAATGCAGGGAATTTCGTCACAAACTCGCTGTACGTGTGATAAAACTCGGTTTGTTTATCGCCTAATTTGGTATCTTTTAACTTGGCTAAAATATCTTTAAAATCCAAATTAATCATCACATCAGGATGAGTATGTACAATCACACCATAATTTCCTAAGGCTTTTAGAAATTGGAAATATTCATCCACTTCTTTTAAATTTCCTGGATTGATTCGACTGATAACACTGTGAGCATTTTCTTTTAAATAGTCCAATAACTCATACTTTTTATTGGGTTTATAAAACACAATTTCAGTTTTTAATTTACTGATTTCTTCTATGGCTTTTAAAATGGGTTTACTGTCCGCTCTAAAGCCATCAAATCCTTTGTCGCTTCCTTTAGCATACTCTATTATAAACACTCTTTTGCTCATTTTTTTCCTTCTTTTTGTTTATCAAAAGTAATCGTATTGTTTTTAAATTACATTAAGGTGACACAAAAACACACGATGTTGAAACTTTCTTATAAAAAATTAAGTTAAAATAACTAATTGTATGGATAATAAATTATTTTAAAAAATAAGATACAATTACTCTGAATTATAAAATTGAGCAGCGAGAAGAGATGAACGTTAAAGATATAAAAATAAATATTATTTTTTTTGCACTGTTTTATTTATTCATTATTTTAGTTTCCTCGTTTATTAGCTACAAATTCTTTATTACAGGCTTTATTGAACTCGAAGATAAACAAAATAAAAATAACATCAACACGCTTTTAAACAGTATGAATAAAAATATGGAAGTCATTCGAAATAACACCAATGACTACGCCAAATGGGACGACAGCTACAATTTTCTTAATCATACCCATCAAAACTATATTTATGAAAACTTCAGAGAAGGGTCAACGGCTATTAAAGATTTAAATCTTGATTTTATTATTTTTTCTACACTACAACATCACCCTTTTTATTCAAAATATGAAAACAGTTTTTTGCAAAAGCATCAAAAGAGTTTTGAAAGCACTTTGATACATAGTTTTGAAAAGACTCCACGCATTAATACTATTTTTCATTACAACTCACACTATTTGTATATTTCCAAAGAGACCATTTCAAACACGGATTCAACCAAAGAACCAAACGGTTACATTTTTATGGGAAGAGTCATTAGCAATGAAGAGTTAAATCTCTCAACCAATATTTTTGAGAAAATCTATCTTTCCAATAAATATTCACAAAATGAAACAACCCTTTCATTTAATTACCCTTATTTAAGTCAGGTAAGAGTTGCTGTTATAAAAAGCGAAACCCAATTAAAAAACTGCATTCAAATTTTTGACCACGAGAACACCTATCTTTTTTCCATCATAACACAAAATAAAAGAGAGATTGTCAACAATGGGAAAAACGCTATTTTGGTTTTTAATGTTATTTTTTCTGTTTTTTTGTTTATTATTTTATGGGTCATTTATAATCATCAAAAGAACCTTCAAAAACACAATAAACTGCTTGAAAGCAAAGTCAAACGAAGAACCAACCAATTAACGCGTTCTTTACAAAAACTTCAAAATAAAAATGCTGAACTTTACACTTTGGCAAACAAAGATCATCTCACAAAAATCAGTAACCGACGCAACTATTTTATAGAGAGTGAAACCCTTTTAAATCAAGCCATTAAAGAGAATTTGCCTTTGTGTGTTATCATCATTGATATTGATAAATTCAAACACATCAATGACACTTATGGTCATGCCATTGGCGATAAAATATTGATTGCATTTTGTGATATTGTCAATGAAATTATTGAAAAAGAGACCGTCTTTGGGCGAATTGGAGGAGAAGAGTTTTGTCTAACATTTAAAAATAAAACTCTTGATGAGACTCAAATCATTGGTGAAAAAATACGACAAAAGTGTGAAAATGCTGTCTTACATATCAATGAACACAAAATCAAATTTACCATCAGTTTAGGGTTGAGTGATAAAAAAGAGTATCAACACATCGATGAAATACTTCAACATGCCGATGAACTGCTTTACAGTGCAAAATCTGCAGGAAGAAACAGATTAATAAGAACATCTTTACATCAATAATTCTTCCTGCTTAGTACATTCATTCAGAATCGTTTTATTTAATGTCCACCTCTTCTGTTCTTTCGAGCATTATTGATTTAATTACGGATTTTTTTGGCTTATCAAAATCTAAAAGTGTCCCATCTTGTGCTTTAAAAAAATACTTCTTGATTTTTGTTGTTTTATTATTACTATCTTTATAATGTTTTTCTCCAACAAGTTTAAACCCATCATTTTCTTTTAAATATGATACTTTGTCATAATTACTTACATTTAATATACCATCGTTTGATTCTGTTTTAAAATCTCTTATCTTAAAAGAAGCAATATTATTATTACGTTTACTGTTAACAAATTTCTTTAATTTAGGATTCCATCCATCTTTATCTGTACCATCTTCATGTACTCCTTGCTTATTAAATCCATTGGGAGCATATATTGTTTTTGTCTGCTTATGAATTCCTTCTTTATTCCAACCAGCTGCATCGTATCCATCTTGATCATATTTTGAATTTGTAATTTTATTATCTCCAAAAGAATTCCAACCCAATTCATTGTATCCATGTTTTGTTTGCCATAATTTATCAGATGATTCATTTGCATAAACTTTTTTAAATTGAGAAAAACATAACTTATCCATTTGAACCAAATTCTTTTCATAAATTCTATTTTCATATATTTTAGAATTTTCAAGAAAATATTCATGTTCTTTATCTTTTGTACAATCCATTAAATTTACTTCACCGAATTGATTAACCATGCATTGATTATTATAAAACTCAAGTATCTGTGTTTTATATGTTTTATCAAAAGCAACCATCTTATCATTTTTACTGCCATGAGCATATGTTACACTTAGATTATTGCAACTACTATTTTTTAGAAAATAATCTGTCTTACCACTATTGGCGTTAAGTACTTCAAGTCTTGACATTGTATTATTGACTTTTGCATCACTTAAACCTATTTTATCAATACATAAAACATTATTTCCTTTTTTATATCCTAAATTAAATTCATTATTTTCAAATTTACATTCCACTGAAGATAATTCTTTTTCTTTTTTTATCGTTTCCAAACTTTTTGTTCTAGGATTAGGAAGAGTCATCACTTTTGATAATTCCTCAATAACTGTTTCAAAAAAAATATCTATATTTCTTTCATTTGTGACCTCACTATTTCCCAAAAATGCTATATTACTTTCCATAATTGATTTATATGTGTTAAATTTTGAATCCAAATAAAAGTTCTCTCTATAAATAAGATTTTTATCTGTTAATTCATTTATCATTTTTTCAACATTAATCTTATCTTTTTCCATAAAATTATCTCGTGGTATATTTTCTATATCATATAAAAAAATTTGAACTACGCTTGAAATATAAAAACATTCAAAACCCGATGAAGAATACTCAATAGGTTGAATAATTAACAATCTTTTAGGTGATTCTTTATCAGTAAAGTAGTTTATTTTAATATCTCTCACCTTTAAATGGTCAACAAAGTCAGAAAGATTTAATATTTGATTTACAATCAATCTACTTTGTTGTTTACACTTTTCTTCTTGAGGTTTTGGTTCATATTTCAGTGTAGAATTAGTAATTACAAGTTCCTTTTGTCTTCCAATAACTGCCACTTCATCAAGTCTTTTATATGACTCATTTTTAGAAATATTATTAACACTAGACGCACATCCACTAAACAAAAAAATGCCTAACAACAACATAAACTTAAGAACTCTTTTAAACATTGATTTTCCTTATATCTTTTAAAGTATTATAAACAAAACAATCTTTAAAATCACAATATTGTAATTTATCTAAACTTGTGAGTAAATCTGCCCCAACGAAATCCCTGCATCATTGAGAGGAACATCACGACTGTAATAATATTTACGTCCTAAAACATCTAACTTTGAAGTAACTTGCTCAAGCAATGTTTTATTTTGAAATACTCCGCCTGTGAATACCACTTCTAATGTCGGGTTCGCATTGGATATTTCCACAATAATATTCACCAACATATTGATAAATTTTGTGCAAATTAATCGGCTTTCACTTTCAACTGCCATTTGTTTTATCGCTTCATTAATGTTTATGGTATTTAATCCTAAATTGTAAGAATACGCATCTTTAAGAGTTTCATCATACACTTGTTCAACAAGCAAACCACTTTCCCCTTCGTAGCTGACATTTTGTTCAATGCCTGAAAGGGAACATACTGCATCAAACAATCGACCGACTGAAGAGGTTAAAGGAGCATTTAAACCTTTGTTCCAAACCGTGTGCAATAACTCAATTTCTTTATTTGAAAATGCTTTTAAACAAGGATTATCTAACGAAAACAACTCCTGCAAGGTGTAGTTTTCAAACAACAACGAAAGCCCAATTCTTTTAATTTGTTTGATGGCTAGTTCTCCACCAAGAAGTTTAAAATATTCAAAATGCTTAATACGCACATACTCTTTTTTTGAAGCCAGAAAAACTTCACCGCCCCAAATATTGCCATCATCTCCATACCCTGTGCCATCAAAAGCAAATGCTAACACTTTTTCTTCGAGTTGGTATTGTGCCATACAACTTAAGACATGAGCATAGTGATGTTGTATTTGAACAATTGGCACACTTTGTTGTTTTGCCCATTTGGTGGTTTCATAATTGTGATGCTTATCACACACAATTAACTCGGGCGTAAAATTATAAAATCGTTTAAATGTTTCAAGCGTATTTTCAAAAAATTGCATCGCTTCTATGGAGTTTAAATCACCGATATGGGGTGAAGTTATGACCGTATTATCAAAACACAAAGCCAGTGTATTTTTTTGATTGGCACCTAAAGCCAAAATAGCTTTTTTTGACGATTTTTGTAACGTTAAAAAATCAGGAGCATAGCCTCTGGCTTTTCGCAACATAAAAAGCTCTTCATTGACCACTTGGACAACACTGTCGTCACAGGCATTGATAATAGCACGATTGTAATCTAACACATAATCAAATACAAAAGGCAATTTTCGATATAACTCATCTTTTTTTATAATAATGGGTTCATCGCTTAAATTGGCACTTGTTGCCACTAAAGGTACATCTATATGATTAAACAACAAAACATACAAAGGAGTAAAAGGTAAAAAAACACCAATACGGTCAATATTGGGGGCAATGCTTTGACTTAAAAAAGAGTTCTCTTTTTTTTTGACCAATACAATGGGTTTTTCTTTGGAAAGGATAAGAGCTTCCTCACAACTTGAAAGTTGAGCTGTTTTTTTGATTTGTTCTATATCTTTAAACAATACTGCCAAAGGCTTTGAAGGACGATTTTTACGTTGTCGCAATTTATTCACGGCATAAGAACTGGTCGCATCACACACCAAATGAAAACCTCCCAAACTCTTAATCGCAACGATTTCACCCAGTTTGATTTTTGAAGCCAATAACTCAAGGCTTTTTTCCTCTTTGGCTATTTCTTGATGCTCTTTGTTGTATAACGTTAAAGCAGGTCCACACGTAGGACAACAAATGGGTTGGGCATGATAGCGTCGATTACGGGGGTCTTCATACTCTTTTTGACATGTTTTACATAATGTAAATGAACTCATAGAAGTATTAACTCTGTCATAAGGTACCGTTTTAATGATAGTATAACGTGGTCCACAATTGGTACAATTGGTTAGGGCATAGTTGTATCGAAAATTAGTGGGATTTAAAATATCCTCAATGCACTCATCACATACGGCAATATCAGGCGAAACCAAAGAGGTTTTTGCATTGTTAACTTCTGTTTGTACAATATTAAAACCATCAAACTCTTCTGTTATGCTTTGTTGATGGGTCGAAAGTTTTTCTATTTTTGCAAGTGGTGGAGGTGTGTTTTGAACTGTTTTGATAAAAGAGTTAATGCGTTTTTCATCTCCTTGAAGTACAATATTCACACCACTTTCATCGTTATTAACAAACCCTTTTAAGTCCAACTCTAACGCCAAATTATAGACATATGGACGAAAGCCTACCCCTTGAACAATTCCTCTGATTTTAATATGTGTTTCTATCATACCATCAACTTTTTTTAGATATTTACTTTGAAATTGCAAAACTTAATGTTACAAAACTCAACATCTTTAACTGCAATTTTTCAGTTCTGCTTAATTATCATACCAATGTCATAACATCATTTTATTATTGCATTATATCATTAGAAAGGTTTAATATGGGAATCGGAACACAAGCACTTTTTGCTGCTTTACCTATATTTTTAGCAGCACTGTTTTTAGTGGGCTTAAGAATGCCTGCCAAAAAAGCGATGCCCGTCGTTTATTTGGCAACAACTGCTGTGGCATATTTTATTTGGGAAGTTACCTTTAATCGAATATTGGCATCCACCATCCAAGGTTTACTTATCACCATTGCGGTTTTATGGATTATTTTTGGAGCAATTTTACTCTTAAATACTCTTAAACATTCAGGTGCCATTGCGGTCATTCGACAGGGTTTTAACAACATCAGTCCAGACAGACGCGTTCAAGTTATTATCATCGCATGGTTGTTTGGCTCATTTATTGAAGGAGCTTCAGGTTTTGGAACACCTGCTGCCATTGCTGCACCGCTACTTGTTGCCATTGGGTTTCCTGCCATGGCTGCCGTTATGGTGGGAATGATGATTCAAAGTACGCCTGTTTCATTTGGGGCAGTTGGAACACCTATTTTAATTGGGGTAAACAAAGGATTAGACAGTGAATCCATTGCATTAACACTCAAAGAGTTAGGCTCAAGCTGGGATATTTATTTGCAAATCATTACCAGTGAAGTTGCCATTGTTCATGCCATTACGGGAACACTTATTCCTTTATTTATGGTCATGATGCTCACACGTTTTTTTGGCAAAAACCGCTCATGGACAGAAGGGTTAACTATCATTCCTTTTGCTATTTTTGGAGGTCTTGCGTTTACTATCCCTTATGCCCTTACAGGGATTTTCTTAGGGGCTGAATTTCCTTCACTCATTGGAGCGTTAATTGGTTTGCCTTTGGTTGTATTTGCTGCAAAAAAAGGGTTTTTACTTCCTAAAACCACATGGGATTTTGCACCTAAAGAGCAATGGCCCATTCATTGGGTGAGTAAACTTGAACTCAAGCTTGATGCCATGACTATGAAAAAAGAGATGTCTTTAACCAAAGCATGGGTTCCTTATGTGCTTGTAGCGATTATTTTAGTTATTACTCGAGTATCAGATCAAGCCAAAGCTTTCACTCAAAGCTGGGTTATGCCTTTTAATAATATTCTAAATGAAGGAGTTGGATACTCTATTACGCCTTTATATTTACCCGGAGGTATTTTAGTATTTGTGGCATTGGTAACCTATTTTTTACACAAAATGGAGTTCAAAGAGATGAAAGAAGCCGTAAGCGAATCATCTGCTGTGATGATTGGAGCAGGTTTTGTTTTAATCTTCACCATTCCCTTGGTACGAATTTTAATCAATTCAGGCATCAACGAAGCAGGATTTGACTCCATGCCTGTTGCCATGGCAAATTTTGTTGCGGTTACAGTAGGAGATATTTATCCTCTGTTTGCTCCTATTGTTGGGGCTTTAGGAGCTTTTATTGCAGGAAGTAACACGGTTTCAAATATGATGTTAAGTCAATTCCAATTTGGTGTTGCCGATGCCTTAAGTATCTCAACCGCCTTTATGATTGCCCTACAAGCCGTGGGAGCCGCAGCTGGAAATATGATTGCCATTCATAATGTCGTAGCAGCCTCTGCTACTGTAGGATTGCTTGACCAAGAGGGTGAAACATTAAGAAGAACGATTATACCAACAGTTTACTACTGTTTGGTTGCAGGGATTTTAGGTCTTATTGGAATGTATGTTTTAGGACTCACTGACCCACTTATGAAATAACAAAAAGAGCGTTAACGTTAACGCTCTTTTCTTTTTAAAAATATGAAAACAGGATGCAAACTTAAAAAGTTGGAGTATACTTCTGTATTATTTATATGGAATGTATCACATGGCATTTAAACACTATCACTCTATTTTTGCAGAGATTCAAAAAAGCAATTTTTTGCGGATTCAATCATTGGTTCTGTTTATTATTACGTATATTGATTGGACGTTAATTCCTTTTATTACCAAACTTGAAGGTACCTATCTTCCTGTATATATGATAAGTTTTTATATGCTCATTGCTGCTTTAGATGGGTTTATTCATCCTCTTTTTAAAAACATTAAAATATACAACATCTATATGTTTGCCATCATTTTAGACCTCATTCAAATTATCAGTTATTTGACTTTCAGCCAATCCATTGTTGTCTTTACGTATATTATTTTAACCATCTTTACCGTTCAAGGCATTACGTTTGAAATTGCCCGTATTCACACCGTTGATTTTATGCAAGAAGAAGCCGTGCATTTAAAAGATTATTTGATGATTCGATCACTGATGATTTCAGCTGCCATTGTAGCAGGAAGTTTAACCGCCATACTTTTTGATTATTTCAGCAGTAACTTAGCCTATCTTTTAATTTATTTGTCTGTTTTAGGCTTTGTAGGAATTGTTTATCAGTATAAATTGTATCTGAAATTTAAAACCCGACTGTGCAATGCCAAAGTCAAAATCAAAAAAGAGAAACTCAAACTCTTCGAAAAGTTTAGAATTTAAGTAGCCCAAGGGGCTACTTTCACCACATACTCATTATAATCTAACGGATACTCTTTGGGGATAATGACATTAAATGTTTTATTTAATGCTTTGTATGTTTTTTCCATCAAAGTCGTATTGGCAAACATATTGCCGCATAAAATGACTTCATTACACTCAAATTCATTTTTAAGTTGCGTTACGGTGTTGCCTATAAACTCACTCAAACTTTCATAAAAAGAAAACGCCAGTAAATCATTGGGTACGCCAGCAAGTTTATAGCTCATCATACTTTGCACAATTCTTCGATAATCCAAATAATTAACTCCATCAATTTTGATGACTTTCATATCAATATTAATACCACTTTTTGCACTGTAATTAAACGCCAAGGATTCAAACTCACGGCTGTTTTTAATCTCTAAGAAATAGGAAATCAGATTAATAATCGATTCAAATCCACATGAATCTTTAAAAACCAAATGAGTGTTTTCAAAAAGATGAGGGAATCTCTTTTTATAGTTTTCAATCAATCGTGGAGTGTTTTCATCAATCTCACTGATCTCTTCTAAATTTGTGGCTAAATTTAAATAGATATTAGGCACACTCACAACCGTTTTTTTCCCATGAGTTGGTGTATAAATAACCATTTCACTGTTGCTGTTTTTATTGGTAAAATAGACCCCAATACAAGAAGAAGTACGTTTGTTAAATTGTGTTAAAATCGATTTAAAAACCCCACCATGAAAATCAAAGTACTCTTTGGAGGTATTAAAAACTCTTGAAGAGCTGTAGTCAAATTTGGGGAAAAGTCCACTGTTCCCTTCAATTACAAAAATATGTTTATCCACGTAGCCCACTTTAATGGCATCACAGGTTGGTGTTGTATGACAATAGATTAAAGCATTTAAACCCAAAGCCTTCGCTTCATACGCCAATAAAAAAGTGGCTTTATCGTAAGGCATTTTCGCGTAAATGGTATTGGTTGGGCTGTATTGGCTTTGTGCATTGGCTTTAAAATTAAGTTTTAATTTGACCAAAGGTCGTTCAATGGAACATAACAGTTCGACATCTTTTTGATTGAGACTAAAAAGTGTTTCAAATGCGCTGGTATTGGTAATAAGCATATAAATATTGTTGGAATACACCTCAAGTTTGATTCTGTTTTCTTGCGTTGCTTTTGCAAAATAACACTCACCTGTGGCAGTAGCAATATTAACAATCTCTTCTTCTAAAATCTTTTTTGCACTCTTTTTTTGAGAGTCATCATTGTGTTTTATAAGTTCAAGCACTTCGCTGTTAGTTAAACTTAAGACCGGTTGCACATCATTGGGTTCTAAAAAAGAGACTCCTTGGGGAATGTTCTCTATGATTTTTGAACTCTCCATAAATATGGACAGAGGCAATCTGTTTTCAATCTCTTTAAAAAATGTTTCTGTTTTTTGTACGGTATCATTGGTAATAATATAAATAAAGTGGCTGTTTTGTTCACAAGACGCTTGAATATTGCTCTTTTTGATTAATGAAACAATCAAATTCTTTATGTATTGACTTTTTGAATTAAAGGTAATTTCGTAAATTATCGGCATGTTAAATCTTCTTCATTTGGGATTCGGCTTAAATGTTCACCGTTGTAACTGCCAATTAACTCTTGAGCAATTTGTTTGATGCTTTTATCATTGGCTTTTTGTGCGACACAACCAATACTTTCTATCTCTTTAATAATGTGTGCAATATACTCTTCAAATCTGTTTTCAATTTTTTGCGTTAATCCAATTTCTACTTTTTGGATATCTTCAGGAATTATTCCCATAATCGTCACTGCGGCATGATGGTCTAACACTGAACAAATTTCAAGCATTTCAACAATCTCAACTTCATGGGCCGTTTTTCTGTAGTTTCCTAAACCCAACAAAACATCCGAAGGCAGTCGAAAAATTTCACCCGCATTGTCTTCAATTGAGACCGTATCCAAAATAATAACATTGTCATATTCTTGAAAATAACTCATAAGTTTAAACCCAAGCGTTCCTCCATCAATGATTTCAATTGAAGGTTCAAACGTATAATTTTCTTCAATAAACTTCGCAGCATAAATGCCTATGCCTTCATCTTTAAACAACAAATTCCCTACACCAATGACAATATTTTTCATAGCTTATCTCTCTTTTTTAAACAAAAAATGGGTTATGGTTTATCCACAACCCATTGTACAAAAAACGGTTTTGAAGAAGATTATTTTTCTTCTTTTTTATCGGCTTTTCGCATAAATTTATATCCACCTAAAACGATGTTAATATCGCCTTCACCCCAAAAAATGGTTCGCCAAATTTGATAATAAATATGAGACATCACCCATACCAAAATCAAATACATTGCCGTATGATGGGCAATTCTAACACCCATATTTCCACCAAATACATCCAACGTCCAATCGGTTGCAACATGCAATATCCAAGGCCACCAAGCCCCAATAGAACTGTGTCCTGAGGCTAAACCATGAACATACAATTGAAGCCCTGTAAATAACATAAAGACCAACAAAATATGAAATAACGTGAAAAACATAATGTTATAACTGTCACTGTACGTTGAATCAAACTTTTTTCTTCGATTAAACGTAATTAAGTTAAAAAACACTTCACAAAACTCCACAAAGTTTTTCTTGGTTGGCAATATCTTTTTGTACGGTTTTTCAAATCGTGAAAACAGATACAAATATCCGATTAAAATTGCTGTTACATCGAAAATAATGGCAGCAATAAAGTGCCCCCATCGATTCCACGCCATCACATATTTATCTACAGCAGGATCTGCTATGAATGTTTGATAATAGGGATGCCCAATATAAAGCCCGGTTGCAACTGCAGCAACCATGCAAATCGCATTCATCCAGTGAATGGTTCGCATGGCTGGAGTCATCCTCTCAACCTTTTTGAATTTATCCACGACTTGCTCCTAATGGATCTACCTTATACACGCTTAACTCTTTTCCATTGGTATCCACAATATGTACCGCACACGCAATACATGGGTCAAAACTGTGAATCGTTCGAATGATTTCCAACGGTTCATCAGGATTAACCACTTTTGTACCTACCAATGAAGATTCATAAGCACCTAATCTCTCTTTATAATCTCTTGGAGCTGCATTCCAAGTTGATGGGACTACCGCTTGATAATTTTCTACTTTTCCGTCTTTGATTTTAACCCAATGACCCAATCCTCCACGTGGAGCTTCAGCCATTCCAAAACCTTGAGCATTTTTCGCCACTTTATCAAAATCAAACTCTGTCCAAGTACTTAAATCTCCATGGGCAACATTTGAAGCTAACTCATCACACCATTTTAACACTTCATCACACATCAACTCTGTTTCAATTGCACGGGCAGCAGTTCGTCCAATGGTTGAAAAAAGAACTTCAGTGGGTAAGTTTCCATTTTTCAAAAATGTCGTTACATATTTACTGATTAACTCATCACCCGCTGCAACCCCAACTATCATCCGAGCAAGTGGTCCAACTTCCATTCTCTCGTCATTGTATAAAGGTGACTTAATCCAAGAGTACTTGTTTTTAGTATCTAAATAGGCAATTCCATCCTCTTTTTTACCAAACCCTGTATATTTTGGGTGGGTAACACCCTCGTAAGGGTGAAGGTTGGTTGTTCCTTCATACCAAGCGTGTGTAACATCTTCTGTAATTTTACTTTGATCCAGTGGATATAATTTACTTAAATCTTTGTTCATTACCACACCACTTGGAAAGAGTTTTTTAGATTGATAAAAAGGTAAATCATCTAAATTAAAATCACCAAAAGACATAAAGTTACCAATACCAGCACCCACACCATCTAAAGCCTCTTGAGCATACATCGTACCTGCCATATAAACATCGGGCAAATACGCTTGTTTGGTAAAGAGTGTCGCTTTTTGAATAATATCTTTAAACTCAGCTACTCTCACAGGGTTTTTAATATCTTGAACACACGTCACTCCCCCTACAACAATCGATTGAGGATGAGGATTTTTACCACCAAAAATTGCTTGTGCTTTGGCAATTTGTTTTTGTAACTCTAACGCATCTAAATAGTGAGATAGCCCAATTAAGTTTTGCTCAGGAGTGAGTTTATACGCCTTACTTCCCCAATACGCATTTCCAAAGATTCCCAAACGCCCTTGTTTGACATATTTAGTGACTCTCTCTTGTACAGCAGCATAATTATCTTCACTGGCATTCCATGGTCGTTGACCTGAAAGTTTTGCCCATTTTTGTGCTTCTGCTACTGTTTTTTTAGGATCCGCTTCTAAGGCTTTAGTTATATCAACAAAATCAAGCGCATGCAGGTGATAAAAGTGAACAATATGGTCATGAATGTACAAAGAACCTTGCATTAAGTTTCTTACCAATCGTGCATTTTTTGGAATCGTTACACCAAAAGCATGTTCAACCGCTTCAATACTTCTTTGATAGTGTGTACCTGTACATACTCCACAAATTCTCATTGCCAATAAACCACAATCTCGTGGATCTCTTCCTTTTAATATCTCTTCAATTCCTCTGAACATTGTTGATGAACTGTACGCATCGGTAATAACATTATTTTCATCAATTACCGCCTCAATTCTTAAATGCCCTTCAATTCGTGTAATTGGGTCGATTACTATATGTTTCTTACTCATTATTTTCTCCATGCTCTGATTTTTTACCTGCTACAGCACTAATAACAGCGTGTGCTGCAATACCTACGGTTGTTGCGGTTAATAACCCTAAACCAAACTCATCAACTGTTTTTTCAACGCCACCGGTTGGTGCTTTAATATTGGCATCTGCCATAGGTCGTTCGTACGCATATTTATCCCAAAAATCAGGCTCACTGCAACCAATACATCCTCGACCTACTCCCACTGGCCAGTTTGCTCCATCGTTGTATCGTATAATAGAACAGTTATTAAATGTCATAGGACCTTTACATCCCACTTTATATAAACACCAGTTGTTTTCAGCACCCACATCTCCCCACTCTTCAACAAATTCACCTGCATCAAAATGCGCTCGTCGTTCACAGTTGTCATGAATTCTGTAACCAAAAGCAAATTTAGGTCGTAACAGTGAGTCAAGTTCTGGAATTTGTCCTGTTAGCACAAAGTGTAAAATAACCCCTACCATATTGGCAGGATTTGCAGGACAGGCCGGTATATTAACAATGGGTTTACCTTTGACAATATCCATAACACCAACGGCACCTGTTGGGTTAGGAGCAGCAGCAGGAACACCACCAAACGTAGCACATGTTCCAACAGCAACCACAGCAGCTGAATCTTTGGCTAATCTTTCCAAATGGTCTTTAAACGTTTCACCAGATGGTCCAATCGTACCATAGCCTCCGTTCATTGCTAAAGGAATGGCTCCTTCAACAAAAAGAAGGTATTTTCCTTTAAAGTGTTCCATCGCTTCTTCTAATTGATGTTCAGCTTGGTGACCTGATGCGGCCATTAAAGTGTGTTGAAACTCCAAAGAGATAACATCAAATAATAAATCATCAACAGTAGGAGTAGAAGAACGTAAAATTGCTTCAGTATTTCCTGCACAATCTTGAAGTTCAATCCAAATAACAGGCACACGATTCATCAATTCTGCCGCTTGGGCAACTAATGGCGTAAACATCGGAGGAAGCATAAGTGTAGCCGTTGTTGCACTTGCCCACTTCATAAAATCTCGTCTGTTTATCCCTTCACTTTCAACCACCTCAGTCATATCAATCTCTTTAAGCTTTGGGCTTTGTTGTAAAAAGTCCAATCTGCTCTTCATTTTCGAATAAAGAGAGTTATAATACTCTTCTCCTTTATTCGTATCCACTCTTGCTGATTTTTGTGTAAAAATCTTTTTCACCATCTCTTGCGAATCTGCCGCCATCTTCTCCTCCTATATGAATGTTCATTTACTTTTAAAAAAGTACCCACTTAACACTTATACAAAACTTAAGGCAAACTGCCATTTAGAAGCAATTCATAGCATTAAAATAGCATTGTCATAACAATTATGTAACACTAAATTCTAACTCTTTTTTTGAACAATGTCAATTTTTTTAAAGAGTTATTAAAAAAAGGGAGTTTTATGAATGATTACTCATTTTTTAATTTTTATAGTAGTTTTTTTTAAATTTAGAATATTTCTCATTTAAAGAAATTAATTTTTTAAAAAAATTTTATCTTCTGTTTCATTATTACACAAATTAAAGGCTTTTAAGCGTTTCGTGTGAATTTATTTAAAGAGTATATTACAAAAAAAGTGCTATTTATTGTTATAGAGTTACTTTTAATGCCGTTTAATGGGTAGTACACACTGAACAGACATCAAAACTTCTTAAAATCATTGTGGCTTCATGCAATGATTTTACCCCAATAATTGCTTTTTGTGCCACACCATAATCCAATGAATTGCCCGGTCCTAAATTCCAAACCGTTGGAGTAATCACATCATAACGTTGAATCAAACCATTTTTAATATCCACTTTATGTTGTAAAGAACCACGAGTTGCTTCAATTACCCCTAAACCAAACCCCTCATCTATCTCTTTTAAAGCTATTTTAGGCTCAATAAAAGAGGCTTCATTAAGAGAAATACTTTGCAAAAGTTCTTTGGATTGATGCAATAAAAAAGCAATTTCATCAACTCTTGCCATAACTCGGGTTAATATTGTATCTTCATACTCTTTATGCAACGATTTAATCTGTTTTCTGTTTTGAACTAACGCACGTGCGAGTGGTCCTGTTTCATAAAATAAGTTATCGTATTTAACTGTTTTTGCCCAACTGTATTTCTCTTTTTTTTGTTTTTGTACATCCAATTCAAAGGTAAAAGCACTGCTCTCTTCAATTTTATTCAAATCAACTTTTACGGTATTTTTATTTTTAATTTTTCCCTTAGCAAAACCTAAATCATCGGATATAACAAAAAATCGGTCATGCGATTGTCCTATGGTATCAAAGCCTTGTTCAAAACTCATTTGGATAAATTGATTGACATCTCCTTGTATATGTGTGATATCTTCCGCATTTGAAAAGCTAAGATAGTGGCTTAAATCAACTCCAACCATCTGTTTTTCAAAAAAAGAGATGGCTTTGTCAATATAATTTTCCACAAAAATCATATCCATAAACGTTGGATCACTCACAACGCCACCTGGAATCATATACGATGTATGAGGCCACTGTCCTGCAAATGTTGCTAAAGCTTTGACAATGCTACTTGAAGCCTCTTGTGCTTTAAGCCATGATTGACCTTTTAAAGGGACAAATTTCTCATCAAAATGATGCGATTGCTGATTGATGTCAGGCATAATAAAATAGTAAAACCATTTTATATGACTTTGAATAATTTCAATGATTAATCCCAATTGACGTAAACTTTTGGCTTTTGGAGTGATTTCTAAAGGGATATTGGCATTAGAATAGATATTTTCTAACGCATTTACGGTTGCATATAAATGGGCTTGTCCACAAATCCCACAAATTCTTGGTGTATATACCAAGGCATCAAGAGCAGGTTTGTTTTGCAACATATACTCAAAGCCTCTAAAATTTAAAAACGCAATATGTGCATCTTGCACTTTTCCATTTTTCCAAGACAAATGAAGCTTGGCTTCTCCTTCTATTCGTTCAATTATGTCAACTGTTTTCATCGATTATCTTTTTATTAAGTCGTTCTATTTTAAATGTTTTTGCCACACCCGTCAAAGAGAGGTAGGCTCGTTTGCTTATACCCAATGGCACTTCTGCTGGAATACCAATATTTTTTTTGGTTTCAAACAGATTCTCTTTGGGAAAATCAAACTCTGTACAACCAATGCAAGGCATCCCAACACGTGTTTTACTGCTGATGTCATTCCACAATATTTTATTGCAAGAACTGTGTGTCATAGGACCTCGACACCCTTGGTCATAAAACAAACACCCCTCTTTGAGTCCAAAGCTTTGACTTTCTACTTTCCATTCAAAATACTCGTTTCTCACACACCCATGATGAGCCAAATGAGAGTAAAGTTCAACAGGTCGGTGAGTTGAATCCAGCTGAATACTTTTTTTGGTTTGAAGCGTAAAAAGTGTTTGTAAAATCCATTCAGGATGAACAGGACAGCCTGTAAGATTCACAATGGGATGCTGGGATCGGGGTAAAAGATTATCCAAACTATTTTGAACCCCACTGATGTCACTGTTGCGTTCAAATTTTGCATGAATACCACCGTATGAAGCACAACTGCCTACACTAATAACATACATTGAGCGTTGCACAAGTTGTTGCAAAATATCTTTGACACTTTTATTGACCAATGAGAAAAAGTTTGTATTAGCCGTAATAGCCCCTTCGACAAGTAAGAAATCAATATCAAAAGAAGAGTCGAGAAGATTGCTTAATGTCATTTGATCTGTTAAACTGGGATGATAAACCAAATCAAAGGCATTTAAGAAATGTTCAAATCGAATTGCATTTGAACTTAAAAAAGATTGGGTATTGCCGTTGCACGTAAGGGCTTGAAGCCAAACTACTTTAGGTTTATTCCCCATACTTTAAAGCTCTGTATATGTTTTCAGCAATTAAATCACTGTATTGCATCAAATCTTTTTCCAAGACTTTTTCACCACTTAGAAAAGCAAATCCGCCTAAACTTCCCATAAACATACCAAAAGCAGCAAAAAAATCTTGATCTCTAAACTCTTTTTTACTCGCACCCTCTTCGAGTAAAATCATCACTTCTGTTACAAATTCTCCCACACACAAAAAGCCTTCACACCCTTGGGAAAAGACTTCACGATTGGATAAATAGACTCGCAGAAAATATTCAATAATTTCGGGATTTTTTTGAACTTTTGAAAAATAGCGTCGTGTAAACTCAAAGATTTTTTCTTTTGAAGAGAGTTCTAAATTATTGACTTCTCTTAACTCTTGAGCCAAAACATTCGTAGAATATTTGATGGCACATTTCGCTAACTCTTCTTTAGAGGCAAAATAGTTATACATATTGCCCACACTCATTTTCATGGCTTTAGCAATATCTGGAATGGTGGTATTATAAAACCCTTTTTGAGAAAAAAGTTTAAGTGAATTTTCGATAATAGATGTTTTTTTACTCTCTTTTGTTGACAAAATAAACCTTTGATTTAAATTGACTCATTATATTGTAAAAGATGTTAAGAGAGATTAAAAAGAGAAGAAAAAGGACTTAAGCCCAAAGAGTTGGGCTTAAGTGTAACGATTAAGAGTGTACTAAGTTTCTTAATTGTTCAGGAGTAACTTGATGGAAGTTTAAGTATTTATAAACACCGTCTTTGTTTTTCTCCGTAATTTTTTGAGGTACAATTTTCATGTACTCTTCAACCGAAGGTAATCTTCCTAAAAGTGCCGCAACAGCAGCAACTTCAGCAGAACCTAAATAGACTTTAGAATTTTTACCTAATCGGTTGTCAAAGTTTCTTGTAGATGTTGAGAATACAGTTGAACCTTCACTTACTTGTGCTTGGTTACCCATACATAAAGAACACCCAGGAATTTCAAGTCTTGCACCAGCAGCGGCAAAAATTGCATAGTATCCCTCTTCTGTTAATTGCTCTTTATCCATTTTTGTTGGTGGTGCAACCCATAATTTAGCAGGTACTTCACCTTCACCTTTTAAAACTTCACCTAACGCTCTGAATAATCCGATGTTAGTCATACAAGAACCAACAAAGACTTCATCAATATTTTTTGGTCGTTTGTCATCGGCTAAAATTTCTGATAATGTTGCCACATCATCGGGATCATTTGGACAAGCTAAGATAGGCTCAGTGATTTTATTTAAATCGATTTCGATAACCGCTTTATACTCTGCATCGGCATCTGGCTCTAATAATTCTGGGTTTTTAATCCATTCTTTCATTTTGTCCGCTCTTCTTTGAAGCGTTTTAGCATCTTCATAACCCTCTTCAATCATTTTTTCAATTAATGCGATGTTTGAAGATAAGTATTCAATAATTGGTTCTTTGTTTAATTGTACAGAACAAGCAGCAGCACTTCTTTCAGCAGACGCATCTGATAATTCGAATGCTTGCTCAACTTTTAAGTCTGGTAAACCTTGGATTTCAATAATTGTTCCAGCGAATACGTTTTTCTTACCTTTTTTCTCAACTGTTAATAAACCATCTTTGATGGCTTGGTAAGGAATAGCATTGACTAAATCTCTTAACGTAATACCTGGTTGCATTTCACCTGTAAATTTAACCAATACAGACTCAGGCATAGTTAAAGGCATCATACCTGTAACACCTGCAAAAGCGATTAAACCAGAACCTGCTGGAAATGAAATACCAATAGGGAATCGTGTATGTGAATCTCCACCCGTACCAACAGTATCTGGTAAACAAAGTCTATTTAACCAAGAGTGAATAACCCCATCACCTGGTCGTAACGTTACCCCACCTCTTGAGTTGATAAAATCAGGTAAAGTATGTCTTAATTTGATGTCAGCTGGTTTTGGATAAGCAGCTGTGTGACAGAATGATTGCATAACCATATCCGCACCAAAAGAAAGAGCTGCAAGTTCTTTAATCTCATCTCTGGTCATAGGTCCTGTTGTATCTTGAGAACCAACGGTTGTTGCAACTGGCTCAACATACATACCGGGTTTAACACCAGCAACACCACACGCTTTTCCAACCATTTTTTGAGCTTGAGTATATCCTTTTCCGTTATCAGCTGGTTGCTCAGGTGTAATAAATGCAGTTGAAGCACTTAATCCTAAAGCTTCTCTTGCTTTAGCCGTTAACCCTTTTCCAATAATTAAAGGGATTCTTCCCCCTGCTCTCATTTCATCAGTTAATGTATTGGGAGCCAATGTAAATTCAGAAACAACCGCACCATCTTTTAAGATTTGTCCTGCGTATGGTTTAATCGTAATCACATCACCTGTTTCTAAGTTATCAACGGGTGCTTGGATTGGTAAACATCCTGAATCTTCTGCAGTATTGAAGAAAATTGGAGCAATAATAGATCCAATAACTACCCCACCTGTTCTTTTATTAGGAACACCGGGAATATCTCTTCCCATGTGCCATTGAACAGAGTTAATACCTGATTTTCGAGAACTTCCCGTACCAACAACATCACCAACATAGGCTAAAGGGTGTCCTTTTTCTTTTAATGAAGCCATCATTTCTAATGGTTTTTCCATTCGTGATTGTAACATTGCTGTTGCGTGTAATGGAATATCTGATCGCGTAAATGCAACCGTTGCAGGAGATAAATCATCAGTATTTGTTTCACCAGGGATTTTATATACAGTTAATGTAATTTCTTCTTCTAAAGCGGGTTTATTAGTAAACCACTCAGCATTTGCCCATGATTCAATCACTTCTTTTGCTTTAGCGTTTCCTGCATCCATTAATTCTTTTACATCATTAAAAGCATTGTATACAAGAATTGTATTTTTTAATTGCTCAGCAGCTGCACTTGCAACCTCATCAATTTTTAATGCATCAACAAGTGGAGTTACGTTAAATCCACCCATCATCATTCCTAAAATCTCAATGGCTTGAGTTTTAGAGATAACAGAACATGCAACTTTTCCTTGTACAATATCATTTAAAAATGCCGCTTTAACATAAGCCGCATCATCAACACCCGGATTGATTTTGTTGGTAAATAAATCTAATAAATAGTCAGCTTCTTCAACTTTACTTGCTTTTAGTAATTCTACTAATTCGGCAGTTTGAGCTGCTGTTAATGGTAATGGAGGTAAGTTTCCTTCATTCGCTCTATCTTGTGTATGTGCTTTATAATCAGCAATTAAACTCATATATCTCTCCTGTTTATTTAAGTGCTAGTAGTATATCATATTGAACTTTTTATGTATGTACAATTATTGTAATTTTTGTACAAGTTTTTTTTATTGTTTAAATTAGTTACACAAAAAGGGTGTAAAAAGTTACAAAACTGCCCTAAACTCATTTTTTTGGGAAAACCATATTTCGTGGTTGCACAAGTTTATCAAACTCTTCATAACTTAAAAAGCCTAATTTATAAGCTTCTTCTTTGAGTGTTGTACAATTTTTGTACGCTTCTTTGGCAATTAATGCTGCTTTTTCATATCCAATATGAGGATTAAGTGCTGTTACCAGCATCAAAGAGTTATTGAGGTGTTCTTGGATTTTCTCTTTATTCGCTAAAATTCCTTGCACACAATGTTCACTAAAAGAGTTCATACTGTCACTTAAGAGTCGCATGGATTGCAAAAGATTAAATGCAATAACGGGTTTAAACACATTAAGCTCAAAATTTCCTTGACTCGCAGCCACACTTACACTCGTGTGATTTCCCATGACTTGAACTGCCACCATGGTAATAGCTTCGGCTTGAGTGGGATTGACTTTGCCTGGCATGATGGAACTGCCTGGTTCATTTGCCGGTAAAAACAGTTCTCCTATACCGCTTCTTGGACCACTTCCCAGCCATCTTATGTCATTGGCAATTTTCATCAAATTCGATGCCAAGGCGTTTAATGCCCCACTTAAAAAGACTTCTCCATCATGAGAAGTTAATCCATGAAATTTATTGGGGTGAGAGACAAATTTAAACTGGGTTTGTGTCATTTCATTAAGATTTTCACACACCAATGCACTGAAATCACAATGACAATTAATACCAGTACCAACAGCTGTTCCACCAATGGCTAGTTCTTGTAAGTATTTCATGGCATCTTTGATTTGTTCTTTGGCTTTTTTCATCATTTCAACATATCCACTGAACTCTTGTCCCAGTGTTAAAGGGGTAGCATCCTGTAAATGAGTTCGCCCTATTTTAATAATCTCTTTAAACTCCTCTTCTTTTTGTTGTAATGAACGTTCCAATTTTTCAATCGCAGGAAAAAGTTGTTGTTGCAATTGCAAAACAAAAGCAATTCGCATAGCAGAAGGAAAGGTATCATTGGAGCTTTGTGACATGTTCACATCATCATTGGGATGTACGGTTCTTTTATGTTTAAAATCATCGCCCAATTTTTGTGTTGCTAAACTTGAAATTACTTCATTGAGGTTCATATTGGTTTGTGTCCCACTTCCTGTTTGCCACACACTTAAAGGAAATTGAGTGTGATATTCTCCTTTTAAAATCTCTTGGCACACTTCTTTAATCGCATTGGCTTTTTTTGCCTCTAACAGTTTGAGTGATTCATTGGAACAAGCACACGCATATTTTAAATAAACAAAGCCCAAAATAAGTTCATTGGGCATTTTTTCGATCCCTATTTTAAAGTTTTCCAAACTGCGTTGGGTTTGTGCGCCCCAATATGCACTTGAACTCACTTTAACTTCACCCATGGTGTCTTTTTCAATTCGATAATCCATAGTAACATCCTTTCTTTTTTTAATTTATTATAATATCAATGATTTTTTTAATTATATAAAAACTTATTTCAACCTTGTTAAAACCTCTAACGCTTCCATTTCAAACCGAGAAAATGCAAACCATTTTTTGCCCAAATCTTTTAAACTCGCTCCAATATGATAAATCTCTGCACTGTCAATAATAAGAAATCGGTCATGTGCTTTTTTAAACTCTTGAAGCTCTATATTTTTATACTGGGCTTTATATTTCTGAAAATCTAAGTTGAGCTGTTTAGAGATATTTTGAGTATAGATTTTAATCTCTAAATTTTGATATTTACTTAAAAGAGTAAAAACCGTATCATCGATATAGTTGTCTATAAGTATCACTTCTTTTTTTGCACTTTTTAACAAATCATTGACAAAAGCATAAGCATCGTAAATTTGTCCATCAAAAAATATCCCCTCATTTGACTTTTTAGTTTTATCTTCTAAAGCATTTAAGACACTATCTATTTTCACATCTGTATGAAACTGTTTTTGTTCAAGAGCGTCCAGCCTTTGAAATATTAAAGCATTGTTTGAAATAAATTTTCGCATATTAACAAAAGCTTCTATGATTTGAATACTGACTTTAATGGCAATTTCACTTCGCAAAACCGCTGAAAGCATAGAGATACCTTGTTCTGTAAAGACATAAGGTAAATATCTTCTTCCCCCGTGTTCTAAGCTACTAACTTGGAGATTTAAAGATTTTTTTGAACTTGAGGTCGCAAATTGCGACCTCAAGTTTTCATATTCATCTTCTGTAAGTTGAAAACGAAAACTTTGAGGGAATCTCTCTGTATTTCTTTTTACTTGTTCATTCAGTCTTTTAGCTTCTACCCCATAAAGCTCTGCCAAGTCGCTATCAAGCATCACTTGAAATCCACGAATGGTGTGTATTTTATCTTGCAAATTTTGTTTAGGTCTTATTTGTATTTCACTTGCCATTTCTAAGTTCCTAGTGTTCATTTTTTAAAGAATAGGTCATTTTAGAATATCTACCATATCTAAATCATCAATATCATTAAATAATTTATCTATTTCATGATATGTATATTTTTGTTTGAATATGATAGGAAGTTCTTTGAAAAAAAATATTTCTATATTGTCTTCGTTTTCTTTTATATTTGCTATTGTATTGCAATGAGGTTCTCTTCTTACTATTTCAATAGCTTTTCTTATGTAATTATTACTTTCATAATTAGTATGTTTAATTATATATTCAGGGATAGGGGCAATAGAATATAAATAATTTTTATCAGTTTGATATTTATCTTGAATTAGTTCAGCATAAAATTTATATGAATTATTTTTTAGTTGAATTTTATAGTAGTTTATTCCTCTCCCTTGAAGACTTTTCATAATTTCAATTTCTTGTTCTTCTTCCATTCTCAAACCAAAATATATGGACTTAACTGCTCTATAGTCATATTCTATACAACCAGATTGAGAACATATAATTCTAATTTCATCTTCATATTTCCAATTTTTAGACTTATATCCTAATAGCTTACTCATAAAAGAACGTGTATCTACTAAATTGTTCATATCATGACTTTTTAAATAATATGGTTTATCATTGTATATAACATCAAAGTCTACTAATTGATTCTTATTAATATCCGTTCTTTCATTATTCAACTTTAATAATATATCTAAGTCATATTCTATACAAAAACCTTTATGTGAATTTGCATAATGAGCCCACAATAATTCATTTAAATAATTTTTACTTAATGAATAAATACCTGATGTATCAATATGACTTAACATATTATTTAATTCATTTTTAAAAATACTCATACTTTCTATCGCTTGTGGATTTTTCTTAAGCATTTCATCAATTTGAGCCATTAAAATATCTGTAGAAATTAATCCTTCACAAGGATCATTAAGATTTTTAATAGTTGCTGCATAGATTTCATTATTAACTAAAGACTTCAAATCTCGTTCAAATATTGTTTTTAAATCTTGACTATCTATCCCACCACTTCTGTATTTATATATAGATTTACTTTGTTTGCTCACTTACTCTCCATACAATATGCCTTATGTTATCATTACTACCTATTCTATCAAAATATCTTCAATATTAAATCAGAAAATCACAAAAAAATACTTTTTTTCCAAAGCAAAAATTATTAAATCTACCTCTTTATAAATTGTGATATAATAAAAACTCTTAGAGTAATACAAGGAAGTACCATGAAAAATTATGCCTTTGAAACCTATGCAGAACTTTTTGAATACCTCACATTACTTCCTGACAATCCACACTTTTTAAACTATGTGAATGAAGAACAATACCACAGCATCAGCACTCGCCAGTTTGAACAACGCGTCAATTATTTGGCATTAGCGCTTCACGATATTGGCATACAAAAAAACGATTGTGTGGCACTTTTTGCTAAACCCAGTCCGTGTTGGCTTGCTTTTGATTTTGCTTTACAGCTTATAGGCGCCATTAGTGTGCCTTTATTTGAGGATATTTCACAAAAGAACTTTGATTTTGAACTGCAAGACAGCAATATTCAAACCATTTTTACCGATCATACTCGTTATATCTATGATATTCCCGAAGAGATTTTAATTATTGGTTGCCACATTAAGGCTAATAATAAACGATTTATCACCATTCAAGAGCTTCTCAAAAAAGGAGAAACTCTTTTTTTAAAAAATCCATTAGCTGTAAAAGCCATGATTCAAGCCGTTAAAAAAGAGGATATTTTTAGTATTGTCTATACCAGTGGAAATACGGGCACTCCTAAAGGAGTTGAACTCACTCATGCCAATATTATTTCACAGCTTTATGATATTAATGAATATTTTAAAATTAAACCTTCCTATAAAGCTCTCTCCTTTTTACCTTTGGCTCATATTTTTCAACGAACCGTAATGAGTTTTTATATCAGTCACAATTTATCCATCTATTTTGTTGAGGATGTTCAAACCATTGCTCAACGAATGAAACAAGTGCAACCGCATATTATTACGGTTGTTCCACGGTTACTGGAAAAAATATTTGCCAAAATAGAAGAAAAAGTCCAATTGCAAAGTGGTTTGAAAGGATGGATTGCTCAAAAAGCATTTCAAAGAGCTTTGCATAAAAACCCCAATGAACATACCTTTTTAGATACGATATACAAAAAATTAATTTATTCAAAATTTTTAGAGAGTTTTGGCGGCAATTTAGAGATTGTCGTCACAGGAGGTGCCGCTTTAAACAAGCAACTTTATACGTTTTTTTTAAACATTGGCTTGCCTGTTTATCAAGGATATGGATTAACCGAAACGTCTCCTGTGATTTGTGTGAACTATCCTTTAAACAACAAAGCAGGAACGTGTGGTAAAGCCTTAAAACACGTCAAAATCAAACTGGCCAGTGATGATGAGTTGCTTGTACAAAGTCCAGGTGTTATGAAAGGGTACAAAAATCAACCTCTTTTAACACAAGAAGTTATTGACAAAGAGGGGTGGTTTCACACAGGTGATTTAGCCAGTATTGACGACGAAGGCTATATTACGATTAAAAGTCGGAAAAAAGAGTTGCTTAAAACTTCTACGGGTGAGTATATCAACGCTGTGTTAATTGAACAAGAGTTGACCAAATCAAACTATATTGACTATGCCGTTGTCATTGCCAATGATAGAAAATATGTTTCTGCTTTATTGTTTGTCAACCAAGAAATTGCCAAAGGGGTTGACGCAGAAACGTTTTATGCCTCAAAAAGCATACAAGAGTTGATTCAAAAACACGTTGATAGCGTCAACTATGATTTAAACAAATGGGAAAAAGTGGTTAAATATTCGCTGATTACGCAAAAAATTTCGATTGATACAGGAGAACTTACGCCTTCTATGAAAATACGAAAAAATGAAGTAGAAAAAATCTACCATGCTGTCATTGAGACAATGTATTAAGGAGAACACGATTATGAAAGAAAGAATTGCAGTTATACAAGGTCTTAGAAGCCCCGTTGCCAAAGCGTATGGAAAATTAAAACATATTCAAGCCGATACCTTAGGCTCAATCATAGCCAAAGAGTTGGTACTTCAAATTGGCATTGATTATAAAGAGTACGATGAAGTCATCATAGGAAATGTCGCTCAACCCGCCAATGCTGCAAATATGGCTCGAATATTGGCTTCACGAGCAGGATTTCCCATTTCCACTCCGGCTTATACGGTTCATCGAAATTGTGCTTCAGGAATGCAAGCCATTAGTTCTGCCATTGCCAGTATTCACAGTGGTGAAGGGAAACTCTATTTAGTTGGTGGCGTAGAATCCATGAGTAATATTCCCATTTTATACAGTGATAACTTGCGTAATTTAATGATTGGTTTGTCCAACAGCAAAACCATTTTAGCCAAATTAGCTGTCCTTAAAAACTTTCGACCCAATTTTTTAAAACCCGTTATTGGGTTAGTCTCAGGTTTAACCGATCCCATTAGTGGTCAAATTATGGGATTAACCGCTGAAATTTTAGCCAATGAGTTTAAAATTTCCAAGCAAGAACAAGACCAATTTGCCTTAAACTCTCACTTAAAAGCCCAAAAAGCCACTGAACGTGGGATTTTAAAAGAGGAGATTTATCCCATTATCACCAGCAATGATTCTATTATTTATGATGACGATGGTATTCGATTTAATCAAACACTCAAAGCCTTAGAAAAGCTCAAACCTTTTTTTGACAAAGAAAACGGAACGGTAAGTGCGGGAAACTCTTCTCAAATCTCCGATGGGGCTTGTATGTTAAGTATTTGCAGTGAATCCCATGCCAAAGCATTGGGTATTACACCTTTGGGGTATATTAAGGATTTTGCCTATGCAGGATTAGAAGCTCATAAAATGGGCTTAGGTCCTATTTATGCTACGAAAAAACTCTTTGATAAAACCAAAATCGATTTGAAACAAATTGACTTAATTGAGATGAACGAAGCCTTTGCGGCACAAGTCATTGCCAACATTAAAGCCTTTGATTCAACGCAATTTTGTCAAAAAACCTTTAACAGTGCTAAACTGGGGCAAATCAATGAGAATCTACTTAATGTCAATGGTGGAGCAATCGCTTTAGGACATCCCGTAGGAATGAGCGGAGCAAGAATTGTTTTAAGCGCACTCAAAGAGTTAAAACGACGAAATCTTCAAACAGGACTTGCCACCTTGTGTGTGGGCGGCGGACAAGGTGCATCATTTTTATTGGAGGCGAACTAATGCAAACTCAAGATTTAAAACTCACCATAAAAAATAGTATTGCCACACTTATTTTTGATAGGCAAGACTCAAAAGCAAATACTCTTTCCAAATCAGTATTAGAACAACTTGAAACGGCTTTAAATGCCATTAAAACCAACCGTGATATTGATCTGCTATTAATTAAAAGTGCCAAAGAGGATATGTTTATTGCAGGGGCAGATATAACAGAGATTTTACCCATGACAAATGCCGATGAGATTTATGATTATTTACTCAAAGTGGACTCCATCTTTACAGCACTCGAACACCTACCGTTTCCCAGTGTTGCTTTGATTGATGGTGCGTGTATGGGGGGTGGCTTAGAGTTGGCATTGTGTTGTACGTATCGTTTGGCAACCAGCAACAAAAAAACCAAACTCTCTTTTCCCGAAATCAAATTGGGATTTTTCCCTGGATTTGGAGGCACCCAACGTTTACCTAAATTAATTGGTTTAATCAACTCATTAGAAATGATTTTACAAGCCAAAGAACTCAATGCCGAACAAGCTCATAAAATAGGCTTAGTCAATGAGTATTTTGCCCAAGGGTACAGTGAGTTTAGAACCGAAGAGTTTATTCAAAAAGTATTAAATAAAAAAGTCAAACCCAAAAAAACATTTCGATGGATGGAGTATTGTAATTTTACCCGTGAATTTATTTTTAAAAAAGCCTTGAAAAAACTGAAACAAAAAGTTCACCCCAAATATTTTGGCCCTTATGCTGCTTTAGATGTAATTCATCATACGTTTAAAATGCCTCACCCACAAGGCATTGTAATTGAAGCACAAACGTTCAGTGAAGTTGCCATTACAAAAGAGTCTAAAAATTTAATTGAACTCTTTTTAACGTCACAAGAACTCAAAAAAGAGTATGACAATAAACATCTCAAAGAGAAAATATCTCAAACGGCTGTTGTGGGAAGCGGTACGATGGGCAAAGGCATTATTTGGCTTTTTAGCCAATATGCCAATGATGTACGAATCAAATTACGGGATATGAAACAGGTTCAAACTCTTTTAAATGACGTGGCTAAACTCTATGATTTTTTTGTCAAAACAAAAAAGATGTCCAAAAAACAAGTTGAGTTTAAACTCAATCATTTAAGCTATACCCAAGAGTATCAAGGCTTTAAACTGACTCATTTTGCTCTTGAAGCGATTGTTGAAGATGAAAAAGAGAAAATCAAAACGTACAAAAACCTAGAACAATGTTTAAGTAAAAAAGCCATTTTAGCGACGAATACCTCTTCTTTATCCATTGAAATGTTAAGCCAACATATCAGCAACAAAGCCAATTTTTTAGGTGTTCATTTTTTTAATCCTGTCAATAAAATGCCTTTGGTGGAAGTCATACCCTCTTCTTTTACTTCAAAAGCAACTTTAGAAAAAAGCTTTGAATTTTTAAGACGATGTGGGAAAATACCTATTTTGGTTCACGATTGTGCGGGTTTTTTGGTCAATCGAGTGTTGCTTCCTTACATCAATGAAGCGGGTTATATTTTGCAAACGGGTTCAAGCATTGAAAAAATTGATGCCACTCTAAAAGAGTTTGGAATGCCTATGGGTGCCTTTGAATTGGCTGATGTGGTGGGCATTGATGTGGGATATAAAGTTGCCACCATTTTAGAAGAGTCTTATGGTGAACGCATGAAAGTGTGTGATATTTTAACCTATGTGCATAATGATTTAAAACTCTTAGGAGAAAAAAGCCAAAAAGGGTTTTACGTTTATTCTAAAAAAGAGAATAAAAAAGTCAATCACGCCGTTACCAAAAAAGTCAAAAGCACCAAAGTTGTCACCACCCAAGATATTTTGGATCGGGCTTTATTTATTATGGTCAATGAAGCGAGTCGTTGTTTGGAAGAACATATCATTTCCCATGCGGCTTATTTAGATTTTGCCATGGTTGCAGGAACAGGTTTTCCTGCATTTAAAGGAGGAATCTTAAAATATGCCGACAGTGTAGGAATTGATTATGTCATTAGAAAGCTTGAAGAGTTTGAAAAAAGTCATGGAAATCGTTTTAAACCCAGTTCTCTTTTGTATCAACTTCAACAAGAGAATCTGACATTTTACACAGGAGAAAAATTATGGAATTCTTAATCTTTATTGTCATTATTTTAGCATTGGGATTTGTCAATCTTCCTTTATTGGGTTGGTTTATTTTTATTGGATTGTACAGTTTTTTTGTTTTTGATATGGGATTTTTGTTTTTAATTCCTTTGATTGCCTTGGGTGTGCTTTTGATTAATAAAGAGTTTAGAATCAAATATCTCACTCAAACTATTGTGGATTTGGTCAAAAAGAAGGGTTTGCTTCCTAAAATTTCACCCACAGAAGAAGCCGCACTTCAAGCAGGAACATCATGGGTTGAATCCAACTTTTTTAAAGCACAAGTTGATTTTGACCAAATTAAAAATGAAAAAATCACTCAACTCACCCCTGAAGAACAAGCCTTTTTGGACAATGAAGTAGAAGAGCTGTGTGCTATGTCAAATGACTGGGAGATTTTTCAACAACGAGATTTAAGCCAAGAAGCGTGGGAATATATAAAAAGTAAAAAATTCTTTGGAATGATTATTCCTAAAGAGTATGGAGGTCTTGGGTTTAGTGCAACAGCACACTCTAAAATCATTGAGAAATTGGTTTCAAGATCGCAAGTTTTAGCTATTACCGTTATGGTACCCAACTCATTAGGTCCTGCTGAATTGATTTTAAATCACGGTACCCAAGAACAAAAAGACACCTATCTTGAAAATTTAGCCATAGGAAAAGAAGTGCCTTGTTTTGCACTCACAGAACCCAATGCAGGCAGTGATGCCACATCAATTACTTCTTATGGAGAACTCTTTAAAGATGAAAATGACCATATCAAAATTAGACTCAATTTTGAAAAACGCTACATCACCTTAGGCAGTATTGCCACACTCATTGGTTTGGCATTTCACTTAAAAGACCCCCATGGTATTTTAGGAGAACAAAAAGAGTTAGGCATCACATTTGCATTGGTACATTCAAAACTCAAAGGTGTCAATAACTCCAAACGGCACGACCCTTTGGGCATTCCTTTTATTAACTCTCCTCTTATTGGAAAAGATGTGATTATTGATCTTGAAGATATTATTGGAGGAAGAGCAGGCATTGGCAAAGGGTGGCAAATGTTAGTGGAGTCTTTAAGTATTGGACGAGGTATTTCACTTCCCAGTGTCAGTTTAGGTGGCAGTAAACTTGCCCTTAAAACGGTGGTTTCCTATACACAACTGCGAGAACAATTTGGTTTGCCTTTGGCGTCTTTTGAAGGAATAGAAGAGAAAGTTGCGCACATAGCTGCTTTGACTTATTTGCAAAATGCAGCACGAAATTATACGCTTGATGCCATTGATAATGGCAATAAACCTGCTGTGGTAAACTCCATTATGAAATATCATGCCACAGAAAATTTCAGAACCCTTATCAATGATTCGATGGATGTTTTAGGAGGTGCTGCTATTATTCGAGGTGAAAAAAACCTTTTGGCTCATGCTTATTTTGCTTTGCCCATTTCCATTACCGTTGAAGGTGCCAATATATTAACTCGAAACCTCATGCAGTTTGGGCAAGGACTCATTAAGTGCCATCCGTATTTATACAAAGAAGTTCAAGCCTTACAACAAGAGGATACAACAAAGTTTGATGAACTGCTTTTTTCTCATATAGGATTGGTCAATACGGCTTTTTTAAAGAAAATGACCTACTATTTTACGCGAGGATATATCGCTCAAACACGAGGCAATTTTAAACGTCAAAAACAAAAACTCGTTTGGGTAAGTTCTGATTTTACCTTTTTAAGTAACCTTTCTTTGGCTCTTTGGGGCGCTAATATTAAGAAAAAAGAGAGTATCAGCGCACGATTTGCCGATATCTTATCGTGGTGTTATTTAATCACTTCTGTGTTAAGAGAGTTTGACAATAATCCTAAAGAGGAACACAAAGCGTTAGTGGAGTATCTTTGTGATTATGGCTTTAATGAAATTCAAGAAGCCAAAGAACAAATTGTTGGCAATATGCCTTTTTTTAAATACCTGTTGCCTGTCATTAAAATCAATCCCTTTGGAACAAAACCTTCTCATGCGTTAAATACAAAAATTGTACGACACCTCCAACAGCCCACTGTGTTAGATGAGTTGTGCCATGGATTGTTTGTGGGTAATAATAAAAAAGAGACCTTGTACAAACTTCAATACGCCCTACAGCTCAATACTCAAACCAAACCACTTCAACACAGAATAAAACAAGCCCTTAAAACCAATGAGCTCGAACACAATCGTTATGAAATGGTACTGCAACAAGCCCTAGAAAAAGAGATACTTTCATCCAAAGAGCATCAAGAGATACTTAAAGCATACAAAGCCAAACAAGAAATTATTCACGTGGATGCTTTTGAAAATAAACGTTATAAGGAACAAAAGTAATATGGGTTTGCACAACGATTTATTGATTGATTCAGGGGGATATATTCTCAAACTTATTGAGAAAATTTTATCCACCAATATTGAGATTAAAGGGAGAGAAAACATCCCTTTAACTCACCCTAAAATTTTTGTTGCCAACCATTTTACTCGTATTGAAGCTTTAATTGTGCCGTATGCGTTGTATAACATAACACAACGAAAAGTGGGGGTCATTGCTGATGACTCAATTTTTGACTATTTTGGCAATATTTTAAAAGAGTTAGGGGCATTGCCCAAATCAGCACCCAATCGCAATAACATCATTTTAAGTGATATTTTACAAGGAAACAAAGATTGGATGATTTTTCCTGAAGGACAAATGGTTAAAGGCAAACATATCATTAAAGAAGAGAATCACTATTGTGTTTTAATCGATGGTCACAGTGAAAAAGTTTACACGGGAGCTGCTTTTTTTGCGCTGTTTTCACAACTGTTAAAAGAGGACTATTTTGAAAATCGTATTGACAATCTTGAAGCATTTAAAACTACCTATATGCTTGAAGACGTGAGCCAAGAAGAGACGCTCATTATTCCTATTAACATCAGTTATGCCCCCATTAAAACAGGAAAAAACTTTTTATCTCAAATTGCCAATACCATTTTTAATGATATCAATGAGAGTTTTAAAGAAGAGATTGAGATTGAAAGCAATATTGTTTTAAATTCAAAAATTATTATCAATATTCTTCCCGCAATGAGTATGAAAGAGATCACTTCTCAAGCCAAACAGCCTCACAATACTCATGTCAATAACGACTTGCTTATTGATACCTTTCGGTATAAAATTACCTACGATTTTATGAAACAAATTTATGAGCATCTCACCATTCGTTTTGATCATCTCTTTGTTGCCATTTTATATTTTTATCCCAAAGATTATATCAACCAACTCCATTTTAAACGTCTTTTATATTTAATTGCGCACAAAATCAAAAACAGTTCCATGCAATACGATGAAGATATTGAAAAGAATTTTATCAATCTCATCTCTTTTGAAACATATGAAACCTTTGAAGAAATCTTACAATTGGCACAAAACGATGGAATCATCACACAAACACAAGAGAATTATGTTATTAGTAAAGAAAACCTTCTTCAAGGATACACCCATGATACGATTCGTTTAAAAAATATTTTAAAAGTTTTTTTAAATGAAGTGATGATTATTGATGAAGTTACCAGTATGGTAAAACACTATTGTCAATTGCCTTTTAATGACATTAATGCCATGTTATTGATTCATTTAATTAATCAAGAAAAAGATGAATATTTACAAGATTATTTGCGCTATTCACAAGATGAAAAACTCAAACCCAAACATGTCGGTGAGCCTTTTTTTATGCAAACCCATGAGTCCAAAACAGGTATTGTAGCCTTGCATGGTTTTTCTTCTGCTCCTTTAGAAGTCAATGAATTGGCGACATATTTAAATAAAAAAGGCTTTAACGTTTATGCCCCAAGGCTTAAAGGGCATGGTACAACGCCAAAAGATTTAAAACATTGTACATGGCAAGATTGGTATGAAAGTGTCTCAAGAGCATTAATTATTGCCACATTAATGTATGAGAAAATCTATATCGTAGGGTTTTCAACAGGTGGTTTATTGGCACTATTAAGTGCTAAAAAAAATCTTCCTACACTTAAAGGCATTATTTGTATCAACGCCGCACTGCAACTCAATGATGTTCGTATTAAAACATTTATTCCTGCCATTAATTTTTGGAATGATTTGGTTGAATCATTTAATAGCGAAACTTATCAAAAAAAGTATGTCGAAAACAAAGCGGAAAATCCTGAGATTAATTACGATAAACACTATATTAAATCCATTAATCAACTCAATTTGCTTATGAATGAAACCGCCTCGCAATTAAAACATATTACGTTGCCCATTGCGATTATTCAAGCCACGTTTGATCCCGTTGTTAATCCCAAAAGTGCCAATGAAGTTTATGAAAAAGTAGCATCTCTTCACAAAAAATTGTACTTTCTTGAATTTTATAATCATGTCATTATCAAAGGGAAAAATGCTAAACGTGTTTTTGATACAATTATTGAATTTATAAAGGAGACTCCATGAAACTCAAACATCTTTTACTCTTTGTACTTTCACTGGTTTTATTCACCAGTTGTACCAGTAAAACACCTTACACCAATCGAAATCAGCTTATTTTACTCTCTCAAACACAAGAGTTATCTTTAGGTGAACAATCTTACAAAGAGACATTGGCCCAATCTAAAGTCATTACACAAACCAAAGAAGCCAATAAAATCAAAGAGATTGGAACGCGTATTGCCAAAGTTGCCAAACGTCCTGATTTTAATTGGGAGTTTACTTTGGTACAAAACGATGAGAAAAATGCCTTTTGTCTGCCAGGAGGAAAAGTGGTTGTCTATACAGGTATTTTAAGTGTGGCAAAAAATGATGACCAACTCGCCACCGTTATTTCACATGAAATTGCTCATGCTTTAGCACGACACGGAGCAGAACGAATGAGTACGAGTATGATTGCACAAGGCGTGCAAACAGCAGGAAATATTGTTTTAGGGTCACAAGGTTCCCAATATACACAAACATTTAATATCGCTTTTGGGTTAGGAAGCCAATATGGTGTGCTGATGCCTTATGGAAGAATGCAAGAAAATGAAGCCGATGAGATTGGCATTTATTTGATGAAAGAAGCCGGATACAATCTTAATGAAGCGATTAAATTTTGGGAAAATATGAGCAATGGAAAAAGCGAAGGCATAGAGTTTTTCTCCACGCATCCCAATTCCGATACACGCATTGAAAATATCAAAGCATTAATTAAAAAACTTCAAAATACATAGGATTTTCCTATGTATTTTAAGCGTTAAGCAATGTTCGTATAAATGGCTTGAACGTCATCATCATCTTCGAGTCGTTCGAGCAGTTTTGCCATATCGTCTTGTTGTTCTTGCGTAAACTCTTGTGGATTATTGGGGATTCGTTTTAATTCAGCTTTAATCAACTCAATGCCCAACTCTTCAAATTTATGGTTCATATTTCCAAAATCGGTATAATTGGCATAGGCTAAAACCAACCCTTCTTCTTCTTCAATCTCTTCAAGTCCAGCATCAATGAGTTCAAGTTCTAACTCTTCTAAGTCCATTTCAGGGGTTTTTTTGAATTCAAAAATAGCCTTTCTGTCAAACATAAACTCCAAAGAACCCGTGGGAGCTAAAGAACCTCCACATTTGTTGAAATGCATTTTTATGTTTGCGACCGTTCGGGTGTTGTTGTCTGTTGCTGTCTCAACAAAAATTAAAACGCCGTGAGGGCCTTTTCCTTCAAAATTGACTTCTGCGAAATTAGCGGCATCTTTTCCACTCGCTCTTTTTATTGCTGCATCAATATTGGCTTTTGGCATATTTTCAGCTTTGGCATTTAAAATGGCTGTTCTTAAAGCCGAATTCATTTCAGGGTCAGGAACACCTGATTTAGCTGCCATTTCAATGGCTTTTGCCAATTTTGGGAAAACACGCGACATATTTCCCCATCGTTTCATTTTTGCTGCTTTTCTGTATTCAAAGGCTCTACCCATAAAAACTCCGATATATTGTAGTGTTTAAAGTGTAAAAAGGCTTTACACCTTAAGATAAATTTGTGAGATTATAGCAAGTTTGTAATAAATTTATTATGATAAAAAAGGAAAGTTCTAAATAAAAAAAACGGATTTTAATCGTGTTTTTGAAACCCGTCCATCTTTTTTGATGTACTCAACCAAATAAAAGCGTCGGTTGATTAAATTGCATAAGGTAAAACCCGTAGAAGCAAAAGGTTTCCATTTGATGCATTTAAGTTTAATGCCTTTTTTGAGAAATCTTCTTGAGATAGTGACTTTGTTGAGTTTGGTTAAAATGTAAAACAAGGTAAGGAAAAATGCCATACTCAAGCCAACATAAATGGATGTTTCTATAAAATTCAAAATCATTTCAGTCATTTTAATTCCTCATTTCCTCATCTTGTAAAAATGAAACAAAATCATACCATAAAATTGTTACATTACAATTACTCAAATAAATATCTTTATTATTTTAATATTTAATTAAGCCAAGCGAAAATAATGAATTTATTATTATTTACAACATATTGATTTTTATGCTATAATTTTTCAACTTAGGAGAATCCCATGAAACCAAAGGCGAGTGAAAAGAATATTCTGAAATTCTTAAAATTTTCTCCTCCTATTATTACCATATTTTTTTCTGCATTGATTATTGCGTTGGTCTTTTTGGTCAATCAATATACATTTAACAATGAAATCAAAAAACTCAAAAATGAATTTATTAAAACCAATAAAGAGTTGGTTAAAAATGAAGTGGAAAAAGTGTATGATTTTATTTTACATCAGCAAGAACAAACGACACAACTTTTAAAAAAGAACATTAAAGAAAATGTCAATATTGCGCATACTCTTATCAGTGAAATCTACCGACAAAACCAACATCAATCTCATAATAACATCAAAAAAATCATCAAAAAAAGCTTACAGGATTTACGCTTCAATGATGGAATTGGATACTTTTTTATCGTTTCAAAAGAGGGTGAAATGATTTTTCATCCTTTTTTACCCCAACTTGAAAATACCAATGTATTAGAAATACAAGACCCCAACGGCACCTTTTTGTTTAAAGATATGGTGGCACTGATCAAAGAAAAAAATGAGACTTTTTATGAGTGGTACTGGTACAAACCCAATGAAAAAACCCATCAAGAGAAAAAAATTGGTTATTTGAAAAATATTGATGGGTTAGATTGGTTTATAGGAAGTGGGTATTATATCGATGATTTTGAAACAACCTTAAAAGAAGAGATTTTCAAATATACCCCCAAAATTAATTTTGGACAAAATGGATTTATTTTTATTATTGATTATGAGGGCACTATGCTCAGCAATAAAAATCAAACCCTTATTGGAAAAAATGTCTTATACGACCAAGACAAAGTCGGAAAATATTTTGTCCAACAAATGATTGATATAGCTCAAAAAGGAAACGGTTATATCAATTATTATGATCCCAATTTGCCCAAAGAGAAAACATTTTTGAAAACCTCTTTTATCAAAGGAGTTTCAAATTGGAATTTCCTTATTGGTGCAGGATTTAATGAAAATGAATTAAACAGTAAAATCCAAGAAAAACAAAAGCTTTTAAATAAAGCCAACGATGAATATATTATTAATATGCTCATTATCAGCTTTGTGATTACTCTTTTGTTGACATTTATAGCGTTATATATCTCAAAAATTATACAAACGTTGTTTATCAAATATAAAAATAAGATTGCCAAAGAGATACACAAAAACCACGAAAAAGATATGATGATTGCACAACAATCCAAAATGAATGCCTTAGGCGATATGATTGGAAATATTGCTCACCAATGGAGACAACCGCTTTCAACCATTACCACTGCTTCTTCTGGATTACTTTTAAAGCATGAATTTGGTGATTTACACGACGAAGATTTAACCACTTTTACCAAACTCATAGATGACAATGCCCAATATCTTTCAAAAACCATAGAAGAGTTTAAAGAGTTTTTTGACCAAAAAAAGAGCAAAGAGATCTTTAATGTTGCTCACACTGTTGAAAAAACACTCAATATTGTCTCTTCCCAATTTACAGCTCATCATATTCAAGTCATATCCCATATTCAAGAAGTACGAATTTATGGCATGGAAAATGCTCTTATGCAAATGCTAATTAATATTTTTAATAATTCAAAAGAGGCGTTTGACAACTCGAAACTTGAAAAGAAGTTGATTTTTTTAGACATTTATCAAAAAAAAGATAAAATCTGTATTGAAATAAAAGACAATGCGTATGGAATCAAACCTTCAATTTTAAATCGAATATTTGAACCTTATTTTACCACTAAGTTCAAATCCCAAGGTATTGGTATTGGACTTTATATGTGTTATGAAATGATAACCAAACATTTTAATGGTACTATTAAAGCAGAAAATACGACATTCTTTTATGAAAATGAGTCTTATACTGGAGCAAAGTTTACACTATTGATTCCAGAGTACAAAGGCAATTAAAGGTTTCTGTGAAAAAATTTCTACTCTTTGATAATGACGGCGTTTTAGTCGATACCGAACAATTCTATTTTAAAGCCAATGAAACCATCTTGAAAAAAGAATTGGGTTTAACCCTTACCTTAGAAGAGTATTTACGCATTATGGCAAGAGGTGGAACAGCGTGGGAAATTGCTCAAAAACAAGGAGTACCCAAGCGTATTATCGATGAGTGCCGAATCAAACGTGACCGTTTATACCAACACTATTTAACCCATGAAGACATTGAAATCCCCAATGTAAAAAACATTCTAAAAGAGTTGGCAAAAAAGTATCAAATGGGTATTGTTACAACTTCAAGGCGAGTCGATTTTGAACTGATTCATCGCAACAGAGGTATTATTGATTTTATGGATTTTAGCTTATGTGTTGAAGAGTATGAATTTGCAAAACCCCATCCACAACCTTATTTAAAAGGATTAGAAAAATTCAATGCCCAAAAAGAAGAGGCATTGGTGATTGAAGATTCTCAACGAGGATTGACCTCTGCTTACCATGCCCAAATAGAGTGTGCTGTTGTTAAAAATCATTTTACTCAAACTCATGATTTTTCTAAAGCCACTTATTTTATCGATTCTTTGGAAGAATTAATTAACTTACTTTAAAAATACTCTTACTGTAAGCCATCTTACTACAATAATTGGCTAAGATTTCAAAAAATATAAAGGCGTATTATGCAATATTTTGGAACACTTGAAACGAAATATGAAGAGGTTTTTTTAACTTCTAGCTATCTTTATTGTCCCAAAGAAGATGAAATTATCACCACAGATGAGATCAAATCAATGATTCAAACTCACAAACTGAGAAAAAAATTTATCGCAGGAACAGTCTTTTTTTATAACCCCGTTGTGACTCCTTTGGGTTTTGATTCCAATAAGTTTTTACTTGAACAAGATTTTGATGAATTTGGGAAAATGGTCGAACTTAAAATGGAGAATACCTTAACCGTTTTTAAAAATGCCATCCAAGATTGTGAAGGAAAACTTGTAGAGTTTAGAAATCTTTTTAACTTAAATGAGAAAAACATCAATGCTTCAACGTTGCTGATGAAGTTTAATGCCGATTTGGAAAAATATAATTCCAATTTAAACACTGAATTTGAACGTGACATCATGTATCAAGATGCTCAAAATCTCATCCCCAATGGAAAGTTTGTCTTTTTTGCGTGGGGAGATAAACTCAATGCCAAAGAGTTTCCTTATATTTTTGAGTATGCCAAAACGATTTACGACAACAGTGTCAAACTGGGCAAAAAGGTTGCTTTTGTCTATAAAAAAGAGCGTTCAATTGAGTTTTCAATTAATCAATTGCAATTTTCCAATCCCAGTGAAAATCCCAAATATAAAAACAGTATTACTGCTGCCATTAAAGAGTCTTTTAAACACTCACCCCTACAACCCATTGCTTACGAATAATTCATTACTTTTCTTCATTTAGCGTTATTTTTAAATCACTCGTTTGATATATTTGTCAAACGAGTGGTTATTTTAATTTATATTAAGTTTATTTATAATTAATATTGTTTATACTTTACAATTAAAGTTTTAATTAAGGTTGTCACAAATGAGCAACTCATGAAAAATGCCGTACAACTTATAAAGCAATGTTCGCTGCTTTATGCAGAGAGCGACCAACAATTAGCTCAAGAGAGTTTGTCCTTATACAATGCCTTATTTAAAGAGGTATTTTATGCCCAAAATGGAGTTGATGCCCTTCACTTATATCAACAACATAAACAACATATTGATTTGATTATCACCGATGTGGATTTGCCGCAACTTAATGGCATTGAAATGATAACACGTATAAGAGCCCAAGACGGTTACAAACTGCCTGTAATTTTTTGTACGCAAAAGACCAATGACAATATTTTACTGCAATGTTTAAAACTCGGAACAGCTGATTATATCTTAAAACCGGTACAACATAAAACCCACTTGGGCATTTTAATTAAAGTTTTGCGTCCCATTTATGATATGAAACTGATGTATGTGATGAACCAAGAGCTTGAAATTTATCAAAAATCAGCCGACAGTCAACTGCTTATTTCCAAAACCGATACCAAAGGACGTATCACCTATGCCAATGAACTTTTTTATCAAGTTTCAGGATACACACAAGAAGAACTCATAGGCAAACCACACAATATTGTTCGCCATGAAAATATGCCAAAAGAGATTTTTGAAGAGTTATGGCAAACCATTACACGAGGAGAAGTATGGAGTGGACATATTCAAAACAAAGCGAAAGATGGCAGTTCTTACTATGTGGATGCCAAAATCTTTCCCATTAAAGACAACGAAGGAAACATCGTTGAGTATATGAGTTTCAGACAAGATGTCACTTCACATATTCTTTTAAATCATAAAGCCAAAAATGCCCTTAAACAGACCAAACTTAACTACTCAAAGATTTATGATGAAGCCATTGAAAAAGCCAAAATTTTTTTAGCAAAAGATATAGAAAACTTAGAACTTGCTGTTAAAACGGAAAGAGAAATTGCACGAACACAAACGAGTAAACGTATTTTGGCTGAAAAAATGTTAGCACAAACCATTGAAGAAAAAAATGAAGAAATCAGAAAATGGAAAAACAAACTCAAAGAAGCCGGACAAGTCTTAGGGAAAATCAGTGCTACGAATAAAAAAGTTTCTCAAGACAACATTTATTATAAAAACAGTCTTGAAGTCGTTTCAGAAAAGCTTGAAGCGTCACAAAAGAAAATCGGTGAAAATGATGAAGACAAACTCAAACTGTATAAAATCATTGATAACAAAGACGATGTGATTAACCATTTAGAAGAAGAGTTATTAAAATATAAAAACAAAGGCAAGTAATTTTTAGCCGCATAATATTGACATAAAATTCTAACTTAGCTAAGATTTAATACCAACTTAAAAGGAGTTATTATGAATGTTTATGAGTATGCAATGAAAGTTGAAAAAGACGGTGAAGCGTATTACAAAGAGTTGGCTTCAAAATCACCCAATGCCGGTTTAAAAAAAGTATTTACTCTTCTTGCAGATGCAGAAGTAAAACATTATCATGTCTTTAAAAGTATGAGAGACAAAGATGGGCAAGATTTTAAAGCTTTAGATATATCCACAGACACTAAAACCATATTTGAAACACTCAAAGCTGAAAAAAACAGTGTGGATTTTGGTCTTGATGAAATCAAATTTTATGAAGATGCCATCAAAAGAGAAGACGATTCATATCGTTTTTATTTAAATAAGGCCAACGAACTTGAAAATGAAGATGAAAAGACAGTTTTTATGAACATTGCTCAAGAAGAGATTAAACATAAAGCCATCTTAGAAGATATTTTGGCATTTATTCAAGAACCCACTAATTGGGTAGGCAGTGCTGAATTTTAAAAAAGAGGAGTTCTCCTCTTTTTTATATTTTTCCACTTAACATTCCATACTGTGTCATGGGTTTAAGTAAATAGGCTTTTAATAACCACCACACATATCTCTCTTGAGTGGGATCCAGAGGAAAAGAAGGCGTAGGCTTCATACTCCAATCAAACTCCGCTAACATCACTTTTCCAATAACCGTAATAATAGGACATACCGTATAACCGTCGTATTTATCTTGGAGCTCTTCATTTTTAATCGCACTGATAATGTTATTGGCAACAATTTTATACTGCTTACGGACACTTCCTCCTGTTTTTCCTAATGCAACGGCGGCAATATCGCCCAGTGAAAAAATATTGGGATATTTAACGTGTTGTAAAGTTTCTTGATTGACAGGAATCCAGCCATTGGCTGATGCCACTTCTGATTGGGCAATCTCTTTGGGAGCTTTCATAGGAGGAGTTAAGTGCATAAAATCATAGGCAATATCAACATATTCATGTTTTTCAATCATTTCATACTCTTCCAAATCTTCATCATACTCCCCTTTTTCTTGCCATGATTTATCAAATGTAGCAATTTTATCTTTTAAATTCAATTCAATTAAGTTGTGATTTAAATGCCACAGCATCTGACGCTTTTCATACTGTTTGATGATGGCTTCTTCATACTCTTTAACTGCAAACATTTTACTGGGATACGCATACAAACTTAACTCGACATTTTTTCGTACTTTTGCCTCTTCAAGTCGGGCGTTCATCAAATACATCATTTTTTTAGGGGCGCCTCCACATTTAATGGCGGTATTGGGATGTGTAAAAATTGCTTTTAATGCCTTTCCTTTTTTAGCTTCTTCCATAATTGTTTGCATATTTTTCCATGTTTGTTCAGCACTGTTGACATTATAAACGGTACTGACCATCGTATTTTTAAAGAAATCATTGATTTTGGAACTTTCATCAACGGTATACATCTCTTGCAGTTCTTCTAAACCTTTGATTTTTTCAAAGTCCAATACCATCCCTGCACTAATAACTAAGAAATCATACCCAATAACCTCTTTTTGGCTTGTAACAACTTGATTATTCTCAGGATAAAAATCGATGACTTTATCGTGGATAAACGTAACCTCTTTGGGTAAAAAATCAACTGTGTTATACAATACATCGCTTTTTTGATATAAACCTGCTCCAATAAAAGTATTGCCAGGCTGATAAGTTGCAGATTTTAAATTGGGTTCAATAAGGGTAATATCTAAACTGGATGCCATTGATTTTAAACGTGCAGCGGTTGCAATACCTGCCAATCCACCCCCTACGATAACAATCTTTGCATTCAAGGAAGAGGCATTGAGTGTTTGAGCTTCCCCATGACTTGAAGCCGTCATTAACAATCCTGAAGCGGCAAAAAGTTTAATCGCTTCTCGTCTTGAAATTCCATTTTTTACTAACTCTTTTTGGATATCTTCTAATTCAGTTTTGATGCTTTTATTCATTTTTTGCTCCTTAATTGGTACAACAATACTATCTTACATAATATCAAGTTATAACAAAATTAAGACAACAATATGATTATTTGGGGTGAGAAGAATAGTACTTTTTAAGTTGTTCAATGGAGGTATTGCTTTCAAGAAATTCAATCATATTATCAACAGAAATTCCCAAAGCAGGATATTGACTCAACTCTTTAATATTGGAATAAACCACGCAGAACATTAAGGTATTGTCAATAATCTTTCGAGCCAAAAGAATATACTTTTCTTTTTTAATATCCAAAAAAATTTTAGCATTGACAATAAGTTCAGCGGACAAATAGGCAATCGATGCATACGCATGAAAGGTTAATATAACTTTTTCTAAAGGAAAAGTGTCCGTGCAATAATTTTTAATTTTATTCTCTATTGCATCGGTATTGGTAAAGGTAATTAAAGATTGTGTCTCTTCTTCTGAGATGTTCTTCCAAACTTCTAAAAAATTTAATTTTAATACATGTACCGCTTCAATCTTTTCCATTGTGTTAAAAACCTTTTATAATCTTTTCGTAGAGTATATTATTTTACGTTAAATTGTAATTAAATTCTGACGTTTTATGCTTTTTTAAATGCTTTATTTAAATAATCATACTCTAAACAGTGTTCACACTTTATGATGTCATCATACTCAATGGTTTCAAGCGCTAATTCTTTAAACACCTCTTTAATCAAAGCTATGGCTTTTTCATCATGGGAAAAGATAATTGATTTAGACCCAACATTTCCACTGACAATATTGTGCGTTTGGGCAGTGATTGTATTGAGGTTATTTTCCCAATATTTTAATAACTCTTCATTATCTTCAAGTTCATCGTATTTTTCATCCCATTTTAAACACAAATCAGGCAGAAGTCCACAGGTTTTTCTGTCATTAAAATCTATACTTACCCCTTTTAATTGCATCTTACACCTCCAAAAATTAATCTTATTTATAGAATTATTATATCCAATTATATTTATAAATAAAGTTACATTACGGTGAGTTCATAAATTATTTTCTTTATTTCTTCTTGATTGAAAAAAATATTTTTATTTAACTCTTGATTGATTTTTTTAATCAAACTGATTTTCTTTTCTTTTAATTGTATCGCATCGTTTTCATACGTTTGTATCACTGTTTGCATCTGCTGTTTATAGGCTTCAATAATTTCATCTTTTTTCATAAAAGCAGGTTTTTTTGCTGTTTTTTTTCCACCTTTCAAAAAAAACAGTAGCACGGCCATAATTATTAAAATCACTAAAATTATGTTAATGTAACTCATTGTAACTCCTTTGAACCTAATATATCCAACTTTTTCTTTATTAAAAATAACAAGAAATTCGCTAAGTTCTTATATCTTTCTCATTTATTTCTAATTTTTTACAAAGAATTAATTATTTTTAAAGAAAATAATTATTTTATTAAGTTTTTAAATATTATAATGCTATAATAATTACTTGTATAAATAAAAGTTTTTACACAGTAAATACTTATCTTCCTGTAGGAAACGAAATGAATATAAAAGTTATGATAGTTGATGACAGTTCAACAATGAGAAGAATCATTTCAAGTGTTGTAAAACAAATTGGAATTGACGAAGATTATATTGGATTAGCAGTTGACGGTATGGATGCTTTAGGGCAATTAAAATCAACCAAATATGATTTAGTTTTAACCGATTGGAATATGCCAAAAATGAATGGTCTGCAATTGGTCAAAAACCTAAGAACACTTCCTAAATATGCTACAACCCCTATTTTAATGATTACAACAGAAGGGGGAAAATCGGAAGTTGTAACAGCGTTAAAAAGTGGTGTAAACAACTATATTGTTAAACCTTTTAGTGCAGAAACACTTAAAGCAAAACTTGAACCCTTACTTAAGGATCTTAGTAAAAAGTAAAAAAGGAAAACTCCTTTTTACTTCTTTACATTTATTTATTGGCGTTTAGATACTCTTCGAGTATTTTTTCATTGACAACACCCACGTATTTTTCAAATAAAAAGCCCTCTTTAGAAAACAAAAAGCTCTCTGGTATTTTTTTAACATCATTAAACATTTTTGCTGCAACAAAGTTCTCTTCACCCAAAGTTACAGGAAATTGAATATTATGCTCTTTAATAAAAGCTAAAATCTCCTCTTTGCTTTTATCTCTTTCATACAAAACTCCTACAATCTCAAAGGTATCTCGATGTTCTTCATACAATTTATTAAACACAGGGATTTCTTCAATACAAGGAGGGCACCATGTTGCAAAGAAATTAATCAGTGTAATTTTTCCATTTAACTCTTTTGAAACCAAAACATTGTTTGAAAAACTTACTTCAAAACGCTTATCATCCAAAGAGGTTAATGTTACACTTTGTTGAACAGGAGTTGCCTCTTTAACTTCAACTACTTGTGCTTTTTTGGTTTGGCTTTGCTCACACGCACTGAAAAAAATCATCCCAAGAAGGGCAAGACATACCGTATAGAATTTTTTCATAACACTCCTTTTATTTGTAAATTTCAGACTCAACTAACGCATTTAATGCGTCATAGGTTAAGTTTTCAAGTTTTTTTCCATTGACAAAAAAAGTCGGTGTTCCTGTTACTCCTAACTCTTTTGCATCTTGCATATCCAAATTCATCATCTCAACAAATTTAGGATTGTTCATATCTTCTCGTAATTGATCAATATTTAAACCCTCAACTTGCACAATATAGTTCCAAAGAAGATGGGGTTTTGGGTTTCCATGTTGTCCCCAAATATTTTGAGAAGCAAATACCATATTTAGCGTCTCTTCATATTTTCCTTGCATTCGTGCCGCTTCTAAAATTTTAACCACATTAGGAGAGTTTTTATGATTGGGCATATATCGGATAACCAATTGAATTTCGTTGTTATACTCATGTAACACTTTTTTAACAGCAGGATGAAATGCCGCACATGAACCACACTCTGGATCTAAAAACTCAACAACCGTAACATTTTTTTCATTCTTTCCAAATGTTATTGAATGCTCTCGAATATAAGGAGCTCCATTAAGATTCATCGTACTCATTTTTTCTTCTATGTTTTTAGACTCTACACTTTTATATGCAAATGTTGCAGCAATAAATATCGCAATGGCAGACACCAAAGCAAAAATAACGACACTTTTATTTTTCATTTTTCGTACTTCCTTTTTTTCCTAAAATTAACAGTGCTAAAATGGCAAAATATGCCATAAAAGATAGCAATGGAATGGTAATAAATCCAAACCAATTAATGTAAGCCACCGAGCAAGGAACGCCTTGCACACAAGGCGAGATACTTTCTGGTATGATTTTAAACATTAATAAATTATGATAAAGTGAAATCACAAACCCCACAAGCACCACAGGCAACGCATATTTATAAACATACTTATCAGGATAGAGTAAATTGATTAATAAAATCAACACCAATGGATACATAAAAATTCGTTGATACCAACATAAACTGCATGGAATAAAATGCATCACTTCGCTGAAAAAAAGGCTTCCCAATGTTGCACAAAGGGCAATAATAAACGCCCACAATAGTATTGTTGTCTGATTCAAATTTATCACCTTAAAAAATTTGGATATTATAACCATTTTATTGTGTAGTTTTTGTGAATAATCTGCTTTTTCTACAAATGTAAGGTAATTGTGAATTTTGCTCCCACTTGTTTTTGGCCTTGATACTCATAGCATACATTTTCAACTTCAATATTGCCATTCATATGGCGAGTTAAAATCTCTTTGACCATATAAAGTCCCACACCCGTGCCTTGTGACTTATGTTTTGTGGTAAAATAGGGTTCAAATACTCTTTGAATATTCTCTTTTAAAATCCCACCCGCATTGTCTTTGATTTCGATAATAACCTTTTGGTTGTTTTCATACGCATCAATAAAAAGAAGTTTCTCTTCACAATTTTCTAACGCATCTTTGGCATTATTCATAATATTAATAAAGACTTGAATCAGCTCATTTTCAAACGTTTTCAACTCAATATCTTCAATATTTTTTATGATTTTGATGTCATTATTTCGATGTTTAAAACTCAACAATTTAAATATTTTTTCAAAAATATTATTAAGTTTTACGGTTGATTTTTCTTTATCGGGTTTAAAAAAATCTCGAAAATCATCAATAGTACTGGACAAATATTGTGCACTTTTCATAATGTCATCAAGCGCTTTTAATTCACTCTCTTGTGTTGACACATGAATCATTTTTTGCAGTTTAACACCACTGGCCGTAGAGGTTATAACACTTAAGGGTTGTCGCCATTGATGGGCAATGTTGCTGATCATTTCACCCATAGATGCCATTTTGGATTGTTGATACAACAACTTATCTTTCTCTTTGTTCTCTTGCATCTGCTTTAAAATCATGGTGTTATACTGAAAAAAATAGTTTTTTAACATTTGTGAAATGTATAAACTCACCAAAATTAATACAAAGGTTAATACCAAACTTAAAATAAAAATATTTTTAACGTACTCTTTATTTTTTAATGAAAGTTCTTTTTGTTTTAACGCAATGGTTTCTTGCAGTTGTTGGTCATAAAAACCAGCTGCTAATGCCCATTGCCACTCTTGAAATCCTTTAACATAGGTCGTTTTAAGAGCAGGAAGTCCTGTTTGAGGCATAATAGTACCAATATAACGAATAAATCCATCACCACTTTTTGCGGTATTGATGATTTCTTGAGTGATTTTAAACCCATTTTTGTCGGTTAAGTCCAGTCGATTTTTTCCGATATACTCTTTTTTTACGTGAGATAAATACGTGCCATCATATTTGACAATAAACAAATAGTTGTTTTTGTTATTAGAAGAGTCATTGATGTATTTATTTAAAATGGCATCTTGGATTTTAAGTGTAAAATCATCCAGATATTCTCCTGCTCCAATGACAAAGTTTAAAGGTTTAAAGGTTTTATAGAAACTGATTTTTTTATAAATATTGGTTTTATCCTCGGGTTTATACCAATAATATTCATCGTATCGTTCGCCGTTGTTTTTAATGGTTTGAGATATTGTTTTGACAAATTCATAGCCCAAAGGGTCTTTAAAATTTAAAAAGTTTTTCCCTTCAAACTCAGGATTAATGGGTTGTAAAATTTTAATTCCATCAACATTATCAATAAAAAAATAACCACGATTATCGTTAAATCGAATGTTGCGTAAAGTATTTTTGATGATTTGAATAACACGTTGTTCACCTTCGTGCTTATGATGTTTGTAAATATTTTCAACAATCGAATAGGCTTCATAAACGCGGGTTTTAATCTCATTTTTTAAATTTTCTTCAATGCTATTCTTTTGATGAATAATATCATTGTAGGCCAAATTAACTTCATTTTGTACTAAAAGCTTTTGTGTCTCTTCGAAGTTTATTTTGACTTTTTCTATCTCTTTGTTAAAGTGAATCTCATTTTGCCAATAAATCAAGATATTAATTAAAATGGCCAAAATAGAGACAAATACCAACGGGGAATATTTGATAAAATTTAAAAGTTTTTTTTCATTATTCCTAAACAACATTTTCCTTTAGAATCATTCAAATTTGAAACAATTTATTGTAACAAAACTTATCTTTATTTTATCTGCAATTTTTTATCCAAATGTGCAAAAAAATGCTACTATTCCTTTTTAATATTCTATTGAGGAACATTTAGTGAGATATATTATTCTTGGTCTAATTTTAGCGGGTTTTTTTCAACTCTTTTTTTGGATAACACAAGATCATCAAGTCACATTAACACAAGACTCTTCTGATAAAATAGAGTCTCTCTCCTACTCTCCTTATTTTGGTTATGACAAAAAAGTATTAACACCTCAACACATTCAAAACGATTTGGAAATTTTATCCGCATTGACCAACAAATTGCGTACTTATTCTACGTATGATGCGTCTGTTATTTTAAACGTTGCTTCTAAAACTTCAATGAAAATTGACTTGGGTCTTTGGCTAAGCAGCAATTACGAGAACAATCTTTTGGAAATTCAAAATGCTCTTGAGTTGTTAAAAACATATGATAAAAGCATTGATTCGGTTATTGTTGGCAATGAAACATTACTGCGAGAAGAGCTAAACAGTGTAGAACTTATGGCGTATATTCAACTTATAAAAGAACAAACGAAAAAACCCATTACGACAGCTGAAGTTTGGCATACGTGGGAAAAATATCCCCAATTGGCTCAAAGTGTTGACTTTGTTACAGTGCATATTTTACCTTATTGGGAAAAAGTTCCCATTGATAATTTTAATGAATTTGTTTTGAATCGTTATGAATATATGCGAACTTTATTTCCTACAGCAACAATTAAGATTGGAGAAACAGGCTGGCCAAGTCAAGGATACAATAACAATAAAGCCTTGCCAAATATTAAAAACCAAGCCATGGCAATTCGAGGATTTATTAACCTTGCCAAAGAGCATAACCTTAATTACAATATTATTGAAGCATTTGATCAACCTTGGAAAGGGTATGAAGAGGGAAATGTGGGTCAATACTGGGGTATTTTTAATTCCAATCGAGAACTCAAATTTAACTTAAGCGGCAACGTAGAACTCAATGCTCATTGGATGTATCAAATGATTGCCGCCATAATAATTGGTGCATTATTAAGTTTTTATGGATTACGAAACCAACAACTCAATTTATACCACGCCTGTGCTTATGCCATTGCAGCTCAAGGAATGGCATTTGGTATTGTTATGGCAATTACCTACCCGTTTATTAATTATATGAATTTAGGAATGTGGATAATGTGGGGAATGGGAACATTTTTGATGATTCCTTTGGTCATTACGACCTTAGCCAAAGCCAATGAACTTTTTAAATGCTCTATTGGAATTGCACCTAAAAGATTAATCCCTTTAGATTTAAAATCTTCAAATATCCCTTTTGTATCCATTCACGTTCCTGCGTATAAAGAGCAACCTCATGTTTTACAAGCAACTTTAATTGCTCTTTCAAAACTAAAGTATCCCAACTATGAAGTTTTGGTCATCATTAACAACACACCTGAAGAGTACTATAAACAGCCTATAAAAAAGTTGTGTGAAGAGTTGGGAAATAAGTTTGTTTATAGGGATATAACATGTACAGGCTTTAAAGCAGGTGCCTTAAATGAAGCGCTTAACTATACTCACAAAGAGGCTGAAATCATTGCTGTCATTGATGCAGATTATGTGGTTGAATCCCCTTGGCTGATTGATTTAGTCCCTCTTTTTGATGACCCCAAAGTGGCTATTGTTCAAGCACCACAAGACCACAGAGATGGTAATGAATCCATTGTAAAAACAGCTATGAATGCCGAATACGCTGGTTTCTTTGATATCGGAATGATTGACAGAAATGAAGAAAATGCCATTGTAGTTCATGGAACCATGGTGTTAGTACGTTTAAGTGCTATGCTAGAAGTGGGTGGTTGGGGTACCGATACCATCGTTGAAGACAGTGAATTAGGGCTTAGATTGTTTGAAGCGGGATATATTGCTCATTATACCAACAGACGCTACGGATATGGACTCTTACCTGATACCATTGAAGCCTTTAAAACCCAACGACATCGTTGGGCATATGGAGCCATTCAAATTCTTAAAAAGCACTATAAAGAATTTAAACCTTCATCAACCACACTCACACCCAGACAAAAACATAAATTTATCGCGGGTTGGTTTTTTTGGTTAAGCGATGCGATGGGTCCCATTATGGCAGTGATGAATATTATTTGGGTACCTGTGATTTTATTTGTAGGAGTTACGATTCCAACGATTCCTTTGACCATTCCTATTATTACCGCATTTTTAGTCAATATTTTACATACGTTTATTTTGTATCGTATTAAAGTAAAAACCAGCATTAAAAATACCATTTTAAGCTCCATTGCTTCTATGAGTTTACAGTTAATTATTTTCAAAGCAGTATACGATGGTTTTGTTAAAGATGGATTGCCATTTAAAAGGACACAAAAAGGAGGAAAAGCCAAAGCGACTTCAACCAATCCTATTAAATATGAAGCCATTTTAGGGGTATTGTTATTGGTGTCATTTTTTGCATTGATTTTTAGTAATACCACAGGAATTACAGAAATTTATGTTTTTGCCATCACTTTATTTATTCAAAGTGTACCGTATATTTCTGCTGTTATTATGCGTTATTTAGAACTTATCTCTATTAAAAAGGTTACTGCTTAGGCTTAGAAGCTAAAGCAGTAGCTGTCAAAAACACATACTCTTTTCCTGTTAACGTAACTTGAAACTTCTTTTGTTGCAAATATTTCTTGCAAAAATAGACATCTTTATATAGCAGTGTCATTTCACTAAAAGAATAATTGGGCATCTTAGCCCCATATATCATCTCTTGGTCTATCCATCGGCAATTAGGAAAACCTAAAATTAAAGCACCCTCTTTTTGCAAATAATTTTGTATGAGATTCATAAAGGTCAATTTAAAATCCAAATTAGAACTTTGTAGTGTCCCAATACTGATAATTAAATCAAATTTTCCCAACTCTAGTGATTCAAGTTCATTGATATCATGTGCGTAAAATTTAAAATTTTCTTGGTTTTTAAATCGCTCTTTTGCTTCTGCTATTGCACTTTGACAATAATCAATCCCAACAAACTCAATATGATTGATAAAATTAAAAACCTCCGTAATAATCTCAAACTCGTCACCACTGTTAATGCCTAAATTCAAAACTCGAATCTTGTGTTCTAATTGAACTCGTTTTAAAGCCTCTATATAAGGAATAACAAAACTGGGTTCACTGTTTTTTTTAATGGCAGCAAAAAGAGAATCTTTTCCATATTTTTCACTGTTATTATCACTGTTTATGTGAAAACTTACATTGGTATTTAATTTTTTAAATCTGATTTGTACGTTTGTTTCAGTGATAATTTTTGGTGTTAGCATCTTACAATAAAGTATTTCTGCTAGGTTTGTGAGTGCTTTGTATCCTTTAAATATTGGCTTTTTTTCATTCTCATTGGCATCAATATCAGGATTAATTATCTCAAAGTAGATACTTTCATTGGGGTTTAATTTTTTAATTTCATTTTTAAGTATAAAATAAACTTCATACATCGATTCATTTATAAAAGTTTTCATAAACAAAGTATATTCAATAAATGATTAATCTAATAAAGCTTTTTTTGAAGTATCAACTGCTGCATATGATTAATCAATCAAAAACCCCTCTAAAAACCTAAAATACTTAACAAAGATTATAAAATGGGAAATTGTCATCATCATAGAGTAACCGTTTATTTATTTGGGTTTTTATAACATCTTATATAAAACTTTTTATCCATTTTTTCTCGATTAAATGCCCCCGTTTTAAAATAAACCACAAAAGCTTCTCCACTGGCACCATGTCCAAATTTTTTGGTTGACCAATAGTTATCTGCTACATAATGTTTAAACTCATTGGGTAAAGTAGGATCATATCGTTTAAAATTCACAATAGTAAAGAACTCAACAAAACCAGGTACTTCCCATCCTGTTTGATTATCCAGTGTTAAGTTTTTGCAGTAGCTTATTCCCTCTTCATAGGTGAATGTTTTGATTTGTACATCAGGTGAATCTTGCCATAGGTAGTTTGTACTCTCATCTTTGATAATATTTTCACTCAGTGATACAAAAGAGGCATTAGCATACGTAAGTGCTGCACAAAAACAAACTGTTTTAAAAATTTTCATAATATACCCTTATATTTATAATTTGATGAAATTATAACTTATCTTTTTTCAATAAACCTTAATAGCACAAAGCAATGTATTAACTTTTAATCATAGACTCAATTTTACTATTTGTAACAATACTTTAATAAATATAAAGATATGATACTAATTATTTTATTTAGGATTATTATGATATTTCAAAGTGAAAAACAACTTCTTAAAATTATAAAATATACTCCATCTGTTTTTATTCTTCTTATTTCTGTTGTGCTTATTTCCATTTTATTTTTTGAAAACAGAAAAACTTTTGAAAAAGAGAAAGATGCCATTGAACGAGAGTTTACCCAAAACAATAAGCAACTTATAAAAGATCAAGTTCATTACGTTTACAACTACATTATTAATGAACAAAGAAATACCCAAGAACAACTTCAAGACTCATTAAAAGAAGCCTTAAACAATGCACATGCCATTGCATACTCTTTATACATTACCAACCAAGACAAACCCAAAAAAGAGGTTGAAGCATTAATTGTCAATGCACTTCGAAACATCACGTTTAATAAAGGGCGAGGCTATTTTTTTATCTATGAAAAAACAGGAAGAAATGTGATGTTGCCCTACTCTCCACACTTAGAAGGCAAAGATTTTATCCATCATCAAGATGCAAAAGGCACTTATATTATTCAAGAAGTTATTGAATTGCTTAAACATACCGATGAAACTTTTTATGAGTGGTACTGGTTTAAACCCAATGATACGACACAACAACGTAAAAAAGTGGGTTATTATAAAAACTTTGAACCCTTTGATTGGTTTATTGGTACAGGTGAATATATTGAAGACTTTGAAAAAGAGGTGCAACAAAGAGTTCTTAATACCGTTCAACAGATTCGTTATGGAGATAATGGCTATATTTTTATTATTGATTACAACTCCATTTATTTAAGCCATATACGCCCCAGTTTTATTGGGCAAAGTGCGGTTGCCAATAACGATACAGTTAATATCCAAAAAGTGATTCAAGATTTAATTGAAATTTCAAAAAAAGGGGAAGGCTATTACAGCTACATCCAAAATAAAAAACCCGACAACAACATGCCCATTAAAAAAATCAGTTTTGTTAAAGGATTGCCCAATTGGTCTTGGATGATAGGAACGGGATTTTATGAAGATGATGTCAACAATGCCATTGAAAAACGTAAACACCAACTCAATGAAGATTTTAAAAACTATATGAGCAATACCATTCAAATTGCTCTGTTTTTAACTTTTATTTTGCTTTTGTTTTCCATCTATTTCTCTGATATCTTACAAAAAAAGTTTCAGAAATATAAAAATGAGATTGATCAACACATACAAAACAATGAAAAACAACAAAATATTTTAGCCCAACAATCCAAAATGGCAACCATGGGAGAGATGATTGGCAATATTGCCCACCAATGGAGACAACCTCTTTCAACCATTACAACCTCTGCAACAGGAATGCAAGTTCAAAAAGAGTTAAATATTTTAGAAGATAAAGATTTAATAAAAGGCTTGGATACGATTAATAAATCGGCTCAATATCTTTCACATACCATTGATGACTTTCGAAACTTTTTTACAGAAAATAAGAAAAAAACATTTTTTAACATTAAAAACAGTATTCAACAAGCCATCTCTTTGGTATCGGTTCAATTTTATAAAAAAGAGATTGAGATAATTGAAAACGTTGACAATATTGAGATTCAAAGTTATGAAAATGAACTTATTCAAGTCATTATTAATTTGCTTAACAACGCTCGTGATGAATTGCTTAAAAAAGAGGAAAATGAACGACGATTAATTTTTATTTCGGCTAAAAAAGAGGAGGATAATTTAATTCTTGAAGTTAAAGATAATGCCAACGGTATTCCTTTTTCCATAATCAATAAAATCTTTGACCCCTATTTTTCAACCAAAGATCTCAGTACAGGTACAGGAATTGGTCTTTTTATGTCCAAAGAGATTATTACAAAAAATATGGGTGGAACCATTGAAGCCAAAAATAAGAAGTTTGTTTACGGGAAAAAAGAGTATATGGGAGCCGTATTTACTCTTACTCTCCCTCTTTCATGCAAGGAGAAAAGAAATTAACTCTCTTCTTGCACACTTTGCTCTTGAACGGGGTTTTTATACCCTTTCGTGGCAATAATTTCCATATAAAACGTTTCACTGTTTTCATTAAAAGCTTCATCAATACATTTTGTAATATCTAAAAACTCAATGGCACGTGGTTCCTCATTGCCTTTAGCAAATTGACATTCAAATTTCCAAAAATCAACCCCTTCTGGTAACGGTTTTCGTTTTTCTCGTTTAATGTATTTTCGTATTTCATACTTTATTGAGTCAAGTTGTCGAGCAGGAGTTTTGTTCTCCACGTTAAATTTAAATGTTTTTTTCATACCCTTCCTTCATTTGGATTAATTTCGTAATATACTACATTTTTTAGCTTATCCAACTTAAAATTCAACCCCAGATAAATTAATTGTTTTTCATAATCTTAATTTAATTTTAAGAAATGTAAAATATAAAAAAATAAGGAGTTGTGTATGTTAGTCCAAAACAGTAATCCCATGGCAATCAATGCCTATAAACAAAATGAAACACAAGCCGACGAAAAAAATACAAAAAGTAAAGAAAAATCTTTAGAACAAACCATTCAAGACTCTGCTTATGAAGTTGCTTTATCGATGAATGCTCAAATTGTATTGTTTTCTTTAAATGCCTCTGATATGACAAAAGGCAATGCCATCGCCCAAGGCGCTTTAGCAGGTGCCCAAGAAGTGTTGGATTATTTAAGTGGCAAACAAAGTCAAGGTGGAATGGATTTAGCCAATATTGGTTATGAGGGAAAACCCATCACGGATTTAACTTCCGATGAGGCGAATGAACTTTTAAGCGATGATGGTTTTTTTGGTATCACACAAACGTCTGACCGAGTGGCTAATTTTGTGTTTAGTTTTTCAGGTGATGACATTGAACTCTTAGAAAAAGGAAGAGAGGGCGTGGTTCAAGGTTTTGAAGAAGCGTTAAAACTTTTTGGTGGAGAATTGCCTGAAATTTCACACAAAACTCAAGAAAGAACATTAGCACTTATTGATGAAAAAATCAACCGTCTAAAAGGCAATGAATAAACTTCTTTGAAATATCTTTCAAAGAAGTTTAGACTACTTTTACAGCCGTAAAAACAATCTCAACAAGGGTTTGTGGTGTTGACATCGAAGCTTCAACACATGCCCGTGCAGGTGGATTCTCTTTTGATACCCACGCATCATACACTTCATTAAATGCCTTAAAATCTCGGTCAATATCTTTTAAATAAATTTCTGCTCTTAAAAGATACTCTTTTGTTGTACCTACTTTTTCAAACAAATCGTGTGCAATTTCCAAGACATCAAGTGTTTGACCTTTTACATCAAGGGTTTTATCACGAGGAACAATTCCTGCAAAATAGATGACACCATTGTGTTGAACTATTTTACTCATACGAGTGCTTATTTCTTTTCTTTCAATCATTTCTGCCTCCTTTGATGAGTTAAATTAGTATACCATTTTAAAAGAATATTTACAAAACTTAAGTTAGAATGAACGTTTAAAAGGAGTCTAAAATGGAACTGCTCTATTTGATTTTTGAAGTGGGATTAGGATTGTTCTTTTTGTATATGATTATTAAATTTTTACGTTGCAGTTTTAAAAAAGATTGTCCTTTACAATAAAAAGGGAATCCCCTTTTTATCGCGCATAATTTCTGCTTCGTCTTGGTGTTGTGTTGTTTTCATTTCGCTTATGGGAAGAAAAGCTTTTTTCTTCTTTATGTTTCGTCTTGACAATTGGACTTTTGCTCTCATATTTGCTTGAAGTATTCGAAGAACTCATATTTGAACGACTTCTGCTGTTTCGTCGTTTGACTTTAACTTCAGGAGTATAGACTTGTTTAGAGGTAAATCCGGTTAATATTTCTTGTGCAATCTCTTTTTTCATAAGACGCTCAATACTTTTTAAATATTCTAACTCTTCTCCACACACCAATGAAATGGCAATTCCAACATTTCCAGCACGTCCTGTTCGTCCGATTCTGTGAACATAATCTTCACTGATATTGGGTAACTCATAATTAATTACGTGTGGCAATTGGTCAATGTCTATTCCTCGTGCTGCAATATCCGTAGCAACTAAAATCCGCACACTTCCTTTTTTTAAATCATCCAAAGCTTTGGTTCTTGCCCCTTGTGATTTATTGCCGTGTATAGCAGCTGAACTAATCCCACATCGGATTAAATGTTCACACAATTTATTGGCACCGTGTTTGGTTTTGGTAAACACCAACGCTTGTTGCATTTTTTCTTCTTTAATTAAATGCACCAACAAATCTTTTTTTCTCTCTTTGTCTAGCGTGTACACTTTTTGAGAAACTTGTGCTGAAGATTCATTTCGTTTGGCTACTTCGATTAAAATAGGATTGTTTAACAAACCATCGGCTAATTTCTTAATCTCATTTGAAAAGGTGGCGGAAAACAGCAGATTTTGTCGATTTTTTGGTAACAAGGCCAACACTTTTTTAATGTCATGGATAAATCCCATATCCAACATTCTGTCTGCTTCATCTAAAACCAAAAATTCTACTTTTGATAAATTCAATGTCTTTTGCTCAATATGGTCAAGCAATCTACCTGGCGTTGCGGTTAAAATATCCACCCCTTTTTTCAAAATGGCTTTTTGTGGATTGAAACCCACTCCACCAAAAATCACGGTTGATTGAAGATTTAAATATTTCCCGTATGTCGTAACACTCTCTCCTACTTGTGCTGCAAGTTCTCGTGTGGGTGTTAAAATTAAAGCTCGTACCTCTTTTGTTTGTGAGTTTGATTTTTTTTGACTTAACAGTTGCAACAAAGGCAAAGTAAATCCTGCTGTTTTTCCTGTTCCTGTTTGCGCACCTGCTAGCACATCTTTTTTGGCTAAAATAAGTGGAATCGCTTTTAATTGAATGGGTGTTGGTTTGGTATAACCTTGCTCGTTGACTGCTTTTAACAGTAAAGCATCTAAGCCTAAACTTGAAAATGACATAATGTCCCTTGTGAAAATAACCCAATTTAAAATGTAAACTTAAATACGATCCAGATTATTATGTGTTGTAGTTGAAGAAGTGATCATAAGATAACAAAATCGAAGTCAATCGCAAGACCGTTGTTGCGCTGAAATTATCGCATTATATCATACAAATAAGAAATTAATGCTATTTTTAAGCTATACTTCCAAAATTAAAATACAAAGATACCCCATGAACTTACTTTCTAAAAATAGCCCCGTCGAAGAATCTATTGAAAAAATGCAAATCATTTTAAACAATTTAGGTTGTCATACCACCTTTTCAGAAGAAAAAAACCCTTTAGAAAACTGTTTTTCTGTCAATTTAGCTTCAAAAGAAGCACCCAATCATATCTACTCAAATGGGAAAGGTGTTGTTTCTAAAGCCTCTATTGCCAGTGCTTATGGTGAATATATTGAGAGATTACAAACCAATAACTTTTTTATTGATTTTCATTTACCCAATCGTAAATATTATCCCGATGAAATTGCCTTTGAATTTGGCGGTGATTATTTAAACAAAGAGTTACGCTCAATTTATAATCCCAACCATGAAATGGAAGCCAAAGATTTAATTGATTTTAACAGCGACTACACCAATAAAATTGTCGCCTTGCCTTTTATCAAACAATCCACACAAGAAAAAACGTATATTCCTATCAATATTTTAAGCAATCTGTACGTCAGTAATGGTTTAGCCACAGGAAACAGTGCCAAAGAAGCACAAGTTCAAGCGTTAAGTGAAATCTTTGAACGTCATGCCAAAATAGAAATTATAAAAGAAGGGTATGCTTTACCCAAATTTCCACAAAATATCTTAGAGCAATTTCCTAAAGTTGTTCATGATGTAAAAGCCCTGCGAGAGTTAGGCTTTATCATAGAAGTTTTAGATGCTTCATTGGGTGGAAAATTTCCCGTCACGGCAATTTCGTTAATCAATCCAAAAAACAATACCTTGTTTGTCTCTTTTGGAGCGCATCCAATTTTAGAAGTTTCTTTAGAGCGAACGATGACAGAATTAATGCAAGGACGAGATTTAAACAATCTTGATGCCTTTGAAGTTCCTACATTTGATATGAGTATTGTCTCTGACAGTTTTAATTTGGAAGCCCATTTTATCGATTCAAATGGAAAATTGGGATTTCCTTTTTTAAGCGCGCGTAAAAGTTTTGAGTATGCCGCTTGGCAATATGAAGGAAAAACAAGCGAAGAAGAATATGCCTTTTTATTGGATATTTTAAAGGATTTAGACAAAGAAATCTATTTGAGAGAATACACCTATTTGGATTTTTATTCGTGTCAAATGATTGTACCAAATTTTTCAGAAGTGTATCCCATAGAAGATATGGTGTATAACAACAAAAACAGTGGAAAAGTCATTCGTGATATGATTTTAAACTTTGAAAACTATGATGCTCAAGAGATTTTAGAAGCCATTGAAACCCTCGACGATTCTTTAAATGTTGAGCTTTATATTGGTGTTATTTTTGAAGAAAAATTTAATTTAGGTGAATTTAGAGTGCAACTTCTTTTAAATCTTGAAGAATATCAAGAAGCTATGGACGTTTTAGAAACACAAAACAATCCATTAGGACATATCATTGCTCAACTTTTACGTCTCAATTTAGAAGGACATATTTGGGAAGAATATGAAGAAGCTTTAGAGAATATTTATGGCAAAATTTCACTTCAAAAAGCCATCAATATCATTGAACAAAAAGAGTTTTATATCAATCGAACTTTACATAAACACTATTACAATATGCTCGAACTGTTTGATAAACTTGAAGAAAAAAAATCAATTTTAGGAAAATAAAAACGTCATGGAAACCCAAAATAAAAATATTTTTTATACATTAATGTTTTTTGCCATGTTTGCTTGGGGAGTTTCTTGGGTAAGTGCAAAATTTTTAAGCACTTACATCAATGAATATGAACTCATATTTTTACGTAATGTCTTAACCATTGTTACACTCGTACCCATTTTAATTTACACCAAAAAATATTTTAAAATCAATCTTAAAAGTTTGGGCTTATCCTTGGTGGCTTCAGTGTTAATGATTTTATATATGAAATACTATTTTCACGGACTTCAAAATGGAACAGCCAGTTTGGGTGGTACGTTTGTAACGACACTTATTCCTATTATTACCTTTGTATTAATGGCACTTTTTTTTAAAAAAAGAATTACAAGCAAAGATATATTTGCTCTGTCTTTAGGGGTTTTAGGAGTTTTAACCATCATTCATATTTGGACATTCAATCTTGAACAAATCTTTGCTCCTGCAAATATTTATTTCTTTTTGGCTGCTCTTTTTTGGTCATTAATTACCATAACCAGTTCAAGAAGTACAGGCGTTTCTCCCATTGTGTTTAGTTTTTATATGTATGTTATTTCAACTGTTTTAGTGATGGTTTTTTTCGTGGATATAAATGCCATCGCTTTTGAAACCTTTGATACCCTTTTTTGGTTTAATATGTTTATCATAGCCATCGTTTCAACTGGGTTTGCCACCACCATTTATTTTATAGGAATTGAAAAATTAGGTGCCAAAGAAGTCACGTCTTTTATTTTTTTGGTGCCTTTTTTTGCCATTATTACCAGTGTTATTTTTTTGGGAGAAAGTATTACTCTATCAATTATTATAGGAACTGTTTTAACCATTATTGCTTTAGCCATTTTAAATAACATTCTTGTTTTTAGAAAAAAGCCAAAATCTATTTAGAACATATTATAATAAACATTATTTTATTCAAGGAAAGTTTATGCAGTATATTCAGTCAAGTTCTAAAAGTGTTCAAGAAGTTGTTCAAGCCATTCAAGCAATCGCACCCAACCACAAATTTGGTGTTTTAAGTGTTCGAGATATGAAAGCAACTTTGGCTTCAAAAGGGTTTGATTTAAAAGAAGAGTGTCAGATTTTAGACGTATGCAATCCAAAAGTTGCTTTTACGTTTTTAAGTGAAGATATGAGTTTAGCAAGTGTACTCCCATGTAAAATCAGTGTTTACACACAAGAAAATGAGACCATCGTTTCTATGAGTTCTTTGCCTCAACTTGTAGATGATATCAATCCTGATTTTCTGGAATTAGCTCAAGAAACACAAGAAACCTTACTTCAAATTATTGATGAAGCCGTCTAACTTTTAAAGGAGTATTTTATGGTGCAATTTGACTCAACGACGATTGTAACTTCAGTAGCACACCTCATACAGCTCAGCGTTGCACCCGTATTTTTACTCGCAGCCGTAGGAGCATTGCTCAATGTTTTTACAGGAAGGCTTTCTCGTATTATCGATAAAGTAGAACGCCTTGACCAATATGAAAATGCCACGCAAGATAAACAACCGTTTAAAGACATGAAGCAAAGAAGAGAGTTTTTAACCATGCGTATGAAAAATACCAATCTGGCAATTTTGTTTTGTACCACAACGGGATTGCTCATCTCTTTAGTCATTGTAACGATGTTTTTAAGTGCGCTTTTGGAGTTTAAAAGTGCTATTTTTATCTCTATTTTGTTTATTTTGGCGATGCTTTGTTTGAGTATTGCGTTGATGTTATTTTTAAAAGAGATATTTTTTACGACAACATTTATCAAATCAAAAAAGAGTTATGTTCCGTAAGGGAACCTCTAAAAATTCAAGGTACCCATAACATCTTTAGCTTTTTCTTAGGCTAGGCACTCACTTGAAGGACTAGCCGTAGCTAATTCGAAAGTGAGTAACGACGCATAAGGGAAAGCTAAAGATGCCCAAAGGGTGAAGTTTACAAACGCAATCTTTCACAAGATATTTGTTCAATTTAGCTATGGCTAGGTCTTCTCAAATCTCTTGCAAAATCTTACATTTGTAGACTTCATTATGGGTGCCTTGGGTTTTTAGAGGTGCCCTTAAGAAAAACATGCCCACTCTTTAATTGCAAAAGCGGTTTCTAAAGGTTTTTCTAAAGGCAACATATGGCTTGTCCCTTCAAATAAATTTAACTTTATGTTTGGATTTTTCTCTTTTAAGTTTCTTAACCAATTGGCATCGGCTAAGGTATCATTTGTACTGCTACATAGAAAGATAGAACACTGAAGTTCACTCAATTCTTGCATTAAATCTTTACGGACTAAACTGGCTTGCATTTGTATTTTAAATGCATTTTGTCCCATATTGATATACATTTCTTGTATTAAGGCTATGAGTTCTTGATTATTTTGGTTGTCGTATTCAAGTAGACTTTGTACTTTTTGATAACTTAATCCCTTGAAGCCATAACTCTCCACTAAAGCAATGGCTTGTTCTCTTTTTTTGATTTCTTCTTGTGCAATAGGCTTGCACGAACTGCTTAAAACAAAAAGTTTTTCAACTCTTTGTGGATAGTTTACGGCGAAATAAGAGGCAATATAACCGCCCAAAGAGAAGCCCAATAACAATACGGGATGTGCTGGCAATAAAAGAGCAAGTTCTGCAATCATCTCTTCAAATGTTTTTTTCAAAGGGATATCCAAAAAAATCAATTCATAGGAATCATCAAATAAAGGAGTTATTTTGCCCCATAACTTTTGATTGCACATCAAACCGGGCAGTAAATATATGGTTGTTTTCATGTCATTTATACTCTATTTTTTGCAATGATAATCTAATATTGCTTTATATTTAAAAAAAATAAGTGTGGCTTAATTGTCCTTTGAGTCGCTTTAAGCTATCATTGGATAATTTTAAACATTATAAGGACTGGATTTAACGATGATTGAAAAAAAAGGCTCAATACTAACAGTAAGAGAAGACATCAAAGTTTTTGATTGTACGATTCGTGATGGTGGATTGGTCAATAACTACCACTTTACCGATGAATTTGTGAAAGCACTTTATGAAACATGTGTAGCTGCGGGTGTTGATTATATGGAAATTGGAAAAAATGTATCTCCAACAGTTATGAGTGAAGAAGAGTACGGTCCTTGGAATTTTTGTAAAGAAAAGGACGTAAGAAGAATTGTAGGTGAAAATAACACCAATTTAAAAATTGCTGTTATGGCAGACGTGGGACGAACCATCAAAGAAGAAGTCCTTCCTAAAGCAGAAAGTGTGGTTGATATGATTCGAGTAGCAACCTATATTCACCAACTTCCAGAAGCGATTGAACTTATCGAAGATTTTCATGCAAAAGGGTATGAAACCACTTGTAATATTATGGCGATTTCTAAATCATTTGATGATGAATTAGACCAAGTATTAGAAACTTTGAGTAAAACCAATGTTGACATTATTTATATTGCTGATAGCTTTGGATCTTTTTACCCAGAACAAATCAATAAACTCACCGACAAATATTTAGGCGTAGCGAGTAAAGTAGGTAAAAAAGTAGGAATTCATGCGCACAATAACTTACAACTTGCCTATGCAAACACACTTGAAGCCATGATGTATGGTACAAGTTATTTGGACGTTACGGTTTCAGGTTTAGGAAGAGGTGCAGGAAATTGCCCAATGGAACTTTTGGTGGGATTTTTGAAAAATCCAAAATATAAGTTAGAGCCAATCTTGAAATTTATTGAAGAGTTTATCGTGCCATTAGAAAAAGAGCTTGATTGGGGATATTCAGTTCCTTATATGCTTACAGGAAAACTCAATGAACACCCAAGACCTGCAATGAAAGCACGTGATGAAGGTGATACAGCTTATGTGAAGTTTTATAACAAACTTACAGAAGAGTACAGCTAACAGAGAGTTCTAAACTCTCTTTGGCATTTTAATCTTTCTTATAAAATCCAGCTTACTTTTGATTTATTTGGCAATAATCTCAGAAGATTTTGCTAAGCTTAATCCCGCTTTTGAACTGGCAACTTCCAGTGTTTCATTGTTTTTTAAAAGTCGTAATAAAACTTCTATTTTTTTGCTTGTGGTTATATGTGTAATTGACATAATTTTCCTTTATTTATTGTATATAAAAAAAGACAAAGTGAGTTTGGTATTTAAATGAGTTATATCAACGAGCAGTATTAATAAAAGGCACATAAAGAACAGATGAACTCGATTCATCTTAATTGCATACAGTGTAGCTGAATAAATTAATAATAGCAAGTATTGTGTGAATATCTTTTTTTCTCTCTTGAAAACTACAAGGGTTTCCGCCTTTACTTTCTTTATCCGTAAAGAAAGTAACAAAGAAACTCTCCACGGCTTCGACGGCAAAGCTACCTTCACTTATTGTTTCAATCTTTCCAGCTCTGCAAAACTCGCTAAAGAGTGCATTTAGCACTCTTCTTAACGCTCAAACAGTTTCGAGCTTGTTTTGAAAAGATTAAAATAAACGTTCAGCGTCTGCAGATGTGGAAATATTAAAGCGGTTTTAACTATCTTATATACATTGAGTTTATGGAAGTTGTAATCTTTAAAAATCAAATATGCAAATGTCCTTATCCCATTCTTTCCAACATCTGAAAAGCCGAACGTTTATTTTTATTTTCGGAAAAGAGTTGCAACTGTTTGAGTAAATAAATGTGCTTAACGCACATTTATTTATGAGTTTTGCGACTCAGAAAAGAAAAATAATAAGAGAGGGAACCCCAAGGGCTTTGAAGCTTAGTTGGTGGCTTTTTGTTACTTTTTACCATTAAAAAGTAAAAGGCGGAAACCTTTAGGTTTTCAAGAGAGTGATTTAATTAACATATTATACTCTCTAATTTTAAGAAGCCTGGACTTTTTCGTTTTAATTTTGTATAATGTGATTAGTTAATTAAAAAGGATGGATATATAGTTTTGAATTACATTGATTTATTTGCAGGTTGTGGTGGTTTATCTTTAGGATTTGAATCCGTAGACTTTGAATTAGTTTTTGCAGTTGAAAAATCTCCAATGGCAGCGGAAACCTTTTATCATAATTTCATAAAAAATATAAAAAATCAAAATGAATGGGACGAGTATTTAAAAACATCTGATGAAGAAAAAATATCTAAAAAACTTTTTGTTGGAGAAACATTATCTTTACTTCAAAAACCGGAATTACTAGAAAAAGTCAAATCAAAAATTGGGGAACTTGATTTAATCGTAGGGGGTCCTCCTTGTCAAGGTTTTTCATTAGCTGGTAAAAGAAATCCAAAGGATCATAGAAATATTTTACCTTGGCAATATTTAGAATATGTGGATATATTTAAGCCAAAAGCAGTTTTAATGGAAAATGTTTTAGGTATGAGGCAAAATTTTAATAAACATAATGAGAAATCTCCTTTTAAACAAATTAAACAATATTTAGAAGAATGTGAGCCTAAATATATTGTTCAAGAATTACAATTGAATGCAATGCATTATGGAGTAGCACAACATAGACCAAGAGTGATGCTTTTAGCAATTAGAGAAGATATCGCACGTAAAAAAAATATTTTTGCACTTGATGATATTTGGAAGAGTGAAGATTATTATGAGGAGAAAGAATTTAGTCCATTATGTCCTATTCCAACAGTAAAAAAAGATGAATACTTTACAGTTAAAGATGCGTTAAGTGATTTATTATATGAGAAAGAAAGTATATATATTAATAAAGTGAATTTTGGAAGTGGATTCGATAAGGTTATAAAAATATCTCTTAATAAAAATACAATTTTAAATCAAGTAGAAAGAAAACATACTGAAATAGTTACATTACGATTTAGGATATATCAGTATTTATCAAATTTAAAGGTATCATCAAAAATTTTTAATTTATCTGCTGAATATAAAAGTACTAATGATATAAAATTATTAGATGAAATTAAAAATATGTTAAATAACTGTAAATTCCCAGCTAAATCTTTAGATGGTAAATTGATAGCAAATAATAAAGAGGTATTGTTAGATTTAATATTAGAATTAGGTACAAAAAAACATTCTCAAAGATCTTTAAAACTGAATTTACCTTCTCCTACGGTAGTATCTGTTCCAGATGATGTAATTCATCCTATGTATCCAAGAACTGTTACAGTTAGAGAACAAGCTAGATTTCAATCTTTTCCTGATTATTTTGAGTTTAGATCTAAAGAAACAACAGGTGGAGAAAAAAGAAAAACTGAAGTACCACAATATACTCAAGTTGGTAATGCAGTACCTCCATTAATGGCAAGAGAAATTGCAAAATTAATAAAAGAATTACTTAGTTAAAAATTACAATATCTTTTTATGTTCTTTAAATAGCATAGGGATATATTGGCTATTCATTCTCCATAAAAAGCCGTGATCTCTTGTCTTTTTAGTTTTGGGAACATGATGAATTGCAAAATCTAAAGAAACCAACCCTTTTTCAATTAAAGAAAGAAAAGATGCAAAAGAACTACCGACACATAAAAAAGCTTCGTTGTAAAAAAATTCTTCATTAGGATCTTTTGCATTTATTTTGTTTTTAACATCTGCCTTTATAAAAAGTGTTTCTTTATGTTTAGTCTCCAAAGCATTTTTTAGAATACCAAAATCATAATAAACTGTCTTATCATTATTTTGAAGTATATATATTTTTTCAGCATCATAATCTATTTTTAACTTCCATCCTTTAGAATTAGGAACTAATGCATTAATTGTCATATATAAAGCATATCTATTTTTATTTTCATCCCAATAACCTCTATTAATAACTAATTCACCTCTGTTTTTATATTCTCCCCATTCAGGTGTCTTAGAAAATAAAGTTTGAAGATTATTATTTCCATTTTTTCGAGAAGTTTTAATTTCAATCCCTTTAAAATCAGGCTCTTTACTTGAATTAGCTTGTATGTCTATTAAAGTCTCAAAAGTAAAACCAACTCCTGTATCTCCTGCTCTTAAAGTTTTAATCCAGCCTTTTTCATGGACTTTCTTTAGTTTAGATATTAATTCTTTTTGTACATCTGATAATATTACTTCATTAGAACCTAATGAGTTTGAAACTAATTTATTAAAATTCTCAAAAGACCATTTTAAAGGAATAATAAAGGGAGAATTATTAAGGCTAGTTAATATAAACATATCATTTGGATATACAATCTTTTTTATGCCATATACCCAAAATCTTGGATCTCCTTTTTTTGTTTCGGGTCTGTAATGACTTATCTTTACATCTTCAAGTCCATGTTGAGTTAAAATAAAACCATTTGAAATAATTTTACGACCTTGTTCTATATCATGATATGATAAGTTAAATGTATCTTCTAAAAAAAGCCTAAGTGATTTATTTGCATCAATTATAGATTTTTTATGCATTGTCTCAGTCATTCTTATAAAAATAAATTCATTATGAGAGTAATTATCTAAAATATTAATATATTCTTCTTCATATGCTGTAGGTGTAAATATCATTTTAAATCCTTTTTTCTTAATTCATATATAGTAAATAAAACTTTGATAAGAGTGTTTAACTTTGTGGATATCAGCCCACTTTCTAATCTTTGTAGCGTTGCCCTAGAAATCATACATTTCTCAGAGAATTTATTTTGTGTAAAATTAAATTCATTACGACTGCCTTTTATGTAATCTCCAATTAAATTGAAAAATTGTCTTTTATATTGAGAACCTTTATGATTCGTTGTATAGTTTGGATCTATTGATAATAAAGATTTATAATCAATGATATATTTTGTATTAAAAATATCAATCTCAATTTTTTTATTAGGGTTTGAAAAAAATATATCCGTATTAAGAATTGATGAAAGTTTATATAAAGTCCATAATTCAAGATTCAAAAATTTTCCAGCTTCAACTTTTTGAATATAATCTATATTTATCACTTCGTTTTCACCAAAATAATCATACGAAAGATTCTGAATATCTATTTGTTTCAGATTAAGAGACAATCTTTTATTTTTAATTTTTTCATTTAAAGAATTAACCATTAGACCTCCTTTTTTATTTTTAGTATATATCAGATAAATTTTATTTAATACGATATTTATGATGCTTTAATATGGTATTATTTACCAACAATCAGTAGTATAAATTAATATATCTTTTTTTAGAAAATCCACAAACTAACATCAATAGAGTAAAAAATAGAGTGCTAAACGGTGGACACCATATTCCTAAAGATGATATAATACGAAGATATTACCGAAGTAAAAATATGTTTTGGAATATTTATAAAGACTTGTGTGATTCTTGGAGTATTTATTATAACTCCGATGAGATATTTGAAAAAATAGCAACCAACGATAAAATACTAGACAATCAAAAATATGAGATATTTTATAAGGATATAAAATGCAATTAAATAAAAACTTAAATGAAGAAGAGATGATACAAGCCATAGGAAACAATGCCGTACGAGAAGCTCAAAAAAGAAGCCTTGAAAATGGTGTTCCTAATGTTTACAGCAAAAATGGAATACTCTACTACCAACTCTCCGATGGAACCATCATCATGGAAGACCCTTTTTCAAAAGGGGTATTAAAACAAAAACTTGATTTCCTAACAAAAGTAGGACAATAAAAATATTGTCCTACTTTAAACTAATTTTCTAAAGTAGCATTTGTAAGTACACTTAAAGCTTCATTCACCTTAAAAATCTTCGCTCTGATATTGCTGTACCCAAATGACTCTAAACGTTGGGTGTGTTTATCTAAATAGCGTTTGGCATCATTTTCATTATCAAACAAATAGACTCCACCCGCTTCTTTGTCGGTTTCATTTTCTGTCCAGATTTTCCAAATCAAGCCTTCTTCTTTGGCAATATCTTGTGCTAAATCTGCAAAAGCTTGTGCCATTTCTTCACCAAAAATTCCATCGTGAGGGAAATCCACTTGTAAAATATATTTCATACTTTTCTCCAAAATTTTTTATGCATAACTTTAGCATTTTGTTCAATAAGGTCAAATAAAAATAAGGATATTAAGAAAAAGATTTAAGTTGTTTGTATTTTAAAAACATCGTTTTTACGACGTTATTGATTGCATCTTCTTGCAACTCATCGACAAAAGATAGACTAATGGCGTTGCGGCTGGTGGTTTCATCATATCCCATTTCTTGAATAATTCTTGAAGGTTTTGATAAGCCCAAAGAACACCCCTCACCGTTGGTAATATAGATTTGACTTAATGCTAAAGTGCGTATGAGTTCTCTGGCTTTTATGCCTTTTAAACCAAAATGCAAACTGTATGGAAGAGTAGTATTGGGTTGGACAAAAAAATAGAGGTCATCGTGAAATTGTTTTTTTAATTTCTCTAAAAACTGCTCTTTTAACGTTTCGTTAAAGTGTTGATTCACCATTGCATCAAAACAAAGTTTACACGCAATCGTATCAATTTGTCCAATGGGCAATAAATTCAAAGAATCGTCATTAAAGAGTAAAACTCCATTGGTATTAAAGCCCGTTAATTTATAGTTGTCAAAATAGACCATATCACTCATGGCATCAAAATGGGCACTTCCATTGGAGATAATTTTTGCGGAAGTGAACTGTTTTACCTCTTCTAAAGAAGTCCTAACAAAGGTATCCATAACATATGAAGATAAAAAAAGAAAATCTATCGTACTATTTTTTAACGCAGATAAATTTACTTTTCCTTCTTGATTTAACGTAAGCCAAACTACTTCAAAGCCTAAACTTTCATACAGTTTTCCTGCATCAACGACACTTTGAGTCTCACCTACACTTATAGCAATTTTGCCTTTAAGTTCTAAAAAAAGTCCTAAAAAACCCTCTTTACTGAGTGCAAATGTTTTAAGCTTTTTAAAGCCGAATTTATTTTTATACGCTTCTAAAAGAGTCTCAAAGGCACTGTTTTCAACCAATGCACTCATCGAATACTCATTGCCCATTTCAATCTTTGCACGTTTTGAATATTGTAAAAAATTAAGCTTTATCAACTCGTTTCTCTTTGCGTTCATGAAAGCACCCCAATTGACAATGGGTCACTTCAATATCACTGTTTTTAACCGTTGCTCCCACTTTTTTCAACGTTGATTTTTCGGCACTTTTCCAAATATCTTTGCACGTTACATCGGTGTTTTCTTTAAAATTTTGAGCAATATCGTTATACACATCACTTGAGCCTTGACCGAATTCTAATTTTCCAAACACGCCCAATTCACAATTGCTGATTTTAATGCCAATACTTTTACACGCATCGGACATTTCTATGGGTTTTAATCCAATAAGCCGTGCCACTTTAAAAGATTTTAAACACGATAATCTTCCATCGGGGTCAAGATTTTCTAAAATATACTGTTTTTGTGTATTATCAAGGTTGATATGTTGTTGTAATCTAGCCATTAATCCTTCCAGAGTGA
>DGAG01000008.1:0-58258 GCA_002382325.1 Epsilonproteobacteria bacterium UBA4036
ACGTAACGTACTCTTTTTAATAAAGTGACGCGTAACCAGTAACGAGTGACGAGAAAAACTTGTCACTCGTTACTCGTCACTATTTACTGCTTACTTCTTACCTCTTACTATTTCCCATTTTTCTCTTTCTTTTCTTGATAATTATTCTCAATATTAATAAATCTTTAAGATTTCTTACTGTAATATTTTAATAACGATTATCAATAAAGGATAAAAAATGTCAAATCTACTTACTACTGAAAACAGAACAGATTTAATCAAGCCAACCGGTTGTACTTGCTAAAAAGGAGTTTTTATGAGCGTATTAGTTATTGGAGGAGATCAGATTTCACATATTTCTGTGATGTTACAAAGTTTAGGTGCCAAAACGGTTCATCATTGGGATGCCAGAAAAAAATCTTCGGCTCCTAAAAAGAAAATTCCTTGCGATACAGATTGTATTGTGATGCTAACTTCTTTTTTAAATCACAACGTTATGCATAAATATAAAAATGAAGCAAAGAAACAGAACATTCCTTTTATTTGTGCTAAACGAAGTGTATCGTGTGTTTATGATGAGTATGTCAAAATCATGGGAATAAAAAACTGTAATGAGTGTTACAGCCATTGTCAAAATAAACAGAGTTAAATATTAAGGCTATGCCTTAATATTTTTATTGACAATTGGAGCAAATTCCATATAGCTGCATTGAGTGACTGGTCACTTTGAAATTATTTTGTTTGGCTATTTTTTCTTGTCGTTTTTCAATCTCTTCATCAACAAATTCTACAATTTTTCCACATACTGTACAAATGAGATGGTCGTGATGTGCTTTGGCATTACTTTCATATTTTTTACCTTCACTGCCAAAAGTAATTGATGCAATTAAATCCACCTCTTCTAAAAAGCTCAATGCCCGATACACCGTAGCAATACCAATATTGGAATCAGGTTCTTTAATTTTGATTAAATTATAAATCTCTTCTGCTGTTAAATGTTCTTGCGCATGCATCAAGATTTTTAATACAATCTCTCTTTGCTCTGTATATTTTAAACCTTTTTGCTTAACAATCTTTTTTAATTCGTCTATGACTTTTTCATTATCATTTATCATAAATTTTTGCCCTTATTAAATTAATTAAAAAAAGTATAGCTAAAGTTTACAAAAAAAACAACCAATAAATTGAGTCTAAATAATAATCATTATACAATACAAATTCATTTTATTGATGCATATCAATTAAATATCAATTTGCTTTTATTATAATAATCATTATTACTTTCATAAGGATGAGAATGACACTGGACAATTTGAACAAAGGAGAGACCGCCCTTATTCTAAAGGTCAATGCTCCTCAAGCACTCAAGGCAAGATTAAACTCTTTTGGTATTGCCAAGGATGCCACCGTATATTTGCAAGAAGTTACGTTAGCAAAAAATACCATTGAATTATGTATTAACAAAACAAAAGTGGCACTAAGAATTTCTGAAGCGTCTAAAATTGAGGTTGAAAAATGCTAAACCCAAATCAAAAAATTGTTAAAGTCGCCCTCGTAGGACAGCCCAATGTAGGTAAATCAATGCTGATTAACTCCATTTCAAATGCACGATTAAAAGTGGGAAATTTTTCAGGAGTTACGGTTGAGAAACAAGAGATTATTTTTAAGTATAAAGATTACACCATAGAAATTACCGATTTACCGGGTTCTTACTCTTTAAATGATTATACACTTGAAGAGAGAGTTACCAAAGAGTATTTAGAAAATTCTCCGTATGATATTATTTTAAATGTAATAGATTCAACCAATTTAGAACGTAATCTGTTTTTAACAAGTGAATTGCTTGCTTTAGATAAAAAAATGGTGATTGCCTTAAATATGACCGATGAAGCCATTAATGAAGGTATTCACATTGATGCTTTGCAATTGGGAAAAATTTTAGGAAAACCTTGCGTTAAAACCAGTGCCTCAAAAAACAGAGGAATTGTAAAACTGCTTGAAGCCATTGTGACGAAATATGAAACACCTAAACTTAAATCAAAACTTATTTTTTCAGATACAATGGAAGAAGAGATTGCCAATATTTCTCAACTGTTAAGTGATAAGGGCTTTAAATCAACTATTAGCTACCGAGAACTTGCCATAAAACTTTTAAAAGAAGACAAACAAACCTACAAACGTTTTCACGATGAACCCATTTGGATTGAATTGCAACACAAACTAAAAGAGGCATTTGAACATCTTTATTTACACTATGATACGAAAGATATGTATGATATCTTTTCTCAAGAACAAAATGCCTTTGCCAAAGGGGCAACGCTTGAAACACTGAGTCAAAAAACATCACTTAAAGAAGATTTGACGTCAAAAATTGACTCTTTACTCATTCATAAATTCTTTGGCTTACCCATATTTTTGTTTTTGATGTGGTTACTCTTTCAATTGACTTTTGAAGTGGGCAATATTCCTATGGAGATGATTGATGCTTTTTTTGCCAATTTAATTGACAATACAAAAGCTGTGTTAGGAGAGAATGAGATTTCGTATATGATTGCTGATGGTGCCATTGCAGGTGTAGGTGCGGTTATTCTTTTTGTTCCTAATATTGTTATACTCTTTTTTGGAATTGCTTTATTAGAAACTACAGGGTATATGAGTCGAGTTGCTTTTTTACTCGATGGTTTTTTCCATAAATTTGGGTTACATGGCAAATCTTTTATTCCTTTAGTTACTGGTTTTGGTTGCTCTGTTCCTGCATATATGGCAGCACGAACTCTTAAAAATGAACGCGATAGACTTTTAACGTTGTTTATCATTGGTTTTATGTCGTGTGGAGCAAGACTGCCTATTTATGTCCTTTTTGTGGGTGCTTTTTTTGGAGAAGATAATGCCGGAAATATTCTGTTTTTAATCTATATTTCAGGTGCTATTTTAGGCCTAATGGCAGCTAAAGTTTTAAAAATAGTGGTCTTTAAAAGCGAAGATGAACCCTTTGTTATGGAGATGCCAAAATACAGAATGCCCTCTTTTAAACTGGTTTGGCACACCGTTTCAAACCAAGCCATGATGTATATCAAAAAAGCAGGTACTTATATTTTAGCCGCTTCTTTACTTATTTGGGTAGCCTCTAATTATCCCAAAAATATTGATTTTGAAGAAAAAATGTCTGTTAAAATTGAACAAGCTATCAGCGAAGAAGAAAAAATGGCATTAGAGAATGAATTGGCATTATACAACTTAGAAAACTCCTATTTGGGAAAAGTGGGAAAATTTTCAGAACCATTGTTTGCCCCTTTAGGCTTTGATTGGAAGATGTCTGTTGCTCTTGAAACAGGATTGGCTGCCAAAGAGATTGTGGTTTCAACGTTAGGTATTTTGTACGGATTGGGAGAAGAAAATGATGAAACCAGTCAAACACTCATTGAAAAAATTAAAAACAACATTCCCATTGAAGCAGCCATTTCATTTATTGTTTTTGTGATGATTTATATTCCATGTCTGGCAGCTTCGATGGTTTTTACCAAAGAAGCCGGTGGTTGGAAATATTTGGGATATTTATTTGTTTTTACAACGGGAACCGCATGGGTATTATCGTTTATTGCGTATAATATAGCAAAAATGGTCATCTAGCTTTTAAGCTGGATAACCATTTAATTCAATTCAAATGTCGTGCTAACACTGTCTTGTTCATCAAAAACACGAAATGTCCATACCCCTTTTAATCTTCCACTGATATACCTAAAATCATACACAGAACCATGTCCTGCGGGGATAACCATTGTTCGTTTTCGTGTGGTTTCTCCGTTGGGATTAATCCATTCAAAAATCACTTCTTTGTCTTCCATTTGTCGAGGAGATGTGTATTTGCAAATGATTGAATTTTCATCTTTTAAAATCAAACAATCGGCTTCTTTGACCTCATCTTCATGAAAATCTTGTTCAGAAGCAAACAATAAAGAACCAATTAAAACGGTGATATAAACTATTTTTTTCATTACATTCCTTTTCTAGGAAAAAATTTTTTACCATTATAAGGGCTAAAGCCTAATTATATCCAAACTTTTTATTTTGTCAAATGACTACGGTCTGTAGTGTTGCCAAATCGTAACTTCATCCAAAGAAGCTCGATTGGTTAAGATTTCAAAAGGTTTGAATTTTTCTTTATATCCCATACTAAAATGGTCTTTAATCCAATACCCCAAATAAATATAAGGGATTTTCAACTCTTTTGCCACTTTAATTTGTGCTAAAATTGAAAATTTACCAATAGAATATTTTTCATAGTCATGATCATAATAACAATAAATAGAAGAGATGGCTTGTGGCAAAATATCGGTTAAAGCAACCCCTATTAATTTATCGTCACGAACATACAAAAACTCTTGAGCAAAACTGAGATTACCATCAACATATGAGCGCTGATATTCTGAAGGACTAATAGGATTATAAGGCCAATCTTTTTTCTCGTTCATGGTCTGATGATATTTATCATACAAATGCAAATGTTCAATGGACAACGATGGCGGTTGAATATAAAGAGAAGTCTCTTTATTTTTTGCCAAGATTCGTTTGTCGGATTTAGAGAAGTGATAGTTGTTTACATCAATACGCAAAGAGATACATTTTGTACAATTTTTACATTCAGGTACAAAATGCATTTGACCAAATCGTCGCCAACCGTGTTCAAGCATATTTTGATACTCTTGTGCCGAACACTTGCTTAAATATCGGTAGCGTATATCTGAAATCTCATCATCAAAATAAGAACACTCTCTGTTCTCTTCTAAAAACTCTAAATCTTCTTGTATAATTCGCATTGCTACTCGTTGATTTTTTCTTTTATCTCTTTTGCCAAACTTGAAATTTTGGCAATTTTTTGATTAAAATTCATACTCTCATCCAATAAATGTTTGACAAAAGCAGAACCTACAATCACCCCATCAACACCTTGGGCTTTGGCTTTGGCAGTTTTTTCATCAACCCCAAAACCAATATAAATTGGTGTTGAAGAGTATTCTCTGACATTTTCAATAATATGCGTCAAATCTTCACTTTGTCCACTTCCTGTAATTCCTGTATATGCTACCAAATAAATAAATTTTTGAGCATCTTTAACAACTGTTGATATACGCTCTTTCGTATCAGTAGGGGCTACAAAACTTATCAATGCTTGATGATGTTTTAAAAAAAGTTCTTGATAACTTTGGGCTTCCTCATAAGGCAAATCAGGGATAATTGCTCCTTGTACACCTAAGTTTTGTGCTTTTTGAACAATATTTTCCATACCTTGGTGGTAAAAAGAGTTCATATATCCCATCCACAACGTTTCAATATTGGGAGCAATTTTTGCCGAAACCTCAAACAGGTCTTTCATTTTAAACCCATTTTGTAAACTTATTAAATTGGCTTTTTCAATGACAGGACCATCGGCAACTGGATCAGAAAAAGGAATCCCTAATTCTAAAATATCCACTCCAGCTTCAGCCATACTCAAGCCTAAATCCACGGTAAAATTATTGTTAGGGAACGATGCCGTAATATATCCTACTAATTTTTTCAATATGTTGTCCTATATTTTAATTCGTCTATTTTATCAAAATTCATATCAAACTACTCTTTGGCATCTTTTTCATCTTTAGTCTCTTTTATTTTAAGCCATATTCGTCTGAAAATAACATTGATATTTTGAAAAAATCTTGTTGTATACGTTGCTTCAGTGTTGATAATCTCTTCCCCTAAATTGACACTTAATGCTTCAGATTTTTTCATGGCAAGCAATTGAGAAGGAAATACACTGCGATGTCCTGTCATTAAAAATGCAATGATGATGGATAACGCCGCATAATGAGCCACATTCATTCCAAAAAGTTCAACTGCCATAATCATGGCGGCAATTGGAGCACTGGTGGTTCCAGCAAGAACACTTACAAATCCCAATGCTGCAAACAAAGGGATATACCCATCAACCAACCAACCAAAAAAGTTACCACTGGTGGCTCCCACATAAAAAATGGGGGTAATAACCCCTCCACTGCCTCCAAAACCTAAAGTCAGTGCCGTAAACACCGTTTTTAAAATAAATGCATACCAAGGAATTTCACTGTTATCAACAGCATATGGAGATAAAGAATCCACAATAGTTGTAAACCCCAATCCCAAATATTCTTCTCCTACGATAAGCGTTAAAATAACAATAAAAACGCCTCCTAAGAACGCTTTGAGCATATAGTTTATCTTAATGGCTGAAATCTTTTGATGAGCAACTTTTAAAGTTGTAATAATAAAATCCGCCACTAATCCAAAAAAGATTCCCCCTAAAATAATTTTTAATATTAAAATATAATTAAAATCAAATTTGGAATAAAAAGCAATATCAAAATACGTATAGCTAATACCAAACATCTTAGCCACAAAAAAAGCCGAAAACCCTGCTACAATAGAAGGAAGCAAAATATCATACATCAAGGCTCCCACAATTAAAATCTCTACCCCAAAAATAGCTCCTGCTAAAGGGGTTCCAAAAACAGAGGCAAACCCTGCACTAATTCCACAAATGACCACTTTTTTTCGATCTTTCTTACTGAATTTAAACATTGTTGCAATAAATGAAGCCGTTGCAGCTCCTATTTGAGCCCCTGGTCCTTCTTTTCCAACAGATCCCCCTGAAAAAATAGTGATAATCGTTGCAACAAGTTTCACAGGAATAACGGCAAAATCCATTTTGCCTGAACTTTTATGCACAGCTTCAATGACTTTTTCTGTTCCATGTCCTTTTGCATTGGGCGCAAACTTTTTGACAATAAATACAGTAATTACCAAAGCAAAGGGTAACGTGTAATAGTATGAAAAAGGCAGCAAACTCCTCGAATGCTCAAAATACTCTAATAATTTTAGAAACAGTGAGACAACGGCTCCAATAATTGCGCCAATGACAGAAGAGAGTAAAATCCATTTGGTGATACTGGCAAACATTATGGTTTGTTCGGTGAGATGTGTGTGCATTTTGTTGTTATTCATAGCAGGTACTTTATAATAGTCTTGGATAAATTATAACAAAGCTCATATTTAATACCTCTTGATAAAGACCATGTTTTTGTCTGATTTTCTAAATTTTGAACTTAAAAAGAAAATATTTGATATAATAAAAATTAAAATATTTTTTAGGAGATTATCACGTGAGTATCACAAACAATGAAGTGTTTAAAGAAAAAATAACCTTATCAAAAATTAAAAAATTTAAAAACACTAAAAAAATAACGATGATAACTGCGTATGATGCACTGTTTGCGAAACTCTTTGAACATGAAGTGGATATGATTTTAGTTGGGGACAGTTTAAATATGTCGTTTGCAGGAAAACCCGATACTCTAAGTGCGACGCTTGATCAAATGATTTATCACACTCAAGCAGTGTGCAATGGAGCTTCAGATGCTTTTGTCATTTGTGATATGCCTTTTGGAAGTTATATCAATGAAAAAGAAGCCTTAGAAAACTCTATTAAGGTGTATGCCCAAACCAATGCCGCTGCAGTTAAAATTGAAGGGGGAGCAGATCGAGCTCATATTGTCAAACATTTAACCTCTAACTCTATTGCTGTTATGGGACATATTGGTCTTATGCCACAATATGTCAGAAGCGAAGGTGGCTACATCGTACGAGGAAAAACACCTGAAGATACGAAACAACTCATCCGTGATGCTAAAGCCATTGAAGAAGCAGGTGCTTTTTGCATTGTTCTTGAAGGAGTTAAAACCGAAGCAGCCAAACAAATCACACAAGCTGTGAGTATCCCTATTATTGGTATTGGTGCAGGTAATGTCACGGATGGACAAGTTTTAGTTTGGTCAGATATGTTAGGATTTTTTGAAAGTTTCAAACCCAAATTTGTACGACGCTATTTACAAGGCGGTAAACTCGTAAGAGAATCTGTAAAAGAATACGTAAATGACGTACAAAACAGCACTTTCCCCAGCCAAGAAGAAGAGTACTAAATGAAAAAAAACATTCACTCGTCACTCGTCACTCGTCACTTCTCACTTCTGACTTCTTACTCGTCACTTTTTAAAGCGGAGCTTTAAAATGGAAAGACTTGTAGAAGTAGAACAAGTCTCATTTGAAGAGAACAATCAAGAAGCAAGTCTTCGTCCTTCTTCGTGGGATGATTATATCGGTCAAGAAAAAATCAAAAAAAACTTAAGAGTTTTTATAGATGCCAGTAAAAAAAGAAATGAAGCTTTGGACCATATTTTATTTTATGGTCCTCCGGGATTGGGAAAAACAACATTAAGTTATTTAATCAGCCATGAAATGAACTGTAATATTAAAATAACAGCCGGTCCTATGATTGAAAAAAGCGGTGATTTAGCTGCCATTCTTACAAATTTGGATGAAGGAGATATTTTATTTATCGACGAAATTCATCGTTTAAGTCCTGCTGTTGAAGAGATATTATATCCCGCAATGGAAGATTACCGACTCGATATTATCATAGGTTCTGGACCAGCAGCGCAAACAGTCAAAATCGATTTGCCACGCTTTACTCTTATTGGAGCAACCACACGAGCAGGAATGTTATCCAATCCTTTGCGAGAACGTTTTGGTATGCATTTTCGAATGCAGTTTTATACCGATGATGAATTGGCAAAAATTGTGCAAAAAGCTTCATTGAAACTGGATAAATTTTGCCAAGACGATGCCAGCAGTGAAATTGCCAGACGAAGCCGAGGAACACCCAGAGTGGCTTTAAGACTTTTACGTCGTGTACGAGATTTTGCAGAAGTTGAAAATGAAAGCAATATTCTTTTAAAACGATGTAAATATGCCTTAGACGAATTGGGAGTCAATGACAAAGGATTTGATGAAATGGACTTAAATCTTTTAGAATTACTCATTTCCAACAAAGGAAAACCCATGGGGCTTTCGACTATTGCAGCTGCTTTAAGTGAAGATGAGGGAACAATAGAAGATGCGATTGAGCCTTATTTACTCGCCAATGGTTATATTGAAAGAACAGCGCGAGGAAGAGTTGCCAGTGTTAAAAGTTATGAACTTTTTAGACTCACACCTCCTAAAACAAAACCAGAAGAAGGGCAACTTTTTTGAAACCACAGCACTTTTTATTGGCCGTTGCGGCACTTGTCTTATATTTTCTTTCGGATTTATTTCAACCCTTTTTAAAAGCCATTTTAGTGGCATTACTTTTGGTTATTGCGACAAGCAACTTTCACACTTTTATCTACTATAAAATTAATAATCGGCTGATCAGTTCAATTTTTGTCACTTTGTTTTTAGGCGCAGTCTTTTTTGTTCCTTTATTATATTTTATTTTCTCTTTTATCAACTATATCAATCACATTGACAAACAAGCTGTTGTGGATATTTATAATTTTTCTTTAAATTTTGTCGAAGCCTTACCCAATGATTATAGCTTTATTAAAGACTATTTACTGCAATCCTTATCACAAATTAATGTTGCTACAATGTTTGACAAGACACTCTCTTTTGGGGCAATAGTGGGTAAAAACTCTGCAAAATTTATGATAGATATGTTTTTGATTTTAACTTTTTATTTTTTTATGAACTTATACAGCAAAGAGTTTTCAAGCTTTATTATTGAACTCATACCATTAAATCATGAAGAGAGCAAAACACTCTTTTTCGAATCGGCTAATGTTATGAGTATCGTGTTATACTCCATCTTAGTTACCGCAATTTTTGAGGGCTTGTTGTTTGGGATTTTTATCGCTTTTTTTGGATACGACGGGATTTTATACGGTGTACTTTATGGTTTTGCTTCACTGATTCCCATCATAGGAGGTGCCATTATGTGGTTACCCATTGCCTTGTTTGAAATCTTTTCAGGTTCCATTTCCAATGCAGTGTATATTTCCCTTTACTCGATTATAGTCATTTCCATTATTGCCGATACCTTTATTAAACCGATGATTATCAAATACATCAATAAAAGAGTCGTGAAAACGCCCACAGCAGTGAATGAATTGCTGATTTTCTTCTCAATTATTGCAGGGCTTTCCACGATTGGATTTTGGGGGATGATCATAGGACCCGCACTGGTAACTTTTTTTATCTCCATTATGCAACTTATTAAGAAATACAATAAACGAGTGACGAGTAATTAGTGACGAGTAACAAGTTTTAGCTACGGAAACTTCTTTCTCGTTACTTGTTACTCGTCACTTTTCACTCTTTTCCGCTTACTATTTTCCCTTGAAATCCGACAATTCCATGCTCCAAGTTGCTTACGGTTTTAAAGCCTAAATCTCTTAAAATTCGTTGACAATACGCACTTCGGCTTCCAATATGGCAATAAACCACCAAAGGTTGCTCTTTTTTATCGGTGATTTGCTCTAATGCGTTATAAAATGACGTTGTAGGAATTAAATAATCCGTACCTTTAATTCTAGCACCTGCCCACTCCATCCATTCACGAACATCAACCAAATTAAAATCAACCACATTTTCTTCTCGAGCCAACAAAAGCGCTTCTAATTCACTCGAATCAATATTATTTTTATGTAACAACACCTCACACTCTTTTTTTGTCAACGTACGACTGTGCGTATGAGTAACCTCTTCTACTTCATTTTTCAAAGCGTTCTCTTGTGCATATTGTGGGGTGCAAAAAATCCCACATCGACATTTTCCATCGTTAGGAATCTCCACTTCAAGAGCTGGTTTGCAAGGACATACTCGGTTATTGGCTGCTTTTTGTTCTTCTTTGGTTTGCCCTATAACCATAAAACAGGGGCAAAATCGTTTGCCATAAATGATTTTATTTCGAGTTAATCCTTGTTGCACAGACTCATTAACATCTTGCTCAGGATTATAGACAAATCCAAATTGTGTACACACTTTATCGGTAAAATTTTTAGTCAATTCAAGTTCATTAATAAACTCATCAGAGTTCACATCTAATTTTTGTATCATAAGAAAACCTTATAGTATTTTGTGGAATTATAGTTAAATTTCTTAAAAGTTTGTTGAGAGTTTTGGATTAGAATTTTTCTGCTATATTCGCATGTGTTGAATCAAGGAGTATCAGTTTTATGTTATTACTATTGGTAAATTTTGAACAGAAACTCTGAAATATTTCTAAAGGAATAATTGTATCTTGTATCCCTACATAGTGTATCTGAGGTAAGTTTTGCAAATTTTGTGTAAAATTAGCTGGATTTAATGAGTCGGTTAATGGTGTAATTTTATGAAGAGTTGTCCATTTATCTGTATCTAAATTTCCTGCATAGGTAACCAAAGTTTTGATATCTTCTCTTTTCGCACTTAAAATAGCAGCAATCGCTCCACCACCACTGTAACCATGCAAAATAAAACTTTTATTCTTGTACCTATTTTTTATTTCATCTAAAACTTTCACATAACTCTCTATGACTTTCTCATTAAATCGATGAGAGGTCCAATACTTTTTTTCACACATTAAAGAATCACTATATTGGCAAGGTCGTGCTAAATATATCTTACACGCTGAATTATTTTTAAGCATCAATTTAAGCCCCACTGGATTAAGTGGAGTAGGATTTGAAGATACTGTATGTTTTGAAATCCACGCTAACCCATCACCCTCTATAAAAACATTGATATTTTCACACCCTAGCAAAGAAGTTTGATAGGACAATAGATTAAAATGTGTTGTTTGATAGATTCTTTCTTGGAGATTTTGCTCTTTAGAAAGAGAAAAAGCAGTTGCTTTTCTCTCTTGTAAAATTGGAATATTTTTTCCACATCCTGTAAATAAGACTAATAAAGTTAAAAGTAGTAGTTTTTTATTCATAAAGAATATTTTACAAACTAAAACTTAAAAGTATATTTCGCACTGATTACATGATTCGTATAGTCACTTCCCTCACCTTGGAAGTTATACGTGAAGCTTAGGTTTGATAATTCTGTAAGGTCATTTTCATATCCAAATCCTAAATCATACGTCCATCGTCCATTATCTATCCCTTCCGTCTCAAAAGATAAACCAGAAGCTCCTTGGTATGAAGAAGTTACAATAGTATTATCATCTTTTAAATCATATCCTACATTAACATTTCCAAAAAGTTTTGACTCATTATTGATTTGGTAGTATGCCAATGTTCCTAAACCTAAAATAAATTCACTTGAAGAAAAATCTTTTACATTAAGATTTAAAGACCCTGCTCCACTTTCAGAGTAATTTGCGGTTTTAAAGTATCGATATGTGGTTGAAACCAAGGGTTGTAAAAGCACTTTATCATTGATGGGGTAATCTCTTAAGACTCTTACATCAACTGATGCCACATGAGAGTCATAATCTGCTTTGGCACTGGTACTCATAAAGGCAATATCTCTTTGGCTTGAGGTATCTTGATAGGAGTATCCTACTTGATACAACACATTGGTTTTATCATCCACAATAGGGGCACTTCCATAAATCACTAAACTATACACATCAATATCAGAAGTTTGAGAAACATTATTGACATCAACATCGGCTTTGGTATAGAAAAATCCCAGACCCATTTGTTGGTTATTTTTAGTTTCTCCATCGACTCCAATACCTATACCATAGGTTGAAATATCAAAACCGTTTACTCCATTTTTATTCTCTTGGCTACCATATGACCCGTATGGTTTGACCCACATATTTTTTGAAGCAAGAAGTTCATCTCCTGAGTTTGCACCCGTTGCACCATTCATCGTGATAGTTTGTCTTTGGGTTACAATATTTGAAACATTATTTGAAATTTGGTTTGATGCGGTGAAGCTTGAGGTTGTGGTTTGTGGGGTGGTGCTATCTACGGCTTTGGCTACTTGAGCGTTGGTTGAAAGTCCATTAAGTGCTGTGATGACTCCATTCATTTGTGAATAACTTCCACTGTTATCCACGATAGTTTGCAAAGTTCCAGCTGCTGCTTGGGCGTTAGTGTTGTTTGCTGAAATAGTTGAACCTACACTTTGTGCTTGGATGGCTTTCATTATTATTTCAGTCGTTGCATTAGAATTAATAGCAAAATATTCAAAATCAAGAAGTGCTGAATTATCTTTTATCTCTACATTATTTTTAAAATAGCTTAAAGCCTGTGCTTTATTAGTGCTATTTATATCTATTCCTATATTACCATAAGCAATAGAACCAGGCCTTTCAATAGTCAAAGCATAAAAAAGTTTCCCAACCATTGCATCCCCAAAATTATAAGTATCAGCGTATAAAATGGTAAAAAAGCTGTTCTCATTAAAATAATAAGATCTCTCAGGATCTGTTATACTTGCAAAACCAGATTGAGTAGTATAAGATGAATTAATTCGAGTGAATTGCCCTGCAGGACTATTTCCTATGCCTACTCGCATATCCTTTACATAATCAGTTGGACCACCACCATATAAGTTTGAACTTGCAAGTAAAGCACAAGCAAGAAGTGAGAGTTTTGTTTTTGTTATTTTCATTTTTTTCCCTTTTTGATATTTTGAACAATTCTAACAAACTCGTGACGGAACGGTGTCGGAAAATGAAAAAAATAGGAGAAATTTTGAAACTTATTAAAAATAGACTAAATGAAAAAATAGAATGATTATAAGCTATAATCGACTCATATTATGCTACTATTGGAGTCATTATTTATTGATTATTTAAAACAGAAGAGATATATGTTACGAGTTTTACTGTTCTTTTTTTTATTATGTTATAGCCTGTTTGCGTCAAATTTGCACATCAAAAGTGAAAATACAACCAATAAGTTTGTGATGCACTATTTCAATGATGACACTTCTGCTTTGAGTATTGAAGATATTGTAAAACAAGAGTTTATACAAACTTCAAAAAACAACTTCAATTTTGGCTATAAAAAAGGCTCAATTTGGTTTAAAATCATTGTCGAAAACAGAAGTGATACTGAAGCTTTCATCCTTACGTTAAATGAGCATTTTTACGAAAAAGCCAATTTGTATTATGAAAACAATGAAAATACAGAAAAACTTTCAAACTCTTTGTTTACTCCTGTTTCAAAAAGAGAAGTCAAATCCAATAAATTGGCATTTGAGATAAAATTACCACAAAATCAACCTCAAACTCTTTATTTAGAACTAAAAGGGAAATACGCCTATTTTGGAAAAGTAGAAATTTTAGAAAAAGAGTATTTCTACCTCAAAGAGAGTCATGGACTCAACCTTGCTTTTATGTTTGCTCTTGGTATCATCTTTATGTTGATATTTTTTACTTTTTTCTTATACTCAAAAACCAAAGAAAAAATATATTTGTATTATGTCGGTTACAGTTTTTTTATGTTGCTCTATTTTATAAACATCACAGGACTTTTGGTCTATCTTAATTTGCAAATGTATATCTACAAGTTTCAACTTACCGCTTCTTTTATGATGGGTTTTTTAGTGCTGTTTTCTAAAGAGTATCTTCAAACAAAAAAATATCTTCCCAAAGTTGATACTCTTCTAACCCTTTTAACACTCTTATTTTTTGTGATTGGGGTTTTAATATTCTACTCGTATCAACCTTGGAATATGATTCTTAACAATGGTGTTGGTCTGGTCTGTATTTTACTGATTATTATCTCTGTTGTGGTATATTTCAAAGGGCATTTACAATCTAAATACTACACATTAGCAATGATGCTTTATCTTGTATCGGTGGTTTTATTTACTTTTATGATAAAGGGATATTTTGAATACAGCTTAATGACAAGATATGGTTTTGTCATTGGGATAATCATAGAGATGCTTCTGTTTTCATATTTGTTGGCAAATAGGTATCACCTTTCCAAACAAAGTGTTCAAAACTATCTTGAAGCAGAAGTAAAACAGCAAACCAAAGAGTTAAACCTTTTAGTTGAAGAAAGAGAACTCTTACTCAAAGAGGTTTTTCACAGAGTCAAAAACAATTTTCACATGCTTATTGCCATGCTTTATTTGGAAAAAGAGAAAACGCAAATCGATTTTATAGGATTGATTAATCGAGTGAAATCGATGTCAATGATTCACGAATATTTATACTCCAATAAAAATCTCTCCTACATTGATACTGACAGTTATATTGAAAACCTGATTCAAAACTTACAAAACAGTTATCCTAAAGTCAACATCACTTTTGAAAGTCAAAATTTTGCTTTAAACTTTGATCACGCCTTGTCTTTGGGTATTATCATCAATGAAGTATTAACCAATTCCATAAAACATAATCCAAATAATGAAAATATTATACTTCATATACAATTGTATAAAAAAAACTCACCTCACTGTCTGTATTTATCGCTTCAAGACAATGGAAAAGAATTTAAAAACCAAAATTCAAAAGGCTTAGGACTAAAACTTATCAACCAATTTTGTAAAAAACTGCCCAACTGCCAATCCTCTTTTTCTTATGATAATGGAGTAAAATTTGAATTGTATTTTGATATAAGGGGAAATCTTGAAAAATCTTGATTTACATATTTTAATTGTCGAAGATGAGATTATTGCCAGTGCTTATTTGTATAATATTTTGGAAAAGTTAGGAATAACTTGTATTTATGAGGCAAGCAGTTTTTACGAAGCTTTGGATGTTATAACTCAAGTACATATCGATTTGATTTTTATGGACATTAATATCGATGGCTCTATTGATGGGATAAACAGTGCAAGAATTTTAAATAAAGAGTATTTCATCCCCATTATTTACACTACTGCCTATGCCGATTCAGTAACCATTCAAGGGGCTTGTGACACAAATGTATTTGGCTATCTCATCAAACCTTTTGAAAAAAGTCAAGTCGAATCTTCTTTATTGGTTGCTTTAAGAAGTATTAATATGCACGATAATACACAACTACATAATACTGTCAATAATGTTATCGAATTGGGAAATTATCAAAAATTTAATCTTGATAACTCCACTTTTTATATTAAAAATCTTGTTGTTCCATTAACTAAAAAAGAGTCTGATATTTTATCTGTCTTGTGTAAAAATCTCAATAAAAACATCTCATATGAATCGTTAAGTACTTATGTATGGAACGATAAAGAGATTGCTTATTCAACCATTCGAGACACGATTTCAAGATTAAAGAAAAAAACGCCTCATTTAAAAATAGAAACGGTGATAAATTTTGGGTATATTTTAAAAGTTTAAACTTACAAATACAAAATGTAAGTTTAAACTATATTAACAGATGTGTATTACAATAATTAAAACACCCACCCCGCTTGCATCATCATTCTATTGCCATAATCATCTTGAGAAGTAACATTATGAGCAATATTATACGCCAAATGGGCATTAATAAAGAAGTCTTTAAAAGAACCATAATATCCTACTCCAAAGTCTTGAAGTGTTCTAAACTCTTCATTGGAAAAGTTATCACTTATAGTTACTCGCCCTATATCATAAAAAATTGATACAGTTGAGTTGAGAGCTTTAAAAGTTGGCAAGGTATAAAGCAGTTCTGTGTTAAAGATATATCCATTTTCAGCACTCTCTTCCCCATCTGGATAAAACTTCACTCCATTTATCCCACCTAAACTTAAATCTTGGCTTCCATCTAGGTTTTTATTTCCAAGGGCATATTGGGCTTGAAAAGAGTTTTCCCATCGTAAGGTTGGAAGCAGTTTGATATCTTTTCCCAGTTCTATATTTATTTTAGAAAATTGCCCTTGAGTATTAGCTCCTGCTTTATCATTTTGTTTATCAGCAACATCTTCAAAGCTTAATCTCCCTACAGTTAAAGATAATCCTGATCTTGTTTGAGAGTTTTTATTAAACATCAATTCATCTTTGGTGTAATCCAATCCTGCAACAGCCACATAGGTATCTTTTTTAACCATAGAATTGATATTTTGAATCTCATCTTTCATCTTATTGTATGAGATTTCTGCATAGCTGTTTAAATTTTCAAGTCGTGTTCTAATAATGGGATAACTTACCCTTGCAGCAATACTATCTGAACTTCCCACAGCATCTAAGTTTTTATAGGTACTTCCCAACTCATACGTGGTTTTAGAGTAGCTTATCTCTGCTCTTGTTCCATTGGCATGAAGTGGAAACTCATAACCTACTTTTCCACTTAAAAGCCCTGTCTTTTCACTGGTCATGGCAAAGGCTGTGATTTTATCTCCTATTTTAAAAGGGGAGTTGATATTCACTCCAGCCATAATTCTATGTTTACCTGTATATTGAGAACCATAGTTGTCACCTATAATATAGCCATTATAAGGTTTTGTTGCATCAGTTCCTATGATAAAATCACTCGTACCCAATTCTTTTCCAGGTCGCACTTCTGCTTTAGAGACGGTTACTCCTGGGGTGTCATTGATAATCAGCATCGCACGTTCAAGTGTTTGACTGGAGACAATATTTTTCTCTTTGATATCATCTAAGTTGGCTTGTACTATCTCATCATTTACTAGTGAATTATTTTCTAAGTAAAACTTACCATAATTTCCCTCTATGATATTGATTTTCAAACTTCCATTTTGAGTAAGGATATTTTGTGGTGGGATATAAGCTCTTGCTACAAAGTACCCTTTTTCTCTATAAGCTTTGGTAATTAAGCTTGTGATTTCAAGCATTTGATTGAAGCTTAAGTTTTGATTTTCATAAGCAGATACAATCCCTTTAAGTTCCTCATTGCTTAAATGCACTGCCCCCGTGATTAAAAACTTTTTTACCTCTATTTTCTTCCCATCTTGAAGCTCTTTTGGAACTTGCTCTTCTTGTGTTTTGATTTGAGGTATCTCTTTTTTCTCTCGTTCAATTTTTGGTGGTTTAACTTGTTTTAAAGCATCGCCAATGTTTGGAACACTGGCTGCGTGAAGTGATATACTGGTGATTAATGATACTGCTATTAAATTTGTTTTTTTCATCTTTTATTGTCCTTAATTATTCTCTGCTACATAAAACTCTTGCTCTACACCATCGGGTAAATTTACTCCACCATTAACTAACTCAATCATCGAACTTCTTGAAAGTGGAATTCGAACCTCTTCACCACTTACTCCACTTTCTAGTTGCATCTGTCGTGCTTCTCCTAGTGTGATTCTTTGGGTAAGTTGTCCTTCGATTGGTTTTGAAACAATCTGTTTATTTTCTACAACATTAAATGCTATATTTGTGTTTTTATTACTTAATCTTGTGATTTGTGGAAGAATTACTTGTGTAATTGATTCTTTATTAACAATAGGTGTGATTACTTTCCCGATATTCTTTTGTATAACACTATTGTTTCCTGTATTTTGATTTGGTGGAACTATTGTTCCTGATAACCAAACTGGTTTACCAACTCCATCTTTTCCAACTTGCCAAGATAAAACTGGTGCACCTTTTATAAGTGTAGAGTCTTCAACTATGTCCCAATTAGCATTTGTAAAAACGCTTAAGTCTTTCATTGATGATGCACTTAATCCTTTTGAACCAGACTTATCATTTGTGTATCCACTTTTACTAGTATTCCAAAAAGAATTATTTATATTAATTGTTGTTCCTGCTTGGTGTAATCCAATAAAACCATGTCCTCTTGAAGCATTTGTAACACTAACTTTTCCATTTGCATAAGAGTTATTAATAGAGATTGAATATCCAGAATCTGTTATACCCCATCCAATAAATCCTCCAGAGTACTCATTTGCACTTACATCAGCTTCAGTATATGAATCATTTATGACGTTGTTATTTGCATAACTACTTCCTGAACCAACTAGTCCAGCCACATACTTGTCTCCTGATGCTTTTCCTTTAGAATATGATCTATTTATCTCTCCTGTACGCAAAATTCCTACTAATCCTCCAACATAATCATCTGATGTAACTGTTGTATCAGCATAAGAATCATTTATATTACTAGTATGTACATAACCAACTAGTCCTCCTGAAAAATCATCTGTAGCTGTAATGGTTGTTGATTTTACATAAGAATTATTAATAGTTGATTCTTTTGCATGTCCTACTAGCCCACCTGAATAATCATCTCCTGCTGTAACAGTTGTTGATTCTACGTTTGAATTATTTACAGTAGTTCTTAGTGTATCACCAACTAATCCACCAGTAAAATCATCCTCTGATGTAATAGTTGCTCCTCTTACATAAGAGTCGTTTATTGTAGTATCCTGTGTATACCCAATTAATCCACCGATTTTATCATCTCCTGAGAGTGTTGTTTCTTTTGAATATGAATCATTTATCGTAGTGTTTTGTGTATGACCGGCTAATCCACCAATTTGATCATCTCCTGAAATTGTAGATGACTTAACATGCGAACTATTAATACTTCCATTTTCTACATATCCTACAACTCCTCCAATATAGTCACTTGATGCATCTATTTCCCCTTCGAAATAACTATCTGTGATACTAATATCATTAGCTGAACTTCCATGACCATACCCTAAAACTCCACCGACACTACTAGTTCCTGTAATGGTTGCTTTACTATAGGAACTATTAATTACTAATTTATTAGCATATCCTATCAAACCTCCAATATTAAAATCAGAAGCATTGATTGTTCCTTCAAAATAACTATCTGTGATACTAGAGCCATTGTTATTTTCAGTGCTACCTCCAGTAGAACCGACTAGCCCACCTAAAGAATTATTACCATTTATTGTTGACTTACTATAGGAATTATTAATTTGAGTATTACTCATACTCCCTATTAATCCTCCAAGAGAGTCTGTTCCACTTAAAGTTGATACAATTGAATGAGAATCATTGATTTGAGTATTTGATGAGTATCCTATCAAACCTCCTACAAAGAATCCACTGGTATTAAGAAGTCCCTCAAAGTAACTATTGGAGATAGTTATAATGTCACCATTTGTTCCTCTGGTCCATCCTACAAGTCCACCCAGGAAGCTATGTCCTGTAATTGCCCCAGTACTATAAGAGTTCGTTATTGACCCAGATGAATATAATTGCCCAACTAGTCCACCTGCCATTAGGTTTGTAGTTCCACCATTTATATTCATTGTAGAAAAAGAATCTCTTATACTTGATTCTTGCAAGATACCAACCAGTCCACCAAAGTTAGAACCATTTGTATGAGTAGCATTGTTCGTACCTTGAGATGAAGAGTTAATGATTTTTGAGTTTTCTTCTGCTTTACCAACTAAGCCTCCTACTGTATTTGCTCCATTTACATCTCCAGAAAAAGAACTATTGCTTAGTTCTGTATCTTTCATTAAAGCCGCAATTCCTCCTACTTGAACAGCATTGATCGGATTTGTTTGAGTTGCACTTACACTACCTGATACATGAATATTGTCCAAAATAGAACCTTTTGCAAAACCAACTAATGCTCCTGCATCAACAACACCTGTTATATCAACATTTGTCATTCTCAAGTTTCTTATTTCAGCATTGTCTAAATTAAAAAACATACCTACTCTAAAACCATTATAAGCATCTGCTCCATCAAGAATAGGTCTATTTATATATAAAGAATCAATCGCATAATCTTTTCCATCCAGCTTTCCAGTAAAGGTATAACCTATCATCTCAAACCCTTTACCACCGTTCCAGTTTACTGTATCGCTAGCATCGATATTACTTCCAAGTTCATAATTACCATTTAAAGCTGTATTCATCCATTGAAGTTGATGGACATTATTAATTATCACTTTTCCATCCGTATCAAAAATAACTTTATCAGAAGTATTTGCTGCATTAAAATATACTCCACCATTTGTATCGTTGGTATTTTCTATGGTTGCATTAACATATATCTCATCTCCTGCAGTTAAAGTAAGTTTTGTTGCATCAGCCCAAGTGATGTTCTCATTGACTGTTATATCGTTATCTGCTTGAAGTTCTACATCTGCTGAAACTAAAGCACTTTGAATTGCACTAGCACTTACACTAGCTCCTGTTAAACTACTTCCACCTGTATTTTCTATGATCATATTAACTGGATCTAACAGCCACTTAGATGCTTCAATAGAAGTTGAAGAAGCTACATTTAGTTCTCGTCCTGAAGTCTCTATAAATCCACCTTTGGCTTTAATAGTCCCATCAATATTTGCAGCACCACCGTGGGCAAACAGTTCTACATGTCCTGCTACTCCCTCAAATGAGTTCGCTTCTATAAGCCCAGTATTATTTACTACTCCTCTTAAAAGTTCATCTACTGCATGAGTTGTAAGGTATATCTCTCCTGCTTCAGCATATATAGCTCCTTTATTCTCAACTAAACCATCGAGTATCCCTTTATCCACTCTTAGGTCTACTATTGAGTTTCCATTAAGATTTATTGATACTTCCTCTGCTCCAATAAGTCTTACACTTCCTTTTATCGCTTTTATACTTCCTTCATTTGAAACAGAGTTTGCTAAAAGTGTTACATAACCACTGTCACTTATATCTATCTCCCCTAAGTTGATAACGGAAGCAGTTGAATCTCCTTTAAAAGTATAGTTTCCTGCTTGAAAGTCTTGATCACTTAGTTCTTTTGTAGTTGCTAGAAGTCCTGCGGTATTTATACTTGCATTTTTACCAAACAACACTCCATTTGAGTTGAGTATCCAAACTTGCCCATTGGCATTAAGTGCGCCATTGATGACACTTCTTTCATTTCCAACAACTCTATTTAAAGTGATAGAGTTTACATTGGGTTGGTTGAAGTTTACTGTTTCATCTATAGCTACATTAAACTTTTGCCAGTTGATACTGGCTTTTTTTGTAGATTGGTTGATATTGGTTACTTTCCCACTTTGGTTAATTGTAGCACTCCCACTTGTAACAACTCCACCACTAGGTGCCGCAAAGCTAAGCGTTACACTTCCTAAAAAAGCGGATACTACTAAAGATATCTTCCCACCTTTTAAGATACGAAATCGTGAACTGTAATCAGGTTTAAATCCCATTTTTCTTTCCTTTTTCATAATCATTTCAATTATTTTACAAAATCGGTGTCGGAACGGTGACGGAAAATAGAAAAATTGGAAAGAATTTTCAAATTTATTAAAATTCAAAAAATTTTTGAAGGTTTTATATGATTGCTATAATAGGGAAAGATTTTGAGGTGCTTTTATTTAAAAGTTTTAAACTCTTTGGGATTTTCAAGTGCATTTTTAACGAGGGTTAAAAATTCCTTGCGTGAAATCTCTTTGGCTCCCAATGAACCTAAATGAGGTGTAGGAATTTGGCAATCAATAAGCAAAAACCCTTGTTTTTTCAAATGTTGTACCAAATGATACAATGCCACTTTTGAAGCATCTGTTTTATGTGCAAACATTGACTCTCCGCAAAACATATTTCCTACGCTCAAGCCATATCCACCACCGATTAATTCACCTTGATAGTACGCTTCAAAGCTGTGGGCATAACCTATTTCATAGAGTTTACAGTACGCTTCTATGACATCTTGATGTATCCAAGTACCCTTTTGCCCTGCTCGTGGGATTTTGGAACATTCTTGCATGATTTGTTTGAAATTGTGATTGAATTTTACTTCATATATATTGCTATGTATTCGTTTTTTTAAAGATTTTGAAATTTTAAAATCCTCTAAAAAAAGTACAAATCGTGGATTGGGACTCCACCACAAAATGGGATCTTCTTTGTTGTACCAAGGAAAAATTCCACTCATATACGCTTTCATAATACGATTGGGATGTAAATCACCACCATACGCCAATAAGCCTTCATCGTTGGCATATAAAGGATTGGGAAAAGTATGAGAGTAAGAACTTAACGGTAAGATATTCAAATATTGCCTTGTAAAAGTAAAGTCAAACGACTTTACTTTTTATAAACTTGAAATATGTTGAGCTAAGGCTTCAATGTCTTCATCGCTTAGATTTGCAACTTGACCAATCATAATGGTTTTCATATTTCCGCCGTAGGTTTTGTTTTGGTATCCTTTTAAAGAACTCACGGTTTGCTCTACGCTCCATCCTTTAATAATTTGTGAAGTACCCAATGCTTTTTTCTCAGCATTTTGTCCATGACAAGCAGCACATTTGGCATAAAGTTCTGCCCCTTTGCTTTTTTGTGGTGTCATAGCTTGTGTCACGGCTTCTACTTTTTGCTCAACTTCACTGCTGACTTTAGCTGTTGCACTGGCAACTTGGGCTTGTACCGCTTCCATTTTTTCAGTGACATCTTCTTTGACACTCTCAACCATAGGAGTGGCTTCTTTTTTGACCTCTTCTACAACCGCATTGGTACTTTCTTTGACTTGTTCTGCTACTTTAGAAGCTTCCTCTTTGGCTTTATCAATAAGATTACTTTTTTCTTCTTGAGTCATCACATTAGGCGCTTTTTGTTCAACATAGGTACTGTTTTTCTCTTTTTCATCACTGCACCCCGTAAAAATAATCATTCCAACTGCAACTAAACTGATCACTGCTTTTTTCATTGTATCTCCTTTTAAAGTTTTGTATATTCAAATTGAAAGGCATTGTATACAAAATCAATATGCACACTTCCTCCATTTTTTAATTGCCCAAATAAAATCTCATCGGTCAAAGGCTGTTTGATGTGTTGCGCAATGACTCGATTCAGTGGTCTTGCTCCCATAAGTTTATCGTATCCTAAACGTGCCAACTCTTTTTTGGCTTTGGCACTGAGTGATATTTTAATATTTTTATTGCTAATTTGCCCTTCCAAATCGCTTATAAACTTTGAAACCACTTGAGCAACAACATCTAAAGATAATGCACCAAAATTAACTGTGGCATCAAGTCTGTTTCTAAATTCAGGGGCAAAGAATTTTTTGATGGCTTTATCTTCATTGAGTTTTTCATCTTTGGTAAAGCCCATCACATTGGCTTCACTCGCACCCAAATTGGAAGTCATAATTAAAATGACATTTTGAAAATCGGCTTTGTTGCCATTATTGTCCGTTAATTCAGCATTGTCCATGACTTGCAATAATAGACTCATCAAATCGGGATGAGCTTTTTCTATTTCATCAAGTAACAACACACAATGAGGATGCTTTCGTATGGCTTCGGTTAATAACCCTCCCTTTTCAAATCCCACATACCCAGCAGGAGCACCAATAAGCCGTGAAATCGTATGCGCTTCCATATATTCACTCATATCAAATCGCTCAAAGTGAATCCCTAATTGAAAAGATAACTCTTTGGCAACTTCTGTTTTTCCCACACCTGTGGGTCCAGTAAACAGAAAACTTCCAATGGGTTTTTTATCGCCGCCAAGACCTGCTTTGTTGATTTTAATGGCTTGAACAATTGTGCTGATTGCTTTATCTTGACCAAAAATACGTTTTTGCATACTTTTTTCTAAAGATTTTAAAAGAGTTAAATCTGACTTTGTGGCTGATTTAGGCGGGATATGTGCCATTTTAGCCACTGTTTGTTCCACATCTTTTGAAGAGATGGTCACTGTTTTAGGTTTTGTTTTTTTGGCTTCTATTTCAAGCTTTTTCGTAGCACCCACCTCATCAATGACGTCAATGGCACTGTCGGGTAAAAATCTGTCTTGAATAAATTTCTTACTCAGTTCTACTGCCATTTTAATCGCACTTGGTGCATATTTTACCCCATGAAACTCTTCATATTTTTCTTTTAATCCATTTAAAATAGTAATAGTATCTTCTGATGAGGGTTCATTGACATCCACTTTGGCAAATCGGCGGCTAAGAGCTTTGTCTTTACTGAAATCATTGCGATACTCAGCAAATGTTGTTGCTCCAATACATCGGAGTTTTCCATTGGCTAAAAGAGGTTTTAAAATATTAGAAGCATCCATAGAACTGCCACTGACACTTCCCGCTCCCACAATGGTATGAATCTCATCAATAAATAAAATGGCATCTTTGACTTGGCTGATCTCTTTGAGCAAACTTTTAAGTTTTTTCTCAAAATCTCCTCGATATTTAGTCCCTGCTACCATTGAACCCATATCCAAAGAAAAAACTTTGGAGTGTTGTAAACTGCTGGGCACTCGCTTTTGAGCAATTTCCAAAGCCAACCCTTCAGCAATAGCTGTTTTCCCCACCCCTGGTTCTCCCACAAGTAAGGGATTGTTTTTTTTGCGTCGACTGAGAATTTCAATCACACGAGCAATTTCCATTTCTCGCCCAATGATAGGATCAATTTCTCCTTTTTTAGCCAAAGAGACCAATTCAGTAGAATTTTTGGCTAAAACATCGTTCTCTTTTTCTTCATTTTGATTATTATTGAATGAATTTTCATCAAACTCTTTATGAGAAATCTCTTCTAAAATATCTATACGTTCAACCCCTTGCTGTTTTAACACATACGTTGCAAACGATTTTTCATTTTTTAAAATGGCAACAAACATATCTTCAACTGAAGCATTTCCTTTACCTGAAGTTTGTGTGTGTGCCACCATATGCTCAATCGTTGAAGTTAAACTCAAGGTTTCCATGGGTTCATCATTGATATCTTCAGGCAGTTTAGGCGTATTTTTTTCAATATGCTCTTTGGTTTCTTGATAAATTTTTTTTCTGTCCAATCCTAAATCATCGAACAGTGAAGTTATGATTTCATTATTGAGTAAAATTAAAAAAACATGCTCTAGGGTTAAATATTCATGTTTGCTTATTTTAGCATAGGCAACGGCTTGAGAAAATACATCTCTTAACTCTTTACTTATCATTTTATTCTTCTTCCATAACGGCTTTTAAAGGAAATCCTTTACTTCGCGCCATATTTTTAACTTGTGCCACTTTTGTTGAGGCAATTTCATGGGTATAAATACCGCATATCTCTCTTCCATTGTTATGAATATTCAACATAATAATGGTTGCTTCATCAACTGTTTTTCGAAATACTTTGGTTAAGACATCAATAACAAAATCCATCGTCGAATAATCATCATTGAGTAAAAAAACTTTATATTTTTTAGGTTCTTCTAACTGTATATCGTCGTTTAGTTCTATTTCAAGTTCACTTGCCACTTATTAAAACCTTTTTAGATAAAATTGTGTATTAATTAAAAAATCATTATACCAAAAAAGAAATTACAATGAAACCAACTGCTTTGCTAAAAAATAAACAAATCCTTTTTATAACAGCAACCAACACCGATGTAGGCAAGAGCTATGCGTGTGAACACTTTTTAAAAAAATATTCCAAAGAGGGATTAAAAGTGGGCTATTTTAAACCCATTGAAACAGGCGTCAATCCCACGCCATTGGATGGCACGCGATTATTAAAACTTACTCAAGAACTTAATCCCAATTTTATGGTTACTCTTTTTGATGTCGTTCCCTATCAATTTGAACTGCCTGCTGCTCCTTATGTTGCTAAAAAGAAGAGTACAATCGATATTGATGTTATAGTACAAAAAATGCACCATTTACTTAATTTTTGCGATATATTAATTATTGAAGGTGCTGGAGGATTAATGGTTCCCCTTGAAAAAGAGTATTTTATGATTGATTTAATCAAAACCTTACATGCCAAAGCCTTTTTAATTGTACCAAGTCACTTAGGCAGTATAAATGATACCTTACTTAGCATGGAAGCGTTAAAAAACAGACACATAGAGTTTGATTGGTACATTAACTTATACAAAGATAAAGAAACATTTAGCACTATTACCTTGCCTTTTTATGAAGCTTATTTTGATGAAATCAAGTACCTTTAATATAAGTGAGTGGTGAGAAGTAAGAGGTAATGACCACTGACTTTTCACTTCTGACCACTTACACCTTAACCATCCATTCGTTTGGCTTGAACACTCTCTTTTCCATCAAAATTTTTCTTATTGGCATTGTCTAAAATATTTAAAGCAATGGTATGCGTATACGTTGCTATATCTTGTGTTCCGCTGGCAATAGCCGCATTGCCTTGTGTTTGTTGGTCAAGTTGATTAACCGCATCACTGATTTGTGCGATTCCTGCTTGTTGTTCTTTGGTGGCACTTTCAACTTGTTTAATCAGTTCAAGTGTATTTTGAACATTTAAATTCAGCTTGGCATACCCCTCAATCATTTGGTCAGAAATACTCTTCCCATTATTGGCTTTGGTTGTAGCATTTTCTACAATGGTTTTAATCTCTTTAGCAGCTTCTGCACTTCTTGAAGCTAAGTTCCGCACCTCTTGAGCTACTACGGCAAACCCTTTCCCTGCTTCTCCTGCTGTGGCGGCTTCTACTGCTGCATTGAGTGATAAAATATTCGTTTGAAAAGCAATTTGATCAATGACTGAAATCGCTTCATTGATTAAAGTAACTTGTTCATTGATGTCATCCATGGCATTGGTTGTATTTTTTGCCATTATTTCACCTTCTTTAGAAGATGCGGTTAATTCATTGGCGTAGGTCACCATTTTAACAACATTACCGATATTGCTTTTCACATTTGAATTAATCTCTTCTAACGCAGCCGCTGTCTCTTCTAAATTCGCTGCCGCTTCATTGGTTGAATGGGTCAAAGCAGCCACTTTCTTTAAAAGCTCATTAGAACCGTTTTCCAAGGTCAAACCATTGGATTTGTTTTCAACTAAAATTTCACTGATTATTTTTGTTAAGTTGTTTAAAATATTTGGGATATACCCACTGTTTTGAGGAATTTTATAAGCAAAATTGAGTTTCTCATACTCTTTGTAGGCTTGTTCGATTTTGGCCATGTCATCACACACTTTTTGTGAAATAACCACCAACATTTGATTTAAAATAAGTTTTAAATCTTCTAAGCCTTTATTTTCTGTGGTTGCTTTAACTTCTTGTTTAAATCTTCCTTGACTGACTTGCTCAACAACTTGTTTGACCTCTTCAATCAGTTTTCTGTCGGAGTCTAAAGAGCGTTTTGTTTTGTCAATATTTTGGTTAATTACTAATGCCATTTGTGCAATTTCATCTTTGGTTGTAGCATCAAGCGGTTCAACTTCTTTGATTTCTCCATTAATATACTTAAAAAAGCTCAATAATCCTACTTGAAAATTGCCCAATGAAGTATTAAGAACTTTTCCTAACATTACACTTAAAAAAATTGAAACAGCAATGGTAATAACAGTAATAATGACAAAAATAGATTGCGATTGTGTAATTAAACTCTCTGTTTGTTGTTTGTTCTTTTCAATAACACCGTAGGTTGCTTCTGTAAAATAATCAATTAAGTCTCTCATTGCTTCATAACTTTTCAGATATTCAGAAAAATAGCTCTCTCTGGCTTGAGTTATTTGATTATTTTTCAACAAATCAATAATTTTTTGTGTGTTTTGTTCAGTGGCTTGATAATGCGTTTCAAAAGCGTTAAACTTATCTTTTTCATGAATCAAGTATGTATAAAGAATCGTTTTAAATTTTGTAAATCGTTGATTGACCTGCAAAAGATTATCTAAAACACCTTTTTTGATAACCTTTTCAATCTCTTCTTTATTATCTAATTGCATAATTTGTAATAAAGAAACATTCGATTGATAGGAATCACGATCGGCTTCAAGTAAAAATGTGATTCCGGAAAACCCAACACCACTTAGCTCTTCAACATTGTTTTTCACTTTTTGATTGTTATACGAAACAAGCAAACTTGAGATGACGGAGATAAGTATTATAATTACAAATGCCCCCATTGTTTTCTTTTTAATAGTCATTTGTTCCTCCTACAAAACACTGATTACAAATTGTATTCCTAAAAAACTTATTACATTATTAAAATGTTACATTAGGTCATAAGTGAGGGGTAAGTGAGGGGTAAATAGTGAGAAGTAAGTGGAGAGTAAAACATAAAAGGTAATTACCACTTACCATTTACTAATTAATTACTTTGTTCTAAAACATCCAAAACAATGGTAAATTTAGCGCCTTTATAATCGCTTCCATCTAAGACAAAGTGAGTATTTTGTACGTTTAAACTCCCTTTCATATGCTTGACAATAATCTCTTGAACCATATAAAGTCCAATACCTACACCTTGCGATTTGTGTTTGGTGGTAAAATAAGGGTCAAAAATTTTATCTATAATTTCTTCTGAAATACCCCCTGCATTATCCGTAATATCAATAATGGTTTTGCCTTTTTCTTTGTATAAATTAATACAAATGACTCTTTTATATTTCACATCAATGTTTGCAATAAGAGCATCTTTGGCATTATTTAAAATATTCATCAACGCTTGGGCAAACTCATTTTTCAAACCAAAAATCGTAATATCATCCTTAAAATTGGTTACCACATCGATATGATTTGTCTTCATAGTGGTCTCTAAAAAAGCCAAATTGGATTTGATAATATCACTTAAATTGAAATCCTCAAATACATTGCTTTTTGAAAAATATTTTTGAAAATAATCAATTGTGGAAGAGAGTTTTTTTGTGGTATCCACAACATGACGCAATTCATTTTTTGCTTCATCTTGATTGAAAATATTGTACTCCAATTTCAACGCCATGCCACTGGCAATAGTTGAAATCGTACTTAAGGGTTGTCGCCACTGATGCGCTATATTTTCAAGCATTTCTCCTATGGCTGCCATTTTGGATTGTTGAAATAAAGCACTGTCTTTTTGTCTGCTTTTCAAGACCTCTTTTTCTATCTCTTTTTTAAGTTTTTCATTAAATTTTTCAAGCTTTTTGGTTTTACTTTTGATTTTTTCTTCCAAACGTAAATTGATATCTAACAGTTCATTTTTACTCTTTTCAATATCGTGTTTATAATTGTTTAACAGCAACGCCATCTTTTTTGAAATAACAAAAGCAACCAAGGACATAAAAATCAAAATAATAAAAGAGAGAACAACAATCTTTTCAATGGTAACTTTTTTATTGGTGGCTTTTTCTTTAATAAAAGACTCTATCTCTTTTTTAGTCAACTGAGGTTCTTCTTTGGTTAAAAGTATATGTTGCAATTGTTCTGTCTCTTCATCATACAAAGCATTAAAATCAACAATTTGAATGTATGTTGCTGCAAATAAAATCAATGCCATAAAAAATATGGGGGTAAAAAGGATGAGTTTTGGAAGATTCTTTTCATTAAACATAACTATATTTTAAACTCTTTTTCAATATTTTTAGCTTCAAGTTCACCTTTTATGGTCAGCACATTTTCACCGATAAATCCACTGTTTTTTAACTCTTTTAACCGTTTTTTACCCTCTTTAAGTGTAAAAAGGTGAGATTGTTCCAGTTTGAGTATCACATCATTTAAGGTTTCATCGTTATGTTTTTTTAAAATACCTAACAATAAAACGCGTGTTTCTATATCCACGATTGTATCCTTTTATAATACCAAGCTACTGCAAAAAAAGCAACTCCAAGTAACAGTGTTATTATATCAAGAGATATTAAACTTGCCATTAAACCAATAAATAAAGTGGTAATAACATTCGAAAGCATAAAAATCATATCATTGTACGAAATCACTCTGCCCAAATAACGTTGCTCGACATTTTCTTGAAGAAAAGCATACGTTATTGACCAAATGGTTGTCGTCGTAAAGCCTGTAAAAAACACGGCAATGAGAGCTACATAAAAATTGGATTGAAATATTCCCCATAAAATAATAGAAACACCTTGAAAAATAAAAATATAAAACAATCTTTGTTTATTAACCCAATTGCCTATAAGCAAAGGACCTATCATCAAAGCAAAAGCACGAACGGCATTGGTAATTCCAATAGCTAAGGGTACGGCAATCACATATTTGTACTCATTTTTAGCCAATAAAGTCACCAGTGCATCAAAAGAAGTGATTCCCACACTCGCATGCAAGATAATTAAATGTATGACCGCTTTATGATTTTTAATGTATAAAAAACCATCCACAATCATACTCAAAAATTTCTCTTTGGTGTGAATAATTTCAACTTTAAAATTAATATTAAGAAAGACAATAATAGCAACGACAAAAAACAGTACATCTAAAATAATGGCTGTTCTTACGCCATAATAATTAACAACAATACCACTAAGTGCCATTCCAACAGCAAAGGTAAACGACCAAATAATCGAGTGAACCTCATTGGCTTTTTGTAAAGCTATCCCTGAAATAAGTTTAGGTAACAAAGACATTTCTGTAGAAAAAAACATTGAAGCACTTGCCATACGAATAAAAATTAAAATCATCAATAACCATAAATCAGATTTTTCAGTAATGGTTAAAAAAAGTAATGTCATAAGCAATTCTGTACACAAAAGAGCAAACATTAAAGGCTTTAAACGAAATTTATCAATAATAACTCCAGAAAAAGGAGCAATAACCACTGCAGGAATTAAATGCATGGCAGCCACTGTTGCAATGGCAAAATCTGAAGAACCAAACTCTACAAGCATAGTATAAATGGCAACATTGGAAAACCAAGCCCCAAAATAGGCAATAAGTTGTAAGAGTGAAAGTTGTGCTACAACAGGGTGTAGCTTAAAAAGTTCACGATATTTCAATAACAACCACGCCTTATTTAAATTCGACTTTAACTAAAGAAGAGAACATTTTAGGTTGGTCAATAATAATTTCTACTTTATACGATGAAATATTTTTTGCATCAGCAACTTGATAAATTTTGTGAATTTTTAAATTTGTTGCTTCATCATTGATATAAATTTGTTTCTCGTGTAAATCAGAAGTTTGGGCAATGGGAACAAAGAGTTCTAATTTTCCTTTGGATAAATCTTTGGCTTCATATAAAAGCGTTCCTGCATTGACATAATCACCTTTTTTCACGGCAATATTATAAATATAATGGGTTTTTTCAACCAATTTTTTATTGGCAATATTTTCTTTGAGTTGGGCAATTTTAATCAGTAAATCTGCTTTAGTAGATTGCAAATTAATCGATTTAAGCAGTTGGGCATCTTTGTCAAAATCAGAACGTGTGGTTACTTTTTTAAGTCGTTCATAATTGGTTTGTTCAATCTCAATCATTTTCTCAAAAAGAAGTAATTTGTTTTGAGTTTGCTGTAAATCGACTTGGTCAACAGAAGAATCCAATTCAACAATCACACTGTTTGAAGCCAATTCACCTTCGATGGCATCATTGGTATAAATCACTTCTCCGCTGGTTGCTGCTTTAATAACATAACTTTGTATGGGCTCTATTTTGGCATAATATTCATTGGCAAACAAACTTGCCAGTAAAAAAGATAAAAGCAATAAAATCTTCATATATTTCCTTTATAATTGTGTTTAAAACTCTAAGGTGCCTTCAATGGCAAAATTGGCTTTTGAATCCAATTCTGCATGGCTTAAAACGGCTACTTGTAAACCAAACTTTTCATAAATCTCTGATATTCGTTTTCGCAATAAAGGATCCACAACCATGCAGATTTTAGGGATTCCTTTGGCATCAATTTTTTCAATCAATTCTTTGGTTTTGGTCACTAAAGAGTTGATTTCTCCAATACTTAACATCAATTGTGAAACACCGTGTTGCTCTTGCAATTTTCCAATAAATTGTTGCTCTAAATCCGGTTTAATGGTAATAATATGTAAAATATTATCTGCCCCTTTAAAGCGTTGTGTAATTAAACGATACAACTTACTTCGGACATGTTCAAGTAAAATATCTGGTGCTTTTGTAAACTCAGCAATATCAGCAATGGATTCAATAATAGTAAGCATATCCACAATGGGGATTTTCTCATGCAATAAATCTCGACACACTTTAAGCAATGTTCCATACGAAGTGATTTTCATCGCCTCTTCTATGACAATAGGAAAATCTTTTTTTAATCGTTCCACAATATCCACAATATCTTGTCGAGTGATAATATCTTCCGCATGTTTTTTAATGGTTTCAGACAAATGAGTTGAAATAATAGTGGGAGCATCAACTACGGTAAATCCTTTCATTAATGCCTCTTCTTTTAAATTCTCTTCAATCCAAATGGCATCAAGGTTAAAAACCGGCTCTTTGACCTTAAGCCCTTTAAGTGAATCTTTGCCTACTCCACCCATCGCTAAGAATTTTTTGGGTTGTACACTGCCATTAATAATGGGGATTCGTTTTAAATGCAAAGCATATTGATCGGGTTGCAAATTGACATCGTCTGAAATTCGAATTTGAGGAATCACAAAACCTAACTCACTGGCAATGGATTTTCGAATACCTCGAATTTTATCCAGTAACTCTGAATTGCCTTGGACCAATTGAAGTAGCCTTACTCCCAATTTCAACTCCAGTACATCCATTTTCATAATGGATTCTAAATTTTGCTCTTCATTATTTCGTGTTGATTCAAGTTTTTCTCGTTTGATTTCATCCAAATCTTTACCATGAACCGTTTTGGGTTCTTCTTTGGTTTTGAAAAATCGTGTAATGGAATTGCTTTGATTATCATCAATCATAAATATCGTATATCCTACAAATGCCAATAACAATCCCATAATCATTAAAATCCCCGCAGGAAACCCTGGAACTAAACCAAATAAAAACAAGCCAATACCTACAAGAATAAGAGCTTTACTGTCTTTAAACAGTTGAGTAATAGATTGATTGGCAAATCGTTCTTCATCCAAATTTGAACGCGTAATAATAATGGCTGTTGCAGTTGAAAGAATCAACGCAGGAATTTGAGCAACCAACCCATCACCAATGGTTAAAATGGTATAAATCTCACCACTTTCAGCCACGGTCATATCGTGTTGAAAAAGCCCAATAAGTAATCCCCCAATCAAATTGACTAAAGTAATAATAATCCCTGCAACCGCATCCCCTTTAACAAACTTAGAAGACCCGTCCATGGCTCCATAAAAGTTGGCTTCTGAAATTAAAGAGTGTCGTCTGATTTGGGCTTCTTTATCGTCAATAAATCCTGCATTTAAGTCTGCATCAATCGCCATTTGCTTACCGGGCATCGAATCAAGTGTAAACCGTGCCGTTACTTCTGCAACTCTTGTGGCCCCTTTTGTGACCACCATAAAGTTAATTAAGACTAAAATAATAAATACAATAATCCCAATGACCATATTTCCGCCCACAACAAATTCACCAAAAGCAGAAATAATCGAACTGACTGCTTCAGGGCCATTGTGTCCTTCGGATAAAATAGATCGTGTGGTAGCAATATTCAATGCCAGTCTAAAAAGAGCAAGAATTAAGATTAATGTCGGGAAAGTGGTTAAGTCTGAAGGTTTTTGAATATACAACGAAATAAGCAAAATCAACAGACCTAAACTTAAAGATACAATCAAAAAGAAATCCAATAACAGTTTGGGCAAAGGCACAATAATAATCATTAATATTGCGACAAATAACCCAACTGTAATTAAATCTTTTGAAAATATCCTTTTTAAATTCATGTACGGTTAAATAACTTTAAACTATTTTAAGAAATTGACTAAATTAAGATTATGCATTCTTGATACCGTCGAATACAACGCTGTATAAGTCAATTCCAGTGATTTAGCTTCCATGGCTACTTTGGTTAAATTGGCTTGCCCATTTTCCAGTGATAAAATATTAAAATTAGTTATTTTAGCTGAAATATTTACAGTGGCATCTTGAATAATTTTATTTCTTGAACCCACTTTTGAGTGTGCAATAGTAAGAGCATCATAAGCCGCCGTAACTTTATCTAACATTGAACGAATAATATCATTTTGTTCAGCTTCAGTTATGGGAGTAACACCATCGGCCAAACTTTTACCATTTAGTGTGGTAATAATGTCATCCAAATCATTAAAAATATTGTGTTTCGTTTCCATAATTAAAGCCGGATTAGTAATATTGGCGGTTCGGTATTTTGGTTCAAGTAGTCCCGTATCATCTCCACCATCTACAATACCGTCTCCGTTGTCAATTTCAGTAACAGCTAATACTTCACCTGTAAGATTTCCGTACTTGTCATATTGTCTGATTTCCAAAGCTGGAGCTGTGGCAGATGTCGCAGTAAATGAATCCACATTGGCACCTAACCCATCGGTAAATCCATCAGACAAATTACTTTTAAACTGATATCCTCCGTTAAATTTAACCAAATCGATTGAAGCCCCATTAGGGTCTTCAAGTTTTGAATCTAAGGCATTAAGAGTCCAAACCGTTCCATTATTGTCCGTAATGGTATCCGTTGCAAAAAAATCTAACTTTTCGCCCACTTTACTGCTTTCAGGAAATGCCCATGTATTGCCATCATTATCAACCATTTTTTCACTGGCCAAAAATTCTAAAGGCTCTCCCACTTTTGCTGTGTCTGTCGTGTACATAAACGCATCATAACCCGTTGCTCCTCTGTCACGATAACTATTTGGTTCAACTGGAACTTGCTTTAAAACATTATCTCCCACGTAACTGATTTTACCATTGGCATCTTTTACAAAAGGTTGTTGCGTTGAATTTGAACCTGCAAAAATATACTCATTGTTAATACTGGTATTTGCCCAAGTAAATAAGTTTTCTCTAATTCCTTCAAAGCCCGTTGCAACTGCGAGTTTATCACTTTGTTGCATACCTGCATTTAACGTTTTGAGCATATCATTTTTAACAATATCTATTTCCAATTTCATCTTAGCTAACGTTGAATCTACAGTGTTATTTACTGCTGTTGAATGTTTAAGTTGATCTTGTACACCTTTGTAAACTCTAATTTTATCGTCAAAATAGAGCTCTTTTGAAAAAATAGCACTGTCGTCACTTCCTTTTTGAAGAATTCTTCCTGTACTAGATTGATAGAGATTTCTCTCATTTACCTTGTTTAAATTATTCAAATTAAACATCATTTGATCAGTTATATTAATCATTTGTCACCTCCTTGAATAGGCTTACAATCTTCTCAAAATCGTACTTCTCTTGAGTTCCTTGAGTTAAAAACTCTCGTATTTTCTCTTTACTTGCGAGTGCTTTATCCAGTTCTTTATCCATTCCAGACTTATACGCACCCACTCTTACTAATACTTCATTCTCTTTTATCAATGATAATACTCTTTTTAACTTTAAAAATCCATTATAATGCTCTTTATTTACCACTTTGTCCATAACCCTTGACGCAGATTTAAGTAAATCAATGGGTGGATAAAATCCTTGTTCGGTTAATTCTCGTGTTAAAACAATGTGACCATCTAAAATAGAACGACTTTGATCGGCAATGGGGTCATTCATATCATCTCCATCAACTAAAACCGTAAAAAATGCCGTGATTGAACCTTTTTTGTTGTTTCCCGCTCGCTCCATTAATTGAGGCAATAAAGCAAAAACAGAAGGCGGATACCCTCGACTCACAGGAGGTTCTCCCGTACTTAACCCAATTTCTCGTTGTGCCATGGCAAATCGTGTTACAGAATCCATCATCAATAAAACATCATGCCCTTTATCTCTGAAAAATTCTGCAATTGCCATCGCCGTAAACGCTCCGTATTTTCGCATCAATGCCGATTCATCACTTGTTGCTGCAACAATAATGGTATTTTCCAAATTGTCATTTAGGTTATAGTGGATAAACTCTGGAATTTCACGACCTCGTTCACCAATAAGTGCAACCACTTTTATTTGTGCTTCACATCCTTGAACGATCATTCCCATAAGGGTTGATTTACCGACTCCACTTCCTGCAAAAATACCTACTTTTTGTCCTTTTCCTGCTGTCAACATGGCATCAATGGATTTAACTCCCGTGGAAAATCGTTGATTTATAATCCCTCTTTCAAGTGCGGGCATTGAGAGCTTATTAATGGAGGAATTCTCCTCAAGATTGGTTACTTTTCCTTTATTATCAATGGGTTCACCCAAGGCATTGACGACACGACCTAAAAGTCCATACCCACTTTTTACACTCAATCCATCTTTTTGTAAAAAAACTTTATCGTGAATTCGAAAACCATCAATAAATGAAAACGGCACAATCGTAAAATCATCGCTTTGAATGGAAGCCACCATCCCCAGCACTGAATAAATATGTTGTTGAGATTCAATTTTTACAATATCTCCCACAGCAACTTCCAAGCCTGTTGCGGTTATGGTAGTGGTACTTATATATTTAATTCGTCCAAAAGGCAATACCAAACTGTCATCGTTAATGCTGTTTAAAAAATTCTCAATGTCAATCATTACATCTCATCACACATTTTTTTGTATAAGCTGGTTGTCGTTGCATCCAAGGCTTTGCATTTTTGTAATGTTTCATTATACAGTGTTTGATTATTCGTTAATTCATACAATTTAATCATTTCATAATAAACTTCCGCTGCTTCATTATTTTTAATTTTTCGTGTATTTTCAAGACTTTGTTGCAAATATTCAAGTGCGCTTTCATATTTGTTTTCAAGTTTTGCTTGTTTTGCCAACTCTATTTCAACTAAAGGAGAATAAATAAAAGCCTGATACTCTTTTTGTTTTGCGTACAACTCATTAAGAATCATTTTGGCCTCGTTGCGTTGATTGACTTCAAGTAAATAAAAGTAGTACTGATAATAAAAATCTATAATCATTGGTTTATTTTTATTCGCATCAATTAATGACAAATTGTCATTGGCATATTTAAAAAATTTTCTTTTTGAAAGAGGGTTTTGCATGGCATTAACAATTTGGAAACGAACCAAAAACTCTTCTTCTAAAAAAGAGGGCTCATTTAGCATCTCTAATTTGGCTGAAAAAGTGAGTGCTTCTTCATATTTACCCAGCTTCAATGCCAATCGCTCCAAATACAAATAGGTTTTTGAATCACGAGAATCAAACAAAGCTTCTTTGGTCAGCATATACCCCTCTTCTTTGGGATACTCCAATAAACACTCAAAATAAGCATACTGCAAATAGGCATCATCAATCACTTTTTTAAGAGCCTCTTTGGTTGACTTTTCCAAGGCTTCATCCAAATCTTGACATTTGGCATTGAGTAAATATTGTTTAATCAACAATACTCTGACTTCATCAAATAAATCTTCTAAACTGTCATAACCAAAACGTTTAAAAATGGTTTCAGAAATCTTTTTATAGACCCGTTCAGATTTTAAAATAAACTCATACTCCTCTTTTTTAATATGGTTCAAAATCTCTTGCATCAATACTTTTTGTTGCATAGAGGGAAACTCAGGATATTTAGAGTAAACCACTGAAGGTTCAACTTTACCTTCTCTCATTAAAATCTCATCGATTATCATTTTAGCCTCTTTGGCATTTTCTCCCTTGGGATAATCATTTAACACTTGAGAATATAACTCTTTGGCTTTATATAAAATATCCATTTTCCCTTCATACATCAGCATATACGTTTGTGCCAATTGGAATTTGAACTCTTCTATGGCTTGGCTGTTTTTGGTTCGTTTTAACAACTCCTCTAAAATCTTAGCAGCCAATTTTGGCATATCATTGCGTATGAGTTTATTAACTTTAAGCATGGCTAAATAACTGTCATTGGCATAATAATCAATATTTCTTTCAATAACTTGTTCAGCTAATTTATGGGCTTCATCTCTTTGATTATCCAATAAATATACATCAAACAGTTCATCTGCTACCACCGTTGCTACATCAATATTGGTGGTTTTAATTAAAATTTCATATAAGGTATTAATGGCACGTTTATAATCGCTTTTATGCACATGTAACTTTGCTAAATAGATTTTTCCATAGGCTTTGACAATATCGGTATTAAAATTATTGCTCAGCGTATCAATAAAATATTTGGCTTCATCGACTTTATTTAATCCCAACTTTAACTCAATTAAAATCATATACGCTTTGGGCAAATCATCTTCATTGATGTAAGAGCGATTAATGGAAGTTTCTAAAAGTTGTTCCCCTTCCAAAATAAAACGTTTTTGAACTTTTTTAAGCAAAAGTTCACTCTCCAATAAAATAATATCCGAACGAAGCAGTTCAATATCGGTTCGTTTTTTAAAACTTTTTAATCGTTCATACGCTTCATCAAGTTTTCCATCTTTTGAGAGAATTTTGATATTTTCTAATAGGGTAAATCCATCAATAATCGTATCTTTATCTTCTTGACTGATTTGTTGTGAATTGGAATCAATAAAACTGTAATAAAAATCTTGTTTGGCAACAAGAAATGACACAAGTAATAAGAGTACTAAAACAATTTTTTTCAAATGGATTACCTTTTTCCTTTTAATTCATACACATAAGAGAAAATCTCTGCAATGGCTTTATAAAACTCTTCAGGAATTTGTTGATCAACTTCAATTTGCGCATGCAACGCTCTTGCTAAAGAGGGATTTTCTATAATGGGAATTTTATTCTCTCGTGCAATTTCTTTAATTTTTAATGCAATAAAATCAGCTCCCTTAGCAACCACTACGGGAGCTGAATTTTTACTTTGATCATACTTTAATGCCACGGCATAATGTGTTGGATTGGTAATGACCACATCCGCATCGGGAACATTTGCCATCATTCTTTTTCTAAACATTTGCATTTGAATTGAACGAATTCGAGCTTTAACTCTGGGATCCCCTTCCATATTTTTAAACTCATCTTTAATGTCTTGCTTACTCATTCGCAATGACTTAAAATAGTAGTATCGTGTAAAATAAAAATCTATTATAGCAAAAATTATTATAATCGCCAGTATGGTAAAAAGAAAATAGACTAACAGGGTATGCATCGCATCCAATGAAGCTTGAACTTCTTTATCCATCATAGCTAAAAAAGAGTCCCCTGTCAGTAAAAATAAAACCACCATAACGGTAAATATAACCAGCAACTTAAACATCAATTTTAGTGCTTCTAAGGCTTTTTTTAAAGAAAAAACATTTTTTAATCCTGAAATAGGATTGAGTTTATCCAATTTAAATTTTAAGGGCGTAAATACTAACCCAAACTGTGCCCAGTTTGATACAAAAATCAATATTATAATCAATACAAAAATGGGTAACAGTGCGTACATCATTGTCGTAATAATCGTATGTGTTATGGAATAAAAAAGAGGTCCATCCATCTCACTGCCAATAAAACTGTATGAAAACAACATCATTTTTTTGATTTCAACAGAACTAAAAGAGAAAAGAAAAAGTAAATATACCGTACCAAAAAAAAGAGCAGTTGCTCCTACAACTTCTGATGATTTGGGAACATTTCCCTCGTTTTTTGCATCTTCTATTCGTTTGGCGGTGGGTTCTTCTGTTTTGTCTTCATCATCAGCCATTGAGGTTCCTACACATTATTTGCTTATATATTATAAGCTATCATAGTAAAATACTAGCTAAATTTTGCAATAAAGTAGTCTTTAAAGCTTTGAACAAAAATTTCAAAGCCAAACATCATAAAAAGAAAAACCAATAAAAATTTCAATTGAAACGTAACAATAAAAGGAGAAAAAGCAGGCATAGATTTTGTTCCATAACCATAATAAATATCCAAAATAAAAGCAATAAAAAACAGAGGAAAGGCAAAAGAGAAAGCAAAAGCAAACATACGTTTGATTTCATCAATCGCAATTTGGATTCCATCAAAGGCAAAAATATTAAATGCCCCTAATTGAACCATATCAAAGCTTTTAACCAACATCATAATAGTAATTTCATACATGCCCGTTTCAAAAAAAATCAAAATGGCAATAATGTATAAAAATCGACTGACAATTCCTTGATTAGACCCTGTTGCAGGGTCAAACATATTTGCCATAGATAAAGCCGTAGCGTAACTGACAAAATCCCCAATAATGGTAATGGCTGAAAATATTATGTTCATTAAAAATGAAGCAATGAGTCCCAGGGTTATCTCACTGATGAGGGCTTCTATAAAAACTTCTTGAGTAACATCATTTTGAAGATTAACAAATGGGTAAATAAATACCGTAAAATAAAATCCTAAGGCAATACGAATGGTAGGAGATACAGCCGTGTGTGAGAAAACGGGCATAAAAACCAAAAAGGCTAAAACACGAGCTAAAAGCAATAAAAATGAGTAAAGAAAATTCTCATCTAAAAGCGATAACAGTGCTTCCATTACATGTAATTGGTGATTTTATTATTGGATTCACTGTTGTTATTCAATGATTCCAAAATATCATTTGTGGCTTGATGATTTTGTTGTTGCTTTTTATTGTGTTGCCCATTATTGCCTTGTTGTTGTCCACCATCTTGCATATTAAATTCCAAATTAATATTGGTATTGGTGTTAAAGTTTTTTGCCAATGCCGCTCTTAGTGCCGCTTGATTATCAACAAAAGAGTCCAATGTAGCGACATTACTCATATTTAAACTGATACTTAACCCACTCTCTTTATCATTTTTAATTAAAACCGCAATGGAACCTAAGTTTCCTGGATTTAAATTCATACGGAAGGCTGTTACAGGAGGCTTATAATTTAAATACATATTTCTTGCCATATCCGACATCATTGAATTCATATGTTGTCTTGCCCCAATAATACGGTTCTCAATATTATATGCAGCCGTTGAAGAGACTGTTACTTCAACTTCAGGTAACTTAGACGTATTAATAAGATTATTCGTAGCTGTCGTCATGGCTTCATTTTTAACCGTTTTACTTTGAGAAACAATCTCTTCACTCATTTTAGTAATATCATGTTTAATAATATCTCTTGTAACCGATAACTTATTTAAAAATTCATTTTTTACATTCTCTTTAAACTGTTCTTCTTCAACAATGATTTCACTGCTTTGCAATCCAAGATTTAATGCCTCTGCACCTTTTTGTACCTCTTTAACACTTGAAGCATTGGCAACAAGTGTTTTAACTTCATGTGTTTTTTCCAAAAAAGCATTCTGAGAAGCTTTTTGCAATGAACTTAAATAGATATTATTCAACAACGATTCACTGAGCAATTTTCCACTGTTTTGTTCTGAAGTTGCTTTAGCAGCTACGCTGTTTTCTTGAGATATTTTATTGGCTTTGTTTTCATCAAGAAGTCGATCTAATAATGATTTAGAAGGCTCTTTTTCACTGCTTTTGAGTTCCTCATTAGCTCCTTTTAAAGCCACCACATCCTCTTTGGTCAAATTAACTTTTGAAGGATTACTCTCTGAAATTTTTGCCAATTCATTGGCAACTTTTTCATTGACATTACTTGCCAATACGGTAATATTTTCTTTTACCACTTGCGTTTGAACTGTGGTTTTTTCCGTATTTAAGGTCACTTCTTTCGTAATAACTTCTTTGACTTGAACACTTTGTTGTTCTTGTGAAGTGCTTATAATTTTATTTTCAACCTCTTTAACTTGAGTCGTTTTAAGAGTTTGTGCTTCACTGCTATCAAGCGCTGTATTTTTTGTTATTTCATTTTGAATTTGAGCATTGGCTTCTTGCAACAATTTATCCAATAAAGAAGGAGGTGTTCCTGTTGTTTGTTGTGTATTGCTTTGTGCCACACTTTCTTTATCCACAGAAGTTGTTGGTACGGCTTGATTGGTTTGTGTATTATGTTCATTGTTTTGTGTGGCTGCTTTGGTGTTTTCAACATTTTGCCCTGAATTTTCTACGAGCGTGGGTTTAGCTGAAACATTCTCTTCTGTGGTTTGGTTCTCTAGAACTTTTGGTATTTGTGTTTCATTTTGAATAGAGGTATTGGTTTGCTGTACAAGTTTATCCATTAAAGAAGTGTTTGATTGATTAGGGCTTATTTCTTGTTTATTAGGATTGGCTTGTGTGGTTGCATGGGTTTTATTCTCTTGCGATAAATCTTTTTCTTTTTCAAGCAAAGGATTTTTGTCTGTACCCTTTTGAGTTTCAAGGGCTTTATTTAAGTTTTGTAAATCATCGGACTCTGCATTGGTTTGTGTGGTATTAAGTGTTTCTTGTATCAATTTATCAAAAAAAGAAGGTGATTTGGTGTTTGTTTTTAAAGTGTTTTCTTCTTTTTCTAAAGGAGTTTTGCTGCTTTGAACACCTTGTGTTTTATTTTCACTTGTTGTTGTTTTTGGATTTTCCACAGAAGTTTTACTTTCATCAACAACTGTACCATTAGCTTGAGTTACACGAGATTCTTCTTGTATGTTTTTTGCATTTTTTAGCATAGAATCAAATAAAGAGGCTTCTGTTTTTACTTCGTTTTGATTTGACGATGTTTTAGCAGTTGAAACTGTTTTTGAATCTTTTACTATTGTTTCTAAGAAACCTGCCTCTTTAGTCATGTTCTAGCCTTTTAAGATATCCAATGTTTGTGTATCGATTGTTTTATGTGTTGTAAATGCCGATACATTTGCCTCATACGACTTTGTCGCTTCAAGTAAATCAACCATTTCAATTACGGGATTAATATTGGGATAAGCTACGTATCCATCTTCATTGGCATCGGGATGACTGGGTTCATATTTCATAACCGGTTCACCTTTTGCATCAATCACTTCTCTGATGGCTACTCCACTTAAAGGAGGGACAAACTTCTCCTTACCTTCAAAAGAGGTCTTGCTTTTGTTGGCTTCTTGTTGATTGAGCAATATCTCTTGAAATACCACATTCTTTTTTCGATAAGGTCCACCCTCAAGGGTATGTGTTGTTTGAGCATTGGCAATATTTGCAGTGACTACATTCACCCGCGTTCGTTGTGCGCTCATCCCCGATGAAGCGACATTGTATCCATCAAATAAACCCATATTAACTCCTTAATTACACTTGCATTTTCATAATTTCTTTATAGGCATTGAGTGCTTTATTTTTCACTTCAAGAGAGAGCTTCAACGTCAAATCAGCTTCTTCAATTCGTTGAACAGCTTCTTGTAAGTTGGTTACTTTTCCTGTTGCTATGCCTTGCATGGCATCATACGCATTAACTTGTTTTTGATTCACTTCATGCACGGCACTTTTTAACATATCAGAAAAAGACTCACCTGAAGCAGCTTTTGACTCTTGTCCTAAGGCTGTTTTTCCTATACCTAAATTATTTGAAATTTCTGAAATATTCATCTAAACTTCCTTGTTTAATTATTCGCTGCATCTTGTATGGTCAAATCAGCAAGCATGGCATCGATTTTATCGGAGTTATGTTTAAACTCCAACTCTTCTTTTTTGTTATCCAAACTGAATAAAACAATAATCAATGACAACATAATATTGGAAATCCCTTTTAATACAATGGTTACTCCAACAATACCAAAAAGCATCTCTAAAGGCGTAAACAAATCTGAATTTACGACAAAAAATATTAACGTAGCAAAAAAACCTGTTGCAATGTATAGTCTTAAAACTCCACTATTGATGACCCCTTGAGAAAACTTTTCTACTACCAAGATAAGCCTCTGTTTGTACAATAATAAAATGTCAATCTATCAATTGAAACTTCTTTCATTTTGTCCCTGTTTTATGTTTTTAAGTAACGCGTCTATAACTTGATGTAACTCTTGAGTTACCGTTTCATCTAAAAACTCACAAGCAAACAATTTTCTGAGTCTGCTGGTGGTTGAAATCGTATCAGATGTCGACACATTACCTATATATTTTAACATAAAATTAGAATTTAGCCTATTTTTTCGTGCTAAATTTTCCAAAGATTTTGAAATCGTATCCCCGATTTTATAGGTTTTTGTGTGATTAAAGCATAACATAAGCGAATTTTTATCTTTGGAAAGCATTTTCATCAAAGCATACACATCTGTTAAGGCACTGGGATCCGTTGTTGTCAACGCCAAAATATTGTCCGAAATTTTTAAAAATTCTTTCACATAATCATTTAATCCCGCCCCCGTATCAACCAGTACAAAATCAAATACATCTAAATTAATGGTATCTTCAACTATGCGAGACAAAACAAAGGAATTGGAGTGATTGGAGTATTTATACCCGCTTTTTCCCGCAAGTAAAAAAATATTTCTGTACGGTGTTTCAAGAATAATCTCTTCTAAAGAAGCTTTCGCATCAATATAATCAAAAATCGTATAGTGTGGTCGTACATTAAGCAACACTTGCATATTGGCCAAACCAATATCGGCATCTATTACCGCAACTTTATAGCCTCGTAAAGAGAGTAAATAGGCAATATTTGCTGTGAACGTTGATTTACCAACCCCTCCTTTTCCTGAGGTGATGGTTAAGAGTTTTGTTTTTGATTGATGATTTATTCCTGTGCTTTTATTGGTTAAATTGACAAGCTTTGATGCTTGTGCAGAAATTGAATTAAACAAAAATTATACCCTTTGACAATTTCTGTTCATAAAACAATTGATTAAAAAAGAAGAATCCGCAACAATTAAATCATCGGGGACATTTTGTCCGATTGAAAAGTAGGTAATCGATTTTTTTGTTTTATGAGCAAAAGAGATTAGATTCCCAAAACTTCGAGTTTCATCCAATTTTGTAAACGTCAAATAATTGATATTTAATCGAGAATAATTGGCATAAATCTCTTGCAAATCACTTTGTTTAACATTGGCAGGTAAGACCAATGTTTTTTCAATCGGCAGCTCATCCACTTTGATTTGATACTCATTGATTAACTCAATTTTATCCACATCATATTGGCTGCTTCCCGCTGTATCAATAAAAATATAGTTGCAATCTTTTAAACGTAAAAGTGCTTCGATTAAATCTTCTGGTTTTTTAACCACTTCCAAAGGCAATCTCATTATGTTCGTATACGCTTGCAGTTGTTCAATTGCACCCACTCTAAACGAGTCTAGTGTCACAATTCCTACTTTATAATTGGCACTCATTTTATACGCATATCGAGCAGCCAGTTTAGCTATTGTGGTTGTTTTTCCTACTCCAGTAGGCCCTACCATCATCACAATTTTTCGTTGATGTTTTCGTAAGGGTTCTTCATGCTTAATGGGAATAATTCGACGTAAAATTAACTTAAAAAAATCATTGATTTTTTTTGAATTGGATTTCATCGCAAGAGGAAGTTGTCGTATGGTTTTTTTCATAATGGTATAGGTCATCTCTTGATCAAACTCATTTTGTTCAAACAAAGAGTAAATATCGACAAATTCAGGAGGAATGGTTAAGTCATAGAGTTGACTTTTAGGATCCCAAATCGATTTTTGCACTTGTTGTATGGCATCTTGCATTTTAAGAATTTCTTCTCTAAAATCATAAAATTGAGCTTTTACTTGAGTACCATTTTTTAAATCTTTAGCAACAATTTTTCGTTTAAAACTCTGCTCTTTTCTTTCGTTTTCATTCTCAATGGCAACAATAACTTCATACATGTTTTTACCATTTTCAAACGCATCTGAAATCTTTTTGGTTGAAATGACATACGCATTTTCGCCGCACTCTTTTTGTGCATTTTGAAGTGCTATGGTAGGAGTTTCTCCTAAAAAAGAGAGCATATTCATTCTATTTTTCCATTTTTATATATTTTTTCTATTGTGCCATCTTGTTTTTTTATACGAATGTATTGGTCATTTTCATAAATAATTTTACCCTCATGCTCAATTTGTAAACTGCCAAAATCAAATATAACGGACTCCTTTTCATATTTTACAACATCATTGCTGCATAAAATTGAATCTTTAAAAATATAGTGTGAAGCCGTAAATACTCCATTGTCTAACTCTTGCAAACTTAAAGGGGTACAATTCTTACTTAATGTGTCGACTTGTTTTAAAACTAAATTCTCTTTAGTAATTTTTTCTTTAAACTTTATATCTTTACGGGTTGTTAATACCTCATAAGAAAAAAGTGTTGAAGAAAAAATCAACAACAGTAAAATGGTTTTGCCATTAAAATCAAGCTTTAATCTCAAAAATATTACCTCCGCTTCGCTCGGTTAATTCATCAACAATCTCTTTGTACATCTGTTTTACAGGAAGAACAATGGAAGCCAACTTTCCATTTAATGTGTATAACTCTTTGAGTTCATCTTCTAAATGATTCACACTGTTGCGATAAATATTGACATCAACCCCATTTTTAACCGCTTGAACCAATCCTTGATTTAATTCATTCTTTAAATCCACAATATCATCCATATAAGCTTGCTTTTTCTCATTTCGTTCTAAAAGCTTTTCGTGATTGGCTAACTTAATATCTTCAATATCATCTTTAATGGCTTGCTTAAGATTTTCTATCGTCATCAACATTTTGTTTACAGTTGTTTCAATCATTTGTTGTTCTCACTTAAAAATTTATACAGCATATCACTGATGCCAAATGTTCCACTCGAGTTTCTTGAAAGTGCTTCTGTATATAAGCCTTTAATAATATCCGAACCCGTACCTTCTCCTGCAATTTTACTCTCTTTTAACGAAACATCCAAAAATTGTTGTGTAAAAAAAGATTCAAACTCATCACACACTTTTTTTAGATTCTCATCTTGAATATTTTTAGTATTTAACTGTTTTAAAGCACTGTCATCGTATTGTGTTTTATTCACAAAAGTGGTATCTACATTCATCATTCTTCAATCCTATCGAAAAAGTTCTCTTCTTCTAAAATATCTTGATTGCCTTGATGGGCATAAAATCGCATCTCTACTCGTCTGTTTTCAATGGCATTATCACTTTTTGGCTGATACGAAGCAAAAGCCGATACTTTTAATTGGGAAGGGTCAATTCTGTTTTTAATTAACTCTTTAACAACGCCCACTGCTCTTAATGCCGATAAATCCCAGTTATCTCTGGGAATTGTATTGCTGGTGTAAGTATTTCTTGACGTATGTCCCATAATCTCAATATTATAAATATTTGGCATGGTTCGAACCACCCGTGCAATTTTACGAATAAACGCTTTGGCTTCTGGTTTGGTTACGTTATATTCACCCTCTTCAAACATCACTGTTGTTGGAATATCCAAAACAAACTCATTTTTCCCTTGTACGAGTTGAATGGTTTCAAACGTTTCAAGTGTTTCATTGGCAACTTTAACAATCTCAATCACCTCATCAACAATCTCTTGATTGTCACTGGAATCTTGTATCTCCCTTGTTTCAGCCACAACTGGACTTTCTGAGTGTTTTTCAGTATGATCGACAACCGTATCATTATCCGATAAAAACCCCATGGCTTTTTTCATAATTTCGAAATACTCTTCAACTTTCTTTTTATCCATGACTGCCATGGATAAAAGTAAAATAAAAAATGTCAATAGCAGTGACATTAAATCACCAAATTGTACTAACCACCCTGGAAGACATTTAGGACACTCTGGACATTTTTCTTTTGCCATAATCTACTCTAACACATCAACAAGCGTTGCATTAAGTCTCATTTTAATATTACCAATCGACTCTTCTGCTGCAATCATTGAAGCCCCTTCAATAATAATTTCACAATTGATAACTTCAACATTATGTTTTGAACTGAGTTTATTTTCAATAATTCCTGCAAATACAGTACCAATTAATGCCCCGTAAAGTGTAGTAATCAACGCAACTGCCATAGCAGGACCAACGGCTGCTGGGTCAGACAAATTTGCCAACATAGCAACCAATCCTACTAATGTTCCAATCATTCCCATCGAACCTGCAATTCCACCTATGTTTCCAAATATTCGGATCATAATCAAATGTCTTTTTTCCATGTGTTGCAGTTTGGTTTCCATCAAAGGAACCAAAACTTCAGCTTTGACCCCATCTACAAGCAGTTGAAATGCCTCTTTAAAAAAAGGATTTTGTTCTTCTAAAACTTTTTGTTCTACGTGCATAACCCCATGTTTTTTAATTTCTGTTGCATAAAATATGATTTTTTCAACCAGTTCAGGTACCGCTTCAACTTTTACACTTCGCATAGAGACTTTAAGGGCAGCTCCAATACGTTTTAAATCAGCCGATTCAAACTGCCCCACAGTAACAGAAATTGTTCCCCCTACAACAATCAAAAAAGAGGGAATATCAATATAAGGACCAAGACCAACTCCCCCTAAAGCTATTGCTAAAAATACAAAAGACCAACCTGCGGCTAACCCTATGACAGTTGTTTTATCCATACTATTTACCTAAACCCATGTGAGCTAAACGAGATTGTTCACTTCCGATTTTTTTAATTTTTAAACCAAATTTCCCTTCAACAATAACCGCTTCTCCCTCACCAATTTTAATCCCATTGACTAAAATTTCTAAAGGTTCATTTACCATTTGTTCCAATTCAATAATTTCACCAATATCCCAACGCAAAATATCTTTAAGTAAGAAGTTTTTACTTCCCAAACGAACGCTGAGTTTGAGTTTAATATCAAACAGAAGCTTTAAATTGGTAATTGAGTCTTCTCCCAATAAAGACAACAATCCTGAAACTTCATCGTTGACAATAGGGGCATTTCTGTTACTTGATAATGAAACGGCATTAGCCGAATTTTGAGCTTGTGGTTTAACGCTCTCTTGAGCTTCAACACCACTGATATCATAAATATAAGGCAAAAAGAGTTTATCAAAGGCAATTAAAACAGGTAAAACTTCATCTTCCATATTTACACTAATATTGTAAATATCATCATTTTCTTTTAACTTTTCACCGGCAACTATCTCGCTGCCCAAAGATTCAAATTTGACGCTGCCCAAATCCTCATATCCTTGGGCATTAACGGAAGTGGTTATACTGCCACAAATATTAGAAACGATTTCATTGACGGCATCAGCTACTTCATCATCAATATGCTCTTTAAGTTCACCCATACCACCGAGCATAAAATACTCAAACTTTGCAGCAGTTACAGTAGGAACAAAAAACTTCCAAGTAGAAGTAAGATTTTTAAACTCAAATTTCACACTCACTTCGATTGATTGAGTCGATTCATACTCTTTTATATCCGCTTTAGAAGCACTTTGTACAGAAGTTTTTTTAGACAATAGCTGTTCAAGAGTATTTGCTAACTCTTCTTTGATTATATTTGATAAATCTGATGCCAAAAATTAACCTTTTTGTTATTTATTTTCTTGTTGTTCCATCAATTGAAGCAGCTGTGCTTTCATTTTCATCATATCCTCAGTGGGATATTTGTACTCAGCATCTCCTCGTGTCACTTTCACAAAAAAGTCTTGAGAACTTTTGTTGTATCCAAATTTGATGTTATCTAAAATAACCTCATTTGCATCGTCAATGATTTCATTGGGTTTTGCATTTTTATACTGCTCATTTGGATCAACTTTCTCCTTTTTATCGGTTTCTTGAACTTTTTGCATCTTTTCAATATGATTGACTTTTGATTGGTCAATCACTTCAACTCTACCTATATCCATAATATCCTCCTTGCCAAATCATAGTTTTAAATTATTATACCAAAAATATTTTAAAAGTTAATATTTCTGTATAAATCCCTTTATAACGATTCTAAAAATTCATCAAAGCCTATTAAATCAAAATCAATGAATGTATCATAATACGGATACGAAAAGAACTGTTTTGCACTGTTGATTTTAAGTTCTTGTATAAGTTGTACTCCATTGAGAAAATTGGCTCCTGAATCATTGATCAATGCTTTTATTAGCGAGATTTGTAATGATGCTTCATTGTACTCTTTTTGTTGTAAATACGCAGCAACCATCAAATAAAGAGTATATTTGTCTTTGAGTTCATAACGATTTTGCAAATACTCCAAAATACCAATGGCTGCATTGGAATTATTGTCGTGAATAAGTTTAATGGCAAGTGTTCGTATGTAAGAAGGAGAGTAGTAGTTGTCGATATTAAAATTGGCTCGATCAAATAACGCTAACGCTTTTAAGATATCAATATAAAACTCCGTTATAATCACCGAACCTTCTAAAAAGTTATTGTTGATTTGTAAAGGAAGAGTATCTTGTAATCGAGCAATATAGTTAAATTTGTTTTCATTGGGTTGTTTAATGGCTTTATTCATTAAATAAACCAAAGGATCTTTGTAGTATTTTGCAAAGAGTTCTTCGTTACCTAAAATGGGCTCATTTTTTTTCAATTTTTCTAATAGTTCCAAAAAGCTGTATAAAATCGTATTTTTATACCCTTGTGCTTCTTGTTTAACATTGGCTTTATTATTAATAAATAACGAATAAAGGGTTTGTCCAAAATAGTTGTATAGCCCATACTCTGAACTCATATTTCTTTCAATATAACTTTTATCTTTAACCTCTTTATTGATTCGTTTTGCACTGACTAATGTCATAGCTGCGTACAATTTATTGCCCGGATTAAGTTTATATGCTTTTAAAAAATAAGCATGTGCATTTTGAAAATCATGAATTTGAGCTAAAGAGAGAGCCAAATTATAGTAAACATAGGATTTTGTCTCTTTATGTTTAATAAGGTCTTTAAGTTTTTTAACCCTTACAATAGGGTCTTCTTTGATAATATTAATAAATTCTGAATTATATTTAATCATATTTTCTAAACTTTGCAAATTTTGCTTTGAATTAAAAATAAATCCTTTGGAACTGTCATAAATAATCTCTTGATTATCTGAAAAAACAAAGGGAGCAAAATAAAATGCCATATCAATTTGTCGATACAAAGAGTATTGTGTAACAAAATCTAAATACTCATCACTGGAATATTTGGTTTCATTAAAAGCAATCGTAATAGGCAACTCTTGATTAACGGTAAAATTGAGTCGTCGCTCCTCTAAAATATTAAGATGCTCTTGCAGTTTTGTTAAACTGTTGGACTTTAAATCTCGATAAATCATAAACCACAAAATGGTATCGACTTGATCTTCACTTAACGCTTCTTTATATGCCCGTTCTAAAAAAGCCTCACTTTTTTTAAAATCATTGAGTTTTAAATGTAACAGTGCTTTTTTAAAATCAACCCCTTTAGAAACATTTTCCAAAATTCTTAACGCATTTTTATACTCTTTAAGTACAATAAAGGTATCTGCAAGCATTCGTTTTTCATTATCGGATAAATTGGGATTATTTTTTGCTGCATTAATTAAGTCTTGCAAATAGTGATCTTCATTGGTTATTTTATATAAATAATAAGCACTGCTCATAAAAGAGTAGGTATCTGAAAACATCAACTCTTTAACATTGTAAATTTGATTTAAATATATTGTGGCATTCTTAAAAGAATTGAGTTTGTAATACGCAATACCAATGTTTAAAAAAGAAGGAACTCTCAGCACTTGTGCGGTTTGTTTAAAAATATCAATCGCTTTTTCGTACTCTTTTTTTTCCAACAAAGCAACCCCTTTGTTAAAATCAACTTGCAAGGTGGTTACGTTTTGTTGTTTTTTAAGTTTATCGTAGGTAAATAAAATATTCGGTAGCGCTTCAATGGTATCATTAACTCGTGCCAAAGAGAGTGTAAGCATACACACGAAAAGAAGAAAAAGTTTCATCTGCTTTAATTATACCATGGTATGAATTTGTGCATACAGGTCATCACAACGACGCTCTAAAACATCAACTTTGTGCTTAAGCTCAGTATTTTCAATACGTAAAGATTGTAAGTCGTTTCGTGCCACTTGCAAGTTATCATGTTTTGACTCTAAAGCCGAAATACTTCCTTTGATTTTTTGCTCATAATTTTTTTTCAACTCTTCAAGTTTTTTAATCTCTTGTTCTAAAATATTCTTCTCTTCATTGACTTTTTTGTATAAACTTTTATACACATTCATACTCGAAAAGAAATACAATGCTAAAATACCAAGAAGTGTAAGCAGTAAAAAGTTTTCCAATGTCAGCCCTTAAAACAAACAAATAGAAAGCTCTATTTGTTTGTAAAATTAAAATTATCGTTTTAAATTAATCAGTGTATTTAACAACTCATCTGATGTTGTAATTGATTTTGCATTGGCTTCAAATGCTCGTTGAAATACCATAAGGTTAACCAAACTTTCACTTAAATCGGCTTCACTCAATTCCAACGTTCGCCCTTGAACCTCAGCTGCTTTAGCATTATTGATATTGTACATTGGACTTCCCGATTCATTGGTTTTTGCTAATAAGTTATCTCCCACTGGTTCAAGCCCTCTGTTGTTATTAAATAAAGCAATAGCTAATTGCCCAATAGCAAAAGAGACACCATCTTGTTTGATTGTGATAAGCCCTGTTTTATCAACGGAAAACTCTCCCAATGCTGTATCTGAAATGCCTAATGTATCTAATCTTAATTGTAAAGAGTCTCTTGAAGCAGTTTGGTCAATTTTATTTCTTAACTCAATAAATTCAGCTCCGGCCCCTTCTCTTCCACTGTGAGTAGCATTTTTCTCAATAACACCGATATTTGCACCTACATCTGGATTCGTTGTTCTATCCAATATCGTACTAAATTCAACATCAAAATTTGAATCTTTTGTCTCAAGAACTAAAGCCCCATTAACAACTTTTGCCACAATATATTGATTTAATTCTATATTGGCATTAATTTCAGTTGCAATTTCTTGTGCAGCTGTAGCGGGATCTGTACTTGTAGTGTTTCCAGCAGGTATCGAAATTGGTCCACCTGCGGGTACGGATACATTTGCTTTGGCATCTTTATCCCAAATAGTTAATCTAAAATCAAAATCATATCCTGCTGCAATTGTTCCTGCTGCTGCTACATCAAACAAATCTGTAGTTAAGAAAACATCTCTTTGTTTTCCTGTTACTGCTTCAGAAAGTTTATTTCGAACCGATTCTAATGCCGCTAATCCACTTCCTTCAACCGCATCTCTTCCATCAGTTGTTCGTACTGCTCCATTAACTTCAGTTGTTCCAGATTGAGATAAAACACCGCTGACTAAAAAAGGCTCTCCTGGAATCAGCGATTCAATTTTCATAATCCCTAAATTTACATCAGCGGTTAAAGTACTTTCATTGAGTGCTGCATCAACCATATACGCTTTTAATCCTGGTATTGAAGAGATTTGATCGGCCAATTTTTTCATCGTTGTTGCATAATCTGTGTCCCATTCTTGTGTTTTATGAACACCGTTGACATATACAGAAATAATATCACTATCACCATTAACAATACCACCTTGATCTTCAAAGTCAATAAAAGAAATTTGGCTTACAGCAGAAGCAGAGAGTCCATCTGGATTCTCTTTATATTTTTGTAATGCTGCTGCATATGCTGTTGAAAGCTCTTCAATATCTGCAATTTTACCTGACTCTGTTTTATAACCAGCTCCACTAAAAACTGTTGAAGAATCTGATTTAGATGTCGTATTATAATCTGTCGTTTTAGCAGTAATGGTTTCAACATAGTTAGCATGACTAACAATTTCAGTACTAACTAATTTTGTATAATCATTCGTAAATCTAGTAATATTTGGGTTGGTTGAAATTACATCTGCATCGGTATCAAGCTGAGTCATAATCCAGCCTTGAACTTCATTTCCTGCAGCATCTTGAAGGGTACCGTTATCACCCATTCTTAGGTTACCTGCTCGGGTATAATACGTTTCGGCTGTTCCCCCGCCATTATCTTTATTGGCAACCGTTAAAAAACCATCTCCTGATAAAGCAACATCGTATGCAACTCCAGTAGGTTTTAATGTTCCTTGTTCATATATTTTTTCAGCATCAAGAACTTTTGAACCTTTACCGATTCTGTCTTGATACATTTGATCTGCAAATGCAATTCTTGATGCTTTGTATCCTACTGTGTTAACGTTTGCAATATTATGTGCTTCATTATCCAATGCTTTTTGATGCGAAGATAATCCGCTAATTCCTGTCCATAGTGCACCAATCATAATAAATCCTTTTTAAGAGTTAACTCTTCTATAATCTTTAATCTTTGAATATAAGATATTCAAATACCAATATTTCAATAAATACTGATATTTAAATACCAAGCCATGCAACTTATTTTTTAAGTTGTATGGCAATGCTTAAAAATTCATCACTGGTCGTAATTGATTTTGAATTAGCTTCATAGGCACGCTGATACACCATCAAGTTTACTAAGTTTTCACCCAATTCAGCGTTACTTAATTCTAATGTCTTTCCAATTATTTTTGAGCTACTCGTTGCATCTAAAGGTTCTCCCGAATTTCTTGTCGCCGCAAATAAATTTCCACCTTGAGGGTCCAATGATAATTCATCTGCAAAAGCTGCCGTTTGAATTCGTCCAACTGCATATTTGTTATCTCCTTGAACCATATAAATAATACCATTAATAATTTCTGGACTGCTAAATTGATTATCTGAAATACCTAAACTGGTTAAATTTAATTGCAAATCATCCACACTTGTCATATTTAAAGCTTGATTAGGTTGTAAGACTTTACTGACTGATGTTGTAACTTGTGTAATTTCTGCATCAGCCCGTGTTAATGCTTCTTCAAGTGCAGTAAAACTTGCTTCAACATCTGCCAAACCACTTCCTGCAATCGCATCAATTTTAGTAAGAGTATAAGCATTATCATTGATAAGGGCATCTGAAATAGTCAAGTTTTTACCAGGTACCAATGTATTAATTGTTAAATCTCCTGAAACAGAATCAAACGTTGCTTCTTTTATTCCTTCCAAAGAGGATATCTTTTCCGCCAATAAAGCCATCGTGGTAGCTGCATCATCTGTAAATGTTTGCGTAATTTTTGTATTACCTACATAAATAGACACAACATCATTTGAATCAATTAATTGTGTTGCATAATCATTGTAAGATGCTGTTGCTGTTTGATTGGTTGAAGCTGTTCCTTGAACTTGATTTGTTCCATATGCATTTAACTTATTTCTATAGTCTTCTTGCAATAATTGAATATTTTCTATTTTTGATCCAGCTGTTTTAGTTACTCTTCCTGTAATTGGATCAACATCATTGGCAGCACTCTGCCGATAATCGGTTGCTTTTGCGTTAATGGTATCCACAGAAGTGTCTGATTCAATAACTTTTGAAGCAATAAACTGTGTATACAAACTCGTATTAATCATATCTCCTGTTATCGTTGCACCAACCCCTTGAACATAATTCCCACCGGAGGTAATCAGTTTTCCATCAACACCTTGTTTTAAATCCCCTGCTTTGGTATAAAAAATACCTCCCGTATTTGGATCTGATACAATAAAAAAACCATTTCCTTGAATAGCTACATCATAACTGTTACCCGTTTGTTTATAACTTCCATTCGTAAAATCTTTTTGAACGGTTTGTGTTGCTGAACCTTTTCCAATTCTGTCTTGGTACATTAAGTCTGTAAAGTTAATTCTATCTGATTTGTATCCAACAGTATTTACGTTGGCAATATTATTTGACTCTACATTCAGCGCTTTCTGGAAAGAATCTAATCCAGAAATCCCATTATACATTGCTGAAATCATAACATACTTCCGTCCACTACTCGTGTAATATTGTTATAATTGATTCGAGTGGGTTCAGTATCATAAATCAGTTGATTGGTTTCACTGTTGTATCCTACAATTTGATATCCTTCCAAATAAAGAGTCCCATCTATCGATTCAACGGAATTGACTTTAAACTGTTTTGAAATACCACTGTCTCCTATTTCACCATTTTCAATTACTTGCCCTATAATATTAGACGCACTTGCCAGTGTTGATTGGGCAAAAGAATTTTGTAAAGATTTCATTGCTTCAATCGTAGCTGTGTTGGTTTCAATGGTTGACATCTGCATTTGATTTTGCATCATCTGACTTGAATCCATCGGCTTTGTTGGATCTTGTAACTTTAACTCTTCAAGCATTAACTTCAAAAAGTCTGAGTTGGTTAATTTGTCGTTGCTTACAGCACTTGTATAGGTATTCCCATTTGCATCAACTACCGTGTTGACTTGTACATTATCTACAGACATTGTATTTTCCTTAAATCATTTGTTCTTCGAAGAAGTATCGAACAACATTATCTGAATCCATAGCGTCTTGAAGTCTTACTGCAAGCTTTTCATCGATTACAATAATATCTCCTGTTCCTACGATTCTTGTATTCACATAAATATCACCACCACTACCCGCATATTTGTCGAGTGTAATAATATCACCCTCACTGAGATTTAAAAAATCTCGGATAGTCAGTTGTGCATTACCCAGAATTACATCTACGACTATTTCCGTATCTACTAATAAGTCATAATCTCTTTCTGTAATATCTACCATAAAAACTCTTTCTCGTAATATAAAAAATTATAACATAAAGCAAGCGACACCACTGCGTAAAAAAATAATAAAAAAAGTGAATTTATAAGAATAATTCGCCTATTAAGCAAATATTAATAAAAGTAGAGTTTTAAATGACGCTTTCTAATGATTCAAGCATGGAGTTAACTTTTGCCTCAATATTGCCATCAAAATTTCCCAAATCACTGGCAATAACAACACCACCAGCCGTTACATTAATGTCTTCATGCAATTCAATGAAGGAGTCTAATTTAAGTTGGTCTTTTAATGCAATGTAATCTTTAGGATTAAGATGAATTTGAATTTTTGAAGCTGTTTTGACTTTATTAAGCAGATGTTTGATGGTCTCTTTTGCAATCAAAGAAGAGTTTTCTCCAATTTCTATGGTGATAATCTTTTTAGCAATTGCCATGGATGTTTTTAAAATTTTACTCTCCAATTGAAAAGTGGCTTGTTCAAAAAACGACGCATAATTTTTCAAATCTTTAATGGCTTGTACGACTTGTTTGTCCAAATCTCTTCCCGTTACCCCATTGGTTTCAATGTTACTGACTTTCGATTCAATTGCTTGCATATGGGCTTTAAGCGCTTGTAATTCGGTTAATAAAGGATCCACATAACCAGCAGGTTTTTGTTCCCCCAAAGAGGCAACTTGTTGCATTTTTTCATTTTGAACATTGACCTCATCGTTATAAAACGAGCCCAACTGATACGCTTGAAGTTCTTTGTCTTTCTCTTTATTGCCTTTGACAATCGTAGCATTAGAATACACGTTATTTTTTTGCATTAGTTGTTATCCATTTCTCTGTCAATTACACCCTCTTCAATGAGTTTTTGTGCAACATCCAGCATTTTTCTTTGTGCCGCTTCAATATCTTTAATTTTAACTTTTGTCAACATTTCAAACTCTTCTAGGAATCTGTCTTTAGCCCTTTGACTCATAGCAGATGTTACATTTTCTAAATCTTCACTTGTGGCATTTTTCATAGCAACAGCAACATCTGCCATCTCACAATTTTGTAAAATTTTCATAATATAATCGGTATCCAAATTGAGTAAATCCTCAAATACAAACATATTTTCTTTGATTTTTGTTGCCAATAAAGTGTCCACACCATTGATGTTTTTTAAAATATCTTGTGATTTGGGTCCCACTCGGTTTAACATATCGGCAACAACTTTAACCCCACCAACATCAACAATAGAAGAGAGTAATGATTCGAGTTTTTTCTCTAAAATCAATGATACGGTTCGTACAACATCCGGAGAAACGTCTTTAATGGTTGCCATTTGCATGGTTACTTTGACTTTCACATCTTCTTCAAGCTGCATCAATACTTCAGCCGCACCTGCTGCTTCCATATGTGCCAAAATTACAGCAATGGTTTGAGGAGATTCATCTTTAATAAAGTCTGCTAATTGCTTAGGATTAATTGCATCCAAATAAGAAAATGCTTGTGATGCCAATTTAATTTTAGACAATCGAGCCAGAACTTCATCGGCTTCACCTCTCCCCAAAGATTTATACAAAATCTCTTTGGCATATTCATATCCACCTGAACTGATATATCCACTGGATTTGATTAAAATATGAAACTCATTTAATATA
>DGAG01000008.1:58293-178460 GCA_002382325.1 Epsilonproteobacteria bacterium UBA4036
TATCTTTATCAATGGATTTAATTTGAGTAATAGCAGTGGAAACATCTTCCACAAAATGTTTGGGCAAATGTTGAAAAATTTTAACGGTTGCCCCTTCGCCTAAGAGTATGCAAAATGTTGCTACTCTTTCGACCATTGGCATGCCTTTTAAAATCTCTTTATAATCCTCGTCTAACATATCCATGTTTTATGCCCTTTTTTGTTTTGCCGCTTCACGCAATTTAAATTTTGCATCACCTTCGGTTAAAAGCAATTCAATCATTGCGGCAATCTCTTCTGGTCGATCATTGATTTGTTTATCAATTTCATCCACTAAAACCTCATATTTTGCCGCAGCTTCTTCATCTAATCCTTCAATGTTATTTAACAATTGACTTCTAACTTTGGCTTTTAATCGCCCATGGGCCGTCTCTTGGTCAAATTGGTTTTCATAATCTTTAATAATTTGTCCATCGTCATCAACAATATTTCCATTTTGGTCAACTTTGTTTCCGTTATCATCTAAAACAATAATATCGTGTTTGGCAATAAATTTTTTATAAAAAACCAAAAGCAAAATGGCAGCAATAATATATTGAATGTATTCACTGAACTCTTTTAAAATGGCTTTAATAAAAGAAACGGTGTCGGTTGTTTCATTAACATCAATCACCTGCCCATTGGCATCAACCATTACGCCAGCGCCAGGTGTCGTGGCTTGTGTTAAAAACTTAAAATCTTTAACAGTAATTTGATCCCCTCTTTTTTGATTGTATCCAATTGTATCTTGTACCACAGATGCAATTGACGTCATATAATCTTCTTTATTTTCCACATCGGCTAAAACAGTTGAATCAAAAGTAACTGCGGCAGTGACTCGTTTAACTGAAGCAAATGCAGTATCTTCGTAATTAATAATTTTTTTGGAAATCTCATAGTTAACAATATTTTTAAGCTCTTCTTTTGAACTGTTATTGGCACTGTTTCCATTGGTGTTGGTATTGTTTTCAATGTTGGATTGAACACCTGGTTCTCCTCCAATTTGAGTCTCTACCCCTTGTGAGTTCATGGTATTTTCAGTGATTTGTTGACTTCGTATGGTTCCTTCTGGTTCATACACTTCTTCATAAATGTCTCTTTTAATAAACTCTAAATCAACAGAAACTCTTGCAACCACTCTTCCCATACCTACAATGGGTTCTAAAAGTGCAATTATCTTATTTTCATAATCTTTTTCTATCTCTTCTTTATACTTGTTTTGAGCTTTGACTCGAGTATTATCAATTTCATCTTTGGAGTGTTCAAGCAATGAACCATCTTGGTCAATAAGATTAATATTTGCAGGCGTTAAATCAGAAACCGCTGAAGAGATAAAATTTTTAATCCCATCAATTTGTTTTTGTGTTAAATAAATCCCTGGTTTTATGGTTAACACTGCTGATGCAGTAGGCAATGTTTTTCTTTGTGTAAAAACCGTATCTTTGGGAATAGCAATTTTAACACTGGCACGTAATACCCCCGATAAAGACTCCAAAGAACGAGACAGTTCACCTTCAAGTGCTCGTAAATATTTAACTTTATTTTCAAAATTGGTTGTTCCCAAAGAGGACTTTTCGAAAATTTCCCAACCTGTGTGTTTGTTGGTTGCCGCTTCACTTGTTACCAGCTTTATTTTAGCAATGTTAATAAACTCTTTACTGGTTTTAAGGGTTAACGTATTTCCTGAACCAATAACTAAAAAAGGAATACCCGAAGCCTCTAACTCACTGCTTGCTAGCATCACTTGATTTTTAGTCAAATTTGCAGCAATGGTATAGTTGAGTTTTTCATCTTGAGCTTTAATATTAGACCAAATCAGTAAGCCAACAAGCAAAACAAACAGAAGAGAAAATCCTCCTATGATAACTGCTCGTTGTGCAGCATTTAAATTATTAATAAACTTAAGCAGTTGGTTCATATATGATAATTCCTATTAATTTTTTGCCGATGAATCAATAATGGCTTTTAACCATTGTGAATCTTTTTTGATGGAAGCTTGTAATGCGTTAAATATTACGGTGTTTTTTGACATTTCACTGATTTGTTTGTCCAAGCTGACGTTATTTCCATCGTTTTGTTCCAATAAATTTTGCACTTCAACAAGTTGTGGTCCTGTTGTTTTTGGATTTTCTAAATCAAAAGCAATATGTTTATGGTGTGTGGTTTTTAATTTTAAATCGTCATTGGCTTGTTGTAATTCTTGTTCAAAAACCAACTCTTTTGTTTTATAATTTGGAGTATTAATATTGGCAATATTTCCAGAAATAACCTTTTGCCGTTCACTTCGAAAACTTAAGTTGTCAAACAGTGTCGATGTTACATTACTGGGTTGCATTATCTCTCCTTATTCAATTTATTTATTGGAACCAATTTTTTCAAGCAGCGCTGTACTCATTTCACCTAAACTTTGAATCGCTTTTTGTGACTGCTCAAATCGACGGTGTGCATCAATTAATGCCACCATAGTATTAACAGCATTGACATTAGACTTTTCAAGCGTTCCACTTAAAATATACTGCGTATTATCCTCAGCTAGGTTTTCCATTTCATTTTGATTGATGATGGTATAATTGTTATTTCCCATTTTTTCCAAATTGTTAAAATTGGTTCTAACAACTCCAATTAAATTTGAAAACTCTTCTCCCTCTTCAATTTCTATGGGCTCATTTTGGGCAGACAACACAGGAAGGTTTTCGCTCGTAACCAAAAGATTATCGACCACTTTAAAAGAGCCATCTCGAGTTAAAATCATCTCTCCATTGCTGTTTTGAACTTTAAAAAAGGTATCTTTATGTTTTAACGCAAAATCTAAGCCATTGCCTGTTTGAACAAGAGAACCTAACTCCTCATTGGTAAATTTTGAATCCAACTTGGGTACATTGTTATTAATGGTATTAAGTTTTGAAATCAAAGGAGAGTGTTTGTGAGCTTTTGTTAAATAGTTATTAAAAGTCCCTTCTGTCATGCTGGTTTGTTTATACCCATTGGTATTGGCATTGGCTAAATTATTGGAAAGCATATCAACTCGGTTTAACTGGTTAATCATGGCTGCTGCTAATGGGTAGTTTGAATTCATGACCTTCTCCTTTATTGATTATTTACTAAACTCTGCAATCAAAGCATCTAAATCTTCTGCTCCAACTAAATCTGAATTGCTGTCACCATGAATATGTTTAGCAACCGCAATCTCTTCATAATCGTCATCTTCTTCAAATAAGTTATTTAAATAGACCGTTAATTTTCGAATAACCGACATAACTCGCTCAATTTTTTGACGATTAATATCATGAAACTGCATCAATTCCATTGCTTCAAATAAACGCATATCTTCTGCACTGATTCGATTGGCAATATCGCTGGTGATCTCTTTCATTGCTTGAGCTTCTTTAAGTCGTTCGTCAAAAACATTAATATTGGGAAATTTATTACTCAAAGCATTTAACAGTTCAATCTCTTTGTCAAGAAAAGAAACCATATTTTTATTGCTTTTTTGAATTACGGCATTATCATCTAAAATAAAACTCAATACATCAAAAATTTGTCCGGCTTTTTCTTCACTGTCATTGGCGACTTCATTTAACTGGCTGACAACTTTTGTACTAGGTTCTGCAGGAAAAGGAAACTCCCCTTTTGTGATTTTCTTTTCTGTCCAATTTTTTGCTTTTTCAGTAAATTCAGCATCATCATCACTGTTATCTTCTTCCAAAAACTCATTTGACTCTTCTGTCTCTTCTTCTAAATCGTTTTGACTTAACATATCCTCGTCATCACTGCTAATATCATCGTCTTCCATATTATCAATTTCATTTAGTACTTCTGAAATATCATCTTTGACATCGGCATTTTTACTCTCGTTATCTTCAATTATCTCTTCTTCCTCATTCGTTGAAGAGAGCAGTTTCGCAATATCATCTTCGCTCATTGATTGAGAGGGTGTATCCTCTTCAATACTCTCTTCTTCTGTTTCTTCACTGGAAGTAGAATCCTCTTCTGGGACTTCAAGTCCGTTCATCAATGCTTCAATTTCTTCTTGACTCATACTCATTGTCAAACCCTTTATTAACTTATATTATTTTAAAACACCGTCTAATTTTTCTTTTAGTATTTCTGCACTAAAGGGTTTAACAATGTAGTTATTAACACCTGCTTTTAATGCGGTAATAACCTCACTTTTCCCACCCTCAGTAGTAATCATAATAATTGGAATACTTTGATGAGCCCCCTCACTTCTTACACGCTTTACCAGTTCTAAGCCGTTCATATTAGGCATGTTCCAATCCGTTAAAATAACATCATATTTTTTATTCGATAACTCTTTCCACGCTTTTAAACCATCCTCAGCTTCGTCAAAATCATCTTTAGTAAATCCCAGTTGCATTACAACATTACCTATAATTCTTCTCATAGTAGAACTATCATCAACAATAAGAATTTTCATCTTTGTACCCTTAGCAGTCAAATTAATAAAATTTGATACATTATATTTAAATTGATTTAAATTTATACTTAATGATTTAAAAAAAATTGCATTATCTTTAATCTAACTTTAAAAGTTCTTTAAATATAATCTACAAATTATGACAAGTCTATTAAGAAGGATTTAAAATGATCAGAGGCTTATACACTGCTGCAACTGGAATGAATGCCCAACAGCATCAAATCGATGTTACGTCAAACAACATTGCTAACGTAAACACCATAGGTTTTAAAAAAGATCGAGCGGAATTTCAAGATTTAATGTACGAATCTTTAAATTATACTGCAGGAAGAACATCTGAAACCACTCTCAATCCTACAGGAATTGATGTGGGATTAGGAGTTCGGGTTTCTGGTATTCAAAAAAACTTTATCGAAGGGGACTTAAAACCCACGGGAAACCCCTTAGATATGGCAATTGAAGGAAAAGGTTTTTTCCAAATCACCCTTCCTAATGGTGAAACTGCCTACAGCCGAAATGGAGCTTTTAAATTGGATGAAGAAGGTGCTTTAGTTAATGGAAGTGGCTATCGCCTCGAACCAGAAATTGTAATTCCAACAACATTTACAGATATTTCTGTTGCCAAAGATGGAACCGTAACAGCCCTTGACCCCGTTACAGGAAACACTGAAGAATTGGGTCAAATTACCTTAACTGACTTTATAAATCCTGCAGGATTAAGTCCTTTAGGAGACTCTTTATTTCAAGCAACTACTGCCTCAGGTGACCCAATAGAAGGCATTGCCACTGAAGATGCTTTTGGTGGTATTCGACAAGCAATGATTGAATCCTCAAATGTTGCTTTAGTCAATGAAATGGTTGATTTAATTACTGCTCAAAGAGCGTATGAAGCTAACTCAAAATCAATATCGACAACAGATGATATGTTAGATATTGTTAACCGATTAAAACGATAATAATCCGTTAAAATGAGTTTAGAAGAACTTAAACGTATTCGTAAAGAGAACATTCTTAAACACAAAAAGAAGAAAAAAGAGTATTACTTAAAGAAAAAACTTGAGCAAAAACTCTCTTCAGGTGCTATAATAAAGCCTGAAATTGATTATGAAAAAGAGTTACGAGGCGATTTTTTTGCACAAACCATTAAAGAGATTGCAAAAAAACAAAAATCGCATGTTGATAGCCGAAAAGAAAAGATCATTGAAAAGCTGGTTGCCTATAAAGAGCAAAAGCAAAAATACTATGAACAAAACAGAGAAAAAAGGTTACAATATGACAAAGTTTATCGTGACAAAAAGAAAGAAAAACTAAAAGCCTACCGAAAAGAGTATTACGAAAAGAACAAAGAAGCAATTTTACAAAAGCAAAAAGAAAAAAGAAAATTAAAGAGTTCAAATGGCAAATGATATAGAAAACAAAGAAAATGAAACAGATGATGACAGCATCAATATTGATGACATTGAAGGCTTAGAAAGAGATTTACCCTTAGATGAGGAGAACAAAAAACCTCAAAATGAGACGCCCAATGATGAGGAGGTTGAACCCCTTGAAATTTTACCTGAGGGAAAACTCAAAACAGCTAAAGATGTTGATGAGCCTGTAAATCATAAAGACGAACTTCAAAAAAGAAGTTTAAAAGAGAGACTCAAAGAAGCAAAAAATATTCGAATATTACTGGTTGTTTTAGCTCTTCTAATTATTGCTATTCTTGCTTTTATTTATATGAGTACTTCTGAAAAACCCATTGAAGAAAAACCTGTTGTGATGACAAAAAGTGAAGAGTTAGCTCCTTTAGAAACCTATGAATTTAAACTTGACCACATCAATGTTTCAAGACTCAATAAAAAATTAGAAAACCTCACAAAATATGAACTTTTGGGGATGACAGAAGAAGAGTATTTAAAAGAAGAAAAACTTAAAGCTCTTAGAAAAGCCCAAGAGGAAGAAGAACTTAAACTCAAATTAGAAAAAGAGGCATTAGAAAAAGAAGCATTGGAAAAAGCCAAAAAAGAAGAACTGGCTTTACAAGAAAAACTTAAACTCGAACAAGAAGCCCAACAAGCTCAACAAACCCAAGAAACTCAACAACCCATAGAAGAAACCAATACTGTGGAAAATGAAGCCATTGATACAGCCGTTACCCAAAACACTCAAGAAGTTATGCCCAATGAAGAAACAATAGAAGGTCACTCTTTTCTTAAGTTCATTCAAATTAATACCAATAAAAAAGTTATCTATAAATCGTACCTTAAAGAGTTAAAAGTCATCGATACTCGTATTCATGCTTGTCGAAACATTAACAATATCATTGAAGTGTTTATTGGCCCTTTAAATGAAGATGAAGCAAGTACAGAACTTATTGAAGCCGTTAAAAAATTGAATCTCTCAAAGAGTATTATGTTAATTGAGATAACAAAAGAAGAGTTTGCCAACCGATGTATGGTCTATGAAAATTAAATCGTTTATTTTATGAGTTCTCTAAAATAGCGAAGCAATCTTGAGTGTAAACTCTCTTTGACGCAACATCAATTTTAGTCACATACAACTTTATATATGGGATTAAAAAAGTTTTAGGAAGACCTTTTTCTTGTAAATCTTTTGAAGTCTCTATTTCAAAGTAGTCACTGCTTGGAAGACGTTGAATCTCTTTTATTTCACCCAAAACCATGTTATCATTGTCAACAATTTTGCAACCCATTAAATCAAACCAGAAAAATTCATTTTCTTTTAATGAACAGTTCTTTCGTGTTGCTTCTATTGTAGTAAAAAGTTGTTGGTTGATAAGTTTTTTTGCTTCATCAGGGGTATCAATAGCATCAAATTTTATTATACCTCTGTTGTGATTGTAGCTTTTAACCACAAGGGTTAATCCTTTATTGGTAGTAAACGTAGCTTCTTTTTTAAATTGTTGGGGGAAATCTGACTCACTGTAAATTTTAAGTGAACCATCTAATCCAACGGTTTTCCCCAACTTTGCTACATAAATTTTATCGTCCAATGCCATTTCTATTTTGAAATCACTTGAATTTTATAAGAAATACCATCTTTTGCTTTGCAGCCATTTGCCATGGTTTTAATTGCATTGATCATATTCCCGTTTTTTCCAATGAGTTTCCCAATATCTGCACTGTTTGCAGTAATGATTATTTCGGCAAAAGTATCGTCAATAACATTCTTGCTAATGGCGATATCTTCTGGAAAACTAACAATAAGTTTTGCATAGTTTTCAATAAAATTAGTAATCATAATTACGTTATTTAGCTGCGAGCTTTTTAACTTTTTCGCTTGGTTGTGCACCAACGCTTAACCAATAGTTGTATCTCTCTTCATCAATTTTAAGAACTTTTGGTTCTGAAACTGGATTGTAATAACCAATTGATTCAATCCATCCTGAATCTCTTCTTTTTCTTGAATCTGTTACTACTATTCTGTAAAATGGTTTTTTGTTTCTTCCCATTCGTGTTAATCTAATCGCTGTCATATTTTCCCTTTTATTTTAATTTATAGTATTGAATTCTAAACTCACCCTTTGAAGTTTACAACTCAATACTATTGTAAGTTGATTATCTTGGAAGTTTTGGCATTCCGCCAGGCATTCCTTGCATTTGACTCATCATATTTTGTAAGCCTTTCATGCCACCTTTACTTGAGAGTTTTTTAGCCATTTTAGAGGCATTTTTAAACTGCTTAAGTACTTTGTTGATTTGAACTTCTGAAAGTCCTGACCCTTTTGAAATTCTTTTTTTTCGGCTGGGATTCATCAGATCTGGGTTTTCTCTCTCTTTGGGTGTCATTGAACCTATTAATGCTTTTATTCGTACAATTTCACTGGAGTTTTCCAAATCCATATCTTTGAGTTGTCCGGCCATTTGATTCAAGCCAGGAATCATTGAAATAATTGATTTCATACTTCCAAGCTTACTCATCATATTAAGCTGTTCTAAAAAGTCATTGTAGTTGAAGTCACCTTTTTTAATCTTTTTACTGACCTCTTTGGCTTTTTTCTCATCAATAATAGCGGAAGTCTTTTCTGCCAAACCTTCAATATCACCTGCTCCCATAAGACGACTGACAATTCTATCGGGAATAAATACTTCCAAATCGGGCATTTTTTCACCCGTTCCAATAAATCGTAGTGGCACTTGTACTTGATGAGCTATTGATAAAGCAACTCCGCCGTTTGTGTCTCCATCAAATTTGGATAAAATAACCCCATCGATACCAATTTTCTCTTTAAACGTTGTTGCTGTTCTTGTTGCATCGTGTCCCGTAAGAGCATCTGCCACATAAAAAATTTCATTGGGATTGATGGCATTTTTTACATCACTAAGTTGTTTCATTAACTCTTCATCAATCGCCAACCGACCTGCGGTATCAATTAATAAAACATCATACAAACCTGCAATGGCTTTTTGTTTAGCTGCTGTTGCAATTTTAATGGGGTCTTTTTCATTATCATCAAAATAGATATCAACATCGATTTGTGCGGCAATTTGTTTTAACTGTTCAACAGCAGCTAAACGTTGCAAATCACACGCAACAACCAAGACTTTCTTTTTCCTGAGTTTTAAATAATTGGCAAGTTTACCGGTTGTTGTGGTTTTACCACTTCCTTGTAAACCCGTCATTAAAATAACCGTTGGAGGTGTATTTGAAAATACAAATCCTTGATTTCCTACGGCTGTTAAAACATGGGTAAGCTCTTTTTGTAATGATTTTAAAAAAGAGTCTTGCCCTATGCCCAATTGCTTCGTTGAAATTTCAATATTGTAAACTAAATCTTTTGTTGTTTTATGATGAACATCCGCTTTTAAAAGTGATTTTTTAAGCTCTGCGGTGGCTTTTTTAAGTGAATTAATATCATCTTTAAATCGAATTTTATTAATCGCATTTTTAAACGATCCGGTTAATACATCAAACACAACCACTCTCCAAATATTTTTAGTGGTGCGATTATAGACAAATTATTCTTTAGTATAGATTAAATGCAAGGTAAAACTTTAAGTTAATTTTAATGCGTATAAATCATATAAAAGCCATAAAATAGGAATACTCCTATTTTATACTCTTAAATTTAACTGAATTTGTGTTATTTAACTGCCCAATCCAAAAACATTGAACTCTTTGGGTTCTCTTGCTTCAAAAGAGTAATCAAAGATTTCTGTTTTTTTCGAATGCAACAGGACTCGTTTAATATTAGCGGCTGTTTTTCCATAAATGGCATCACCAATAATTGGAAAGCCCAAATGGTTCAAATGAACTCGAATTTGATGTGTTCTTCCCGTATCAATAACAATTTTTACTTTTGACTTATTTCCTTCGACAAACATCGGATAAACTGTTGTTTTCGCTGGTTTACCCAATTTCATATCCACTTTACTTTTAGCCACACCTTTGGTTTTGAGTGTTAAAATGGGTTTGTCAATCTCTATTTGTTCAATCACTTTTCCGTCCACTATTGCCACATACTCTTTATAAACACGATTCTCTTTGAACTCTTTGATGGCTTTTTTTTGAAACTCTTCATTTTTTGCAAACAGCATAACTCCACTGGTCTCTTTGTCCAAACGATTTAACAAAAGATAATTGGGATACTTTTTTGATATTTCATCGGCCGTTAAAAATGCCGGTTTATCAATCGCTAAAATATCATTGTCTTCAAAAAGAACTTTGATTTTTGATACTTCTTTAATATTAAAACTGGTATCAACTCCAATTTCACCACGGGCAATTAGCACTTTTTTATTGCCCACATAAACCAACCCTTTATCAATCAACTCTTTGGCTTTTGAGTTTGAAATTTTCTCTTGTTGTGCTACTAATTTATAGGCTTTATCGTATTGCATGAATTTCCTTTATAATAGGCTCTAGCGAACCAATATTAACTAATTTTGACTTTTCTAAATGAGGCAAATATTCCATACTCTTTTTTAATCCTTCTTTGCTTACTAACGTATAATTTTCAATGGCTTCAAACAAAGGCACTTGATTAAAAATATGTTCCCCACTGATTAAGACACAATTAAAAAATGCCGGTTCCACAGGATTGTGTCCCCCAATTTTTTCAAAAGCACCTCCTAAAATAACCGCATCACTGATGGCATAAATATTATTCAGTTCACCCATTTTATCCATTAAAATAATATCACTTTCAAAGTTTTCTTCGTGTGAAAATCGATTATAGGTAATCGTTTTGTCTTTAATAAATGATTGAATAAGCAAATCAACTTTTTCAAATCTTTCAGGGTGTCGTGGCACAATAATGAGTTTCCCCATGCTTTTATGATATGCCTCTAAAATAAGTTTTTCTTCATTTTCATGAGTGCTTCCTGCTGTTATCACATAGGCATTGGGTTTTTCAAAAGTACGTGTCACCACAGGCAATTGAGCTAATTTTATATTGCCAATAACTTCAACATTTTTTGCCCCCAAAGATTCCAATCTCTCTTTGTCTTTTTGGCTTTGTGCAAACACTTTATCAATATGGGCGAACACTTTTTTATAAAAAAACGCAAATCGTTGATACGACTGATGCGATTTATCTGAGATTCGTGCATTGATTAAATAGGTTTTACTTCCTTTGGCTTTAGCACATAAAAAAAGCATATACCACAACTCTGCTTCCATCACAAAAAGTGCTTTTTGTCTCTTCACCCAAAATGGCAGAAAAATCTCAAAAGGCAAATATCGAACGTTTGAGGTTGTTTTTTTAGCTTCTTCATAGCCTGTATTGGTAATAACAGACAAACGAACATCATCTTTTTGTAGCTCTTCAAGAAGTGGTTTAATCGCTCTTGTTTCACCAAAAGAACAACAGTGAAACCAAATTCCATTTTCAGCAAAGAAAGGATTGTTTTTTAAAAAAAATTTTGCAGGGATAGCATCTTTATATTTAAGGTTTTTTGATTTAACCCATAAATAGGGTAAAGCAAACAGATAAAGCAGTGTACTAAACGTATAATAAACGACACTAAAAAGGCTCAAATTAAGCCTCTTCAGATTCTACTTCTTTGTATAAAATTCTTCCACAGTGCGGACAATTAACAATCTCTTCTGCTTTAAGCACATCGGCATAGGCTTTATCGCTGATTTTCATATAACATCCACAACATGCTTGTTTTCTTACAGGAACAACAGCTGCATCTTTTGCCCATCTTCTGATTTTTTCATAAAAAGTTAAAATTTTATTGTCAAACTTTTCTAATAATTGTGCTCGTTGTGCATAGACTTCATTTCGATCTTTATTCAACTCTTCAATGGCATTATCAACGGCCACTTGAATTTCATTAATCTCTTCTTTTTCCCCTTCAAGCTTACCTTCTAACTCTTTTAAGTTCTCTTCTTTTGATTCAATTAACGTATCAAGTCGTGAAATCTCTTCATTGGCAAAAGAGATTTGTTCTTTGGTAATCTCTTCTTCTAGTTGTAATGCTTTTAACTCTTTTTCATTTTGAATACTGTTATGTTTCTTTGAAATTTCATCAAGCTTTGTTTTTAACTCAGCTAAATGAGTATTGTTTTTTGATTTTTTTGATTTTAAATCTTCAATTTCATTTGCAACTGCACTGATTGTTGAAGAAATTGAATCTGCTGTTTGTAAAAAAAGTGTTAATTTACTTTTTTCATTCTCAATTTTTGGCTCATATGCACTGATTTTGCCATCATACTTTGATAACTGTACTAACTGTTCTAAATATTTATTCAACCGTTTCTCCTTATTAATGAAACATAAATGGGTTTTTCGAATTTGACATTATAGCTTGTATTTTATTTTTTTTCAAATAATTGTTACAAATCCCAAAAAGTAACGTACTAAAGTGTTTTTCACTCTCATAATGTCCAATATCAATCAACGATATTCCTCTGCTTTTGGCTTCAATGGCATCATGATATTTTATGTCTCCTGTTAAAAAACAATCGGCTTTGACCTCATTAAGTAAAGACATACCCGCACCCGTAACCAAAGCCACACTTTTTATTGTTTTATGGCATTGCACATATTTTTTATACTCTAATTGCAGTTTTGAACTCATTTGTTCTAAAAAATTTTCAAAAGAACTTTCAACATTGGCATAACAAATGTACTCATCTTTTGAAACAGGCTCTAACCCTAAAATCTCTTTGGCAACATACGCATTTAAATGGGTTTTATCAAAATTGGTGTGCATACAAATTAGAGCAATATTTTTTTGAATCAATATTCTTAAGCTCTTAGTAGAAAATGAATCAAAATTGACACGTCTTAGGGGTGAAAAAATCAAAGGATGATGGGTAATAATCAAAGAATTTTCTTCAATATTTTCTAATAACTCATCATCTAAATCCAAACTGATATGGACTTTTTGAATTTCATCTTCTTCATTTCCCACAAGCAATCCTGAGTTATCCCAGTTTTCTTGCAAGTCAAAGGGGGAAATTTCATTTAAGAAGCCATAAATTTCTTTAATTTTCACAATTAATAATCCAATCTTTTTAAACGATCGCTTTCTTGTTCTTTATACAACACAGCACACCCTTGTGCCAATTCTCTGACTCTTAGAATATAATTTTGTCGTTGAGTAACTGAGATTGCTTTTCGGGCATCTAGGGTATTAAACGCATGACTTGCTACCATACATTGATCATACGCAGGTAAAGGAAGTCCTGCTTCTAAACATCGTTTGCACTCATTAAAAGCATCATCAAAATGTTTAAACAGCATTGAAGTATCAGCGATTTCAAAATTATATTTTGAAAACTCAATTTCTCCTTCTAAATGGATATCTTTATACGTAGTTGTACCATGCTCATTGGTATTCCACACAATATCAAAAACCGTATCTACCCCTTGCAAATACATAGCAAGTCGTTCTGTTCCATAAGTAATCTCCACAGCAACGGGATCACAAGCCAGACCTCCTACTTGTTGAAAATAGGTAAATTGGGTCACTTCCATTCCATCAAGCCATACTTCCCAACCCAATCCCCAAGCACCTAAAGTGGGAGATTCCCAATTGTCTTCTACAAATCGAATATCATGTTTAGAGACATCTAACCCTAAAAACTCCAATGATTGTAAATATAAATCTTGGATATTAGCTGGGCTTGGTTTAATTAATACTTGAAATTGATAATACGAACCCAATCGATTAGGGTTTTCACCGTATCTTCCATCCGTTGGTCTTCGACTGGGTGCGACATAGGCAACACTCCAAGGTTTTGAGTCTAAACTTCTAAGCAGTGTAGCAGGATGAAAGGTTCCTGCTCCTGCAGGTATATCATAGGGTTGTACAATATTACACCCTTGTTGTGCCCAAAATTGTTGAAGTTTTAAAAGAAGTTCTGAAAAGGTTACCATTTATTTAATCCCTAATGCTTTATTTATTTTATTTTTATCAAAACCACAAATCCAACGGTTTCCTATAAGAAAGACAGGAGCCCCTTTGCATTTATGCTTTTGACAATCTTTGAGTGCTTGTTTATTTTTTGTCAAATCAATTTCATTGTACTTAAAATGATGAGATTTTAAATAGGCTTTAGCCTCATTGCACCATTTACAATTTGGTAATGTAAACAGTGCAATAGGCGGATTCATATGTCTATGTTATTATAAAATAACTTCAATTTCTTTCGAATCAATACTGACTGCTTTTTCTTTAACAATTCTGTCTTCAGTTAATTTAGCAGCCAATTCTTTGTCGCTAATGGCTAAAATTTGCATGGCCAAATAAGCGGCATTAATTGCACCTGCTTTTCCCAAAGCAACGGTTGCTACAGGCATTCCTGAAGGCATTTGAACGGTTGAAAGCATCGCATCCATTCCATCCATTGCTCCCCCTTTCATAGGTACTCCAATAACCGGTTTTGTTGTTGTTGCTGCAACCGCACCAGCAAGGTGAGCTGCCATACCAGCTGCTGCGATAAATGCCACAGCTCCTTTGGCTTCTGCACTTTTAATGTACTCTTTGGTTCGTTGAGGACTTCTGTGAGCCGATGAGATTATCATCTCATATTTGACATTAAAGTCTTCAAACGTTTGCGCACAATTTTTCATAATTTCATAATCTGATTTACTTCCCATAATAATTGATACAAAATGCATTACAATTCCTTTTTTTAAAATTTTGGCTATTTTATCTAATTTTTTCTAATAATTTAATTACCTTAGCAATTTTCATCTCATTCCAACTGTGAAAATCATCCACATACAAGGCATCATTTTTAAAAATAAAGTGAGAATAGCTTTTAGGTTCATTTTTGACTTTAATGGGTTTAACATAACTGTAATATTTGACGCGTTTTAGTATCAGCTCTTCATGGGTAAATAAAACAACCGTTGGAATAAAAAAAGCATCACTGATATGGTACGTTGCTGTATCAACTGTTAAGACATAATCCATTTGAGAGATAATATAAACAAAATCAAAAAACGTTTTGGAATACAAAGAAAGATCAATAAAATTCTCATTTTTTGTGTTATCCATTTTTAATGCCGATACCACAACATACTCTTGACTAAAATTCACCAATTTATCTAAAATCTTTTTAGAATTTTCAATCGGAATACTGCGAGCAGCATGAGCTGAATAGGGATGAAAAAGAAGCAATTTTCCCTTTTGTTTGAGCTCATTTATTTTTTCTTGTAATTTGGGATTGATATGATACTTATGCAAATTCAATTCATTGTATTTTTCTTTATCCAAAATAGCATCATAGGCAAGTCCAAAATGACGCAAGAAAAAATCAATGTAGGGCAACTCATCATAATAAAACGATTGGGTACAATTGCTCATATCAATAAAATAGTCATATTGACACAGTGCTTGAATACTGAGACTTAAAGGCATCACTTTATGAATAAAAGTATACGTTTCAAACAGCTCTTTATCTCGTTTGTAATAGTTGTTTGAAGAAGCTTGAAGATAAATATCAATCGTAAGGTCTTGGCATTGCTCTTTTAATTTGGCATGCAAAATACGAATGGCACTGCAAAAATTGATAATTTCACCTAAGTTTTTACTGCAATACCCTACAATGGCTAAATTTATTTTATTTTTTAAAAAATCAATGCTTTCAAAAGCCGTATAATCCTCTTGGAAATACCCTTCTAAATTTTTTTGCTTAAAATGAGACAAAACAAAATTTTGTTTGAGCAATAACGATTCATGCTCTTGTGCAGTTTGAAACTCATTAACAAAACTCACTCCCACCTTTTTAGGGAAAAGTGTCGATTTAACAAATCGTTTTTCATCAATAATTTCAAACTTAAAATCTTTTTGCTGCAAATTGATAAAAATCTTTTTGATATCTTTAAAATCATCGTAAGTCGTACAGTAAATATTTTCATTGACCCATAAGCCATCTTTAACAAATCGTTTGTATTCAACCAACGTAGAATCAACGAGTTTAATGTTGATATTATTTGTTACACTAAAATAAATCATTCGTTAGAACACATTTCCTCTTCATCATTTTCAACACGTAGCATCGTTAAATAAGGCAATTTCCCTGGCAGTTTTATTTTATTGGTGTTGCCACTGTGAACAGAGGCTAACTCTTTATTGGTTTCGGTGAGTATTTTTTTAAATCGAACATAAAACTTGCCCTCTTCTTTTTGAAAAATTGAGCCAATTTCATTTTCACAAGGGGTAATAACAGCCTCAATGGGAGCAAAAATTTCTATGTCTTCATTGGGATAGGTTTTATATTTGCACATAAAATGCTCTTCATCTTCACACACCAATCCACTGACTTCAAAGCTGCCCTTACTTAAAGCATAATCATGGTTTTGCGAATCGGTTTTATCAAAAGGTCGATGCATTAAATAAGCATCCGTAAATCCTCTGTTTTTAGTGGTGGCTAACTCTTTTTGATATTTTGATGCATCAAAACAATTGGCATAGTAATCATCTATGGCTTGTCGATACGTATACGCTGTTACTGCGGCGTAATAAGGTGATTTGGTTCGTCCTTCAATTTTAATTGAATCCACTGCACCTGAGGCAATAATTTCATCAACATAACTCGCCAAATTCATATCTTTGGCATTAAAAATATAGGTACCCACACCCTCTTCTTCTTCAAGTCGAAAGAGTGTTCCATGTTCTTCATTGGCAGCATATAAGGTGTATTGAAATCGACAATCGTTTGCACAACTTCCACGATTAGGAACTCGTCCCATTTGAACAGCACTGACCAAACATCGTCCGCTGTAAGCAAAGCACATTGAACCATGCACAAAAATCTCTATTTCCATATCGGGAAGCTGTTTTTTAATCTCTTGAACATCTCTTAAACTGATCTCACGAGCAGCAATAATTCGTCTCACACCCATATCATAATAGACTTGTGCATCTAAATAGTTCATTACATTGGCTTGAGTGGAGAGATGAATGGGAATATGCGGAGCCAATTGACGACACAACCTCACGACTCCTGGTGCGGCAACAATAAGAGCATCGGGATTAAGTTTTGCCATTTCAATAATATGTTTTTTCAATAAATCAATTTGAGAATTAAAAGGAAATCCATTGATGGTCGCATACACTTTTTTTCCCAAAGAGTGAGCATAATCAATCCCCTCTTTAAAGGTTTCAAACGTAAACTCTTTTCCGCTTCGAATTCGCAATGAAAAGTGACTTACCCCACCATATACAGCATCTGCTCCGTAAGCAAATGCAATTTTTAATTTCTCTAAATTTCCAGCAGGGCTTAACAGTTCTATTTTATTCATTCTTTTCCTTGTGCATTATATTACACGATTATTTATTTTTGAAATTATATCTAAAATGTGTTTGAGATGCTCTTTAAAAGCACAAAGCAGTGGATAAAAAGGAAAGCTTAAAAGCTTTCCCATTCATCATCGTCTTTAGATTTTGAAGTTATCACTTCGGGTTTTTTTGCCATATTGCTCTTAGGTGCAGTCACTGCAGCAGGATGCTCTTTTTTATGTTCAACGGCTTTGTGCTCAATAGGTTTACTGTTTTGCACTTTTTGGGTTGGTACCGCTTTTTGTTCTTGTCGTACCGGTAAATTACAATTTTCTATTTTAATTTTATCCAAAAGCTCAAATACTTTACACATACTTTGCTCTAACTCATTTGAGACGGTTAATAATGACGCGCCATCTTTATGTTGCGCATTGTCATCAATATATCGTTGTACATTGCCATGCACTAATTTATGTGCTTCTTTTAACTCGGTCCAAGTTGATGATTTAGTAAATGATTGCCCTTTGGCTTCTTGTTCATCAATCCATTTTCCTAAATTACAACTGTGATGATCCGTTACTTTCCAAGCAGTAACTCCTTTTGCACTGAGTTTAGCAAAATTGGTATTTTTGAAAACTATGTGGTCATTTTTAAGTCGAGCAATTTGGAATACCATATCCACATCGCACGTTTGATTGCTTCTGCTTTTATCATACGTTGCTTTACTTGCAATGTTCAATAAATTTTCAGCCATTCCTCGTACTTCATTGGATAATCGGTTGATTTCTGATGCGGAAGAAGCGTTAACTTGTGTTGCTCTATCAAGAACAGCAACCGTATCGTTAATTTGTACAATTCCTGCTTCTTGTTCTTTACTCGCACTTGAAACATCGGCAATCAAATCAATGGTTTGACTGATTTTTTCATTTAAGCTTGAATACCCAGCAATCATATTATTAGCAATAACTTTACCTTCATTGGCTTTATTGGTTGCACTCTCAACAATTGATTTAATCTCTTTAGCGGCTTCGGCACTTCTTGACGCTAGGTTTCTCACCTCTTGTGCAACAACGGCAAATCCTTTACCAGCTTCACCTGCTGTAGCTGCTTCAACCGCTGCATTTAAGCTTAGAATATTGGTTTGGAAAGCAATTTGGTCAATGACAGTAATCGCATCATTGATTGAATTAACTTGCGTATCAATATCTTCCATTGCTTTTGTTGTTTTGGTTGCTAAATCTTGTCCTGTTGTAGCAGAAGCATTTAAATCATTGGCCAAGTGAGACATCTTATTGACATTTTCAGTATTATGCTTAATGTTACTGGTAATTTGTTCAATGGCAGCGGCTGTTTCTTCTAAAGAAGCCGCTTGTTCATTGGCTGATGTTGACAATGAATTCGCAGAAGTTGACAAAATTTTAGTATCTTCATTTAACTTATCACCCGCTTGATTAATCATACATAAAAATTCAGAAATGTTATGCCCTACCAAAACCGAACTTTTTGCAATCGATGCAATAATTCCACCCGAATGGTCATCTTTTGTATTGGTTTGAAGATTATAATTTGATTTAACATACTCCACTAAGTTGGCATTGATTTGTGATAAATTCGTAAAGGCTTTATCAATCATGGAATTAATGGATACTCTTAACTCTTCTACCAATGGATTATTTGAAGTGGCATGAACTCTGTAGGCATAAAAACCGTTATTGACTTTAGAAATCACCTCTTCAACTTCTTTAATGACCACTTCATCTTGTTTGGCATTTTCATTGAGTAAATTTAAATAGCCGTTAAAACTGTCAACAATTTTTCCAATTTCATCGTCATTGGCTTTTTTAATATTGCCTTTGATAGTACCCTTACTGCTAATTAAATTTTGAATGGCATCATCAAGTTCTTCAAGTGGTGAAACCACCGCTTTTTTGAGTAAAAAACTGATAACCAAATACAATATTACAATACACACCAAAGTAAAAATAATCATTGACATTAAAATGGATTGAATCTCTTCATCGGTTTTTTGCTTCATTGCCAAAACATCGTCTTCAATATTATCGACATACTCACCTGTACCAATAATCCAATCCCACGGTTCAAATTTTTGTACGTATGAAAATTTTAATTGTGGGGCTTCTTTGCCTGGTTTTGGCCATAAGTAATCCACCAAACCACCGGCTTTATTTTTAGCGGTTGCTTTGACAAATTCATTAAACAAAAACTTTCCATTGGGATCTTTTGTTTGTGATAAATCTTTTCCATCCAGCGCTGGTTTAATGGGGTGCATAATCATTTTAGGGTGAGAATCATTAATCCAAAAATAGCCGTCAACTCCGTATCGCATTTCACTGATGGTTTTTAACGCCTCTTCTTGAAGTTTTGAGGTCACATTATCAACATACTCTCCTGTACCAACAACCCAATTAAAAGGCTTAAACAGTTTTACGTATGATACTTTATCTTGAGGTTCATCAAAGCCTGGTTTTGGCCACACATAATCAACAAAGCCATCGCCATTTTTACTGGCAACTTCAGCAAAAACTTTAAAAATTTGTTTTCCGTTAGCATCTTTAAAATCATAAAGATTTTTTCCATCTAACTGTCGCTTAATAGGATGAATGACGATAACTGCATCGGTATCATTAACCCAAAAATACCCCTCTGTTCCATAACGAGTTGAATTAATTATCTCAATGAGTTTTTGTTTTAATTCACTGGTTGGAATTTTGCCGTTGTACTTTTTATATTCACCTTCTAAAATAGAAAACAAAAATTCCGCTTGTCCTTTTAAATACGATTGAACTTCAACTTTAACTTTCTCTTTAGAAGTTCTTTGATAAAAAGAGTCCACCGTTTTCATTGCAAGAGAAACATAGTTTTTCAGTTCTGCTTCTTTTTTGGCATACGCCTCTTTTTCAAAATTGGCGACATTCTCTTTAGATAAATTATTTATCGAAATAATAGAATTTACGCCCACAACAACTGCAACTACAATTATTGTTAGTAAAGAAAGTACAATTAACTTTCCTTTTATGGATAAACGACTTAGCACAACTACCTCCTTATCGCGTGAAGCGACTATTGTTAGGCTATTTTATCTTTTGAATGGCTTAAATGTCAAGCCTGTTTTTACGCATAAAGGCTCTTTTTAATAATATTACATTTTTGTCGTTATTGAAAAATTGAGAGAAAAGTGAGAAGTTGTACCACTCACTACTCACTTCTTACTACTTACTATTTATTTCAAAAGGTTTGATGCAAAATCTTTGGCTTCTTGGGTAATGTTTTCACCGCTTATCATACGAGCAATTTCTGCGGTTCTCTCTTCTTGAGTCAGTTTTTTAACCGTTGAAACACCATTGTGTTTATCCACCAAAAAATGCCCTGTTGCACTGGCAGTTAATTGGGGTTGATGGGAAATGGCAAAGATTTGATAGCTATGAGCAAGTTGGCTTAACACCTTAGCAATGGCACTGCTCTCTTTTCCACTTAAATTGGCATCAATCTCATCTAAAAATAAAATGCCATTATCCACAATTTGAATTTCACTCATTACGGTTAGCAGTGCCAGACGTAAACGGTTAAACTCTCCTGAACTGATCGTTTGTAAATTGACACCATTAAGCTTAAAATTTACCCCGTCTTTGCCTGTATTATCCATGGGAATAGGTACTAACTCTACAATGGCATGATTTAAATACAACTGTTCCAAGTAATGATTGATTCGTTTTGTTAGTTCTATGGCTGCTTCTTTTCGTTTTAATGTCAGCTGTTCGCAAGAGTGATTTATCGTTTCTTGCAGTTGCTTAAACTCTTTTTGCAACTGCACTTTTTCAAAACTGATATTTTCATAAGAAGCCAGTTCTTGTTCTTTTTGTTGCTTATACTCTAATGCGGCTTGAATGGAACCAAACTTTTTTTGTAGGCTTGAAAGTTTTTCAATTCGATCAAGTACGTACTCAATATTAACCTCTTCTAACTCATTTAAGCTGTCATTGAATTTTTCAAATTGATTGTTCACTTCATTGATGGCTTCATCAAAAAACCCTGAATCGACTTCTAAAAGTTCCAGCGCTTGTGATACGGTGTGTGTATGCGCAAATATAGCCGAAGCACTACTGATGGCATCTTGAATTTTATCTTTTTTTGACAAACTTCGTTTTAATGAATTAAGCTCTTCATACTCTTCAACTTTTGGATCAATTGCTGCAATTTTATTGATTTCAAAAGAGGCAAATTCTTTAAGTTCTTCAAGTTGTTTTTCATCGTTTTGAATTTTGAGTAACTTTTTTTCTGTGGCTTTGAATTGGGCAAAACAGGTGTCAAATTCCTCTTTAATTTGGGCAAAATTAGCGTCTTGAATCGCTGCTAATTTATCCAAAAAGGCAATCAAATTGGCACTTTGAAAATCACTGGTATCTTTTAAATGTAAAAATTTCACCAAGGTTTGAGAAAACTCAAGCAAATTGCGTTTTGAAACGGTTTGATTATTGATAAAATATCGCACTTTATCTTTTTTGACCGCTTTTAACACAATATCATCGCCTTGTTCAATCATAAAGTTTTCATTTTCAATGTTTTGGTTTTCAATGACAATTTCACCTATTTTTGCTTTGGCTTCTTTGTACGCAAACAAGGACAAAAAAGCTTCCATAAGAATCGATTTTCCCGCACCACTGGGTCCAGTAAAAACCATTAATCCTTTTTCAAACTCTAAATCCACTTTTTCAAAGGATAAAAAATTTTCAAAATATACTCTGGCAATCATCTTAATTTCCCCATTGAAGTTTTTTATTTAACACTTCAAAATAGTTTCGTTCACATCGGTGTATCAATTTGGCTTTTTTATTGGCAATTTGAATTTTTATACTCTCATTTTCAGGAATTTCATAAATATCTTGTCCATCAACGATAACCACAGCACCCAAACTGTCAGGGATAAAAAACTCAATTTCAAAATCTGCTGGTAAAACCAAAGGTCGTTGCGTCAAACTGTGAGGAGCTACGGGTGTTACGATAAAAGCATCGGTCAAAGGGAAAACCACAGGACCTCCTGCAGAAAGATTATACGCGGTTGAACCCGTAGGCGTTGAGATAATTAAACCGTCCCCGTAATAACTGTTAAAAAGTTTGCCATCGATTTTAGCATCCACTCGCAACATATTTGAAATGGATTTTCTTGAAATAACAATATCATTAAATGCCCAAAAGGTATTAATATTGGCACTTCCTTTTATCATCATTCGATTATCGATACGATATTGGTTTTGCTTGAGTTTTTCAATGAAAGCAGGCAATTCATGCAAAGTAATATCGGTCAAAAAACCCAAGGTTCCCAAATGAACCCCTAACACAGGAATATCGTATTCGAAACTCCGCCTAGCAACAGATATTAATGTTCCATCGCCTCCAATGGAGACCAAAAAGTCACTTTGTTTGCACATGGTTTCAAACTCAACACCCTCTTTATGTCCAATCATTGCTGCACTGGATTTTTCCAACAATACTTCAATATTGGCTTTTTGAAAGGCTTCTTTGATTTCAATATAGGTGGTTTTCATTTCAGGAGAGTTAGGGCGAAGCACTAAGCCTGCTGTATTGATTTTTTTTAATTTTTCAAATGATTGAGTGACTGTCATACCGTCTCACAGCTGATTTTCATATTTATGAAAAAGTGTAATATGTTTATCAATTTTTTCAATATACGGTTTGTTAGAGAGTAAATTGGTATCAAGTTTTATTAAAGAATCAAATGCCTCTTCATAGCTTTCATAGGCACCAAAAATGACTTTAACGTACTTATCTTTTTGACCAAAATGATACGCCACAGCATTGTATCCAATGTTGTTGTCCGTAATTATTTTTTGATAATTTTGAGAAGGAAGAACTGTGGCTAAAACAATCGTATAATACGAATTGTGCTTTTTTAAAATCACATCTTTTAAAGAATAAACCTCTTTAGCATCAGCGGCATAGACGTTAAAAGCAAAAAACAATCCCAATAAAACTTTTAGCAAAACAGTTCTCCTACTCTATAATTTTAGCTTAAATTCTCGTTGTATTCTATCATAAACACTTTGAAAAACACTATCCCAATTTTGATTTATTTTTTGTCGTATCAGTTTCATTGACCCATACCAATAAGAAATCTCCCCTTTATTGCCCCAACGCCAATCGGGATATTTTTGTAACAAAGTCCAAGTATTAACCCCTAAAGCTCCACATAAATGAGCAACACTCGTATCTGATGTAATTACTAAATCCAGTTGTTTTACTAAAATTGCTGTTTTTTCAAAATCTACAAATACGTCAGTTACATCAATAATTGAATCTTTAAAATGATACTTTTTAATATCTTCTTTGCCTTCTCCTACTTGTAAAGAGTAAATATTAAACTTGTTGGAACGAATAAGTGGTTCAAAATAATTTAAATCAAATACTTTTCCCTCATAACTTTCCCCAGTCGTACTGGCACTCCAACAAATTCCGATATTGGGTTTTTTATTTTTTTTGTTAATTTTTAATTGATGGTTTAATACATTTATTTTTAAATAGGGGTTATTATGACACATTTCACGTGTTTTAATATTTAATACATACGCCAAACTCATTACAGGTAAGTGAAAATCAAATTCAGGTGTTGGTTGGCTTCTATAGACGACCTCATCGATAGAACAGTTGTTTTTAAATAACTCAACTAATTCGTCTCGTGCTTTGAAAATGACACGACATTCAAACTTCTTTTTAAGTTGTGGAATAAATCGAACAAACATCAAACTATCACCAAAGCCTTGTTCACTGTGTACTAAAACAATTTTGTTTTTCGCATCACTGTATTGGGATAACATGGGCTTTGAGAATATCTCTTTGTATTTAACAATGTGCGAATGCATCTCCTCTTTTTTAAATCGCCATTCATACTCTTTAAAGCCTTGTTCAAATGCTCCTATAGTTAAAAATGCTGTGGATAAGTCAAAATGAGCATTAACAAAATTAGGATCTAGTGCAATGGCTTGTTCATACCTTTTTATGGACTGCTTCATTAAACCTTGATTTTTTAATGCACAGCCTAAATTGGCATACGCATTGCTGCCTTTAGGATCAAGTTCAATACTTTTTTCATGCAGTTTTTGTGCTTTTTTATATTCATATAATTTATTGTACACATTTCCTAAATTGGTATACGCTCCAGCACTTTTAGGCAATTTTGCAATGGCTATTTCAAGCATTTTAATGGCTTTATCATACTGTTTGGATTTATTAAGAGCTGCTCCTAAATTACTGTACACTTCCACATAATTAGGATCAACTTGCAGTGCCAGTTCAAACATTTGTGCCGATTCATTGTAGCGTTGTTGTTTGTATAACACCACGGCAATATTATTCACCGCTTTTGCAAACTTAGGGTTAATACGCACTGCATTTTTATACGCTTCTATGGCATGAGTATTTTGATTAAGCAGTTCATACACCATACCAATTTGATTGTGCAAATGAAAATCTTTGGGATGTTGTCGCACCCCCATGACAAAAACGTTGAGTGCCTCATCATATTTTTTAAGATTTTTAAGCAAATTACCAAATTCATGGTATGTGTGTATAAAAGTTGCATCCAATTTCAAAGCATCTTGATACATATTCACTGCATTTTGAAACTGTTTTTGTTGTACAAAAAGCCGTGCAAGATTACACAAAATACGTGCATCGGCTTGTTTTTGTTGCACAATTTTTATCAAACACTCAATGGCTTTAGGGATATCTTGATTGTTAAAAGCAGCTTGTGCCACTTTTAAAAGTTGCTGTTTTTTATCTTCCATGCGTTATATTTATTGATTTGATTGTAACACTTTTTGAAAATTATTCAATGATTTAATATGGGCATCAAAAATACCAATCCATCCTTTGCGTGCCCAAGTTGCCAATGTGGCATCATCAAGCTTTACTAATTTTTCAATATTGATAATATAAAACTCGTCTAAAATGGTTTTCTCTTCATTATTCACATTGACTTTTAAATCTTTTTTAATCAATAAATCATGCGATTTAAGCTCTGCAATGATTTTTTTAGAGACATCTCTTTGACGATTTAACTCGCGTACTAACTCCACTTTTGCATTGGCTTCTTTACTTAAGCTTTTATCTTTTTGAATAATTGCATGGGCTCTGTTTTTTCCTACAACTTCACTGTTTTTATCAATGGCAATGACGCTGTTTAATGTACCCTTATCATCTTTAACTTCAATATTTAAAAAAGGATAACTTCGTATAAAGGCGGGCAAATATACGTCAGGCTTATTAAAAATAGAAATCTGCGTTGTAATACCCGTAAGTGCTAAAAACTCTGCCTGCTCACCTGCACTAATAATTACAGCACTGTTATGACTGGCATGCCAAACCTCACTAAATCCTAAAGGGATAAGTCCCACATTCTTACCCACAAGTGCTACATTCACATCATCAAATTTTAATCCCTTTGATTTCTCTTTATCCAAAATTTCAATATTTTTATACATTCTCATCCCTTTTATTAAATTGTGTCATTATAGCTAAGTTTTATTAAGGCTCAAAACCCAGAGATGTTTCTGGGTTTATTATACAGCTGCAATAGTCAGTGTAAAATCAGTTGTATCATTGCCATCTGTACTGATATAGTAAGTATCAGTTGTCGCTCCACTTATATTATCCGTACTCCAATTACTTTCATCTGTTGACCATTTATAATCCGTATTATTCGTCAATATATTTAATGTATCATCACTTGAACCACTGATAGTAAACTCTGTACTTCCTGAACCACTTAACCATGCATTAATCGTTTGTGCATCTAAATTGATGGTATTGCTATCTCCTGAAAAATTTAATGTTTCAATATTGGATAACTGGCTAAAATCCGCATCATTCATGGCGTGATTGTTGCCACTTAATATTACACCATCTGTTCCAGCTCCCCCATCAATCTCAAAACGTGAAATATTGCTAAAATCAAGGGTAAAACTATCATCACTTGCACCACCATCAACAAAAACAGTATCACTGTTTCCAGTGTTTGGTGTAAGTGTAACATTGTCTGCATTTCCTGATAGATTCACCTTTTCAAGCTCAGTTATATTACTAAAGTCAAGTTCACCATTAACTGCATTATTAAAACTTACACTGTCATCATTGCTTGACCCAAAGTCAATATCGTTAAATTTACTTGCCCACGTATCAAAACTTGTTTGATCTGTAAAACTTATACTGTCATCCCCATGTGTAAAATTAAGGGTTGCAATATCACCATTACTGATTTGATTAAAATCACTTTGAGTGAAATTTCCTGCTTGTGTTAGCGTAACATCCATACCTGTAAGGTCATTAAACCCTGCATCATTTTGATACAACGTATTAATTTGCGATACGGTACCTTCTATTTCAGTCATTTCCGTTACCGTCACAGTTCCTGTGGTCATATCATTAATGTCATTTAAATCTTGTGCATCTAAAGTTGTACCCGTTACATCAATGGAAACATTGCTTGCAATATTTAACTCATCATTAGTAATTGCTGTTCTTAATGTTTCAAGTTCTGCAGCTGTTCCTGTAATTTTAGTTACATTATTTGCATCAACTTCTATGGTTGTTTTATCTTTGATGCTCAATAAATCGCTGGCTGTAGAATCTGTTGCCGATACTGTAATCGTATAAGCATTGCCACTTCCTGCTAATGTGGCTAATTGCGATGCACTTTGAGTTTCTATAATTGCAGTAACCACGCCTGTTGCACTGTCATTATAAATAGTATTGGCATCTGCAATACTCACTGTTCCTGACACTTCTGTTGCAAGAGAATTATTACTTACCGTCGTAATATTACTTGAAGCTAATGCTGTTTTAATGGCATTAGCATCGCCTGTAAGTTTCGTAATGGCTTGCGCATTGATTGCTTCTGAAGTTTTATTAACTAAGGCATTTAAATCACTGGCTGCCGTATCAGTTGCTGTTATGGTTAAACTTAAGGCATCACTTGAAGTTGCATTGGCAAGATGAGTATTTAAATTACTGGCTGTATCTGCTGTAATTATTGCTGTTACAACACCGTTGGTTGCATTTGCCATTGTATTAGCATCAGTTGCACTGATACTTCCCCCTGTAATGGTTACATTCGCATTTGATACAATTGCTAGAGCATCGTTTATTTCCGTGGTTAAACTTGCTGTATCGTATGCTTCTGTGATTGTATTAATTGACGTGGTGGTAAAGTTATCTATTTTTGCATTTAAATCAACCAAATCAGAAGCATCGACACTGGATTCATTGGTTGTAAATGTTATCACATCACTGGCATTGACATCTGTAATTGCACTTAACGTTGCACTTACAGCTCCTGTTGCAATCGTAGCTGTTAGGGCACCTGTTGTTTTTTGTGCTGCAAAATTCACGTCATTGGTACTCACGCTTGAATCCGTTAATTCAATCGTACCATTATGTTCTGTTATGGTTCCAGCAAAGGCATCTTTTATAAGCGACACCGATCCTGAATAGTTTTGTGAAATGCTTTGAGCATTCAGTGTAATATCCCCACTTGTAGCATCATTAATAGCTTTAAGTTCTTCAAGTGTTGCAGGCATTGTTCCAGTTATGGTGATATTTACATTCGCACTGGTATTTATTTCATTGGATTCAAGTACTGTTTTAATATCTGCTGCACTTCCAGTTAAAGTTGAAATATGAGTATCTGCATTGATTGCTATTGAAGTTTTACTCGCTAGTGCTACTAAATCTGAAGCCACGGCTGTTCCACCATTTACTGTAATGGTATATGCATTAACTTGACCACCGCTGTCATTTAAAGCATTGTTTAAATCCGTAGCCGTTCCTTGATTCAATGTTGCAGTTACAATACCACTGGTTAAATCAGCAATGGTATCGGATTGTGTGGTTGTGATGGTACCAGAAATTTCAACTTGCTCATTTCCTAAATTTGTAAAATTATTCGCATTGGTGATATAAACCGTCTCTATTTGAGCATAGGTTCCTGTCACTTTTGAAGCATCCACAATTACATCTTCTGAAGTTTTGCTATCAAGTGCATTTAAATCTGTTGCATTGGCATTGGCACCAGTGATTGTTAAAGTTAAAGCATCATTACCTGTTAAACTTGCATCATTTAATGCCGTATTTAAACTATCAGCCGTACCTGTTGCACTGGCAGTTACTACTCCTGTTGTATCGCTTGCAACAATATTAATATCGCTTGCGGATGAAGTACCTGTGAGTGTTGCTGTATAGTCTGCTTTCATAGTAATATCTGCACTGGCAATTGCCGCAACTTGTGTTCCTGTTCCAATCACACTTGTTACAGCAGTTGCATCTATTGTTTGTGAAGTTTTAGCATCAAGGTTGGTTAAATCAGTTGCCTGTGTTGCCCCTGTATCATTGCTTACTGTTAACGTTAAAGCATCTGTTGCCGTTGCCTGCGTGAGTTGCGTATTGAGATTTTCTGCCGTATCAGCACTCACATCTGCTGTTACCACACCCGTTGTATCTGCTAGTACTTTATTTATATCACTTGCACTTGCTGTGTCACTGATATTGACTGTATAGTTCGGTGCTGTGGTAAAGTTTGCCCCTGTATTTTCTACAACTTCTAACATTTCAGAGATTGTAGCAGCAGAGACAGTTGTCACACTTGATAAATCAATCGCATTGGTACTGTTATCGTTGATTGATTGTATTTGTGTTCCTGTAAGTGTGGTGTTACTGAGTTTAAGTGTCCCTGCACCACTTCCTTCATTACCATCAAATTGAGAGTAACTTAGAGTCAGAGTGTTACTTGCATTGATATCAAAGATATCAACGATACCATTAATATTTGTTCCACTGATATCTTTGTTGATGTTGACATCTAAAGTAACAACTCCATTTGCAGTGCCTGTTTTATTTATTGTAATATTACTAAAATCATGGCTGCTGCTATCAGAAATAATAACCAAACTTCCTGTACCATTGAGAGTAATCGTCATGGTTTTATCGGATAACTCTTTAGCATTTAAGGTTAACGTTTCCCCATTAGCCACGGCAATTTCATCAAAATTAAGAAGCGTGACAGATGATAAGTCAAGGTTTCCACTTAAATTTAAGGTATTAGTACCCCCACCCCCATCTAAAGTTTCTATCCCAGTCACATTTGATACTGTAAAAATATCATCTCCTGCACCCCCGATGATTTTTTCTATATTTTGCAGTGTATTAGTATGACCTCCATTCGTAATTGTTGCACTTGTATTTCCATTATTAACCGTTACCGTTAATGCCGTAGCAACATTTGTATAGTCTGCTGTATCACTGTTTGCTCCACCATTAATAATTGAGCCATCATGCACAACGTCTAAATGTATCGTATCTGCATTATTTGATAAAATATAGTGTTCAAAATTTTCAAATACATCATTTCCATCACCACTTGAAGTCCCCTCACCATTGGCAGTAACATTAAGCGTAATACTTCCTGCAGCCCCACTGTAACTTAAAGTATCTTCTGCGCTTCCACCGATGAAACTGTTGGCATAAGCATTCCCTTCAACACTGTTTGTGCCATTGCCCATTTGTAAATGTTTGATTTGTACAATGGTATCACTGCTTGTTCCATACGTTGCTATCTCACTTCGTAAATTTACATTGACATCTGCTCCACCAACTTCGGTATAATATAACCAGTTTTCATCCAAGCTGCCACCAATGATACTGTCATTTCCTGTTCCTGCATAAATGGTATCAGCTCCCGCTCCACCATTAAGATAGTTATCCCCACTGACTCCTTTGATGATATCCGTTTGATTTCCACCTACAAGTGAGTTGTTCATATTATTGCCCGTAAGGTTATTTGCTTGAGTTAACGAACCAATGATGCCTTCAATATTGGTTAAAGTGTCAGTATAAGCACCTGTTATATTGTGGTTTACATTTGTAGTAGCTCCATTATCAAGAAGTGTGACTGTAATTCCTGTAGAACTAGAACTGTAATCTACCACATCAAGGTCAGCACCCCCATCAATAATATCTGTACCTGCACTTGCAATGATTATATCATTGCCATCTTCACCGTAAATACTATCAACTCCACTTCCACCATAAATAGTATCTGCAGCACTTCCAGCATAAATCGTATTTTCTCCGCCCATACCATAAATGACATCATTGCCTGCACCTGTGTTAATGATATTAGTTCCATTGCTTCCCCAAACTGTATCATAACCTCCACCAGTATTGACATTGTGAATATCCACCAGTGTATCGGTCATACCGCTTGTTGCACCCGTCATTGTTGCTGTTGCCGTTCCACTGTTATGTGTTTGAGAACTGTTACTTAAATTGACTCGTACATTAGAGGCATTATGTCTGTCTGTATAATCAACCGTATTATTATTGGCTCCACCATTGATATAATCATTGCCCGTTCCACTGTAAATGGTATCATTTCCTGCATCACCATAGAGTTGATTTTCTCCACCAACCCCATAGATTTCATCAGCCCCTGCTCCACCCATGAGCGTATTCGTGGCTCCATCACTTCCTTTAATATGATCATCTTGTGCAGTACCTATGATATTTTCTATGCCAAAAAGTGTTTGATTGTAATCAGTGATCGTACCCGCATTATCATGTCGAAAGTTTGCATTATCTTGAGTTAAGATATCAACATTTACCCCATCAACCGTCTTAATTAAACTAAAATTCACCCAGTCACCATGACCTGAAGTATTTCCATCTCCATGAATTTCATCATTCCCAAGACTTGCGAAAATATAATCATCACCCTCACCTGTTTTGATAATATTTCGTTCACTGTTTCCTCGCATAGTGTCATTATATTGTGTGCCGTCTATATTTTCAATATCTGTTACCGTTCCAGTTTGTTCACTCCCACCATTAAGCCAACTATTGATAAATCTATTTGCATTAATAGTAGTCGCATCATAACTTAAAGCATCACTTCCAAGATTTACAACTACTCGTTGAGTGCCTCCATCAAATCTTAAGGTATCATTATCTGCACCACCGTCTATAATATCTGTTCCTGTTCCTGCGTAAATAATATCATCATTAGCACCACCGTCAATATTGTTGTTTCCAACTTTACCGTAAAGGGTATCATTGCCATCATCTCCACGAATCACATCATTACCCGTACCACCAAAGATTAGATCATTGCCACTGTCACCTTCTAAACGATTATTGCCTTGAACACCAAAGATAATATCATTACCAGCACCTCCATAAATTGAGTCATCTCCTTGCATACCCCAAAGTGTATCCGCACCATTGTTTCCATAAATTGTATCACTGTTATTTGAACCCACCAATACATCCGCATAGTGTGTTAATCTAAAAATCTCAATATCAGGGTTCGCTCCCTCTTGATATAAGTAATCGGTTTGACCTCTTCCATCGGTTATGCTGTAAAAATTATGAGAACCTGTTAAAGACAATCCATTAATATCACCTAAATCAATTGAAACAATGGTACTGTTTTGGTTACTCAAGCTTAATGAAGAAAATCCCGTTGCGAGATTATTAAAATCTGCTGCTGCAATATCATTTAATATAATGATTGAACTTTGATTTGCGCCTAAATTATTCACTAAATCAATACTATCTTGCCCACTTCCTCCAATAATCGTGTCACTTCCATAATTAATAGATGCCGTATCATTTCCATCACCCAGATCAATAATATTATTGCCATTTCGTGATAAGACATGGTCATTGCCTGCATACATAACAAAAATGTTATCACTGTTGCTTCCCCAAACGGTTTGGTTTCGATTACCATCAAAATCAATCACATTTTGAATATTATAAACTTTACTGTCACCTGCATTGTTGTTTGCAAGGTCAAAATTTGAAATAGCTCCACTCATGTTTTCTAAACTTAACCAGTTTCCAATATCTGCATAACCTTCCCCATCGATGTGATTGATTCCCGAGCTAAGAAAAATAGTATCATCACCATCACCTGCTAAAATAGAGTTATTTTCTCCATGTTTCCCCATGAGTAAATCTGTGGCGTCAGTTCCTTGGATATGCTCAATTTGCATAATATAGTCAAACTCATTAGCAATAATATCACCATTACTGTCAAGTCTAAACACTTGTGAATAATCACCATTTAAATAAGCTCTGTCTCCATCAACATCTGTAAACGTTGTGACTTGTTCTAAATTCACATTAATACCATAAGGATTTGCTCCTAAGGTTAAACTGCTATAATCTATCCAGTCTCCTTCTAAATCTTCAAAGGCTTCATCTCCACCAATTAAAAAAGCGTCATTAAATGAACCTACAAAGGTATCAATCCCTTGTCCACCAAATGCCACATCACCTCGTTGAGCTCCAGTTTTTGAACTGGCCGTATAAATAGTATCGTTTCCAGTGCCTCCATAAAGGGTATTTTCTCCACCTATGCCATGTATTTCATCATGCCCCCCATAACCATGGATAATATTATCGTCACTGTTTCCTTTAAGAATATCATCATAGTTTAATGTTCCCGTGATATTATGAATATTTCTTATATAGGTTTCAATATTTCCATAACCATCATCATTAACTCGACCAGTCGTTCCATCACCGTTATCATAACTTAAATCAATATCTACGCTGTTGGTTGCATAATAAAAACTAATGGTATTGTTTCCATGAGTTGCGCTTCCAGCATAATAATTTGTTCCATCTGCGGTCACTATCTCAAAATCACCACCATCGTATTGATCAACACCCGTTCCACCATGAAGGGTATCATTGCCTTGTCCTCCAATAAGAAAGTTGCTTCCAGCTGTTCCATAAATAACATCATTGTCTTGATTTCCATGAAGTGTATTATTGCTGCTGTCACCTCTTAGTGTGTCGGCATGATTGGTACCAAAGAGATTTTCAATTTCAACAATATTGGGCGTATATCCACCAAAAGTAATCGCGTTGGCACTCATAGTTGCATCAAGACCATTGTTAATTCCAGCAAAACTCAACCAGTCACCACCTCCTTCTATAGCTAACCCACTGCCTTGTGTATTGCCCACTACGGTATGATTTCCTCCATAAATAGCATCATTTCCTAATGTTGCAATAATCCAGTCATCTCCTTCTTGTGCTCGTATAACATTAATGCTGTTATCCCCTTGTAAAACATCATTATGGTTTGATCCCGTAACATTAGCAATATCATAAAGTGCATCTGCTCCACCAAAGCCATTGTCACTGGCTTCATTAGCACTTAAATCCACATTTACACTGTTGCTTGCATTAATATAACTTATCGTATCTGTTCCACTGGCTGTTGCTCCTGCAATATTGCCATTTCCATCAACAGTTGCATTGCCACCATAGTAAGTATTATCTCCACCATTCGCATAGATTAAATCATTGCCATCGCCACCATAAATAAGGTCATCATAATTTACACTTGCAGTCAGAGTATCGTTTCCACCATAGGTTAAAACTGTATTATCTCCTCTTGCATCGCTTAAGTCAATTTCATCTTTATAATTAGTAGCAATGATTCGTTCAAAATGGGTTTTAAGTGTATCTGTTCCATCTGTGGAACTTACAATAGTGCTGTCCTCTCCATCAGGTTTGAGTGTAACGGTAATTCCTGATTCAGAAGAGGCATAATAAAGCGTATCAATCCCATTGCCACCCCATAATGTATCATTGCCTGTTCCACCAATATACGTATTGTCTCCATCGGTCGTATTAACTAAATTCCCATTAATATCTCTGGCTCTTCCATCAAGAATATCATCCCCTGCTCCGCCATCTAAGGTATCATTGCCTGTACCCCCATAAACCGTATCGTTGTTATCTCCTCCATAAAGTTTGTTGTCATTGGCAATACCATAAAGAGTATCATTGCCTTCTCGTCCATCTAAAGTATCATTGCCTTGTCCACCAATAAGAACATTGGCATACGAATTTCCGTAAATCGTATCATTTGCTCCTGTACCGATTACTTTTTGGATATTGATTAAATCATCTTCTACTACAGTATTAGCTCCAAGTGGGTCTTCATGGTATCCATTATCCAAAGCTTTACTCAAACCTAAATCCACTACAACACGATTTCCATCACCTGCAATATCTACACTGCTATAATCTACCGTGTTAAATCCATCGCCACCATCAATATAATCACTTCCCTTAGAGACAATAAAACTGTCATCACCTTTATATCCAAACAGTGAGTTAATGACATTAAAATCATCATCTCCTTTTAATGTATCAGCATTTTTAGTCCCTTTGGCATTTTCAATATCATTGAGTGTATCAAAGTTTGCAACAGCTCCAATTTGTTCAGCTTTGTCTTGGCTTAAATCAATATTTACAGCTTTTGAATCATTAATATAACTGTAATCTACCCAATCACTGCCACTGTTTGCATGTGCATCAATCCCATCTCTAGCAGCATTATAAGTAACCGTTCCACCATACAGTTCATCACCACCAAGAAGTCCTAAAAGGGTATCATTCCCAGAGCCACCAATTAAGATATTGCCGCTTCCACCAAATCCAAAGATGATATCAGCACCACTGCCACCATCAATAATATTTTTAACACTGCTTCCTATTAAAGTATCTGCTCCACTGCCACCAAGGGCATCTTCTACATTATAAATGGTATTTTTTCCATATCCTATTGAAGTTTGAGCATCCAAAGAGAGTATACTTTCATTAAGATAATCAATATCTTCAGTTGTACTTAAATTTAAAGTTACAGCAACCCCACTGTTACTAAAATCAATCAAATCTCTTGAAGCAGTATCACTCTCGCTGCCAACAGCACCAATAGTTGTATAACTCTCACCATAAATGATGTTATCTCCAACTCCTCCTCTAAAGGTATCGCTTCCATCTCCACCCACTAAAATATTATTGGCACTGATACCATAAAGCACATCATCCCCATCATATCCATAGAGTGTATTGTTTTGACCACTCCCTTGGATAAAATCATCTTGATTGCTTCCTTTAATATTTTCAATACCTAAAATGGTCATATCACCATAATAGTCATGTACTGTTTGAGAATTTGTATCATTTAAATTCACTTTAATACCACTGTAAGGTGCTACTGAATCAACAGCAATATTAACAACAGTAAAATCAAGTAAATCAATACCTTCATCCCCATCAATATAATCGCCACCTTGTGAAGCATAAATCACATCATTGCCACCAAGGGTTAAAATAGTATTATGCACACTGTCTGTATAGATAATATCATTTTGTCCCGTGGCTTTAATATGTTCTATGGATACCAATACATTATTATCGGTATTAATTTGGGCACCGGACATAAAACCACCCGTTAAAGTAATATGGGTTCCATATCCAGCAATATTATCAAAATACGCCCAGTCTCCTCCACCTGCATTTAAATCTGTGTGAGTTCCCCCATCTAAATAGTTACTTCCAAGACCACCTCTTAAAGTGTCATCTCCTGCCCCTGCTATGAGTTTATTTTTCTCATTATTTCCAAAAATAGTATCACTAAAAGCCGTTCCCACAATATTTTGAATTCCATCAAGATATTTTGCATTTCCAAAACCATCTGTGGTAACTCGATAGGTGTTTTCACTGCCTAACGTTTGGTTTTTACCTAAATCAACTTCAATTCCTGCAATTCTTGCATCATCACTAAATTGAACACTGTTTTCACCCGTTCCTCCTAAAACCGTATCCACTCCACCTTTGAGTACGAAATAATCATTACCCGCTGCACCTGATAAATAATTTGCACTGCTGTTGCCCACAATATAATCATCTCGAGAAGAGCCTATGATATTTTCAATACTGATTAAGATATCACTGCCATAATTTGTATGAATACGTTGTGCATTTTCATCACTGATATCTACTTTAATACCACTAAAATAGATATCATCAAATGCATAGGCAGTTGTAAAGTCAAAAGCATTGGCTACCCCCAACGCAACATCATCGTCTTGAAAATTTAAACCCGTTAGATAACTGTAATCAACCGTATCACTTCCATTTATGCCACCATCAATATAGTTATCGCCACTGCCTGAAATAATACTGTCATCACCATCTTGACCATACAAGGAGTTGTTGCCACCCAGACCATTAATAATATCATTCCCCAATCCACCATGAATAATATTGGCCTGATTACTTCCAATAATATCATCGGCATACGCGGTACCTATGACATTATGAATATTAAAAAGTTGGTCACTGTTTCCTACACTTTGAGCAAAACCAATACTTTTATTTTGAGCTAATGCATTATTTAATCGCACAGTTACACTGCTTGTAACCAACTCATAACTTACGGTGTCATTACCTTGTTCAAGAGTATTGGAACCACCATAAATATAGTTAATGTCTCCTTTTCCTCCATAAATGGTATCATCATTTAATCCACCATAAACTGTATCATTTCCACTATTGGTATACACAGTATCTAGTCCAGCCCCTGCAAAAATTGTGTCATTACCCGTTCCGGCATAAATCTCATCATTACTTGATGTATCATCAACTTCTGTTGCATTGATTTTATCACCGTAAATGACATTATTACCTGCGGTTCCTTTAATGATATCAACTCCCGCTTCACCAATTAAAGTATTATTCCCACCATCACCCACAATAGAATCATTGTGTGAAGTTCCAATAATATTTTCAATATTAACTATCGTATGGGCATGTAAGCCTGTGCCACTTCCATCTTCATTTATAGTCACAGTAGTTGACGTCTCTTCCGTAAGAGCAACATGAACTCCTCGAATAAATCCTGTAGTGTCTATGAGTGAATAATCAACCGTATCACTTCCTCGACCTGTGGTATTTACTCCATCGGTTTCATTTCCACCATCTATAACATCCCCTGTGAAGTGGACAGCACTATTTGCTCTAAAAGTATCATTTCCAGTACCACCCAAAAGCTCATCTGCTCCAAGTCCACTGTAAATTAAATCATTTCCAGCCCCACCATCAAGATAGTTTTGCCCATCAATTCCATAGATGGTATCGTTTCCACCCATACCAAAAATAGTATTGTTTTCTCCATTTCCATAAATGGTATCTGCCCCTGCACTGCCCTTGATATTTTCGATATGTGCAATTTTATCGGTGGCTATTTTTACTCCACTCGCATTATAAATATTCACATTAGCATAACCATCACCATCATTCCAAACTACGGGATTGTCGGCATTAGACGTGTGTGTTGTGTCAAGATTTAATACAATTTTAGCTGCACCATTGGTACTGTAATCAAGTGTATCTCCATTATTTTCATTTGTATTTAAACCACCATCGATGATATTATCTTCATCAATTCTACTGACAAAAGAGTCATCAAACTCGCTTCCTACAAGATTTTGAATATTTGAGAGTGTATCTGTAACACTTCCACTTGCAACTGTTTTAGTCACCGTTCCTGCTTGTAAATTGGCATTAATACCTGCAATGAGTGCGGTATAGGTATAAAGTGCGGTGTTATTTCCTGCAAATCCATTAAGGTTATTGGCATTGGCATTTCCTCTAAACGTATCATCCCCACTTGTCCCAATGGCATTGTTGATATGATACACAGAGTCTGTCTTAATTGCGGTTGATAAATCGCTGTTCTCTCTTACAGTTACAATTTGTCCCTCAGCTGCCAAATCAACAAAAACAGAGTAATTTGAATCAGTAATCGCACTGTAATCAACCGTATCACTTCCACTTGCAGTTGCCGTTGTACCGTCCCAAGTACCACCATAGATGCTATTGTCTCCACCAAATTTTAAGGCATCATTTGCACCACTTGCATCATAATAGGTTTTAAACATATCATTGCCACTGTCACCAACCATCACATCAGCACCAAGTCCAGCAAATACTAAGTCATCGTCCGCACCACCATTAAGAAAGTTATCACCTGCAACACCATAAAGGGTATCATCACCACCGTGTCCCCAAATTGAGTTATTGGAAATACTTCCTTTGATGGTATCACTTTCTAAATCACTTCCACGTACTTGCTCTATTCCATACAATAAGTTAAACCCTTGATCCGCACTGTAAGCAAACCCATTGTCATCATAAGTGCCTATAACATTTGTATCATACATCGTTTCATCCGAAGCTTGAATGCCCTCTTTGCCACTTAAATCAATGGTCATACCTTTGATGGCTAATCTGTAATCCACCATATCAAGCGTTCCATTGTCGTGTGTTTCATTCCCACCATAGACAAAATTGGTCATATTATCCGCAGCTTCAAATACAAAGGTATCATTCCCTGCTTCACCATAAAGGGTATCTTCTCCATTCCCACCTTTTATGATGTCATTGCCTGCACCTGCATATAAAGTATCATTCCCTAAGCCACCACTTAAATCATCTGCTCCGGCTGCTCCAAAAATCGTATCGTTGCCTGTCCCTCCTACAAGTAAATTCACATCTGTAGAAGCAGAATTTCTTTCTTGTGTTCCACCATAAATAAGATTATTTCCTGCAATGGCATAAATACTGTCAACCCCATCAAGTCCAACAAACGTATTTACTCCATCACTGCCTGTGATGGTATCATTGTGTGCGGTTCCTATAATATTTTCAATAGATGTAATGGTATGATGATTGGTCGTATCTCCTACTTGAACAGCAACATCAGTGACCCCTTGCATATTGATAACGACTCGTTCTGCTAATCCATCATACGAAACCGTATCAAAACCATCGCCCCCATCAACCAAGTTTGAAGCCGCATTTGCAACAGAAAGCATATTGATAATATCATCGCCACCTTGTGCATAAATAGTATCCGCCCCACTTCCTGCATAAATAGTATCTGTTCCACTTCCTGCATGTATGGTATTAACACCACTTCCACTGGTAATTGTATCTGCTTGAGCTGTTCCTATGACATTATCAATGCCATAAAAGGTATCATTTTTTGAGCCACTTGCAAAATCATTGTTAAGTAAATCGACTTGCGCTGTTTGAGCGGTCAAATTTATAATCGTTTGATTATTATACGCACTGTAATCGATGGTATCTTGAGTATTGCTATCTGTATGAGTATCAATATCTCCATTTCCATCAAAAGTAATACTTCCAGCATAAACGGTATCTGATAATTCGCCCATCATCACAAATTTATCAGCACCATTTCCACCGACAAGAATATTGGCTTCACCACTTCCTGTAAGTGTATCATTTCCTGCTCCACCTATGGCATTTTGAATATTTCGTATGGTATCACTGTATCCACTTCCAACCACATTGGCTGTTTGATTCGTTAAATCCACAACCACACTGTTTGAACTGCCTACATATTCATAACTCACATAATTTCCACTGCTTCCATTTCCACCATCAAGATAGTTATTTCCACTTCTTCCCATCAAGAAGTCGCTTCCTGCCCCACCTATTAGGGTATTATTGGTCGCACTTTTTCCTATTAAAGTATCATTACCTGCCGTTCCTGTAATGTTTTCAATATTTTGAAGTAAATCACTAACAATGGTATTATCACTAAAATTCACCATAGATTGATTGTTGCCATTAACCACATTCAAATCCACACTGATATTATTTGTATTATCACTTAAAGCACTGTAATCCACTGTATCACTACTGCTGTTTGCACCTACACTTAAAGCACCTTCAATGGTATTTCCACCTGTGTAAGCATTGGTGTCAACTTTAATAATATCATTACCACTGCCTGAAACAATCGTATTTGCTACAGTATCATTAAGCGTAATGATATCGGCATAATTACTCCCTTTTAAGTTTTCAATCCCAAAGAAGCTATCCGTGCCTGTTGACGTTCCTTTGGCATATCCTGTAGCTCCCGCTGCGATATTGGCATCAACGATTGTTGAATTTAAATTCGCTTCAATAAAAGTAAAGGCATTTTGATAGTTTGCCCAGTCTTGTACACTGTTATCTTGGTGAACATCACTGCCATCGACATACCCACCATAAATCGTATCATTGCCACTGCCACTGAATATAGTATCGCTTCCATCACCACCATAAATGGTGTTATCACCAGCTGTTGCATAAATGATATCATCATTGGCACCACCATCAATAAAGTCATTGCCCGTACCACCTGTGATAATATCATCACCTGCTTCACCATAAAGTTCATTAAGACCTGCCACACCACTGATATTATCATTTCCAGCACCACCTCTTAAGATATTGCTGTTTCCATCTCCTGTGATATTATCGGCACCATCCCCACCAAAAAAGTTTTGAATATTTTTAATTCTATCCGTTTGGGCTGTTGTTATAGTAACATCTCTAAAATTTGCTCCATCCAGTGTGACGGTAATATTTTGAGCTGAAGTGGCATTAGAGTAATCCATGGTGTTATTTCCACTGTTTCCATCAAATTGATTCGCAACGGTAAAATTGGTTTTAAACACATCATTACCCTCACCCCCTTTGATGCTTTGGATATTTTGTAGTGTATCAAAATCTCCGGTAACAACTTCTTGAGCTCCAACTGCTCCTAAATCAACACTCACACCATTGGTATAGTACTCATAACTGACAAGATTTCCACTGGCACTGTTTCCATCGATGGTATTAGCTGTAGCACCAGATGCCATTTTAAAAATATCATTACCACTGCCACCAATGGCATTTTGAATTGAAACCAATGTGTCTTGATCACTGGCATTCACATATCCAAGCCCTATTTTAAAATCAACTTCTACATTGGTAGTTGCATACTCATAACTTACCGTATTGTTTCCAGTTCCACCATCAAGATAGTCTTTTCCACCTCGACCCATCAACGTATCATCACCCGCTCCACCACTTAAAGTATTGGCTGCACTGTCTCCATAAATAGAATCATTCCCATCGCTTCCAATAATATTTTGAATATGGGTGTACGTATCCGTTGCACTTAAACTGCCATTTATATAAATTTCACCGTCATTGTCTAAATCAACTCTGACAAAATCCTGTGTGGCATCATCTACACTCAACTGGCTGTAATCAACCGTATCGCCTTTATCATCATAACCATTCCCATCAAAGTGATTATCTCTTGAAAAATGCGATTTAAAGGTATCGTCAAAATTACTTCCAATGATATTTTCAATATCTTTTAAAGTATCAATCCCCATACCGCCGCCAACATTTTGAGCTGTCTCTATCCCTAAATCCACATTCACAGCAGCTACGGCTTCAGAGTAGTTAACGGTATCAATGTCATCTCCTCCATCAATTAAATCATTACCCACTCCACTGTAAATCATATCATTATTAGCCCCACCATACAACTCGTTGTTTCCGGAGGTTCCTCTTAGGGTATCATTTCCAGCAGCTCCAATTAAAATATTATCGTTGGTATCCCCTACAATACTATCATCTCCTGCTCCACCTGTAACATTTTCAATGTTTTTAATGGTGTCGTTTGAAGCATTTGTTATGCTAACAGTTGCCAAAGTGCTTCCATTGAGTGTTACATTTATATTTTGCGTTGCTGTGAGATTTGAATAATCAACCGTATCCGTTCCATCATTCCCATCAAAGCTGTTACTTACAGTTGTATTGGTTTTGAAAATATCATCACCTGTTCCACCAATGGCATTTTGAACGCCATAGAGTGTTGCACGACTTGTTGTACTGATTGTTCCAGTATCATTGAGTCCACTTAAGTTTTGAGACATATCTACAATAACATCTTGAGTCTCATCTTCATAACTGATGGTATTAATTTCGCCACCCGTTAAAGCATTCGCAATAAGGGAGCCATCACCTGCAACACTTACCGTTCCACCGTAAATGGTATTCACACCTCCTTGTGCAAAAAAAGTGTCGTTGCTGTTGCCTCCAATGAGTATATTATCACTGTTATTGCCTTTGAGTGTATCAGCTCCACTGCTTCCAATGACATTTTCAAATCCATGCAGCTCATCAAAATTATTCACATCAACATTTGCCGTACTGGCTTGTAAGTCAACCGTGACATGTTTACCACTTTCAAGATACGCATAACTGACATAATCCCCTAATCCTGCTCCTCCATCAAGGTAGTTTTGACCACCTCCACCGCTGATGGTATCATCGCCTTGTCCACCTTTTAAACTGTTATTTTGTGCACTTGAACCAATAATAGTATCAGCACCAGCACCTCCTGTGATATTGCTAATACCACTGATAGTATCGGTTCCAAAATTTGTCGCATTTAATTTTTTGGTAACAGTATTTGAAGAGTGCAGATTTACCTCAATGGTTCGTGTACTGTCATAGGCACTGTAATCAAGCAAATTATCACTGCCAAACCCTTCATACGTATTACTGCCATCATCCCCACTGCTTAGACTAAAATCGCCTGCTGTTGTAGAAACGACCCCTGCTTTAAAAACAGTTTGCCCATCGCTGCTTCCAACTAAATAGTCATTGCCACTGCTTCCTATAAGTGTATCATTGGTTCCTTGATGTGCGTGCAGTGTATTATCTAAACTATTTCCTGCAAGGGTATCACTTTGAATGGTTCCCTTTATATTTTCAATATCTTTTAAATAATCTTGATTGACTCCAATGGTTGCCGTTGAAAAATCATTGACATCCACTGCGGATAAATTAACCACCACTTTGGCATCTCTTAAAGTATAACTTGCCCAGTCTCCACCACTTGCAACACTGTTATGAGTACCCCCATCAAGAACATTACCCGTACTGCCAAAACTTACAAGGGTATCATCTCCAGCTCCTCCTTGAAGCGTATTTTTAGAATTATTTCCTGTAAGCGTATCGTTTCCTGCACTCCCTGTAAGATTTTCAATATCATAAATGGTATCTGATTTTTGTAACACATTTGAAGCATTAAATACTTGCAGCGTTTGCCCATTACCAATAGTTCCTACTACTTTATAATTAGCATCATCAATCAACTCATACGATACAGTATCGCCATTTACTTCATCCGTTGTGCCACCATAAAAAGTATTATTGCCATCATCGTAAGAAGCTTTAAAGGTATCATCCCCTCCTAAACCTTTAAACGTATCATTGGCACTTCCACTTATGAATTCATCATTAAATTCACTGCCTAAAATCTCTTCAATGTTAACTAAAGTATCAATCCCTCCAAAACCGTTGGTTGCAACTTGCTCAGTGGCTTTTCTCATATCAACAACAATACCACTTCCAGCAAGAGAATAATCAACTACGTCAATATCAGTTCCACTTGTACCCCCATCAAGATAGTTGCTTCCACCTCGACCTACTAAAGTATCAGCTCCAGCTCCACCTAATAAAGTATTACTGGTTGCTGTTCCTTTAATCGTGTCGTTACCAGCTGTTCCTGTGATATTTCTAATATTAATAATCGTATCGGTGGCTTTTAATTCATTGGCTTGATAAATCGCACCGCTGTTATCATTTAAATCAACTCGTACAAAATTTTGTACTGCGTTGCCACTGATATTCATATTGCTGTAATCTAACGTATCGCCATTGCTGTTTTCTCCCCCTCCAACAAACCGATTACTCACAGTAAAGTGTGTTCTAAAGGTATCATCTTGTGATGTTCCAATGATATTTTCCACGTCAATAAGTTGGTGTTGGGTCGTGCCATAAACTGTTTGATATGTGGTTGAATTTCCCATATCAACCTCAACACCACTGCTCGTAACTTCACTGTAGTTAATGGTATCAACTCCTGTACCACCATGAATTAAATCTTGACTTGTTCCTGCGTAAAACATATCATCATCAGCCCCACCATACAGTTCATTCACTCCTGCAATGCCTCTTAGCGTATCGTTTCCAGCACCCGCTGTAATGCTGTTATTGTTATTATTACCAATAAGTGTATCTGCATTATTTGAACCAATAATATTTTGAATGTTAATAAGCGTATCAAGTCCATCTTTTGTATCTTGTTGTCCTACAATTCGTAAATCAACTTCAACGCCATTAAGTGCATCACTAAAACTTACTGTATTGCTGGTACCACCTCCACCATCGATGGTATTGTTTCCACTGTTACCTTGAAGCGTATCATTTCCACTGCTTCCAATAAGATTGGTTATATTGTAAAGTTGATTGCCATTATAAGTATCACTTCCATACGTCGTGGTTGCTGTTCCATACCCAGCTCCCCCTCTTAAGTTTGCAATCACATGATCAGCATCAAAAAATGAAACCGTATTAATCCCTGTTCCGCCATCAATTAAGTTATCTCCACTTCCTGCTGCAATGGTATCGTTCCCTGTTCCTCCATAAATAGAGTCATTGCCACTTGCTGTATAAATAAAATTATTTCCACCTGTGCTGTTGACAATATTTTTATCATCACTTCCTATTAAAATATCATCAAAACTTGAACCTATAATGTTTTGGAAATTGGTAATAGTGTCATCACCTATGGTATATGTTGTCGTTGTTGCACCTACAGTAACCGTTCTTGAACCCGTTGCATTTTGAGCTTCATACGTTCCATCAATACTTGCGGAAACACCATTAACAATAAATTCACTTCCAATATTAGCTTTGACTCCCGTTTGAGCATTTTCAAAGCTAATCGTATTATTACCGCCATTTCCATTGAGAACATTATCGTTTGAATTTCCTTCAATCGTATCATCAAGTGCCGTTCCTGTGATGTTTTGAATATTTTTTAAATAATGATGATTTTCATCCGCCACTCCAATTTTAACCACGCCAAAAGAGTTATCTGTCAATCGAAGATTGATTTTTTCACTAAAATCAGAATAATCGACCAAATTTGTATCACTGCCACCATCGATTTGTGTCCCTTTTCCGTACTCAAGTAATTGGTCAACAGCTGTTCCATCGGGGGCTTTAAAAATAAAAGTGTCATCACCACTGTCACCATAAATACGGTCACCTATCACACTGCCATCCCCTTGCAATGCACCCGTACTCATGTAAAAAGTGTCGTTACCAACCCCACCTTTAACCACACTGCTTATGTCATCTTTTCCTGTAAGAGTATCGTTACCTGCACTCCCTGTGATATTTTTAATTCCATCAATATAATCTGATTTTATTAATGCATTATCACTGCTTTGGTGTACAGTGATACTTCCACTGTTTAAATCTCCTATAATATAATAATCACTTGAAGTAATTCCACCAATTAAAGTTCCATTATGGTCATAAGCACTGTAGCTGATTGTTCCACTGTCATTACTGGCAACATTTTTAGTGCCTCCAAAAAAGTAATTTTCCCCACTTGTAGCAGAACTTATAAAAAGATCATCGCCCCCTTGTCCATAAATGGTATCATTGCCGCTGCCTGCAACAAACACATCCCCAAAACTGCTTCCCCAAATCTCTTCAATATTTTCTAACTTATCTTTTCCACCAAAGCCATTATCAAAAACTTCATACGTGGCATTTGCGGTGTTGGTTAAATCCACTTTAATACCGCTATTAAGTGTCACACTGCTATAATCCGCCACATCAATAAACGTTTTTGTATCACTTGTAATATTGGTTAAGTTAGGCGTGTGGCTTGTTTCTAAAAAGAGTTTTCCATTGTGATTAACAATACTGCTGTGTGCCAATGTAGGTGTGCTTTGATTAAATGCTGTTTCAAGCGCATTTAAAACCTTTTGTTTTGTATCACCTGCTTGTGCGGTATAAGTAAAGGTAACGCCATTAAGTTCTATAGAGTATGTTGTGCCATTGGCATACGTAATATCAAGTTCAAAACCATTTTGTCCCCCATTTAAAGTATTATTGCCCGCTCCTCCAGTTAAGGTATCTGCTCCATATCCACCATTTAAAATATTGCTAAAATTATTGCCTTTAATATTATCATTTCCAGCCCCACCTGTAATATTTTGAATATTTTTAATGGTTAATAAATCATCATTATTTGTAGTGTATTGTTGTTCATCGGTATTGCTTAAATCAAGTGTGATATTTTGTGACGTATATGCAAAACTTACAAAGTTGCCATTACTATAAGCACCTCCATCAATATAATCTTTTCCACCATATCCAAGCAGTGTATCATCTCCACCACCACCAATAAGCGTATTCGCCCCACTGTTTCCTCTTAAAGTATCATTTCCATCACCACCAACAAGTCCATTGATGTCTTTAAAGGTGTGGGTTCCAACACCTGTAATCACTTTTGTGCTATCGTTAATATCTAAATCCAAATCAATATTAGTGCCATCGTTGGCCTTAATATAACTGTAATCCACCGTATCAATACTATTGGCATGTCCTGTATAAAAATCATCACCTTTACTGGCATAAAACCAGTCATTACCCTCACCACCTATAAAAGTGTTTCCCTCTCCGTCTTTTCCTCTAAAGACATCGGCATTCACACTTCCTATAATCGTATCAATGTTTTCAATTTTATCTTTGCTTCCTTTTCCATCGCTGCTGACTTGATAATCATTTGCCGTTAAATCAACCACAATACCCTCATCAGCAACCGTTAAGTTTTCATAACTTAACACATTTTGTGAAGCAATACTTCCTTTAATAACATCAAAACCACCACTGCCGATAAAATAATCATCTCCACCGTTACCTTCTAAAACATTGTTATTGGCATCACCTCTTATGGTATCATTGTGTTGTGTACCAATAATATTTTCAATGCCCTGCAATTTATGTGAAGCAATGCCATTTAATGTACTTATAACCTCTTCATTGCCATTGAGGGTAACAATCAATCCACTTGTTGGTGTAACCAAATCTGTTACGCCACTAAAATCAACAGTATCACTTCCACTACCTCCAACTAAACTATCTTGTCCATGATCTTTTGAAGTAATAATAAATAAATCATTATCTGCTCCACCATCATGGACATTTACTCCTTCACTGCTGTAAAAAGTGTCATCATTTAAACCACCACGGAAAATATATCCCGTAGTTGTACTATCCCCTGTAAATTTATCCTTATAATTTGAACCGTGAATTTCATCAATATTAATAAGCTTATCTTTTCCAGTAGTACCACTAGTGGTTACATGAAAACCATCCACATCACCGTTCATATTCACTTCAATAGAAGTAGCAGATGGAGCATAATAGGCTATGTCAACTCCACCGCCCCCTCTTAAGGTATTATTCCCTCCGGCTCCATATAAAGAGTTTCGTCCGCCACTTCCTCCGTCTAAAACATTATCACTGCTGTTTCCATATAATGTATTATCACTATTATTTCCAATGATTTCTTGAATTTTAGAGACCCTATCCTCTTCATTGTAATTGACTCCACCATTGGTATCAATACTTGCTGTTGAGATATTAAGATCAACAAATACTCCAACGCCATCACGTTGAGCAAAACTTAACGTATTTTGACCTATTCCTCCATCAAGGCTATCGTTACCAGCACTACTAAAAATAGTATCATTGCCACTGCCACCATTGATAATATCAACACCACTTCCCCCTGTAATTTGGTCATTGCCTGCTCCACCCAAAAGGGTATTGGTACCAGAAAATCCAAAAATAGTATCATCGCCTGCAGCACCGTCTAGTACATTGTCGCGACTGTCTCCTGTAATGGTATCATTATTGGCAGTTCCAACTAAATGCGACACATTTTGAAATTTCATGGTGTGAATCGTTGTATCACCGGCATCATTTTTCAACTCAATGGTCATTTGAGTATTACCATTGAGTGTCACATCAATTCCACCCGTAGTGCTGTTATTATCTCCATCAAGAATTTGACTGTAGTTTAAACTGTTTACACCGCCGCTTGTACCATCAAAGCTGTCTTCCAAAGCACCGCCTAATGTATCATTGGAAGAGACAAAAAAGGTATCATTGCCACTGCTTCCTATTACTGTATCGCTTCCAACTCCGCTGTAAACGATATTGTTATAAATTGAAAAATCTGCAACAGTACTGTCCAATGATTCATTTGCTCGTGAAGTATAAATAATATTTTTACCACTGTTTGCATAAATAGTATCATTGCCCCCACCCAATTCAACAATGAGTTTATCACTGGCATTTCTATCATTTGCCAATCGTACGGTATCACTGTTTTTAGTGGTGATGATTTTTTCAATATTTTCAAGTCTATCTCGACCCCCATTGGCATTATCAGTAACTTGATAAGCTTGTCCAGATAAATCAAACGGGGTTACAAAATCAATGGTAACTCCATTTGAAGAGCTGACATGAGAGTAATCAGCTACATCAATAAATGTTTTATAATCCGCTGTCATATTAGTTGGGGTAAGTGTATGTGATGTTTCTACAAATAGCTTGGTGCCATTATTGACAATGGTTGAATCTGCACTGAGTGTTGTATTTTGATTAAACGCATTTTCAAGTGCTTTTAAAAGGTCATCTTTATTCGCAGCACTGGCACTAATAATTTGACCATTAAGGGTAAAAGAGTACGTAGTTCCGGCATTAAATGCTCCTGAAATATCAACTTCATAGCCATTTAACCCCCCATTTAACACGTTATATCCGGAACTACCATACAAAGTATCCGCACCAAAACCACCACTTAGCGTGTTATTTAAACTGTTTCCTTTTAATATATCATTTCCAGCCCCACCAATAACATTTTGGATATTTTTAATCGTAATGGTTCCTGCATTGGTATCTTGTACTTCTGTATTATTTAAATCAACACTTACTCCCACTGCGGTAAAAGCGAAACTGGTCGTATTAATACCTTCTCCCCCATCAAGATAATCACTGCCACCAAATCCCAGCAGTGTATCGTTTCCTTTTCCACCTATGAGTGTATTTTGTCCATTGTTACCAATTAAAATATCATTTCCATCGCTTCCAATAAGCCCATTGATATTTGAAAAAGTATGCGTACCATAATCTGCATGAATCAGCTGTACACCATCATTGATATTAACCACCAAATCAATGGTATTACCTAAGGCATCTTTGGCATAAGTATAATCCACTACATCAATAGAGTTTTCATGTCCAATGAACTCATCATTCCCACGACTGGCAATAAACGTATCATCACCTAATCCACCATTAAGCACATTATCTTCACCATCTTTAGCTCGAATCACATCTTTGTAACTGCTTCCAATTACATTTTGAATGTTGTTCAGTGTTTCTCGAACAATAATGCCGTTACTGTTGGTAAACACTTCTTGTAAAGCACTGTTATTTAAATTAAGGGTAATACCTAAGTTTTGTGCCGTTGGTAAAACGCTAATGGCACTATAATCGACTGTATTAACGCCCAAACCACCCTCAAGATAGTTCGTACCTGCATTTCCACCACTTAGGGTATCGTTTTCATTTCCACCAATTAAAGTATTATTTTGAGAATTTCCTCTTAAGGTATTTTCGTGGTCTAAACTTCCTGTAATATTTTCAATATTGATGATGGTATGGGTTTGCGTTTTTGCATCACCCTCAAGTACTTTTGATTCGTTACCCGATTCACCTAAAGTCAATTCAATTTTTGCATTGATTTGTGAAAAATCGATGGTATCGCCTGTGATTTCGCCATCACTGCCACCGTCCACATAATCACTGCCTCCACTGGCATAAAAATAGTCATCACCACTGTCACCATACAAGTTATCGTTGCCTAATCCCCCTTGTAAGGTATCATTTCCAGAACCACCATGAAATTCAAATTCAACAATTGAAGAAGCATCTGCTTTAATCACATCTTTATAACTTGACCCAATAATTTTTTCAACAGAGCTAAGCTCATCACTGTTTTGTGCCGCACCCGTTCCTCTTAAAATTGTACCGGTTGTATCAATATTTTCAGCAACGATGGCTTTAAGTGATTGGCTATAATCAATGGTATCTACACCATCACCTCCAATAATACTGTTATTGCCTTCATGTGCAATAAAAAGGTCATTGCCCGTACCTCCATCTAAAGTATTATTAGAATTATTTCCTATAAGAGTATCTTTCCCATTAGTACCAATTAAGTTTTCAATACTAAGAAGCGTATCATCGATACTTAAGCCTTTTGAAGCTGTTCCATTCAATAAATTTGCAACCACTCCTTCATCTGTAGTTGCTTTTGTTAAAACACTGTAATCAGCTGTATCATTTCCACCTAACCCATTGAGTGTATTTACACCGGTTAAACTTGCTCCTAATGTATCATTAAAAACCGTACCAATTAGATTTTCAATATCATTAAGTGTGTCATTTCCTGCATTGATGGTATCTTGTGCTGTATTGTCTTTTCCTAAATATACGGTAACTCCACCTGTTGTAATATCTTCATAACTGGCGGTATCATTTCCTAATCCCCCATCAAGAATATCATCACCCGTTCCACTGTAAACCGTATCAGCACCACTGCCACCATACAAAGAGTTCGTACCGCCAACGGCTTTAAGCACATCATCTCCTGCCATACCGTAAAGGGTGTTATCTTGCGTTGATGAAGCAATAAGGGTATCTCCAAAAGCAAAAATGTCGGTTCCTTTAATGGCTTCAATACTCGTAAGTGCATCGGTTCCTTGACCAATGGCCCGACCTTCATTTAAGTTCACAACAACAGCATTATTGGTGTAACTGCTGTAATCGACTAAATCACTTCCAGCACTTCCCCCATCAAAGCTGTTATTGGTATTATCAGCACCACTAAAAGTATCATTATAAGCAGAGCCTATTACATTTTGAATATTTTCAAGTCTATCGGTGGTATTGGTCGTTGTTCCCTCACCCCACGTCTCACCATTGGCTCGAGCAGTATCGCTTAAAAATGCTACTTTTACACCATTGGTATCCGTCACTTGTGAATAATCCACTGTATTAACGCCACTTCCACCATCAATGCTGTTATTACCTAGACCACTTTTGATTAAATCATTGCCCGCATTTCCATACAAAAAATCATTGCCATTTTTTCCATCAATCGTATCGTTTCCTGCACCACCATGAATTATATTGACATCGTTACTTCCAGTTAAGGTATCTCTAAAATCACTTCCTATAATATTTTCAATGCTATGAAGGGTATCGGTCTCTAATCCACCTGTCGCTAGTGTACTCTTTGCCACGCCTAAAGACAAATCAACTTCAACTCCAGCCCCAGCATTTGAAACTGCTAAATTGGAGTATGAAACCGTATCACTTCCACTGCCCCCATCAATCGTATCATTTCCTTGACCTGGGGCGATAGTATCATCCCCCTCATTTCCATACAATGTATCTTCACCACTTTGTGCAAAAATAGTATCTTGAGTCACACCACCAATAACCGTCGTGTCAATATTTCCTGTTCGAATAATGTTGTCATTAAGATTCGTTGCAAGCACAAAACCATCTTTGAAATCATCCACTTGCGAATATCGGTAACTCAAAGGGGCATCTGGGTCGACTTCTTTAATATTCATTCCATAAGTTTTATCAAAGGTAATGCTTGTCAACTCAGGTTGTTCTGCATCTGCTTTTAAATGGTCTGGTACATTGTCAATACTCCATTCTGATTGGGCCTCTACTTTCATACCGAAAGTATAGACTTGTCCCAAATTCGTATTGTACTTAATGGCAAAATTAATCTCCCCATTGTTAGGATTGACCGTAAATCCTTGCGTGATGTCATCAGCTTGGCTTAATGTCCAAACGCCTCCACCACTTGAAGTTCCTCCAACAATTGAAGCAATACCGGGAATACCACTGATTTGTATGGTAGTAATTCCAAAACCAGCTGGTTGGGAAGGAGAGAGTTTGATTAATCTTGATGTAAAATCATCTCCAAAAAAAGTTTCATTGTCGACTTTTATGACGGATTGATGAGCTAATGCCCTGTTGACTGTACTAAAATCAATATCTTCTGCGTTGGTCTGTTTTTGCAGCTCACTTAACGCTGGATTATTGGGATAATCATTGGCATAAAGAGTTCCTCCACCTCCTGTAACATGAAGTGTTCTTGCCATTCCATCACCAATAAACTCATCAACAGCTTTAATATGTTCTACATTAATATCAAACGTAAGTGTTGGTAAAACCCCTTCAACCTTTGCATCATCCCCGGGTGTTACAATGGGAGATGAACTCTCATCCGATGTAAATTGGTTTTCAACCACTTCAGGTATCTCAACAGGAGGCTGTGCAAAGTCAAAGGAAGATTCCATTTCACTTTTGCTTTGGTCTTGTTCTGTTTGTTCTTGTTGTACAATCATTTGAGAGACTTTTTCCATCGTCTCTTCAATATCTTCAACAATTTTCTTGACTTTATCTTCTCGCTGAATATCGGCTTCTACAGGAAGTGAATTTAAGGGCAAGTCATTCACTTCTTCAACTTGAGAAAGTACTTGTCCTAAAGAGAACTTTTGTCCACCTACTCCACTAAAGCCCGGAGGGTTGTCGCTGTATCCCATAAGTGCCATAGAGACGAAAGTAAAAAGCCCACCATTTGGTAGAGTAACAACAATATCTCCACCCACTAATCGATATTCCAAACTTTCTATATTAATGCCATCCAATTCGTACTCAATCTCATCACCTGGGCGGACATACACGGCAACATTCTGTCCTTTTTGAGGAGCTTTCTTAACAAGAACTTTCTTATTTTGATAGGATAAGATATCTTTCGTTTCCATTAATACTTCAGTTGTTTGTGATTGTTGAATCTCTTTTGGCATATCGTTACCTTTTGTGGTATTTTATAGATATATGTTAACATATTTTGCAGCAAAAACTGATTAAAAAGATACAATTCCTATTTAGTGACTTATTTTAATGAGGGATGTTGTTTTGAAGAGGTAACTTCAATAAGATTGCATACTTCAATCTTAGAGTCGTTAGGAATACATAACATATTAATTGCAATAAAGTTTCCAATCAAATTGTTATTATTATTAAAATAGTTATTGTGATTAAACAAAGGAGGAAGATGCCAAAAAAGTTTGTAATTAAGTTCCCATAAATATTCAATAAGAAATTGAGATTTTTCAACTCTGTCATTTTCTACATAAATAATTGGATTGGTCTTTGAAATAATATTTCTGGCTCCTTTAAGAACTTCAAGTTCCATACCTTCTACATCAATTTTTAATAATTTTAATCTATTGAGATTTAAAAAAGAATCTAAAGAAATCAAGGGAATTTTAGCTCCCAAACTCTTATGATTTAAAGTAACTCCTCCAAAATTATTTTTTGTCGCATAATCAACTTCAGGTATAAAAATCTCTCCTGCTTGTTCACCCAATGCGTATTCATAAGCATAGGCATTAGTAATTGAATTAAGTGCCAAATTAGCGCATAATGTTTGAAAGATTATTCGTTGAGGCTCAAAGGCATATATCTTGCCAGAGGCTCCAATAAGTTGAGACAAAGCAACTGTATGCACACCAATATTTGCACCAACTTCAACTACAATGTCCCCTTTTTTGCATATTTGTGAAAAAAGTTCAACTTCACCATTACAATATTCGCCATACCATTGTATGGATTTGCCAATATACATATCATTGGTATTATACAAACAATACCCATACCTAAATTTTTTAAGTTGATTAAACCCATTTCCCTCAAGTAAAGGAGTATTCATCGCCGTTTACTTTTTAATTTGCCGCTGTAAAAAAGTATTGGCAAATACATAGCCATTTTCTTTAGATTTTAGCATCCAAAAGAGTCCTTTTTCTTTATCTTGTTCTACCCCATATCCTTCATGATAAAACAGTCCAACATAGTATTGTGCTTTTCCATAATCACTGGCTGCTGCTTCAAAATACCAAAAAAACGCTTCTTCGTAACTTTGTGTTACTAACTCTCCTGTTCTATAAAAATCTCCCAACTGCGTTTGAGCAAATTTGTTGCCTGCATTGGCAGACTCTTCAAGCCAATACAAGGTTTTATCATAATCCTTGCTTGTACCTTCCCCACTATAAAACATCAATGCCACATTAAATTGTGCGACATCATTATTGGCTTGTGCGGCTTTTTCATACCAAAAAAAAGCTTTTTCTAAATCTTTTGCCGTTCCCATGCCAAAATAGTATAATCGCGCTAAATTATTTTGTGCTGGTACAAAATATTGATTGGCAGCTTTTTCATACAGTTCAAATGCTTTTTTTAATAACGCTTCATTAATTTCGAACTTCTCATACATCATGGCTAAATTGTATTGAGCAAGAGCATAGTTCAAATTAGCGGCTTCTTCATACAGCTTCATTGCTTCTTTTTTATTTTGTTTTAACCCCAAACCATGTTCATAGAAATATGCCAAATTATTCAATGCTTTAGGGTCTTTTTCTTTGACAGCTTTTTCAAGCCAATAAGCACTTTGATAAATGTTTTTTTCAATGCCTAACCCATGTTGATACATCAAAGAAAGATTATATTGAGCATGAGCATTATCTTGTGAAGCCAACTCTTTAAAAATTTCGTAAGCTTCTTTATACTGTCTATTTTGATAATACTCAACAGCTTTATCAAATTCATTTGAGAAAAGAGAAGAAAACATGATTAAAAATATTAAAATAACTCTATAACTCTTCATAATATATCGTCTCCTCTGTGCTGCTTATATCTGTTTTAATCACACCTTTCTCAAACTCTGTTTTTATAACACAACCCGATAAATCTTTCATGGGTATTATTGATTTTTTGACCACAATTTCTTGCATATTCTTGGCAAAAGAATCATACGGCTTTGCTCTTTTGGTATATCTCTTCCCCTCTTGAACTATCTCATTTTGATCCCCTAAAAAGAAATTCAGCTTTTCCCAAAAGTGTTGATGTTCTATTTCAAATACATTGTGGTCAAGTATTTTATTGATACCTAAATTGGCTCTGATTTTAAGTGTAGCAAAAGTTCCGCACTCATTTTCTTCAACATTAAAAACAAAATCTTTATGTTGTAATGTATGAAATAACATACCAATTTGTGTCACTTCCAATCGATCACGATACGAATCAATCACATACTTATCTTCTCCCTCAAGCAAAAAAACCCATTTCCCTGCTTGTAAAATTTCATCTTTGGTCAAAGCATCAAAGTAATTTTTAGTCTGAAACTCTTTCGTAGAGCAGCCAGTTAATATCATTAAAAGAAAACTTACACCCAAATATATTAAGAGTTTTTTCATTCTATTCCTTCATTAATAATTACTGATTGCATCTAAACCAATGGCTGTACAAATTTCAATATCTTTTTCATCTTTAATACTGTCTCCTATGATAATTATATCATTGGATTGACCAAAATTCACAATAGTTCTTAAAAAATGCTTTTTATCTCGGTCTTTTGAAATGGCATTTGTATACTCTTTATTGATTCGTAAATAGTCCAAATGAAACTCTTCGAGTTGATCTACCGTAAAATCATTTGAACTAAATCGTTTTAAAATTATTTTTGAACCAAATCGATGTATTTCATCAATAAACGTTTTAAAAACTTCAATATTGGTTGAAGCATTATATGAAGTCATACTAAAAACCAAATATTTTGATATATTTTTGTTGTATAAGAATAAAGAATGTAACCAATTAATAAATTCTGAATCTTCTAAAGAAGCCATGGATAGATTAATGGCAATATTATAATCAATTTCATTGTTTTTAATATATTTAATCACTTCTTCAATAATGATTTTATCAAATTGGACGGCTAAATTAATTTTCTCTGCAACCGATACAAAAACACCAATAGAAAATTTTTCTTTGTTTTTGTCATATAAAATAGGAATGGCTTCTTGCATAAGAAGTCGGTTGCTTTCATCTGTTGTTCGTGTTTCTAATCCAAAAGTAACTTCAAAAAAACTATTCTCAATAATCTCTCGTACATTTTGTTCTAAAAATTGGAATTTATCCAACACTTCAGATGGACTTACTATATAGTAGGTCTCATCTTTTGTTTTTGCAATAGTATAAGCATCACTTGAAGCATGCAATATTGAATCTATGGTTCCATATTTATCGAAAGGAACAAAGCTAAAATAAGTTAATATCCCTTTAACTTCATAACGAGCTTGCAACTCTTTGAGTTCTTCATTTAAACTTTGTGCAAACTCTAAAACTTTATTTTCTTCTTCATTCTTTAAAATCATCGCAAATTCAGAACCAAAAAAACGATACAACGTCGCTTCTTGAAGATTAACTTCATAAAATTTATTTTGAACCACATGAGTAAACTCTTCAATTAAGTGATTGGCCAAAGCGGAACCATACTCTTTGGTAAAATTACCTAACGCTTCCAATTTAATGGAACCAATAAAACCATCCGACCCTACAATGAACATATTTTTTAAATCCAGTTCAAATACTTTTTGATTAGGTAGTCCTGTCAAATCATCTGTAAATACTTTTCGCTCTAATATTCCTTTATTAATATTAAGCTCATTCACTACCCCAATGTATTTTCTTAAAATTTTATTAAGTAAACGAAAAGCTTCGTCAATATCGGGATTGTGTCCAGTTTTTTCATCCAGTTTATGCATTAAATTATTTTCTAAAGCATCTTTCATAAAAGCTTTAAAGGCTAACATTGGCTCTAATAGCATCTTTTTAATAAAAAATAAATAGATTAATAAGGCAAAAATAATCCCTATAATACCGATGTACAAAGTATTCCAAAGATACGCTTGTTTCAATTTATTGATTTCTTGATATAATTTTTGCTCATCAATAATATACTCAAAATTTGCCAAAGGTTGATCTAAAACATACAACATACGGCTATTTACAGTTTTTTCATACTCTGCCGTAGAAGAAAGAACTTCTTTCTTTAAAACATAATAAAAAGATAAAGAAGATAAGGTATTAATCACTCTTTGATTTTTATGTAAAAGAAATCTAAAATTTATAGGTTCTTCGATATTAACCGTAATCGTATTAAAAAATCGATACATATTATTGGACTGTAAAATAACGTATCCATTTTTTACATCTGTCGTTACTTCACTGATTTCCCAATCTGTATTTTGAGATTGTGTTGAATTTTTAATCAAATTTTCTTTTGAAAATATTAAGTTTTTGTATTGTATTTTGATTGATTCAAGAGAGATGGTATTCAAAGCAACTTGGAGAATATTGTAAATTGTTTCATTATTACTTTTTAAGATTTTTTCCTGTAAATCGCTGACAACAAACTCTATTTGCTTATTGATGTCGCTAAAAAATTTCTCGTTAAGCTCTTTTTTTTCATTGTAATATTTATACGCAAAAAAAGCAGACAAAAACCCAAGAAAAAGCAAACAAAAAAATAAAAATTTTTTATGAAAGGTTAAATTAAAATTCATGCTTCATCTTCTAAATGAGTATTGGCAACTGTCATGTCTTGACTGTTTTTTTTATTGTATTTGTGATACAACGCTTGTTTAATATAAATCGGTTCCACTCTTGGTCTATTTTTTTGTATTCTTTTGGGCAATTGTTGAATAAAATCATTGGCTTTATCATAAGAATCAAAGATTCCGTACATCACTTTATGAAAGGATTTATCGGCTCCAAAGGTAAAAGAAAATGCATTTTCTTGAATTTGATTTTTGTGAATAAATATCTCACTTGATTCCTCATTAAAAAATGTTGCGATGTTAAGTGTATATTTTGAATCCGGTGCTTTTAAGAATTTTTCTTTAAAAGAATGAAGACTCTCTGGCTCTTCGTTTTTTATTACCTCATTAAGTTTAATTCCATCTTCTAAACTATCTTGTATAGGCGTTATATCTTCAAACTCTATTTCTTGAGGAACATCTTCTTCACTTTTTGGTTTTGCTTTTGGTTCAGCATTAGCTGTATTCTCTTTTTGTTTTGTTATAGCATTTCTTAATTCAATTTTAATATCTTCGTTGATGGTTTCATACTCGACTTTATTGGTATGAAAAGAAGGGGTTCCTAATTTTAAATATTGGTATTTGTCATACAATGCTTGTTTATCTTGAATAAATTCAATCACAGGAAAATACTTATCTTTTGTTTCTTGTGATAATCTTGACAGTGCTTTATTGGCCTCATCATACGTTTCAAAAATACCATAAACAACTTTAACCCACTCAGCATTTGTACCGTATCTAAAAATAAGTGCTTGTTCTGATATTTCTTCTTTATTGACCAATAAAATTGCATCGTCCAATTGTGAGAAAGTCACTAGATTTATCGTATAATTATCGGGTTTAGAAGCCATAAATTCTTGTTTGAACAATTCATTGCTTACATAAGGTTTTGGAGGTTTAGGCGCTAAAGTAATGGTTTTGGTCTCTACGAGTTCTTTGGGTCGTAATTCATCAAAACCATCAATAAAGTTTTTATACATATCTTTAATGGTTTTAATCGAAACCACTTTATACTCTTTATTTTCTATCTTTCCAATTTCTTCTAATACTTTATTGGCATTTTCTTGTGTTTCATAAATCCCATACGCCATTACATTTTTTAATTTGTAATCATTTAACACATCTATCATAAAAGCTTGTTTGGATAACGTATGCTTTTTTATAAAGCCAAAGGTATCATAAATGGTATCAAACTCACCGATATAAAGAGTAAAATAGTCGTCATTTGCATCTAAGAATTTATCTTTAAAAATTAAAATATCTTCAATCGTATCGACCACTTTTGTAGGCGTTATTTCTGTTTTTTCATCTTCTTTTGTTTGTTCAAAAATAGAAGCAAATGCCATTAAATCAATATCTTCTTTTGTCTTTACACTGTTTTTATTATATTTGCTTTTTGTAAAATCGATAAAATTATCTTTTGTAGGGTCTAATTCAAAATGAGAAACCAATTGCCCTGTTTCAAATTGTAATTTAAAATAATCATTTAGCCGATTTTGATAAAATTCAATCAAGGAAACTTGCGCCGTATTAAGTTGTCGTTGAGCCGTCAACAATGTTTGTAAATCCTGTTCACCATTTTTAAATGCTTCCCAATAAGATTCAACGGTAACTTGTGAAGATTCAACTTCTTGACGTGTGCTTTGTATTGAATTGTCAAGGGCATTAAGAGATTGATGTAAATTAGAAATAATCCATTTAATTTTTCTTCTTTCTTCTTCAATTTTGTATTTCGTTTCTCGAATAGTACTGTAAATAGAAAGAATTTTATTGGAATCTTTATCTGCATTGTATAAATTATATTTAACCGTTACATATGCTTCATTCATATTTTGTCGATAAAACTCTTCAGGGTCAATATCTTTGTCATACGTTCTTGTATGTGTAATTTCTAAATCAACTTTAGGATGAAACGCCGATTGAGCCCCTTTGAGTTTATATTGTTCCGACTCAACGGTAATTAAATAACTGACAATATTCAGATTTTGTTTGTTGGCAATTTCAAGAAGTTCTTCTACGGGCAATATTTGCATATTAAATTCATATTCATATGGCAAGGTATATTTAAAGTTTTCTCCAACAATATATTCATAATATTTTAAAGCTTCCACAAACTTTGAATTGGTTTTGGATAATTTTGATTCGGCATTAGAAACACTGGCTTTAATGGAACTAATATCTCCAATTGATGCTGCCCCTAAATCATATTTAATCGTTACAATTTCTAAAATCTTTTGTAACATTTCCATATTGATTCGAGTAGCATACAACGATTGATAAGAAAATACTACACCAAAATAAGCTTTAATAGCATTTTGTATCTCTTGTGAAATGGCCAATTCATATCGGTTTTTTGCCACTTCCAAACTTTTTTCTAATCCTTTGATTTTATTGTGAGTTGCACCACCTGCATATAAATTTTGTTTGAACTGTAATTTAACACTTTCATCATGATATCGATTCATTCCACTGTCAATTCCATCATCACTGGGCGTTTTTTCAGTTGTCCCATATTTATATTCAACATCCAAAGTTGGCTTATATCCCGAATAGGCTTCATCTAAATTTAACTTTGCTTGTCGAACTTTTTCTCGTGCAATTTTGACATTATAATTATTGGAAACCGTCTCTAAAATTACATCCACTAAAGAAACTTTCACATAATTATTAATCTCTTCATTATTGTTAGCTCCCAATAACTGCTTATTTTTTGTTTGTATCTTAGGTGTTATTGTTCCTGTTAATCCTGTTTCTTCGCCATAAACTTGGTTTATACCTTGAGTTTCAATCGCATGGTTTTTCGGATTTTTGGGAGCAACTAAATCAACCTTAGGTTCTTCTTCTTTCAAAACAGTTTTTTCTATATTATCATTGGCATTTGTAACACTACACATCAATAAAAAAGCAATCAATGAAGTTTTTATAACAAAAGGGGTCATCATTATTTTTTTTCAATCCTAATTATTAAAAATCCAAATTCATTTTCATTGGCAATATTGGTACTGTTTGGTTTAAGTAAATCCACTTGTACTTCTTTGATTTCATATCCCAATTGCCGAATTAAATTTCTGGCATTAATCGTTCGTGCCAAGGATATTTGTTTCATTACCGTAGCACTGATTTGATTGGTTGGGTCAACCGCACTGATTTTAACAACATGTTTGGAATATTTTTGTTTAACTTGAGCAATAAACTCTTTTATTTGTAAAATGGTTGGATTATCAAGCTTGATGTCATTTCCTCCAAAATTTAAAATCAGATATTCATCTGTTGCAATGGTTGCTTGTTTTGTCTTTTCATCTTCATAAATTCGGCTTAAATCTTTACCGGCACTTTCTATGTCTCCCACTTCATCTTTTGTTTCAGGTTCTTCTATTAACGTTTGTTTTAACGGTTTAGTTTGCATCATTTGTTCAGTTTGTTTGGTTTGCTCAAGAATAATCTTTTTAGGATCTTCGCTTAAAATAATTTGGTCAGTTGCTATGGTTCCCGTATAAGATACTTTGAATTTGAATTGCGCATAATATCCAATATTAACAATAGTAATCAGTAAAAACAGTAATAAAACTAAAATAACTGAAGAGAAAATATCCACAAAAGGTGGCCAAGGGTTAAACTCTTCATTGCATCGTTTTGCCATAAACTTACTTTCTCACATTATTTTCTAACTGCTGTAATCGTATATCAAAGCTATTAATGAATTTTTCCATATTTTCTTGATTTTGTTTTTGAATCTCAACCAGTTGTTTCATCGTCTTATTTTGACTTGTTGCAATATTCGCCAAACTTTGAAGCGACTCATCTAAAGTATTTGAATTAGAAAATTGATTGATATTTAACTCTTTTATCGAATTAACAATACTCTCTAAAAGTGCAATTTCATTGCCCGTTGATTTGTTATTTGCTTCAAAATTCTCTGATAACATTTTATATACAACTTCATTACCCTCTGCACTTTTGCGTAACTCTTCTTTTAAATCTCCCATAGCATCTGCAAATACATTAAGAAATTTTCCTGTCGTCATCATATCACCAGAGACAACTTGAGTTTGTCCAGATTGACCTATACTTTTAGGAGCGGATCCCATTGTTTGGTGAAATTGTTCAATAACTTCTGAAGATTGAGTATCAATGATTTTACCTTTCATCCAATCTTCAATATCTTCAATAAAAGCTTCTTGATTACGACTTAAAATATAGGTTTTTATACTTAAAATAATGGCCGTTGCTACTCCAAACAGTGATGAACCAAAACCAATTGCCATACCACTTAATGGTCCAGAGAACCCAGCTATTACTTCTGCTAGATTGATATCTCCGCTTAAAGATAAAATAATTGCACCCATCTCATCAATTGATTTGAGTAACCCCGTAAATGTTCCAAAAAGTCCAATCATCAATGCCGTTGCTGTAAAGAAATTAATATACACTTTTTGATTGGCAAATTTCTCTTCAAGCCAAGAAGTCACATCTTTAGCTTCATTTTGGGTAAAATAGAGTGTCCCACTTTTTGCTCGTTTATAAAACATATGAGCAATACTCGCCGGCATAATTCTGTCAATGCCTTTAAGATAATAAATAAGTTGATCCCCTTTTTTATAGGCTAAAATCCCAAATGTTCCAGCAAGCATAGTTAATCGAAAAGCCGAATGGTAAACAATAACCATACCAATAGCAAGTACTGTCAAAACAGCGATATTAAAGGTTAATGTCGCCATAAAAAAGCTAATAAACATTTTAAAGTTGGCAAATACCAAAAAAAAGATAAAAAGCCAAAAAACAAAGTATATTTTTAATATTTTTAATCTTCTCATTTGCTACCTTAAAACAAAAACAAAATAATAGATATCACTAAGCCTAATGCCACAGTTGTAACCGTATTTGTCATATTATCGGCAATGTTAACAAATCCACCACTGACTTCAGTACTTTCTCCTACAATAATTAGTCCAACATCCGCCCCGTTAATATCTGTAATTTTCTTTACTATTTTAAAATATCCTTGATCAATTGTATATTTATCTTTTAAAAGTTGCATATACAGTTTTTCATCCATGGTTGGCATACTTGCTGCAAATTTTGTATCATATCGAACATTTTCAAGTGTATATTCTTGATTGACTTCTTTATATTTACCTGTTTTAGCTTCTAAAGAGATAAATGGCAACATTTTTTTATCAAGTAAAAATACATACTCACTGCCTTGTTTAACAAAATCACTTCGCAAAGAGTGTATGGATTCTTTAACCTCTAAAACCCCATAAACACTTCCATCTCTTTCCAGTGGTAATAAATACACAACAAATACGCCTTCATTTAAGACTTCAATTCCAAATAACTGCCGTTTTGAACTAATGACTGTATTAACAGCATTTCGAAAAACTCTATCTTTATTGGTGACATTGATAATATCAATACTTAAATCCATAAAACCACTTTTAACAAACTCTTCATTTAAAAAATCTTTTACCGCTGTCATTGCAATGTTGTTATTGTTTTCAATAGCGTTTAATAACGCACCATTTTGACGAATGGCTACCAAAATTTTTTCAAATTCGGTTTTCTTATTTTCAATTTTGACATTTAAAATTTGTTCATAACTTTTTGACATACTTTGGTAAACTTCTTTAGAAACTCTGTCCGTCATTGTTGTAATAATGTACATACAAATAAAAATACCACTAATAGATACAACACTTAATGTGGTAAACCAAAGACCCTTGTTTTTTTTAAGTTGTGCCAGTAATTCTTGTAGTCTTTTAATAAAAGTAAACATTGAAAAGAACCTTGTAGATATTGATGTAGATAAAAAAGACATTTTATAGTAACAAAACATAACTATAACTTAAATTATTACTTTTTTATAAGCAAAATTTAATTATAATCATTATTAATTTATATTCCATGAGGTTAAATTTGAATGACATAAAAACCCCTCTTCTTTGTGCTTTTAAATATATGTTAGACTTCTATTATGGCGAAGTCAATATCGATACTATTTTAAATTTAGATGCTGTTAAAGATGGGGAATTTAACAAAGCCTCTATCTTTATCGTTTGCGATCAAATTGGTCTTATTGCTCTTGAAAAAGAGATGAGTGCTCAAAATATTCCCAATCATTTTTTACCCTGTATTATTTTTGATGAAAATGATACTCCTTTAATTTATCAAAAAAATATAGCCAACAAAAAAATTGAACTGTTCAATGCCAAAGAAGAAAAAAGATTTGAAATTGAATTTAATGAATTAAATCATTATAAAAAAGCGCTTTTAATTTTCAGAGAAGAGAACAAAAAAAAACTACTTGATAAAGTTTCCAATAATAATTGGTTTTGGGAACCCGTTAAATCATTTTGGAAATCATACATAGAAGTAGGTATTTTAACTTTTTTTATTAATTTATTTGCCCTATTTACTCCTTTGTTTATCATGACTGTTTATGACAGAGTTGTACCTAATGAAGCCTATGAAACACTTTTTGTTTTAAGTTTTGGCTTGATTATTGTATTGATTTTTGAATTGGTTTTTAAAAGTGTACGAAATCACATCATTGATAAAACAGGGAAAAAACTCTCTTTGTATTTAGAAGAGGATTTAATGAAACGTGTTTTAACATTGCAATCACAATACGATACTATGATGACAGGAGCAAAAGCCAATTTATTCCGAGAATTAGCAACCGTACGTGATTTTTTTGCAACAAAATCAATCGTTCAAATTATCGATTTTCCTTTTTTTATTTTTGCTCTTATTGCCATTTATTTTATTTCTCCCGCTGTTGCATTGGTTCCTTTTTTAATTGCAGTTGTGGTTGTTTTAATTAATTTATCCCTTCAAATTCCTATTGCTAATTTAAGTAAAAAACACTTAGAAAATATTCAATCCAAGCAAAACTATTTGGTTGAATCCATTCAAGGAAGTGATACCGTTAAGCTTTCTAATGCTATCTCCTCTAAACTTTTCAATTGGCGTACTATCATCGCTCATGCAGAAAATATTCAACTTAAAATACAACGAGTAAATGCTTTTGCACTTAATACATCACAATCCCTAATCCAATTAACCACTATTTTAGTTGTAGTAGTAGGAGTATTCCAAATTTCTGATAAAGAGCTAAGTGTGGGGGGATTAATTGCTGTTACCATTTTAGCAAGTCGTTCAATGGTACCCGTTATAAGCCTTTCTACTATGGTCATTAAATTTAAAGAGATAAAAGATTCTCTTTATAATTTAAGAGATTTTTGGGATTTACCTTTAGAAAATGAAAAAAATATTGAAATAGGATTAGGAAAACTTAAGGGCGATATCGAATTTAAGCAGGTTACTTATTATTTTAAAAATGCCAAATACCCTTCTGTTAATGCTATTAACTTTAGTATAAAAAACGGAGAAAAAATAGGAATTATTGGACAAACTGGAGCGGGAAAATCTACCCTTTTAAAACTTCTCACGGGTCTTTTACATCCCACTAAGGGAAGTATTTTTATTGATAACCATGATATTTCAACCATTCATCCCGTAGAAATACGTCAAAACATTGGCGTAATGACACAAGACCCCTTTTTATTTAATGGTACGTTAAAAGAAAATATTGAACTCTCACGACCTATTAGTAAAGAAAAAATGATGGAAACCATCACATTAACAGGGTTAGAAGAGTTGGTTAAAAGAAGCGGTCAAGGAGATGGTATCCCAGTAGGAGAAAGAGGCTGTAATTTAAGTACAGGACAAAAACATTTGGTTGCACTTGCACGTGCAATTGTCAATGACCCCTCTATTTTAATTTTAGATGAGCCAACGACTGGCTTAGATGTTGGATTAGAGAAAAAACTGATGGAAAACTTAAAGCATATTATCCAAAACAAAACACTTATTTTAATCACACATCGTTTTGCAGCGTTAGAACTGGTTGATAGAATTTTAGTCTTAAGCAACGGAAAAATCGTTGCAGATGGTCCTAGAGATGCTGTATTAAATGCATTAAAAAATCCCAAAGGATAATAATGAAAATACATTATCAAGACGAAGAGTGGAACTACAAACTGGTTATTTATCCTATGATTGCTTTTGTTGTTATTTTTTTTATTTGGGCAACTTTTACTTCAATAGATGAAGTGGTTAAAGGAGAAGGGAAAGTTGTTCCTTCGGGTCAAACTAAAGTTTTACAACATTTTGAAGGAGGAATTATTTCTGAGATTTTTGTCAGAGAAGGTGACAGTGTAAAAAAAGGAGACATCTTATATCGCATAAAAAATGAATATTTTATGGCAGATATCAAATCTCAAAAAGTTGAAATTATGGCCCTTAAAGCAAAGGCAATGAGACTTGAAGCCCTAATAGAAAACAAAAACTTGATTTATCCTGAAGAGTTTTCACATGAAATTATTGATATTCTTCACAATGAAATGCAAATCTTTGAAGAGGAAAATGCCAATAAATTCAGAGTTTTAGGAATTGCACAAGACCAATTGGAACAAAAAAAGTTAAAGCTTGATGAACTGACTACCAAAGCAGAGAATTTAGAAATTGAACTGCAACTTGCCAATGAAAATATGGAAATTCAAGATGCTTTACTGAAAAAAAATGTTATTTCCCGTAAAAATTATTTGGTTGAGTTATCCAAAAAGCTTAAACTTGTAACAGAAATACAAGAAATAAGAAGTAATATCCCTATTGTAAAAAATGAAATTGAAGAAGCCTCTAAAAAAGTTAAAAATGTAAATTCAGAGATTATGTCAAAAAACCTTAAACAACTCTCTGAAGTTAAATTAAATCTCAAACAAATTGAAGAAAAATATAAAGCCAGTCAAGACAGGGAACAACGTAAATTTATTATCAGCCCTGTAAATGGAGTAGTCAATAAACTCTATTTTAACACCATTGATGGAATTATTAAACCCGGTGATACCATTGCTGAAATTACTCCAATTGAAGATAAACTTATTATTGAAGCCAAAATAAAAACCTCTGACAGAGCACAAATTTGGAGTGGACAAAAAGTCTCTATTGAAATTACAGCCTACGATTTTTCTAAGTATGGCTTACTTGAAGGAGAAATTATCTCCATCTCTCCGGACAGTTCAGAAGATAAATTAGGAAATTTACACTACATTATACGAGTTAAAGCAGATGAATTGGGCTTTGATGAAAACACTCCCATTTTGCCAGGAATGGTTGCTAATATTAATATATTAACAGGCAAAAAAAGTATTTTGCGTTATTTAATTAAACCATTAAAAGATATTGCAAAAAAATCTCTGACAGAAAATTAATAAAGTTGTGATAAAATAAGAAAAAATATTATTAAGAAAGAGTCCTTATGACATACATTGAATTGTTAAAACGCATTGATACCCTTGCCCCTTTACCAAAAACATTAATGGATATTGAAGAGTTTAAAAAAACCAATAATTTTGAAAGTACAGATTTAGCAAAAATCATAGAACAAGACCCAATCATGGTTTCTACTATTTTGAAAACAGCCAACTCAGCTATGTTTGGATTTGCCAGTAAAGTAGATACTCTTAGTCGTGCTATCTCTTTAATGGGAGTTAATTTTGCCGTTTCCATTGCGTTAGGAAGTGGCATTAAACAAGCATTAAACAGTGATTTAAATGCTTATGGGGTCAACAGTGACACCTTTTTAAGAATTGCCAATATGCAATCTAATTTTATTAGTTTATGGATTGGGAAAGTCAATATAGATTTAAAAAATGATTTAATTCTTCCTTCATTCTTACAAGAAAGTGGTAAATTTTTAATAAACAGTGCCTTGTCAGATGAAGGTAAGGTTAATGAATTTATGCAACAAGTTGTTTCAAATCCTGAAAAAATAAATTCAATTGAAAAATCGTTTGTGGGTATGAGTACTGCTGAAGTTACTTCAGCTATTTTCAAACATTGGAACTTGACTCACACTATTATTAATTCGATTAAATTCAGTGATGACCCCATTAAAGCACTGCCTCAAGTTAAACAACATGCCCAAATTCTTAATATCAGTAAACTGGTATGTAATATTATTAATCCTTTGAGTGAAAATAGCATTACTTTAGGTAAACAAAAAGCCATCGAATTTGGATTTGATATCAAACCCTTTGAAATAGCTGTAGAAAAAATGCAAGAAAGATTACTGGATGAGAAGTAGGCTATTGTATTAAAAACAACGCTTTAATATGAGGATTGGTCTTTATTGAATGGGCATGGTATTTGACAATGGTGTTTTTAATTGCCAACCAAATGTACGCATTGTTTTGAGAACTGAGTTGTTCACTGACACTCCACTGATAGGCTTTTGTTCCTCTTATTTTTTCAATTTCTCTCTCTAATTGCTCTAATTCACTCATAAATTGATGTAAAAATTGAAATCCGTGCATCGAAAAGTCATTTAAAATGTATCGACCATCAAGATACTTTGCTGCTAGTATTTTACTTTTGTATCCAATTTCACTTTTACCGTATACACGATACATTAACTCATTCCAAAAGAAAAACGCATCGTAACTTTTTGTATACAATCGGTCTCTTTGTTCTTTGGTTTTAGGCAAACCTGGACTGCCTGCATTGGTTAATCGATAATAGCCAAAGGCTCTTTGCGCAACTCGTGCCAGCCCTTCTACGAGCCAAGGATTTTTCATCATGTTATAACCATTTTGATAAATATGAAACAGTTCATGAATGGGAGTAAAGGTTCGTCCTTCTAAATTGGGACGTAAATCAATACTCAATGATTGGGTTGTTTTAATACCATTTGGGCGTTTAAACGTAAAAATAGCATCAACGGCTTGCCCTAAATGTTTGGGGTTTTTTATGTTTAAAAGATGAATATCAATGTATTCAACACCACTGTAACGCTTTGTTTTTAAAGGATCATTCAGTCCAATAATATGTTTAAAAATAAAATCTGCCAATTGAAGATGTTGCATGGTATCTTCCACATAATCAGGGATTTTATTGTGATTTAAATCAGTTAAATCGGTTATGGCATGTTTGCCTTTGAGTGTATAAAAAATACGAAAAGGAGCCTCTACAAAAGAGTGTTCTAAAGACTCTCTTTCTTGTTTAAATGACCGTGCATCTAAACAAGAAGAGAGTAAAAGCAGACAAAAAAGAATGGGTCTTATCATAAATGATTAACCGTTATCTCCGCCACCCATATTGTGGTCATCCATTAAACCATTTTCAATCATAATGGTTAAATTACCTTGCGATAAGACATCAAAACTGTTTCCATCTTGAGTCACGGTTGTTTTTTCAAATCCTTCATCATTGGTAACATTGACACTGTCCGCATCATCCCCTAAGATTTTAATCATGGTAGGTTCTGCTGAATCTTGTAACATATCTTGTAAATCAAGATTTAAGTTATTCTCTTGGTTGTTTGTCATATCAATGATTTCAATGCTTGAAATATTGTCTAAGTCAAGGTTGATTTCACCTTCATCTAAAATACTTAAAGTATCTTCTCCTTCGCCACCATCCATACGGGTATTTTCAACATCAGCACTGTTCATTTCAATGGTATCATCTCCACTGCCTGCTTGAATATCTACAATACCATTTTCATTGACCGTAACCGTTGATACATCGCCACTGTTTGTCTCTGTGGCACTTATACTTGCGGTAATACCATTAAGAGATGATGTATCTAATTGGGCATTGGATACTAATGTAACATCGGCATTGCCATTTTCATCGATTTCTACCGTGTAACTTCCATCTTCATTTGGGGTCATGTCTTTTAATGATGTTCCCTCTGGAAGATTAGTGATGGTTATAGCAGATAATGTTTCACTGCCATCGGTGTCGGTTACATTTGCTTGAAGTGCTATAGTATACAAATACATCGTTTCAGTTCCATCGGGTGAAGACGAATCAGAACCTAAAGTTACTGTACCATCCGTAAATTGAATTTTCTCAACATTTTGTGTGGTAACTTCATAATGATTTAAATCCCACTCTTGATATTGATTAAAACCAATTTTTTGTATTGTAGTTGTGCCATCGCCATTGTCTGTTATTCTGTACTCATAAGAATTCCCATTTAATGTCCCCGTACGAGGTTCAGCTATGACTAAAGTGTCATTTCCTTCTCCCCCATCTATAAAATGTCCTGTTCCCAAGTTATTTCCAGATTGAATAGGAGTATTAATAACATCATCTCCTGCCCCTGCATTGATATCTTTATTATCTCCTGTTCCAATATTAATGGTATCTGACCCCTCTGTACCATTAATCTCTTCATTATTTGTCCAGTAATCATTGGCACTGTTAATAATATTACCATCTGTAATAGTAACCTCGGCACTCACTTCTTTAACTTCAAATTTATCAGAAGAACTGTTACCTGAAATTTTAATAGAACTAAACTCTTGTTCAGATGTAAAAGTATGGGTTTCAATTCCATTGCCATTATTGCCCTCAAGAATAATTGTATCAACAACATTTCCATCTTGATCTAAAAGTTCAATTTTCGCCTCTTCCTCTTTATTTCCTTTTAAATCTTTAAAGGTTATATCAACACTATTAGTAGTACCCCCTAAGTCATACTCAGCAGTATTCCACCATCCTTCTACTGTGTCCGTTTGACTGTTAGTAAAAGTAGTTGTTTGTGGTTCTGGATTGGCTTCTATAACAATTGCTTCACCAATATTCATACTCAATAATGGAGCATCCGCTGTTCCCGTTACATTAATAGTGGTTGTATGTTCAACATTGGCAAAGTTTCCATTTCCATCATCCACTTTAAATTTAAAACTTCCGCCCTCATCACTATTGGCTTCTGGTTCAAATGTAACTTTTCCAGCTGCAATATCAGCCATTGTAATTACTGTTCCCTCTGTTATTGGTTGTTTATTATCATAAACATTAATCTCTTTACCTTCATTGGTTACTATGGTCTCTATAATATTTCCATCATTCATATAGAGTGTTCCATTTAATGGCAATTCTGTAATTTGAACTTCACTGACATTAATTTGATTATCACCAAAATCTGTGGTATCTAAATAGTACGTTTGGTCTTCTGTTACGCTGATACTGTCATCCAACGAAATAAGTTCTGTTGCCAATTCCCAATTTGCAGAAGAGACATCAACGGCTTCAAAGTTCCCTCCAATAATCTCTTTAACCGTTGCCGTTAATTCTTCATTGCCATTGACTTCTACATTTAATGTTCCTCGACCATTGGTATCCAATTGAACTTGATACTCTTGACCAGCGACTTCAACAACAGCAATGGCAGTTGTTCCTGCTTGAGGAGGATTTGATGTTTGAATTTCCAGTGTCACTTCAGCATTGGTTGCAACAACATCGGTAACATCTGAACTTACCACCTCTTTGTACGTAATTTTGTTGATTAAGTAATCATCATCATACCCAGGGGCAGAGAATTCAACTTTTGAAAAGGTTTGACCATTTCCTGGTTCAAATTTGTACTCTAAGTCTACTTTATCTGACCCCCCTTGGGCTGTTTCAGTTTTTGTTACATTTCCATTTTCATCGTAGTAGGTTACAAGCGCTTCTTGACTATTTCCTCCTCCTGAAACCATCGCTGAACCAACTACATTGTTTTCGTCATCAAAGAATGTTACTTTTGCACTTTCCGTATTGTTTCTCCATGCAAACGCCACATCTAAGCTTTTTACATCTGTGTCAAAATCCACAACAATTTTTTCACTGTTTCCATCTTTAAATCCCAATTCAGAACTCGCTCCTGAACCTGATGTTTTGCCATTCACACCAAAACCATCGTGATTTGTTCCTGACACGATAGAGAGTTCTTGGACATTTCCATTTAAATCAAGTGCATAAACATTGATTCCATTAGGTTCTCCTTCTACATTAGAGACATCAATCGTTGAAGGAGTTGTAATGGTTCCTGTAATAGAAACCGTTGTTACATCTAGGGTCTCTGTTACAGTCGCTGTCGTACTTTGTCCTGTGATGACATTTTCAAAGTTCCCTCCTGTGACTCCTGTTACCGTTGCGGTATAAGAACCACTGTCGTTATAGACATCTGCATTATCCAAGCCATCAAGGGTCAACGTTCCTGCTCCATTGGCATCCACGGCTACATCATACGTTATTCCATTGACTTCGACTTGTACGGTTGCACTGGTTCCCTCTTGTGGTGGGTTTGACAATTGTACATCGAAGCTCACGCTTGTCGCATCTTCTGAAATATCTGCGGTACTGATTGTTACGGTGGTCGTATCAATCGTATCGGCTACTGTTACAGTTGCACTGCTGCTTATATCGATACTATCATATCCTCCACCCGTTGTTCCAGTTATTCCAACGGTTTCCGTTCCTGCGTCTAAATAACTGTCATCTCCTTGTACACTAAAAGGGGTTGATGTTCCTGTTGTTTGTCCTGCAAGAATTGTTATGGTTGCACCATTGTCTAAAGTGATTGTTAAATTGGTTAAAGGAGGGTTGCTTACTGTAGCAGTAATAACAACATCTGTACTTCCTTCTAACGCTGTTATATCTCCCAATGTTACTGTTGCAGTATAAGGTTCCGTTGATTCATCGGGTGTAGGCTCAACTTCTGGTTCTTCTGGAGTTTCGGGAGTTTGAGGTGTTTGAGGCGATTGTGTTGTTTGGAAAGTAGGTTCTTCTGTATTATTCTCATTGGTGATATTAACAAACTCATTTTCATCCGTATTAGCATCATACGTATTAGTATCCAATTGCTCAGTAGCAACCAATCCTTCACTGCCAGCCTCTTGAATATCTCTGCCCTCTTCAATAATAACTTTTTGCGCTGTTTCTTGAGCTAATTCAACATTTTCTATTTGTACATCTTGAATTTCGTACTCACCCGTTTGGAAAAAGTTTGCGTCAAGTGTTATTCTTGCAGGACCTTGAATCTCTATTTCTCTTCCGTCATCAAATATGATTCTTGCAAAGTCACTTATGGTCAGAATTCCACCATTGTCAGAGATGGGATCTCTTTCTCTTAAAATCTCTTCTCCATCATTTAAAGAAACTAGTCCTTTAATATCGGCTATTCTTGCTACACTTGCCATGATGTACTCCTCTTTTATTTTATACTTTTATCGTACATTAAAATAAAAAAGTTGTAAATTATACTTTGGTATAAATTTTAAAAAAGAAAAAGAAAGTTAATATTCTTGTTTTTAAAAGATGTTTAGTCTAAAAAAGCTTCTTCTGAAATAAAAAGTTCTGTATTGGGCATATAGTAATCGCCATTAAAATTATACGCATCAATTTGAAAATATTTGTTGATTCTAAAAGAGGATTCTACAATCGTTCCTTTACGTAAAAGAAGGACCTCTTCGCCTTTTTTATTATACACAATGGCATTGCGTTTAATTTCAAAAGGGGTTCTTGAAAAATCGTATGTTTTTTTATCCAAATTACTGATAAACAAAAAAGAGTCAAGTTGAGAAGTGGGCAATAAAGGTTCTCTTTTTTCTTTATTGACCACCTCAACACTGGCGTAAGTTTGAGCCAATTTGGAAGTTTCATCAACAGGAAATTCCATTTTCTCTTTTTTTGCTATGGCTAAGGCAATAACAGAAAACTCTTCCACTCGTTTTTCCGTTTTACTCACACGCAGTTCTAACTCTTGAATCTTTTTATTAATATCTAAAACAGTGATCATCTCTTTTTCATTGCCGTATTTTTGAGTGCATCCTACAAAAAAAATCATTAATCCCAATATCAATAAAATTTTCATCATTTAAGCTTTCCCACTGAGTTTTTCTATGACATACTCTTTTTTACCATCAAGAACAACTTGTCCCTCTTCCATAACAATAATACGCTCAGCCAATGAGAGCAGTGAAGTTTTATGTGTCACCAGTATCATGGTTTTTCCTTTTAAATACTCTTTAATATTTTTCATAAATTTTGCTTCCGTTGAGCTGTCCATTGCACTGGTGGGTTCATCCAACAAAACAATGGGATAATTTTGCAAAATTGCTCGAGCAATAGCAATACTTTGTCGCTGACCTCCTGATAAAAAAGCCCCTCTTTCACCCACAGGCATATCAAACCCTTTGGGATGTTTATTGATAAAATCCATCACCCCACTGACTTGTGCTGCTTCAATGATTTTTTCATCATCAATATGAGGCAATCGGTACACAATATTCTCTTTAACTGTTCCATTAAACAATAACACATCTTGCGAAACATACGCAATATTTTTACGTAATTCTGTTGGGTCAAGTTGTTTTGTATCAATATTATCAATTAAAATTGCTCCATCATTGGGAACATACAACGATAAAAGCAATTTATGAATCGTTGATTTCCCTGAACCAATTTTACCAATAATAGCAACGTGTTCTCCTTCATCAATTTTAAAACTGATGTTATTGAGAGTTGCCTTATCTGAATTAGGATAGGTAAACCCCACATTTTTAAACTCTATATTGCCTCTGTATTCAGGTCGTGCAACAAATTTCTTACCTTGAGGATGTTCAACGGGCATATTCATAATATCATCCAAAGCGTTATATGAAACTTTGGTATGATGAAACGTTGAGAGTAAACTTGCTACTTGCCCCATAGGAGAAATAGCACGTGAAGAGATAATTACTACAGCAATCAATGCTCCCATAGATAACTCTTTTTCTCCAATTAAGTATGTCCCTACAATAATAATTGCCACCGTATTAAGCTGTAATAAAAAAGAGGTTACCGTGGTAATAGAAGCTGAAATGGTTTTAGAAGAGATACTTTTATCGGCAATTTGAGAAGTGGCTTCTTCCCACTTCCATTGTGAATATCCTGTTGCTCCCAACGATTTTAATGTTTCAATGGAAGAGAGGGATTCAATCAAAACCCCATTTTTCATTGAAGCTGCTTCATACGATTGTTTAATACTGTTTTGCAGTTTCTCTTTGGCATAATAAGTATAAAGCACAATTAAAACAATAATTACAACCGGTACAGTCACTAAAGGACCACCAATATAGTAAATCGTGATTAAAAAGATGATAATAAAAGGCAAATCAATCAATAATGAAATGGTTGAAGCCGTGATAAAAGAACGAATACTCTCAAACTCTTTTAAAATATTTGCCATAGAACCAACAGACGAAGGCATGGAAGACATTTTCAAATCCAATACTCGTTCAAAAATCAGTGACGAGGCAATAATATCTGTTTTTTTGCCCGCAGTTTCTAAAAAATAGGTTCGTAAAAATTTTAATGCCACATCTATACCGTAAACAATGATAACCCCAATAGCCAGTATCCAAAGCGTATCTTTGGCATCATTGGGAATAACCCTATCATACACATTCATTGTAAAAAGAGGAGTTGCCAACACAAAAAGGTTGATTAAAAAAGAGGCAATAATAACATCACGATAGGTATCACGAACAATTTTCATCGTACCCCAAAGCCAATGGCTCTCTTTAACACCACCCACTGCAGTTTGTTTATCATCAAATCGAAGCTCTTTTTTAAGTAAAATCGCAAATCCAAAATAGTATTTCTTTAACTCTTCAATACTAATATTGCTTTCAACATCTTCGGCTTCGGGAAGTAAAATTCTGGCATTGACCATTTCATCATCAAAGCCCAATAAAATACACGCTCTTAACTCATCTTTAGGATTTTTACCATTAAGAAGTACAATGCAAGGAAGAACCAAAGGGTTAATATCTTCAATCTTACTTTTTAAAACACGAGTTTTAAAACCTGCTTTACTTGCTGCTCGTGAAAAAAGTGATTTGGAACTGAATTTAGAGAATAAAACAGGCGTATTTCGTCCTTCTTCTATGGGTAACCCTGCAATTAAAGACTCTTTGGAGTAAGGTCGTCCACTCATTTTACAAAAAATAGCAAGGCAATCTAAGATAGGATCTTGAACATACTCTTTAACTTTTATATCTTTAAACATATCATGGTGCATCTACTTGCCCTTACTCTTTTTCATTGTATTTTTTATAGAGATTTTGCTTAATGGTAATTCTTTCAACACGAGGACCACTTTTTTGTAACTCTTGACGTAAATTATGTTTCGCTTTTTTGGCTTCTTCATAAGTGTCAAATATCCCGTACATTACTTTATAAAACTGTTCCTCTTCTCCAAATAAAAAAGCAAAAGAATCTTGAGTGATGTTATTCTCATTTATAAACCTTTCACTGCTTTCTTGGGTTAAAAACGTGGCTAAATTGATGGTATATTTCTCTTGTGGCGCTTGTAAAAACTTCTCTTTAAACGAAAGATTCGTTACATTCTCTTCTTTTTGTGTTACAGAAGCAACATCACTCTTTGCAGGTTCACTGGTTACGGGTTCCTCTAAATACTCCAACAAAGGTTCCTCTTTTGTCAGTTCTTTATTTTGCAACGTATTATAAGAAAAAACCAATTCATCCGTATTGTTTTTTACAACAGAATCGATATCAATCTTATTTTTTCCCCAAATCTCTTCTCGCTTATCTTTTAAAATCTCATCTGATAATATACCAATGGCTTCTAAGACTCGAAAATGAGCTAACAATAAATCATACGTGGTTGAAATCATACTTCTTTTGGTTGAAATATAATCCAAGTGAGCATCAATCACACTGCCTAAATCTTTTGTACCTAAATCAAACTCTTCAAAGGTCGTATCTAAAACCAAACGTCTGGTTTTGACAAAGGCTTGAAGCCGTTCTAATTTTTCTGCATTAAGTGTATAACTGTTCCACGCCAATGCCAATTTGTTTGAAATCTCTTGATTACTTTTTTGGATTAAAATCTTTTTTTCTTTAATGGTTTGAAGCGATTTTTTGTTACTGGCATCATCTTTGCCTCCATTATACAAATTATAGGCTATTTCAATGCCCACTTGGTACTCGTTGGAAACATCAACGCCTTTTTCCTTATGTGCAGCATCATTAAGGGTATACGTACCCACTAAATTGACATCCGGATGAAAAGATTTTAAATCACGTTTTTGTTCAGCCATTGCCACTTCAACATTTTTAAGCGATACCAGCATTGAAGGATGATTTGCCAAAGCAAAACTCAATGCTTCCTCTTCTGAATGAGGCAGATTATACGTAAATGTAGGTTTAACCAACTCTGTTGAATCAAACTTCTCTTGAACATGATTGTATAAACTTTGAACCGCATCATGGAAACTCAATCGGTCAACAGCCAAATTTACGCTGCTCTCTTCTAAATTTCCTTTGGCACGTTCAAATTCCAATTTGGTTCCAAAACCACGCTCCACTTTTCGAACGGTTTTGTTGTAAATATCTTCACTCATTTGATACGATTCACTCGACAAACTCATCATATCTTTAGTTTTTAACACACTAATATAATTTTGAGTGTACGTTAATGCTAAGGCATTTTGAGCCTCTTTTAAATAGTATTGTGCACTTTCATATCGATTATTTTGTAGCTGTTTTTCATAGGATGCTTCAAATCCATCATACAAAGGTTGGTTTAAATTAAGAGAATACTCATCGGTTGAAGTCAAATCACCATTTTTAGGAGTATATGAATTGGTTGAAGTTCTTGAGTTGTTCACTGAACCTCTTAAATCTAAGGTGGGATACATAAGACCATTGGCAATATCAATGTCATATTTAATCTTTTTTAAGTCATTTTCTTTCACTTGAACTTCAGGGTCATTATTTAACGTTTTTAAAAAGCCCTCTTTTAGAGTAAAAGCATGCAAAGAGCTTGAGAGAATCACCCAAAAAACAAGTATATTTTTTATCATATATAGCCTCAATTAATAATATTTTAATAAATTTTTCAAAATATTAACATAATCCTATATATAATTAGCTTTTATACAAAAACAATTGTCAAAAAAAATGTCACGAATAATTTTTATTATTATAACGAATAAAGTGTGACAAAACAAACAACAACTCCGTACACAATTAAGTTCATGTTGTAATTTTTTATGTTATATTATTATTTTTTAAATTTCAACCTTCATGAGTATCAAGATACTATTTTTATATCAGAGGAAAAACATTGAGTCAAATACAAAATAATATCAGTGAAATGGATAAACTCACCAAAAGTTTTCGCTTCCAAAACAGAGAATTATTGGATAATTATGTTATTTTAGCTATAACTGACAAAAATGGTATTATCAAACATGTCAGTACCAATTTATGCAAAGTTTTCACCTATAAAAATTCAGAACTCTTAGAAAAACCATACTCTTTTTTGATTTCAAAAGATTCCATTAAAACATTTGAAATTCAGTTTAATGACGCAAAAGAGAACAAAAGTATTTGGAAAGGAGAAATCAAACACGCTTCAAGTACGGATAATGTTATTTGGACAGACACCATTATTACCCCACTGTTTGATGATGACAATGAATTAGTCGGATTTATCTTAGCCAGTAATGATATTACTCAAGAAAAACGCCTGAAAAAAATCAATGAAGAGAATCTGCTCAAAAAGAAATACGATAAAAGTATTTTAGAGTTTATGCCAAGCCTTAGTGCTGCAGTTTTACTTAAAAATGCCAGCAGTTTACATAAAGTTTTATGGATTATCTCCTTTACGGTTATTATCTCCTTAATTTGGGCTTATGTATCAAAAGTGGATGATATCGTAAAAACGGCAGGTAAAATTATTACTACCACCAATATTCAAACCATTTCAACCATCTATTCAGGAAGACTCGAAGAGATATATGTCAAAGAGGGAGATTATGTTAAAAAAGGAGATACTCTTTTACGCATGTCAACCGAAGATGTTAAATCTGATTATGAGAAAAAACAACTCGAAAAAAGAAGTGCTACGGCTAAAATACTGCGTCTTAACGCCGAAGCAACTATGCAAGATATTGTCATTGATGATGCCCTTATGCAAGAAAATCCTTCACTGATGAACAACGAAATTACTCTTTTTAAAAGCAATAAAAACAAGCTCAATACTTCTATTAATATATTAAAAGAGCAAATCAAACAAAAAGAGAATGAACTCAAAGAAAATGAAGAGAAATTGCTTGTTTTGAAAAACAGCTATTTGCTTTTAGCCAAAGAGATTGATATTAAAAAAGTTTTGGTCAAAGATCGAATTATCTCAGAAGTTGATTTTTTACAGCTTAAGCGTCGTTACAACGATACCGATTTGGAGTTAAAGAAAACACAAGCTATGATTCCTACGATTAAATCATCGATTGCAGAATTAAATGAAAATATTGAAGATGCCAAAGAAAAATATCGCAACGATGCTAAAAATGAGATTGTTGAAGTCTATTCAAAGCTACAAACCATTGAAGAAGAACTCAATTTATTGCACGATAAAATACAGAACTCTTTAATCAAAGCTCCTAACAATGGTACGGTCAATGTCATTACCATTAAAACAAAAGGGGAAGCCATTTCTCCGGGTAAAGTTCTTATGGAAATTATTCCTGAAGCAGAGTTTGTCTTAGCAGAGGCAAAAGTCTCTCCTGCTGAAATTGGCTTTTTATATGTAGGGATTCCTGTTCGTATTAAACTGCAAGCCTATGATTTTAGTTTATATGGCGGATTAAATGGAGAGATCAGCTATATTTCTGCCGATACGATTATGGATGAAAACACCAAAGAGGAGCATTATATTATTCATATTAAATCCAATCAAAAATATGTCGGTGATAATAAAAATCTTATGATTCGCCCAGGTATGACCGTAGATGCGGATATTATTACGGGTAAAAAAACCATTTTAGATTATATTTTACGACCGGTTTTAAAAACACTTCAAATAGAGGGCTAATAATGAAAATTGTCTTGTATTCAAAATCAAATTTTATTGCCGATGAGTTAAAAAAAGAGTCTATTTTATTCAAAGAACTTCTTATTTTAACAGAATTTGAAAAACTAAAAGAAGTCTGTGCTTCCGATGCACATACTATCGTACTTCATCATTTAGATGATTTTCCATTAGAGAATGAATCTCTTACAGATTTACTCAAAAGAAATAAACATCTGCACTTAATTGCATTGGCCAATACACCCAATAACTTACAAGGGTGCCGTTTATTGCAAATGGGGTATAAAAGTTATCTGCATGCTGTTTCAAACAGTGGCATACTAAAAAGTGCCATTGAATCTGTTGCTAAAAATAACATCTATGTCTATCCTCAACTCATGCAATTTCTTGTAACTCAAATCCCAACATCTCTGCAAAAGAATAAAAATTTAGATACCTTAACACCTAAAGAGTTAGATGTTCTGCAACTGGTTTCCAAAGGGTATTCCAATGCAAAAATTGCCAAAGAACTTGATATTGCTGAAGTTACGGTAAAAAAACATATTGGGTCAATGTTTGAGAAATTAGAGGTCAAAGACAGACTCTCACTGGCATTGATTTTAAAATAATTTTTCTAAATGTATTGGCATAAAAAAAGGGGAAGATGAAATTCATCTTCCCCTTTTTAATTTCAAAAGAAAGGGTGATCAAGTCGGACATTTATCGTTTAATTACGAAATCAAAGATTTCTATTAAACAAGATAAATCTCGTTCTTATGCTATGCTCTCTCTTTGAGAAAACCTAAAATCGTGAAGCAGTTCACTCTTAAATGCAAAAAGCTCTAGCAGGGCTAGAGCTTTTCGAAAGAACGGACATTCTTGGTTCCTTACAGAACATCAAGAATCTCGTTAATCACTATAAGAGTGAAGCAGTTCACTCTTACTTAACGTGATTAACCATTTCTCTTTTTAATAATTTCTTCAGAAACGTTTTTAGGAACTTCTGAGTAGTTATCAAAAATCATTGAGTATGTAGCTCTTCCTTGAGACATCGATCTTAAGTCAGTAGAGTAACCAAACATTTCTGATAATGGAATCATTGCAGTAACTAATTTAATCCCTGCTCTGTCGTCCATAGAAACAACTTGTCCTCTTCTTTTATTACAATCCCCAATAACATCTCCCATATAATCTTCAGGAGTTTCAATTTCAACTTTCATAATTGGCTCTAGAATAACTGCACCAGCAGCCGCACTTCGACACGCTTGTTTGAATCCCATAGAAGCAGCTAATTTAAACGCCATTTCAGATGAGTCAACGTCGTGGTAAGAACCATCATAAAGTGTTACTTCGATGTTTACCATAGGGTAACCAGCTAAAATACCACCTTGCATTGCTTCAGAACACCCTTTATCAACTGCAGGAATATACTCTTTTGGTACAACCCCACCTTTAATTTCGTTGTTGAATTTATAGTTTTCATCAGAACCAACTAATGGATTGATTTTTAAGAATACGTGACCGTATTGACCTTTACCACCCGATTGTTTTGCATATTTGTACTCTTGGTTTACCGCGTTTCTAATTGTTTCTCGGTAAGCAACTTGAGGAGCACCCACTTCTGCTTCAACTTTAAATTCTCTTTTCATTCTATCTACAAGAATTTCTAAGTGTAACTCACCCATTCCTGAAATAATAGTTTGACCCGATTCTTCATCTGTATTTACTCTAAATGATGGATCTTCTTCAGCAAGTTTTCCTAAAGCAATACCCATTTTTTCTTGGTCAGCTTTTGTTTTTGGTTCAACCGCAACAGAGATAACTGGCTCTGGGAATTCCATTCTTTCTAAAATTACAGGATCTTTTTCAGAAGCTAAAGTATCTCCTGTAATGGTATATTTTAAACCAACAACTGCACCAATTTCACCCGCATAAAGCTCTTTAATCTCTTCTCGGTTGTTTGCGTGCATTTTAAGTAATCTTCCGATTCTCTCTTTTTTCATTTTTGTTGAGTTTAATACATATGTTCCTGATTCTAAAACACCTCGATAAACTCTTGCAAATGTTAATTGCCCTACAAATGGGTCAGTCATAATTTTAAATGCCAATGCTGCAACTTCACCGTTATCACTTGAAGGAACAATAACCGCATCACCGTCTTGAGTTTCTCCTCGGATATCAGCCACTTCTGTTGGAGCAGGTAAATACATTGCAACCGCATCAAGTAAAGTTTGAATACCTTTATTTTTAAATGCTGTTCCACACGTCATTGGAGTAATAGCCATTGCTAAACAACCTGCTTTTAAACCTGCAGTGATTTCATCTTCTGTTAACTCTTCACCTTCAAGGTATTTTTCCATTAACTCTTCAATTGCTTCAGCCGCTGCTTCAACCATTTTTTCTCTGTATTCAGTTGCTTTATCCATTAAATCAGCTGGAATTTCTTCTACATGATAGTTAGAACCCATTGCTGCATCTTCGTCCCAAACGATAGCTTTCATTTGAACTAAATCGATAACACCTTTAAAGTTCTCTTCTGCACCAATTGGAATTTGAATAGGAACAGGATTGGCTTTTAATCTTTCAGCAACTTGTTTTTCAACATTATAAAAATCAGCACCTGTTCTGTCCATTTTGTTAACGAAAATCATTCTTGGAACACGATATTTGTTTGCTTGTCTCCAAACTGTTTCTGATTGTGGTTGAACTCCACCAACTGAACAAAAAACCGCAACAGCACCATCTAAAACCCTCATAGAACGCTCAACTTCAATTGTAAAGTCAACGTGTCCTGGAGTGTCAATGATATTTACTTGCAATTGCTCTTTTGTTTTTGGGTGTGTCCAATTACACGTTGTAGCAGCAGAAGTAATGGTAATACCTCTTTCTTGCTCTTGCTCCATCCAGTCCATAGTTGCAGCACCATCATGTACCTCACCAATTTTGTGAGAAACACCTGTATAGAATAAAATTCTTTCAGTTGTTGTTGTTTTTCCTGCATCAATGTGCGCTGCAATCCCGATATTTCTAACTCTGTTAAGAGGTATTTTTCTAGCCATTGTAAGTTCCTACCATCTATAGTGAGCAAATGCTTTATTTGCTTCAGCCATTCTATGCATGTCTTCTTTTTTCTTGAAAGATGACCCTCTTTCGTTTGCTGCTTCAAACAACTCGTTTGCAAGTCTTTCAACCATTGTTCGCTCGTTTCTTTTTCGTGCAGCATCGATTAACCATCTGAGTGCTAAAGTTTGTCTTCTTACAGCTCTAACTTCAACAGGAACTTGATATGTAGCTCCCCCAACTCTTCTTGAACGTACTTCTAAAAGTGGTTTAACATTTTCAATTGCTTTTTCAAATAAGTCAATCCCTTTGTCTTCACCTCTTGCGTCTAAGTTAGCAATTGCACCGTACATGATTTTTTCAGCAGTTGATTTTTTACCGTCTAACATAATTGCATTTACAAATTTTGTGATCACTTTACTGTTGTAGATAGGATCAGCCATTATTTCTCTAACTGGAGCTTTTCTTCTTCTCATTGTATTATCCTTCTACTTATTTTTTTGCGGCTTTTGGTCGTTTAGTACCATATTTAGATCTTGCAACCGTTCTGTTTGCAACACCAGCAGTATCTAATGCACCTCTTACGATGTGGTATTTAACCCCAGGTAAATCCTTAACTCTTCCACCTCTTACAAGTACAATTGAGTGCTCTTGTAAATTGTGACCCTCTCCACCGATGTATGAAATAACTTCAAAACCAGTTGTTAATCTAACTTTTGCAACTTTTCTTAAAGCCGAGTTAGGTTTTTTAGGAGTTGTTGTATATACTCTTGTACATACACCTCTTCTTTGTGGACACTCTTTAAGTGCGGGTGATTTAGATTTTTTAATCACCTTTTTTCTTTCTTTTCTAATCAATTGATTAATAGTAGGCATTTTTTCCCTTTTGTGAAAATTAAAGAGAGATATAAATACGATTGTTATGTGTTAGTATTTAGATTCTCTATAGTCATTTGGTTTGAGCAATTCAAGCAATGCTCATGCTTCTCGCAAACTTTGACATATGTAAAAACATAATCAAAACGATACTACCATTCTAGAGAAACGTGGAAGTTTTCTAAAAAAGTTTAGGATTATACTGAAGAGGAGCTTAATTAAGCCTTATATAACAAATTAGCAATAAGCTTCTTAGAAGTTAATATTAATTTTTATACGGGCTTATTTTGATTAAATATATTTAAAATTACAATGCTATTATTGTTTAAATCAACCTCATAAACTAGAGTATACCCTTTAAATACCATGTCTCTAATCTTGTCATCATTGAAATAAAATGATTTTCTAAATTTATATGGATTGTTAGGTAAATTTATAATAAGTTCAAATAAATCTTTTCTAAACTTTTTTGAAGCAGACAGTTTATCTTTTGCTATGTATTCAAGAATTAAATTAAAATTTACTTCAAACTTTTTATCAAGCTTAATGTGCATATTTTAATTCAAGTTCTTTTTCTAATTGACGTGTTCTTTGGGCAAAATCTTCAAATAAAATCAATTCACTTTGAGCATTTTTTATATCATTTCTAATTTGATGAAGCTCTTTTTGTCTTTCATAAAAATAAGGGTCATTCTCTAAATTCTTATCTTTTTGAAGTTCTACTTTGTCTTTGTACTGGTCAATTATGGTTAAGAAGTCCTGTACAAAACTATCTTGAACATTAAGGGTTAATGTTTTCATAATAAAACCTTTATCTTTAATTTTCTAAATTATAGCAAAAATTTTGATAATATCAAACTAGGGAACAAATGGGTTAATGTTTTTTAAACTGTTGATAATACCCTTTCCTATAAAATATCAGCCATGAACACCCTCTTACTTATTTTATTCACCCTCAACATCCTGACGTTCATACTCTTTGGAGTCGATAAACAATTAGCCCTAAAAAACAAGCGACGTATTCGTGAAAACACTCTTCATACTTTTTCTTTCTTGGGCGGTTTTGTAGGGGCTTTTTTGGCGATGTTTATTTTTAGACATAAAATCAAAAAGTTATCTTTTATCCTCGTACAAATGGGGATTTTTATTGTATGGAGTGCCTCTTTTCTTTTTTTCTTCTTTAAACAATAAGCGGCATTTTATTAAAAGTATTGATTCATTCTTTTTATCAATTGAGATATTGTCTATAAAATGACCATTTAAAACTTCTTTACCCTTTTTATTCTGATAGACTGAATTAAAGGAATACTCATGCATATCATCGAACTTACTCGCAGTGAATTCTTAGAATCGGCTCAAAGTATTGAAGATTATAAAAGTTTAATGTTTAGTAAACACTGTTTGGATTGGTGGGATGCGTATTTTAGTTGGACTAAATTTCCGCCGTTATGTTTAATTAATGATGAGGAACACCTATGTTACTTATTTTACTCCATTTCTAAAGACAACGAGTATTTAACCATTCACAACTTATTGACCCCAAAAGCCAACCGCTTCCATGGATATGCCAAAACAATATTAAACTATTTATTTCAAAAAGTTTCAAACCAAAAGATTCAACGTCTTAAAATGTATTGCGTCTCATCTTCTCTCTCTTTTTACACAAAATTGGGCTTTGAATATTGGGGTGTTAATGACTTAGGACAATACTATTGCGATTATAAAATGCCCCAATACAGTACAGATGAAATTCCCTTAATTGTAAAAAATTTTTCTCTTAATGAAATAAAAGATGTCACCCTTTTAGAAATTTATGAAAAACTTAAAAACAACGGCACCAATTTGGAAGAGAAAAAATTGGCTATCTTTGAAGCATGTATTGAGGTCTTACAAGAAAAGTACCATTTTGAAGCCTTGTGTCAAAAAGTTGAAGCCATTAACAAACAACTATAAAATCTCTTGAACACGTCCTACTTCTCCACTTTGTAATCGCACTTTAATCCCATGCGGATGAGTAGGAGAATTGGTTAAAATATCTTTGACAATACCTTGAGTGAGTTTGCCACTTCGTTGGTCAGCTTTAAGCACAATATTGACTTTCAAGCCTTGTTTAATACAAAAGCGTTTTTTAGGATCCATTTTGTCTTCTTTTATTCAATTTTAGAGAAACTATTCTCTTTAAGTTCATACATATTATGTGCCAAATTTTCAATAAAACTGTGGTGGTGAGAGACTATGACCATCGATTTATTGATGCTTTTTAATAAGCTCATAATTCTTTCTTGACTTTGCGTATCCAAAGCATTTGTTGGTTCATCAAGCAGTAAAATTTTTGGCTCCAAAATCAACAATCCTGCGAGTGCTACAATTTTTTGTTCACCACCACTGAGTTCAAAGACTGTTCTTTGTTTTAAGTGTATTATACCCAACTCTTCTAAAAGGATGTCGGCTTTTTTTATCGCTTCATTTTGAGTAACTCCATTGGCACGTAAAGAAAAAATAACATCTTCAATAACCGTAGGACATAAAAAATGGTTACTCACATCTTGAGGCAAATAGCCAATATCGTTTCGATAGGTATTAAACGCTTTTAGATTTTCCATTTTATGATGAAAAATCTCGACATAACCCGAACTGGGTTTAATCAATCCTGCCATAATTTTCAACAGTGTGCTTTTCCCACAACCATTGGCACCTAAAATAGCAATTTTTTCTTCATGTCCTACATTTAAACACACATTGGCAAAAAGAGCTTTATGTTCATTGGTATAACTTATGTTACGTAAATTTAAAGAACAACTCATACGACCATCCATACTTTTACAATAATCATAAAAAATACCGTCCCACATATTAAAATATCTTCCCATGATACCGTATTGGATGTTAAAAGAGGGATTTTGCCATTGAAACCTCGACTTTTCATCGTACAGTGTAACTCTTGGGATTTTTTAAGTGCTTTAATCAACATCATGGCAAACACATTTCCAAAAGTTTGATAGGTAAATAACGAAGTTTTTGCCTGAAAACTTCTGGCTTTTAGTGTGGTTTTCATTTGTAAAACTTCTGCACGTAAAAATTGAATCATGGTCAGTGTAAAATAAAATACTGTGATAAAAATAGGTGAAATCTTTAAGGCATCCAAACCTCGAATAATATCATACCCTTTTGAGTTAAAAAAAAGTGTTATCGTAAAAAGTAAAATCATATTCGTTCGAATCAATAACTCTATTGCCATGGTTTGATTTTGAAATGCCACAAATAAGACTAAAAATAGAATAAAAAAATTTAACAACAATACTTTTGGGATGATTTTATGGCACTCTTTTTTATGTAACCACAGCACAACAAGAAGAGGCAAACTGTAAAAATACTCCAATGAACTAAATGCCACAAAAAAAGAGTAGCTTAAAGCAACCAAAAGCTTTAAAGCATCATTTTGCATTTTTTTTCACACGCTTTAGAAGATAAAAAAACAGAGCAATCAACAATAAAGATAATCCCATGTTAATGTATTGGTTGTGTTTCTCTTTTTTCAACACCTCAGTTAAATTCTCTTGAGGCAATAAATCAAGAACAATATCTTTACTTACAAGATGTCCGCTTGATGCATCTACAGTGATATTTAAAGAGGCATACGATGAAATAAATTGATATTTTCCTTCCTCATTAAGGTGGGCATTGACAAGGGTATCGTTGCCATGTTTAATCATCAGTTTACACCCTTTGCACGCATCACCTGAAGCAAAATAGGAGTAAATCTCTACGTTATTATCTTCATGTGTTATAAATAAATTGACTTTATGTGCCAATAGGCTTGTAGAAAAAAGTAAAAGGAAAATGAGTCGCTTATTCATGTGCTTTCTTTAATATTTGTGGATAGGTTTTTTGAATAAAGAGTAATAAAAACATACCAACAAACCCTTCAATGAGCATTGTTATTACATTTATTGCCATAATACTCAGTGCCGCATACTCATACTCCTCTTTTGAGAAATACAAAATCAATGTTAAAAAAAGTGTGGCAAAAAATGTGCCCAAAAATCCAACTAAAAAAAACTGCAGTTTTTGATTGAATCGTTGAAAAATATCCGTATGATAGATATGATAAACCAAAAATGCTGGTGTCGCCATAATAAACAAATTGACACCAATAGAAGCAATTCCTCCGTAACCCAACAACAACGCTTGTAATAATAAAGCAATAAAAATACTCACAAAACTGTAAAGCCCCAATAAAATCCCAATCACACCTAAAAGAATCAAATGTATTTGAGTGATGCCAAAAGGGATATGAATAAAGGATGCGATAAAAAACATGGCACTACAAACAGCAGCTAACGTAATCATACTGTTGTCCAGTTCTTTAAGTGCTTTATAAAACGCAAACGCACTCACTGCCGAAACAGCAAGTGTTGCTTCTAAAGAAAGTACACCATCGGCTATGTGCATTTAGTGTGCTTTCACCCAAATCAATGCACCATTTTCAATAGGATACATTTTGCCGTCGCTGTGTTTGAGTTCACCCTCTTCAATGAGTGCTGCAAATCCCCACCAACCTTTATGATTCATCGTAAAACTAAACTCACCATTGGCGTTGGTTTTCACCACTTGTGTAATATGGGCTTCACTGGCTGCTTTAAGTCCAAACTCATTGTACAACTCGACTTCTACTTCCACATTACTTGCAGGTTTCCCATTGTGCAAAACGACTCCTTGAAAGCTGTTTCCCGCATACAAAGCAAACGGTTTAATCGTAGGAATGATTTCATATTTTAATCCCAATGGCTCATCCCATCCATCTTCTAAACCAAATGCTGCAACAATCAATTTGGGTACATGCACAATAAACTTCTCTTCTGCTGGTTCAAAATAGGCTTGAGGTTGTACAAAAAATTGATTTACCCCAGGTTTTTTTAACACATATTGACTTTTCCATGCCTTATGGTCAAACTTTTTACTTTGTTCTAAAGGCAACTCTTGTTTCGTTGAATTTAAATAGAGTTTCGGTTTCTCCATCGTCATACCACTTTGTTCGAAAGGGTGAATAAATGAAATATCAAAAAGCAATTTAGCCTTATTTTGATCTTCAACCACATCTTGATTTGACATAAAAGTCAAAAAATGAGCATTAGCATAAAGGCATACCACCAACAATAGAATGATTTTTTTCATTGAATTTCCTTATTAATTAATTCGGCTATTGTATTCTTAAAGGTTTTAGAGTAAAATAAATTTTAATATTTCTTATATATTTTTGGAACCTAAAATGAATCAATGTTCATCCTGTCATTCAAAGCATCTTTATACCTTAAGCAATGGATACAAAAAATGTCGCCATTGCAAAAAAAAGTTCTCCGTTAAAAAATGCCAAACACATGCAAAAATACGAGATGCTTTTTGCCAAAATAAAACCGTCCAACAATGCCATGAAGAGCTTCATTTACATTATGTCACCGTACAAAGAAAATATGTCCAATTTCGCCAATTTATTGTACATTATTTGGATGAACAGTACAAACAAAAAAAAGAGTACAGCCATGAATACGATGAATATATCTATTTAAAAAATCAAAATATCTATGAGGCTCATAATTTTTTGACCTTTATTTACGACCGTAAAGTTTACAATTTAATGCTGCCCTCTTTATATAAATTTAAACCTTTTCACAAATCTGATAAAGAGTTAAGCAAATTCCTGTTTTTAAATAAAATTGCAAAGCTACAAAGTAAAACATCAAAAATCAATGATTTTTGGAACTTTTTAGAAACCTATTTGAGGAAATATAAAGGCGTTAAAAGCGAAAATTTTATCTACTATTTAAAAGAAGCTGAGTTTAAATTTAATTATACGCAAGAAGAACAACGTGAGATTTTAAAAAATATATCTTAAGAGAGAAAGAGACTCTTGTAGCAGTGGGGAAGTCTCTAAAAATCTTAGCCTCTTACCAACTGCACAAACTTAAAAACTTACTCTTTAGGCATGACCTTGACATCCACGATTTGGATCTCTTCCATATTCCATACATTGCCTTTAACATACGGTTCATTGCTTAACCATGCTTCAAACTCTTCTTCTGTATCAAAATTGGTAATAACAGTAGAACCCACCATTTTTTCCTCTTCAATCATCGCACACGCAGTGATAATCTTTCCACTTTTCATTAAACTTTGTGTTGCTTTGACGTGTGCAGGTCTTGCTTCCATTCGACGCTCTAAAGCATCTTCATAATCGTATGCTATAACTAAGTATTGCACGGTTTCTCCTTTGTTTTTGGGTTAAATGGCATTAATTGCAAATAAAAATGTTATGGGATAAATCAAAACATTCATGTATCGATACAAAAATCCCATTTTCATATTTACAGGCATAATATCTTCCATTTTTTCTCCCTTACTTAACTTTTGCATCATGGTAATTTTAAAGGCAACATCCACAAATTTGATAATCATCATAGCGTACATTAACCATGAATCAATATTGAGATAAATGGTTAAAAAAACCACATAAAAAAAAGTGGGATTGAGCATAAAAAAAGTAAAAAGAGATTTTTGATACACTAAGAAATTATTATAAATAACTCCATATAAACTGTCAGATTTTTGCCAATTGGCTTCAAATAGTTCCAGTGCTACAAAAAGAAAAAATAAAAATATGAGGTTATCCATGAGTTTACCTTAACAATGAAGCCAAAGCTTCATTGTCGAGTTTTATTTTGTTGTAAAGTTGACTTTTTTGTCTTTGTATAAACCAGTACCTACGGGAATCGTTCGTCCAATAACAACGTTCTCTTTTAAATCTTCAAGCATATCCAGTTTCGCACTAATTGCTGCTTCTGTTAATACTTTTGTTGTCTCTTGAAATGAGGCAGCTGAAATAATAGAATCTGATGTTACAGCAGCTCGTGTAATACCTAATAATAAAGGTTCACCAATTGCAGGTTCTCCTCCCAGTTTTACAATTCTTTCATTCTCAAGTTTAAATCGTTTTTTAGAGACCATATCTCCCACGATAAACTTTGTATCTCCTCCATCTAAAATAGAGACTTGTCGTAACATTTGAGATAAAATAACCTCAATATGTTTATCGGCAATATTTACCCCTTGTGATCGATAGACTTGTTGTACTTCAGAAACAATAAAGAAGTGTAACGCTTTTTCACCTAATATTCTTAAAATATCGTGTGACGCCACTTGACCATCTGTTAAGGCTTCTCCTGCGTGTACAAACTCTCCGTCATGAACTAAAATTTGTTTTGATTTTTCAACCAAATATTCAACTCGCCCACCAATCTCATCTGTAACGATAATTCGTTGTTTGTTTCTTAATGGTTTACCAAAAGATACCACACCATCAAAGGAAGCTAACACTGCAATATTTTTAGGTCGTCTGGCTTCAAATAATTCAGATACTCTTGGAAGACCCCCAGTAATATCTTTTGATTTTTGTGTTGCTTTTGGTGTTTTACCTATAATATCAGCTACTTCAACTTTTTGTCCGTCACTGACGTTTAACGCTGTTTTTGGCTCTAACGTGTATCTTAATACATTTGAACTGTTTGTAGCAATTAAAATGGCTGGTTTATATCCACTTGGGATATACTCATTAACAACCAGTTTAGAGGTTCCTGTTAATTCATCGTACTGTTCAGAAGCCGTTACACCAGGGATAATATCTTCAAATGAGACAGTACCTGCTTGTTCTGCAATGGTTGGGTTCGCATACGGATCCCACTCAGCAATAACCACTTGTTCTTGTGTTTGAGGCAATGAAATTACCGTATCTTTTTGAACTTCACAATTGTCATCAAGTTCTAAAACTGAGCCTCGTGCCACATAGTGTCGTAACGCTTCTCGGTCATCATTATCAACAATAACGGCAAAGAATCCTTTTTCATCAACTTTTTGACCCGCTTTAATGTCGTGTCGTCGTTCAATGTAATCCCCAGTCAATTTATAGTATTTAACAATTCCTTTGGCCCCTGAAACAATTTTAGAGGTAATTGGTGCACCATCTTCAACTTTTAACTCTGCAGCAAATGGGATTCGATTTGGTACATTCCATCCATCTTTAATCATTTCAACAACAGATTCATTGGCATCAACGATATCTCCTGTTGCATAAGGTAAATAGAGTTTTCCATCAATTTTACCTGATACACCAGCCAGTTCATTGGCTTTAGCCACGTCATTTTTTCGTAAATAGTATTTTTTCGTTTGTTCATCATTAGAAATCGTTAAAATGGTCTCTTCATGAATCGTTTCAACGGTTACTTTTCCTTTAAACGGTGCATTGATTTTTGGTTCAACCAATAAAATCCCTGCATTTCTTCGATTAGAAACAATTTTTGTCCCTGTTTTTGTTGTATAGGTTTTGATATTGTAATATCGAATAAACCCTTCTTTATCAACACGTAATTGTCGCTCAGTTTGAGTCGCACTTGCCGTTCCCCCAACGTGGAAGGTTCTTAGTGTCAACTGCGTACCTGGTTCCCCAATTGATTGTGCTGCAATAACCCCAACGGCTTCACCAGGATTGGCTTTTCGTTGTTCACCCAAGTTAAGACCATAACATTTTGAACATAAACCATGCTCGACTTTACACGTTAATGGCGTTCGAATAACCACTGATTTTACTTCTGCTTCTTTAACCACTTTTGCATTTTCTTCTGTGATTAATGTTCCTTCTGGAAATAAAATCTCATTCGAAATAGGATCAATAATATCTTCAGCAATAACTCGACCCGTGATTCTTTCTTCTAAAGACTCAATTAACTCATTACCGCTTGAAATATCCGTAATCTCAATACCTTCATGTGTTCCACAATCTTCAATGGTAATTCTCACATTTTGAGAAACGTCAATTAACTTTCTGGTTAAGTACCCAGCATTGGCTGTTTTTAACGCCGTATCTGCTAAACCTTTTCTCGCCCCGTGCGTAGAAATAAAGTACTCAAGTACGTTTAGACCCTCTTTAAAGTTAGAGATAATTGGCGTTTCAATAATCGAACCATCTGGTTTTGCCATAAGTCCTCTCATCCCTGAAAGCTGTCTGATCTGAGCAGCAGACCCTCTTGCTCCTGAGTCTGCCATCATATAAATAGAGTTAAACCCATCTTTATCTGATTCAACCAAAGACATCATCTCTGTTCCAAGAGTATTATTAACTTCTGTCCAAATATCAATAATTTTATTGTATCTCTCTTGCTCGGTTAATAACCCTTGACCAAACTGTTTTTGAACTTCAATCACTTCTTTTTTTGATTTAGCAATATGCTCTGGCTTTGTTGAAGGCACTTTAATATCATCAATTGATACAGAAATCCCAGCATTGGTTGCATACTTAAATCCAAGGTTTTTTAAATCGTCCAAAAATCGTGGTGTTACTTTATATCCACCGTGTTTATAAATATAATCAACTAAAACACCAATGTCTTTTTTCTTTAAAATTTTATTCCATAATTCAACGGGTACAAAATCAGGCAATATTTGATGAATAATCAATCTTCCCACGGTTGTATGAATAATTCTGTCTTCTAATTTGGTTCGAATTTTTGCATGTAAATCCACTTTTTTAGAGTCAAGTGCAATAAGGGCTTCATTAACATCCGTAAAGAGTTTATGTTCCCCAATGACACCATCTTTTGCCAATGATAGGTAGTAAATCCCTAAAATCATATCTTGTGATGGTACTGCAATGGCTCGTCCTGAAGCAGGTAATAAGATGTTCATTGAAGACATCATTAAAATTTTTGCTTCTGCAATGGCTTCTTGGCTTAATGGCACGTGTACTGCCATTTGATCCCCATCGAAGTCCGCATTAAATGCAGAACATACTAATGGGTGTAATTGAATGGCTTTACCGTCAATTAAAACAGGGTGAAATGCTTGAATTGAAAGTTTGTGAAGCGTTGGCGCTCTGTTTAATAAAACAGGGTATTCGTCAACGATTTCACTTAAACATTCCCAAACTTCATTGGTTTCTGTTTCAATTAATCTCTTAGCCGATTTTAAAGTAGTCGCATACCCTTTTTCTTCTAATTTTGCCATCAAATGTGGTTTAAATAACTCTAAAGCCATTTTTTTAGGAATACCACATTGATCCATATTTAAAGAAGGTCCTACAACAATAACCGATCGTCCTGAGAAGTCAACCCTTTTCCCCAGTAAGTTTTGTCTGAATCGTCCTTGTTTTCCTTTGATAATCTCAGACAATGATTTTAAAGGTCGCTTATTTGCCCCTTTTACTGCATTGGCTGTTTTACCGTTATCAAATAAAGCATCTACGGCTTCTTGAAGCATTCTTTTTTCATTTCGAATAATGATTTCAGGTGCATCAAGTTCTGTTAATCGTTTTAGTCGATTATTTCTGTTAATAACTCTTCTGTAAAGGTCGTTTACGTCTGAAACTGCGAACTTCCCACCATCAAGTGCAACCAAGGGTCTTAAGTCGGGTGGAAGAACGGGAAGTTGTGTTAACATCATCCATTCTGGTCTGTTTCCTGAGTTAATAAAGTTTTCAACAATTTTTAATCGCTTAATGATTGTTTTTCTTTTTGCCTCAGATTTTGTACTGTGCATCTCTTCTTTTAAAAGCGTTAATAACTCAAATAAATCAATGTTTTCTAACAATTCACGAACAACTTCTCCTCCCATTCGTGCCACAAATCCACTGTGGTCAAAATGTTCAGAAATCGTTCGATACTGCTCTTCATTTAAAATATCGTATTTTAAAACAGGTTTTGTTTTTTCATTATCATAAAAGGCATCTGCTGGTTCACTTACAATGTATGCTTCATAGTAAAGTACTCTTTCTAAGTCTTTTAATTTAACCCCTAAAAGTGTACCAATTCGTGAAGGAAGTGAGCTTACCATCCAAATATGAGCAACAGGAGCAACTAAATCAATGTGTCCCATTCTGTGTCGTCGAACTTTGCTTGAAGTAACTTCAACTCCACATTTTTCACACACGACACCTTTGTATCGCATTTTTTTGTATTTACCACAAAGACATTCATAATCTTTAACGGGTCCAAAAATTTTGGCACAAAAAAGACCATCTCTTTCTGGTTTTAAAGTTCGATAGTTAATGGTTTCAGGTTTTTTAACTTCACCATTTGACCATGAAAGGATTTTTTCAGGACTGGCTAATCGTAATTGAAAAGCAGAAAAATCTTGTGGTCTTTCTAACTCTTTAATTTCAATTGCTTGTAGAATTTTATTACTGCTCATTATCTTCTTCCACCTCGTCAAAAATTTCAACATCTAATCCAAGAGCTTTTAACTCTTTGGTTAATACAAAGAATGTTTCAGGAACACCTGATCTTGGAACATTTTCACCATTTGCAATTGCTCTATACGCTCGTGTACGTCCTTCAACGTCATCCGATTTGGTTGTTAACATCTCTTTAAGCACATTGGTCGCCCCATACGCTTCTAATGCCCAAACTTCCATTTCCCCAAATCGTTGACCTCCAAATAAGGCTTTCCCACCAACTGGTTGTTGCGTTACTAAAGAGTATGGACCAGTACTTCGTGCGTGAACTTTTTCATCCACTAAGTGGTGAAGTTTTAACATATACATGTATCCAACGTTGACACGCTCCTTCATCTTCTCACCCGTTTTTCCATCATACAATACACATTTTCCGTCGGTGTCAATTTTGGCTAACTCAAATAGTTTTTCAAACTCATACACTTCAACCCCATCAAATACAGGTGTTGCAAATCGAACTCCTTGAGACCAGTCTCTTCCGTACTCAATAAGCTCTTCATCGCTTAAGTTTTCCATAAACTTTTTACCGTTCATTAACTTCGCCATATCAGCAATGACAGTCATCTTTTCTCGTAATTGAGCCACAAATTCACTCTGTTTTGCTTCAAATAACTCTTGAATTTGATCACCCAATCGTTTGCCCACTAAACCTAAGTGAACTTCCATAATTTGCCCAATGTTCATACGACTTGGGACCCCTAGTGGGTTAAGAATAACGTCAACGGTTGAACCATCTTCTAAGTAAGGCATATCCACTTGAGGAACAATATTAGAAACAATACCTTTGTTTCCATGTCGTCCTGCCATTTTATCCCCAACTTTAATTTTTCGTTTGGTTGCAATATAGACTTTAACTTGCTTGATTACACCACTTGGCAAAATATCATCATGCTCTAATACTTGAAGTTTCTCTTCATGCTCTGTTCGTAGTGCTGATTTTTCTTTGATAAAGTACTCTTTGATTTCGTTGTATTTATTTTCAACATCTCCACCAAAAGAGGCCACTACTTTTTTAAGAGCAAATCGATTTACTCCTGAAATAACATCAACAGGAATCGTTCCTCCTTTTTTGTAATCAACGCCATCAATCTCAATATCTTTTTCTAAAACAGCTTTGCTTAAAAGACCATTGATTTTTAAAATCTCTTCACGGTCTAGCATTAAAAGTTTGTCGTGGTGTTTAATATCCAATTCACTTTTTTCAGATTCAACAGCCAATTTAGCTCGTTCATCTTTTTCATATCCCTTTTTAGTGAATACTTTAACATCAACAACCGTTCCTTCCATAGAAGTTGGGCAGTAAAGTGACTTGTTTATAACATGACCCGCTTTTTCACCAAAGATAGCTCTTAACAATCTTTCTTCTGGAGTTGGTTTAATTTCACCTTTTGGTGTAACTTTCCCCACTAAAATCATACCGGGCTTAACAAATGTTCCAACTTTTACGATCCCTGAAGCATCTAAATGAGAAATTGATTCCTCTTTAACCCCTGGTAAATCTCGAGTAATCTCTTCATTTCCATGTTTAAGTTCTCTTGCTTCTAACTCTTTTTCATAAATATGAACCGAAGTAAACGCATCGTCTTTAATCAATCGTTGAGATAATACAATCGCATCCTCGTAGTTGTACCCATTCCAAGGCATAAACGCAACCATGGCATTAACACCAACGGCTAATTCCCCTTTATCCATCGATGGACCATCGGCAATCACTTGACCTTTTTCAACCACATCCCCTTCTTTTACGGCAATTCTTTGTCCAAAAGAGGTATTGTTATTGGTTCGTACATTTTTATTGACATAATAGTGATCAATAAATGCCCCATTTTCATCTTCACCACGAATATAAATATTTTTGGCATCCGCTTTTTCAACCACACCGCTTCGATCAGCTTTAATGGCTTCCCACGCATCTCGAGCTACTGTTTTTTCCAATCCTGTTCCAACAATTGGCGCACTTGGTCGCAATAACGGCACGGCTTGTCGCATCATGTTTGATCCCATTAACGCACGGTTTGCATCATCGTGTTCTAAGAATGGAATTAAAGAAGCTGCAACCCCCATAACCATCTGAGAAGAAATATCAATTAAATCAACTTTTGCTCTTTCAACCAATAAAATCTCGCCGTCTTGTCGAGCTTCAATTAACGCCTCTACAATTTTTCCATTGGCATCAACTTTTGTTGAACCAGGAGCTATAACCAAGCCTTCTTCAAGTGTTGCTGTCATATAAACGATCTCATCGGTTACAACACCATCAACCACTTTTTTATACGGCGCTTCGATAAATCCTAAATCATTGACTTTAGAAAAAGTTGATAAGGTATTAATCAAACCAATGTTTTGCCCCTCTGGCGTTTCAACAGGACAGATTCTTCCGTAGTGTGTTGGGTGAACGTCTCGCACTTCAAATCCAGCTCGCTCTTTTACAAGTCCACCCTCTCCAAGTGCAGAAAGTCTTCGTTTATGCGTTACTTCTGATAACGGATTGGTTTGGTCCATAAATTGAGACAACTGTCCTGATGTAAAAAATTCAGTAATGGTTGATGTAATCATTTTAGAGTTGACTAAATCGTGTGGCATTAAATCTTCTAAAGTACCACTTAACGTTGTCATTTTATCTCTGATGGCTTTTTGCATTTTAATGAGTCCTGAGTGTAACTCATTGGCTAATAACTCACCAATTGCTCTGATTCTTCTGTTTCCTAAGTGATCTCGATCATCGATGTGTCCGTGACCTGATTTAACTTTTACAAGGTATTGAACCGTTTTAATAACGTCTTCATACGTTAATGTTGTAACATATTCAGGAACATTTACGTCTAACTTGTGGTTCATTTTCATTCTTCCCACTTTGGTTAAATCGTATCTTTCTGGATCAAAGAACAGTTTTTTTACAAAATCTTTTGCCGCTTCTTTAGTAACAGGTTCCCCTGGTCTCATAACTTTATAAATTCGAATGGCTGATAAATCATTTTCATCATCAATTTGTTCTGTTTGTTTTAAAAGTTTTAAGCTTTCAGCATCGGCTTTAAATGCGTTGATAATAGAATCATCGACACCCGTTGCTAAGTCATTGGCAATATCAAATGATTCAAAACCTAAATCAAGTAATTTTTTCAATTTTAATTCATCAAGATGAGTTAACGCATCAAATAATACTTCTCCTGATTCAGGATCAAAAATAGCATTGGCAGTATATCTGTCCATTAACAATTCAATGGGATACTCAACTAATTTTAAACCACCCTCAGCTAAAGCGTTGGCTTTTCGAGTAGTGAGTCTTTTTCCTGCTGCTAATACTAAGTTACCTTTATCATCTTTTAAATCAAATTCAATTCTTCCTGTAAAATCATCAGGGTTAAATTTCATTAAAAATTTGTTGTTTTTAATTTTGATATTTAAAATTGGGTAAAACAACTTGATAATATCTTCTTTAGAGTAACCTAATGCTCTAAATAGAATCGTTACAGGTACTTTTCTTCTTTTGTTGATTCTTACATATAAGACATCTTTTGCATCGTATTCAAAGTATAACCATGAACCACGATCGGGGATAATTTGCCCTGTATAAATCAGTTTATTGTGAGAAGTTGCGGATTCTTCTTCTTTAAAAATAACACCAGGTGATCGGTGCAATTGGTTAACAACGACTCTTTCAACTCCATTGACAATAAATGAAGTTCGGTCTGTCATTAATGGAATTTCTCGAATAAATAAAGATTGTTCTTTCATATCTTTAACACCGATTTTTTCACCGGTTTTTTCATCAAGTTCCCATAATGTCAATCTTACATTAATTTTTAAAGGAATAGAATAGGTTAGACCTCTCACCATAGACTCTCGAACATCATATTTAGGCTTACCGACTTCTGTACCTAAATACTCAAGAGTAATTCTGTTTTGTGCATCATGAATTGGAAACACAGATTTGAAAACTTTTTCAATACCAGAAGTTGTTCTGTCATCTTTTCCTATCATTAAAAAATTGTCGTAACTGTTTTGTTGTAGCTGTAGTAAATTTGGAATTTCTATCTTTTGTGGATTTTTAGCAAAATCAACTCTGAGTCTATTTCCAGATTTTAAAGAATTTAGCATTGTTAACCTCATATAAATTAATTAAGATTACTTTTTATTTAAAAGCGCAAAAAGCACCTTTAAAGGATAGGGTTAGAATTTTGCAGTAAATTCTCACCTTAACCTTTAAAGATGCTAACGAAAAATGCGAAGCCATAGGGGCTTCGCTATTTATAAGAAATTAATTATTTAATTTCTACTTTTGCTCCAGCAGCTTCTAATGCAGCTTTTGCAGCTTCTGCATCTTCTTTAGAAATACCTTCTTTAATTGTTGAAGGAGTCTCTTCTGCAGCAGTTTTTGCTTCTTTTAATCCAAGACCAGTTAATGCTCTAATTTCTTTGATAACATTAATTTTTTTGTCTCCTGAATCGATGATAACAACATCAAATTCAGTTTTTTCTTCAGCCGCTTCAACCGCAGCAACAGCTCCACCAGCAACCGCAACAGGTTGTGCAGATACACCAAATTTTTCTTCAAATTCTTTTACTAACTCTGATAATTCTAATACAGATAATCCAGAGATAAATTCTAATACGTCTTCTTTAGAAATTGCCATTTTCTTTCCTTATAATTTTTGTTTTTAATTTATACAGCAATTATGCTGCTTCTTCTTTTTTTCTTCTAAGAGCATCAAGCCCAATAGTAAAGTTTCGAACAGGTCCCATCCATACAGAAGCAAGCATACCAAGAAGCTCTTCTTTAGACGGTAATTTAGCAAATGCGTTAACAGTATCAACGTTTGCAATTTTACCTTCAATAATACCTGATTTAATTGCAAATTTTTCTTTGTTATCTGAAGCAAATTTATCCGCTACTTTACACGCAGAGATTTGATCTTCTGACCATAAGAAAATGTTTGTACCAGCCAATTCAACGTCACCCAGTTCAGCGTTTCTTGCAGCAACTGTTACTAATGTATTTTTTGCTACTTGAACTTTTGTTCCATTTGCACGTGCGTCTTTTCTTAATACTTCTAACTCTTTATGAGTTAATCCTTTATAATCACAAACTACAATAGCTTGAGAGACTTTAAATTCAGCAGTTAAAAAATCAACGATTTCTGTTTTTTGTTGTTTAGTCATTTTAGTTTCCTCCTTCCAAAACATCCAACTTCGGCGGGTCTTACTAGAAACGAAGGAAGTTTCTAACCAGCTGTCTTCAGTTTTAAATCAGTGTTTTGAATAACACTCAAAGATGAAGACAATGTCTTAATCTTTGAATGTTATTAAATAAGGGAGAACCCTTATTTAATTAGTTTTTCATATCCATTAATTCCATAACATCAATGTTCACTGAAGGAGACATTGTTAAAGAAATGGCAGCATTTTTAATGTATCGACCTTTTGCAGTTGATGGTTTTGCTTTATTAATAGCAGCAACAAATGCTTTTAAGTTTTCTAAAATTGCTTCGCTTGAAAAAGATACTTTTCCAATTCCTGCTTGCATATTTCCTTTTTTATCAACTCTATATGTTACTTTTCCACCTTTAGCATCTTCAACTGCTTTTGCTACATCCATTGTAACTGTTCCCGTTTTAGGGTTAGGCATTAAACCTTTTGGCCCAAGGATTCGTCCTACTTTACCAACAATTCCCATACAATCAGGTGTTGCAATTAACACGTCAAAATTGATGTTTCCTGCTTGGATTTGTTCTGCTAAATCATCATTACCAACAACATCCGCACCGGCTGCTTTTGCTTCGTCTAGTTTTACACCTTTAGCAAATACTGCAACTCGTACTGTTTTACCTGTACCGTTTGGAAGAACAACTGCTCCTCTGATCATTTGGTCAGCATGTCTTGGATCAACATTTAAATTTAATGCAATTTCAACGCTTTCGTCAAATTTTGCTGAATTTAATTCTTTAACTTTATCACACGCTTCAGCAGCTGAATAATTTTTTGCTGCATCCACTTTTTCTAATAGTGCTTTATATCTTTTTGAAACTTTTGCCATTTTTCTCTCCGCAATTTATTTTTTTTGCTACCGCCTATTGAAAGCCTGGTGGTGAGGCTATATCATTATGCTTCTACGTCAATACCAATTGAACGAGCAGAACCTTCAACAATTTTTGCTGCTTTTTCTTTATCGTCTGTATTTAAGTCAGCGATTTTCATATTAACAATTTCCATAACTTGGTCTTTTGTTAATTTTCCTACTTTATTTTTTGCAGGATTATCACTTCCTTTTTTAACGCCAGAGATTTTTTTAATTAAATCTGTCATTGGAGGTTGTTTTAATACAAAAGTAAAGCTTTTGTCTTGATAGATTGTGATTTCAACTGGGATTTTAAATCCAGCCTTATCTTTTGTTCTTTCATTAAATGCTTTACAGAATTCCATAATATTAACACCTCTTTGTCCTAAAGCAGGACCTACAGGTGGTGATGGATTTGCTGCACCAGCAGGGATTTGCAATTTTAACTTACCAGTTACTTTTTTAGCCATCTTCTTTCCTTTTTAAATTTTATTGTTGTTAATGATTTAGACATTAGGCAAAAAAACTCTATGGAAGCGAAGTTTCTTTGCCTAATGTCTATGATAATCAGTTTATACGACTCGTTCTACTTGAGTGTATGAAATTTCAACAGGCGTATTTCGACCAAAAATTGAAACATTTAATTTTAATAATCCCGAAGACATTTCAAAATCTTCAACGATTCCATTAAAGTTTGCAAATGGTCCCTCTTTGATTCGTACCATTTCACCTTCGTCAAATGAAACTTTAGGTTTAGCAGCAGCTCTGTTTTGAACCTTATCTAAAATCGCATCGATATCTTTTTTAGATAAAGGAGTTGGTTTTTTTGATTCACCGATAAATCGTCCTACTTTAGGCATGGATTGAATTCTATGCCAAAGTGCTGTATCTAAATCAATTTTTGCAAAAGCATAAGCAGGATAAAGAGGTTTTTCAACGATATTCTTTTTCCCTTTTTTTATCTCAATTAAATCTTCAGTTGGAACTAAAACTTCAGCGATTCTGTCATTTTTCATTTCATCCGCTAATTTCTCAAGCGCTCGTTTTACTGTTAATTCGCTTCCTGAGTGAGTTTGAATTGCATACCATTGATGTGCCATAAAATTTCCTTAGTTCATTATAGAAGATAGACTTACTGACATAATCGCATCAATAAGCGCTAAAAACAAAGTGATCACTGTTACCACAATAAATACCGAAATATATGCACTTCTAACTTGTTCTTTAATTGGAAAAATTACTTTCAACAACTCTTCTTTACAAGTTTTATAATATGATTTAAATTTATTCACAATTAACTCCAAGTTATTTAGCTTTATTAAATTCTTTTTAATAAGATTTGAAAAAAACCCTATTAAAAAGAATAAGTGGCAGGCCAGGAGGGACTCGAACCCACAACCATCGGATTTGGAATCCGGCGCTCTACCATTGGAGCTACTGACCTATTTGTAGTTTGGGTTGGCAAATTACTTTGCCAACCCAACAAACTTAAAACTTACGATTTAAGTTTAACTTCCTTATGAAGTGTGTGTTTTCTTAATTTTGGAGAGTACTTTGTCACCTCAAATTTCTCTGTGTGAGTCTTTGGGTTTTTATAAGTGGTGTAGTTAATATCACCACTTTCTTGACATTTCAATCCAATTTTTATTCGTATACCGTTACCCATCAACTATCCTTATTCGATAATTTCTGCAACAACTCCAGCACCAACAGTTCTACCACCTTCTCTAATAGCAAACTTTGTACCTTTTTCAAGTGCAATAGGAGCTACCAGTTCAACAGTCATTTCAACGTTGTCACCAGGCATAACCATTTCTGTACCTTCTGGAAGTGTAACAGAACCAGTTACGTCAGTTGTTCTTACATAAAATTGTGGTCTATATCCTGAGAAGAATGGAGTATGTCTTCCACCCTCTTCTTTAGAAAGGATATAAGTTTCACATCTGAATTTAGTATGTGGAGTAATTGTTTTAGGTTTACATAAAACTTGTCCTCTTTCTACTTCTTCTTTCTTAATACCTCTTAATAAAACACCGCAGTTATCCCCAGCTTGACCTTGATCCATCTCTTTTCGGAACATTTCAACACCAGTTACAGTAGTAGTTTGAGTATCTCTAACACCTACGATTTCAATTGTTTCACCAACTTTAATTGTACCTTTTTCAATTCTTCCAGTAACAACTGTTCCTCGTCCTGGAATAGAGAAAACGTCTTCTACAGGCATTAAGAATGCTTGATCAACATCTCTTTCTGGAGTTGGAATGTAAGAATCTACTGCATCCATTAATGCAATAATTTTTTCTCCCCATGGCCCAACAGTTCCAGCTTTTGCTTCTTCTAATGCTTGGAAAGCAGAACCAGCAATAATTGGAGTATCGTCACCTGGGAAATCGTATGTAGATAATAACTCTCTGATTTCCATTTCAACAAGTTCTAACATCTCTTCTCTGTCTTCTTCATCAAGTTGATCTTCTTTGTTCATAAATACAACGATGTAAGGTACTCCAACTTGTTTAGACAATAAGATGTGCTCTCTTGTTTGAGCCATAGGACCATCTGTTGCAGCAATAACTAAGATTGCTCCATCCATTTGAGCAGCACCAGTAATCATGTTTTTAACATAATCCGCGTGTCCTGGACAATCTACGTGAGCGTAGTGTCTTGTTGCAGTTTCATACTCAATGTGAGAAGTTGCGATTGTAATCCCTCTTTCTCTCTCTTCTGGAGCGTTGTCGATTTGATCGTAATCTTTCATCTCTCCACCAAACTTAGTTGTTAAAACTGCAGAAATTGCTGCTGTTAAAGTAGTTTTACCGTGGTCAACGTGACCAATAGTACCGATGTTAACGTGTGGCTTGTTTCTTGAAAATTTTTCTTTTGCCATAGAATTCCCCTTCTAAAATTTTTGGTTATGCCCTCTGAGTAGATAAGCCTTAGGCTAATCTATTCAGAGGGGATTTTACTATAAATTAATATACACTGCTTCTGGAGCCTATGATAAGACTTGAACTTACGACCTCTTCCTTACCAAGGAAGTGCTCTACCCCTGAGCTACACAGGCATATAATGCTTAGAACAATGATAAAAATACTGAAAGAGACATTTGTAGAAAATGGAGTTATAAAATTTTGCGTTATAACTCAGCTCCCAGTATCAATAAAAATTTAATGGAGCGGGAGACGAGACTCGAACTCGCGACAATCTGCTTGGAAGGCAGAAGCTCTAGCCAACTGAGCTACTCCCGCAACATTATACATGGTGGTGAGAGAAGGATTTGAACCTTCGAAGCCTAAGGCGGCGGATTTACAGTCCGCAGGATTTGACCACTCTCCAACCTCACCGTTGAAAATTATTGTTCTGGTCAAGCGCTGATCTTTAAAAGATTACGCACGACAAATAAAATGGAGCTGGTGAAGGGATTTGAACCCCCGACCTGCTGATTACAAATCAGCTGCTCTAGCCAACTGAGCTACACCAGCGTCCGGTTCCAAATGGTGGCGCGAGACAGAATCGAACTGTCGACACAAGGATTTTCAGTCCTTTGCTCTACCGACTGAGCTACCGAGCCATCAATTTTGGAGTGAAATTATATTACCTTGTTGATTAATTCTAGCTTAAAGAATATACCAGCTTTTTAAATTCCTCTCCACGCTGTTTATACGAGGTAAATTGGTCTAACGATGCGGCTGCGGGTGAAAGGATTGCAACACTTTTTTCATCGTGAATTTGGTCCATTAAAGTAACAGCCTTAGAAAGAAAATCACATCGTGTCACTTTGATATTATATCTCTTTGAAAGTTCCAAAATGGTTTCGCAATTTTTTCCTATTGCAAACAGATGAATATCTAACGTGTTAAAAAATTCAAATAAAGGAGTTAAATTGGCACCTTTATCGTCACCACCAATCAACAAATATATTTTTTTGTTTTCATAACTTTTTAGTGCGGCTAATGTCGCATCTAAATTGGTTGCCTTAGAGTCATCAACCCAGACTCTTTTTTTATTGTCGTAAAACTCTTCAACTTTGTGGGCATCGATTTTAAATTGATTCATTTTGTCATAATCTGTTTCATCAAACAGTATTTTGTCAACTGCCATGGCTAAAAGTGCATCCATTAAAAAAGGCTCTTTAAAGATTAATTTACTTCTGTCCATTTCAAAATAAGTCAATAAATCTTCACTGTTTTCATACGTTATTTTAAAAGCGGAGGTGGGATAATCTTTATACTTAGAAGGAATAATTGCAACTTCTCCTTCTTGCATATTATCCATTGCTTTGAGTTTCGCATTTTCATACTCTTCAAATGAACCATGCCAAGAGATGTGGTCATCACTGATGGGCAAAAGAATATACAAATTGGGTTTGGCTGTTTGCGTATAATGCAGTGTAAAAGAGGAAGTTTCCAATATCCAAATCTTTGCATTTTTATCCAATGCAGTAACAGGAACACCAATATTTCCTCCATAAACACTGCCACGACTTGCTAAAAGATGTTGAATCATTTGTGTTGTTGTTGTTTTTCCATTGGTACCACTGATCCAAATGCTGTAAGGCATACTTGGTGCAACCAAATCATAATCGCTTTGAATATTGTTAGCGTCTTGGACCATACGATTATAAGGAGGAATGCCCGGACTGACAATGGTAATATCATGGCTGTTTGTATCATACGTATTAAAATCATTTTCATCGTACAATACCACATCGTCATAATGTTCTTTTATGGCTAAAGCCGTCACTCCCTTACCTAATACCCGAATCATATTTCTCCTATTTATCTTATTTTTAAACTCAACAGTGCAATTAAATTTGCCATAAAGGAAATAATCCAAAAGCGAACAATTATTTTATTCTCTTTCCACCCTTTTTGCTCAAAATGATGATGAATAGGAGCCATGAGAAAAACTCTTTTTTGGCGTAATTTATAAGATCCTACTTGCAAAATCACAGAAACCGTTTCTAAGACAAAAATAAATCCTATAATCATAAGCAACACTTCACTTTTACACACAATTGCCATATATCCCATAAATCCACCAATAGCCAAAGAGCCACTGTCCCCCATAAAAACCTCTGCAGGATGACAGTTATGCCATAAAAAAGCAATCAGCGAACCGCCAAAAGCAGCTCCCATAATCGCCAGTTCTCCTGAGAGTTTAATATTGGGAAGCAACAAATAGTTTGAAATAATGGCATGTCCTGTAATGTACACAATACTTGAAAGAGTAAAAAAAGCCAAAATGGATGGCACTGTTGCTAATCCATCTAACCCATCGGTAATATTAACTGCATTGGAAGCTGCCACCATAACCACAATCCAAAAAATGATTGCCATTAAGCCCATATCCGCGATAGGATATTTGTAAAAAGGAATATGCAATGTCGTATCGTGTTGATACCAAAAAATAATTAATGCAGCCATTAAAGCCACACCAAACTGCAATATCAGTTTCATTCGTGCGCTTAAACCTGCACTGTTTTTACTGTTTAAAATTTTTGAGATATCATCTTTAACACCAATAAGACAAAACCCTGCAATAATCAAAAGTCCTGTTGCCACATAGAAATTATTTAATTTTGCCGTTAGCACCGTTGCTACAAGAGTTGAAAACACAAAAACAATACCACCCATGGTTGGCGTTCCCGCTTTTTGCTTATGGGCATGAGGAGCCAATTCATAAATGGGTTGGGAAGCATTTTTGGATTTCGCCCATTTAATAAATCGGGGCATTAAATACAAAGTCAGAAAAAAAGCAACAAAAAAAGCAATACCTGCTCGAATTGAGATGTATTGAAAGATATTAATATCGAGGTGTCTATAAAACCAATAAAACAAAGTTGAACCTACCTTTTGTTATAATGTGGGATTATATACTATTAAAGTTTTTAAAAGGTTTAAATATGACAAAAAAAACAATTTTGGTTATTACTGATGGCATAGGCTTTAATCAAAATACAAAACATAACGCATTTGCTAATGCCAACAAACCAACGTACGACTATTTATTTAAAAATACTCCTTACAGTTTAATTAAAACCTATGGGGAAAGTGTTGGACTTCCTGAGGGACAAATGGGAAACAGCGAAGTAGGACATATGACCATTGGTGCAGGAAGAATCCTCTATCAAGATTTGGTTAAAATTAATTTGGCCATTAAAAATGATACCTTAAAAGAGAATACTGTATTGCAATCCATCTTAACTAATTCGGCGGATATTCATCTTATTGGATTATTAAGTGATGGGGGTGTACATTCTCACATTGACCATATAATTGCATTGGCAAAAATCGCAAAAAACCAGCACAAAACTGTCTATATCCATGTGATTACAGATGGTCGAGATGTTGCACCAAATTGCGCTTTAAATTACATCAAACAACTTTTATCCATTTGCGATGAAAATATAAAGATTGCTACCATTGCAGGACGATATTATGCTATGGACCGAGATAATCGATGGGACAGAGTAGAAAAAGCGTATAATGCTATTGGCTTTGCACAACCTACAACTTCAAAAGATATTATCAACTATGTTGAAGAGTCATACCAAAATAATATTTTGGATGAGTTTATCCTTCCTACTGCTTTTGAAGGGTACCAAGGATTAAATGAAAAAGATGGCATTATTTTTTGTAACTTTAGAAGTGACAGAATGAGAGAAATCTCTTCAATATTTGTGACAAAAGAGTTTCAGGAATTTAAAATAAAAGATATTCATCTCAATGTTGCTACAATGACAGAGTATAATAAATCACTTCCTTTGCCCGTTTTGTTTCCAAAAGAAACACCTAAAAATACACTGGCTGAAATTATTTCCAAGGCTGGATTGTCACAGTTACATACCGCTGAAACAGAAAAATATGCCCACGTGACTTTTTTCTTTAATGGGGGAAAAGAAGAACCTGTTTTAAATGAGACTCGAATCTTAATTCCCTCGCCAAATGTGCCTACATACGATATGCAACCTCAAATGAGTGCACCCGAAGTGGGAGATGTGGTCTTAAATGCCATGGATGAAAAGTACGATTTTATTGTTGTTAATTTCGCCAATGGGGATATGGTTGGACACACTGGAAACTATGAAGCCAGTATTAAAGCGGTTGAAGAAGTTGATAAACAATTAGGACGTATAATCGAAAAATCAAAAACATTAGAGTATAATGTTTTAGTAACAAGTGATCATGGAAACTGTGAAATGATGAAAGATGATAATGAAAAGACATTAACAAATCACACCGTGGGTGATGTATTTTGTTTTGTTATTGCCAATGGTGTTCATCGTGTTAAAACGGGAAGCTTAAATAATATCGCTGCAACTGTTTTAAAACTAATGAATTTAGAGATTCCTCAAGAGATGGATGAAGCGTTAATTTAAGGAAAGATATGGAAGCATCAAAAATTAAATCGGATTTAAGAGATATAAGTTTACTTATAGCAGAAGACGGCGAAGATATTATTAATATCATGGATCGAACGTTTAAAATGTTAGTAAAGGATATTCATTTGGCACAAGATGGTGCAATTGCTTATTCTTTGTTTACCCAAAATACCCCTGATGTTATTATCACAGATTTAAGAATGCCCAATTTAGATGGCAAAGCATTCATTAAAAAAGTGAGACAAACCAATACAACCGTTCCAATTATTGTCATTAGTGCCTATAAAGATGATTTAAATGAAGAAGAGTTAAAAATGGTATCGGCTGTTTTAGAAAAACCGATTAATTTTATTAAATTGGTACAACTGCTTGATGAGTGCATTCAAGGATTGAATAAGTAACACATGTCAAAACTTATTGTTCACACGCTTCATATTCAAGACAATGAAGCTTCATTAGTCAATATAAGTTTTAGCGTAACACAATCAACGGCACTCATTGGACAAAGTGGAAGTGGAAAATCTCTGACTCTTAAATCTTTATTGGGCATGTTGCCCAGTAATTTAATTTTAGATTTTAACGTAGAGTGTGATTTTGAATTAAATCCTAAAAATGTCGCTTTTGTGCCTCAAAATCCATTTACTTCATTGAGTTCAATGACCAAAATAAAAAATCAGTTTTTTTGTACCCATGAACGAAAAATTGAGTTATTGCAACTCGTTGGACTTGAATCTTGGGTACTTGAACGTTTTCCTGGTCAATTAAGTGGAGGACAACTTCAAAGAGTTATTATAGCCATTGCATTGACTTATCAACCTAAACTGTTACTTTTAGATGAACCCACCACCGCACTGGACAAAAAAAGCAAAACAAAAATACTTGAGTTAATCAATACCATTCAAACAAAATTGAATCTTTTAATTTTGTTTGTAACACATGATATTAATTCAATTATTGGTGTTTGTGAAAATATTATTATTATCAAAAATGGGCTAATTGTTGAACAGGGTTTAACGCAAGATATTTTAAATCATCCACAAAAGAGTTACACTCAACGTCTAATTCAATCCGGATTTGAAAACAGAGATTTTAGGAAATAACGATGAAATATATTTTAGGTTTTTTTGCTCTATTGGGAGCAAGTGTTTTAGTGTGGTTAATGTTTTTATATTCACAAATTCGATTTGATATTGATAAAATTGTTGATTACAAACCCAATTTAACCACACAGTTTTATGATAAAAATGGGGATCTTATTTCCAATATTTTCCAAAAAGAGCATCGTATTTATACCTCTTATGACGACATTCCTCCTCAATTGATTGAAGCCTTAGTTGCCATCGAAGACACTCAATTTTTTGAACACAATGGAATTAATACCGATGCTATTATGCGAGCCATTATTAAAGATATAAAAGCAAGAAAACTTGTCGAAGGTGCCAGTACACTAACTCAACAATTGGTTAAAAATCTTGTTTTGACTCGAGAAAAAAAGATAACTCGTAAAATTAAAGAAATTCTTTTATCGTTGCGATTGGAAACCATTTTAACCAAAGAAGAGATTTTAGAACGTTATTTAAATCAAGTCTATTTTGGACACGGTTATTATGGTATTCGAACGGCTTCATTGGGGTATTTTAAAAAAGAGTTATCACAACTGACGTTAAAAGAGATCTCAATGCTAGTAGGACTTCCTCGAGCCCCCAGTTTTTACTCTCCAACAAAAAATCTTAAATTTTCACTTGCCCGTGCCAATCAAGTTATTACACGATTGTATACCTTGGGCTGGATTAATGAAAAAGAACATAAAGATGCCATCAATGAAACGCCCGTTGTATACAATGAAACCTTGACATTAAATAAAGCTCCTTATGTGATTGATTATGCGTTAAATCAACTGCAAAACGATATTCCTGATATTCGTTATGGTGGCTACAAAATTGACTTAACCATTGATTTAAAAGCACAAGAAATAGCACGTGAATCTTTATTATATGGGTATGAAAAAATTAAAAAACGAGATGAATATTTTATGGGAAAAGAAGGCGATGACTCGCTGAGCAAAACATTAAATGGTGCTTTAATTACCCTAGAAAACAGCACAGGAAAAATTCTAAGTTTAGTGGGTGGCGTTAATTACAGTGATTCAAATTTTAACCGTGCTATTCAATCTCAACGGCAACCAGGAAGTGCGATAAAACCCTTTTTATATCAAGTTGCCCTAAATCTAGGCTATTCTCCTGCAAGTAATTTAATTGATATTTCAAGAACCTACAGTTACACCCAAGGAGATGAAGAGAAAAAATGGCAACCCAAAAACTATGAAGAAAATTACAAAGGACTTATTACATTACGAGAAGCGTTATTGCATTCAAGAAATTTAGCCACAATTAATTTGGTCAATGATATTGGCATTGATGTTGTCTATAAAGGTCTTCAAGAGTTTGGGATTCAAAATATGCCCATGGATTTATCCATCACATTGGGAAGTTTTTCGATTTCTCCTTTTGAAATGAGTCAAGCATTTACCATATTTTCAAATAATGGAATTCAAGTGAAACCGTATATTATTAATGCCATTACCAATTCAAAAAATCAAACCATACAGTTTCAAAGTGAAGAAAAATACATACAATCACCGCAGCAAGCTTTTCTTATTACTTCCATTTTACACGATACTGTCAAACGTGGAACAGGAAAACTTGCACAAGTTAAAGGCTTAGAAATCGCTGGAAAAACTGGAACAACCAATCAAAATGTGGATGCGTGGTTTTGTGGATACACTCCTACCATGCAAACCGTTATTTGGTACGGAAATGACGATAATACCCCTATGCGAAAGAGTGAGACAGGAGGAAGAAGTGCAGGTGCTGTATTTGCACATTTTTACAGGAATTACTTACAAATTCATCCTGAAATTCAAAGAACATTTGAAATTCCACAAGGGGTGAATAAAGCTATGATTAATGGCAAAGAAGAGTATTTTACGGATACCTCAAAACTTCCAAAAACAAAAATGATGAAAGAAAACCAACAAGGAATTGAGTTTTAAAGAATCATTCAATTTCTTATTTCTCTGGATTTTTTCACAATAAAAAAGCCCACTCCAAATAGGAGTGGGCTTTTTTTATTCGCTGTATTCTTAGCAAGAATACGTTGATTTAAATTCAAATGCAGTAGGACGAGCTTCGTCTGGCCAAACTTGCGTTTCAAATTTATAGTGTTGATACGTATCAATCATATCTTGAGTAAAGACTGGTTTTAAAAACTCATTATCTCGAATCAATGCTTCTAAAGAACCTCTTAGTGTATGAGGCATTTGAGGAATTTTTCTCTCTCTGATTTCATCTAAAGGCATCTCAAATAAATCTTCATCCATTGGACCAATTGGTTCAATTTTATTAGCAATTCCATCTAAACCTGCACATAACATAGCAGCAAATGCTAAATAAGGGCATGAAGTTGAATCTGGGAATCTCATCTCAATTCGTGTTGCTTTTTCACCTGCTCCATAAGGAACTCGACAAGAAGCTGATCGGTTTTGAGAAGAATACGTTAAAATTGAAGGCGCTTCAAATCCTGGAATTAATCTTTTGTATGAGTTAGTTGATGGGTTTGTAAACGCAGCCACTGCACGTGCATGTTTAAAAATACCACCCACATAATGTCTCGCCATATCAGAAAGGTTTCCATACTCACCTTGTTTATAGAATAAGTTTTTGCCATCTTTCCAAATTGATTGGTGAACATGCATACCGTTCCCGTTATCACCATAAAGTGGTTTTGGCATAAATGTTGCTGTTTTACCATTTAAATGGGCAACCATTTTAATTACGTATTTTAATTTTTGTACGTTATCAGCTGCTTCAATTAAATCACCAAACACAATACCGATTTCGTGTTGTGCTTGAGCAACTTCATGGTGTCCTAAAACAACCGTTAAACCAACTTGCTCTAATACTTGCATCATTTCTGCTCTTAAATCAACCCCACTGTCAATTGGAGCAACTGGGAAGTATCCCCCTTTAGTTCTTGGTCTGTGACCGATGTTTCCACCTTCGATTTCTCTGTCGTCTGCCCAACAACCCTCTTCTGAATCTACTCTGTAGTAAGACTCATTGATGTTATCAACAATTTTTACATCATCAAATACGAAAAATTCATTTTCTGGACCAAAATACGCGACATCCCCTACACCTGATTCACTTAAATGAACCAATGCTTTTTTAGCAATTGAACGTGGACATTTTTCATACATTTGTCCCTTATAAATGTCATAAACATCACAAATTACAATAATTGTTGAATCGGCTGTAAAAGGGTCTAAAAATGCGGTATCAACATCTGGTTTTAAGATCATATCTGATTTATTAATCGGTTGCCAAGCATCTACTGATGAACCATCAAAAGGCATACCATTATCTAATAGTTCTGCATTAACTGCACTTAACATATATGTAACATGGTGCCAAGTACCTTTTAAATCTGTAAATCTGAAATCCACAAATTTAACTTCATTCTCTTTACAATATTTGAAAAATTCTTCAGTATTGCTAACAAATTTACCCATTATTATTTCTCCTAAAAGTTATTTAGACCATTATATCTAAATGAAAATTAAACTTTACAAATATATTGTATAAAAATTATACAATACAACAAAATCCTCTTGATAATTTTTTGAAAAAATCGTTTAAAAAATAACCAATTCTCGTTGTCGATTTTTAAACGTCATGCACTTATCATACCCGATACTTTTAGCAAACACTGTGGCTTGTTCATACCCAAATCCGACTTGCTCAACACTGTGTGCGTCGCACCCAAAGGTAATAGAAATATCTTCTTCATAACACATTTCTAAAAGCACTTTAGAAGGATAGAGTTCATTGATGGGTTTTCTCAATCCTGCGGGATTAATTTCAACCGCCATATTGGCTTTTTTTATTGCTTTTATGGCATTTTTGGCAATAAGTTTAATCTCTTTTTTGGGCATAAATTTAAAAATCTTAATCAGATCCAAATGCCCTACAATATCAAATAAATTCGATTGTGCCATAGCTTCAATACAATCAAAATAGTCTTGCCAGATTTTATCAATGTCAGTGTTTTCATACGTACCTATAAACTCGGGATTATCAAACCCCCAACCATCCAAAAAGTGTACAGAACCAATCAAATAATCAACATTGGCATTTAGAATTTTCTCTTCCATTTTGATGTGTTGCATAAAGTCAACTTCGTAGCCCAATAAAATCTCGATGTCGTTTTCAAACTCTTTTTGTAACTTTTTAACTTCATTTTCATACGATGGAATTTTCTTCATAGGTAAACGATAGTGTTGATCAAAATTCATAGGAGCATGTTCACTAAAGCCATAAACATCAATACCTAATTCAATGGCTTTTAGCACATACTCTCGCATTGTTCCTGTGGCATGATTGCAAAAATGAGTATGATTATGTAAGTCTATTCGCATTAATTTAAAATTCCTGCCCCAGAAATTTTGGTGCTTCTGTCTTGTGCATATATTCGTTCATTGTTGATAATATCATATTTCCAAATAGGTGCACTTTGTTTAAAATCTTCTACAAATTCATCAATCAATTCCAAAGCAACTCGTCTTTTGGGACTGCAAACAGCTGCAATATAGGAACTCGTATGATTTAAAACATCTCCACGAGAATGTGCCATTAACACAATGGCATTATTTTCATTGGCTTTTTTTTGCCAAGAAGCAAACCATGCTTTTAAAATGGGTTCGTAAATATCAAAAGATAATCCCTCTATGCCCTCTTCATCTCGCACGACGCCAACAAACGTAATGATGGCTCCAAAATTTGAATCTTTATATTCACGATACCACTCATTGGTGATTTGCTCAACGGGCAAACTGCCATCGAACAATTGTAATTTTTCACTTTTCATTGTTAATTTTTCACTTCTTTTTCATCCACCACAAACCGGAGGAAGTAAAGAGACTTTATCTCCATCTTTTAGCACAGTATCTTTGGAAGCCACCAAAACATCATTCACAGCAACGGCACAACTTTCTAACCAAACACTTAATTCTTCATCTTGTTTTAATGCCCTACTTAACTCATTTAAATTGTTAATGTCTAATCGTAAAGCTTCTTTTTTAATTGGTCCTAAAAACTCGATATTTACCATATATTAACCCCTTATTTACCTAAAGTTATGTATTATACCAAAAAAAAATTTGTTTAGGATTACAAATGATATTTGGTAAAATCGATTTTATTAATTTACTTCCCTTTCATATTTACATCAAAAAAAACATCTCATCTGATCAAATGAAAGCGATTATTCAATACAAAAAATCCTATCCCTCTTATATTAATCAAAAGTTTAGAAAAAGAGAGATTGATGCCGCATTTATCTCTTCCATTGCTTCAAGAAATCAAAAAAAGCTAACGCTTGGAATTATTGCAAAAAAAGAAGTTTTATCGGTGTTGCTTATTCCTGGAGTCACTGAAGATGATTATCAAAGCGAAACCTCAAATGCCTTGGCAAAAGTGCTTGACTTAGAAGGAAAAGTTCTCATAGGCGATAAGGCGCTTAAATTTTATCATGAACATCCCGATAAACCTTTTATTGATTTAGCAAAAAAATGGCAAGACAAATACCATTTGCCTTTTGTTTTTGCAGTGTTGTGTTTTAATAAGCACGAAAGTCTGCTTAAACGTTTGGTTAAAAACTTCAATAAAAGAACCATAAAAATTCCTCAATACATTTTAAAGCAGTATGCCAAACGTTCAGGTATCTCAACACAAAATATACTGGAGTATCTCACACATATTGATTATGACATAGGTCGTAAAGAAAAAAAAGCATTGAAACTGTTTTTAAAACTCACCAAAGAAAAAGGCATCCAATGACCATCGTTGACTCAATCATTTTAGGAATCATTGAAGGAGTTACTGAATTTTTGCCCATTTCTTCAACAGGTCATTTAATTGTTGCCAGTGAATTTTTAAATTTGGAACAAACTGCTGTTAATAAAGCGTATGAAGTCATTATTCAATTTGCAGCTATTTTAGCGGTTATTTTAAATTATCCCGATAAATTTACGTTTAAACACATTGAACTGTGGAAAAAAATCACCTTGGCATTTGTCCCTATTGGTGCAGTAGGCTTCTTATTTGCCTCTCATATTAAATCACTGTTTAGTATTTCTGTCGTAGCGGTGATGTTTATTTTTGGTGGAATCATTTTTTTACTGGTCGAAAAATATTATCGACCCAAAGAACATTTTATTAATGACGTTGAAAAAGTTTCATACAAACAAGCGTTATATATTGGATTGGCACAAATTGCAGCACTTATTCCGGGTACCAGTCGAGCAGGCGCTTCTATTATTGGTGCTATGCTAGTGGGATTAACACGCAAAGCCAGTGCAGAATTCTCCTTTTTATTGGCATTTCCTGTGATGTGTGCTACAACAGGATATGATTTACTCAAACACTATAACGATTTTACCACATCAAATTTTATTGTTTTAGTCGTCGGTTTTATCGTATCTTTTATCGTAGCATTTTTAACCATCAAACTTTTTTTAAAATTTTTAGAGAACTTTACCTTTGTGGCTTTTGGTATTTACCGAATTATATTTGGACTGGCGTTATTGTTTTTTTTCATTTAAAATAATATCCACAATCACTTCAATAGAATCACTCATAATCGATTCTGCTAACCCTTTACTCATTTGAGCTAAATCTTTTTTTAAGCAATCAAAGAAAAAATCTTGAGTGAGTTCACTCTCCGTTTTAACAAAAGCCAAGCCTTTATTAACCAAAAACTCTGCGTTGTAATATTGATGATTTTGCGCAGCATAAGGATAAGGAATAAAAAGCGTTGGTAAAGCATTGGCACTGAGTTCCCATAACGTTGATGCGCCAGAGCGACTTACTGCAAAATCTGCTTTTGCCATTTTTTGTTCAATGTTATTACAAAAGTCAAAAACATCGGCTTGAATATCCATGGTTTGATATTTTTGACTGACTCGTGCAAAATCCTCTTTGCCCGTTTGATGAATAATTGAAATACCCATTGACGTTAATTGAGATGCCACTTTCAAAGCAAAGTTATTAATCGATTTTGCTCCTTGTGAACCTCCCAAAAAAATAATGGTTTTCACATTTTTTCGAATACGCGCTTCATCAAAAAATTTGGCATCAACAGGATAATCTCGTACTCTTGAATTGATATCATACGATGAAAAAACTTCCGTTGCAAAATATGAAGTCAACGCATTGAGTTTTCCCATACGTGAATTTTGTTCATGAATATAAAGTTTACATCCTGAAGTCATAATCGCTCCAAACGTAGCAGGAGCAGCAGAGTATCCCCCTACAGAAATGACTTTGGTAACTTTGAGTTTATCAAAAATCTCATTGCAATATAAAGCGAGTTTAACTATTTGAAACAAAGCCTTGATTTTACCCCAAAAATTTTTATTAACCACCCCTTTTGAATCCAAAAAAAGGGCTTTTTGTAGTTTTCGTTCTTGTTCAAACCACTGTTTATCTTGCCCATTTTTTGAACCAATATAAATGGCTTTGTAGCCTCGTTTATAAAACTCATTCATAAAAACTTGAGCCACTTTTAAATGACCTCCTGTTCCACCGCCAGTTATCACAATTTTATCCAAAATATCCCCTCTATTTTAAATCAACGGTTCGACTGATTGACAAGACCAAACCAATAGCAATAGAAACACTTAACAAAGCACTTCCTCCATAACTTAAAAAAGGCACAGCAATTCCTTTAATAGGAATCATTCCTGAAATTCCATACGCATTGATTAAAAAAGCAAAAATAATCATCAAAGCAATGCCCAATGTAAACAGATGAAAAATCTGATTATTGGAACGTCTGCTGATTTTTAAAATCCTAAAAATGATGGCTATAATTAACAATACAATACACGTAAATCCAACAAATCCTGCCTCTTCAGCAATTCCTGCTAACACAAAATCAGTATGCACTTCAGATAAAAATCCTAGCTTTATGGTTCCTTCCCCTAATCCAGTACCACTAAAACCCCCATTGTAAATGGCATTTAAAGAGTGGGAAACTTGATACGGTTCTGGAAACTCTTTTATACGTAACTCATTAGCAATGCCTTGAGGCAAAAAGGATAAAATCGTATCTTGAACCATACTCCACCAACTTTGGATTCGAAGTATTCTGTGTGGAGCTACCACAATTAATCCAATAATTCCTACAATAGCTGCCACACCTAAAGAAAAAAAGAACTTCATACTTCGATTGGCAAACATCAACATAATAAATAAAATAATACCCATTAAAACCACTTGCCCCAAATCTTTTTGCATAAAAGCCACAATAAAAACAATAACAAGAAATGTCCCAAAATAAGGCAAGACCAAAAGCATTTCATCTTTCCATTTCATTTTGGTGGGTTTGTCATATACCCGTCTGCTAAAACTCCATGCCAAAAAATAGACAAACCCTATTTTAAAAAATTCAACCGGAGAGAGGGAAAATAAAGGCAATCGAATCCATCGGTTTGCTCCCCCTGATTCTGTGACCAGTGAACTGGGCAAAAAAGGCATAATAAGCATAATGATAAAAAAAAGAATAAAAAAGCTCATACCAATATATTTTAATGTTTTAAAGGGGTTTAACAAAGAAAGTGTCCACATAATAAGAATAGAAAAAACTCCAACCAAAAACTGTCGTATAAAAAAATGAAAGGTATTGTACTCATAATAAATAACTGTGTATGTCGATAATGAGTATGAAAATAACATACTAATAATAATTAAAACAGATACAAAAATAAATAAATAGTAATCGGGTTGATTCAAGCCATCTGCTTTAGGTTTAATACTTTTTTGGGTAAAATTCATTTGCTCATTATATTACATTATGGATAAATATGTCTTCAAAAATTACACCTAATCAAGAAAATATTGACAAAACCAAACAAATTTTTTTCTTGTTTTGCTTTTTATTATTGCTCTTGGTTCTTCTTATCTTTTCTGTTTATAATTCTGCGACTAAAAAAAGACGATTGCCCTCCTTAGAAACAACAAAAAAAGAGTTGGCTGTTCGTGGTGATATTATCAGTAATGACAATTTTAAAATTTCATCTTCCAAAAAAGTGTATAAAGCCATCATAGATACTCGATTTTTAGATTTAAATAAGAAAGATCTTTTTATTCAACTTTTTAGCATTTACAGTGATATTCCTGCTAAAAAAATTGAAAAAAAGATTGATGAATCTTTAAAAGAAGGTATGGGCAGCTTGGTTTTATCTTATAATATTGATTCAAAAACCGCCAAAAATCTTAAAGAACTTAACTACAAACTCAGAAAATTGGATGTTTTTAAAGCCATTACAATTAATGGCAATAAAATCTTAACGGCATTAGATATTGTTGTCAGTGGTGAAAAACGTATTTATTCGTATGACAATTCACTCTCTCCTGCTATTGGATACATTTCAAAATATGAATCAGAAAATGAAAAAACTCGAGTCAATGGAATTAAAGGATTAGAAAAGAGTTATAACGACGCGTTAAATAGTTTTAATGACGGTATTTTAAAAGGAGAAAGAGATGTCTTGTCGTATATTTCATTCAATAAAAATTCGATCATTAAAAACAAAAATGACGGATTGTCTGTTGTTCTTAACATCCCTTTAAAACTTCAAAAAAACATAGAAATGCAACTTGATTTTTATAAAGAAAAATTTGGTTCCGATGAAATTATTGTTTCAATCATGAACAGCACCAACGGCAAGATTCTTACCTTGGCAACCTCTAATCGTTTTAATCCAGAAAAAATACGACAAGAAGATATCCCTTATTTAAATGTCAATGCCGTTGAATATTTGTTTGAACCCGGCTCTGTCATCAAGCCCATTGCCATATCACTTGTGTTAGATAAAAATCGCGTTAAACCCAATGAACTCTTTTTTGCTTACAATAAAGGCAATATCAATGCCAAAGGAGAATACCCTAAAGGCAATTACAAGTTGGGCAGATATACCATCAAAGATGACCACAAATTTACTAAAAATTATCTTACTTTAGACGACATTGTAACGTTTTCCAGCAATATAGGAACCCTTCAATTGGCACAACGCTTATCGGGAAGAGAGTTCAGTGATGGTTTTAAAGCATTTGGTTTTACCCAAAAAACTGGCATTGACTTATCTCCTGAAGCATATGGTTATATTCCCGAAGTGTATAAATTGAGTGCAGGTGAAAATAAAAACGAAGACAATGTTTTTAAGGCAACCGTTTCCTATGGACAAGGTATGACATCAACCTTTATGCAAGTTTTAAAAGCTTATTCAGTTTTTAATAATGAGGGTTACATTACCACGCCTAAAATTGTCTCTCACCTTCAACGCAATGATAACTCCATTGTACCCCTCAAACAAGAAGAAAACCAACGTGTTATATCAAAACAAAGTGCTTTAAAAATAAAAAATCTTTTGATTAAAACAGTAGAAGATGGTACAGGTGAAGGTGCTAAAATTGAGGGACTGGAAATTGGAGGTAAAACAGGAACAGCACAAGTGGCCAAAAGCGGTAAATATCAAAAAGAGTATATCAGCTCTTTTTTTGGTTTTGCCAACGATAAAACCCATAAATACACCATTGGTGTTACGGTTATTAATCCCACATCTACAGGGAAAAATTGGTACTATTTATATGCTTCACAATCCGCTGTTCCAGTATTTAATGAAGTGGTAAAAAATCTGGTCAAACTTAACTACCTAACACCACAAAAGTAAGCTTTTTCTCTAACATAATCTTCAATTGTTACAGTGTATAATACGCCAATTTTACAAAAAGGATTTCAATGTTTGGATTTGGAAAAGATCTCAAAGAGTATAACTTAAGTGCAGAAGAATTAAAACAATTTCAATATGCAAAAATAACAACTGAAAATGGAACAATCTGGATAAAACTTTTTCCAGAATCAACACCACAAGCTGTTTCAAACTTTGCGACACTGGCGAACGATGGATTTTATAATGGATTGAAGTTTCATCGAGTAATCCCTGGATTTATGGCGCAAGGGGGTTGCCCCAATGGAAGTGGTACAGGTGGTCCTGGATGGGCAATTAAATGTGAAACCAATGCCGATAAACAAATTCACAAAAGAGGAAGCCTCTCAATGGCACATGCGGGAAGAAATACAGGTGGAAGCCAATTCTTTATCTGCTTTGTTCCTTGCCCTCATTTAGATGGAGGGCACACAGTATTTGGCGAAATAGAAGAAAATGATAAAGAGAGTTTCTTAGCCTTAGATACCGTACATCAAAACGATAAAATTGTTTCAATAGAAATTTTAGAAAAGAAATAGGTGAAAAGTAAGAAGTAAAAACACAGAGTTCAGAGTTCAGAGTTCAGATATATAAAGAGAAAGTCGAAAAAAAAGTCAAAAAAAACTGAATGCTGAAC
>DGAG01000017.1 GCA_002382325.1 Epsilonproteobacteria bacterium UBA4036
TGTTGGCTTAAATTTTGAAAATTTTTCTTCTACGGGAAAAAGAGTCTTAAAACAGTTGATTTTAGACTCTAAAATGGTTATTTAAAAGGTTTAAATACCAATAAAAGTTTGGGAAGCAATAATAAATCAGCTAAAAGGACAATAAACATAACAATGACTGTCAGTAATCCAAAATATATTGTAGGAATAAAGTTTGATACCACTAAAATGGAAAATCCTAAAATTATTGCCAATGAAGTATAGTACATCGCATACCCAATACTGCTGTGTGATTTTTTCATGGCAACAATATAATCACCACATTTAAAATACTCCTCTTTAAATCGATGAATATAATGTATGGTATCATCCACTCCAATACCAATACAAATTGCAGCAATGGTAATGGTCATAATATTTAAAGGAATATTGGCAATTCCCATTAAACCAAACACCACGCTTACTGGAATAATATTTACGATTAAGGCAATCAAGGCAACTTTTAATGATTTAAACAATATCAGAAACATAAGTAATAAAATCATAAGAACAATTCCCAATGTTGCAATTTGAGAATCAAATAACGACTGTAACATATTATTATATAATACCATTAAATTTGTCAGATGAAAATCCACACCATCTTCTTGCAAAAGTGTTGCTAAATCGAATTTAATTTTATTTAATAATTCATTGCGTCGTAACTCTTCATTTGAATCAATAATTCGAGTACTGATTCTAGCTTGATTGTTTTCAATACTGATATAAGGAGATAAAATAATCTTTTTATACTCATCGGGCAATTTATTGTACAACAACGCCAAAAGAATACTGTCTAACTCTTTGTTATTGTTAAGTTCTTTTCCAACTTTAAGTAATGTTGCTAAAGATTGTACATTGCCTATTTCATCTAAAGACTCCAAATAATTATGTACTTTAGTAATAATTTGCATTTTATTTGGGGTAAACCAATATTCTGGTTTATCTTGTGTTTCTAAAAACTCATCTTCAAAAGAGTCTAAAAATTCTTCATGGGTATTTAAATCAGTCGATTCTTCTTGAATGGCTTTAAAATCGATAATAATATCTAAAGGAGTGGTACCGCCTAATTTCTGGTCAATGACTTCCATACCTTGATAAATGGGTGTAGTTTTTTTAAAATAACTGATAAAACTGTTCTCTACAATCAATTTTGAGGATGCCCAAAGAGAAAAAACAAATACCAGTAAACTTACTATAATAATGGTATTACCATAATTTAATACCGTATTTGAACACAATTTTGTCATTGAAAAAAAATGTTTCGCACTCATGGGATTCATTTTTGCTTTTTTTAACATCATCATAGAAGTGGGGAAAATAATAAAAGCAATAATCAAAGAAATAGCAATTCCTATGCTCATCATTAGCCCCAAATTTATAACGGGTTTTATATCAGAAACAACCAAAGAAGAAAACCCTGCAATCGTAGTAACAATCGCAAAAAAAGAAGGCTTTAATTTCGATAAAACCGTTTCTAACACTAACTCTTTTTGTGTTGCATCGGGAAATGCTTGATTTAATTCATTGTATCGTACAATCAAGTGCAGAACAATTGAAAGGGTAATTATAAGTTGCAAGGAAATAAAATTGGATGAAATCACCGTAACTTGCCAATCAAACAAGCCTAAAATCCCTGTCGTAGAAACAACACTTAAGGTACAAATAAAAATGGGAAGAACAATCCATTTGAGCTCTTTGAAAATAATCCATAACACAATTATAAGTATCAATAAAAGGGTACTGCCATAAATAAGTAAATCATTTTTAACATAGGTGATAATATCATCAACAATCATATTGACTCCGCCTAAAAACAACTCTCCATCGTTTTGATATTTTCTCATAATAAGACGAATATCTTCTATGTTTTGATGTTCAATTTCTCGTTGTACCTCTTTATACTGTTTATATTCTACTAAAATATCACCAAGTTTTTTCTCTTCTGCTTGATTCAAAGAGTAGAGTTTTTTTCTCTCTTGAAGCTCTTCTTTAGCAGCTATAAGCTCAAAATATTTTTCATCGGTTTTTAAATTAACAATAATTGAAGTGGTTTTAAAATCATCGCTAACTAAAGCATTTTTATACAAGGGAGACGTTAAAAACTCCTGTTTTACTAACGCTTTATCAGGTTTTGAGTTGCTAAGCGTGGGAACATTATTCACTAAATTTTGAAGTTCTTGAGCTGGACTTAACAATAAAGGTACATTTAAAATAGAGGTGACTTTCTCAACTCGAGGCAGTTGTTCCAAGTCAAAAGAGAGTTTTGCTATAGTGTCAAGATTTTTTGAAGACAATAAATCATCATGTACACTAAAAGCAATCAATAAGAAGTCAGGGTTTTTGTATCGTTTATTGATTAAGCGATTGTATTGTAAATCTTTATCATGCTCTAAAAGTAAAGTATCAGCCGAAGCATCAACTTCTACTTTATAAGCATGAATCCCCAAAAGAACTACACACAATATCATCAAAAAAAATGTTCTAACAGGATAGTTTAAAACACTTTTTTCATACCAACTTTTAAACATGTAATTACTTAATCACTGCTTCTACTTTATTTAAGCGTTGAATTAACTCTTCAAAAGTCTCTTTTTGTAAAACGCCAACAAATTGGTTTCGATACGTTTGAATAATACTGATTCCTAAAATATTGACATCATATATAAACCAATCGCTGGTTCCATTTTTATAAAATTTATAAATCACCTCAAAGGTCTCTTTTTCTCCTAAAATATGCATAATCACTTCAATGCGATTATCTTTAGGCTTGATCATATCTTTGACAATAATTTTTTGGTTGGTATACAAATAAAGCTTATCAATATATGATGCTTTTAACCTTTGCTCAAAACTTTGTGTAAAGAGTTTTTGTTGTTGAGACTCTAACATATTCCATTGTTTGCCTAAACTCAATTTGGCCATAAGCTCATAATCAAAAACAGCATCAAATATATCAAAGATATCTTTTTGTTTGTGATTTTTATCCATATGTTGATTTTGCAAAATTTGAGTTGCTTTATTGATTTTGTCAGTCATAATAGAAAGAATTTTGTCTTCTTGCAAAGCATAAGCAGTATTAAATACGATAAAACAAGCCAATAAAGCTTTTAGTATTTGATTACAATATCTCATTTGGTTTATTCCTCAATTAACTTTTTTCTTCTTTGCTCATAAATATCACGCAAAAAGGGATACAAGTCTACTGCATTTCGTTTTAATATTTCATAATTCTCGGGATGAAAAGAAACCGTATTAACAATTTCATGCGATTTATAACCAACTGTTTGCAAAGTGTTATTAGGAATTTGATAAGGTTCATAAACAATACTTGTTGTTAAAGGATTAATAAAAGAATCAGATGTTGAACCTAAAACATCTCGTAAATTGGAAGGACCTAAAAAAGGAATTACAATATGAAATCCACTTCCTACTCCATAAAACCCCAAAGTTTGCCCAAAATCTTCTTTATGTGCTTTCAATTCAAATTTTTGAGCCACATCCATAATACCTAATAATCCAAAAGTTGAATTGATAACAAAACGCCCTAACTCTTCACTGGCATTAACAAACTTTAGTTGCAATACGTTATTAATAAAACGAATGGGGAATAAAAGGTTATCATACACATTTGAAACACCTGTTCGTATATCTTCATGGACAATATCGGCATAAGTTTTTGATACGGGTTGTAAAATATTTATATAAAAACTGTCATTAAAATTGGTCATCATTCTGTTATAGCCATTTAAGGGGTCAAAAACCGCATCAGACTCTTCAAATTCATTATCAAAGTCGCTAAAAACTTCTTCCTTATTTGTGGAATAAGAAGAAGTTTCTTCTTGTTGAATAAAAACAGAGGCTTCACTCATTGTTAAAATAAAAAGTGATGCTAAAACCATTGATATACTTTTTTTCATTTTCACCATACTTCTTAAAAATTTTTGGATTGTAACATTTAATGCCCCATAAAAAGATAAAAGTTAACCAAAGGTTAATAAAATTTATTTAAAAGTTACTAAGCGATACGATGAAGAAAAGGCAGTTGGGTTTGGAGGAGCCACTCGGAGTCGAACCGAGGATCAAGGATTTGCAATCCAATGCATTAGCCACTTTGCTATGGCTCCAAAGAAATCATTTTAACAATATTATAAAATGATTGAAAAAAGGTTAATGGCAGAGAGCGGGGGATTCGAACCCCCGGAGGCGTGAACCTCGCCGGTTTTCAAAACCGGTCCATTCGACCAACTCTGGCAGCTCTCTACATTAAATTATAAGTGGTGCGAATGGTGAGAATCGAACTCACACTCCCAAACGGGAACGGGATTTTAAGTCCCGCGCGTCTACCAGTTCCGCCACACTCGCACATTATTTCAAGAAGTACATCTTAAAATGGAGTGGAATTATAATTAAAAAAATTTTATTTGTCAAGACTTTTAATAAAATTTTTTTCTTTTTTTGCTATAATCATTTAAATTTAATCAACTTAAGGATTTTTAATGCGAAGTGATGAAGTAAAAAGAGGGTTTGACCGAACTCCTCATCGATCATTGTTAAGAGCAACAGGACTCAAAGATGCTGATTTTGAGAAGCCTTTTATTGGTGTTGCCAACTCATTTATTGAGATTATTCCAGGACATTTTTTCTTAGATAAAGTCTCTGATATTATCAAAGAAGAAATCCGAGCAAATGGCTGCGTTCCCTTTGAGTTTAATACCATTGGTGTTGATGATGGAATTGCCATGGGTCACGATGGTATGTTGTTTTCACTTCCAAGTCGAGAGATTATTGCCAATTCCATTGAAACTGTTATGAATGCTCATAAGCTTGATGCGATGATTGCTATTCCAAACTGTGATAAGATTGTACCGGGTATGATTATGGGAGCATTGCGAGTGGATGTTCCTACTATTTTTGTCAGTGGTGGACCCATGCAAAAAGGACACACAAAAGATGGAACACCCATTGACTTAGCTACTGCTTTTGAAGCCGTTGGGAAACATGAAACAGGTGAAATGAGTGATGAAGAGTTAAAAGATATTGAGTGTAATGCCTGTCCAAGTGGAGGAAGCTGTTCAGGGATGTTTACAGCAAACTCTATGAATACACTTATGGAAGCCATGGGAATTGCTCTTCCAGGGAATGGAACTATTTTAGCGTTAACACCCCAAAGAGAAGAGTTATATAGACTTGCTGCTCGAAGAATTTGTGAAATTGCTAAAGATAAAGCCGCTACTGAAAAGTTTAAACTCAGAAACATTTTAAATGAAAATGCCGTACGAAATGCGTTTGCAGTAGATATGGCTATGGGTGGAAGTTCAAATACCGTTTTACATATGTTAGCTATTGCAAAAGAAGCCAACGTTAATTTTAATTTAGAAGACATTAACACCATTTCAAAAAGAGTTTCACATATTGCAAAAATCAGCCCAAGTTTAAGTACTGTTCATATGGAAGACATCAACAAAGCCGGTGGTGTTAATGCCGTTATGAAAGAGATGACAAAACGGGGAGATAATATCTTATTGGATAACTTAACGATTTCGGGTGAATCGGTTTTAGAAAAAATCAAAGATGCTTTTATAAAAGACACCAATATTATCCATACTATTGATAATCCTTATTCAAAAGTAGGAGGATTGGCGATTTTATACGGTAATTTAGCCGAACAAGGTGCCGTTATCAAAACAGCTGGAATTACCGGAGAGCGAGTTTTTACAGGAACTGCTGTTTGTTTTGATGGACAACCCGAAGCAATTCGAGGAATTATTGATGGCAAAGTAAAAGCTGGAAATGTTGTGGTTATTCGATATGAAGGTCCCAAAGGCGGTCCTGGAATGCAAGAAATGTTAGCACCAACTTCACTGATTATGGGAATGGGTCTTGGCGATAAAGTTGCTCTTATTACCGATGGACGTTTCAGTGGTGCAACCAGAGGAGCTTCCATTGGTCATGTTTCTCCTGAAGCTGCTGAAGGGGGTATGATTGGATTACTTCAAGATGGTGATGAAATTCACATCGATGTGGATCAATATATTTTAAGTGTAAAGTTAAGTGATGAAGAAATTGCCAAACGAAAAGCAAACTTTAAACCCCTTAAAAAACCATTGACTTCCAAATGGCTGGGACAATACCGAAGTTTAGTAACCAACGCCAGTAATGGAGCTGTTTTAAAAACAGATTTATAATTTGAAAAGGCTACAGAAGATTCTGTACCCTTTTTTGTTAATTTTTTATTAACCATTCATTGGTTTGCAGTTTATGTATGAGTGGTATAGTTCTTTAATCATTACTCATAAAGGATAAAAATATGTTTACGCAAAGTAAAAAATTGCTGCTTTTGACCACCTGTTTTTTAGCAGTCAATCTATTTTCTCAAACCATTACATTTAATACACTTGAGAAAAACCCTCAACGAGTTGTACCAAATACGCCTCAACAAATCTTTTCATTTCATGATTTAATCAAAGATTCAGTTAATTCTGTTGTTAATATTTCCGCTAAAAAGCATGTTAATCGTACAAGCAACATTCCTTCTCAAATGCTCAATGATCCATTTTTTAAGAAATTTTTTGGAGAAGAGTTTGGCAATTTATTTAATGAAAACCGAATCCAACGCTCATTGGGCTCTGGTGTGGTTATTTCAAAAGACGGATATATTGTAACCAATAATCATGTTATTGATAACGCCGATGAAGTCATTGTAACCCTATCAGGGGATAAAAATGAATACACGGCAAAAGTCATTGGCAAAGATGCCGATTCAGATTTAGCCGTGATTAAAATTGAAGCCAAAAACCTTAACCCCATTGCTTTTGCTCATTCCAGTGATTTAAGAATCGGTGATGTGATTTTTGCCATTGGAAATCCATTTGGAATTGGAGAATCTATTTCTCAAGGAATTATTTCTGCTTTGAATAAAAATAAAGTCGGTATCAATCGATATGAAAACTTCATTCAAACCGATGCTTCAATTAACCCAGGAAACTCAGGTGGGGCATTAGTCGATTCAAGAGGAGCGTTAATTGGGATTAACTCTGCGATTATTTCACGAAGTGGAGGCAATGACGGTATTGGATTTGCCATTCCTGTGGATATGGTAAAAAATGTAGTTACTAAATTGATTGAGGATGGGAAAGTCACCCGAGGATATTTAGGTGTGATTATCGATGATTTAAGTGCTGATTTACAAAAAGTGTACAACAAAAAAGAGGGTGCTTTGGTCTTAGATGTTGAAAAAGACACTCCTGCTGAAAAATATGGACTAAAACGAGGTGACTTAATTTATAAAATCAACGATACCATCATCAAAGATCGAATTGATTTACAAAATCTTGTGGGAGGATTTAAACCCAAACAAAAAATTGTTTTAGAGATTGAACGAAATAAAAAAGATATGACTTTAGTCATTGTATTAGGTGATCGTTCTACGTTAATTACAGCCAATCAAACAACGGTTTTAGGAGGATTAAAACTCGCACAAATTGACGATACTATTATTCAGCAATATCGACTTCCACGAAACTTTGATGGGGTCATGATTAAAGATGTTGAACCTAAAAGTGTGGCTGAAAAAGTTGGTTTCCAAGCAGGTGATGTTATCATCCAAATAGAAGACGTTGAGATCAAAAAGTTAAGCGATGTTCAATCGGCTCTTAAAAAATATGAAAAAGTCAATAAACGTATCTATGTCAATCGATTTGGACAAACCTTGTTGTTTGTAATTCAATAAAGAAATAAAGGATTTCCCATTACTAAAGTATTAATGATTGAAGATGATTTGGAACTTGCTGATATTATCACTCGATATTTAAGCTCTTTTGACTTAGAAGTGACCAATACAGATAGCCCTTATACTGGGCTATCTATGATAAAAAATGACAAAACTTATGAGCTATTGATTTTGGATTTAACCTTACCTGAAATAGATGGTTTAGAGCTTATTCCTAAAATCAGAGAGTCTTCCCGCATTCCTATTATTATCACCAGTGCCAGAGACGATATTTTAGATAAAGTCATGGGGTTAGAGCGAGGGGCTGATGATTATTTGCCCAAACCCTATAATCCACGAGAACTCAGCGCCCGAATTAAAGCCATTTTAAAACGAAGCCATCCCGAAATCAAAGAGGAGTCTGCTCCTATTTTTCAACTTAAACTTGAAGATATGCAAATTGTATTTCAAGGTAAATTGCTTGATTTAACCATGGCAGAGTTTGACATTTTAAAATTGCTTATCCAACGAAAAGGTGGAGTGGTTTCACGAGAAGATTTTATTTATGACAGTTTTCATATTGAAGATGAAAGCAGTCTCAAAAACATTGATGTAATGATTTCTCGAATACGAAACAAAATTGCACACCTTGATAACTCAAAAACCTACATCAAGTCTGTTCGTGGCATTGGCTATCAACTTATCGTATGAAAAATATTTCGATTTCGACCTTTATTAATATCGTTTTTGCCGTAGCATTTTTCGCCATCACCTTAGCCTTTGTCTTTTTTATTACCATTGATCGGCAAAAATATGTGATAACTCAACATCAACGTTACGATGTTATTGCAGAATCATTATTACAAAAACTGACCAACTATCCTACACAAGAGCAACTGACTCTTTTTTATGAACAATTTACAGTTGAAGAGATTAGCCAACGAGAAGAGAAGCTTGATATTATCAACAATTCGCAACTTGAACTCATCAAAGATTCTTTTTTGGGAAGAATGCGAGTATTTAAACGAGAAAACAATTTTTATATTTATGTTCAACAACTCAGCTACAATATTTTACTCAAAGATTTAAAGCCCAAACCTTATAACTTTCAAATTGCCTCTTTGGTGTATATTATCTTTTTGATGATATTTTATACGCTTTATATTTTGCTTCGAAAAAAGCTTTTGCCATTAAAAAAATTGCATAAACAAATTCAAGAATTCTCCAACGGAAATACGGATATTAAAATCAAAGTCAGCAGCAATGATGAAATTGGCAAAATTGCCAAAAGTTTTGCCAATGCAATTGATTTTATTAAAAACCAATCCAATTCAAAAAATCTTTTTATGCGTAATATGATGCATGAACTAAGAACGCCCATTACCAAAGGGATGATTATTGCTGAAACCCTTCCCAATATTCAAGACAAACAAATTTTGCAAAATGCCTTTGAACGTATGAATAATATTATTAAAGAACTCTCAACCGTCGAAAAAATCTCTTCCAATCTTTTAACCCTTCATAAAGAGAATATCCCTTTTGAAGCACTTTATCAAGCCACTTTGAAAATTATGTTACTTGAAAATTTGCCCCTTAAAAAAGAGTTTAACTCATTTTCTTTATACGTTGACGTTGACCTTTTTTGTATTGTTTTAAAAAATTTATTGGATAATGCTTTGAAATTTAACACACAAAAAGAACTTATCGCCATTGCCAATGAAGAAAAAATTGAGATTATCTCATACGGTGAAAAACTCAAACACGACCTTGACTATTATACTGAGCCTTTTTCACAAGAGGAAAAAAGAAGCGACGGATTTGGTTTGGGACTTTATATTGTTAAAACCATTTTGGATTTACATCATTTCTCCTTCACCTACTCTCATAAGGAAGGAAAAAATATCTTTACGATTGGATTGAATGCTTAGGTAACACTTTTTTCATAATGGTTTTCCAATCACGATTAAAATGTTTTTTAATATAATCAATCTTATGAGGCACTTGACATCCTGCACAATTTTGGTGAATATACCCCTCACCTATAAATTGTGCTCCGTCTTTTGAATCAATGCTGCAATACGAAAAAAGTGTTTTCTCTTCAACTTGTTTAAAGCCATTGTCATCAAACCTAAAATTAGGACACGCACACAAATAACAATTTAAGCTTTCCATATCGTGGCATTTTTTGTTTTGCGCGTATAAAGGACAAAAATCAAACTCTTTTTCTTTCATATTCTCAAAATCAAAATAGGCAATGACTTCATCATCTGTTTGATCTTTTAATTTTTCCATAATGTGCGCATGCTTTTTGGCATGGGCATCAAACCACTTTTTATAAGACATTCGTTACAGTGGCCTTATCGTTGTCTACTTTTACATGTACAGTGAGTTCATACGCATCTTCATGGTCAATTCCCACACAAAGTTCATACGTCTTTCCATTTTCTAAACTTTCCCATTTTTCACAAAATTTGATGCTATCTTCTCCATCATAATTGTAGTTTTCAAACGCTGCTTCCACTTCATCTTTTAAACCATCAAGATGGATGTCTTCGAGAGATTCGATATTTTCTATGACTTTTTTCAATGTTGTTCTAAATTTGGTTAAATCCAATGAATCTTCAAACATACTAATCCTTTAATTGCTTTTTTAATAATTAAGCCATTTTAGCAAAAACGGTTAAAACTATAATAAGAAAAATATCTAATTTTATTTGCAAAGTCAATGACCGTTTTAAATCTTCTTGCGTAATATCTTTTCGCCCTACTCCAAAATAAGGTTTCTCTTTGATTTTCCCAAAATACGACGTTGCTCCTCCAAGAGCGATTCCCAAACTCAAACTCATGGCACTGATGGGCAAGCCTGCATTGGGGCTTTCATGGTGTTTCCCCAAAGCATAAAATCTTAAAAAAGCTTCTTTGCTTAAAAACAATAAAGCAATCAATAAAGCCGTAATCCTTGCGGGAATAAAATTGGCAACATCATCGAGTTTTGCACTGAACTTTCCAAATTTTTCATACTTTTCATTTTTGTATCCGACCATAGAATCAAGCGTATTAATCGCTTTATAGACAAACAAACCCCCTATTCCAAAGCACAACAAATAAAACAAAGGGGCAATCACTCCATCACTTAAATTTTCAGCATAGGTTTCAATAGCCGCTTTATTGATATCGCTTGAACTTAAGTTTTGTGTATCACGACTGACCAAATATTTGATTTTCCAAGGGGTATGAAGAACTTCTTGGACACTCTCATACAACGATTTTGATGCCAATCCAGTAGAAGCTATGAGAGCTAAAATAAAAACATTTTCTATAAAATAATCCACTAAAAAAGCCATACTTCCTACAATCAAAATCAAACTTGATGTAAGAAGAAAACCTCGAAAGACAGAATCTTTATAACAGTTATTTTCAAACCATTTAATGTAATCTCCCATAAAAATCACAGGATGTTTATACTGTTTTATAAAAGAAAATTCACCAAAAATTCTGTCAATAATATAAGCAAAAAGTGCTAACTCAAAGTACATCTACAATCTTTTGCACATCAAGTTTTTCTTTCATTGTTGAAATAAATTGAGTTACGGTTTGTGTTTTATACGCTTGAAAATCAAATCCGTTGTACGAAGGATTTATTGCTTTTAAAAGTGTGGTTCGAAAAGCATTGTTATCAAATATACCGTGAACAAATGCGCCTTTTAAGCTATCTTTTTCAAAACTCAAGGGATATTTTAAAGAAATTCCATGATGGATTTCAAACCCGTTTAACGTATGCCCAAAGAGTTCAAAAGAGGCTTTTTTAAGCACTTTATCTTTTTGAAAAATAATTGTATCTTCTATAAAACCTAAACCTTGTTCAACTTTGGGTTCTTTATTTTCAATTTGTAAACTATCATCAAGTGTTTCAAACATCATTTCATAGCCCCCACAAATTCCATATATGGGTTTTTTCGAGTTTTTAAGTTGTTCAAATAAACCGGTTTTCTTTAGCCACAACAAATCTTGAATAACCAATTTTGACCCAGGAAGAATAATCAAATCAAACTTTTGTAACGAAATATTCGATTCGATAAATTCGACAAGCACTTCATCATCGGCAATTAAAGGTTCTATGTCATTGTAGTTGCTCATAGTAGGATATGAAATCACTCCAATATCCAGCTTTTTATTGGTGGGATTTTGCACAAAATTTTTTAAACTCGCACTGTCTTCAAAGCCCAAATTGAAAGGCACATACGGCAATACACCCAAAACTGGGATTTTAAATTGTGTTTGGATGATTTCAATGCCTTTATCAAACAAGGATAAATCACCTCGAAATTTATTGACAATCACCCCAATAACATTGGCACGCAATTTCTCCGGCAAAAGATTATACACACCCCAAATAGAGGCAAATACGCCCCCTTTTTCAATATCGGCTACAAGTATAATTTTGGTATTAAAGTGTGTGGCAATAAAAATATTGGAGAGGTCTTTGTCCATCAAATTAAGCTCCACAGGACTTCCCGCACCCTCACACACCACACAATCATAACGTGCGTCCAGATACTCAAAACATCGTACAACAGCTGGTTTAAGCAAATCCAAATCACGGTAGTATTCAAGCACTTCTTTGTTCTCAACGACTTTTCCCTCAACAATTAAGGAAGCCGAGTTTCCTCGTCCAGATTTAAGTAATACGGGATTTAAATGATATGATGTTGGTACGCCTAAAACTTCGGCTTGAAAATATTGAGCAACAGCAATTTCACTGCCATCATCACAGACATGAGCATTGTTCGAAACATTTTGAGCTTTAAAGGGAGCTACTTTATACCCCAAATCTTGAATAATTTTTGCAATTACAAAGGTGAGAGTTGATTTTCCAGCGTCACTTGAAGTGCCAAATATTGAGATGTTATTCATGGATTAAAATACCAGTTTCTATGAATTTGCTGATTCTATTAAAGTTTATTGCTTCTGCTTCATTATTACTTTTTATACAATTTTCTTTATTTACTAAACCTATAAAAAGCTCACTTTTTATAAGAGATTCATGCCTTTCAATAAACTCCTTTAATCTATTATTATCTCCATAATCTATACTCATTTGTTCTATTTGATTTAAATTATATTTATTTAAATCTAATTCTTGAGGTATTGTAATCTTTGATTTAACCAAAAAGCTAATCAACTTTGTTTTTTCAGTTTTCAAATTCTTTTCACCCTTTACATGATTAAACATATCATAACCACTTATAGGATTATTCACTTCATAAGATGCTTCAAATATATGATGATTTAAAACAAAATTAATATTTGTAAAAATAAAACATTTTAAATAATTATCATGGTCTATTCTTGTTTTTTCAATCCACTCAACTAAATTATCCAAAACTTGAATATAAATTCTTGCATTTAACTCTTGTGTTTCTTCAATCGTTTTTAAAATAATTTGTTTATATTTTCTTAATTTTAAATATTCAAATTTCTTTTTATCATCTTTTTTTCTTTTATAAAATATTAAATTAAACAACTCTTTAATACTCGGCTCATATTTTAAAAACTTAGCTACTGATTTCTCTTTTACATTTGAAAAAATCTTTTTTTCTTCACCTTCAAAAACATCATCATTTAAAATAATCACTACTTTACAATCAAAGTTTAAAGTCAATTGAGTAATAAATCCAAATAAGTCGTTTAAATCTATCTCTTTTGATTTTCTTTCAAAATCATCAAAACAAATTATTGCACCACTATTTAAATGCTCTTCCGTTCTTTTTAATTTTTTATCATCTAATATTTTTTCTAAATTTTCAAATGGTTTATCAGAAATTTTTGATATATCTAAACTTACACCTAAAATACTAATTGCTCCAAAAAAAGATGAAGCTAAATTAACTGAATTTTTTGCGAGATTCTTTCCCTTTTCAATTACTTTATAAGAATCAACACTTTCAAATATTTTTAAAAATATTTCATTTTTAATCTCTTGAATAGAAGTTTTACCATAAAGACTTATATAATGATTGGGGATTTTTTTATATTTGTCATTTAAAACCGTTTGAATTTTATTTTGCCAAAAATGAGTTTTCCCACTTCCCCATTTGCCTGAAAGCATAATCACTTTACCATTTGAAATATCACTTTTCAAATAACCATCTTCACCAATTAAATATTTTTCTAAACTTTTTTGATTACTCATATGCTTTTCCTATTAATTTAATATTGTCTTGAATAATATTTTTTCCATTCAAAGCAATTTTTTCAAACTCTTTGGTTTGAGGTTCTATTTTTTCAAGTTCTAAAATATATCTTTTCTCGTCCAATGTATTTAACGATGCAGTTAAAATTTCCAAATCATCAAAAGTTATGAACCTTGAAACAATAAGTTTTTCTATCATACTTGTATCAAAAGATACCGCCATGGCAATGTCAAAAATATCTCTGGTCAGATTATCTTGCTTTCTGTACTTTATTTTTTTGGCAATTATATCTTCTATGGATTCATAAAAAAGTTCATATTCTAAAGGAAGAATTTCATTTTTTATAGGTCTATTGATAATGGCTTCATTGAGCAAAAAATCGACTTTTATCTCCTCTTTGGTTTTTAGTTGTATATGATGATTCATTCCATCAAATCTGTACTCATTCCTATCAAACAGTTCTGTTTCATCAATGTACCATTTAGGATTTAAGAAGTCAAAAAGTTGAGATTCGGTTATAAATATATCAATATCAAAAGATTTTCTATGATTAAAATGAAACATTGCTAATGCGGTTCCTCCACCAAAAACCCACCAGTTTTTAAGCGTTGATTGTTTTTCAATGGGAGCTAATATTTCGTAATAAACTCTGTTAAGCGTATTTATTTGTTGTTCAAAATTATTTAAGTAACCATTCATATTGTGGAATTACCTTTGTGTTGTGTTGATTGATGTAGTATTCATAAAGTTTTTTCAGATTTGCTTTTTCAATATTGTATACTTCACAATACTTAATAACATCCTCATAACTGACCTCTTTAAAAAGTATTGTAATTGCATATTGGTATTGAATATTGGTTGTCGCTGTTGAAAATATGGTGTATAAATCATCTAAATTATAATGCAATCTTTTATCGCTGATTGAGTTATTTATTGTTGCAAGTATCCATTTTGCAGTAGATATTTTTTTCTCTTCTTGCGACAACTCATTGTAAGGTTTGATAAAGGCATACTCTTCTTTGTCCAAAAACAAATCATACTCTACTTGTTTCATCAATATAAATTCAGGTTTCAAACCAAAAAATCGTGCAAATTTTTTTGCAGTATGAAGGGTAAAACCTCGTTTCTTCTGATAAAGTTCACTGATGGTTTTTTTACCTATTTGTAACACATCACACAGTTTATCTTGGGTGATTTTATTGGGTTCTATGTACTTTTCTTTTAGAAAATCTATGGGTGCTAACATTTTTTATTATCCTATTATGATAATTTTATTCAAAAATATATTATCGTAATATGATAATATTGTCAACCCTTTTAAATATTAATACTCTCCAAAGCATTTTTAAAGCACTCAATGTCTCTTTGACTTTTAACCGCAATTCGTACATACGAATCATCTAAAAAATCAAAGTTTTCGCAACTTCGCACCATGATTTTAAAAGGTTTGAGTTTTTCTTGAAAGGTTTTGGCATTTAGGGTGTTAAGTTGCACTAAAAAATAGTTGGCACTACTTGGAAAAACTGTTTTAAATAAAGGTGAGCTTTTAAGTGTTTGCTCCATTAAGGCATTGTTTTTTGTATTGATGGTTTTTGCCAGCTGTTTAAAACTTTTGTCTTTTAAGGCTTCTTGCAAATAGTGTGAGTCAAATTGTGAGAGTTTCCACATAGGCTCATTTTTTTGTAACGCTTTGATATTTTGAGTGTTTGAAACCAATGTTCCTACTCGAATTCCCGCACTGGAATAAAACTTTGTCATGGATTTTAAAATGTATAGATTATCATACTCTTTTAAAAATCGTGTGGCACCTTTTTCATAGGTAAAATCCAAAAAAGACTCATCGACAAGTACCGTACACTTTTGCGTTTTCCAATAGGCTAAAAAGTTCTCAAGCTCATAAAAAGAGGCCTCAGGCGTGCTTGGATTGACAAAAATCACTAATGAATTTTCTTTGACATCGCATTGCAAATTGTTAAAACGGTTGATTAATTCCAACTCATAGTTAAAGGTTTTGGCTGCTTTTTTATACTCCAAATAAGCCGGAGAATAAATCGTACACTTCTTTAAATCCAAATGTCTAAACAAGGTAAAAATCGCACTGCTTCCGCCATTGAACAGTTCTATTTGCTCTTTTTTTATACCATAATTGTCTGCAATGGCTTGATATAATTTATCATACGTAGGATAAGAAGCGATATTTAACGCATTAAAATCCAACGTTATATGAGGTTTGACAAAGTTGATGTTTGAAGATAAATCAATGACCTCTTCAATATCACATCCAAGCTCTTTTGCAAAAGCTTCGATTTGTCCTCCGTGTTCGTAGGTTTTCATAACATCAATCCCACATTGAGTAAAATAAACTCTGTTTTTTCTAAAGAAGCCCCCAAACAATCGCCATTTAAAAAGCCAAATTTCTTTTTCAAAATATACAATACCCAAGAAATCGTTGCTATACTGATTAAAGCAAAAAGTAAAACCGATTTAAAATCCAATACAAAATAACTCAAAATGCCGTAAGCAATAAAAGACAAAAGCACCAATTGAACACTGGCACTGCTTTTTAATTGCAAAGCAAAGGTTGATTTAGCATGAAAGGAAAAGGCAAAAAGCCCAAATATCAAACCCAAACGACTGAAAATAACAGCCGTTAAAAAAATCTCTTCTTTGGATTCAAGTAATAAATAGGTAATAACAGCAACTTTCATAAGAACAAAAACAAAGGTACCAATAGCACCCACCGCACCTACATGAGGGTCTTTCATAATTTCATAAATATTTTTACCACTTAAAGAAGCAAAATATCCGTCAATCACATCGCATAACGCTTCTAAATGCAAAAAACCATACAAACATAAATAGACACATGCACATACAATTGCACCATACCCCAATGGCATAAAATCTTTTAACACCATAAAAAGCAACACGCTTAAAAAAGCGATTGAAAACCCCACAAAAGGAAATATCCATAAAAGCGACGCATAGACTTTTCGATTCATTGCCCTATTTTTCAAGCGTATGGGTAAAATACTAAAATAAGAAAAACTTAAAAGCACTCCGTGCCAAATTGATTTCATTTAATTTGCCTTACAATACCAAAACTCACATCGTATACCTCATCACATGCTTGAGCGACCACTTGCCCCACAATGCCACTGCAATCGACAAACTTTCGACTCTGTTTATCCAAAGGGATAATCCCTCTGCTGACATCGTTTAAAATAAAGACCACATGGACATCTTTTTTTAAAAGCGTTTGAAGTTGAGCGATGAGCTCTTCTTTGGTTTTGTCTAAGTTGTTTAAAATCCACATCGACAAACAATCCACCAAATACGTTTCACCCTCTTTTAACACCGTTAAATCAAATCCCTCTTCAAGGGTAACAAACTGGTTTTGTCGTTCATTTTTGTGGTTTATAATTCGCTCTTGCATTTCTGCATCATTATAAGTATCCAAATACGTTGCTACATAAATGGGTTTTTTGTGGGGAGACAACACCAGGGATTTAGCAATCGCCGCAGCCGTTTTACCGCACTTTTGTCCACCAAAATAGAGTACTTTCATTAAAGTTCCAAAAAGCTTTTAATGCCACTGAACATGATTTGAGCCGACAGTGCGGCTAAAAAGAGTCCGGTGATTTTTGAAATAATTAAAAGCCCCTCTTTTCCAATAAATCGCTCAATTAAACTGGATAAATAAAGCATCAACCCAATAACCAAAATGGCACAAATCAAAGCCAAACTGCCTGTTAATAGTTTGGGAAACGTATTGAGTTCTGCTCCCATAACCAGTAAAATACCAATGGTTCCAGGTCCTATGGTAATAGGAATAGCCAAGGGTACAACGGCAAGTTCTGAAAGATTTTGATCACTGGGTTTGTGTCCATCTTTGTTGCCATAAATTAAGCCCACAGCAGATAAAAACAGCAATGCCCCTGCTCCGATTTTAAACGCATCTAACGTAATACCAAAAACGGCAAAAATGTGTTTGCCAAAAAAGAGTAACACCAAACTCATAATCACCACAGAAATGGTCACTTTAACTGCCAAGGCACGTCGCTCATTTTGAGTGGCTTCATTCGTGACGGTCAAAAATACACTTAAGACAAAAAAAGGTGTCATAATAAAAAATATCTTTAAAAAAGTGGCAATAAAAAATTCCAAGTCAATCCTTTATGTGTTTAAGCGTATAAAAGTTGTTCAACTTTTTTTACAATACTTTGAGCCTCTAAACCATTAATCAAACCATAAATTAACGCACCCCCAGCTCCTACGCCCTCTTTGGCTTCACCTTGATCATAGAGTTTTAGCACTTCACTTGTACTGCTACTAAAATCAAATTGTGCAGCATAGGCATTGATCTGAAAATCAAGCTGATCAAGAAGTGCTTTTATATTTGATGTTTCATCCTTGGCTATCCATTGAGTCGTACATAAAGCGATTTTTGAACTCTCCAGTTCTCCTCCCATAGTTTGAAGCAATGAATTCACCACCAACAATACACTTGCCATTTGAGTTCCACCTGCTAAAATAAGCTTATGAGAAGTGGCTTGAAGTCCTAAAATAAATCCTGCATTAAAGATAATCATATTATCACTCAGTGCACTTAACTTTTCAAAAACATCCATGCTTGAAACAGTATGCTTCAGTGCGTCTTCCACCACTTGCTGTTTTAAACTTTGAGGTGCATTTTTAAAAGAACTCGAAAAACAATTGGTTGCTTCATACCCCAATGCCATTGCGGTTGCCATTGCCGTTGTTGTACCCGCAGGTACGCTTTCAGCTAAGATAGTATAGTCTGCTTGAGGTTCATAATTTTGTGCAAATGCCACTCCTTTTTGAAATACTTCAAACGCATCGATATGGGCATGTTGAGTGATATTTTCACTGGGAGTTAAGTCAAACGAATGGATTTTAAAGTGTTCAATCTTGGGTTTAACTTCAAGCCCCAAATCCAAAATCTCAATGCTCTTAAAAGGGTTAAGTTCATGCACTGCTCGAGTAATCAAAGCAGGTGTGGGGATGCCACTTGGAGTACTTGCAATATGTTGCAGTGAACGCACTTGCTTAACTGTAATAAACTCAGCATCCAATGTGGGTGTTAGATGTAAATGTTCTGGAATCCCAGCTTGTGAAAGATTAGGGATTTCACATGTTCTAGTAACTGAAGTTGCCAATAACAATGAAGCCTTTTTTCCTCGCAAACTCTCCAAAAAATCTTGTGTTCCTGCAATAATATGATACGACAAATGTGTCCTTTACGTTTATTGATATGTTTTTAAACGTTGCAAAAAAGCTTCAGCTGTTCCACCACCAACTATGGGTCTTCCTTGTTTTTCTCCTTGAGAAGTTAACACATAAAAAGTGGGCGTACCATACACGTTTAAATAAGAGGGTATTGTATCTTTGTTTATATCAAGTTTGACTAAAAGAAAATTTTGTTGCATATAATGAGCAAGAATTTTATCTTCGAACGCAATATTTTCCATATATTCACACGTTGGGCAACTCTCTTGTGTCAACATCAGCAATATTTTTTTATTTTTTTGAATGGCTTGTTGTTTTGCCACTTCAAGATTATTTATAAATATCATTTCATTTGAAGCCACTAAAAGTAAGCTATGTAAAACTATTATGCAGATTATTTTTTTCATTTTTAAGCTCCAAAAAAATTTATGAGTGACATAACAGTTACATAATTTTTTGCTATGATGCTAGTATTATATTATAATTTTAATATGATATTAATATATCTGTTTTAAAGGAGGAGAATTATGTCAACGAAAACAAAAATGTTTTTACCGCTGATTGTATTAGCAGTAATGTGGTTTATACCTGCCCCTGAAGGGTTAAGTTCAAATGCTTGGCACTTTTTAGCTGTCTTTTTAGCTGTAGTGGTAGGACTCATTGTTGAGCCAGTACCTGCGGCATTGGTTGGTTTTACAGGGATTTCATTTGTTGCGGTTTTAGGTTTAGTGGGTAACGCCAAAGAGAGTATTTCTTGGGCATTATCAGGATTTTCAAACAGTGTTATTTGGTTAATTTTTGCCGCATTTATGTTTGCTCTTGGGTATAAAAAAACCGGTCTTGGAAAACGTGTTTCACTCATTATGGTTAAATATATGGGTAAAAGTTCATTGGGATTAGGGTATGCCGTAGCTTTTTCTGACTTGGTTCTTGCTCCTTTTATGCCATCTAATACCGCACGAAGTGCAGGAACTATCTATCCTGTTGCCAGTAATATTCCACTAATTTTTAACTCAACTCCAGAGAATGAACCACGAAAATTGGGGGCTTATATCTCTTGGGTTGCCATTGCTGCTACATGCGTTACAAGTTCAATGTTTTTAACGGCACTTGCACCCAATTTACTTGCGGTTGATTTAATCAATCAAGGAACAGGACATACAATTTCTTGGGGAGCATGGGCAGGAATTATGTTGCCTATTATGATTCCATTGTTTTTACTGACTCCTTGGTTGGTTTACGTTATTTATCCACCCACACAAAAACAATCACCTGAAGCTCCTGCTTGGGCTGCTGAAGAGTTAAAACAATTGGGAAAAATTACTCCTAAAGAGATTTTAATGGCTTCGTTAGCTGTTGTAGCATTGGTGCTTTGGATTTTTGGTAGCAATTTTGGAATCAACTCAACAACAGCTGCGATTGCTGTCGTTTCAATTATGGTTTTAAGTAATGTCATTACTTGGGATGATGTTATTTCAAATAAAGCTGCATTTAACGTTCTTATTTGGTTTGCCTCTTTGGTTGCGATGGCAGCAGGGCTTAAAAAAGTAGGGATTTTAACATGGATAGGAAATGCAGCAGAAGTGCATTTAGCAGGTATGACACCAACCATGTTAATCTTATCAATGTTAGTGCTTTTCTTTATTTTACACTACTTCTTTGCAAGTACAACCGCACATACAACGGCATTGATGCCAATATTCTTAGCCATTGCTATGAAACTGATGTCACCAGAAGATATGGTACCATTTTCAATTTTACTGGCAGGAAGTTTAGGGGTTATGGGTATTATCACTCCGTATGCAACGGGACCATCACCAATTTGGTATGGGGCAGGATATATTTCTCAAGCCAGATGGTGGGCACTGGGTGCAATTTTTGGAGCTTTATATTTGGTCTTTATTCTTATTGGAGCTTTTATATTTATTTAGTAAAAAGAGAAAAGTAAGAAGTGAAAAGTGAGTAGTGAGAAGTAAAAAGTGAGAAAATTAAAGTCACATTGCCTCACCACTCACAGAATACACTTGATACAACAGTACCAATGAAATCACAAACAATAATACTTTGATAAAACGTTGGTATGTTTTTATATCAATTTGTCTTTTAATCTTTATTCCCCAATACAAAGCAACTGCAACAATACTCAGTGTTCCCAAAGAGAGCCCAACATTTTGTAAAGTAAACGTACCATACAGCGAAAATAAAATAAATTGGATAATTTTACCCAATAAAAAACACAAATTAGAAAACTGTATCGTTTGACTTTTAGTGAATTTTGACTCCATCGAATAGACAATCAATAAAGGAGCCATAACGTTGGTTAACCCACCAAAAAACCCAGCACTTAAGCCAAAAAGGCCCAATGCTTTTTTAGGATGTTGCTGAACAAAACGAGAGTTGATTTTAAAATTATCCATAAGTAAATAACATAAAATCATCAATGCCAAAAAGAGTTTAAAATAGTTAGAATGAGCATAAATTAAAAGTAACGTACCCAAAGCACTTCCTACCATAGCAATCACAGCAAAAGGATAGAAGTTTTTAACAACAACCATAAACTTTTCTTCACTTATTATACTGGTTAAATTCACTAAAATAGTAGGAATAATCGTAAACATAATAGCGGTTTGTATATCTGTAAACAAAGCCAACAAAGGCGTAGCAATCATAGGAAAACCAAAACCTATAGTGCCATGAAATATCCCTGAAATAAATAAGATTAAACCAAGAGCAATTAAGAATTCGAAGCTAAGTTCCATAATATATCCTCAAAAAACTATTATAGAACACTTCTTATTTTAATCCCATAAATATTTCCACATAAAAAAATTAAATTTCTTGAGTTAGATGTAAAATTTTTCTTTTAACGCATTGTTCAATAAAGAGAAAAGAGAGTCTCCTCTTCTCTTTAATTATTTTTTTTTAATTGGTGAAGTATTTTATTGGTATTTTTATTACTAAAATAAATTGCCAGAGCAAATAAAATTAAACATACTGTAAAAAATAGTATTGTGATTACATTCCAATTATTACTTTCTTGAGGTTTTGATAGTTTTGAATTTATACTTTTCCCTTTTAACTCTTGATTAAATCCTTCAAGTGGAGCAACCCCTTTTTTTACTATTGTGTGCCCTGGTCCACCATCAAGTACGATTTGATATGGCTCTTTAGGAATAGTTACGGTCAATTCACTCTCTTGTGGCAATCGTTCTTTATATAAAATTTCTCCGGATAGAAGAGATTCTAATCTTATTAATGCTCCTGCTGCATCTTCCCCTGTACTAAATTCTCCTACAACGGTTATTGTATTATCTGCATTATCCATGACATTCATTATGAGATTATGAGCATACATACTCATCACAAAAGAGATTAATATAAATATTTTTTTCATTTTCGTTTTCCTTAACTGTTATAAAATATGAGTAAAGCTATTGTAAAAACTACACTGGGAATCGTACATCTTAAGAGCGCGCTGAACTTACTGGGAGCAAGAACAACCCAAAATGCAACCAATGCCCAAACTGAACCATCTAAAATAATGCTCACTAGCGTAATATCTCCTTTATTTGAAGGAGTTATATGTATCAGTACTGCCATTGCCAATAATGCTACTATTAAACCACCAAATATGGCACAAAGTGTTCTAAAAAGTCCAATTCTCTTACCACTGTTTTCTGGTATTTTTAAATTTTGTATTAACATTTTCATTTTACACCCTTTAACGTCCAAAATGCTTGGATTTCATCTCTTTTGATGGGCAGTTTTTTAGCAACGATGAGTAAAATTAAACCCAATAAAATCAGTCCAATATCTACCCCTAAAACCGTATAAATTTCTTCATCCCAAAGATTAATCAAAGAAAAACCACTTTTTATACAATGAATAACTGGACTAAGAAGAAATAAAATTCCACCAAGGTATAAAAATTCTTTAGCCGTTTGATAAGAATTTAATTTATAAAACGAATAAGTGAAAGTTCCTGCCCAACAAAGAACAAAAAGTCCTTTTTGAATTAAATTCCTATCTGGCATATCAAAAGGAAGTAACCATTGTAAAAAAAACAAAAGACCCGTAGCGGGAATAACTCCTACCATAACTGCCAAAGAGAGTTTTCCAAATCCTTGATAAACGGGAATATGTATAGGGAATTTTCTGGCTCTTTTTTCAAGATAAAGTAAATTTCCTAGACCTATAGCAAGAGTAGTTACTGCCATAATAAATGCTACAAACAATCTTGTGAAATCATCAGCACTAAAAAGCAAGTGTATATAATTTATAACATCATAAAATATAGCACCCCAATTCCTGTCAAATACCTTTTGTTCATTGACTAACTTTCCATCAACAGCGCTTAGTGTAATATTAGGATTATTTCTTAATCCATTAAAAAATGGCATATAAGGATTATACCCTTCAAATTTAATCGTTGCAGTTGAATCAAACCAATTTAAAAGCTTCATTTTTTGGAAAATTAATTCTGGAGCCATGGTTTGAGCTTTTGCTAACAACTCATTAACGGGAAGCATTTTTGCCTCAATCCCTTCTTTTTCTATCTTTGCATCCCTATTAAGAAGTACGGGATAGACAACTTTAGAAACGTCAGCATGCTCCCCTTTTGTTGCATTTAACGTCATTAGAGGTGCCGTCTTTTTACCTAAATTCATAAAAACACCACTCATTATAATCAGTAAGAAAGGAGCTAATGTCCAAATAAGAATTTTTCTGTGCCATGTTGAAAACTGACTTGTAAGACTTTTACCCCTATTTTGGTACTTTATAATCAATATTTGGATTAATCCACCTACTGTTAAAATGACTCCTGCAACCGCAGCAAATCCAAAAATATACCAGCCAAACTCTCCCAAAGGTCTACCATAATGCATATAATTTAAGAATTTTGCCAGTTCAAAAGTTTTGGCTTCATTTTCTATTTCCAGCAAAGTATTGGGATCAAACACTTTTGTTTTTACAAATTGTGTTGAGATTTTTAAACCAGGATCTTTCATATACCCTGGAAGGGTTATAACAATCGGTTTTGTTTTGGGAAAATCGGGATTATCTAACACGTTATATATCATCTTGTCATACTCAATAGTTGAAATATCTGCTATTTTGAAATGCCTTGATGGTTTCTCCCAATTTTGTATATAAGGAAGTAAAATTGCAAAAATTCCAAAAAATAGTGCTACATACATTAAAAATGAAAAACCAATTCCTAAGCTAATATGTACTCTTTGAAGCCTTTGATTAAATACCCTTTTTTCTTCTTGTTTTGTTAATTGTTTTATCATAATTTTTCCTATAAAAAAGGATAAAAAATCCTTTTTTATTCTATTCCTAAAATTTATAGTTTAAAGCCAAAGTATAGTTTCTTTCATCTCCATACCCACCTTGTCCAGGATAATATTGATACTCTTCATCAAACAAATTATTAACATTTAAAACTAAATTAACATCCTTTTTTACTTCATATTTTGCCATTGCATTGACAATCTTATACGCTTTTTGTCGTATCTTTTTATTAAGTCCATAACGAGTATATATGTCATTAGTTTCACTTTGCCAATTAACTCCACCACCAAAAGTGAATTTATTGTACGTATAACTGGTAAATAGCTTAAATGTTTGCTTAGGTACTGATGCTGATTCTAAGCGGTCTCCATTTTGGTCTTTTGCATTGGTATAGATGTATCCACCTGATATATTCCAATTGGGTAAAAGTTCACCACCAATCGTTAAATCCCAACCTTTAATCTCTGCCCCATCAACACTTTTGTAAGCTTGAGTACCATCTGGCGTTAAATTCGTTCCATCCATAACCCCTTTATTATCTTGCTTTGTGACAAAATAGGCAATACTTGTATTTAAAAGTCCTCCATAAAATTCTGATTTTAAACCAAACTCTACAGTATTTCCCTCTTCAGGATCAAGATAATTACCACTGGTATCTTTGTTAGTAGACGTTGGATTAAAAATAGAGGTGTAACTTGCATACGTAGCAAAGTTTTCATTTATATCATAAACCAAGCCTAAATAAGGTACAACTTCGCCATTATATTTTTGTTCTTGTTCGGTTGCTGTTCCTTTATTATTTACTCTTTCAAAATGAGTTATCCTACTTCCAACAATAAATTTTAAAGGATCAGCCAGTTGTAAATTTAGAGCAACAAATGCTCCGATTTCTTTCGTATCCACTTTTGTTCTGCCTGTTTCGGTAATTGTTGGATAAGGTACATTTCCATTATAACCACTGTATGGAATAATAATAGTCGAAGGGGTTACACTGTAAGAAGGATCATCAGATTTCACACTGTAACCATTGATTCCAAACGAAAGTTGATGTTCTTGATCGAATGCTTTAAAATGTCCAGTTGTATACAAATCTATGGAGTGAATATCTGGAGTATTTTTAGCTTTTAATGCCATTCCTTCTATATTTCCTGTAGTTGTATTTAGGATTGTTCGAGAAAGTCCAACTAATCTATCCGATTTAACTTTTGTGTATGCGTAGTTTGCAATTGCTTTCCAATTATCATTAAAATAGTGTTCTACGCCCAATAATAAATTGGTTTTCTCAGTATCAGTGTATGACCAATTTGTAGCTGGATTTTTATCTCTGCCAAATAAGTTATGATCATTTCCATTTTTATCAAAAGGGGTGACATGATGAACAGCCACATCATCTGCACTTACTTTTTGATAAGAGAGAGCTGTAGTTAATAAAGTATTATCAGACAAATCAAAATCTAAAGCACCATACAATGAACTGCTTTTTTGTTCATATCTGTCTTGTTGATTTCCTCCTTCTGCATATGTCGTGACTAATCTTCCCTTTATACTTTTACTTTCATTTAAAGCCCCCGAAATATCAATATTCCCGCTATAGTTATCCCAACTACCATACGATACTTTGGCAGAACCTTGAAACTCTCTTGTGGGTTTTTTTCTGACATAATTTATACTTGCAGCAGGATTTCCACTGCCATTGGTAAGTCCTGTTGAACCTCGTGTTACTTCAATTCTTTCATACATAGAAGAATCTTCTAACGAAATAAGATTACTGCTACCAAAAGATGCTACTGTTGTAGGAATACCATCTCTTTGAACATTCGTAACCTCCATACCTCGAGCAAAATATGTGGTATGACCTGCTGCTTTTTGTCCCAATTGTCTTACTGCAATACCAGGAGTTTGAACAAGCACATCATTGATATCATTAAGATTTTGTTCTTCAATTTGCTTACTTGTTATTACAGAAATAGATTGAGGTGTCTCTTTTAAAGATAAATCCAGTTTCGTAGCAGATGTGGTATTTTTTACAGTATATGAGTTTATATCATTGACTTCTGAGCTAATTGAAATCTCATCCAACCGTGAGAGTTGCACTTTTTTCTCACGAATTACGATAGTATTATTTTGAATAATTGCTTCTAAATTTGTACCCTCTAGCAACAGTTTTAGCGCTTTTTCTACGCCTTCTGCATTTTCAATATTGTTAATTTTCTTGGATTCAAACAATGTATCATCCCCGATATAGGACATGTTTGATTTTTTGGATATAATATCCAATGCCTCTTTCAAAGTTTTGTTTTGGATAGTATATACTTCATCGCCAAATAAGTTCACACTAAAAACCAAAGCCAAACCAGAGGCAGCCAACACAGTTTTTCTAAATTTCATTTCCTTTTCCTTTTTTAATTCTAATTTTGAGAATTGTTATCTCTTAATCATTAAACGAATGAAATAAAAAAAACGGACATACCTTTTGGAAAATTTTTGAACTTTTTTAATCAAACCCTATCTAAAACAAATAATTCATTTCCCTTGTCACTTTACTTTCTAACAATTTTGACTTTATCTCCTTCTTTTTTAACGTTTACCGGATAGATTAATGCAATAGCATCTAAAAAACTGTCAAAATGTAAAGTTGAGAATTTTCCTGAAATTTTGAGATTTGCTACACCTTGATTGTCAAATTCTATTGTGTCATTTGAGTATCTTTCAAACATTGCCGTTGCGTCTTTTAACGTAGTTTTATTAAACTGTATAATATCTCGCTTCCAACTTGCTACCTCTGTTACATCAATTTTGTTTTGACTCAACACATCTCCCAAATTCGTTATAACCAATGATTCAGCTCGTTTAAGTTGTACGAGAGTTTTTGTTCTAAACGTGTCTAAATAACTGACCTGTACTAATCCCTCAAGAACATTTATCCTTGTTTTATTATTAAAAGTAATCACTTCAAACTTTGTTCCTAACACTTCTATTAATGTATCTTTTGTTTGAACTAAGAATGGTTTTTGTTTCTCTTTTGCTACTGAAAAGAAGGCATTGCCTTCTTGTAATTCTATGACTCTTTTGGTTTGATAATAGCGTATTTTCAATTGTGATTTCTTATCTAAATCAATGATTGAATTATCGGGTAAAGCAATATTAAGTATCTTTTCATTTGTACTTAAATAGTCTTGGCTAAAAGTGGGAATAAAATATTTGTCGATTTCAAACCCACCAATAGCGGTTATACAGGCGATGACTATAGAAGCTATTAAATATTTACTTTTTGCGAAAAAATTTATCTTTGTAGTCTCATTTAAAACTTCATTGTCTAACTCTTTGATAAAATCTTCATCTAACTTTAGACATTCATCAATGAGTCGTTTGTTTTCTTCAAAAGCCTGTTTATAATGCGCATTTTCAAGCCATCTTGCAAACTCTTTTTGCTCTTCTTGTGTAAAGCCTTCATTTTGTTTAATAATCCATAAATTGGCTTGTTTATCTATTTCATTGCGTAAGTTCATTCGTAATCTTTCTTCATTTGTTCTTTTATTTTTAAAACGGCTCGGGTGATATTTTTTTCAACGGCATTGGTACTTATGCCTAAAATTTCACCGATTTCTTTTCGGGTATACCCTTTATAATAGTGTAAAACAAAAGCTTTTTTATTTTGTGCAGAGAGAGTTTGAATGCACTCTTTGAGTTTATTTTTACGAATCTCTTCAGAGATAATCTCTTCTGGACTATCTTCTAAAGAAATAACATGTTCCTCTTCATCATACGACGTTTGAATCAATATTTTATCTCTTCGTACTTTATCTATAACTAAATTTTGTGCAATTTTATATAAATAGGCTTTTTGGATTACGGCATTAGAGTTTTTGTGTACTTCTAAAACTTTAACATAGGTTTCTTGTGTTAAATCTTTTGCTAAAACTTTGTCACCAGTGAGTTTTTGAATGTAATAAGCTATTTCATTATAATGTTCAAGCATACGAAGCATTAACCTTAAGTTTATAATTTTGATAATCAATCTTATAAACTACTTTTGCTTTAAAAGTACTTAAACTCCTTACAATAAAGACCAAGAAAAAAAAGTTAAAAAGAGAACGATTTTTTAAAAGTTATTATTCACGATTTCTAAAAACTCATCGGCATTTTTATATCCAATGATTTGAGCTTCTTTCATCTCTTGTTTATTTTCATCAAAAAAGATTAATGCAGGAGGACCAAAAACATTGAAACGTTTTTGCAATGCTTTATCTTCTTGGGTGTTGTTCGTTACATCGGCTTTTAAAAGAGTGAATTTTTCTAAGGTTTGTATGACTCGTGCATCTTTAAACGTAATATTTTCCAACTCTTTACACGATACGCACCAAGAAGCATAAAAATCAAGCATAACAGGTTTTGTTGAGACTTGTATTGCTTTTTCTAACGCGTCAATACTGTTGACATATTTCCACGTTAATTCATTTTCAAAGCTCTTGTTATTTTGCGTAAATTTTTCCAATGGATTTAAAATATTATTGGCTCCACTTACGGCACCAACAAACGCAACCATTCCATATAACAAAATAACCATAATCAAAGTATGTACAAGTACATGACCGTATTTTTGTTGGTACAAATATACTGCCGTTGCCATCAAAAGTATTGCCCAAAGATATAACGTATAAGAAGGGATAACTCGCTCTAACATCCAAATGGCAATGGCTAACATTAAAATACCAAAAATCTTTGAAACCGTATCCATCCAGCCACCTGGTTTTGGCATAAATTTACCGGCACCCGCTCCAATAGCTAAAAGAGGTATTCCCATTCCCACACTCATTACAAATAAGGCTAAGCCTCCTAAAAGAGCATCGCCTGTTTGTCCAATATAGACTAAAGCTCCCGCTAGTGGTGGAGCCACACAAGGACCCACAATCAAAGCAGAAAGAAATCCCATCACAGCAATGCCCACAATACCATGACTTTTTTGTTCAGTTGTGGTTTTATAGACTTTGCTTTGCAACCATTGAGGTGGCTCAATTTTATAATATCCAAACATTGAAAACGCCAAGGCAATAAAAATAAATGCAAAGACCACAAGCACATAAGGATTTTGTAACATCACTTGCAAATTAGCCCCAAAAAGTCCTGCAATCACTCCTGCAATCGTATAGGCCAAACTCATGGCAAGTACATAGACCAGTGAAAGCCAAAATCCTTTTTTGGCACTCATTTGAGTTTTGTTACCCGCATTGACAATAATTGAAGATAAAATAGGAATCATAGGAAACACACAAGGAGTCAAAGAAAGCAGTAATCCAAAGCCAAAAAAGGTCAATAATACAATCATCACACTCTTGTCTTTAAGCGTATTGCTGATGAGATCTGTTTCGTTTAAAGGAGAAACTTGTTGGTCATTGACTTGAGAGTTTGTGTTTCCAACCACTAGTTTCTCACGCATAGGAGCATAACAAAGTCCTGCTTTTGAACACCCTTGAAACAAAAACTCTATTTCAAAGTTTTTCCCCTCAATAACTGAATAAATCTCTAAAAGTGCTATTTCTACTTTAACACGGGGATGACCAAAATTGACAATAAAACCATCATACTCTTGGGGAGTTGGAATAATTGCTTTTGAAGTCAAATCTATTTTTTGAGGTTGAGTCAGTTGTACTTTAAGTTTATCGTTGTATAAATAGATGTCTTTTCCCAATTCCACTTCAAAAATAATGGTATCTTTGGTTTGAGTCAATGTAGGTTTAAATGCCTCTTCAGGCTCTAAAAAATCATTGTTGAACGCAAAAACATAGATGAAACTTATCACTAAAAGCAGAATCTTTTTCATAAAAAAACCTCAATAAAAATTTAAAAGTTATTGTAGTTAAAATAAGTTAATATAATATTAATACACAAGAACGGTTGAGTAAAAAAGAGTCAAGGGCTAAAGCCCTTGTTTATTTGTTGGCTTTGGCTTCTTGAAGTGCTTTGATAACTTCATCGATGTTTTCATAAGGAATGTGTGCTTTCCACTCTACATCTTCACCATTTAATGCAATTCCAATGCTCACCACATCAGGCGTACCTGTTCCATAAGGTTCACTTACATTTGAAATGGAGATAATCCCCTTTTTGGTTCCCGCTAATGGAATTTTTGTTAATTGTGTAATTTGTGACATCGTTAATCCTTATAATTTATTTGCTACTATTGTTCCGAAACTAACCTTTTGATTAGTTAAATCTTTTAAGCTAACACTTTTCTTTTCCCAAACCATAACCACGGTTGAACCCATTTTAAAATAGCCTAAACAATCCCCTTTTTTCACTTCCAAATCATCATACTCTATGACATTGATTTTTCGAGTATCGGTATTGGTCTCAACTTGCGGTTCAAATGAAAATACCATTTGTCCTACGTTTAACGCTCCCACAAAAATCATATAAAAAAGTTTGTTTTCTGGAGTCAAACACTCTAAAATGACGCGTTCATTTTCAATAAACAAATTGAGTTGTTTATTTAAATATTTAAAATTAACCGGATAAAGTTTACCGGGAACATGAATAAGTTTAGTAATTTTACAATCAAAACTCGCATGATATCGGTGATAATCTTTGGGAGAAAGATAAAAGTTCATATACGATCCATTTTTGACTTTTTCTAACGCTTCTTTGGCAACATAAGGTGTTAACAGTTCTTTGATGTTATATCGCATCCCTTTGATTTGGAGTAACTGTTCGTTATCGAGTTCTCCGCATGCTGTTACAAAACTGTCCGAACACGAAATAAAATTATCGGTTGATGTATCAATATTTCTTGGCTGTTTTAACGCTCGTGTGAAAAGTGCATTGAGTGATTTATACTGTGTTGGGTCTTCAAATTCACTCATATCTAAACCCAATAGATTCACGTAAGTTTTGTTGATAATATTTTGAAAAAAAGAGGGAAACTCTTTTTGTGCAAATTTTCCAAATTGTTGAGAAATCGTATTTGTAATATGCATTCTGGCCCTTATAATTAAAACTTATATCTTATCAAATTTTGACTTATTGCATCACTTCTTTTGGAAGCAATACAAAAAGTTTTCCCAACTCTTTCATTTTTCCAGCAGTTTCTTCAGCTTCTTCTCCAAATCCCCAATAAAAATCGGCTCGAATTTTACCTTTTATCGCGCCACCTGTATCTGCAGCAACCATCAGTTGGTTGATTTCTTCTTGTGTAATGGGATTTTTGGTTTTAATATACACAGGCAATCCCAAAGGAATATAGTTTCTGTCTACTGCCAAATTTCTTTGTGCCACCAAAGGTACGCCTAAACTTCCCGTAGCACTTTTAGGCGATTCATGAAAGAAAACATAACTCTCATTGTAATTTAAAATTTCATCGGCTTGTTGAGGATACTCTTCAAACCATTTTTTCATGCCTTGCATGGATCCTCCATACTCTTTAAGTAAGCCTTGAGCAATCATAAGTTTTCCCACTGAGTTATACGCGCGTCCATTTTGGTTGGCATACCCTACATTGATGATTTCTCCCGAATCCAGTTGCACTCGCCCTGAACCTTGTATGTGTAAAAAGAACAAATCAATTTTATCGTCCACATAGCAAATAACCTCTTTATTTTCATCTTCTTTAATATTGGCACGATCTTCATAGGGTACGAGTTTGTTCCCAACAATTTTTCCACGAAGACGATATTTAGAAAGTTCTGGATAAACCGAACTTAAGTCAACCACAATTAAATCTTTCGGTTGTTTAAAAATGGGGTATTGATACTGTTGTGATTTTGTTCGACTCCCTTTTAATAGAGGTTCATAATATCCTGTAATTAACCCTTCATCGTTGTGGGAATCATCATACAGTTTATATGGCACAAAATTTTCTTGAAAAAAATCCAAAGCATTGTCATATTCATTGGCTTTTAAACAACTCTCTTTAAGTAAAGCAAAGCGTTGAGATTTTTCACATCCCAATTTAAAGACTTCAAAGGCAGATTCCAAATCATCATCTTGGAAATTTTCCAAATCACTCCAACTGCTTTTGGCAAAGTTCCCTTGAGAAATATTCTCAAATTTCTCATATTTTGGAGTACATCCTGTAATGATTAAAAGTAAAAAAAAGTATGTCGCATACGAGAAAAATGGTTTCATTAAAAATCCTTCAATTATTTTTGTGATTGTACCACGATTAGGTTAATAAAAAGTAAGAAGTGAAAAGTAACGAGTAACGAGAAAATCTTAAAATACTTTACTCGTCACTTGTTACTCGTTACTAATGACTATGCACTTCTGTTAAGCCACACTTTATACAGCGATATTTTATCTCTTGTGTTCCACTGCACCCATGGCTTTTAAGCATTTCTTCTTTTATGGGTGTTGTGTGAAATGTAACTTTGCGTACCTCATCATAAAATGAAGTTGGCGTTGCACCACACGAAGGACAAATGCCATTTTTGAGTTTATTTAGTCGATTGTTTTTTTGATTTAAGTATAAAGGAACGGCAAAAATTGCCATAAGAAAAAGCAGAAGTAATAAAATAAGTGTTTGCATGAAGCAGAGTAAATTACTCTACTTCAGCGTCGATAACATCGTCATCGTCTTTTTTGGCTTTTTGGTTAGGTTGTGCTTGTTGTTCACCTTGCGCACCCTCTTTTTTGTACATTGCTTCGGCAAGTTTATGACTGACTTCTGTTAATTTTTTAACTTTTTCTTCAATTTGTTCTTTAGAAGCATTGTCATCTTTTAACACTTCTTCAAGTGCTGCTGCTGCATCAATAATGGCTTGTTTTTCTTCTTCAGAAACGGCATTTTCATTCTCTTCTAACGTTTTTCTTGTTGAGTGTAATAAAGCATCTGCTTGATTTCTTACTTCAATAACTGCTTTTTTCTTCGCATCGGCTTCTTTATTGGCTTCTGCTTCTTGAATCATTTTTTCAATTTCGTCATCACTTAATCCAGATGAACCCGAAATAGTGATTTTATTCTCTTTTCCTGTTCCTTTGTCTTTAGCACTTACATTTAAAACACCGTTTGCATCGATGTCAAAAGTAACTTCAATTTGAGGTACTCCTCTTGGTGCTGCTGGAATATCTGAAAGTTCAAACATACCTAACGATTTGTTGTCTCGTGCAAACTCTCGTTCACCTTGTGTAACATGAATAGAAACAGCCGGTTGATTGTCTTCTGCGGTACTAAAAGTTTGTGATTTTTTAACCGGAATAGTTGTTCCTTTTTCGATTAATTTTGTCATAACTCCACCTAAAGTTTCAATTCCTAAACTCAATGGTGTAACGTCAAGTAAAAGAACATCTTTAACATCGCCTTTTAAAACTCCCGCTTGAACAGCAGCTCCCGCAGCAACGACTTCATCAGGGTTAACCCCTTTATTTAAATCTTTTCCAAAGAACTCTTTAACCACTTTGTTGGCTTTTGGTAATCTTGTACTTCCACCTACCATGATAATTTCTTGGATTTCATCTTTACTTAATCCGGCATCTTTAAGTGCTGTTTTAATGTGCTGTAATGTTTCATTGATTAAATGCTCTGTCATAGACTCAAATTTTGCTCGAGTTAATGATTTAACTAAGTGAACAGGACCTGCATTTCCCATAGAGATAAAAGGCAAGTTGATTTCTGTTGATTCAGCTGATGAAAGCTCTTTTTTAGCGTTTTCTGCTGCATCTTTTAATCTTTGAAGTGCCATTTTATCGTTTTTGATATCAAATCCATTTTCATCTTTGAACTCTTTTGCTAACCAATCAATAATCGCATTGTCAAAGTCATCTCCCCCTAAGAAGGCGTTTCCATCTGTTGAAAGTACTTCAAATGTACCATCACCGATTTCTAAAACCGTAACGTCAAACGTTCCTCCCCCTAAATCGTAAACAAGAACTTTCTCTTCACCTTTTTTATCTAAACCATACGCCAATGATGCCGCTGTTGGTTCGTTGATGATTCTTAATACGTTAAGACCTGCAATCGTTCCAGCTTCTTGAGTCGCTTTTCTTTGTGCATCGTTGAAGTATGCAGGTACAGTAATAACAGCATCCGTTACTGTTTGCCCCAAATACTCTTCTGCATCTGTTTTTAGTTTTCCTAAAATTTTTGCCGAAATTTCTTGAGGTGTATATACTTTATCTGCGATTTCAACTGCAGCTGCACCGTTTCGATTGACAATTTTATACCCTACTTTGTGTTGTGCTTCTTGAGCATTTTTTTCATCCATCATTAAACCCATAATTCGTTTAATCGAATAAATGGTTTTTTCTGGATTGGTAATGGCTTGTCGTTTTGCAGGATCTCCTACTAAAACTTCACCTTTATCTGTAAATGCCACAATAGAAGGCGTTGTGTTTTTTCCTTCTTTGTTAGGAATAATTTTTGCTTCTCCACCCTCGTAAACTGCCATACAAGAGTTTGTTGTTCCTAAATCTATACCAATAACTTTACTCATTTTTTTATCCTTACTTTTATTTTTTTATCAAATTTTGAATTCATCCATAGTTTAATGACATCACGGTCAGTGGTGCGTGGCACCAAGTGACAAGTGACATGACTACTTTCTTCTGCTCGTTACTTGTTACTCGTCACCCTATTTGTAAAAAGTTCTACTTTTTACAAATAGAAACCATTGCTGGTCGCAACAATCTCTCTTTATACTTGTACCCTTTTTGAAGTTCTTGAACAATTTGTCCGTCTTCATGTTCAGCACTGTCCACTTGCATGACGGCATCATGGAAGTTGGGATCAAATTCACCGTCAGTTTCAACAACACTGATATCGTGTTTTTCAAATGCGCTGTTAAAATTTTTAATGGTCAATTCGATACCTTCTTTAAGTTTTTCCAACAATTCATCTGCCCCTAGATCGGCTTGTGCTGATTTTAACGCCATTTGCAAAGAATCAATGGGTGCCAATAAATCTCGCGCAAATTTTTCACTGGCGTAATCTATGGCTTGATATTTCTCTTTTTCAAGTCGTTTTTTAATGTTTTCAAAATCAGCATGAACTCTTAAGTACTTATCTTCACTTTGCTTCAATTGCTCTTGAAGTTGAGCTATTTGCTCCTGTGGCGTTGGCTCTTTAGACTCTTGAGTCTCTTCACACTTCTCTTTTTCACACTCATTATTTGTTGTCTCTTCAACCATTTCTTGTTCTATTTGTTCATTTTTGTTTTCGCTCAAAATATTCTCCTAAAATTTATACTATACTAATTTGATTGTAAAAATATTCATAGTCTTTACTTAATTCACCGACTACAAACAGTTTTGACTCATTGCCTTGAATAATACAATTGTGTGCAATGCCAATATACTCTGAAGGGAATAACTCTTCAAAATATAATCCTTCATTGCATTTTTCAACAATTTTTCCACTCAAAAACAGATTAATGGAAGCATCGTCAAAATTATAATGTAAACAAAGGCTCAAAAACTCTTTTATATTGTATATATGAAAATCTCTGCTTTGTAAAAAAGTATTCACTTTTTCATAAATCTCATACGCTCCAACTTGCTTTGATATGTTCATAATATGCACAATTTCAAAGCCTATCATCTCACTTAAAAAACGATACAAGGCATCGGAGTATTTCACAATAATGGGAAACGTTGAAAACTCCAATATCATATATTTTTTTTCAACTTCAATGATTTGTTGCAAAACATCGGAAGTCTCTTTTTTCACAAAAACAGTCAAACCAATTTTTTGTGCTAAATTCTCGACAGCTTGTATGTCAATCAGTGAAAGCTTAAAATCAAGCTTACTTTGCCAATACTGTTTTAATGCTTCCGTTGTTGGCGTTCGCCCACTGCTGACATGCTCTTGTGCCAAAAAACCTTCATCGCCCAATTTTTTAAAATACCCACGAATCGTCGCAGGTGAATAAGTAATATCGTACATCGATTTTAACTGACTTGACCCAATAGGCTCAAGATGTTCAATGTACGCTTTAATAATTGATTCTAATAAAAACTCTTTTTTATTGATCATTTTGACTACTTTGGTTTATTATTTAGCACTTAAACTCTTAAACTGCTAAATAATTATAGCAAATTGAGTCATACTTTGTCAAGTACTTTTTTAGCAACTTATGGGGAAAAGTGCTAAATTGATTTAGGTCATAGATAAAAAGTCAATATTTATTTACCATAACATATGAAAAAGTTTTTAGAACAATTTAAAAAGACCAACACCGAAAAACTTGATATTGCCAACTTAATTTGGTCATGGATAGGTTCATTTTTGGGTATTCTTACTATCTCTTTTATTCATTATGATATGCTCAAAGGTACGGACTTAAGCCTTGTTATTGGCTCATTTGGTGCCAGTGCTGTTTTGATTTATGGAGCCATTCACTCACCCTTAGCACAACCCAGAAACCTAATAGGTGGACATATTTTAAGTGCCATTGTGGGTGTGGCATCTTTTAAACTTTTTGGAGAAACCATCTGGTTTTGTTCGGCCTTTGCGGTTGCTACTTCGATTTTAGTTATGCAACTTACCCTAACCTTACACCCACCAGGTGGAGCCACTTCACTTATTGCTGTGATTGGAAGTGAACAAATCCACAACTTAGGTTTTTTATATGTCCTAGTTCCTGTCGCAAGTGGTGCTTTTATTTTGTTCATCATCGCCATTTTTGTCAATAACATTCCCAATAATCGACACTATCCCAATAACATCAATGAAATACGCTTTTTTAGGAATTTTTTTAGGAAAGATAAGCATTAAATATTTTACTATGCTCTTGAAAACGTAAAGGTTTCCGCCTTTTACTTTTTAATGGTAAAAAGTAATAAAGCATCACACACAATGAATTTTCTTAAAATTTAATTGTTTTCCATTAACCATTTTTCAACTGACTCAAAAAACTCTAATACTCGAATTTGTAATGAACAACACATTAAATATGTTTTGTCATTTTCATCTTTATAATTATTTAGTTGTTTTAAATCCTTTAAAAGCTCTATATTTGGATTTTCAATAAATTGATTATATTCCTCTGCCATAAGTCTTATCTTTTCTATTAAATCTAACCAAAGTAGAGAATGGTTTGGTGAAATATTATTTACTAAGATAAGTAAGTTTTGGAAATCATTATACCTTGAATAGGCAGTTTCTATTGAATATTTTAATTGTAAATAATTAACATTAAAACTTTTAATATCATCTTGTGCCTGTTTAATTTTATCAACTTCTTTTATATAATCAAGGCTTACATACTTAATAGATTTTTCATGTTGCAAAATACTGGATTTAAAATATGCTTCTAATATTGAACATATTGTTTTATTTAATACTTCAAATGTATCTTTTCTTTTTTTATTTCTTGGAATAATTTCAACAATAACATACAAAATACAAGCAGAAACTAATCCTCCAAATAATGTAGATATAAAAATGAAACTTTTACTATTTTCATCTATACACATAACACCTATACAGAACACAATAAAAGAAATTAAAAATATCACATAAAATAACTTATCATATTTTAAATACATAATTTCCTCATTCATTATTTTGTAGAATAATTTTATCATATTTAATCAAAATAAAGTAAAAGCCATATTTTTGTAAAGGTCAAGGCGAAGATTAAAATTTATGATTGAGCATACTAAAGTATGTGATTGAATAAATTTTGATATTCAACACAAAGATTTGCAAAAAGATGGCTTTTTTTTACTCGATGTCTATATCCCAAATAACACTCACCCCATACTCTTGATTGAGCGTAATATATTTTTGATACGTTACTTTCTCTTTATACTTCTTAGAATGAAACGTCACCACAACATCTTCACCTTCCAACAAAGCTTTAACCTCACGCTGTTTTAAATACTTCCCATATTTTCGTAAGCTATTTTGCCAAATTCTAAAATCGCAAGTTGAATCAGAAGTGAGTTCAAAGAGTTCTCCGTCTTCGGTTCTCCAGTTGGCATTACAACACGCATAAAGTTCTACTTTTTTGCCGTTAATCTCTTTTTTTCGTACTTCTATTTGACCGTTTTCACAATACGGGCATTTGCCTAAAATCAATTGTATGCCTTAAAGTGATGTTTGTTGATATGAACAAAAATGGCAATGGCAATTAACGCAAAAATAAACATCACAATCGTGCTGTTCCATCCCAAATGTTCATACACTAACGATGGCACAATTGAACCTACCGCTCCACCAATATAATAAAAGGTTAAATACATCCCAGAAGTGAGTGATTTTTGCGATTCTCTCATGGAGTTGGCTAATCTTGTGGAGACCGTATGCACCGTAAACATACCAAAACACAACACAAATACCACAGCAAAGATAAACCAAATATTGCTGTTAAAAAAGAGTATCATAGAAACCCAAAGCACCCATAAGCCAAACATAATCGTACGCAACTCTTTTTTGAAGATATGAATAATTTTATGAATCATCAAAGAGACCACAATGCCCACACCATAGCCTAAATAGAGTAATCCAATATGCGTTTCGGTCACATCAGAGAACTGCTCTTTGATACGAAAGGGCAATACATTTAAAAATCCTGCAAAAACAAAAAAGACCGTAAACATCAGCATATATATCACCACAAATCGTTTGTCTTTTAATATCATCAACGCATCGTTTATTTTGGCTTTGGTCAGTTTAGCTTCTCCTTCAAATTGAAGTTTTGCAATAAAAAACAACCCCAAAAGCAGTGCTACTGAAAGCGAAAAGAAAACATATCGCCATCCTAATTGTGTGGCAATAAATCCCGACATGACTCGACCAATTAATCCCCCAAAAACCGTAGCTGCCACATAAAACGACATATTACGTTTGATGTTTTGTTTATCTGAGGCTAGAATACTCATACACGCTGTTAAAATAGCTGGTATTACCACCGCTTCACACGTTCGTAAAAATAAAAAAAGCTCATAGCTGTTTGAAAATCCCAAAAAGATATTGGTGATACTTAACAAAATTGAGGCAACTACTAACACTTTTTTTGCATTGACTCGTTGCAGTATATAGCCATAAATAATGGGAGCAATGGCTAAAAAAAGCATAATGACTGCTGTAAAAGAGGAGGCTTTTGTAACAGAGACGTCAAACTCTTGCGACAACAAGGGTTGCAAAGGTTGTGTGGCATACATAACAGATAATAAAATAATAATCGTATACACTACGATGAAAAAATCTGATCTTTTCATCTTAGAATTGTATGACTCCCATTTCATTGAGCATCACTAAAAATATGGCTAAAGGAGCGACAAATCGCATGATAAACAACCACACTTGATACAAGTTTTCACCAATATGAGGAACCAACGCTTTTCTTGAAACTTCTTTGTCCATAATATAGCCTACAAAAATAGCCACTAAGATTCCCCCTAAAGGCATTAAAATAGCCGCACTGATAAAATCGAACCAATCAAAAACATTTTTAGACCCAAAGGTCAAAAAAGAAGAAAATTCCGTCGTATTTGAAAGCAATGCAAATAATCCCACCACATAAAAAATGAGTGCCACACTGTAGGTGGCTTTTTTTCGTTTCATCTTTTTACGTTCGACTAAATACATAACGGTAGGTTCAAGAACTGAAACAGCTGACGTAACAGCAGCAAATGCCAACGCCGTAAAAAAAGCCACAGCCAAAAAGATTCCCATGCTTCCCATTTCAAAAAAAACAGCAGGTAAAGTAATAAAAACCAAGCCTGCGCCTTTGCCGGGTTCTTGTCCAGCACTAAATAGAATTGAAAAAATAATCAATCCAGAAACAATGGCAATCAGCGTATCCATAATCACAATGGTAATAGAGGCTTTAACAATATTTACCCCTTTATCCAATGAAGCCGCATACGTTACAATCGTAACCATCCCTAAAGAAAGCGTAAAAAAAGCGTGTCCCACTGCTAAAATAAGAGAACTGGAATCAAATTTGTCAAAATCAGGAGAAAACATAAAAGAGAGTGCTTTAGAGAAGCCTTCTAATTGAACGGAATAGATCAATAAAATGGCTAAAATAACAATCAATGTGGGCATTAAAATATTATTAAGCGTTTCGATTCCTTTTTTTACCCCACGAGAAATGGTATAAGCAATGACAAAAAAAGCCAACGTATAATAAAAAATTTGTGTGCCAATATCTTTTTGCAATAAATTCATAAAGTGATTTTCCGCTTCTTGAACACTGCTTGGCAATGCCGTTGCTGCAACAACAACATAGTGAAAAATCCAACCAACAACCACCGCATAAAAGGAAAGAATCAAAACTCCTGTTAAAAAAGTGAAGCCTGAATATTTCCAATATTTATATTTCTTAGGAGAAAGGGTTTCAAAGGTACTCACAGCATCTTTATGGGCATTACTTCCCAATAAAACTTCGCCAATAAATACCGACATCCCTATAAAAACAACGGTTGCTAAATAAATTAGGACAAAAACACCGCCACCATTTTCACCTGTAATATAAGGAAATTTCCAAATATTTCCAAGTCCTACGGCACTTCCCGCCGCAGCTAAAATAAATCCTATTCGAGTAAATCGATTGGTGTGCATCATGCTTCCTTTAATAAATCACTTTGGCTAAATACAACCCAAACCCATCAACGGGTTTAAAGTGGATTCGCTTTTTTTTCTCCAACTGCTCTTGTAACTCTTTTATGGTACGTTTCCCTGAAGAAATATCCAATAAAAAACCAACCATCAACCTAATTTGAGAACGTAAATAGGAGTTGGCTTTAAATTTAAAAATATAGTTCTCTTTATAGGCATAAAACTTTGCTTCAAAAATTTCTTTAAAAAAACGGTGCTTATCGCTGCCCATTTTATGAAAGTATTCAAAATCATGGATCCCCACAAAACACTCTATGGCTTCTTGGATTTTTTTGACATCAATTTTTTCAACATACGTTACATATCGTGCATTAAAAGGGGTAATGGGTTTTTGTGTGATGACATAACGATACACTCTCTTTTTGGCACTGAATCTGGCATGAAAATCCAAAGGCACTTCTTGGGTTTTTAACACTCGAATACTTAAAGGCAAATGATGATTTAAAAGTTTTTTAAGACGCGTTGGGTTGCTTAAGTGTTGGGGTAATTGTACGTTAAAGACTTGTCCTGTGGCATGAACTCCTTTATCCGTACGTCCACTTAAAATAATTTTTGCGTCAACATTTAAACGTCTGAACGCTTCAATCAAATAATCTTCTACGGCATTTTTTTCAGGCTGAGTTTGAGAGCCATTAAATTCAAAACCATCATAAGCAATCGTGATTTTCATATTCATCAATAAACCCGTTGAATCTTTTTTTGATACACAACATAACAGATAAGTAACCACACTAAAGGAATCGCATAAAGCGCATGCCAAAAGATATGTTTAACGGCATAATCGGTAATAAGATAAAAAACAACAATACTCATAACACTTAAGCCCACACTTCTGTTTTTTTCATATCGAGGATTATAATAACCAAAGGCAATCACTAAAAAAAGGGAAATAAGAGGGAAAAAAGAGATAAGGATATAAAAAGTAAATTTATCCACTTGAGAATTGGCATAAAGATGTCTTGTCCAATACTCCCAAGAGGTGGTAAAGTGTTCAGACTCTTTATTGGAAATGCTTTCATTGATTAACATCGTTTTAAAATCCACTTGATTGATTTCATTGGCTTTGATGTTAAAAAGTTTGCCATCGCTTAACTCAAAACTCAATTGTGAGTTGTGGTTATTGAGTGTGGCGCTTTTTGAAATAATAAACTCATCGGTGGTACTGTTAGTTTTAAAGAGTTTAACTTCGTCATACACTTTATCTTTTTTATTGTCAATATAAATCATCCACTCACCAAACTTTTGTCCGTATTCAGAAGATTTGATATTAAAATTGGCTTCTCTTTTTTTAAAATCAAGCATTTCATTGGTTAAAAATTTTGTTTTTGGAATAAGCCCTAAAGAGACAATAATCAATGAAATTGATAAAACAAGGGTCACGGGAAAAAATATTTTTAAAATTTTAATTGGATTTAATCCAAAAGAGGTAATAACAATAAGTTCATATTCACTCGAAAGTTTGCCCAAAGCAATAACCAATGCAATAAAAAAGGAAATGGGCAAGGTATAAAACAAAATATTGGGTACACTGTACAAATACAGAGTAAACAGTTCAAATACATTCATCGTAATTACAGAGGTTAACGCTGCAATTCGTACTAAAAATATAATAGAAGTGATAAAAAAAAGTCCAAAAAAAATAGGAAAAAAAGACAAAGACAATTGTGAATAGATGTATTGATTTAATTTCAATGAAAAACCTTTGATAATGCAAAAATATACTCCACACCCAATCCCAACGATAAAAAAGGAATAAACGGTGTTTCATGTTGTTTTTTAACCACTTTGTTATACAACGCGGGTATTATAGCAAAAAGTGAAGCCAAAAATATAGCCACCAATGCCCCTTGTACTCCTAAAAGTGCTGCCATAACCGCTATAATAGGGATATCTCCTTCCCCTAAAGCCGTTTGATTTTTTAAGGCTTCATCTTTAAGGATTCGACTTTTAATGTTTTGAATATAAAAATTAAGCACAAAAACGAGTAATACAACTGCACCACTTAAGATAAATGCCGATTTTAATTGCTCCAAAAGAGGTAAAGAAGGGATACAAAAAACCAAAAATAGCAGACTCAATAACAAATAATCGGGCACTGCATGATATTTTAAATCAATAAAACTCAACACAATTAAAAGATAAAAAAGGGCACAGACCACTAAAAAATCATACGAAAAGCCCCATTTCAAAAATAGAACTAACGTCAAAAAAGCGGTTAAAAGTTCAACCACAACATAGTGCCAACTGATTTTCTCACCACATGAAGCACACTTAGCTTTTAATACCACATAAGAAAGAACGGGAATATTGTGATACCATGACAGCTTTGTTGAGCAATGAGGACACGAAGATGACGTTAGAAGAGATTGTTTTAGTGGCAATCTTACGATTAACACATTTAAAAAAGAGCCCCAACACAGCCCAAAGATAAACACAAAAACAGTTTGACTATACGCTTCCAAATCGCCGTTCTCTTTTTATAAAGTCATCAATAATATCATCCAAATCGTATGAAGTAAACTCTGGCCAATATTTTTGTACAAAAAACAGTTCAGCATAGGCACTTTGCCACAATAAGAAGTTTGAAAGTCGTACTTCTCCACTCGTACGTATCAAAATATCCACATCGGGAATATGCGCGGTATCTAAGCATGAATTGATGTTCTCTTCATTGACTGCTAAGTTTTGAACAACAAGTTTTTGAACCGCTCGAGTAATTTCATTGCGGCTGCCATAATTCAATGCCAATATTTGAGTCAGCCCTGTGCATTTGGCGGTTTTTTCTTGGGTTAAGGTAATTCGTTTTTGCAGCGCATTAGAAAATTTTGAAATATCTCCAATGGCTTGAAACCGAACATTGTTTTGTAAATAGACCTCCAATTCATTGGTCAAATACTTTTCCAACAGTTTCATTAAAAACTCAATTTCAAGCTTAGGACGACTCCAATTCTCTGTGGAAAAGGCGTAAAGTGTTAAAAATTCAACACCCAATTTTCCACAATGTGTGGTAATGTCTCGTACAACTTTTGCTCCCTCTTCATGCCCTGCTGTTCGTTTTAAACCTCGTTGTTTTGCCCAACGACCATTGCCATCCATTATAATAGCAATGTGCTTAGGAAAATTATTGTTCATTAAACACTTCTTGTAATTGATTTAACAAATTTAAGGAAAGTGTTAATTTATCCCCTTCAAAACTCACTGTTTTTTCTTGATTTTTTAAAAAAAGTTCAATGGTGTTATAATCTGACCCAAAAGGGTTATCTTGGCTTAAAATATTTAAGCATACCCCATCTAAGCTCTTTTTATCCAACATATTTTTGGCATTATTTGAAGCAACCAAAGCATCTATTTCTGCTTTAAATCCGATGCTAATAATCCCTTGTTTATCTAAAGAGTGGACAATGTCCATATTTTGTTTGAGTTCCAAATTCCATGAACTGCCCAACAACTCTTTTTTGAGTTTTCCCTCTTGTGTAAAAGCAGGAAGATAATCACTCACCGCAGCTGCCATAAACAAATAAGGAGTTTTTTGAATTAGCGTAGGATGAGAATCATCTAGATGTGTGGCAGAATCTGTTTTGCCTTTTTTTGCTGTTCTTAAAGCATCTTGTACATATTCAAACATTTCATAACTGCTTTGCACTTCAATGACATGAATGGCTTTGGGCAATTTTTCATGCCCACGGCTGCTGACCAAACACACATTTGCTCCTTTTAAATACAATGCCAATGCCAAAGACGACGCCATTTTACCGCTGGAAAAATTACTGAGATATCGAACATCATCAATCTTTTCAATCGTACCTCCTCCGCTTAAGACCACATTACGATTTTCCCAGTACGGTTCTTTGAGTAACTCTTGTGCTGTGGCATAAAAAATATCGTCAACTTCACTCATTGCTCCATTGCCTATATCTCGACATGCCAACTCTTTTGAGACAGGTTCTATGATGGTATAATTGCACGATTTAAGCATTGTTAAACTGGCTTGTGTGATGGAATTGTTAAGCATATTGGTATTTGCTGCGGGACAAAGCAGTTTAACTTTTGGGTAAGCCAGTGCAGTTTGAGTGAGTAAATTATCGGCAATGCCATGAGAGAGTTTATTGATCGTATTGGCACTGGCAGGGGCAAGTACAAAGATATCTGCCCATTTGCCTATGGCAATATGATTATACACACTTTGCTTGTCCCAACATTCGCTTTGTTCCTCTAAAACACTGCTTTGAGAAATGGTTTCAAAGGTTAAAGGGGCAATAAACTTTTTGGCACTTTGCGTCATTATGACTTTAACATTTGCTCCTGCTTTAATATAGAGTCGTATGAGTTCAAGCGTTTTATAAATGGCAATAGAACCCGTAACTCCCACCAAAATGTTTTTGTTTAAAAGGAGTGTTTCATTCACTGTTTGTCTCCAAAGAGTTTGTAAAAATACCCCGCAATCACTTTTAAAGGAGCGCGAGTAATGGCAAGTGATCCTTTGGAAATATTTTTTGTAATGGTACTTCCTGCTGCAATAATCACATCGTCTTCAATTTTTACAGGGGCAACCAATTGTGTATCACTTCCTATAAACACATTTTTGCCAATAAGGGTTTGATGTTTTTTAACTCCGTCATAATTGCACGTAATGGTACCGCACCCAATGTTCGTACCTTCATCAATCGTACAATCCCCTAAGTAGCTTAAATGCCCTGCTTTAACTCCGTGTAAAATCGCTTTTTTGGTCTCAACAAAATTGCCAATATGTGTCTCATACAGTTCACTTAAAGGACGTATTCGTGCCATGGGTCCTACATCACTGTTTTGAATAATCGCATCTTCAACAACACTGTTTGTTTTAATGTGAGCATTAATGATTTTTGAATTTCCTAATAGAGTGACCCCGTTTTCTAAAATTGATTCACCACTTATTTCAACGCCCTCTTCAATATAAATCGTATCGGGCAATCGCATAATAACCCCTGCTTTTAAAAACTCTTTTTTTATTCGGTTTTGGTGTATGACTTCAGCTTCGGCTAATTCAACTTTTGAATTGACCCCTTTAAAGTTTTCAACCTCAACGGTTAATGGTATTAATACTTTTCCCTCTTGAATTGCCATTTCAACCAAGTCAGTGATGTAATACTCTTTTTGAGCATTATTATTACTGAGTTTGGGCAAATTCTCACGTAAAAAAGAGGTCTCAAACTGATAGATACCTGCGTTGGCCGTTGTGATGTTAAGTTCCCTTTCATTGGCATCTTTTTGTTCAATAATTTTTTCAACTCTGCCATTTTTGATCAAAACTCTTCCATAACCATCCGCATTTTGTAGTTCTAAGACCGACATAACAATTGTCGCATCTTTATGGTCAAATTTCTCCAACTCTTGTGCTTGAATTAAGGGCATATCTCCGTTTAATACCAAAGTTTTTTCATATTTTGGTGTTATTCCCATAACCGCTCCGCCTGTTCCAGGAAAATTGTTATGGTCTTGAATAACAAAGTGAACATGGGAAAAATATTTTTCCATCTCTTGCTGAACTTTTTGGGCTTGATGAAACAGTACAACCGTAATATCATCACTGAGTTTTGATGCCTCTTTAATGGAGTAATACAACATGGGTTTACCTGAAATCTTATGCAATACTTTGGGCGTATTGGATTTCATTCGCGTTCCTGCACCAGCGGCTAAAATAATAATTGACAGATTTTTTTTCATTGACATCCTATTTTATACTAAACGTATCTCTTTTTTTAAATTATTAATCACTTCTAAAACGGCTTTTCTCATTTTATCATCGGTAATATCCCCTTGAAGCAGTTTGTCCAAATTGCTCTCATTTTTTAAAAAGAATTGTGTCACCGTTTTACTTTTTTTGTTTTTATTATACATTAAAACACCATAAGAAATTAACACTTGAACCAATTTAATGTGTCCCAAAATTGCTGCATAATTCAAAAGTGTGTACCCCGCACCATCGGGTTCATTGATATTGGCTCCATTGGCAATAAGCAATCGAGCAATTCGTGTATTGCCTTTCCATTGGGTATGATGCAAGGCGGTTCTGCCTTGATTGTCTTTGATTCCAATATCCACTTTTTTGGATAAGATAAGCTTTTCAACCACATCCAAATCATCAGCAATCACTGCTTTATGAAGTACTGTTCGTCCATTTTTATCCAAAGCATTGATGTTGACACGATATTTTAATAAAAAGGTGAGTCGCTCAAAAAAATCTTCTCGTTGTTTGCCATTGGTTAATGTCATGCCCTCTTCAATTAGGACACTTAAAGGGGTTTGTCCCTTATTATTAATCAAATTAATGTCAATATCATTGTTGATAAAAAGTTTCAACAGTTCATTGTTGTTATGATGAATCAGTTCAAAAATAATTGTTTCTCCGTTACTTTTTGCCCGATTGATTTTAGGTTTATACGCCAAAAGTCGTCGTAAAAGTTCAAAGTAATTGGCTTGTTGTTTAATATCATAAAAACGTCGATGTCGTGGTTTTTTTCCATTTTGTTGTATTAAAATCAATTCCACTAAATCATCAATAATGGTTCTTTCTTCATTGTCTTTATGATCAATATCTGCCCCTTTTTTAATCAAATATTCAATCATATCCAGTGCATTTAGCCCATCAAAAATAGCATCAAACAAAATAGTACGCCCATCATAATCAGCCACATCCACATTGGCACCGGCTTTAATTAAAAACTCTATGGCTTCGTAATCTTTTTTTAACACCTCTTTATATAAAACCGTTTTTCCTTCTTTATTGGGTCGATTAATTCTTAAGTCATGTTCAATGAGGACAGAAGTCAGTTTTAAATAGTTTCTCTCAAAATTAACCATACGATATTTACTCGTAACATCATCAATAGGATGTTTGCATATCTCTAAAAGTTTTAAAATCTCATCTAAAATCGTAAAACCTGCTTTATCTTCTTGTTCTAAATTGATGCCCTTTTTAAGCAACATTTCAATCACTTGAATATTTTGAGCCCCTAAAATAACGGCATTAAACAGAACATTTTGCTCATGCAAATCCAAAATATTGATGTCTGCCCCATAAGAAATCAACCATTTCGCAATCGTATCATCCTCTTTTAGAACAGCATAAAACAGCGCACTTCTTCCATATATATCAACACTGTTTAACTCCTCTTCGTCAAACTCATGGATAACCTCTTTAATGATTTCTAAATTACCTCCCTCAATGGCATCAAACAAAACATTTTTCAAATACAAATCTTTGTGATATAAATTGGGTTGTCGAATCATTAAGAGTTTAAAGGCCTTGGCATTGCCCTCAAGAGCTAAATCTTGCATAATGGTACGTTTGGATTTATTGACATAATTAATATTCGCGCCATTTTCAAGTAAAAAACGAATCATCATACCATCATCGATATTGATGGCTTCATTTAAAACGGTTTTCCCATAGTTGTCTTCTGCATTAATATTCAAACCTTGTTTAAGCAGACACTTGACCGATTCAATTTTTCTTTTTTTAACCAAATCAAAAAGAAGCGTTTTGCCTCTTTCATCAACAATATTGATATTGAGTTCTTTATTTTTGAGAAGTTTTAAAACTTTTTTTTCGTCAAATACATTTTGATGCAACTCTTTGATTAACTCTTTGTATAAAGCATCATTGGAGAGTTTAGATTTGATTAAGCTCAACATATTCTTTCCTTATAAATCAACATCACTGCGACCTTGTACGAACACTTCGTCTTTTTCGCTTTCCTTCTTTTTTCTCAAATTCTCTTTTTGATGCGTTGAAACCTCTTTTTTTGTACTCGTTCATAGGGGTCTCTTCTTGAAATTTAATATTACTTTTTAATGAGTTTTCAATAAACAAATTCAATGAATTTCGCATCATAGAAGCTTTAATGCCATCGCAAAAAAGAGAAGGTAACTTATAAGAAAGCCATAAATACAAAGAAATCTTTTTGACTTCATCTTCCACTTGCAATAAATCTTTTTGTGTTTTGGCTACTTTAGGAACGGTAATTGAGGGTTTATATCGCACAATTTTATTTTTTAAAACAGCTGCCACATACGCTTCATAGGCTTGTTTAATAATCATTGATTTGGTTGTAATAGGAGCTTGTGCGAGCATATATTTATCGCTAAGTTTCAAATCTTTATGATCTATAATTAACGAAGCTTCAATCATTGAAGAGATATTTGATGCAACAAAAGGACCACTAAAACTCATGTTATCTTTAAAAAATTTTAAAATCTTTGTTAAACTTTTGGTTTGTAAATGGGATGCAATCGCTTCAATTTGTTCATTGGAAGCTTTAACATTAAAAGGGGGTTTAATGGTTTTGACAGGCGTATTAAAAAGTTCATGTACGTGTTGAAGTGTTTTTTTATTTGTAGCACCAATAAAGCCTTTTTCGTGATGCCCATAACGTCCTGCTCGTCCCGCAATTTGAATAATCTCATTGGGAGAAATCAATCGTCTTTGAACCCCATCAAACTTCTCACACGTCGTAAATAAAATGGTTTTAATGGGTAGATTTAAACCCATAGCAATAGCATCGGTGGCGATTAGAATATCGCTTTCTTTATGCCTAAAACGTCGTGCTTCATCGCGCCTGACTTCAGGAGAGAGGTTACCATAAATAACAGAGACTTTATGATATTTTTGCAGTTTTTGTTTATACAGCAACACCTCTTTACGACTGAAAGCAATCAGTGCGGTTCCTGCTTGTAAATCGCGTAAATTTATGGGTTTATCCAACAGTTCCAATGGGTTTTTGCGTTTAAATCGTACGATTTCTAACTCTTCATTTAAGTAGCTTGCTATTTTTTTTATGGCATCAAGTGCATTAACACTGCCTGTCATAATCACTTTTTTTGCAGGCGTTCCAACAATAGCATTCACCCACGCCCAACCTCGGTCAATATCTTCAAGCATTTGAACTTCATCAATAACGGCTACATCAACGTCCATATTAAAATCAACCATTTCAATAGTCGAGCACACATAAGCAGCTTCTTCATCTAAAATCTGTTCTTCCCCTGTAATAAGAGTAGCAGCAATATTCTCTTTTTTTAAACTCTCATACCCCTCTAATGCCAATAGCCTTAGAGGAGCTAAATAGATTCCACAATCAGCCTTTTTAAGTTCACTCATTGCATTATAGGTTTTGCCACTGTTCGTAGGTCCTACAAAAAAATACAATTTTCTGTTCAGGCTTCGTGCAAGGGGATAAAGCTCTTTTAAATCACAATTTAAAAGTTCGTGAAGTTTTTCTTGCCAATTTTTACTCAATGTGTTTTCTCTTTTATATATAATGAATGGATTTTATCATAAAATATTTAATCTGTAATTATAGGAATAGTATGAACTGCGATGAAATCTACGACCAAGCCCTCGGAAAATATCAACACAAAGAGTATGATGCCAGTATTAAACTCTTAAATGAGATTCTGCAAGAAAATGAGAATCATCACCACTCTTGGCATCTTTTAGGTCATATCTTTTTTGATTTAAACGATTTACAAAGTGCCAAAGAGTTTTTTTTGGTTGCTATTAATAAAAAACAAGATTTTTTTGATGCTTATTATATGTTGGGTAATGTTTTATTTAAAGCCGAATTATTTCAAGATGCATTAAATATTTGGATTGAAGGTTCTCAATACAATCCTTATTTTGCTCTAAATTTTGCCAACATCGCTATTGCTTATGATCGGTTAGAACAAAAAGAACACTCTATTTTTTATGCTCAAAAAGCACTCACTTTAGATAAAAATTGTCTGGAAGCTCTTTTTTGTCTTGCAAAAATTTATCAAGCAAAAATGGATTTAGAGCAAACCCAATTTTACTTAAAAAAAGTCATTGAACTACAACCCAATAATACATTGGCACATTTTGATTTGGCTTATGTTGAGCTTTCTTTACAAAATTTTAAAGAGGGTTTTAACCATTTTGAGTATCGAAAAAAGATGGAAAATCGAGAAAATGAGTATAACTATTTACCCTTTAAGCCCTATAAAGATGACGAACTGAGTCAAAAGAAATTTCTGCTTTATCATGAACAAGTATTTAGTGATAACATCCAATTTATACGATTTATCAATCAACTTCATTGCAAAGAGTTAAGCGTCGCCATTCAAAACCCATTAAACAGACTTTTTTCTTATAATTTTCCAAAGGTGAACTTTTTGGATGTTATTGACAGTGGCATGAATTTTGATTGCATGGACGCATTGATGAGTCTGCCTTATATCATGCAACTTACTCATGTTTCAAATAATGCTTATTTGGATGTTGATTCAAACGATGTTAAGAGATTTCAACAATCAACCATCAAAAAGAATAAACTCAATATTGGTTTGGTATGGAAAGGCTCAACTGCTAAAAATGAAAAAGATATCAAATCACTTAAGCTTGAAGAACTTAATCCTATTTTAAATAAAGAGACCTGTAACTTTTACTCTTTACAAATAGAGTATTTTGATGAAATTTCCAACTCTTGTGTTACGAATCTGGGTAAAAACTTCAAAGATTTTTATGATACAGCTGTTGCTTTAAAGAGTTTAGATGTATTCATTGGTGTTGACACTGCTGTTACGCATCTTGCTGGTGCATTAGGAGTTAAAACCTATTTGATTTATTCAACCCATACGATTGATTTTAGATGGATACATACGCAAAATCAATCGGTATGGTATAAAAGTGTTGAAGTCTTTTCAAAAGAAGAAATACCTTTACTGGCACAAAAAATTGACGAACTTACAAAGGATAAAATTTAATGAAGTGTGAATATTTTTCAAAATGTGGAAGTTGTACATTATACGAATACTCTTACGAAGAACAATTATCACACAAAGTCAAAATAGAAAAAGAGCGATTTAACACATTTAATATTCCTACGTTTCAAATCATAAAAAGCCAACCCGAACACTTTCGAAGCCGTGCAGAGTTTCGTATTTGGAAAACCTTTGATGAAGAAGAAAACATGACCTTATCGTATGCCATGAATGATTTTAAACGCAATATTATTCAAATTGAAAGGTGTTCAATGGTCAGCCCCAAAATTGCCTCTTTGATGCCTTTATTATTGGAAGCTTTACAAAACGATGACACTCTTAAAATCAAACTTTTTTCTATAGAGTTTTTAACCTCAAGTGCCGATAAACCTCTGGTAACCCTGATTTATCATAAAAAGCTCGATGCCAAATGGCAAGAAAAAGCCAAAGAACTGGAAAAATATCTAAACATAAAAATAATAGGACGTTCAAGAGGACAAAAACTCATCCTAAGTGAAGATTTCATCATCAATGAATTTAACATTCCTAAGCTTCAGCACTCTCTTCGAGAAAAGTCAACATTCAAAATTAAACAATACGAAGGGGGCTTTACCCAACCCAATGAAGAGGTCAATACACAAATGATTGCTTGGGTTTTAACGCATATCAAACAAGGGGGAGATTTATGTGAGCTTTATTGTGGTGGTGGAAATTTTACACTTCCTCTTTCAACAAAATTTAACAAAGTTTTAGCCACAGAAATTTCAAAAACTTCCATTAAGTCAGCCAAAGAGAGTTGTGTTCTCAATAATAGAAATAACATAGAATTTATTCGTATGAGCAGTGAAGAGTTTGTTCAAGCACTCAACGGTGAACGTGAATTTAATCGATTAAAAAATATTAACCTAAACAACTACACCTTTGCACCATCAACCATCAACTATGAGCCATCGACTATTTTTCTTGATCCTCCTCGTGCAGGTTTAGATAAAACAACCCAAAAATTAGCACAACAGTTTGAACAAATCATTTATATCTCTTGCAATGCCCAAACGCTTCACAGAGATTTAAGTGAACTTGTCAAAACTCACACGATAAAACACTTTGCTCTTTTTGACCAATTTGCTTACACAAAGCATATTGAGTGTGGTGTTATTTTAGAAAAACAAAAATAAAGAATTGTATAACATTTAAAGCTCTTTGAGTGAACTTTTCTTAAACTTAGCTTTAAGTGTTATTTTTTTTAGAAAAATGTTATATTTCTATGAAAAAAAGACCCTTTTACATTTGACATACTAAGAGAGGATAGGTTAATCTTATATCATAAAATGAAAAAGGGTAAAAGATGAGAATCAATACTAACATCGCATCACTGAATGCACAAGAAGCCAACAGCAATACCAATAAATTGCTGAATAACTCGTTGGAAAAATTAAGTTCAGGTTTACGAATCAACAAAGCTGCAGACGACGCTTCTGGTCTTGCTATTGCTGATAAACTAAGAACACAAGTAACTTCTTTAAATCAAGGGGTTGATAATGGAAATTCTGCCGTTGCTTTATTGCAAATTGCTGATAAATCAATGTCAGAACAATCTAAAATTTTAGACACCATTAAAGCAAAACTAATTCAAGCCAATACCGATACAACATCAAGTGCAGGAAGACAAGCCATTGCAAAAGATATTGGTAAGTTATTGGAACAATTAAATAATATTGGTAAACAAACAAACTATAATGGTCGACAACTTATTTCTGGTGCCGATGGAATCACAAGTTCAAGTTCATTAAGTTTCCAAATTGGTGAAAAATCAACTGATATGATTACTGCAACGGCTATCTCTGCTAATACCACCGGACTTGGTTTAACAGGACTTTCATTGGCAGTAACAGGAACCCCAATGAGTTCAGAAAGTTTAAAAACCAATGCCACTCAATTTCAATCAGTTGTTGATGCAGCTATTACACAGCTTAACGTCTATCGAGCCGATATCGGTTCAACTCAAAATCAAGTTGAGTCAGCCGTACGAAACCTTATGACTCAAGCGACAAATGTTAAAGCCGCTGAATCAATTATTCGCGATGTGGATTATGCAGCAGAAAGTGCCAATTTTAACAAACAAAATATTATTGCACAAGCAGGTACTTTTGCAATGAGTCAAGCCAACCAAGTACAACAAAATGTTCTTAGACTACTTCAATAAGTAGTACATTAACTTTATATTTATGGCTAATATTCATCGCCCATTGATGATGAAACACTTACCATAAACAACTCACCCATATTGTAAGCTTTAACAATATGGGTGGCTATATCCCCTTTTTCTATTTTCCTTTTCTTAAGGTTCAAATCAAAATGATTTGAACCTTTTTTATTGCGTCAATCTCCATAATATAGGTAATAGTCGCAATCTCAATATCTTTTTAACATTTCTTATTTTTCATTTAAATTTAAACTAATATAAAGAATTGGTATGAAATAATTCTTTCCTATAATAGGGGTCGATTGATTCCGAAGAGATTGATTGTTACAGATTAAACTCTATGCTTGGTCATACAAGAATGTCGTGGGTGTAAATTTGAATTAATTTACAATGTGTCATAAATAAAAAGGATTTATTATGAGAATCAATACAAACGTATCTTCGCTTAATGCGCAAGAAGCTGCCCAAAATACCAACAGATTAATGCAAAGTTCTTTGGAGAAATTAAGTACAGGTTCAAGAATCAACAAAGCTGCTGACGATGGTTCAGGTTTGGCAATTGCGGA
>DGAG01000013.1 GCA_002382325.1 Epsilonproteobacteria bacterium UBA4036
GGGTGAAAAATCAACCGATACCATTAAAACTACAGCCATTTCAGCTAATACGACAGGATTAAGTTTAACCACTTTATCAAGTAATGTGGCAACCGCATCAAGCTTTACAAAAGCACAAGCAGCCACTGCACAATCAGCAGTGAACTCAGCTATTACGAGCTTGAATACCATGAGAGCAGACATCGGGTCTACTCAAAACCAAATTGAAAGTGCGGTTAGAAACTTAATGACTCAAGCAACTAACGTTAAAGCAGCTGAATCAATTATTCGAGATGTGGATTATGCATTAGAAAGTGCAAACTTCAACAAACAAAACATTATTGCACAAGCAGGAACCTATGCCATTTCGCAAGCAAATTCTGCACAGCAAAATGTATTGAGACTTTTACAATAAGTCGTTAAAGTAGCAGTTTTACTGCTACGATATACATTTCTGTGAAAACGTTTTAAGATTATTACAATAATCTTTAACTTCATTCTCTTTTGAAGCCTAAACCCCACAAAAGGGTTTAGGCTTTTTACTTCAAATTAATCTTCAGATAACTCAGACTCTTCTGATTCAGGATCATCTTGAATAATCGCATCATTTACTCCTAAAGCTTCAAGAATTTTCTCTTCAATTTCTTTAGCTATATCAGGATTATCTTTTAAAAATACTTTTGAATTTTCTCTTCCTTGTCCTACTTTTTGATCTTTATAACTAAACCAAGCTCCTGCTTTATCGATAATATCAAGTTTAACACCATAATCAATAAGCTCACCCGTTTTTGAAATTCCTTCTCCAAACATAATATCAAATTCTGCTTGTTTAAAAGGAGGAGCGACTTTGTTTTTTACCACTTTAACTTTAACTCGATTACCAATAGAGTTTTCGCCTTGTTTTAAAGTTGCAATTCGTCGAATATCCAATCTTACAGAAGAGTAAAATTTTAATGCATTTCCACCCGTTGTTGTTTCTGGACTTCCATAACCTGTCATTCCAATTTTCATACGAATTTGATTGATAAAAATAACCGTACAATGCATTTTATTTAAAAGCCCTGTGATTTTTCGAAGCGCTTTACTCATAAGTCGTGCTTGAACTCCCACTTGTTGGTCATCCATATCCCCATCAATTTCTACTTTGGGAGTTAATGCAGCAACAGAATCCACAACAATCAAATCCACTGCACCACTTCGTATGACCGTTTCTAAGATTTCTAACGCTTGTTCTCCATAATCGGGTTGCGAGACCAATAGATTATCAATATCCACTCCTAAGTTTTTTGCATAGACAGTATCAAGTGCATGTTCGGCATCAATAAACGCACACACCCCTCCTGCTCTTTGCGCTTCTGCGATGGCATGAAGGGTTAAGGTTGTTTTCCCAGAACTCTCAGGTCCATAAATCTCAACCACTCTTCCTTTTGGAAGTCCTCCTACCCCCAACGCAACATCAAGGCCCAAAGAACCTGTACTAATGGCCTCAAGAGGTTCGATAACTTTATCTCCCAATCGAATCAAGGTTCCTTTTCCAAACGCTTTGTCGATTTGCTTAATCGCCAGTTCAAGTGATTTTTTTTGATTTTCATTCATGTAATTAGTCCTAATGATTTTATTTTATGTTCGAATTTTAGCAGAATTTTTTTGATTGCTTATTTTTATTGCAAATTGCAATATTTATTGTTGTTCTTCTATTTTTTTTTGAATCTCTTCTATTTTTTCAATGGTTTTAATATGAGCATTGACTCGTTTTTTCATGGTATGCTGTTTAATGTGTTTTGCCAAGATTTTGGTGTATTTTTTATAGTTTCTTGAATCCACTTCAAAAGATGCAAGTTTTTTCTGTATTTTTAAAATATCGTCAGGAATTGAACTCTTTTTATCCATATTTTAACCTTTTATAAAAAAATTGATACAGATATAGTATCTTAAAAATCATATTTAAACAATATATTTGGTATTATATAAGAAATAAACTTACACAACCAAAGGTCATAAATGTTTGACAAAAAGAATATATTAATCACGGGTGGTACGGGCAGTTTTGGTAAAAAGTTTACGCAACTTTTACTTCAAAAATATCGACCCAATAAAATCATTATTTTCAGTCGAGATGAACTCAAACAGTATGAAATGGCACAAGAGTTTAGTGATAAATGTATGCGATATTTTATCGGTGATGTCAGAGATAAAGATCGACTTAAAAAAGCAATGAAAGATGTGGATTATGTCATTCATGCAGCTGCCTTAAAGCATGTTCCCATTGCTGAGTATAATCCCATGGAGTGTATTAAAACCAATATTAATGGCGCACAAAATGTCATCGATGCAGCTTTAGACAACGGTGTAACTAAAGTCATTGCTTTGTCAACAGATAAAGCGGCTAATCCTGTCAACTTATACGGGGCAACCAAATTAGCTTCGGACAAACTTTTTGTCGCAGCCAATAATTTAGTTGGAACTTCAAATATCCAATTTTCAGTGGTACGTTATGGCAATGTTATTGGCAGTCGTGGTTCTGTTATCCCTCATTTTAAAAAGCTCATTGAACGAGGTGACAAAACGCTTCCTATAACCGATGAAAAAATGACTCGATTTCTAATCACACTAGAACAAGGGGTTAATTTCGTTTTAAAAAACTTTGAAAGAATGCAAGGAGGCGAGATTTTTGTGCCTAAAATTCCTTCCATTAAAATCATTGATTTGGCTTCATTTATGGCCCCTCATTTAAAACAACAAATTATTGGAATTCGACCGGGTGAAAAACTGCATGAAATTATGTGTCCCGCGGATGATTCTCACTTAACCTATGAGTTCGATGATCATTTTGTTATTAGTCCTACAATTACATTCACCACCCGACGAAATTATGATAAAAACTGTTTGGGAGAAACAGGGAAAAAAGTGGTACAAGGCTTTGAATACAATTCTGGCAACAACGACACATGGCTGGAAAAAGAAGAATTTTTAGAACTCCTTAAAGAGTACTAATGGCTTTTATTCCGTATTCAAAGCAGACCATCAGTGATAAAGATATTCAAAGTGTTATTCAAATACTGCAAAGTGATTTTTTAACGACCGGCCCTAAAATCAAAGAGTTTGAAGAAGCCATTGCCGCTTATTGTGGGGCAACGTATTGTGTCAGTGTTGCCAATGCAACCGCAGGGTTACACTTAATTTCATTAATATTGCTTGAGGAAAATGACAAAGTTTTAACCACGCCCAACTCTTTTTTAGCCACTTCCAATGCCATTTTATATGCTAAAGCTAAACCCATATTTATCGATATTGCCCCTGATGGAAATATTGATTTGGATTTATGTGAAGAAGCATTAAAAAAAGACGCTTCAATAAAAGCCTTGTATGGAGTCCATTTTAGTGGGAATCCATTAAATCAAAAAAAATTGGCTTATTTAAAATCAACCTACTCTATTAAAATTGTAGAAGATTGTGCCCACTCGATTGGAGCAAGTTTTGATGGAATCAAAGCAGGAAGCTGCCAAAACAGTGACGCCAGTGTTTTTTCTTTTCATCCCGTAAAAGGATTAACGACAGGAGAAGGAGGTGCTGTAACAACCAATTGCAAAGACACCTATGAAAAACTTCTCTCTTTACGTTCTCATGGAATGGTTGCAAAAGCGGATATAGCTCCTTGGATGTATGAAATGACACAATTGGGATTTAACTATCGTTTAACCGATATTTCGTGTGCCTTAGGACTTTCTCAACTGAAACGACTCAACAGCTTTTTATATTTAAGACATGCCATTGCCAAGCGATACGATGAAGCATTTTTTAACAGCGAATTTGTTCGTCCCTTATACCCCTTTACTCATAACAGTGCCTATCATTTGTATGTCGTTAATATTGCCTTTGAAAAACTAACCATTACAAAAAAAGAGTTTGTTCTCCAAATGCGTGAAAAAAATATTGGTTTACAATACCATTATATCCCCATCAATCAACAACCTTATTACAAAAATTTAGGCTATGGCAATGAAACAATGCCTGTGATGGATGCGTATTATGCTCATGCCATTTCACTGCCCATTTATCCCAATCTGACCCAAGAAGAACAAGCGTATGTGCTTAAATGTATGAAAGAATTATTGATATGAGTAACGCCGTTGCTATAATTCCAGCAAGAGGTGGAAGCAAACGAATTCCAAGGAAAAACATTAAACTGTTTCATGGACAACCCTTAATTGCATACAGCATACAAACGGCTTTACACTCAAAGCTTTTTAAAAAAGTCCTTGTCAGTACAGACGATGAAGAGATTGCTAAAATTGCCAAAGAGTATGGAGCGGATGTTCCCTTTTTGAGACCCAAAGAGCTCAGTGATGATTTTACAGGCACAGGGGCTGTTATAAGTCATGCGTTAACTTATTTAAAAAGTGTGGGCGAAGACTACGATTTTGTTTGTACCATTTATGCCACAGCACCCTTTTTACAAGAAAAATATCTTATAGAAGGATTTGAAAAACTTAAAAACTCCAATGCAAGAAGTGCTTTTTCCTGTACGTCTATGCCTTTCCCAATTCAAAGAACATTTAAAATTACACAAAATGAACGATGTCAAATGTTTTGGCCTGAAAATTTCTCAAAACGAAGTCAAGATTTAGAAGAAGCGTATCAAGATGCTGGACAGTTTTATTGGACCAATGTACACATAAAATCCAATGATATTATTTTTGGACAAAACTCTATTCCTATTATTCTTCCAAGATATTTGGTGCAAGACATTGATACTTTAGAAGACTGGAAAAGAGCTGAAATACTGTACGAAGTATTGCAACACCAAAAACTCAAGGAATCATTGTGAAAATAGGAAACTTCGATTTAAACAAAGATGGTGTTTTTATTATTGCCGAGCTTTCAGCCAATCATAACGGCAGTTTACAAACTGCCCTTGACACCATAAAAGCTGCCAAAGAGTGTGGTGCCAATGCGATAAAACTTCAAACATATCGTGCCGATACACTCACTCTTAATTGCAAAAACAGAGATTTTATGATTGAAGGGGGTACACTGTGGGATGGAAAAAGTTTATATGAGCTCTATGAAGAAGCCTATACTCCTTGGGAGTGGCATGAAGAGTTATTTGCCTATGCCAGAAGCTTAGATTTGGATGTTTTTTCAACGCCTTTTGATAAAAGTGCGGTGGATTTTTTAGAAACATTTAATCCCACGGCGTATAAAATTGCCTCTTTTGAAATTACCGATTATGAGCTTGTAGAATATACAGCCAGTAAAGGTAAACCTATTATCATAAGCACAGGCATTGCCACTCTTGAAGAGATTATTGATGTTATTGCTCTTTGTAAAAACGTAGGCAATGGTCAAATTATTTTACTTAAATGCACGAGTTCCTATCCCGCTGCTTTAGAAGAAGCCAATCTCAACACCATTACCAATATGAAAGAAAAGTTTGGAGTAAATATTGGGTTTTCAGATCATACTTTAGGCATTACAGCACCTATTGTTGCGGTTACTTTAGGCGCTTGTGTCATTGAAAAACATTTTATTTTGGATAAGAGTATCGGTGGGGCGGATTGTGCATTTTCTTTAGATAAACAAGAGTTTGCTTTGATGGTTCAAGCCGTTCGAGAGACAGAAAAGCTTTTAGGAGAAATCGATTACAGTTTAAATGAAAAACGAAAAAACCAACGACGATTTTGCCGAAGTATTTATGTTTCTGAAAATATTAAAAAAGGTGAAATTTTTAGCCTTGAGAATCTTAAATCCGTACGTCCAGGGTACAGTATGCACCCTAAATATCTCAATAAACTTTTAGGACAAAAAGCAAAAAAAGATTACCACTTAGGAGACAGAGTTGAAGAATATCCTCATTCGATGTGACTCTTCTTCACAGCTTGGATTAGGCCATGTAAAACGTTGTTTACTGTTAGCTTTTCGTTTAAAACAACAAGATAACTCTCTGAATATCAGCTTTGCCACGCAAAATTTATTGGGGAATATCAATTTAGAAATCTTAAAAGCAGGATTTCATATTTATACCCTAAAAACCAATCATGCAGAGGAATTAAGCTCGTTAATTTCTGTTTTGCATTTACACCTTTTAATTATTGATTCGTATGAAATCGATCTATTCTTTGAACAAATATTAAAAGAAAACCACAAAGAATTAAAAATCCTGAGTTTTGATGATACTTTACAACCTCATCATTGTGATATGCTCTTAAACCATGGTATTCAAGCCAAAAAGAAAGCGTACCGTGCCTTAGTTCCAAAATCTTGTAAACTCTTTTGTGGCAGTCAATACACTCTTTTACGAGACGAATTTTTTAAAGCAAATCCGCAAAAACCCATCAAAAACAGTATTGCCATTATTTTAGGAGGCAACGACGTTTTAAACGGCTCTTCAACGATAACAAAACTGCTTTTAAACATTAATCCAAATTATAAAATCTCCGTTATTACAAGCGGTGTCAATCCTCATTTGGAAGAACTCAAACAGCTTTCAGTCATTGAACTTTTGGTTGATATTGACAATATTGCTGAAACGTTATCCTCTCATGAACTGATTATTTGTGCAAGCGGGGGAACACTGTTTGAAGTGATGGCTTTACATAAAAAGTTTATCAATATTCAAGTGGCATCCAACCAGCAAAATGTGATTGATTTTTTAAATCAACAACAAATATTAACTACTCTTCACGCTAATACTCTCTGCATTACTTCCTTAAAAGAGAAATTGGAGTATATCTTTACCACTGATATTTATCAAAATTTGTCATTAAAATTTTCTCAAACTAAATTGGCAAAAAAGATATTGAAAGCATTAAAATGACCCTTATATTTAAAAATTATATTCATCTTACACAAGAACACAGTAAAGCCATTTTAGAGTTACGTAACAGTGAATATATTCGAACCCATATGCACAACAGTGAAATCATACCACTGGAAAATCACTTACAATGGCTTTCTACTCTTCATAATAATTCCACAAAAGAGTATTTTGCCCTTATAGTAGATGATGTTATTGTAGGGTCATGCTCTTGGGTAAAAGATGACAAAGAGGTGGTCTCGTGGGGCATCTTTTTTGTACCAACCATTAATCCTATTATCAGTTCTTTAAGTGCCTATTTATTTATCGACTATTTGTTTGAAAAAAAAGGGTTTCAAAGCCTTGATTCACAAGTCTTAAAAAACAATCCTTTGGCTTTTAAATTTAATCAAAACTTGGGATTTTCTTTATATGAAGAAAATAATCAGTTCTACTCTTTGTCTTTACATAAAAAAGAGTGGGAAAGCAATACCAACAATCGCTTTATAACCTCACTTAAAAAGTATTTGGGTAAAATAAAGTATGAATTTCAATAAGGAATCCACTATGGCAAAAACCGTACAAACCATTATCACTGAGTGCTTACAAGAATTAAATGAAGAGCTTGAAAATCCAAACTTAGAAAAAATTACTCCCCAAACCAAAATCTTTGGTGGAAATGGGGCATTAGACTCTTTGGCATTGGTTTCTTTTATTACCGATATTGAAGAGCATATTTCAAATGAATTTAATCAAGAAATTGTATTAGCCGATGAAAAAGCCATGAGTGCAAAAACTTCTCCTTTTAGAAATGTCGAAAGTTTAACGGCTTACATTGAAAGTTTGTTGGAAAAGTAATGCAACATATTATTGTCATTACAGGGACCTCTAAAGGGATTGGTGAAGCCTTAAGTTATCACTATTTAAAACAAAATCATATTGTCATAGGATGCAGTCGAAAACCAAGCAATATTGCCCATGCCAATTATCGACATTTTGAACTTGATGTAAGCGATGAAAAAGCCGTAGTCTCTATGATACGAGCCGTTAAAAAAGAGTTTGACAAAATCGATGTGCTGATTAACAACGCCGGAATGGCTTCCATGAATCATCTTTTAACCACTTCTGTTGGAAGTGTTGAGAAACTCTTTAATACCAATTTTTTAGGCACTTTTTTATTTATACGAGAAGTTTCTAAAGTGATGATGAAACAAAAAAAAGGACGCATTATCAATTTTACCACCATTGCAACTCCACTGAAACTTGAAGGTGAAGCCATTTATGCTGCGAGTAAAGCTGCTGTGGAAAACCTTACTCAAACGGCTTCTAAAGAGTTAGCCCCTTTTAATATAACGGTTAATGCCATTGGTCCAACACCCATACAAACAGATTTAATCAAAGCTGTACCCAAAGAAAAAATTGAAGAACTTTTAAATAAACAAACCCTAAAACGCTTTGGAACTTTTGAGGACATCAAAAATGTAATAGACTTTTTTATCGATGAAAAAAGTGATTTTATTACGGGGCAGACTCTTTATTTGGGTGGAGTCACATGATAATGAATACATTTATCGAAAACTTTTTAAATTTTAAAGACTTAAATGCCTTGGTTGACAATGAGACTTCCTTTAGTTACAAACAACTCTATTTTCAAATAGTAAAAACCAAAGAAACTTTAGAACAACAAATTCCTGCTTCAAGTGTGGTAGCAATTTTAGGCGATTACTCTTTTGAAAACATTGCTCTGTTTTTTGCCTTATTTGAACATAAATGTATTATTGTACCCATTACATCAACCGTTAAAACCGTACAAGAAGAGTATATCCAAGAATCCTTTTGCCAATATGTTCTGTATTATGAAGCTTCACAGTTAGTTATTCAAAATACAAAAAATGACTCCCATCACACTATGCTTGACACCTTACAAAAAAATACTCATGCCGGTTTGATTCTGTTTTCAAGTGGCAGTACGGGAAAACCCAAAGCGATGATTCATAATCTTAATACCCTGCTTGATTCGTACAGCAATAAACGCCCCAAAGCCATGAATATGTTGGTCTTTTTAATGTTTGACCATATTGGTGGACTCAACACGTTATTTAATGCGTTAAGCATGGGCGCTTGTTTGATTATTCCTAAAAACAAAGAGCCCAAAACCATTTGTGAACTTATAGAAAGATATAACATCATGGTGTTGCCAAGCAGTCCTACTTTTTTAAATCTGATTTTAATTTCAGGGGAAAATAAAAATTACGATTTAAGCAGTTTACGAATGATTACCTATGGCACTGAAACCATGCCACAATCACTTCTTTTACGCTTAAAAGAGCAATTTCCTAAAGTGAAATTCCTACAAACGTTTGGAACAAGTGAAACAGGTATTAGTACCACTTCATCACAATCATCTGAATCATTGTACATGAAACTCGATGATGCAAATTGTGAATATAAAATAGTAAACAATGAACTTTATTTACGAAGTTCTACACAAGTTTTGGGCTATTTAAACGCTTCAATGGATGCCTTTACCTCTGATGGTTGGTTTAAAACAGGCGATTTAGTAGAAACCACAAAAGAGGGATTTATTAAAATCATTGGACGAAGCAAAGAAGTAATTAACGTGGGTGGTCAAAAAGTCCTACCTACTGAAGTAGAATCGGTGATTTTATCGATGCCTTTTGTGGCTGATTGTATGGTGTATGGCGTTGCCAATGCCATTACAGGTCAAACCGTCGTATGCGATGTGGTACTTTCAAAAAACGATGAAAACATCAAAAAAACCATTCGTACTTTTTGCAAAGATAAACTGGACGCGTTTAAAATTCCTACGAAAGTGAATGTGGTAGAAAAAACCAATTTTAGTGAACGATTTAAGAAAATGAGGATAAAGGAAAAAATATGAAAAAAGTATTGCTGTTTGGAACAGGGGATGGAGCAAAGAAATATCTTTTAAAGTATTCTAATTCTATGAAAGTTCTTGCTGCTTTTGATAATGATATAAAAAAACATGGAAGCTATTTGAATGATATAAAAATACACAGTCCAAATGAAATTAATTGTTTTACGTATGATCAAATTATCATTGTTTCTCAATGGGCAAAAGAGATTTATGAACAACTCATCAATGAATTATCTATCCCTTCAAATAAAATAGTTATTCCAGCAAAAGAGTCTATTAAAGAAGCTTCAAAACCTTTTGAAGACCCTCATACAAGAGAATTAGCTAGAAAAATTATCAGAGGAATTACCAATCAAGCAATCAAAGATAATATTCCTGTTTTTGTCGATTTTGGCACTTTACTAGGAATAGTCAGAGATAACGATATTATAGAGTGGGATGATGATGTTGATTTTTCAATAAATAGTTGTGCAGATGATTTCAAGTTTTCCAAATGGATTGTTTCAACAGTCAATCAAATGAAATTACCTATTAATATAATAATAAGTTCTAAAACAATTGAAAATCAAGAAGTAAATTATTCAATAAAATTTGAAAATATAGATACCCATAATTTTAGGCAATTTGTAACTTCTATTAGTTTAAGAAAAAATATAAAAGAAAATTCGATTCATTTACCAAGTGGTGGCATGTGGTATGCTCCTAAAAAACATTTTGAAAGATATGAACTTTTTGACTGGAAGGGTCAAAAGATTTATGTTCCATATGATTATGAAAATTATTTGACCTTTTTATATGGGGATTGGAAAACTCCTAAGAAAAATATTACAATGGCAGATTATGCCCATTTAGGAAAAGTTGATTATGAAAATTTTAAAGATTTAGGTATTGGATATAAGGAAGTATTATGAAAAAAATTTATGTAGGAATGAGTGCTGATTTGGTTCATCCAGGTCATATGAATATCTTAAAAGTAGCAGCTCAATTAGGCAATGTAACCGTAGGACTATTAACCGATAAAGCCATAGCAAGTTATAAACGACTTCCTTATATGACCTATGAACAACGAAAAGCTGTTATTGAAAATATCAAAGGAGTTGTTGAAGTTATTCCTCAAGAGACCTTGGATTACCGTCCCAATTTAGAAAAACTCAAGCCTGATATTGTGGTTCATGGAGATGATTGGAAAGAAGGAGTTCAAGCTAAAACCCGACAACAAGTCATTGATACCTTAGAGCAATGGGGAGGGAAACTGGTAGAACCAAGTTATACCGATGGAATTTCATCAACGGCTTTAAACAAATCGTTAAGAGAGTTAGGAACAACTCCCGATATTCGACGAAACCGATTAAGACGGTTGATTGATTCAAAGCCCATTGTAAGAATTATGGAAGCACATAATGCTTTAAGTGGTTTAATTGTAGAAAACAGCAAAGCAACCAATGGAAACGAATACGATGGAATGTGGTCAAGTTCATTAACGGATTCAACCTCTAAAGGAAAACCCGATATTGAAGCCGTTGATGTGAGTACTCGAATTACCACTATTAATGAAATATTTGAAGTCACAACCAAACCCATGATTTATGATGCCGATACAGGAGGCATTGCTGAACATTTTGCATTTACCGTTAGAACATTAGAGCGAACAGGTATTAGTGCGGTTATTATAGAAGATAAAACCGGACTTAAGAAGAATTCACTTTTTGGCAATGATGTGGCACAAACTCAAGACACCATTGAGAATTTTTGTCAAAAAATTCAAATGGGAAAACGAGCTCAAATCACCGATGAATTTATGATTATTGCACGCATTGAAAGTTTGATTCTTGAAAAAGGCATGGAAGATGCCATTAGCCGCGCCAAAGCGTATATTCAAGCAGGAGCTGATGGTATTATGATTCATTCAAGACAAAAAACCCCCGATGAGATTTTAGAGTTTTGCAAAATTTTAAGAGTATTTAATGAAAATATTCCTATTGTGGTCGTTCCTACAAGTTTTAATCAAATAACAGCTCAAGAGTTAAGCGCTGCAGGAATTAATATCGTAATTTATGCCAATCATATGTTAAGAGCAGCCTATCCTGGGATGAAGCATGTGGCTTTATCCATTCTTGAACATGACAGAAGTTTTGAAGCTGAGAAATCACTTTTATCCATCAATGAAATCTTAGATTTAATTCCAGGAACCAAATAATGGCGTTGGATACTCAAAAATTTATTGACCAATTAATAGAGAATGGCTACACGCAATTGTGTGTTGTCCCTTGCAGTTTTGCTAAAGATTTAATCAATGGGGTCATTAACCATCCTTTAATTGAGTACATTCCCTGTGCGAGTGAAGCCGTAGCTTGTTCTGTTGCTGCTGGGTTAAAAATGGCAGGGAAAAAACCTATGGTTATCGTGCAATCTTCAGGGGTTACGAATATGGGAAGTTGTATTACCAGTTTACTTAAACCGTATGGTGTTACTTTCCCTATTTTAACCAGTTGGAGAACATATAAAGAGGGGGACAGTGAAATTCAACATCAGCATTTAGCCTCTGAACTTCCAAGACTTATTGAAGCATATGGATATGCCCACACCCTTTTGGATAAAAATAATATAGAGAAAGCCCTTGAACAAATTAATGTATGTGACACAACTCACACCCTTTGTATTATTCAAAAAGAGAGTTTTACACCCGTTGATTTAAACAAAAACCATCTGTTGGATTTATCCCACTATACGCCTCGAAGTGAGTTTTTAAAAGTATTAAATGATACATTTAAAAACAAAGAGACTCTTTTTATTGGAACAACGGGAAATACAGCAAGAGAGATGTACAGCTTTATGAAAGATACTCATAATTTTTATATGGCAGGGAATATGGGAGGGGCATTAAGTCTTGGATTGGGTGCTTCAAAAGCCGGTAAATCTGTCATAGTGTGCGGAGGAGATGCCGAATTTGTGATGCACATGGGTGGACTTACCACAGCAGGAAGATATAAAGAGGAAATCGATTTAACCTATATTGTGTTTGATAATGAATCAAACAAAAGTACCGGTGGACAAAACACTTATCAAACGCATATGGATTATATTAAAATAGCCCAAGCCTCAAATTTTGATACAGTAAACCATACAATCATTTCATTAAAGGATTTTTCAAACACTTTATTGGAATTAAGCTCTCAAAAAGGGTTAAAGTTTCTTCATGTCAAATGTGGAACCGATGAAGAAACACCTCGACCTCCCATAGAAGTTGTAAAAGTGAGCCATTTTTAATGAATCAGAATTTCATCTATCATATGCCTACGAAAATAGTATTTGGCAAGGACTCTTTCAAGGATATAGACAGCTATATTAATGGAAGAAAAACGTTGCTGATTACTTCAGAAGGATTTGTCAAAAGAGGTTTGGTGAAACACCTTAACACATTAACTTCTTGTATTGTTGATGTGATTTGTGAGATAAAATCTCATCCTCAATTTGAAGATTTAGAAAAACTGTATACAACAATACACACCATGGATTTTGAGTTAATCCTTGCAATGGGAGGAGGAAGTGTACTGGATGCTTCTAAATTTTTTAGTGTTTACAACGAATCAAAAGAAGCCAGTTTTGTAACGCATTTAATCAAAGGAAAAATAACCAAAGAAAATTACAAACTCATTCCTATTATTGCCATTCCCACAACGGCTGGAACAGGAAGTGAAATTACTCCATGGGCAACAATTTGGGATAAAAATGAGAAAAAAAAATATTCACTTCATTTACCTAATCTTTTTAGTGAAGTCGCTCTTTATGACCCATGTCTAACTTTAAGTATTCCAAAAAATATTACCCTTCAAACAGGATTGGATACACTTTCTCATGCACTCGAATCCATTTGGAATAAAAATGCCAATCCCATAACCATAACTTATGCCATAAAATCAGCAAAATTAGTTATGAAGTATCTGCCTCTTTTGGCTAATGATTTGCACAATTTAGAGTATCGAACTGAAATTCTAAAAGCGTGTATGTATGCAGGGTTGGCATTTTCCAATACCCAAACTGCACTTGCACATGCCATGAGTTATTATATAACCGCACATAAAAATATCGACCATGGAATCGCGTGCAGTTTCACACTTCCTATGCTTATTGATGCAGTAATAGGAAAGTATGCTTTTATTGATACGGCTTTAATGGATATTTTTGGTGAATTATCTTCCAATAAATTACGTGAAATGCTACAATCTCTTCATATTTCAACTCATTTTGGCGATTATGGTATCTCTCCAAAAGAATTAGAAGAGTTAAAAGATTCTTTGACCCATACACAACGCTCAAAAAACAGTTTGGTGGAACTATGGGATTAAATGTTTGTTTGACTTATGATTTTATTGTAACCGAAACAAAGAAAGGAAAAATTAAGCAATCTAAAAAATTAAATCTTTTTGGACTTATACTGGAAAAACTTGATTTCTCAGTTCATTATGGCTTAAAGAATTTTTCTCAAGATGAATTTTACAAACTTGCCCATTTAACAAAGTCCAATAATATTTATGAAGATATTACTTTACAAAATTTAACTTCTGAATCATTACACTATTTAAAAAATAGTGTAATAAATCATGAGTATTTAATCACCTATGAGTTATCAAAGAATTCAAGAGAAATTTTAGAATATTTAGAAATAAAATATATTGATATTTGGTTATCTCCTATTCGATTTTATAAAGATACTCTTTTTGAATTTTACTCAAATGATGAAAAAATAAAAAAAGAATTAACAAAATTAAGTTTTGATAACAAAAAACTTTTTAAAAGAGCAAAAAAGATTAAAACTCATTGTAAATTTTTTCTTGAGAATCCAAATTTAGAAAAAAATTCTTGTTTAATTATAGGTCAAATGAATCAAGATAAATCAGTAATGAAAGACGGAAAGTTTTTGACATTGATTGATTTTATGGATAGACTTGAAGAATTATCAACAAAGCATAACAAATTATATTTATTGAAACATCCTTTGACTAAAAATGAAGATTTTGAATATATTAAGAAAAAATTAGCCTCTATAAGAAATTTAGAAATATTAACAAATGTCAATACATATCATTTGCTTACAATGAAAGAGATAACGTGTGTGGCGGGAATTTCATCTTCAGTATTAATAGAGTCAGAATATTTTAATAAAAAAGTGGAATTATTTTATAAACCTGTCATTGACAATGACTATGTAAGAATATACAAACACTTTTTTAATTCAAATTTTTGGCAAACCATTTTTAGAATTAAAAAAAAGAAAACATTTCAATATTTTATGGATAACAATTATTTTCGGTTACACTATAATCTTATTTATGCCTATGACATTTTTTTGCCCACTTTACCGGGAGAAAAATTGGAATTAAAAGAGAAATACAATACAATTATCAATCTTTATAATTGTATAAAAACCATGGATGTCTCACAAAAATATATTCTTTATGGTTTTGGTTCAGTAGGAAAACTGCTTTATCCACACCTAAAAAATAATATTGTTGCTATTGTTGATAAAGTGGTATTTATAAATTTAAAAGAATATGAAGGTATCCCTATTATTTCAGTCAGTGAGCTGGATAATTATACCTATGACAAAATTATAGTTTCTCCGTTCTTACATCAAAATGAAATTACTTTTGAATTAAGAAACTATACCAACCAATTAATACATATAAAGGTTTAAAATGAATAAAGAGAAAAATGTTTATGTGGGATGTGGTCCTGATATTAGAGAAGGTTTTATTCATTGTGATATTCGAAAATTTGATCATGTTGATATTGTGTGTAAGGCATGGGAGCTTTCTTCAAAAATGATGGAAGTGGAACATATTTATTCACGACACATGTTAGAACATTTAACCAACTATGAAGCAGATAGAACCCTAAGAGATTGGTTTAAAGCTTTAAAAACAAATGGTACGGTTAGAATTATTGTTCCCGATATGGATTTTCACTGTCGGCAATGGTTAGAAGCACAATGGACAGAAGATACTTTAAAAGAGCGTATGTCTGATGCCAAACACAGTTTTGCAGGATTATGGGGTTGGCAAGCCCAATGTGACCCTTGGGCAGAGGATTATAATACAACCTATTGGGATGTTCATAAATCAGGATACAACGAAAAAAGAATCAAACTTCTTTTAGAAAGAATTGGATTTGTTGATGTTCAAACTGAAATTAAAAACAAATGGCATCTTGTAGCAACTGCAAGTAAACCCACATACAGTGGTGAACGACAAGTTGGAACAACATTGGATGAAATACGAAAAGACCATTTAAACCGATATATTTTTGCTTCAAAATATATTACCAAACCCAATGCCATTGTAACTGATGCAGCTTGTGGTGTGGGATACGGTTCATATGTATTGGCTCAAAATCCCAATACAAAGATTGTTCAAAGTTTAGATATTTCAAATGATGCGTTAACTCATGCTAAACAATATTTTAATGACAAAAAAATTGAGTTTAGAATTAAAAACTTAGAAGATGAAGATTTAGATGATTTACAAAAAGCGGACTATTTTATTTCATTTGAAACCATTGAACATTTACCAACACCTGAAAAATATATTGCAAAAATAGCCAATACCTTAAAAGACGATGGAGTATTTATTGGTTCAACACCCAATGAAACGATTATGCCTTTTATTCAACAAAAGTTTTTATTTCATACCAGACATTTTACTCAAGATGATTTAATTCATATTTTAAATAAAAATGGTTTTACAAAAATAGAATTTTTCCAACAAAAAAGAGAAGAACCTTCTCAAATTGAAGAAATAGTAGATGGTCAATATATAATTTTTGTAGCAAAAAAATATTAATATTTTTTTGCTACATTAAATACTAATATATTTTTAACATCAATAAAAAATGTTTTATTTAAATATTCTATAATATCTTTTTCTCGACCAAGAACAGTAATAATGATTTTATTATATTTTATATCTTGGATACATTGAGGGGGGTACACAGGTATTGATAAAGAGTTTTGATTTAAATCATTTTGGTCAATAATTCCTATTATTTTTTTAGAATCTATATTTAACAACATCCTAGAAACTGTTCCATTCCCATAAAAAAGAAGATTCTCATTATTTTCAACAAATTCTAAATATTGTTCAGTTATTTTATTCAATTGTTTTGAAAAAAGTAAATTATTTCCTTCTTTAATCTCTTTGGGCTGATTATAATAAAAAAATTTCTTAAAAAAAGCAAGCTCCTTTAAATTAGTTTTATAGGGCTTATATTTAATCATTAAAAATAAAATTTCTAAATATGCTTCTATATTATTTTCATCACTGTATCCACCTCTTAAATAATTTGAAATTGGACGATTAATCAGTTTAAAATTTTTATTATCTCTATAAAATCGCAACATTAAATCGTGGTCAGAGGCATATTTATATGCTAACGAATATTTATACTCTTTCATCAAAGAAAATTTAATAAGCATACTTTGATGCCCTGATGGCATACCATGCTCTTTTATCCCTTTAATGCCCGATGCCTTATTTAAAACTTTTTTGGAAGAATTTTCATAAACAGAATACCTGTCTCCCGTAATTAAATCAGTCTTTTCTTCTAAATGATTAATTAAATATGAAATAGTATCTTTAGAAACAAAACTGTCCCCTGCATTCATAAAATTTATCCATTCTCCCGTCGCTGCATCAATAGCTTTATTCATTGCATCATAAATACCACTATCTGGTTCACTAATCCAATAACTTAAATATTTTTCATATTTTTTAATAATATCTATCGTGCCATCACTGCTTCCACCATCAATAATAATATACTCAATATTAGGGTAATCTTGTTCTATAATACTCTTTATCGTTTGTTCTAAATATTTTTGGGCATTATAAGTCACCGTGACCACTGTAACTTTTGGATTATTTGTACTCATTTTTATACCATTCATATATTTTTCTTATGCCTACGTCCAGTTCAACCTTATGTTTCCAACCTAAAGTATGAAGCTTTGATACATTGGTTAATTTTTCTAAAGTTCCATCAGGTTTATTGGTATTAAATTTCAGTTCACCGTTAAATCCTATGATTCTTTTCATAAGCTCTGCAAGTTCTTTAATGGAAATATCACTTCCAGTTCCAATATTAAGATGTGTATTTGTTATTTGTATATTGGTATATTGATTATTGGTTATTGGCTCACATCCACCACTAGTACACGAATTAACTACATCTTTGAAATTAATTTGTTCCATTATGTATACACATGCATCTGCCATATCTTCACTGTACATAAATTCTCTTCTTGGTTTACCACTTCCCCAAATTTCAACTTCAGTTAGATTATTTATTTTTGCATCATGGATTTTTCGTATCAAAGCAGGTATTACATGTGAGTTTTCTAAATCAAAATTATCGTTTGGTCCATAGAGGTTTGTTGGCATTACAGATATAAAGTTTGTACCATATTGTAAATTATAACTTTCACACATTTTTATCCCTGCAATTTTTGCTATAGCATACGGTTCATTGGTATATTCCAAAGGACTGGTTAATAAACACTCTTCACTCATAGGTTGTGGGGCATTTTTGGGGTATATACAGGTACTTCCTAAAAACAGAAGTTTTTTAACATTATGAATATAGCTTTGATGTATCACATTATTTTGGATTTGTAAGTTTTCATAAATAAAATCAGCTCTGTACGTATTATTTGCAACAATTCCACCTACTTTGGCAGCGGCTAAAATGACATATTCAGGTTTCTGTTTTGCAAAAAACTCTTCCACTGCTTTTTGATTGATTAAGTCAAGTTCTTGGTGTGTTTTGTAGATTAAATTTGTGTACCCTTTTTCTTGAAGATTTTTGACTATTGCCGAACCGACTAATCCTCTATGACCTGCTACATAAATTTTACTGTTTTTATTCATAGTATATTACTCAAAATAACTCATAATTTTATAGCCACCATCTTTTAGGTACTGATCTTTAGTCATAAGCTTAAGATCTGATTTCATCATATCATTGACTAAATCTTGAAGGTTAAATTCTCTTTTCCATCCTAATTTTTGTTCTGCTTTACTTGGATCACCCAAAAGCAAATCAACCTCAGTTGGTCTAAAATAACGGCTGTCAACTTCAACAACTGTAGTGTTCAGTGCTAAGTGTTCCATGTTCAGACCTAATGATTTCGTTTTGCATTCATCTATTGAGTCAATTATTCCCTTCTCATCAACTCCAACACCTTCAAATCGTAAATGAATTCCCGCATATTCAAAACTGAGTTTTACAAAATCTCTTACCGTTGTTGTCTGTCCCGTTGCAATAACCCAATCTTCTGGTTCTTGGGCTTGAAGAATCATCCACATCATTCTCACATAATCTTTTGCATGCCCCCAATCTCTTTTTGCATCTAAGTTACCTAAATACAATTTATCTTGCAATCCTAAAGCAATTTTAGAAGCGGCTCGTGTGATTTTTCTTGTAACAAAGGTTTCTCCTCTTATAGGAGATTCATGGTTAAATAAAATCCCATTACACGCAAACATCCCATACGCTTCTCTGTAGTTTACGGTTATCCAATACGCATACATTTTAGCAACCGCATACGGACTTCTGGGATAAAAAGGTGTAGTTTCACTTTGTGGTGTCTCTTGAACTTTTCCATACAGTTCTGAAGTTGAAGCTTGATATATTTTTGTTTTCTTTGTTAAGCCTAATAATTTGACGGCTTCAAGGATTCTAAGTGTTCCTGTTCCATCGGCATTGGCAACATATTCAGGTGTTTCAAAAGAGACATGAACATGAGACATGGCTGCAAGATTATAGATTTCATCAGGTTGTACCTCTTGAATGATTCTTGTTAAATTCATAGAATCTGTCATATCTCCATAATGTAAAATAAAATTCCTATTTTCTACATGAGGATCTTCATACAGATGATCAATTCTATCAGTGTTAAACAAAGAACTTCTTCTTTTTATTCCATGGACAACATACCCTTTTTTAAGTAAAAATTCTGCTAAATAGCTTCCATCTTGTCCTGTTATTCCTGTAATTAAAGCTACTTTTTTATTTTCCATCTATTTTAATTTTCTCCTCGTTTGAAATCATCATCCAATCTTACTATATCATCTTCCCCTGTATATTCACCTACTTGTGCTTCAATAATTATCAATGGAAGTTTTCCTTGATTTTCAAGTCGATGAACTTGCCCTGCTTTAATATATGTTGATTCATTTGGATTAAGTATAAATATATGATTTTCAATTGTTACTGTTGCACATCCAGATACAACAATCCAATGTTCATTTCTATGAAAATGTTTTTGTAAACTTAGTCTGCATCCCGCTTTTACTTCTATTCGTTTTATTTTATATCCTGGACTGTCTTCTAAAACTGTATAAGTTCCCCAAGGTCGATGGCCTGTAAGATGGATATTCGTAAGTGGTGAGTGGTGAGTAGTGAGTTGTTGAACTACTTTTTTGACTTTTTGGGAACTTCCTTTTTTACTTATAAGCAGTGCATCTCCTGTATCTATTACGATTGTATCTTCTATATCTACTGTTGCAATTTTTCGCCCATTTCCATAGATTAAATTATTTTTAGAATCTATAGAAATGTGATTTTTATTTAGCGTATTGTTATTTTCATCTTTTGGAAATTCTTCATATAAAGCATCAAAACTTCCTACATCTGACCAATCAATATTAGAGGGGATAACTTTGACTTTATTTGATTTTTCCATTACGGCATAGTCAATTGAATCCGAAGGAATTGCTTCCATTAAAGAATATTGAATTCTTAATGTTGAATGTTGAATTTTTTTATTTTCAAACGCAACTTTAGAAGTTTTATATATTTCAGGTGAATATTTTTCTAACTCATCTAAAAATACCCCTGCTTTAAAGCAAAACATTCCCGAGTTCCACAAATAGTAATTTGTTGATTGGTTATTTGTATATTGGATATTTGTTTCTAAGTATTTTTCAGCCATTTCTAAACTTGGTTTTTCATGAAACTTCAAAACATTCATACCATTAACTAATAACGATTCACCATTAATAGGCTCAGCCTGAATATATCCAAATCCTGTTTCAGCAAACGTTGGTGTTATCCCGAATGTTACAAGATAATTTTTTTGTGCAAATTCTTTTGCTTTTTGAATAACTTTTTGATATTCCTCTTCATTTTTAACCAAATGATCGCTTGGAGTTACCAACACGATTTCTTCTGGGTCAAGTGCCATACATGCTAATGCAATTGCAGGTGCAGTGTTTCGCCCTATTGGTTCAAGTAAATAGTGAGTGGTAAGTTGTGAGTGGTGAGTGGTGAGCTCTTCAAGTTGATCTTGGGCTAAAAAGTATTGTTCAGTGTTGGATACAATAAATTGTTTTTCACACACTTTAGCATTTCGTTCAACAGTAAGTTGAAACAGTGATTGACCATCAAATAATTTTACAAACTGTTTTGGCATAAGTGTACGGCTTATTGGCCAAAGTCTTGTTCCACTTCCTCCACATAAAATTATGTTAGTCATTTTAAAGTTCCAATATAATAATTTTTTCTTTATCTACAGTTAACTCTTCAACCAAATATTTTATTATTTCTTCTTCTCTTCCCAAAACAGATATAATGATTTTGTCATATTGCATATTAGACAAATTCGTCGGATGATACACTTCCCCTTTTTTAATCTCTTTGGAAATATTTGTACTTTTTTGATCAATAAAAGCAAGACTATTTTCCCGCATAAAAGAATAGATCATTTTTCCAATAGTACCGTACCCATATATGATACATTGATACTTTTTTTGCTCATATTGTAACTCTATAGCTTTTTCTATTTTTCTTTCAAAAGATGTTAGTTTTTTCCCCGGTAATACAGAAGCTCCCCAACATCTTCTTTTTTGCTCAAAGTTATTTAATATTGATAAAAATTCATCTGTAAAATCTTTATCAGTCCATCGGTTTAATAGACTTTTCCCTCTTGCAATTTTTTCTTTTACAATGGGTGAATGCTTTAATATCTCTATTAAACTATTGACCAATGAATTTGGCTGATTAAGATCAAGCAAAAATGCTGCATCTTCAACTTGTTCTCTTAAACCATCTAAATCGGAGTAACATACGGGAACCTCATATAAAAAAGCTTCTAAAGGAGGGATATTTGTTGGTCCAAAGTAGGTTGGCATGACAAGGGCTAAACTATTCTTATATAAACTTGGGATTTCATTATTTTCAACAAACCCAAGATAATGAATCTGTTTTTCTATATGATATTTTTGGGCTGTATTTAAAATATAATTTAAATTGCCATAATCTTTTCCTGTAAATACAACATCGATTATCACAGAGTGTGTTTCTTTTAAAATCTTGATTGCATCCAAAATATAAATATGATTCTTATGTGCCCAAAATTGTGCAGGATAAAAAATGTATGGATTTTTGATAGTATACTTTTTATGAATATCTAGCGATACATCATCATAAAAATTAATTCTTGGCAAAAACTTTAAAATGTGAATTCGTTTTTCATCAAGTCCATATCTTTTTATAAGATTTGTTTGGCTTAACTTAGAATCTACAATAACCGCAACGGCTTTTTTTAAACCATTTCCGGCATAAAGTTTCTCTCTTTTTTCAAACTCATGGTTAAGTCTCACTTCCGGAAATTCTAAAAAGTCTCTATGACATAAATCCCAAACAGTAATAATATAAGGCAAATTAATTAATTCTAAACATAACGCAGTTGGATTTAGAAAATAGATTAAATCAATATGATAGGACAATATCAATACCTCTTCTAATTTATCTTTTTTTATTTGAAGAACATTAATTCCACATTTTTTGTACTCTTCTATAATATCAACATTGAGAGTAAAAAACTTTATATTGTATTTGTTAATCTTTTGATTCAGCAAAGAAGTAATTTTAAGCTCATACTGAAATCCCCCTCCTGAAGTTAAACTTGAACTTAAAAATACAGCAATATTCATTTTACAATCCATACCACATTCCAACTATTAAATTCAGGATTATTTTTACTCATCCATTCATATTTATTCATAATTGAGAAACCAACTCTTTGGCAAATAAGTTCCAATTCTGTATCAAAAAAATATCGCATGGGATGCAACTCTTTTTTTTGTATTATTTCATTTGAAATTTTATTTTCTATAAAAATATCATAATGAACATCAACCATATTACTTTGGGCATGTAAATGAGGTTCTGCAATGCGTGTTACTTTAAGATATTCATCTTCCAATCTTTTAACTCGAGTTTCGGGTAAATCTGTTAATACCGCGGGTCCATACCAAAAATCAAATATGAAAATTCCCCCTTGTTTTAAATGTTGTTTTGCCACTTCAAACGCTTGGATTAACGCTTCATTTGAATTTTGATAACTCATCACATGAAAAAGTGAAACAACCACATCAAATTGTTGATTCAGGTTAAGTTCTTGAATATTTGAGTGCGTAAATTGCAGTTTATTTTGTTTATTGAGCGTTCTTGTTTGTGCGATTTTCAGCATCTCATGGCTTAAATCTACACCATGAACATGGTATCCTTTTTCACAAAACAGTTCAGCATGTTTACCTGTTCCACAGCCTAAATCCAATAAAGTTTTTGCACTCTTAAGACTCGATTTTATCAGATTATCCACATAGTTTACTTCACCCATATAATCTTTATCACTGTAGAGTAAATCGTAGTATTGAGAATATAAACTGCCAAAAGAACTCATGCTAAAACCTTATGCAAAATATTCGATACTTCTTCGATGTCTTCTTGTGTTAATGCTAAGCCACTTGGAATATAAAACCCTTGTTCGTACAGTTTTTCACTGTTGGGCAAATGCGTATCTAAAAACAAGCCCATTTTATTAAATACAGGTTGCTGGTGCATTGGGTAAAAAAATGGTCGCGTACCAATTTTATATTGAGCTAATTCATCCATGATTTCTTTTGCACTTTTTTTATATTCATCTTTTAATGTAATGGCATAGACCCAATATATATTTTCACAATACGATGTTTTTGGTATAGGCAAATTAATGGTATTAATATCTTTTAATAATTCATTATACCTATTCCCGATAACTCTTTTTTTATGAACAATCGCATCAATTTGTTCAAGCTGAGCAACGCCAAGAGCTGCTTGCATATTGGTCATACGATAATTCCATCCCAACTCTTCATGTACAAATCGGTTGGATGAAAAACAAAGATTTCGTAAACTTTTTGCTCGTTTATCAAGATGTTCATCATTGGTTAAAACCATTCCACCTTCACCTGTGGTGATGTGTTTATTGGGATAAAAGCTAAAAATACTGATATCTCCAAAACTCCCACATTTTTTGCCTTTATACTCTTGTCCATGCATTTGCGCAGCATCTTCGATTATTTTCAAATTGTACTTCTTCGCCAAAGCAAGAATAGGGTCAATATCTACAGTTAACCCATAAATATGTACCATCATAATGGCTTTTGTTTTTGGCGTAATTTTAGCCTCAATTTCTTCTACATTCATATTAAACGTATGCACATCACTGTCAATGAGTACAGGTGAAATCCCTTGCATCACCAAAGATTGTGCACATGATATAATCGTAAAAGAGGGCATAATGACCTCATCACCTTTTTGAAGTTCTAATGCTTTAACCGCAATATCCAATGCCGCACTTCCATTGGCACATGCTGTTGCAAACTCTCTTCCCACATAAGCTGCCATCTCTTTTTCAAAACGTTCTACAAAAGGACCTTCACTGCTTATCCAACCTGTGTCTATGCACTCATTTAGATATTTCTTTTCATTTCCATTGAGTAAAGGAGTGTTTACGGGAATCATAATTTTATATCCAATTTATCTTGAAGAATATGTTCAAAACGTGTTTTGTCTTCATCGCCTAAATAAGGGCCTTGCTTAATTTCTATCATTTCCAAATCTTCTAAAACTTCAAAACCATGTCCCCCACTTGCCAATAAAATAACATCTCCACTTTCTAAAATTGTACTTTCTAAATAAGTTTGTTCTTGTGTGTAAAAATCAACTCTAAGTTTTCCTTTTCTTATGACTAAAACTTCTTGAGTCAAGTGAACATCTCGGGTGACTTTATTATGAACATGGGCATCAATCTTTTTACCCTTTTTGTGAGACATATATGCCAATTGTTGAGAATAATCATTGGGAGTAAAAAATTCAACACCCTCTTTTTGGTAATTGTTTTTGATGATAATGGCAAGTTGTTGATTATGATAAACTATTGTTTTAATCATTAATAACCTTTATAAAATATTCAATAGTTTTTTTTAAACCATCTTCAAGTTTTACATGAGGTTCCCAATTCAATTCTTTTTTGGCTAAATCAATTACCGGTTGTCGTTGCATTGGATCATCTAAAGGTAAAGGTTTAAAAACTAAATTTGATTTACTATTTGTCAATTCTATAATCTTTTGAGCTAATTCAATCATTGTAAATTCACTAGGATTTCCAATATTGACAGGACCCGTAAAATTATCAGAAGAATTCATAAGTTTAATTATACCATCCATCAAATCATCTACATATTGAAAACTTCTAGTTTGCTTACCATTTCCATAAATTGTAATATCTTTATTTTTTAATGCTTGAACAATAAAATTACTTACAACTCTTCCATCATTTTGATTCATATATGGGCCATATGTATTAAAAATTCTTGCAATTTTTATTTTAACATTATATTGTCTTTGATAATCGAAAAACAAAGTTTCTGCACATCTTTTTCCCTCATCATAACAAGCTCTAATGCCAGTTGTAGATACATTTCCTCTATAAGATTCAGGTTGGGGGTGTACCTCTGGATCTCCATAAACTTCTGAAGTACTAGCTTGTAATATTTTCGCTTTACATTTTTTTGCGATCTCAAGCATATTTATAGCACCTAAAACTGAAGTTCTTGTTGTTGCGACTGGATCAAACTGGTAATAAGGAGGTGATGCAGGACAGGCAAGATTATATATTTCATCTACTTCAAGTAAAATTGGTTCTTGTACATCATGTCTTATTAATTCAAAATATGGATTAGGGAGTAAATCAATAATATTTTCTTTTACACCTGTAAAGAAGTTATCTAAACAAATAACTTCATTATTCTCTTTTAAAAGTCTTCGACACAAGTGGCTTCCTAAAAATCCTGCTCCACCCGTAATTAATATTTTTTTATTCAATTAACTATCCTTTTTATAAGCAATGGCATAGAGAGAACTGGCTTTTCTTGCTTCCCAATCCAGGGATTCATCAAAATCTCTTTTTTGTACATTTACAAATCCATTCTTAGAAAGTACTTCTAATAAATTTTCTTGGTCAAACATATATTTATGTCGACCGTCCATATATGCAATATAATTAATCATATCCATTATAGTTGTAAAGTTAAACGCAGGTATATATCCAGAACAAGGAAATATTTCTTTAGGATTTTCAATTTTCATTTTTGGATCATGATTCATATAATACTCAATCCAACATCTTGCATTGGGTACACATACAGAGAAAACACCTCTTTTTTTCAAAACTCTTAGTGATTCTTTTAAAAATTCACACATTTCTTTATATGTTAAATGTTCTAAAAAATGTTCTGAATAAATTAAAGAAATAGATTCATCCTCAAATGGTAAACCTATTCTTACATCAAACTGGACATTTGCATTTTTTGAAAGATCTATGGTAATCCAATTTTTGCTAACTTTTTTATTTCCAGAACCTATTTCCAGAAATATTTCATCGTGTTGCTCATATAATTCTTTTTCATTTAATTTTTTTATAAGATACCTAACTATATGTTTTCCTGCGCCTTCTAAATTAGGTTGAACCAGATTAATATTTGATAATCTTTCTTCTTTCCTGAAATCATCTTCTTGTAATACTACTTTATTAATAAAAAAGTCAATATCATCATTTGTAAACGCTTTATAATAACTTTCAGTAATAATTTTACCAATCTCGTTATATCCACTACTTTTTTCATTAATAAGGTGAATTATAGGTTTTTTAGTAGGTAGATACTCCGCTAAAAAAGAGCCACAATCTGTAATTAGTACATCCGAACTTTTAAATATATCAAAATAGTTAGCTTCATCATAAAAAATGCAATTATCAAGTCCATTCCATTCATTATAATAATTAGAAACCTCCTTTTCGGTCATAAACCCCACTTCAGTCAAATGATGTTTCAATCTTTGATGTGGTTTAAATATCCAAGAGATATTCTTATTTGTTCTTGCATATTCCAAAAAAAACTTATAATTTGTGTGAAATGTAGAAAAATTAATTTGATCAATTGACCAATGCGGTGCCCAAATAATTTTCTTAACTTCTGTAGTTGCTTTTGGAGATATTTTCCAACAATTTTTATATTCTTTATTATGATATTCATCAAGTTTTGGATAACCAGATACAATAACATTTTTACCTTTATGTTTACCATATTTTATGAATTGCTCTTTATGCCATTCACTTTCAGCAAAAACTGTCCAACAACTATTTTGTAAATCCATATTAAAATGAGCCTCATAGAATCCCGCAATTTTATATCCATAAGGAATATAACAAACCAAACTTTCTTTATAAATTTTAGGCCACCTCAACTCCTCTGGAAGTCTAGGATAAGGTTGGTCAAAAAAAACAATATCTGTTTTTATTTGTTCAAAATCTAAAAAGTTATCTTTTTTTATATCGTATCCATAAATTACGTTCATTTTCTTTGATTTAAAAAATTCATAATTTTCTTTACATGTCTCAATTTTAGTTTTTATCTTATTTTCTTGATTTGGAAAAGCAATAATTATAGGAGAAAAAAAAGAATTTACTAAAAGTTCATCATACACAGATTGAGAAGACCATAATTGTTTTTGTGAAATATAAAATGCAACAGTAATTTTTTCACTATTTTGTATCTTTTTTTGTAATCTTGGCAAAACTACACTTTCTGAATATTGTAAAAATTGAGTGAACTTATTCATCTATTCTCCTAAAATATAACCCCGAATAATATTTACAACTTTCTTCTTTAAAGTTAGGAATTATACATTTATCATAATGACTTTTCCATTCATCAATCAATTCGTAGCCTAACTCTTTAATAGAATTAATAAAATCTAGTCTATTGTAAACATATTGTGGATTAAATGATGAGATTCCATTTTGTAAAGTAACAAATGTTTTACATTTTTCATTTAGTGGAAGCCTTGCAAATAATAAATGATTAGGTAAATTATTTAATTGTTTCAATGAAAAGTCTTCTATATATTGAATAGAACCTGATGCAATAAATATATCAATATTTTTTATTTCTTTAATATTTTCATGAAAAGACAATGCATCTACTTTATATTCTTCTTTTGCAAAGTTAATAATATGCGCAACATCATATACAAACCAGTGAAAATTCTCATGCAAACATAATTTATTAAAATTATAAAAATGAGCACCAAGAGCTCCTCCGAAATCAAGAATATTTTGGAATGTATTTTTTTCTAGAATTTTATTTAACCATAAAAAAAAAGGATATTCTGTTTCTCTAATTGAAGATTTAAGTATATCAATATTGTCAATCATTCTTTGAAGAGTTTCTTTATTATCATATCCTATATTTGTTATAGGAGAAAATCTTTTAGCTTCTAAAAAACTCTCAAATTTACCAAAAAATGCACCATATGATTTATAAAATTTTTCTATTTCAGGCATGTTACTAGCCTCAATATTTTTTTGAAATTAAATTAATTAAATCAACAACTCTATTACTATATCCCCATTCATTATCATACCAATATACTATTTTTAGCAAAGTCTTATTTTCCATTTTAGTCCATCTATGATCAATGATTACTGAAAAGTTTTCTCTTACATAATCTAAAGAAACTAAAGGTTTTGTACTATTTTTTATTACTGAATAATCTTGTGATTTTTCAAAAGAGTAAAACCTTTTTTTTAGTTTTACTAAATCTATATCTTTATCTAATTGTAATATCAATACAGCGGATGAGACGATACTTGTTGGCACTCTATAAGAAAAAGATTGTAATCTTTGACCAAGTCCAGGAAATACATCTTCTGCCGCACTAACTGCAGATGTAGATTTCGGTATTAAATTATTGATTGATGAACGCCCAAGTGAATAATGAGAATATATATCGCCAGGCTGAGACCATGATGCGGAAGGTCCATCCAAGAGATTTTGATATCCTAAATAAGGATGTAGCGTTGTGAGAAATCCACCTAATATTTTATATTCTTCTTGTATCAATTTTAAAATAGGGGTTAATGATATTGTATCGCAAATACTTGATGATATAATTTTATGTTCCAGTGGATTAAATTCATGTTCATTTACCCCAAATATTATAGTTTTAACTCCCTCACCAGCAGCATGAGTAAGGATAAAATGCTTTACTGTAGTAGTATTATTAAATTTAATAGCATTCATATTGTCTGTTATTCCAGAAGCTTCTATTACAATATCAACGTTGTAATCATCCCAAGGTACATCAAAAATATTTTTTTCATGATGTACATATATTTTTTTCTTAGCATAGGATATTGATGTATCATCAGCATTAACATCTGTATGAAACCTTCCATACGTAGTGTCATATTCTAATAAATAAGCAATATTTTTATTATCAGGATTTAGCTCATTAATAATCACCACATCAAAGATATCTTGCACTTCATTTATTCTAAGAATTGCTCTACCTATCCTTCCAAATCCGTTTATTCCAACTCTTGTTTTTTTCATTTTTTATGTCTTTCTTAATATTTATTTTTTGTCTCGTTTGAAATCAACTCTATACTATTTGAATCATTATCTTCAAAATACAATACACTTTTTCCTTTATTTGGACCAGCAGGGATTTCACAAATATCCCCAGAGAATTTAACATTATTTTTTCTTAAATTATTCACAAAGCTTGTAAAATCATCAACATTAAAACAAATATGTGCACTACCTACATTGCAAGTTGTTGTATCAATTTTTTGACCTTTTGGTGCTAAATATTCTATAAGTTCAACTTTACAATTATTTACTTCAAAATATGCAATCTTTAAATCTGCCCCTTTAATACCTGTAACTTGCTCCGAAAATTCAACACCTCTAGTACTAATGTCGAGTAACTTTAAGCCTAGAATATCTCTATAGAATATTATTGATTTTTCGATATTAGACACTGTAAAACTGACGTGATTTATGTTTGTTATCATTTATCTATTTCCTTTCTATATAATTGATATCATCTTTTTCTAAAAATTTATAACAAGATGATATTCTATATTCATATTTATCCAAAAAATTATCTAAAAATGACTTCACCTTTTCTGGCAATGCTTTGCAAAATAATCTACCCTTTTCTTTATACGGTTCAGAGATATTCTTTATTAAAACAAGATGTAATAATGTTGACGAAGACTTTTTATCTAATAACATTAAATTAATTAGTTTATCTGCTTTTACTCTCTTATCAATATATAAATTCAAACCTAAGTCTTTCATTAATGTCAGAATATTATCTTTAATTTCTTCATGCATTATACCAATATGCACTGCATAATGTAGTGCCATAACTGTACCAGCAGAAATAGCATCACCATGTAATATTTTATAACAAGAAAACTTTTCGATAGCATGCCCAAAGGTATGCCCTAAATTACTTGCAAGTGCATCTATCTGTCGAATTGCAATTCTTGATTTTATTGTTAAATTTATAATATCTTTTAAAATATTAGTATCATTACTATTTTTAAATTCAAGCAATTTATTTATTAGAACAGGTGAATTTAAAAGTCCATATTTAAAGGATTCAGACAAACCCTGTCTTAAATATCTATTTGAGTTTGTAAAAAGAAAATTTATATTATTATAAACGATTTCTGGGTAGTAGAATGTGCCTAATAAATTTTTACTATTTTTAGTGTTAAAACATGTTTTCCCAGCAGTAGATGCATCTGTTTGACCAATTAGCGTTGTAGGTATCATAAATAAAGGAATCCCTCTCATATATGTTGAAACAATAAAACCAACCATATCTAATACAATACCACCTCCAATAGCAAATACTAAATCAAATCTAGAACATTTATTTGATTCTAAAAAGCCAATAGCTTCTGGAAAAAAACTTATTGATTTAGTCTTTTCAGTAGATTCTACAACTTTAAGATAAATTTCTTTATTATGTACTTTCAATTGATTTAATAGTTTATCTCCCCAAATATCATTAACATTATTATCGATGAAAATTAGAAATTTATCATATTTTTTACTATCGAAATTTGATAACCATGTTAACTCTATATTATCATCTTGTATAAATTCTATAATATTCTTTGATATAAACTCTGTTGAAATTTTATCTATCACATAGTATCCTTGTATGCTAAATTCGAATTTTGTGATATAAATTTCCCTCCACTTATATCTAAATCAATACCATGAATATATGAAGATTCTTCTGTAGCCAAAAATAAAATTGCTTTTGCAACTTCTTCAGCACTTCCAAATCTATTCAATGCTATATCATTTAACATGTCTTTTTCATAATTTTCTCTTGCAACTTTTGTCATTTGTGTTTTGATAACACCAGGACTAAATGAATTTACTCTTATATTATACGGAGCTAATTCTGTAGCAAAACTTTTTGTCAATGAAACTATCATAGCCTTAGAAGCGGCATAGATACCGTATGAAAAAGAAGATAACTTTGTTGCAAAAGAACTCGCAAAGATAATATTTCCACATTGATTTTTTATCATATGCTTTGCAAATATTTGTGTTAAAAAGAATGGTGCTTTACTGTTAATATTTATAATGCTATCCCATTCTGTCACAGTAATGTTCATTAATTTGTTGTGTTGTATAATTCCTGCATTATTAATTAAAATATCAACTTTATATCCTTCAGATGAAAACTTCTCTAACCACTTACTAAAAAAATCTGTCTCTTGAATATCTTTTTTTAAGAATATATATTGCGATGGGTGATATTCATTAATCCAAGTTATATCACTTCTAGAAATCAATATAACTTTAGATCCTTGTGCTAAAAAAGCTCTTGCTATTGCTTCTCCTATACCTGCACCTGCTCCTGTTATCGCAACAACTTTAGTCATTAAATCAGGATAAATGACACTATTTCTTTCATATTTATTTTTGATATTATTATGTATTTTTCTTGCTTTGTCTATATCTTCATATGCGTCTATATCTGTCCATAATTTATCTTTTGTTCTATATTTCAATACCTCAAATTTATCAAATAACTTAGGTAAAGGATCATGAAAACCAGCATTTATATTTTGATTTAACATTTTTTTGGCTTCATTAAAAAACTCTTTTGATAACTCTTTACTGAATTTATAAACTCCAATGGCGTATCCCATATTATCCTCAAATGGTATATGTCTTCCAAGGTCAGACACTTTGTAATTATCCATTAAAATTCCAGGAGAGTCTACTGGTGCACTATACTTAAAATCATCTATCGCAATAACTGATTGATCTTTCATGGAAGCTATATCTTTTATTATTTCTCTATCTAACACTACATCAGCATTACATAAAAGAAATTCTTCACCTTCTAAAATATCTTTTGCACAATACAAGGAATATAAATTATTAGTTTCCTCATATCTTGAGTTTTCAACATACTCAATGTCTATATTTTGTGAGTATTGTTTGTTGAATTCCGACAAAACTTTATCTGAACAATGACCAACTATAGCTACAAAATTTGTTAACCCTGCATATACAAAGTTTTCTATCAAATGATGAATTAATGAATTGTCATCAAGTTTTATTAGTGACTTATGATTATCTTTTGTAATCTCTTTTAGTCTTCTACCTTTCCCTGCAATTAAAAAGACTACTTTCATTTTATAAATCCTTTAAGTAATAAATACTGCTTTATAGCTCGTTCAAACACTATTGGTGTATTCTTTTTATAATCGCCTAAATCTAGTGATTGTTTATTCATTTTATTATTAAAAAAATGACAACTTGCTATTGAAGTTATACCATATTGTTGTATGTATTCTGGCAAATTAACAGCCAAGTCATCATCAAATAGTTTCTTATATTTATTTTCAACATCACCTACTAAATACAAAACCTGCTTATTATATTTTTTCGCTATTTTACTTATACCTACTGGTGTTTTTCCTGCAAATGAATTATCAAATTTTCCTTCACCTGTAATAATCAAATCTGAACTTTTAATTTTTTCCTCAATATTTAACTTTTCAACAAAATAGTCTATTCCTAACTTCATATTTAACTTAAACAAATAGCTTAAACTTAAATTAATGCCTCCAGCCACTCCTAAATATTTTTTAGATAATTCCACATTATTTATTCTAGAGTATTGTTGTAAACCATTTTCTATACGATTTAATATTTCATCTTTTTCTATTTGAAAAGTTTTCCCAATTTTTTGACAATTTGGAGTATTCATCTCGTCAATTGATATTGCTCCATCACACAAAGCAATTACCTCAATATTCTTAAAAGATTCTATGTTTAAACATTCGATATACTGAATAGTAGACAAATCACATCCTGAAAAATATTTTTTATCACTTGGTGTTATTTCTAAATTATTTTGATCTTTGAATCGGACTCCAAGTGCTTGAAGCATACCAATACCAGCATCAATTGTATTTGTCCCTCCAAGGCCTAAAAATATTTTTTTAATACCTTTTTTCAGTGCATGATTAATTAATTGTCCTAATCCATATGATGTAAGATGTAAAGGATTTTTATATCTTTCATCTTTAGATAGAATTCTCAAAATATGTGAGGAACTAATAAATGCACTGTTGTCTTCTAATATTAAATAACTTGAAATTACTTTTTGTTTAAAGGGATTAATGACATTAAAAACTTCTATTTCTTGGCAATTTAGATTATTCTTAACTACTTCATGTGAGAATTCTCCGCCATCTGCTAGAATTACAGATTTTATATTAAATATTCTATTTTCATTTTTATTTATTGTAGTTAAAATTGTACTTATAAGTTTGATTGATTCTTTTTGAGAATACACATCTTTAAAAGAATTTAAAGCTATTAAGATATTATACGATAACTTTTTTTTCATTACATTTTATTAATGTTTAGAATTGTACTATCTTGAAAATATAAACTTAGTTCATTTTCAATCGATATATTGTCTTTAACAACTGTCAATATTATAATGACATTTTTATTATTAACAATTTCGTCAAGTTTGTAAATTCTTTTTTCATAAATACTTGTACCTACTTTATTGTTATCTCTATCAATAAATCCTAAAACTCTTTCTTTGATAAAATTACTATATTTGAGTATTAAATTTCCATATTGACCTGCTCCATAAATATATAAATCTAAATTATTACTTTTTAATTTTTCTTCAATTTGAGTTATTTTTATCATTAAAGATTTTAATTCTTCTACAGTTAACTTACTAAAATGAAAATTGAAATTATTATGATCAAACTTCTTATTAATAACAATAAATTTTGGATGAAGTAATGGAAATTTTAAATTAGAGATTGTCATTTCTTGATATTTTTTGTTTGCTTTAGTTGTATGAGTTGCACCTTCACCAAACCCTATGTTTTTTACTAAATTTTTAGAGGGCATAATATTTATTGAATTATTTATAATTTTTGTATAAGTCCATTGATAATCCCAAGTATGAGTATTTTTATAAGCTTTTTTAAACATATTAATATAAAATTCTTTTATACTTTCTTCTCCAAAAAAAAGATCATCCAATATGTTTTCTTCCATTGCCTTTGGAAAAGTTTCCATTTCTAATTCATATAAATTCCAAGCTCTTCTCCACGATGCCCATCCCCAAATACCACCTGTTCTACAAAAGTTATAGCTTGATTTATTTTCATCACCTTCTACATAAGTCATTCCAGCAATATGCATAATTCGTTCGTTATTCTTATATTTTTCTAATAATTCATCGCAATATCTAAAAAAATCAATACTTGGCAATATATCATCTTCTAAAATTATTCCTTGTTCTTCATTTTTAAAAAACCAAGTTATTGCATTACTTACTGCTTTTTGACATCCAAAATTTTTTTCATTAAAAAGAGTTTCTACCTTACACTCCCAATCAATGTCTTTTATAATAAAATCTCTAATTTCATTAACTTGTTCCTGTTCCGTTGGATTGTTATCTCTTGAACCATCTGAAGAAATATAAAGTTTACTAGGTTTGACTTTTTTAATTTCCTCAAATACTTTCTTTGTAGTATTTATTCGTTTAAATACTATTAATAAAATTGGATTTGTAACTTCATAAGTTTTCTCTAACATTTTTTCTCTTTCATAAAATATTTATTATTTCAATATTTTTGGTCATTACCAACTCAGAGTATACTTTTCTATTATCATTCAGCAGTGTTAAAATTATAATTGAATCATGTATAACAGAGTCTGTAGGTGAAATAATTTTTACTCCATAAAGATATGTTCCTATTTTTTTGGGTTCAGAATCTATTATTCCTTTAATATTGGGCATAAGTAATTTACTTTTTTCTAATAAAATTTTAGCTATTTCTCCTGCTCCATAAATATAAATTGATTTATTTTTATTATACAGATTTGGAGAATCTATTATTTTTAATACTTTATTGATTAAAATCTCTTTATTCTTGCTAATTTGTTTAAAGTTACTATTATATAAAAGTTTCTCAACAATTTTCTCTTGTTTATATTCAGATAAGATTCTATATAAGTGATTGATTATATGTAAAGCTTTTGTTTTAACTAAAAGTTCAGATATTGGAGATATTAATTCTTTGATATCGTTAGATATATTAAAAGTGTTTTTAAAATGCTCCAGTTTTCTTTTTAATTTTTCTTTTATTATGATTTCTTTACGATAAAAACTTAAAACTTTTTTCACATCCTCTGAGCAATAAGTATTTAAGAATTTGTTTATTACATAATTTGATGTTTTCGGAAAGTTTACGTGCAATAAGTCATCTATATCTGATGAAAATGTTTCAAATTGCCTTAATTCATCGATTACAATATCATATGAAGGGAAATAAATAATTTCATGTTCTTTTAATTTTTTTATTGTAGTGTCTATTGCAATTCTTAATTTTGCCTTGTCTAAATTATTTTTTACAATCCAATGGTCTGTATTTTGCTGTCCTATTGATTCAGAATATATAGTATCTTTATTTTCTAAAGCAGTTTCCCAGTTATACCTTTGAGGAGATACAGTCAAGAAAAAAGTAAAATTTTTATTTAATAACCTCATGATTGTATATATTTCCATTAGTTCAATAGTGATTTCCTCAGTAGAAGAATACTTTATTGTATACTCAGATTTTAATATTCCAGATACTTTATTTACAAGTCTTCCATCATTTAGTTGAATATAAGTAGCATTACCTAAAGTTAAAAATATTAAATTAGCTTGTTGTATATTCTTTATAATTTTATTATCATATATTTCAGCTTTTTGAATTAGTTCATTTATATTTTTATCTTTTAAATTATAATGATATAAAGAAACATATAACCCAGATCCGTCATTAAGTAAATAAAAGTCATCTTTTGTATATTTAGGAACAAAATTATTTTGAGACCATTTTTTTAGAAGTGCGTGTAATGATTTGGCTGTATAATGAAAATTTCCATGTGTACAATAAAATGAGTTTAATCCTATCTTTACAAACGTATTATGAATATGTTGAGCAAAGCATGAACCAAAAGTAATTATATGTGTATCAAAACTTGTTATTAAAGATTTCTTTTCTATTTTAATATTAATATTATTGGTATTGGTGAATTCTCCAGGGACTAAAGATTCCATCTTATTTAAACTCTCGTTTTAGTAAAGCAACAAAATTCTGATATGCATAAATTTCATCAATTAAGGGATTATATTTACAACTTACTCTATAAATTTCACCCCCTGGCAATATTCGGAAGAAATCATAATCTTTAAGATAATTATAAAAATCTTTAAACATTGTTTTACTAATAGTATTCATTGAGTTAAATTCAAATAATATTGATAAAACTTTATGTTTTTGAAGTAATTCTTCTGCCCCTTTTAGTACCTCTAATTCATGTCCTTCTGTATCTATTTTTAAAAGATGAATAATAGGTATTTGTAAATCTATTATATTGTCAAGTGTGGTGACTTTTACTTTTGTTGCAATAGCTTTACTTTTATGAATATTTGTTATTACTTCTTCATAAAGAGTTGCATGTTGTGAACCATCATATTGTTCATGGTCATATAAATACATTGTTGTTTCTTCTTTTCCTATAGCAATATTATATGATTGAAAATTTTCTAAGTTAACGTCTATTAAATTTAATTGTAATTTTTTATATGTATTAGGATGAGGCTCAAAAGCAATAATTTTTGCAGTTCTAAAATTTTCTAAAATAAATTTAGAATAATCGCCAACATGAGCCCCTACATCAATTATAAATGGGTTTTTTATATTTTGAAGATAATTTCTAATCCAATCTTTTTCACCTGATAAATAATCTGTTCTCCAGTTTAATATACCCAATCCTCTTAAAGATAAATTAAATAAAAAAAGATTCCATTTAACAAAAGTCTTTTTTGCAAATAAATTTGCATAAATCATATATATTTTTTCTTTATTTAACATATATATTTTTTTCATATAAAAGATTCATTGTCTTATTTGTTTGAAGAAAATATTCTTTAAATTCTTTATTTTCTAATGTTAATCTTATTCTTTTTGTATACAAAGAGATATATAAATCACTTTTTTTAACACAGAATTGCTTATTATCAAAAAATTTATTAAAAATTATACAAAAAAATGAATTCTCGGATTGTTCAAGTTCAGATACACTTACTTTGAATAACTCATAATTCTGAAAAAATAATTCATAATAGTTTTTATAAAGCTTTTCATATTGTTCAATAGTGTATTTAATTGAAAAATCAAGATAAATGCAAGATGTAAAAAAGGATATTTTAGTTCTTAATTTCATCTCAGATTCATTTCCGGTTAAAAGGAATACAGAAATTTTTTGAAAAACTTGAGATATTTGGGTTAAAAATATTAATTCTAAATTCTGAAAATTAAAAATATTTTCAATAATCTTTAAATGAGATTGTTTTAAATAAAAAATATTTAAAACAATCTCAGGAAATTTAATGGCCAATTCATTTATATATCTTACAAACTCTTCATCTGCGAGATTTTCACTAGTAGCTAAAAAACCAATACCATTCGGACAATACATATTTTTGACTTTCTCTTCATCAACTCTTCCAAGTGAATTCATAAACACAAACTCATTGTATCTTTCGTCCTCTTTAAACATTTGTGATACAACGGAAGTCTCAAATAAAATAGGAGTTACTGTATCTACAACCATTTCAGCCATATCTTTTTTCTTTTTGGCTTTTCGTGTAAGTTCTACCATAAAGAGATTTTCTTTGATGGCTTGAATATTTTTAACTTTTTTATAATACTCTTCATTAATTGTAAATCGAAACTCTTCAATAACATTGTGCACATAAATTTCACTGTTTTTAATAATTTCTTCAACACTTGAAGGATTGATAAAATTTTTATTTTTGATTTGATTGAAAATTTTCGTGGCTTGATTTTTTTGGTGTTCATTAAAGTAAACAATACTCAAGCTTAACTCTTTGTATTTTTTAGACATTTCAAGGATAAACTCAATAAATGCTTCATCACCTAAATTCTCTTCAATGGCTATAAAACTTAAGGCATTTTTAGTATAGCCATTTTCCAGTGCATGATATTGTATCGGTTGATGTAAACTCTCAATAAACATCGCTTGATTATACAAGGGACTGAACTTGTCAATGGTATGAGTAGGAGAGTGTAGAAGTTGTTTTCCTTCTTGTGTTTTAAACTCCAATTTGTGTTTTTGTCCAATATATTTTTTGGGCAATTCGTAAGTAAAACAAAATCCATTGGTATCAAATACTTCGTATTTTTCTTCTATGTCACGGATTTTTTCATTGGCAAGCAGTGTAGCAACTTTTTCTTCATCAATAAATACATCAACACTTTGCTGAGCGGTATCATAAATTCTTTTACAAAAACCTGTAAAAGTAATATAACTTTCGCTTTCAACTGCACCGTATATTTTCGACTCTCTTTGAAGTGAAGACATAGAGTATTCCTCTTTTAATTAATTCATTGATTTTATGATAAATCAACTTAAAATCAAATTACAGTTTTATTTAATTTAAAGAATTGGATAATATTAAAGTTGATATGAAGTTTCCAACTCTTTTACAACTTCCCTATATTGAAAATACTCCAATTCTTCTGCTTTTACTCTATTTTTACCTCTGCTGTATGGGGTGATTAAATTAAAAAATTTCTCCAAAATTTGAAGTGACAAGGAGTTTTTATACGTTCTTTGAAGTTTCAAAAACTCTTGGGTTGTTTTTGAAGAACCGATGCGTTGAAGTTTTTTAATAATTTTTTGTTCTTGTTTGATATCGTTAATATCTCTTTGAGTTAAGTTTTTACTGGATTGTTCAATCAATTGCGCTTTTACTCTCTTATGAAGATCAGCTTTATTTAAAAAATGAAAAGAATCCCAAACCATACTCTCTTTTTTCAAAGGTATCGTATGATAAAAATAGGCTCCATTGGAAAGATTATAAATCGTTACATCTGAAGATTTTTGTGCCGTTATTTGAGCAATGGAATCAATCATTTGCTTATATTGCATAAAAGTATGAACCTCATCTTCAAAATTTCCCTTGACTTTGATTAAATCGGTTTTTGTCTTTAACCCACTATTTTGTAACACGTTGCTTTCTTGAAGTGCGACGGTACTATTTTTATAAATGCCATCATGTGTTTTGCCGGTTTTAGAGACACTTGCATCAAATCCAAGCATATAAATCTCTTTTGCTCCAAATCGTAAAAGAAAATCTAAACCCACATCGCCTACTGTAACTCCGGTAAAATACCCTGTGTTTTCAAACACTTCAAGGTTGTCTGGCATATAAAAACTGTTTTGTGGATTGAATTTTTGTGCCACGTCCAAATCGGTTTTGGTTGAAGCAACAATAAGTGAATGGTGATAATATTTTTCATTGACATCAAATTGTCGAATAACTTGCTTATACTGCCCATCGACACTTAAAATAATATCAGGAACAATATCTAAAAGCTCTAAGCGTCTTAAACATGCTGCTGCACACACAATAATAAAGGCATCTTGATGCAAATAGACCCACTCAATATTGGAAGCCAAACTAGGACCTGCGCCTAAAAATAAAATGGGAGCATTCAATACTTGATGACTCTTTTTACAGTTTAAAATTCCAAACAGTGAATGTTGTTTGTAAAAAAATGCTCGTTTTAAACTGATAAGATATTCCGAAAAAGGATAATTATAGGGGTCATGATCAATACACGCTTTTGTAACCGCATCAATCAAACCTAAACTGTTTTCATGGGAAACTTCAAATCCTATTCGATGATTGTATTCCGTTTTGTATTTTAAAAATTGTTTGATACTATCATTGAGAGAATTTTCATCCTCATTAATACAAAAAAACAAAGTTGCACCACAATTAAGAGCTTCATAATCGGTTAAAAAAAGAGAAAGCCTAAAAATTTCAATGTTTTGTTCAAGTATCAAATAGACGTTTGAATGCAACACATTGGCTAAATCATTTAAATGCACGCCTAAAAGTGTTCCTAAAAAAACAAACTTTTCAAAGCCATTACTTTTTTGTTCTTGGAACAGTTGCAGATATTCATTGATATACTCAAAGGCATTTATGCTATTTCTATAACAAACTGCTTTTTTGATTTCTGAAGTTTTCAAAAGATTAAAAGAGGGTTTTTGATCAATATTTTTACATCGATGTAAAGCATCAAAAAAAGGATTACACCGATAATAATGTTTTCCCTTGGAATCAACGAGTTCAAAATGGTTATCAATAAACTCTAAAAAATAGTTCTCCCTTTTTAAAGATTCAAATGCTTTGATTTTCTGTAAAAGAGCAGGATAATGTTTGGTTAGAAACTGAATATTTTTAAAATAAAGTTGAGCTACCGTGTCATAAAGGGCTTCTAATTCTTGATTTTTATTCATGTCGTAGTATAATATTTCAAATATTAAAACAAGGTTTATTCTATGTCCATAGAGAATGCACAAGAACAGTTACAAAATGCACTTATTACCACTTTTTTAGCCAATTTATCTTTTTTAAATGAGTATGATAATCGTTTGTATCAAAGAGTTGATGCCCTCTCTCAAGCAATTAACAGTGGCGTTTTTAAAGAGAATTACTCCTTAGAATTTTTAGAAAAAGATGGGGACTTTGATATTTATGACCACAAAAACAAATCCTATCTTTACGAGAAAAAACCCAGAAAATACAATCGAACAGCCTTTAATAAAATCGATTTTACTTCCAAAGGAAGTTTTTCTATTTTAGACCCACAAATTTTTCAAGGCAAACACTTTAACAGCATTTTTGATGAAGTTGAATATTTTTGTGATTTTGATTATTCCAATAAACTTCTTGTCAATGATATATTTGAGTATTTTAATGTTTTTAATAATACCATCGGTGACTACAAATTTAAAAAATACAAATATATCGATAAATTTATGTTTATAGGCACACTATTAGGACGGCATATTCCACTGATTTTAGAAAAAACCAATGCCAAAGACTTTTTTGTTTGTGAACAAAATCTCGAACTTTTTAGGCTTTCACTCTTTGTTGTTGACTACAGCAATTTAGCAAGAGAGGGAAAAACGGTTGTTTTTTCTATTATGGAGGATTCTCATATTTTAGATGAACAACTTGAACGTTTTTTAACCCATAAACCCTACGAAAATTACAACATAAAATATTTTACAACCGATTACAATATTGAAGAGTACTTCAATCATATTTTAACTTCAATTTTAGCTCATAAAAGTACCTCTTTTAATTATCATATGATGCTAGAAAATATTTGGAAAAACATAGCAACACGCATCAATAAATACCCCGTTTTGCAATTTAAATCAGAGTATGATGATTCTTTTACTCAAACGCCTGTTCTTTTTTTAGCAGCGGGGCCTTCTTTGCATGAAAACATTCAATGGGTTAAAGAGAACAAAGACAAATTTATCCTTGTTGCCATTGGGGCAACCTACAAAACATTGGCAAAACATGGTATTATTCCTGATATTGTTACAACCTTAGACCCTCAATTTACTGTTTTAAATAAAAAACACTTTGATGATGCAAACATTCAATACATTCACAACAGTTTTATCTTTGCCTCAATGAATACCGATGGCAGAATATTAAAAAAATTCAATCCAGACAATCTCTTTTTATTTGAGATCAATAAACCTCTTCATTCGAGCAATATTTGTTATAAAGGGTTTAGTGTCGGTGAAGTTTCAGCCAGTATTTTGTTGGGTTTAAAATTTAAAAATATCTACTATTTGGGATTGGATTTTGCCATTAATCAAAAAACAGGGGATACTCATACTCACGGTTACTCCTCAAAAAGTTATGACGATGATTATAAAACCAGAAAACAACAAGAGCACTCCAACACTTTTACTTTTGATGAAGAGTTAATAGAAATTGAAGGAAACTTAGTACAAAAAGTCTATACCAATCGCCTTTTTGCTATGTCAGCTAATGCATTAAGCAGTAACATTACCATGCTTAAACTTTCCAATCAAAGCATTTACAATTTAAGCCCTCATGGTGCATTTATTCAAGGAACCATTCCCACTTCGATTCAAACGCTCGATACCGATCATTTCACTTCTTTGGATAAAACGACACTCAAAGAAAAACTGGGTCTGTTTTTGCATAATATCTCAAAAACACAACTCTCTCAACAAGACCAAGAAGACTTACTTGAAGAACGGGCGTATTTAGAAGATTTAAAACGAAAGTTGTCTGAATGTAAAAACCATCCTTCAACAACGTTTGAAGAGTTTAATGCCAGAATTGAAGCATTACTTCAACTTTTCTTTTTCCCTTCTGTGTATTGCAGTTTTGTTTTAGTTGTATTTATTCACTTCTTTAATGTTATGTTACAGTATATCTATTACTGTTTAAATACTCAAAATTTACCCAAAGAGAAGGACAAACTGCAAAAAGCTGAAAATGTTTTTTTATCTCAATTGGATAAATTATTGGATAAATATACCTCATATTTAAAACAGATATAAAAAAGCCTAAACCCTTTTGTGGGGTTTAGGCTTAAAAAGAGAACGAAGTTAAAGATTATTGTAATAATCTCAATACATTTTGCTGTGCAGAATTTGCTTGCGAAATCGCATACGTTCCGGCTTGTGCAATAATGTTTTGTTTGTTGAAGTTTGCACTTTCTAATGCATAATCTACATCTCGAATAATGGCTTCCGCTGCTTTAACGTTAGTTGCTTGAGTCATTAAGTTTCGAACTGCACTTTCAACTTGGTTTTGAGTAGACCCGATGTCTGCTCTCATGGTATTCAAGCTTGTAATAGCTGAGTTCACTGCTGATTGTGCAGTGGCTGCTTGTGCTTTTGTAAAGCTTGATGCGGTTGCCACATTACTTGATAAAGTGGTTAAACTTAATCCTGTCGTATTAGCTGAAATGGCTACCGTTTTAATAGTATCGGTTGATTTTTCACCC
>DGAG01000002.1 GCA_002382325.1 Epsilonproteobacteria bacterium UBA4036
GAACATTTCGTCTCGGGACAACCTGTTTCTTGATCAAATCCATAACTGGTAATTTGATTTGATGACTCACCATACATATATGGTTTTGTACCCTCCGGGTATCTGCTTTCTAAACTTTCACCACTAAAGACACCCGAGAAATTTTGAGGAAGAAAAACATAGTTCTCAGCTACGGTATAACTGTATTTACACTTCACTTTGATTTTCCCTTCACCTGTACCATAAACCCACATCATCTCTCCGTCTTTAATCCCCAAAGAAGCTGCAAAATTGGGGTGTACTTCACCGTACATTTCAGGAGAAAGTTCAGATAAATATTTGGAAGCTCTGGTTTCTGTTCCTGAACCAAAATGTTCAACAATTCTTCCTGATACGATACTTGTAGGATACTCTTTTACCCACTCTTGAGCATTTTGTTCTGATTCATATCGAACATCGGTTCTATAATAATTCTTTTTATCTCTAATGGCAGGATACTGTTTAACCAAATCCGGTCTTGGAGAATGAAGAGGTTCTCTGTGTTTTGGAATTTGATCCGTAAAATTCCACACAATTGTTCTTGCACGTGCATTTCCATACGGAGCCAGTCCAGCTTGAAGTGCATATTTATTTAAAAGTCCACTGTCGTCTGTTTTCCAGTTTTTACCTTCAACCAATTTTTTCTCTTGCTCAGTTAATTTAATACCTGCAAGTTCTTCAATATTAGCTGCCGTTATTTCAGCATATCCACCTTTGATTCTTGAACCTTTAGGTGCAACACCTTTTGCTGCAAGGAGATCTTTCCCATTTCGTTCAAGTCCAAATCTTGCTCTAAATCCCATACCTCCTTGTGAAACAGGGAGATTTACATTATATAACACTGGGCTTCCAGGATGTGACTCATTCCAACAAGGCCAAGGTAATCCGTAATACTCTTTTGATAAATCTCCTTTTCCTTTTAAAGAAACGGAATCAAATAAATGCCAATTTTCAGTATGTTTTTTAATTCTTTTGGCTGTTCTTCCTTGCATACCAATCGTTTTTAATGCTCGAGCAATTTCATCAGTTGCATCTTCTGGCCAGTTAAAGTCATTTCCTTTACCCATACCTGCAACCAATTGATCATAAAACCCTAATCGTTTCGCAAAATCAAATAAAATTTCATGGTCGGGTCGTGATTCATATAAGGGATCAATAACTTTAGAACGCCACTGAATCGTTCGTGATGTATTTACAATACTTCCTGAAGTTTCCATTTGTGTTGCAACAGGTAACATGAAAAGATTATTCTCTCGTGTTGTCATTACAGCAGAATCATTTACAAATGGATCAACAAAGACAACCATTTCTAATTTGTCTAAGGCTTCTTTGACTTTATGTGTCTGAGTAATCGTTGAAATACCATTTCCAATCACAACCAAAGCTTTAATAGGAGTATTACCATTATTCTTTGCATTATTTTCATCTAAAACGCCATGTAACCATAAGCTTAAGCTAAAACCTTCAGCTTCCATAAGTTCTTTTGATTTAAATTGACCTTTTAACCATTCATAATCCACTTTCCATTGTTTGGCAAAGTATTTCCAAGCACCTTCACTTAAACCGTAATATCCTGGAAGAGTATGAGAAAGACATCCTAAATCGGTTGCGCCTTGAACGTTGTCATGTCCTCTTAAAATGTTACATCCACCACCTGGTTTACCCATGTTTCCTAAGGTTAGTTGAACAATGGTTGCTAATCTTGTATTGGATGATCCAATGGTATGTTGCGTTAATCCTTGATTCCAAATTAATGAACCAGGATCAGCACTAGCAAATACGGTTGTTGCTTGAATTAACATCTCTTTGGGGCAACCAGTAATATCTTCTACATGTTCAGGAGTATACGCTTCACACTCTTTAAATATCTCTTCCATTCCATATACACGATTATCAATAAACGATTGATCATACCAATTGTTATGTTTAATTAATCGAATCATTCCATACATAAACGCAATATCTGTTCCGGGTCGAATACGACAAAAGATATCGCTTTTTGCTGCTGTTTTTGTATATCTTGGATCAACAACAATAATTTTAGCCCCATTTTGTTCTTTGGCTTTTAAAATATGTTGCATAGAAATGGGGTGATTTGAAGCTGGGTTTGCTCCAAAAATAATAATAGCTTTAGAGTTTTGCATATCACCAATATGATTTGTCATAGCTCCATAACCCCATGTATTTGCTACACCCGCAACTGTTGGACTGTGGCAAATTCTGGCTTGTTGGTCAATATTGTTTGTTCCAAACATGGATGCAAACTTACGAATATAATACGCTTGTTCATTTCCCACTTTTGATGAACCAATAAATTGAACAGCATCTGGACCAAAATCATTTTTTAATTGCTGTAATTTATCAGATATTTTACCCATGGCATTATCCCAACTTATTCGTTGCCATTGTCCATTTACTTTTTCCATTGGATATTTAAGTCGGTTAGTAGCTCTGGCTTTATCAATCATATCAGCACCTTTACAACAGTGTCCTCCATGACTAATAGGATGGTCATGTGCTACTTCTTGTCGTACCCATACGCCATTATGTACTTCTGCTACAACACCGCAACCTACAGAACAATATGAACAAATGGTTTTTACTAATTTAGATCCTGGGAAAGGATTTTTAATCTCTTCTTCTTTCGCTTCTCTTAGCACTCCCGTACTTGCAAAGGCTGATGTTGCCGTTGCAGCAGTCGCTAATGTTGCCATTTTTAGAAAAGTTCTTCTCCCAAAGCTTTTTAGCATTGTCATCTTCTTCTCCTTATTTTATTTTGCAGCTTTATAAAAATCACTCCAGTTTTGAGTCTTTTTATATAAAACCTCTTTTTTATGTGCAGTGCCTACGACCACTCCACTACTGGCATCACTTCCCTCTCCTCTGTTTGAATTCTGTGTTGTTGCAGCAACGGCAACCACAGATCCTGCCAGAACAGAAGCAGCAACACCTGCTCGTTTAATAAAGCTTCGTCTTAACTCATCAGCCATATTAACTCCTCTTCATTATGTGGGTAAAAACCCCTCTAAATATTTTTCAAATACTTAGAGCGACTTTCACTCTTTTTTTGGGTGAGTTATTTTGTTTGTTGTATTAAGTTGATTTTGAATTAAATACATTCTGCTGCATATTTAATTTCTTTATTATGCATGAATGTCCCCTCTTTCATTCGTAACTTTATACTTGACCAATAAAAAATTCTTCTTTTTATTGATACAAATAAACACCCTTAACTTCATGCATGAAGTCTTTTATGTTTGATATAAAGTTTTGTTGCCTAATATTGTAATAATGTGTTGTGTGAGTTTTCTATATAAAATCAATCTCTATGCGAACATTTCTGATTTTGTAGTGTCAAACCTTGACACCACACAGATTTGATTTTTACCTCTTCTTGATTGAAGAGTATAAAATCTCCTTATTTAAGGGAAATTCTAAAAATTGGGGTTATAATAGATAAAATCTGGCATAGCCTATGCCCTTTGGTAAAAATTATTTTACCATTTTAATTATAAAACTCTTTAATTTATCTTAAACAGTAAAATATTTTTTACCTAATTTGTTTTATATAACATACCACTACAAAATGGTATACTTCTTTTTACTTTTTTAAAAAGGGCAATATTTGTTTCGAATTATTGTGTTTATTCTGCTTTTTTTTACAGCCATTTATTACACCCTCAAAGATGAAGTCTATCGAGACAATGAGATAATCTTTAGCTCCTCTTTATCCAAAACAGGGATTATGAACCAATGGGGAAAATCGGTGGAAAGTGGTGTTTTGGCTTACTTTAATTATGTTAATGACAACAATATTTTAAAGAATAAAACGATGAAGTTTATCTCTTATGATGATAAATATGAACCCGCATTGACTTTGGAAAATTTTGAGAAATTAATCCATCATCACAACACTTTTGGCTTTTTAGGTTTTGTAGGAACCCCTACGGTTAAAAATATTTTGCCGCTTCTTGAAGAGAATCAAATGCCCTTTATTGCTCCTTTTACGGGGGCTGAATTTTTACGCCAAAAACATCTGAACAATATCATCAATATTCGAAGCTCTTATAAAGACGAGATTGAAAAGTTGGTTGATTATTTGTATCATAAAAAACATCTTGATAAATTTGCGGTTTTTTATCAAAATGATGATTACGGGGAAGAGGGTTATATTTCACTTATTAAAGCGTTAAATAAACGAAATTTATCTCTTATCGCTGAAGGGACATACAAAAGAAATACGCTCTCTTTATCGCATGCTTTTGATGAGATTAAAGAGGTCAAACCTGAAGTTATTGTGCTTGTAGGGGCATATAAAGCCAATGCCTTATTTATTCAAAAAGCCAAGCAGCACCCCAATTTCAAAGAGACCATTTTTTGTGTTATCTCTTTTGGTGATGCCAATGCAGTCGTACAAGAGTTACAAGAAAAAACAGACAATATCATTTTTTCACAAGTTGTTCCCAGCTACAATGACAACTCCATTGGCGTCATTAAAGAGTATGCACTTTTAATGAAACGCTACTATCCTAATGAACCTTTGGGGTTTATCTCATTGGAGAGTTTTATTGCGGCTAAAACGGTGGTTGAAGCCATCAAAAGCATTGAAGGCAATTTGACGCAAAAAAAGTTTCTCAATGCCATCAAACAACTGCCTAATGATTTTTTAGAAGGTATTCCTACGCATTTTGAAAACTCTCAACTGCTCAATGATGTCTATTTATTTGAGTACAAAAACTCACAATTTGTGGAAATTGCGTATGAACATTAAACAACTTTTTTCCACTTTTGATAACATCTCCTTTTCTTATAAAACATCGTTTTTGATTTTTATTATTACAGGAGGAATGATAAGCATCATTATTCTTTCTCAAATTTCTATTTATGCTTTAAAATCGGATTTTGATATTTTATTTGAAAAAAGAACCAAACCCTTAACCAAACTTGAAATTATCAAAGATGCTTATAAAATCAATATTTATGATACGCTTTATGAAGTGCAACAAAAAAATATCACCGCACAACAAGCCAAAGATGTGATGGTATTGGGCAAACAACTGATTGAAAAGAATTGGAAATTGTATAAACAAAACATCAACAACGAAGAGTTTCAACAAACTTTTGTCACTAAATTAATTAAAGAGCTTTTTTCATTGAACAAACCCGATAACTCAAATTATATTTTACAAGAAAATATCATTGAAAATATTGATAAAAAAATCACCGGACTCAATCACAATTTAATTGCCATTTTAAACCTTTTAGACACCAACCATATTGGGGTAGCAAACTCTATTGTCAACAGTGTTTATACTCAAATTAATTCAATTAATATTTACATTACCAATTTGATTAATTACGATTTAAATATTGCCATTGAAGAGAAACGAGATACTCAAAAAGTCTTCAATACCTTAACCACCATTTTAAATATTTCGATTGTTTTTGTTTTTTTATTCTCTATTATTTTATCGGTATTACTTATTAATAACTTTAAAAAACTGCATTTGGTTTTAGAAGATACGGTTGATGCCAAAACCAAAGAGCTGCAAAAACTCAATGAAAGTTTGGAGCGAAAAATCAAAAAAGAGGTCGCCAGTAGCCGAAAGAAAGATTTGATTATGTTTCAACAAGCCAGATTGGCTTCTTTAGGGGAAATGATTGCCAATATAGCTCACCAATGGCGGCAACCTTTGGGTGCTATTATGGTGATTATTCAAAGTTTTCAGCTCAAATCAAAAATGGGAAAACTCAATTGCGAATACGTTGAAGAAAAAGTCAACGATGCCATTTTATTGGCAAATAATATGTCCCATACCTTAGATGACTTTCAAAATTTTTTTAAACCCAACAAAAACAAAACGTTTTTTTCACTCAAAGAGTGTTTGCTCGATTCATTGGAACTTTCAAAATATGTTTTAGACCAAGAGAAAATCCATGTGGATATCAACATTAAAAAGGACATTGAAATTTTTGGCTTTTACAATGAACTTTCACACGTTTTTTTAAACATTATTTCAAACTCAAAAGATGCGTTAAAAACCATTAACGATAAAAAACGTCTTATTCAAATTGTGGTCAAAAAAGTCAAACATCGAGCCAAAATCTATTTGTATGACAATGGAGGAGGCATTGATCTTGAAATCCTACCCAAAATTTTTGAACCTTATTATACCACCAAATATAAAAGTAACGGCACAGGTATTGGGCTTTATATGTCCAAACAAATTATAGAAAAACAGATGCAAGGTTCCATTAAATGTAAGAATATTTACTATAAAATAGACCAACAACATTTTGACCATTGCACTTTGTTTTTGGTTGAAATACCCATCGAAGTGAAAAAGGAAAATAATGCAACCTAAAGATTTAACGATTTTAAAAGAGTTTACCATTTTATATTTAGAAGACGATGAAAATCTACTCAAACACACTCAAGAGATTTTAAGTGATTTTTTACACCACGTTTATGCCGTAAAATCATCGTCTGAAGCATGGAGTGTTTTGGAAAAAGAGAAAGTAGATGTGATTGTTTCCGATATTTTGCTTAAAGATGAAAATGGCATTGATTTTTTAAATGACCTCAAAAATAAACACATTGATAAACCCATTATTTTAACCACAGCACACACCGATACCAAATATTTTTTGGATGCCATTAAACTCAAAGTGGAAAACTATATTGTCAAACCCATTAATATTCAAGAACTTTTGGATACTTTACATGATATTGTTTTGCCCATTACTCAAAAAAAAGAGATTGAGAAAAACAGTTTTGTGATTAAAACCATTTCAGCTATTACCGATTCAAAACAAGTAGAAGTGGTCAAATACATTATTTCCAGTTTAGACAATCAAAACCAGTTGGTTGCTTCATACAGTGATATTATGAATGAAATTTCCATTTCAAAACCGACATTAATCAAGCTTTTTAAAGAGCTGCAAGAGAAAAATATTTTGATTAAAATTGCTCATAAAACGTATCAGTTTAATACCGAAGCACTTTAGGAGTTCGTGTTCAGTGTTCAGTGTTCAGTATTCAGTATTCAGTATTCAGTGTTCAGATTTTTTACTTGTTACTTGTCGCTCGTCACTTTTTTTGTAGAGACTTCTATTCCTTCGTATGATGTGGTTTTGATGGCTTCTAAAATGGCTTCAAGCTTTACTTTGTTTTCATCGTAAATTACCGTTACGGTTTTTGTGTTTAAAATCGCACTGGATTTTTGTATGCCATCGAGTTTTTTAATCGCTTTTTTCACGGCTGTGGTACACAAAGGACAGTGCATTCCTTCAACTTTTATTATACTGACTGTTTGTGCAAAACCAAATGTCAAGCTTAACAACATCGCCACAATGATTTTCATATAACTACTCCATAAATAAAGGGATAATTTCAGGATAAAATAACAATCCCATTATTCCCATAAAAATAATGCCGTATCCTATGAGTGATTTGACTCTTTTTTCTTTGTTACACTCACACGTTAATGTTTGATTGAGTTTGATTACTGCTAAGATAAAAAACAGTAACGCCAAGATTCCCAAAGGGATTCGTAAAAAATCCAATTGAGTTAAAAAACTCAACGCGCCACTTGAAAGTCCAAAAAAAAGAAATAAAAAAGCAGGTACACAACATAATGTTGATAAAAAGGCAGTTAAAACTGCCCCTATTATCGGTAGTTTTATGCCTTGTTTCATAAACTTTCTTGAGAAATATAACTGTAAGCAAACGCTTTTGGATCATAATAATCTAAAGCATCTTCACCTATTTCACCATACGGATAGCCCAACATATTTAAAGGGTATTGCGTTGGTTTTGGAGTTAAAACAAAATCTCGAGCATAATTAAATGCCATCCAATTCATCTCCCAATTTCCAAACATATAGGCTTTGGTCTCTTTAACTTTTTTGTCTTCATTGCTTAACTCTTCAGCCAATCGAACTTTTGTTACGTCTGCTGGGTCTGCTGGAACCCAACCAATACCTGCTATATAAAACTCCGCACGACAATGTTGTCCGCCTGTGATGTTAGCAAACCCTTTTTCATTGGCTTTTCCACACGCATTAGAGATTTTTGATTGCCCCACTCGTATTCCAAAAACTTCCCTTGCAGGTATTCCTGCATTTCGTAAAAGAGCGACAAAAACAGAACTAATATCGGTGCATTTTCCACCAAATATTTTGTCTTGAATGGTTCTCATGGCATCACCCACACCACACCCTTTAACACTGTTATCTCGGTACATATTCGTAACCGTCCAATCATAAATGGCTTGTGCTTTTTGTAAAGGAGTTTTGGCTTCTTTAACAATCTCTTTAGCAAAATTGGTAATGGTTTCATTGACTGGCGTGTGTTTTGTCCCTTCTAAATAGAGTTTAATCTCATCACTGTATTGCGTTGAGTTATTGGCTTTATTTAAATTCACACTTCGCTCTTGAGTAACAATGTCCATGTTAAGCGTCAACTCTCTTTTGTCTGTTCCTTTTTCCCATTTTGCATATAAAATTTTGGTATTAAACGGATTTTCATTGGAAATATACGCTTCACTGAAATTTCCTTCGTACGAGATTCGTACCACTTTTTGATAACTCTCTTCTAAAGGTAATGGAATCCAAAGTTGTGCAACGTCTTGACTGGGTTCAAGCGTAAAAGAGTTCACCAAAGAGAACTTTCGTGGCGTTGTTGTAATTCCAAAAGGATTTTTACTTTGGGCAAATACAAAGTTAGGTGTTGCCAAAAGTGATGTGCCTAAAACGGCTGAACTTTTTAAAAATGTTCTTCTTTTCATAAGTAATGACCTCAATTTTTTTGAAGCATATATGAAAGTATAAAGTAAAAATAGCTTTATTTTCGACCTAAACCTTAGGTAATGCTGTTTATTACTGATACTATATAGAACATTTTATAACAAAAAACTTAAAAGGTAAAAAAAACTTTACTTTTATAATTTACTTTTTACATAAATTTTTGTACAATCGTTCAAACATTAGCCTAAGGATTAGGTGTACATAAATTTGCTCAAACTCCTTTTTATCTACATCTGCTTTGGACTAACATCAATACTATGAGAAACCAATGAATAACGATTATAAATTAACCAAATTCGTTCAAGCTGCTGGTTGAGCCGCAAAAATGGGTCCGGGTGACCTCAAACAAACTATTTGCAGTTTAAGCAGTTATAACAAAAATGTCTTGGTAGGATTTGAGAACAGCGATGATGCGTGTGTCTATCAACTCAACGACGAAGAAGCATTAGTACAAACGCTTGATTTTATTACCCCTGTGGTTGATGATCCATATGTGTATGGAAAGATTGCAGCGGCCAATTCTCTTTCAGATATTTTTGCTATGGGAGCAGAAGTTAAAACCGCACTTAATATTGTAGGTTTTGATAGAAAAAATCATCCAACAGAAGTATTGGGTGAAATGCTGCGTGGTGGAAATGAAAAAATCAAAGAGTGTGGCGGAGTTTTAATGGGTGGGCACACCATAGAAAGTGGTGAAATGTTCTATGGTCTGTCTGTAACAGGTATGGTACATCCTAAAAAGATTTACAGAAATAATACAGCAAAAATTGGACACGTTTTAGTCTTAACAAAACCATTAGGAATGGGGATTTTAACAACAGCAATTAAACGAGATTTAATTACAGGAAAAGAAGTTGATGAAGCCATTAAAATTATGGAAACACTCAATTATTTGCCTTCAAAAATTATGCAAGAATTTGATGTGAGTGCATGTACCGATATTACAGGATTTGGTTTATTGGGACACGCTTTAGAATCAACCAACCCGTTTACTTCATATACGATTCACTGTGGTGAAGTTCCTGTTGCACCTTTAGCACAAGAATTAGCGGATCAAGGAGTTTATCCTGGAGGAACCGCTCGAAATATGAAATATATCGATGATTATTTGACGATTATGTGTAACACCGACAAATGTAAATTGATGTACAGTGATGCACAAACTTCAGGAGGATTACTTATAGCCATGGATAAAGAAGATGCCAAAGAATATGTCAAACGAGTAGAAGAAATCACCTACGGGTATGCAAAAATTATTGGGGAAGTTATTCCAAGAGGGCTAAGTCCACTGATTGTGTACTAATGGCGAGAGAGTGTAGGAATCGAACCTACCTTCACTTAGTCAACTAAGCGAACAATCAGGGTTGAAGCCTGTGGTGCACACCAGACACACATACTCTCCATTTGGGTTGAAATTATAACTAAAAAAAATAAAAAAAGAATAAAAGGGTAAAAATGTCTTTACTAAAAAGCATACCAAAAGTGGATAAGTTGATTCAAAACAAAGCGTTTGAACACTTAAGTGTATCTTTAGTAACACCTTTATGCAAAGAGGTTATCAAGCAATTAAGAGAAGATATTTTAAATCAAAAAGTAACTCAATTTCAAGAAGAAGATTTAATCACCACCGTTTTAGAAGCGTATGACAACATCACACAACCTTCACTGCAAACAGTGCTTAATGCCACAGGAGTGATAGTTCATACCAATTTAGGACGAAGCTTAATTGATGCAACTCTTTTTGATAAGGTAAAGCACATTGCTACACATTACAATAATTTAGAGTATGACTTACAACAAGGCAAACGCGGTGAACGTTATGAACATATCTCAAAAATTATTTGCCAATATTTAGGGTGTGAAGATGTTTTAATTGTCAACAATAACGCCAGTGCTGTTTTTTTGATTTTAAACACTTTTGCACAAAATAAGGAAGTGATTGTCAGTCGTGGAGAGTTGGTAGAAATTGGTGGCAGTTTCAGAGTCCCTGATGTTATGGCTCAAAGTGGTGCTGTTTTAAAAGAGATAGGAACAACGAATAAAACGCATCTGAAAGATTATGAAAATGCCATCACTTCAAACAGTGCCATGCTGATGAAAGTGCATAAATCCAACTACAGTATTGAAGGCTTTTCAAGTGAAGTGGCCATTGAAGAGATTATTCGCACCGCACGAACCAATGATTTAATTGATTATTATGACATGGGAAGTGGTCATTTTGTGGATTTGCCCTATGGTTTAGATAAAGACGAACCTTCTGTTTTAAAAATTATGCAACACAATCCTTGTTTGCTCAGTTTCTCAGGAGATAAACTCTTAGGCAGTGTTCAAGCAGGGATTATTGTGGGGCAAAAAAAATACATTGAAGCCCTTAAAAAAAATCAACTGCTTCGAATGTTGCGTGTGGATAAGCTTACTTTAGCTTTACTGGAAGAATCAATCAAATCACTTCTTTTAGGAAAAATTGACGAAATTCCCACACTTAAAATGTTATTTACGCCCCTTGAAGTTTTAAAACAACGGGCCATGCGCATACAAAACAACATTCAAGCTTTATGTCAATGTGAAATCAAAGAGACCAAAACCGTTATTGGGGGAGGTACAACTCCCAATAAAAAAATCCCCACAATCGCATTAAGCCTTGCGTTTAAAGGATTAAAACCGCACAAGATTGAACAACTCTTTCGAGCCAAAAATGTCATTGGGCGTATCGAAGAGGAGCAGTTCTTACTTGATTTTAGAACCCTTTTAGAAGAAGAGTTACCGCTTCTTGAAACAACCATTAAAGCCATACTTCATGACTAATTTTATTATTGGAACGTGCGGACACATTGACCACGGTAAAACCTCACTTATACGAGCATTAAATGGGTTTGAAGGAGACACTACTTACGAAGAACAACAACGAGGCATTACCATTGATTTAAGTTTTTCCAATATGCAAAAAGGGCATCAAAACATTGCGTTTATTGATGTACCGGGGCATGAAAAGTTGGTTAAAAATATGATTGCTGGAGCCTTTGGCTTTGATTGTGTGATGATTGTTATTAGTGCAGCTGAAGGCATTAAACCCCAAACGATTGAACACATTGAAATTCTTAACTTATTGGGAGTTAAAAATGCTGTTGTCGTACTGACAAAAAAAGATTTGGTCGATAACGCCTCTCTTGAAGCTAAAAAAGAAGAAATATCTTTATTTTTAAAAGCGTATGACTTCAATCTCTTACTCTTTGAATCTGTCTCTATTTATGATACTCAGTCTATTGAAGAGTTAAAAAGTAATCTTTTTAAACTTAACGCCCAAAGCAAAACTCAAGAGAACTTTTTTCGTTATTACATTGACAGAGTATTTAGTTCCAAAGGAACAGGAACCGTTGTTACCGGTACTGTTTTGGGTAAACCCATACAACTCAATGACAAACTTTATCTTTGTGATTTAAAAAAAGAGGTTAAAGTTAAAAATCTACAAGTACACAATAACAATGTTTTAGAAGCCAATATTTCAAATCGAGCTGCGATTAATTTACAAGGGATTCAAACGCATGAACTGCAAAGAGGGATGCTACTGTCTAAAAAAGGGTATTTACGAGGATTTAATACCCTTGATATTCATTTTAATGCTTTAAAAAACAAAATACTCAAACACAACCAAACCTATACGGTTTTTATCGGTTCTAAAAAGATTGATGCCAATATTCTTCTTTTTAACAGTACCCAAGGACTTGAAACAGGCTTTGCTACAATAAAAAGTCAAGAAGAACTCTTTTGTGTTTTTGGTGAAAAACTGATTTTAAGGCAAGGCAATGAAACGATTGCTGGCGGTGTCGTTTTAAACCCCATTAATGACCCTTTGAAAAAACACAACAAACTCAAACTGCTTGAAGCTTTGAGTAACAATAACATTGTTCAAGCCTATGAGATACTTTTACAGTCTCACAAAAAAGGCTTAGGATTAATCTCATCCGCACAGCGATTTGCATTAAGCCATGAAGAGGCTTTGGAAATTGCCCAAAACCTTAACGACAGTTTTATCGATAAAAAAGCGTTGGTGTTATACCCACTAAGCAGTAAAATCACGCTCAAAGAAATCATTGCATCCATTTATAAAAAGAATCAATACGCCCTACTGTCTGTAGCGTCATTGGCATTGCGATTAAAATGGGCAAGTGAAAATCTCATAGAATCGGTTTTGCTTGATTTAACCTATGAAAATATGTTAATTAAAGAAGGAAACTTATATAAAAATGCTCATATCAAAGAGGATTTCACCCAAGCTTTACATGAGGTAATATTAAATCGACTTATCCAAGAAGATATCTCTCCCACAGCTCCTTATAATATCTACGATGATTTGGATATTGACCGAAAAATGGGTGATACCATTTTAAAAAGTTTATGTGCCAAAAAACAGGTTATTCGATTGCAACACAATTTGTTTATTTATGCCAACAGCTTAAATAAAATTGTCAATGAAATGACCCAAATTATCAAAAAAGAAGGCTATATTGATATTAACAATTTTAAAGGAAACTTTCAACTGAGTCGAAAATATTTAATTACGTATTTGGATTATTTGGATAATTTTTCCAACATCAAAAAAATTGAAAACCGGAGAGTTTTTGTTTAATTTTTTATCTAATTTTTACATTCACTGGGTAAAATGTCAACCTTACTTTTTTACTAGGGATTTATTTGAATTATAACTACGATACGACCAAACTTTTAACCATCAATAAAAATTCAGACTATTTAATTGCCACGTTATATCTTTCCGCACAAAAAAATATTATGAATGCTCCTTATTATGGGATTGAATATGACAAAAGTTTAATTGATATTAGCAAAGTCAATTTATGTAAAAAAGCCACCAATGGATGTGCCACGTCATGTTTATATCATCAAGGCATTTTAAAAAACAGTGATTTTGCTAAAAATAAAATTAAAATTGCCCGTATTAAACGTACCTTTAAATTTTTACTGCAACGCGATGAATTTTTCGCACAACTCATCAAAGAGATCACTTCTTTGCAAAAAAAAGCCATCAAAGAGGGACTAACTCTTGCCGTTCAACTCAATGGAACTTCCGATATTTTATGGGAGAAAGAGAGCTTTATCTTTAAAGAAGTGACCTATGAAAACTTGATGTGTTATTTTAACACTGTTCAATTTTTTGATTACACCAAATATGATATTTTAAAAAGTCGAAAAAAACTTCCCCCTAATTATCATCTAACCTATTCAAGAGCGGGTTTACACAAAGGCAAATTAGTCGATGATTGGCAATTTTTACAAAATTTGCTTGATAAAGAAATTGACATATCGGTTGTTTTTAATAAAAAGATGAAAAACGCCATGCTCGAACACTCAAATTTCTTAGGTTATAAACTCATTGATGCTGATTTAAGCAATTGTCGTGTAGCGGATGTTCACCACAGAGAAAACAATCAAGGACTTATTTTAGTGCATGAAGCCGCTAAAAAAACCGATTTTAATAACAGTGGTTTTATCATCCAATCCCAAGAAGAGCTCAATAAATATTTTTCAGTTCAACATTAAGCTCATTTTCAGTATTTTTTTATAAAATCCAAATAAAAATTGAGGTTTTATATGATTAATGCATTAAATCGATTCAGATTGGTATCTTTTTTAGAGGGAGTTTCTTACGTGATTCTTCTTTTTATTGCCATGCCGTTAAAATATTTTGCCGACAATCCTTTGGCGGTAAAGTTTTTTGGAATGGGTCACGGTGTTTTGTTTATTTTATTTATCGTTTTTTTAGTGGAATCCATGAGAAAGCATAACTGGAATTTCAATTTCAGTTCGCAACTGTTTGTTGCTTCACTGTTGCCTTTTGGTTCTTTTTTTATGGATAAAAAACTCAAAACCTATCACGCTTCATAAACTATTCACACGAAGGTGAAGCCTTGGCATCTTTTGCATAATACTGTGCAAAAGATTTAAGGTCGTTAGAAATTTTCTTAAACTTATCACTGCGTAAAAAAACCTCTGTTTGAGTTGAATGTTGAGCAAATTCATCAATAAATCCTTGCGCTTGATTATCAAACAAACTCTCCCACTCTTTTTGGGTATATTTTTTCGTAAACGTCAAACCGTCATAGCCCAATAATGGCTTTAAAATATATTTATAGTAGGTTAATCCCTTATTAACACTGTTAAGATTTTCAGCCCAAAGCAGACTTGAAAACAACACTATACCCCATGCAATTTTTTTCATTCTTCTTTTCCTTTTTAGAATTATATCCAAAAACACATAATGCTTCAAAGAACAAATAATAATTTATACCATTATATAAAATGCTCTAAAATGTATATTATTTATACACTTGTAGCCTTTCATTCGTTCAAACTTTTGTTAAAATAATTTTTACACTCGCAAAAAAAGGGGCTTTATTGTGCTAAGTTTTAGCAATCATTTTAAAGAGTTAAAAAATAAATTTATCTTTTCCGTTTTATTTATTCATGTCATTTTTATCTTTATACTCTTTACTTTTGACCTAATCATGCCTCAAGGGGTATGGTTATTGAGTATTTTACTGCTTATTACCCTATTGTTTTTTATCAATTTTTTTCAAATTTATAATAATCGTTTGGATTTGCACAATAATAACATTCACCAAACTCTTTTAGAAAATATTCCCAAAGGCATCATGCTGACCAATAAATTTGGTGTCATTGAATATGTCAATAAATATTTTGAAAAAATCACCTTGTACTCTTCAAAAGAGGTCATAGGTAAAAACGCCAATGTCTTAAAATCGGGGCATCATACCCAAAAGTTTTATGAAAAATTATGGAACAAAATCCAAAATGAAGGTTTTTACAACGGTGAAGTATTAAATCGAAAAAAAAATGGCGAAGTCTATCCTCAAAGAGTTTCGATTACGGCTTTATACACAAAAGGGCAAGTCAACTCATACATTGCTATTTTCAGTGATATCAGTGAAGAAAAAGAGGTGTTAGAAAAATTGAAAAAACAAAAAAGAGTCTATGAGCAAAAAGCGCATACAGACCATTTAACCAAAATTTATAATCGCGGTAAATTTGACAATATTTTAGAGTATGAATATAAAAAATACCAACGATACAAAGAACCTTTTTGTCTGATTTTTTTAGATATCGACTGTTTTAAAAGCATCAACGATAAGTTTGGACATGATGTAGGAGACAATGTTTTAGTGCAATTGAGTCATTTAATTTCACACAATATTCGACAAAGCGATACTTTTGCACGCTGGGGAGGAGAAGAGTTCGTGATTTTACTTTCTCAAACACAACTTAATGTTGCGTATGATTTTGCTAATAACTTAAGAGAAATCATTAAGCACTACTCTTTTACTGATGTTAATCAATTAACTGTCAGTATGGGAGTCGTTGAGTTTAATGAAAATCAAACACTTGAGGCATTTATAAAAAAAGCCGATATGGCTTTATATTTAGCCAAAGAAAATGGAAGAAACAAGGTGGAAAGTATCCAATGACATTAAATGAGTTTTTAACACACTATCACATCACAATCTATTTACAACCCATTGTATCAACCGTCAATAAAAAAATTATTGGCTATGAAGCGTTAACACGAAGTTTTATTAAAGAGGAGTTTATCTCTCCTTTGGTGATTTTTGAAGAAGCCAAAAGTCATAATTTAAGTTTTGAATTTGATAAATATGTTCGTTCTTTGGCGATTAAAAAATTCACATACTATTTTAAAGAAAACAAAACCGTGTTGCTTTTTTTAAATTTTGAGTCGGCTTTGATTGATGAAGCCTATCCTTTTGACGCATTTGAGTTTCATTTGCTTTGTTTGGAGCATGAAATTCCAACCTCCAATATCGTCATTGAAATACGAGAAGATAAGATTGAGAACTCATTTAAGCTGGAAAAATTTGCTCTGTACCATAAAAATAAGGGCTTTAATATTGCTTTAGATGACTTTGGAATGGGTGGTTCAACCTTTGACAGACTCTCACTGGTAAAACCCGATATTGTCAAAATTGACCGCTCCATTATTTCCAATATTCAAGACAATTTTATCCACTCAGAAATCTTAAAAGCCATCAGCAAAATGTGCAACAAAATTGGTGCTGTTGTTTTAGCCGAAGGCGTTGAAAAAAAAGAGGAGATTTTACGATGTATGAAAACCGATATTTCAATTTATCAAGGTTTTTATTTTGCCAAACCCGATGAGTTTATTGAAAAAAAAGCACAAGAAATTGAAGAAAAAATCAGAGCGATTTCCCAACTGAATGAAACCATGATAAAAGAACATAAGCTCAAAAAAGAGAAACTTTTACACAACACGCAAGAGTATTCCAACTATATCATTGACAAACTCAGGCAACTTAGCTTAAGTAATTTTTCAAACGATAAATTCAAAGATTTTATGAACAATGAGTTAAAACTCGAAGCCATGTATTTAATTGATTATCACGATGCCACACAAGTAGGAGAAACGTTACTCTCTGGCAAAGTTAAAAAGTTTTATTCTCCTGCTAAAAATGGAGACAGCCACTATTTAAAAGAGTATTACTACCTTACCAAAAGTTCCAAAGAACAGAGCTTTTTAAGCCAAAAATACATTTCCAATGCCACGGGCAATATGTGTCGAACATTTGCAAAAAGATTTAACTATGATAACAACGAGTATATTTTATGTTTAGATATTTTAGTTTAAACCCATTTTGGTTGATTTTTTTATCACAATGTAATGCAATCGTAATAAATAAATGGTACAATTTTATATGAAAGAAAAAATTTATGTTGTTGATACCAATATCATTTTACAAAACGTACAGAACCTCTACAAAATCTCTGATAATAAGACAAACACCATTGTTATTCCTGAAACTGTTTTAATCGAATTAGAAGATAAAAAAAAGTTAACCAATGAGTTAGGTTACCACTCCAGAGAGTTCGCACGTCTTTTAGCTAAAATGAAAATTAAAGAAGTTGATCACAAAGAGAGTTTCAAAGTTGTTAAACTCTATAACGATGAGTTGGTCATTCATATTATTTCAAAAAATAACTATGATTCTGAGATTGAACAAGCTCACTTAAGCGAAAGTAATGATAAGCGTATTATAGAAGTGGCAAAAGTGGCTCAAGAGTATTATAAGGGGATTCAAACCGTTTTCCTCTCAATTGATATTTATGCTCGAACTTTTGCGCAATTAGGTGCTATCAAAGCAGAAACTTTGCACGATGATAAATCCACCGTACCTGCCTTTGAGTTTATAAAAACCATCTCTTTGGATTCAAGTGAATTTAATGCACTTGATGGAAAAGATGTTCAACAAATTGATCCCAATTATACCTATGAAAACTTCTCTTACTGTTTCCAAAGTGATGATGGCAACTCCTTGTATGCCATTGTTGTCAATGAAAAGTTGCACGTTTTAAAAGAAGATGATTTTAAAGCCTTACATGTCAAACCCGTCAATTTAAAACAAAAACTTTTTATGAAAGCCATTTTGTCAAATATGTATGAACTTTTGGTGATTGATGCCAAAGCAGGTTCAGGGAAAACCTTGCTTTCTATCGTTTCTGCTATGAGACTTATCGACAAAGGCTATTACGACAAAATCGTTTATGTAAGAAACTCGATTGAGTCGCTTGATCAAGGGGCTGAAGTCGGATTTTTATCAGGAAACGATGAAAAATTTAGAATCTACAATATGGCATTATCAGATACCTTAGAATTTATTGCCAAAAAAGATTTAAAGAAAAGTGAAAACCGAGAGAACAAAGAAGCCATTGAGTCAAAAATTGCAGAGCTTACCAACCGATATTGTATTGAAACATTATGGCCAGGTGAAGCCAGGGGACGAACACTCAACAGTGCTATTGTTATTATGGATGAATGGCAAAACTCAAGTGAAAAAACCACACAACTGATTTTATCAAGATTGGATGAAACATGTATGGCAATTGTTATTGGGTCAAACCGACAAATCGATAATATGTATTTAAATAAATACAACAATGGTTTAACGTCACTTTTAAAACAAACCAACAACAAACATCCCGAGCTTAAGATGTTTGCAATAGAGCTGGAAAAAGCCGTACGAGGTAAATTTGCTGAATTTACTGAAAGAATTTTTGAGAAAAGGAAAAAATAGCCATTCAAAGTCGATTAATCAATGATACGATTTATAATCATATCGAGTACACTAAATTAGAAGATAAAATACTTCAAACCAAAACGTTAAACCGTTTACAGTTTATCACGCAAAATGCTTTGGCGTATTTTTCATTTCCTTCGATTACCACTAAACGGTTTATCCACAGCATTGGTACGATGCACCTCAGTTCATATATGCTTGAAAGTGCGATGTTAAATGCTTCAAATGAAGCCAAAAACTCTTTTTTGAAAGCCTTAAAAAAGGTCATCTTGCATATTATAGAAGAAGAAAAACTCGAACTTCCTCTTGGTGGTGGCGTTTCATATTTTGACAACAAAGAGTTGTATCAATTTGCCATTTCAACCAAATCAAAAAGTCAAAGAGAAGTCTATAACATCATCTTACAAGCGTTACGATTGGCAGGACTTTTACACGATGTTGGGCATCTTCCTTTTTCACATCAAGTTGAGTATGCGTTAAAAAAAGTGTATAACAACTTAGAAGCTAAAAATTCTAAGCTGGGAGAAAAAGAGTTAGAGTTTAAAGAAATTTACGAAAAAACTACCCAAAAAAGCAGTTTGGTACTTCACGAAGCGATTGCCAATGAACTCATAGATACACTTTTTCAAGTTGAATTACCACAACTTTTAAAAATCAAACAACAAGACTATTTAAAACTCATTCACAAATTAACCATTTTGATCTTACAAGAAAAAGTCTATAACGGTTTTGATTTTAAAGTTTTACATAAAATCATCAGCTCAACGGTCGATGCAGACAGATTGGATTATATCAATCGAGATATGCTGGCTTCTGGCTATATTGGTGGTGCAAATGATCACATACGAATCACCAAACAAACCATTTTAGTCAAAGACAAAGGAACATTTCATTTAAGTTTTTTAGATATGGGACTTATCGACATTGAACATATGCTAGAGATGAGATTTAATTTATATAAAAAGGTTATCTTCAACTATGGCATTGCAAAAACGGATGCCTTGCTGGAAAATGTTGTCAATTACTTATCTAAAAAATATTTTGCAACAACTAAAAAAACAAACTCTGAGAATTTAACCAATTCAATTAGTATGCTTTGGAACTTTTTAAAAGAAAGCAATTTAGAAAAACGTCTGGATTTGGTCAGTCTACTTGATGAAAACTGGCTGATTTCACTTTTTAAAAAAGAGTATTTTCTTATTAAAAATAAAAAATCTCCGACAGCTGAAGATAAAAAATATTTGGTCAGCTTTGAAGAAGTTTTATTTGGAAAACGCTTTTTTAATGCCACATGGAAAAATCTCAATGAACTTTATAATGTGTTGGAATTTACAACCGTTGAACGCTATAAATTCAGGGAGAGTTTTGGTTACATTACGGATAATCGTTTGAAAATATTACAAAAAAGACTCGATGAGTTCAGTGCAAAATATGAAAAAACCTACGAAGACACGTTTATTGTTTACCAAGTCGTTTCATTTAGTTTAGGGATTCAAAAAGAGTTTTCTTTATACGATGGGGAAAATTTAATCAACATTGATGAGATTTCAACCTTGCGAAAACGACTCAAACAATCGATGCAAAACACCGTACCATTTTATTTGTACACCAATAAAAAAATCATCACACAAGATATGAAAGAAGAGTTAAAAGCAATACTTTTTGAAACATTTATTCAATAAGTTTAAGAATGTACCCTACCCCTTTAATCGTTTCAATTTCTAAATCAGGAACTTTTTTTCTTAACCTAAAAAGCAGTTGCCTTCGATTTTCATCATAAGTGCTATATTCATGCCATATCACTAAATCTACATATTCATTGGATACAATTTGATTTTTATTTTGTACTAAAATATGTAAAAATTGTTCCTCTTTTTTTGTTAGAGTTATTGCTTGATTATCTTTTAATAAAACCTTATTTTGAATATCATAAATATATCCATTGTCAAGTTTAACTGGCTTTAATGTATTATTAAGTCCAAATCGTAAAGAAGCCAATTTTACTTCACGAAGAAGATGTGCATCTAAATAAGGTTTGACAATATACCCCGTAAAATTAACACTTGCTGCATCAGCAAGAGTATTGTCATCATGATAGGATGTTAAAAATATAACGGGAACATTGAAGTTTTTTTGAATAAGCTTTGCTGTTTCAATTCCATTGAGTTCACCTTTGATATTAATATCTGCAATAATAATATCAATATGCTCTTTGAACATTGTACTGATTGCAGATTGACTGTTGTTTGCAATGCCAACAACATAATAACCTGCCCACTCTAATGTACGCTTCATTTTTTGTGCAGTTAGTGTTGTATCTTCTATGATTAATATATTTACCTTTTTCATAGTATCATTTTATCACTTCTGCGTTATATTTGTCGTTATATTGTAAAAATATCACTTTCTTTATGTTAAAATTTCACAAAAAAAAGAGTTTTATGCGTTTTTTGATTATTTTATTTACCTTTTTATATGTCAATGGACAAGCAGCTATTTTAGTTAATACACAAAATACTATTGAACTACTTCCCAACTCAAAGATATACCACGATTTAGGCAATCAAGAAACCCTAGATACGATTTTACAAAATCATCATAAACTCACCTCAAGCAATAAAAATACCATAGACTATTGTAACTTACGACCAGAGGGAGTATGGATACAATTTGAACTTCACAATCCAACCAATCAAACCATACGAAAAATCTTAAAAATAGACAATCTCTCTACAGAAAGAGTCGATTTATATAGAGTTTCAAATAACAAAGTATTATCAAAAGAAACAACAGGTATTTATCATCTTGAAAAATTCCATGGTCTTGTTACACTTAATATTCCAATAAATATAAATGCAAATAGTTATGAGACGTATTATTTAAATGTAAAAAATGAAAAACTCTCACTTTGGTTCAAACCAGAGCTTTATGAACCAAAGGAGTTTTACAAAGAAGATACTTTTCGTCAAATTGTATGGGCACTTTTTTTTGGTGGCATATTTTCACTTGTTTTGTATAATGCTTTTTTATTTATCTTTACAAAAGATAAAATTTATTTGTATTATTTTTTATATTTAATTGCAACTTTATTACAAGGTCAATTTTCTATATACCCAAAACTTTATCTTTTCCCTATGGATAATGTGGAGTTTGTGAAAAAAAGTTTATCTTTCAATGTTTTTTATGTCAATGTTTTCGTTACTTTTACTATGGCTTTGTTTATAAGAAAGTTTTTAGATACGGCTCTTTATCCTAAAATAGATTTGAGTTTAAAGCTTCTTATTTATATTATTCCTCTATATTTTGTTTTACAAATCTTTAGTATTTTTACCATTCCACAAGTCATACTTTTCCAGTTTTTTACTCCATACTATTTTTTATGGATTGGTTTTTATGCTTTATACAAAAAAAATCCTCAAGCAAAATTCTTCTTACTGGGATGGAGTTTTGCTTTAATGGCTTGGCTTTCACTCTTTTTTCAATATATGGGTATATTTCCTGTTAAATATATATTTGAATATACTTTTGAAACGCTTATTGCAGCAGAAGTTATTTTATTTGCTATATCCTTGGCATATCGTATTAAAACACTTGAAAAGAAAAAAAATGATTTAACCCAATCGCTTTTAATACAACAACAAAATGAATCCAATCGTTTAGAAAAAATTGTAAACATAAGAACCCAAGAGTTAAACAATGAATTAAAACAAAATGAACTTTTACTCAAAGAGTTACACCATCGAGTAAAAAACAACATGCAGTTTATTACTTCACTGTATGCTCTTAAACTCAATGACAATAATGACGACCACATTCAAGAAAAACTGCATGATGTAGAGAGAAAAATTCATGCTATGAGTATCGTACATCAGATGCTTTACAATCAAAAAAATCTTGTAAATATCGATGCAAAAGAGTATTTTGAAAAAGTCTTACAAAACATAAAAAACAGCTTTGAACTTGAAAATATCACATTTGAACTTGATATAAACTCTTTTTTAGACACTGAAGAGGCTATTTATTGTGGTCTTATTGTAAATGAACTGGTGACCAATGCCATTAAACATGCTTTTGATTCAAGTGGAGGAATCATAAAAATTTCACTCAACAGTGTAAATAATGGAACACTCCTAGAAGTTTCAGATAATGGTGTGGGGAAAAGTGCTAACAGAAAGGCAAACTTTGGAGAAATGATGGTTGAGTCACTTGCAACTGAACAACTAGAGGGGAAACTTCAAGTAGTAGTTGATCATGGAACACATATCTCTTTATGGTTTAAAAACAAAATTCAAAAAAGTAACGATAAAAATAACGATAGCTTAATATAATACTTAAATACTACAAAAGAGGCAATGTACTCTTCTAAGATTCAAGGATTATGTTATGAAATCAAGTTTTGATTATTGTTCGTACTTTAGAAAAAATAAAAAATAATTTTTAACACTTTTAGCCATGAATACATTCTTTAAAAAACAAAATAAAAATCATAAAGAGATTGAGTCATTAGTTCAAGCGTACAGTAAAAATGTTATTGCTTCTAAAACTGATACAAAAGGGATTATAACCTACACAAGTGAAGCTTTTGAGAGGATATCTGGTTATACACAAAAAGAACTTTTGGGACAACCTCACAGTATTGTACGGCATCCTGATATGTGTAAAGAAGTTTTCAAAAACATGTGGTCAACCTTAAAAAAAGGGCATATATGGCAAGGAGAAGTAAAAAACAGAAAGAAAAATGGAGAGTATTATTATGTCAAAGCCACTATCTCTCCTATTTTTAATGAACAAAATAACATCATAGGATACAGTGCAATAAGGGAAGATATTACTCAACATAAAAAAATAGAAGAACTCAATAAAGAGTTGGCTATTTACAAACAACACTTAGAGAAAAAAGTTAAAGAAGCAACTTCTCATATTGAAGAGTTAATCCTAGAAATTGAAGAGACTCAAAAAGAAGTTATATTTACAATGGGAGCTATAGGAGAAAGACGAAGTGAAGAAACAGGCTTACATGTAAAAAGAGTAGCTGAATATTCAAAACTTCTTGCTGTTTATTATGGCTTAGATAAAAAAGAAGCTGAAATACTCAGACAAGCAAGTCCCATGCATGATATTGGTAAAGTAGGTATTGCTGATTCTATTTTAAATAAACCAGGAGTATTAACTCAACAAGAGTATGCCATAATGAAAGAACATACAACTTTAGGCTATAACATGCTTAAATCATCGAAAAGAAAAATCTTAAAAACGGCTGCTATTGTTGCTCATGAACATCACGAAAGATGGGATGGAAAGGGTTATCCAAAAGGTTTAAAAGGTAAAGCGATTCATATCTATGGAAGAATTACGGCAGTTGCTGACGTTTTTGATGCTTTAGGAAGCCATAGAACTTATAAAAAAGTTTGGAAAGAAGAAGAGATATTTGAACACTTTAAAAAAGAAAAAGGGAAACAATTTGATCCTAATCTTATCGATATTTTCTTAAAACACAAAGATGAATTTTTAGATATTCGTCATAAATTTCAAGATTAAAAAGAAAAAATATAACACTTAATATAACGCAAGCTAAATATAATACTTGAATAAGACAAAAGAAGAACTTCTCTTCTGTTTATTAAAGGATTATGTTATGAAATTAACAAATAAATACTTACTTACTTTGAGTTTTTTCTTTATCCCTTTTTCCATAAGCTTTGGAGAAACTTTAGAGAATAATCTTTATTCTCTTAATTCTAAAGATAATGGTTCAGAAATAAGAGTATTTGGTGTGGGTGAAAAAAGCAACGATGAAACCTACTCAGGAGTTGGAATTGAGTACAAAGATGACCAAAGCCAAGCTGGTTTAGAGTATGGCAATGATTATCAAAAACTTTACGGTGTCTATAAATATGCTCTGCCACAAAGTTTTTATATCAAAGGTGGACTTGGGTATTTAAAAAAAGAGATTCTCTTTGGTACACACAATATTGATATCAAGCAATACACACTGGGAACCTCTGTTGGTTGGGGAGATGATAAGAACTACAACATAGAACTTGGATATGTGGGGAACAAACTGCGTGATACGTATGAAGCCAATGGTTATACCAACACTGCTTACATTGAAGCTTTGGGTCAATATGAACTCAACTTTACCAAAGATTGGGGAACTCTTGAAGCCATGCTCACATACCAAAACTCACATGTTTATCACAACAACTATTCAGGTCTGATTGCCCAAGGGGCATATTATCCCATAGAAGATATACGAACCTTTGTACAATACAACGATGCAATGCAAACGGATGAAAACGATTATCGCATCACACTGGGAGTAAAATATGCCTTTGCTTCAAAAAGTTGGTCACCCATATTAACTGCTCAAGCGAATACTTCAAACTCTGTGTCATATGGCATTGTTTATGATGAAGATATTGAAAATGATCCGTTAAGTAACCGAGACTTCTTTGAAAGCCAAGTCAGTACTGCCACTTTTAAAGCACAAGAGTTGGCTTCCAATGAGTTCAATCAACGATTAAATAAGAGTCTCAATCCCAGACAAAAACCAAATGTAGAACCAAGTAATTCTGCTCCTACAGGAGAGAGTTTCACCGTCAGTGCAGGATGGACCAAAAGTGTTACTGTAGACTTAAGTTCACACATCCATGATGCTGATGGCGACGCACTTACAATAAATATTGTGGGAAAAAGACATATTGGTGGTCTTCCTTACACCATTACTGTGACGAAGTCAGGCACCAATGTAACAGTGGCTTACCCTGGAAGCGTAGCATTACCTACTTATGAAACTTTTCAGGTTATGTATACCGTCAGTGATGGGGAAAATACAAGTGAAGTCTATACTATGACAATTGCACATCTAAAATTGTCATAAGAAGTCGCTGCATTTGTAGTTTTTGATATATGACTTGTAGAAATTGATTTAATAATAAAAAAGGTTAGAGTATGAGTAAAAAAAATATTTTCTTTATATTTTTAATATGCATATTGTTGGTAATAACAAATGCCCTAGCAGAAGAGAAAGAAAACAAATGGGAACCATTCCTTGATGTGGAAGGAAAACTTGGAAGTCATCGACACTTAGGTGAAGGAGACTTTTTTATGCCTTTAGTTCAAGATGACAACACTCTTTTATATACAGATATTCGTTACCGTCTTGATAATCAAAGTAGTAAAGAAGGCAATTTTGGTTTGGGCCTTCGGCACATCCTTCCAAGCAGCTGGATTGTGGGAGGTTATACCTATTATGACCGACGTAAAACGCCTTACGACAACTATTTTTCTCAAATAACGGCAGGTCTTGAAGCCCTCTCAGTGGATTGGGATTTTCGTGCAAATGTCTATATTCCCATTGGAACAACAAGCCATTTGGAAGACTCGTTAAGTTCAGTCGATTTTTCAGGTACATCTATCATGTACTCCCAAGGGGAAGAGCGTTCCATGAAGGGGTATGATGCAGAGATTGGTTACCGACTTCCTATCTTTGATGCGCAAGAAGAGCAACAAATTCGTCTTTTTGCAGGTGGGTATCGTTTTTATGAAGATGATGTACAAAGTGTTCAAGGCCCACGAGGAAGAGTGGAGTTAACCTTTGATGAAGTCCCTTTTTTATGGAAAGGATCACGTTTAACCTTTGGAGCAGAGGTTCAAAGAGACGATGTAAGAGGAAGACAGAGTTTTGCAAGTTTAAGACTTCGTATCCCTCTTAATTGGGATAAAGAGTACTCTTCGCCTAAAAAAGAGTTAAGCCCCATTGAAAAACGTATGACCACGCCTATTATTCGTGACGTGGATATTGTCTCGCAAGCAGGAGCATTTGGAGCTCCTGTGGAGGTAACTACTACTGCAGATGGTAATAAGCTCGTATATCTAAAACATGATGAGATTTCAAGTGGAGCTGAGCTTAATACACTCATCCAAAATGCAGGGGAAAATGCTACCATTGTTTTAAATGGTACTTTAACGGGTATCAATAGTCTTACAACGATGAAAGATGGGCAAACCATAATTGGAAAAGGCAACATTGATATTACGACACCTGCAGGAAACAAAGTATCTGTTCCCTCACCGGGTGGAAGTATTAGTGGGCAAGGCGGCTATATCCCTACTTCAGGCTCAAACATATTCTTTCTCATGGGGAATAACACCACTCTTACTGGTATCACAGCTCATATCACTAATAGTTCAGGAACGGGTACAGCGATTGCTCATATCGATAATGTCAACAACGTTACTATAAAAAACAGTAACTTAACTGTATCTTCTCCCATAGAGATTTCTTATGTATTCACTGTAAACGATTCTGATAATATCTATATTGGGAATAATACTTTAAAGATGCACAGCGATAGTCCATATGCTTCTTTAAGTGGTTTTATAGGTACACAAATAAATAACGTCACTATTGAAAATAATGATTATACGATTTCAGGTACAACCGATAAATCAAGAACTTTCTACTTTTACAATGTAACCGTGAATAATTTAAATGGTTCAAATAACACTACGAATCAGTCTGCAGGCTCTATGGGTACATACAATAATGCGAGTACTATCAATGGAAGTGTGAGTTTCACCAATGGTTTTACCGTACAATAGAATTTGTTTTTCAACACTTTCATCATGAAGTAAATGGCACTTTTACTACAGCTATTTACTTTGTGAGCATCGTTTTAAAAAAGCTTTCAAATATAACACAATATAACGAACAATATAACGATGACACGATATTATAAAAAAAAATAAGATAAAAGGTAAGAAATGAACAAAAAAAAATGGGCAATTTTGACATTCTCTTTGCTTTTAGGAAGTACACTCATGGGTGCCCCTACTCATACAAATCAAAAAAAGCAAAAATGGGAACCATTCCTAGATGTAGAAGGGAAAATGGGCAGTCAACGACACTTAGGTGAAGGGAACTTTTTCATTCCTTTGGTGCAAGATGAGGACACCCTTTTATATACTGATATTCGTTACAGACTGGACAATAAAAGCAGCCGTGAAGGTAACTTTGGTTTGGGTCTTAGACATATTTTACCCAGTGAGTGGATTATTGGTGCTTACACGTACTATGACAGACGTAAAACGCCTTACGACAACTATTTTTCTCAAATAACTGCAGGTATGGAAGCCCTCTCAGAGGATTGGGATTTCCGTGCAAACGTCTACATACCAACAGGTACCAAAAGCCATCTTGAAGAGTCCTTTAGTAGTGTAGCGTTTACAGATTCAAGTATCATGTACTCCCAAGGAGAAGAGCGTTCTATGAAGGGGTATGATGCAGAGATTGGTTACCGACTTCCTATCTTTAATGTGCAAGAAGAGCAACAAATCCGACTTTATGCGGGAGGATTCCGCTTTTACGAAGATGATGTACAAAGTATTCAAGGGCCACGAGGTCGTCTTGACTTAACTTTCGATGAAGTTCCTTTTTTATGGGAAGGTTCACGATTGACCTTGGGTGCAGAAGTACAAAGGGACGATGTACGAGGTCGACAAAGTTTTGCAAGTTTAAGACTTCGTATTCCTTTAGGAAATCAAAAAGAAAAATCTGCTCCCATTCAAAAGCTGAGTGCCATTGAAAAACGTATGACCACTCCTATTATTCGTGACGTTGATATTGTCTCGCAAGCAGGTGTTTTTGAAACGCCTAAAGAAGTTACTGCTGATGCCAATGGAAACCGTATTAAATTTGTAAAAAGCGATTCAACAACAGGTGCAAATTTGACAACAACCATTGAAAGTGCAGGAGAAAACTCTACGGTTGTTTTAAATGGAGATTTCAGTGGTGTCGATTCATACACATCACTCAAAGAGGGGCAAACTATTATTGGAGGTGGAAGTATGGGTATCACCACTCCAGCGGGAAAAAAAGTCTCTGTGCTTATTCCCAATGCATCCATAACAGGGAAAGGTGCGTATTTCGGAAATGCGAATACCTTCTTTAATATGGCAAATAACAGCAGTCTTATAGGGATATCCGCCAACCTCAATCATACCGATCCTGCATCAGGGACGACTATGTTTTTTATGAATGATGTTCATAATGTCACTATCAAAGACAATCACTTCTCTTTGAGTGCATCAGATGGTACAAATTTTTACATGACTACCATCATTGATTCAACAAATGTTTATATTGGAAACAATACGATGAACATGAACAGTGATGGAGATTTCTCATATTTTATGAGCGTTTTAGGTCGTCAGAACAAGAATATTACTGTTGAGAAGAATGCTTACAATGTTTCAGGAACGGCCCTTCCCATTAGAACTTTCTATGTTTATAGAACAACCATTGAAAACTTAAAAGGTTCAGGCAATACAACTAATCTGAATGCTCCTCAAATGAGGACTTGGGATGCAGATTCAAGTATCATCAATGGAAGTATCAGTTTTACCAATGGGTTTACAGTAACATTGCCATAACTTTACTTTATAAATCTATTACATATTTTAAGGATGCGGTTGCTGTAGAATTGTTTATGAGGGAGGAAGTAACGTTTAAAATAAGGCATTTGCCTTATTTTACTAATCTTGTCGTGAAGTTACTTCTAATAGATGGTATCCAAAATCTGTTTTTACAGGTCCATGAACTTCATTTAATGCTTCATTAAAAACAACGGTGTCAAACTCTGGTACCATTTGACCTTGCGAAAATGTTCCTAACTCACCACCGTTTTGTCCTGATGGGCATTGTGAATACTCTTGTGCGATTTGGGCAAAATCTTCACCGTTTTGGATTCGTTGTTTTAACTCTTTACATAAATTCTCATCTTCAACTAAAAGATGTCGTGCGCTTGCTTGTGCCATATTTTTCCCTTGTTATAAATTGAGGTGACATTCTATCATAAACACCTTTATGCTAAAGTGAGAAGTAAGTAGTGAGAAGTAAGTAGTGAGAGGTAAGTAGTAAAGTCAGATAGCTTCACCTCTCACTTCTCACCTCTCACTATTCGAAAATTTATTTTTCGAATACCCTAAAAAACTTCCCCTTGATTCGATTGCTTTCCAATCCTTTAAGAGCTTTCTGCAACACCTCTTTTTTTACAGCCACATAAGAGCAAAACTCCAGTGAATCGATTTTGCCAATGTCGTTTTTGTCTAAACCAATAGCAGCCGTAAGAGCACCTAAGATATCCCCTTTTCGAAGTTTTTGCTTTTTCCCCCCATTGATAAATATCGTTCTGTACACACTGTCAATTTTAAAATTCTCATCTTCGATAATGGTTTGTGTGGGTTTGATGGTAATATCAAGAAAAACTTCTTTTAAGTCCTCTACTTTTTCATTTTCAAAATTCTCATATAAACTGATTGCTACTCCACCCTTACCTGCTCGTGCGGTTCGTCCAATTCGGTGAGTGTGAATTTTATCATCTTGTGCCAAATCATAATTGATAACCAAATCAATATCGTCAATATGCAATCCTCTTGAAGCCACATCCGTAGCAATTAAGATAGGATAGGATTTATTGGAAAATACTATCATCGTTTCATCACGATCTTTTTGCTCCATATTGGCATGCAGTGTTTGCACATCTAATCCCAAATCAAACAACTCTTGGGCAAGTTCATCGCATTTGATTTTAGTATTACAAAAAATCAACACCGATTGGGCTTTATGTTGTGAAATCAACGCAGGGATAAGTGCTGTTTTTGCTTCTTCTTTGGTTTCATAAAAAATTTGTTCAATTTTAACCACCTGTTCTTCTTCATCTTTTACCATCACAGCTTCTTTTAAAATAGCACTTGAAAGCTTTTCAATGCCGTGTTCATAGGTTGCTGAAAACAAAAGCGATTGTCGATTACGAGGTAACGCTTCTACGATTTTCATAATATCTTCATAAAATCCCATATCAAGCATCTTATCGGCTTCATCTAAAACCAAGGTTGTAACATGTTCAACGTTGATGTTATTCTCTTCAAGATGTTTTAAAATTCGCCCCGGTGTTCCTACTACAATATGCGCTCCATGAAAAAGTGAAACCACTTGTGGTTTAAAGGGAACTCCTCCGCAAAGTGTAAGTACTTTGACGTTATGAATGTGTCGCGAGAGTTTTCTAATTTCTAGGGCAATTTGATTGGCTAACTCTCGTGTAGGGGCTAAAACCAGCGATTGGATTTTGAACTCTTTGACATTAAGCTTATGTACAAGAGGGATTGAAAATGCCACTGTTTTACCTGAACCCGTTTTGGCTTGGGCAATCACATCTTTATTATCAAATGCTACTGGCAAAGCTAAAGATTGGATGATGGTCATCTGTTGAAAACCAAGAGAGTGCAGGTTGTCTAAAAAAGGTTGAGATAGATTTAAATTATTAAATGTTACGATAAGTATTCCTTTGAATTATTTTTTGTATTATAGCCAAATAAAATTTGATTGTAATCATTAAAATATTCAAAAACTTATGTTATTATTTAAAGATAAAATTTAAGGAAAAATTATGTTATCTAAACTTTCAATCAAACAGAAGTTGATTTTGATTATGTCAATCCCTCTGGCAATTGTTATTTTACTGGCAGCAAAACTCACTTATGACTCTTATTTAAATACCCAAGGGTTAAAAAAGTTAGAAAAAGTTGTTGTTCTATCGACTAAAATTGGAGCCTTGGTACATGAAACTCAAAAAGAGAGAGGAATGACCGCAGGATTTTTAGGAAGTGCCGGTCAAAAATTCAAAACGGAACTGCCCCATCAGCGTGAAGAGACATCAAAACGAGCAGAAGAGTTGCTTGGCTTTTTAAGTCATTTTGATAAAGCTGCATACGGTCAAGAGTTTAATGAAAATCTCTCTTCGGCTTTGGAAGAACTCAAAAAAATTGCGGATATTAGAAACAGCGTAAGCAATCTTAATATTCCAGCAGGTAAAGCCATTGGGTATTATACCCATACCAATACCTTATTGCTCAACATCACAGGAACCATTGCAAAACTTTCAAACAGTGCGAGAGTTTCACAAGATATTGTGGCATATATGAACTTCTTACTTTCAAAAGAGAGAGCAGGAATTGAAAGAGCTGTAGGGACAAATACCTTTGCTCAAGACAGCTTTGGAACGGGAATGAAAGAGAAGTTTTTAAGTTTAATTGCTCAACAAGATGCCTACATGGATGCTTTTTTGAAAATTGCTCCCGAAGGATCAAAGGCTTTTTATACGCAAACCATTCAAGGCAATGCCATCAATGAAGTGTTACGTATGAGAAATGTGGCATTATATGAAGAAAAAACTTCCGCCTTTGGCGTTGAACCTGCTTATTGGTTTGAACAAATCACTCAAAAAATCAATCAACTCAAAGAGGTTGAAAATTTTTTAGCACAAGAACTGACCAATACGATCATAAAACAAAAAGAGAGTGCAGATTTCAACCTTATTGTCTTTGGAATTTTAAGTGCCATTGGCGTTGCCTTAACCTTGATTTTAGCCAGAACCATTGCATTTGCTATTTTACTGGATGTGGATGTGGTGAAAAAAGGATTGGTAGAATTTTTTGCCTTTATTAACTTTGAAAAAGAAGAAATCAATCTTAAAACCATTGACTCACAAGATGAGTTGGGAATGATGTCGCGATTAATCAATGAAAATATAGAAAATACCAAACGAAACATTCAAAAAGACAGGGATCTCATCAAAAATACCATTGAAGTCGCCAATAAAATCAATAAAGGGTATTTAGACACCAAAATTCAAGCCGATTCCAATAATCCAGCACTGAATGATTTAAAAAATATTATCAATGAGATGTTGCATACGCTTAATGCCAATATTCAAAATATTATGAAAGTGTTAAACTCCTATTCAAAACTTGATTTTAAACCTAAAATTGCTGAAAATAATTTAGAAGGCGTTATCAAAGAGCTTGAAGAAAATGTCAATATTTTACGCAATGTAATCACAGAAACATTGGTTGAAAATAAACGAAGTGGTATGATTTTAGGACAAAATGCTCAAACACTCACACACAATATGGATAAAATTGCCAATGCCGCCAATGACCAAGCCACACGACTTGAAGAGACGGCTGCTTCTTTAGAAGAGATCACTTCAAACATCAAAAGCAATACTCAAACCACCGTACAAATGGCACAATTTGGTGAAAAACTAAAATCATCTGCGATTACAGGGCAAGAACTTGCCAGTAACACAGCCCGTGCTATGGAAGAGATTAACGAACAAACCACTGCGATTAATGAAGCCATTACGGTCATTGACCAAATTGCATTCCAAACCAATATTTTAAGTCTCAATGCTGCTGTTGAAGCAGCCACAGCAGGAGAAGCAGGAAAAGGATTTGCGGTCGTTGCTCAAGAGGTGCGAAACTTGGCTTCAAGAAGTGCCGAAGCAGCAAAAGAGATTAAAAACTTAGTAGAACATGCTCAAACAAAAACCAGTGATGGTAAAAAAATTGCTTCAAGTATGATTGAGGGATACACCGAACTTAATGAAAATATTGGTAAAACCATTGATTTGATTGACAATGTTACCAATGCCAGTAAAGAACAATCCATTGGGATGTCTCAAATTAACGATGCCGTCAATAACTTGGATAAAATCACCCAACAAAATGCCACCAATGCCAGCGAAGCAGACTCAATTGCTCGAAAAACACTGGATATTGCCAATATTATTATTGACCATGCCAACGCCAAAGAGTTTGACGGTAAAAACGATATTGTATTGCGAAAACAGACCATCAATTTAGATTATAGCGGTCAAGAAAAAAGAGAAGTTGAAAAAAGCATTAAAAACATACGACACGAACATGAACACGTTGTCGTACCTAAAAAAGAGAAACCAAGTGTAAAAAAAGAAGCCTCTGCTTCTTCAAAAAGTGATGATGAGTGGGAAAACTTTTAGGTAAGTGAAAAGTAAGAGGTAAGAAGTAAGAGGTCTTTTTCTTACCACTCACTACTCACTTCTTACCTCTCACCATTTAATTAAATTTTCTTCAAATAATACCCTACTCCAAACACAATGGTTAAAATAACAGCTACGCCATAATATTTATACTCTTCGGTATACGTTAAAAACAACTCACCCATAAAATAACTGGCATATCCAACGACAACTGCCCAAAGCATTGTGGCTAATACGTTAAACATCATAAATTTTTTAGCATTGTATTTAGTTAAACCCATTGCCAAAGGAATGAGCGTTTTAATACCGTAAATGTATTTTTGAATAACCACCACATACGAACCGTATCGTCGCATCATAAGATGAGCTAAGGCAACTTTTCTGCCGTATTTTTTCATCATCTCTTTGGCATACTGTTTATTATTTCGTGCAAGTAAAAATAAAAATTGATCCCCAATAAAATTGGCACTTCCTGCAACAATAATGGATGCCACAATATTTAAATCACCGGCATAAGACAAAACTCCAGCAACAGCTAAAGCTAAAAATCCACCACCAAAAGAGTACAAAAATAAAATAATGTATCCCCACTCTTTAATCAACTCTTCCAATTATTGTCCTTTATAGTTAAAAAATTCTAATGCCTCTTTTTCATCGGCTTCCAATTCATCTAAAAAAAGTTCTTCTTTTTCTATTTTTTCGTTAATTTGTACCCGTACAAACTCACACATTTTTTCTTTGGCTTGTTCAATATCATTTAAAATCACAAAGCCGTTAAAGTGCATGCCGTTATCATAATAAACAAAAATACCTTCACACTCTTTTTCTAAATGATTGCACAACGTTCGATAATCAATATTTAAAGAGATGGCTTGCCAACCAATATCTTCAAGCTCTTTTTCTTCAAACACTTCAACTCCATCAGTTTGGTGGTCAAAATAAGTCATTCTGTCTTGATTAAGTCCAATAATATCTTGCCATGCTCCCACAGGGGTAATTTGCCCTTGTGTTGCTGTGGTTTGAAGTTTGTACTCTTTACCAAAAAGGGTTTCAAGAATCGTTTGAATCTGCGTAGAATCAAACGTCATGTCATTTTTGGTTTTAAACACCAACGGTGTTTTTTTTGATGCTTCATTCAAGGCATAAATATTGCCATAGAAATCCATTTCAAATGCTTTTTTTGAATTAATGAACTCTATTATTGTTGAAATATCAAAATTTATTTTCAAATCTTTTATATTAAATTCTTCCATTTTTTTTCCTAAAATCTCTAAGATATGCGATTCTATCGTAATTGTATTTAAACTTATATTGCAACAAAACTTAAATAGGACTAAAACTATCCTATTATATTTTTTTAATTAGGATAGTTTTTGTCCTACTTTGTTAAAATTTCTTCAAGTAAGTGATTACTTAGGTTTTAAACAGAAATCCTGTTTATAATTTCAAATTTTATTTGAATTATGTCATACAATTTACAAAAAGAGCAATGCGTTAACTCCCCCTCTTCTTCTCCTTACGCATTGCTTTTTTTATTGCCCATAAAAAATCAAAGAATTACCCCAAACGATGATGAAAATAGTAAGAAAACGCATTCTCTTTTGTTAAACTTATATCAAAATCAATATCCATTTTTTTCTCTTTCGCATAACTGTACTCTTCATTGTCCTCTTTTAAACACGTCAAAAGTTTGTGATACAAATCCCCTTTGGTGTCGATAATAAACGTATCTTTATACATTTCAAAAATATGAATAAGATGAAGGACAAACGTATGATTAATCGTATAACTGCTCAAGGTATAATTTTCAAACTTTTGCTCATCGATTAAAACCATAGAGTTCAGTTTGAGTTTGTCTTTAAAAAACGATTGATATGCTCCAAACGCATCGGTATTCCACGCACAATCACTGTCTAAACGAATGTATTCTAAAAAAATATCTCGGTTCTTAATGGTAAACGCTTCAATCGTATAAGGGTCGTGTCTTGTTTTATAATCAAAATTCTCTAACTTATAACTTAACATTTCATTGGAATCAATTTGAAATTTGAGTTCATTTTCATCAAAACTAAAAATGGGCAACGATGCTTTTGCTATTTTTTTTAATATTCTTTTCCAAAAATTCATCCCAACTCCCACTTAACTTACTTAGAAAAATCTTCTGACATTTTAGTAAAATAGCCTTTAAAAACATTCATTTTAACCAAGCTGTAGTCATAATTTGTTTCAAATCTTTTTTTGTCTAAAAAAGAACTGTGATACGAAGCATCAAAGTGTTGTAAAATCTCTTGTGAAAGTACGCCTTTTTGGTCAATAATAAACGTGAAAGTAAACGGTGAAAAGATATAAATGAAGTTAATATACTCCACATCATTGATTTTATACGTGTAAAACTCATAATTTTTATACTGTTTAACTTCAATTTGTTCAAAATGTTTCAGCTTTAAATTCTCTTTGAATTCATATAAAAATATGCCCGATGTTTCACTGTTAAATTGGCAATTGGAGTGCAAATCGATGTGTTCTATAAAAAGTTTACCCCAAGTAGGACTCTTGTCATGTAAAGTATAAGAAAAGGAAGAACACCCATCAAATTGTGGTGTTACGCTGGGGTTATACAGTTTTACTGTATAAGAGGTGTCATTGGAAACATTAAAAACCAACTCATGGCTTTTGTTATTGTAAGAGTAACTTAACGCCGAACACGAAGAGAAGAACAAAGCCAATAAAACAAGAAAAATATACCGAAACATATGAACTCCTTTTTTTAAAGTATATCATAAGTTTTAGTGCTCTTTTGGGCTTATTTACCCCGTTTAAAAGGAATTTTACCTTTTTGAATCTGTTTTTCACTTTTTAATACAAATCCAAACAATACTAAACTCACAAGTGTAATAACCGCATAAATCAAAGAACTCTCCTAAAAATTTTTCGTATTTTACAAAAAATAGTTTTGAATAAAATAAAATATTTCAATTTGTAATGAAAAGTTGTTATAATTTAACCTATGAAAAAAGAAGGAGAGAGATTATGAATATCAAAGATGAATTCTCAAAATATAACATCATCAATAACCTTGCAAAATATGAGATGTATTATCAAATCACGTTAGGAAAAATGATCAGCGACACACAACTTACCCCTGTTAAAACCGAAGTGGATTTTAAAGAGGCATTGGGCTCAATTTATCAAATGCTCAAAGAACTGCAAACCCTACCCGATGCCAAACGAATCTACGAGATGGAACTTCTAAAACAAGCCTCAATGGATGCCGTACAATACTTTATCAATGAAAATATGCAAAGTGTCAAAGACGGGCATTTTGAAGTTGAACCCATCATCAATCAAATCAACGACAATGAATTTTTTGATAAAGAGATGAAAGATTTATGCAAAAGAAATATGATCAACCAAATGATGAAATGGCACGAATTCATCACCGATGAAATCGCCGATTCTATTGCCAATGAAGTTTTGAAATTGGAAAGCTAAATAACAAATTTATTTAGTGACTTGGTGACTTAAATTTATTAAAGTTTTTCAATTATAGCTTGGATTTCTTGTTTTAAGGGATTCATTTTAAGTACAATTATTTCCCAAATTTCATCGGCATCAATACCAAAATAATTATGGGCTACAATATTTCTAAAATCTTTAATTTTTTGCCAAGGTACCAATGAATATTCATTTTTAAAATTATCATCCAGTTTGGAAATCATTTCACCAATGATGACAAACTGCATCATTGTAGCATCAAAATCTCTTTCATCATGATAAAATTCATCAGCAGATTTATATGTACTTGTATATCTTTCAATCTTTTCTATGGCTTCAAGAATAGAGAGTAAAGAGAGTTTAGTTTTAGACATATTCAACTTCATTTAAAATCTCTTTTTTAGCAAATGGTTTTAAATATTTTTCTCTGGCAATATCAACTTTTAGATTAAAATAGTTTTCTAAATCTCTCTTAAACTCAAATTTTTTAGCGTGAATATCAGTAAGGTTGTTTTCAAGTTCAACTAAAATATCAATATCACTGTTTTCTTTAGCATCATTTCTTACATAAGAGCCAAATAATCCAAGCTTAGTAATACCAAATTTTTTTGAAAATTCATCTTTATGCTCACGAAGATAGTTAATAATATACTCTTTTGTCACTTTAATCCTTATTTGTGGATAAATTATAACATAATTATAATTTCGATTGACCTAAAAAAAGTTAAAAGAATTAGTTGTATGTAGATTCAAGGCGCAAATTGTTTTTATTGATTGAGCGTACTAAAGTACGTGATTGAGAAAAAAACTATTTGCAACGCCGAAGATGCGTGCAAATAGTTCTTTTATTTTTATAGAGCTTTTGCAGTAATTCTGTTTAGTCTTTGCGCAAACGCTACTGCATCCGTGATTTCCATACCTTCACTTAATTTTGCTTGGTCTAATAGTACCCATGAAACATCTTCAAGTAGCGATTCATCGGAACAACTATTAAGTTTTTTAACAATATCATGCTCAGGGTTGACTTCTAAAATAGGAGCCGTTTCTGGCATACTTTGTCCCATGGCTCTCATCATTTGCATCATTTGTGCCATTTGTGCATCACCGGCATCTTTGACGACACACGAAGGCGATTGGCTTAATCGGTTTGTTACTCGTACATCTGTAACGGCTTCACCTAAAATGTCTTTGATTTTTTTAGTAATATCTTGGAATTTCTCTTCCACTTCTTTTTTGGCTTCTTCGGTTTGTTCAACTTTTGGAGCTTCGCAAGATGTTACGTCTTTAAATTCCCACTCTTGATATGTTCCATACATTGGTGTAATAATTTCATCGATTTCTTTATCGTCTAAAATAAGTACTTCAATATCGTTTTTCTTATACGCTTCAAGTAAAGGTGAGTTTCGAAGGACTTTTTCATTTTCACCAACAATATAGTAGATGGCTTTTTGTTCCACATCGGCACTCTCTTTATATTTTGACAATGAGGTCATTTCACCCAATTGAGTCTTAGACGATTTAAATCGAATCAACTCTAAAATAGCCTCTTTATTGGTAAAATCTTGATAAGCACCCTCTTTTAATGGTCGGTTATATTCAGCAATAAACTCTTTGTATTTCTCTTCATCTTTTGAAAGTTTTTTAATTTCGCCTAAGATTTTTTTGACTGAACTTTGTTTGATATTGGCTAAGATTCGATTCTCTTGTAAAATCTCTCTTGAGACATTTAACGGTAAATCTTCTGAATCAATAATTCCTCGTACAAATCTAAGGTAGGTTGGTAGAAGCTCTTTTTCACTGTCCGTAATAAAAACTCGTTTAACATAAAGTTTAACGCCTGGTTGATAGTCTGCTCGGTACATATCCATAGGGGCTTTTTTAGGGACATAAAAAAGTGTGGTATATTCACTTACCCCTTCTGCTTTTGTGTGAATAGTCAGCATGGGGTCAGTTGAGTCGTGTGAGATTGATTTGTAAAAATCGTTGTACTCTTCTGTTTTTAGTTTTGCTTTTGGTTGCATCCATAAAGCGGTGGCTTCATTGATTTTTTCATGTCGTTTTTCAGTAGTTTTTTTTGCTTCTTTACCTGCTTTTTTATCTTCTTCACTTAACTCTTCTGTTACTTCTTCTTGATAGTTTAAGAAAATTGGATACGCAATATGGTTAGAGTATTTTCCTACGATATTTTTGATTCTGTATTTGCTTGCAAACTCAGAAACTTCATCGTCTTTGAGTTTAATGTAAATCACTGTTCCAGAGTTCTCTTTGGTTGCGGATGCTAAATCAAACTCCCCTGTTCCTGTACTTGACCATTTGTAAGCAACTTCTTCCCCTGCTTTTTTAGAAATAACATCCACACTTGATGCCACCATAAATACAGAGTAAAAACCAACACCAAATTGTCCGATTAAATTTGAATCTTTTTTCGCATCACCCGTTAAGTTTTCCACAAATGACTTTGTACCCGATTTTGCAATCGTACCAATAGAAGCGATTAAGTCTTCTTCATTCATACCAATACCGTTGTCAGAAATTGTTAAAGACTTATCTGCTTCATCAAAAGAGATATTAATCTCCCCTTTCCAGTCTGCATAGTTGTCTTTTAAATTTTCATCGGTAAGTCTTAAGTAGTTTAATTTATCAATCGCGTCACTTGCGTTTGATACAAGTTCTCGTATAAAAATCTCTTTATTTGAGTATAAAGAGTGTGTCATTAAGTGTAAAAGTTGCCCAACTTCTGTCTGAAATTGATGTTTTGCCATAAATTTCTCCTATAATTTTTTTAATTTGTTCTGAAATTTTATCACAACTTTATAAAACTAGGCTAAAGTTTTAAAGAAAATTAGCACTTTTAATATTAAAGTGCTAATTTAAGATAAAAACAACTCTTTTTTGATAAAATACTTCATCTTTAAAAGGACAGATAAATTATGACACAAGAACAATTTTTAAACGATGTAAGCACCTTGTATGCTTACTTAGATAATCAAAAAAACAGTATCAACCAACTTATCACTCATTTGGAAAATAAAAACTATAACGAGCTTACACTCATCAATGAGTTTGCCATTGTTTTAGGTCTTGAAAATCCCGATGACACTATTCGTTTGGCTTTAATCACACGATTGGTCAATTTACGAGATGATTCATTGGTACAAGTACTTAAAAAACTGGGAAAAAACGAGCAAGAAGTGATTGAACTTCAAGAAAAAGCGTACGGTTTTGTACGAAGTTTTTGGGAAGAAAAACACAAAACTACCTTGGAATTTATCAAAAAAGAAAAACTTCTTACACCTTTTTATCAAGCCATTTTTGAAGGAGTTTACCACGTTGGAACTCAAATGAGTCTTTGGCAAAGCAAATGGACTTCACATATCATCAATGGGGTCAACAAAGAGTTGCTTGAAAAGTTTGAAGGCAATGAGGCAAAAGTATTCGAATATTTGGAAGAAAACAAACTCTTTGATTTGGGACATAATGGACAAATTGCGGACAGAAGTTACTCTGCTTTGGTTAAACAAAGCGATGGGACGTATGAAAGCCAAGCATATATACAAGCGTTTAAAAAAGAGACAACTGCTGTCATTAATGCGTTAGAAGAGTTTGTCGATAAACTCATTGAAGTAGAAGACGAAATTTATAATCAAAAATGGAATTATGTCGAATATTTACAAACCCTCATAAAAGCATTCAGTGAAAACAGAACTGATAAACTTGTAGAACAATGGGCACAAGTCGATAGAACTTGGATGAAAATCACTACACCTATTCAAATCGGGCATCCTTTGGAATATTATGAAGATCACTTTAGAAAAGCCGTTGCCTTAGAGTGGGATATTCGTCTTTCAAATCCAAACTTTGAGAAAAATGCCCAAAGAGCACAAAAAATCAAAAATATGTTTGCCACGATTTTCCACAGTTTTCATATTGGGGAAAAGTACGAACAACATAAAGCTATCTTTGATTTTTCAATGAAAAGTTTAGAGAAAGTCCAACTTTATATTGGACGACCCGCTTCATTTTATGCAGCTGAATTCAACGGGCTTTTTTCAGCACAAGTTGTACCCAACGACGAAATCGTTTCAAAAGATGAAGGCAAAAAAATCTTTGCCTTTAGCGATGAGATTTTACAAACCAGCCGTGCAAAACCCTTTTTAAAACTCTCACAAGAGATTTTTGGACAAGAGTTTTTAACACAAGACAGAAACTTCTTATTTAAAGAAGATGCAAAATGGCACCAAGTCTATGATATCACCACTATTGGGCATGAGTACGGACATATTTTATGGTGCGATGATGAAACCGAGTCAGCCATGAACAAAACAGGAAACTTTAAAAACATCGAAGAGTTTAAAGCCACCACAGGAGGATTGGTTTCATTTTTTATTGGAACCTCTGAGAGTGAATTGAGTTTACAAGTATTAATCGACACCATCAAACGCTCTGTGGGATTGATTGGTTGGATGGAAGTTGATGAAGTACAACCATACTATTGCGAGGGACTTATTCATTTAACGGGGCTTTTCGAAAGCAAAGTTTTAACGTGGGAAAATCAAAAACTCAATATTGATTTGGGTGAAGATGCGTTTGTGGCATTGAAACAATGGTACATCAAAACGTACCAAGAGTTGGCATTGCACTATTTAGATAAAAAAGATGCTACTTTGTTTTTAAATCAATTTGCCACAAAAACAGGCAAATACTTTATGCCCAACAATGCCATCATTTCAGATTTTGTCACGCACTACTTTGAACGATACAAAGCCATCGGGCAAGAGTTGGATACCCTTGATTCTAAAAGTAATTATCGATAAAATATAAAAGTAGTCTAAGTTAGACTACTTTTGCAAGCACTTCTTCTAAAAATTTTGTTGCCACTCTTTTTTGATAATAGGCGTACGCTACAATAATAATTACACCAAACCCATACGTCAATAATATTGCCAATACAATTAAAATGGTTAGCCATAACACTTGTTGGAGTTCCCCTGCAATGGTGAGTTTAGTTTTCGTTGCTTCTATGATTAGATTGTACTTTAATAAAGAGGAGTTGAGTTTAAACTCGGTTATTTCCAAACGATTGTTAGTCACTTTACTTTGTGTAGCATAGTTGCCTAACTTTTTATTAAGTGCATTGAGTTGTTCTTTGTTTAAGAGAATCTCTTTTTGTAAACTGACATCAAACAGTCCCATGGCGTTCCTTCAATATTTTTATTGAGTATAACAAACATTGTTGCACAAAAAAAGAGAGAATTGATTATTAAATAATCAATTACTCAAATGACTCTCCACGCAGAGAAAAAAGAGAAGTGCCATAAAGACACTTATCTTTTTTATTTTTAAAGCACTGAAACCAACATTTGATTGACCGTGATTACCACTTCTTGAAGCGATTTATTCTCTTTGGTCATAAACTCATTGATTTGAATTTTAATGGTATTAAACAGCTCTTCTTGGTTGCTCAGATAGCTTTCAAACGCCTCTTGAGAAGTTTCATTGACACGTTTGAATTTTAAAATCTCTTCAGTGTAATGCACCACAATAAACTCAATAAATTTAAGAATTTGGCTCTTCAAAAGGGCTTCACTGCTGCTGTTAATTTTAATTTCATTTAAAGAATCAATCAATTCTAAAATCTTAAATTCATGCACCAACGAATAAAAAACCACAATTACATCTCTAAATGAGTTCATCGTTTTTTCTTTAATCATAATGGCGGCAACGGCAAAACTTAGGTAGTCAATCACGCCAAAAAATAAGTTAAAGTTGTCTTTGTTGGGAATAATCTCCACAAAACTTTTTTGGTTGATTTCTCCTAAGATTTTAAAGAGTTCATCTTTATGTTCTAAGATATGTGTTGCATCGATTTGATACTCTTTAGAATATTTCACCATCCATTTAGTTGTAAAGTTTAACGTATGTTCTAACTCACCCAACAATCGATATTGTTCTTGTGCTGTTAAAATAAAATCTTGTCGATAAATATCAAACCGAATGGTTCTGGCATCAAACAAAGAACTGGCAATACTGTATGCTTTGATTTTTAGCACAAACTTTTCAAAACCAAGTTTCTCATAATCATTAATAAACGTCACCCCTTGAGAGTTGATGATAATATCTGCCATTTTTGTAGCAATAATCTCTCGCTTTAAAGGGTGAGTTAAAATTTCATGTTCATATGCACCCACAAAAGATTTGGGGAAATATTTATAGAGATATTTTAAAGTAAACACCTCATCAACCAAGGTTGATTTAAGCAATATAGACTTCATAAATATTTTAGAGTACGACAATAAAGAACATAAAACCGGCCTAACAATGGAACCATTTTTATTGATAATATCTTCTATGTTTTCATTTTTAGGAATATAAAAATCGTGTCGATTAAACGACGACGTATTTTCTTCAAGGATTTTAATGGCATTAATAAACTGTTCTAAATATCTTTGACTCAACGTTTCATCTCGTGAAATCGCCAACGCTTGTTCATAGTTATTCCATAAAACCAAATTGACCACTTGTTCTTTTAAGCCTTCTAAAATCTTACAATTCTCTTCTTTACAAATAATGCCTTTAACTTCAAGAGTATTAAGCAAGATTTTTAAATTGACTTCATGGTCAGACGTATTAACGCCTCCTGCATTATCAATCCCATCGATGTTGATTTTTCCACCTCTTAGAGCATACTCAATTCTGGCTTTTTGAGTAAATCCTAGATTTCCTCCCTCACATACGATTCTGGCTTTTAAATCCAAGGCATCCACACGCACGGCTTCGTTTTGTTTATCACCCAAGTCAAGATTGTTTTCATCGCTGGCTTTTACATACGTTCCTACGCCACCGTTAAAAAGCATATCGACTTTCATGGTTAACAGTTTTCGGCACAACTCTTCCCCACTCATACTTCGTTTGCTTGTCCCAATGAGTTTTTTAATCTCTTCACTGAGTACTATCTCTTTGGTTGCTCGCAAAAAGATTCCACCACCAGCAGATATCAACTCTTTGTTGTATTCACTCCAACTTCCGTTTTGTGAATAAAAGAGTCGTTTTCTCTCTTCAAAGCTTGTTTCTAAATCGGGATTGGGATCAATAAAAATATCTTTATGTCCTATGGCAGCTACGAGCTTAAACATAGGGGACTCAATCAATCCATTTCCAAAGACATCGCCGTTCATTGAACCAATTCCCACAACAGAAATAGGGTCTTTGTACATATCAAGCCCCTCTTCAATTAAGAATCGTTTTGCTGACATCAATGCCCCACGAGCCGTAATACCCAAATCTTTGTGTCCAAAGCCATTGCTTCCTCCACTGGCAAAAGCATCACCTAGCCAAAACTCTCTTTCAATGGCTATTGAGTTTGCCACATCACTCATGGCAGCCGTTCCTTTATCTGCTGCAACGACAAAATACGTATCGTCATCATCATACGCCACAATTCGTTTATCTCGGATGACTTCACCTTTTTTAACATTGTCGACTAAATCCAGCAAGTTATGAATAAACTCTTTATAGACTTCGGTAAAAAGTTCTTTGGAAATTTCCTCTTTGGGTTTATTAATCACAAACCCACCCTTAGCTCCACTGGGGATAATAATTGAGTTTTTACCCTCTTGTGTATTCATCAACGATTTAACCTCTTGACGGTAATCATCGTGACGATCTGACCAACGCAATCCTCCTCGGCTGATATTGGTCATTCTTAAATGCAATCCATAAAAGTTGTGATGATAAACAAATGACTCCAAATTGGGTTGTAAGCCTTTTAAATTTTCTGAAAATCGTTTGGTATTGATTTTAAACGCAATAGACTCTTTTTGGAAATAGTAGTTTGTTCGTAATAACGATTGCAACAAAGCAAATGTGAGTTTAAGGATTTTATCGTCTAAAATATTGGGAACATTTTTAATGTGTTCTTCAATGCTCTCTTCTAAGTGCGCTATTTGTTTTTCTCGTTTGGTCATTTTAGGGTCAAACTTAGCACAAAAATAGTCCACAAACAAATGGGTAATTTCATCATACTTTGTCAGTGTACTAATAATGGCTTCACTGTTTAAAGAGATCACCGCTTGATCCAAATACTCAATAATGGCACTCAACAAAGAAATCGTACGCAACGATAAATTTTGATTATAAACCAAAGAAAAAAGTTTGGTACGTTTGATATAATCATATTTTAAACTCTCTGAAATCACATACTCAATATTGTTTTTTGAGCTGTCCATTTTGTCATTTTTTTCTAAGTTTAAATTGAATCGAATGATATAAACTTTTTTTCCTTCACAGACAATACTGTAAGTAATCTCATCGACAATTTCAAAACCAAAATTATGTAAAATAGGAACAATTGCTGAAAGGTAAATATCATTAAGTGAATAAATTTTTATATACGAAAGATTATTTTTATAATCAATTTGTGTCAGAAGTCCTTCATTTTGAACTCTATCAAAAAGTTCTTTGGATATCTTTAAATCCTCTTGGGTAAGTAATTGTGAACAAATTGCATCGAATTGTGAGTTTTCCATAAAAATCCTTTATGTATAAAATATGTCATTGATTATACTACTAAAAATATAAATTATTATAAAAGTTATATTTTTTTCACGTAAGATTATCAAAGAGTTTACAAAAATGTAACTAAGAGGAAACTCTTACAAAGGAAGCATTGAGTAATTGTCCCAAATCTTTGGCACTCAGTTCTATGTCTAAGCCACGTTTTCCACCGCTTACATAAATGGTTTTAAAGTTTAATGCCGTGTCATCAACAAGAGTTCGGAGTCGCTTTTTTTGTCCCAAAGGAGAAATTCCTCCCAATAAATAGCCCGTAACTTTTTGAGCTTCATCTTTGGCAGCCATAACGGCTTTTTTAACTTTAAATGCACTTGCCACTTCTTTTAAACTAAGCATCTCACACACAGGCAAAACACACACCACCAACTCTTTAGGATAGAGTTCCACTAAAAGCGTTTTAAAGACTTGGTCTTGTGGCAAATTGAGTTTTTGTGCCGCTTCAAGTCCATAGTTGGTATTAAGTGGGTCATGGTCATATTTATGAATTGTAAATTTGATTTTATTTTTTTTAAGCAGTTTAATGGCGGGAGTCATGCAGTTCAAATTCCTTTTTTAATACTTCAATACCATTGATTAAAATGGCAATATAATGTTTGCCTAAATAGTGTTTGCGAGTGGTCATATTTTTGAAGCTCTGTTTTTTTACAAACTTTTTTGAAGATGATTTTATCTCATTTTGGCTTATCATAAAAACCTTTTTGTTGTGTGTGTTATTTGATTTGAGATAATAAATCGCGTATTCTACTCGAAGATTTCCAATAGTTTCATCGGAATTGACTTCAAAAGAGAAAGTCAAATGCTCATCAACTTTAACTTTTTTATCATAATAAAAATTGCTAACAAGGACATGGTGAGATTTATCAAAATCAAATAAAGCTAAAACCTCTTTGTTGCCTTGTTTTAAAAGTGTTCTTGAGCCATGTTTGCAAATCCAATCAAGCTCTTTGGAAACACCAAGGTTGTTTTTAACAAACTTTATGACAAGATGTGGGTTATCTTTTGAAATATCATTGAGATTATTCGCGACTGATTTTTGTACATATTTGCTTTTATCGTTTTTTAACAGTTCAATGATTTCTAAAACCAACGTGGGGTCTTTTTTAAATCGTGGCAAAGCCACCGCCCAAGGAAGACGTGGACGACACCCCTCAGATGAAAGTCGGCGTAAATGTTCGTTGGATGATTGTGCCCAAAGCTTCATTTGGTTCATGGTTTGAGTTTCATAGTGTAAAATAAATTGTCGAATAGCAAACTCGGAACTCGATTCAAGTGTAAAAACTTCCAACGCTTTTAAAGATTCCTCTAAATCATCAAGCCCAAACACCTCCACAAAATCTTGAAAAACCATCGCTTCAAGCCCAATGAAATCTTTAGACACAGTTTTTAAAATCTCAAGTTGTTTGTTATACGTTAAAGGAATAAAGGCATGAAGTCGTAAAGCAATATGTCTCATCCTTGCTTTGAGTTCTAAGTTTTGCCAATTAGAATCAAAAATAGCATTGATAAAGGATTCTTCATCAAGATTTTTGTAGTGCTTTTTTATTGTATTCGCTAGGTTTTGTATATATGCTTTTGTGTATAGATTTTTTAATTGCTCTGCCATACTCTCTCTTTTTAAATTAACTTAGATATTAAATCATTTGCACTTATATCTATCTTAGAAAAAGCAAACCATTTTTTGCCCAAATCTTTTAAACTGGCTCCTATATGATAAACCTCTTTTTTATCAATTATCAAAAATCTATCATGGGAGTTTTTAAAAGTTTTTATAGTCAAATTGTTATACTGTTTTGAATACTTCTCAAAATCTAGTTTGAGTTGTTTTGAAATCGTATGAGTAACCATAGTTACTTTTATATTCGGTAATTTACTGAACAAAGTCAACACAGTGTCATCGATATAATTATCGATTAAAATAATTTCATTTGTTGCATTTCTCAGCAAATCAGAGACAAAAATATACGCATCATAAATTTGTCCATCGTAAAAGATGCCTTGTTTGATTTTCAAACTATTATCTTCCAATTTTGAAGAGATAGTATCAATCTTATTCTTTAAAAGGTTGACATCTTTTTCTAATGAAACAAATCTTTCATTGGTAATCTTTTCACCATTGATTGCATAACCATTTTGAATATAATTTTTGAGAATTGATGTTGCCCATTGACGAAATTTTGTAGCGGTAATTGAGTTTACTCTATATCCAATAGAGATTATCATATCAAGATTATAGTGATCAACTTCTCTTTCAACTTTTCTACTCCCTTCTTTTTGAACTACTCTAATTTTTCGAGTAGTTGAATTTTTTTGTAACTCTTTTTGCTTATATATATTTTTAATATGATAAGTAACACTATGAGATTCAACACTAAAAAGCTCACCTAATTGCTTTTGATTGAGCCAAACGGTTTCATTATCCATCGAAATTTTTAACTCCAACTCCCCATCATTATAAACCACTAAATTTGAAATATTATCCATAATTCAACCTTTTTAGAATTTCTCAAACATTATCATAAAAATAAAATCAGATTAAAAAATATTACAAATTGTCATCTTTTTGTTTTATTATAACAATGTCTCAAACCTCCACTCTCCTTTTATTTTCCACCATATACGGATACTCCATATGTTTTGCTGTAGCTTTTGCAACTTCCTCACCACAATATCGTTTGACAATATGCAACGCCATATCAATCCCTGCTGAAATACCTGCACTGGTGATAATATTGCCATCTTCTACAAAATGTTTATCTTTACAGACTTTGACATTTTTAAATTCATGTTCCAATCGTTCTAAACTTTTCCAATGGGTTGTGGCATTGATGCCTTCGAGGAGTTTGGCATTGGCTAAAATGAGTGAGCCTGTACAAACTGAGGTTAAAAGTTCAACTTCTTTTGCTTTTTGTTGTATAAAATTTAACACGTTTTCATCGTACATCAGTTTTCTCGTACCCATTCCACCGGGAACGATTAAGATATCAAGCCTTGGGCATGTTTCAAAATCAAAATCGGGTATGACTTTCATATTGCCTTTGGTAAAAACAACCTCTTTGGTCATTGATATAAGTTTAACGACAAAAGGAGAAAGGGTTTCCCCTCTTTTGGACTCATCAATTCTTGCCACACTTAGCACTTCAAAAGGTCCACAAAAATCTAAAACTTCAATATCATTAAAAACTAAGATTCCAACTGTTTTTTGCATATTTTTCCTTTATGTCATTGTATTAAAAGTATTATATTTATTTTTTAATTGATTATTTCTTTGAATCAAATCCTTATTCAAAAAATAAAATCAGATTGAAAATATGGACTTAAAATCAGTTTCAAGTTCCTTAGCTTTAGAAGAATATTATTTAAAGATTAGGTCATGAGTTCCACGTAGGGAGTGAAAAATTGGAGAGTTGAATTCCTTTTTCATTTGTGAAACCCATGAGCTAATTTTTTGATTCAAGAGGAATTGTTTTCCTCTTGAATATTTTAAAAATCCATTTTCATAGAAAATGCAACAGTTCTTGGGTCTCCTAAATAAGTAGCACTATCCCAATAATCTTTTCCAGTTAGATTTGATACATTTACTAAGAATGTAGTTGGGAATTTATCTATTTTTGTTTTATATCTAAATCCTGCATCATAAAGTGTATATGATGGCATAATATCTGTATTCATATTATCACCATATTTTTTACCAGTATAATATGCTCCTCCTGTTATTGTTAAACCTTGTAAAAATGGAAAATTATATTCTGCATAAAGTTTTGCCATTTTTGTAGAAGCTTCAATTGGTTTTTTACCTTCAATAGATTTATTACTATGTTTTTCTACACTTAAATCCATAAATGTTGCTCCACCCATAAGGGTAAGATTATCTGTAACTTTTCCAGTAAGTCCAATTTCAATCCCTTGATGTATTTGTTCTCCATCTTGAGTAAGTGTTGGTTTACCTAAACTTGATACTGTGCTATTATCAACATAAGAATTAGCTTTTTCTATTATAAATAATGCTCCCGTTAATAACACATTTTCATTTAAACTATATTTTGCTCCAACTTCATATTGTGTACTTTTATATGGGTCTAAAATTTCATTCTCATTGGCATATATATTCCCAACAATTGTCCCAGTTTCTAAACTTTCTATATAAGTCGCATATGTTGTTAAATCTTCGATTGGTTTGTAAATCAAAGATAACGTGGGTGTAAGTTCAGATACATCATACTTTGAACTTTGTATACCACTATTGTTATATCTTGTACTTATGATAGTTGAATAATTTACTCCAACTAAAGCACTCCATTGGTCATTAAATGCTATATCATCTCCTATTAAAACATTTTTATATTGAGTTTTCCAACTAGGTATCAGTTTACTATTAGGAATAACGGTAGATACTGATGGCAAATTTTTTATTTGATCTAAGGCTACACCTGTAAAGAATTCATATTCAGCTCGTACTGTTGGTCTTGAAAATTTTAAATAATTTTCAGAATAACCCACTGTTAAAAGATGATTTATTCCAAAAGTTTCAAAGCTACTATCTAAATATATATTTCCTGAATATCCTTCATACTCATTAGCAATAGATGAATATTTGCCCGTTTCTACATCATATAAACCATCAGGTCTCATATATACAATTTGCTCACCAATGTATTTATGTTTACTCTCTTCATAAAGGAATGAACTTCTAAGAGTAAATATATCATTTATATCCCATTTTAAATTTGTCATTACTCTATCATTTTCTTCATCAGTTGTTGCCCAATCAGCTGAATAATTTTTACTTACATCAAGGCTAGGACGATACATATTATTCCCTAGATAAAAAAGTGGTTTTATAGTTTTTTTTAAATCCCTATGTGCATAGTTTAAATCTAAAGTAAAATCATCAGTTGGTTTAAAATCAAATGCCAAACTTACATATTTTTGTTCTTTTTCAAGATTATTTACACTATCGCCATCTTGATATAAGGTATTTATTCTATATCCAAAGATGTTTTTTTCATCTATTTGTCCACTTATATCAATATGTCCATAGTATTGTTCCCCTCCATAGTTTCCTATTTTTAGACTTTTTTTATCTTCTAAAGTTGGCTTTTTAGTAATATAATTTACTGCTCCACCAACTCTTCCTCCACCATATAAAAACCCTGTCGCTCCACTGATAGTTTCAATCCTTTCTAAATCTTCCATAGTTGTAAAACTATACCAACCAGCAGTGGGCATACCATTAATTATTGAATTGGGTACATCAAACCCTCTCATATAAGGCATATTAGCTCCATTATATTCACTCATACTATTTTGAGTTGTAGGATTCATTTTAAAAATTTGTACCATATCATTGGCTTGAACATTTTCAATTAAATCTTCTGATATTACTGTCATAGAATAAGGCGTATCTTGTAAACTTCTACTTCCCCATAAACCGACACCTGAAATATTATCTACCAAATAGCCATCTTCAGCGGAACCATCAGAACCGCTTGGCATAATTGAAATTGCCTCTAAAACAGAAGTTTGTATTTTTCTTTCTTTTATAATAATTGCACCCTCTTGTATAACTGCTTCTAAATCACTGTTTTCTAAGATTTTATCTAAAGCATTTTGAGTACCTTTGATATCTTTTATGGTGTTAGATGTTTTACCTTCTAAAAGCTCTCCTTTGACGATATAAGGTGTTTTTGCTTTTTTAGATATGATTTCAATCGCATCTTTTAACGATTGTGTTTGAATAGAATAACTCAACTCTTCCGCATATATATTGGTGCAAATCAGCAGTGCAGTAACCGGACTTAAAAATTTCATTTTAAGTGAACTCATTTATCTCTCCTTAGATATCATAGAAATAATTACAATAATCATTCTTAACAAGATAAGACAAAAAAGCAGTTACAAAACGGACATGATTTTTAAATTTTTTTTGAAATTTTTAAAACTTTCTCTTTTTTTTCTATTTTTATAGGGTAAAGTTTTGTCACTGTTTTTAAAAATATTTCCAATTGTGTAGAAAAGAACTCTCCTGAAATAGTATAGTTTTCCGCTTCTTTGGATAAAAAAGAGACCGATATATTTTTATATTTTGAAAATTCTTCCAAGGCTTCTTTTAAAGTTGTGTTATCTAAATGGATTCTATTTTCTCTCCAAAGAGCTATCTTTTTTGGATTGACTTTTCCTTGCGTTGCAATCATTCCTTGTTTATTTAAGTAAGTTATACTGTTTTCTTTTGTCAACATCATTTCATTTTGTTTATCAAAAAAATAAGAAGAGTAGTAGGTTTTGACAATCCCCTCTTCTACATTGATGGTTGTAGTATCCTTTTTATGTATGACTTCAAACTTTGTTCCAACAACTTCGATATTTATATCATCACTTTTTATAACAAAAGGTCGGTTTTCATCTTTTGCAACTTCGAACATGACTCGTCCTTCTTTTAATATCACTTCTCTTTTGCCATTAAAAAACTCTATATTGAGATTCGTTTTTGCATCCAAAGAGAGGCTTGAACCATCTGGAAGTTGCTCCTTTATAAGATTCTTAGTATCGGTTACTAAGGTTTTGGAAAATTGCACGGCAAAGGTATTGTTATAGAGTTTAAAAGCTGAAAAACATACGATGAACACAATTGCCGCAGCACTTGAAAAATAACTTATTTTTTTCAAAAACTTTTCTTTTCTTATTTGATGATGTGTTCTTGAACTCAATTTTTGAGCATTTTCTTTTGAGAGAGTTTGTGCCATTTGATGTACAAATTTCATTCGGTTATAGGCTTTTTGATGAGTTGGTTCTTTTAACCAGTTTTCAAATTCACCTTTTTGATTTTCATCTAATCCCTCGTTTTCACAGGTCAACCAATGTATTGCTTCTTCTTTGATTTTAGTTTCAATATTCACTTAAAATCCTCTCTTCGCTAATTCTTCTTCAACTTTTATCGTGGCTCTTTTGATCAGTTTTTCAACAGCATTGGATGTTATATCCAACATCAAAGCTATCTCTTTTCTGCTGTATCCATCAACAGTATATAAGACAAAAGCTTCTTTAGCTCTTTGTGGTAAGTCATTGACAATGTTCATAAAAATCTTTTCTTGGTCTTCTTGGATTAAAATTTCTTCGGGTTGCTCATGTATTGGTGAAACATGAAGATATTCTTCATATTCAGTTGTTTTGAGTTTTTGTCTTTCTAACGCTTCATTTATCACCACATTTTTGGCAATTTTGTATAAATAGGCTCTTTCGTTATTGATTTCTCTTCCGTTTTGTATGTGCAGTACTCGGGTATAAGTCTCTTGTATTACATCTTTGGCTTTTTCTTTATCGCCAACAAGTTTTTGAGCAAAATATAAAAGTTCATTATAATATTTCAACATCAATATACCTAAATCTTTTTGAGAAACATTATCATAATTAAACTTTAGATTTTCATAAATAAAAAATAAACATGACAAGGAAACAAAAGAAGAGAGTTGTTACACTCTCTTCTTTTTAGACTTTTTATACAGTTTGATAATCTCTTCTTTGCTTAACTCTCTTTTTAATTTATCCGTCTCTTCTTTGATAATATTACCCAACTCAATGGCTTGATTATTGCTTAATTCTTCACCAAAAAATTCACTGATAATAAAACGAACTCCACCTTTTCCTGATTGAGAATTAATTCGTATGATTTTTTCATAATCTCTGTTAATATCTTTTGGATCAATAGGTAAATAAGGGACATTCCACTCTTGGCAATTTTGCTTTCTGTAAAAATCCATCCCTTTTTTTATGGCATCTTGATGTCCCCCACTGAACGCGGTAAATATCATTTCACCCACATAGGGATGTCGTATATGAGTTTTTATTTGTGTTATTTTTTCAAAAAAATCTTTGACCTCATCAATAAATGATAAATTCAACTTGGGGTTAATGCCTTGTGAATAAATATTAAAAGCAAATGTAATCAAATCTAAATTTCCAGCTCGTTCACCATTACCAAACAATGTTCCCTCAACTCTGTTTGCCCCTGCTAAGACAGCTAATTCAGCAGAAGCTATCGCTGTTCCTCTGTCATTGTGTGGATGAACGCTTACAATCAAAGCATCTTTGTTGTGTAAATGATTACACATCCACTCTATTCTATCTGCATAAATATTGGGCATACACGCTTCCAATGTATTGGGTAAATTTATTATCATTTTCTTTTCAATGGTTGGTTTAACAGTTTTGATAACTTCATTACAGATTTTAAGAGCAAACTCTAAATTGGTTTGAGAAAAACTTTCAGGCGTGTACTCATAAACAATGTTGCCTTCAAACTCTTGTGTAAGTTCTTTTAAATATTGTATTCCCTCAACTGCCATGTCTATAATTTCTTTATCTGATTTATTAAATACAACACGTCTTTGAAACTCATTGGTAGGATTATACAAATGAAAAATCCCATTTTTTACTCCTCTCATGGCTTCAACACTTTTTTGAATCCACTCTTTTTTTGCGGGAATTAATACTTGAATAAAAACATCATCGGGCACCAAATTTTCTTCAATTAGTTTCCGTGTAAAATAAAAATCCGTATCACTGGCACTGGGATAACTCACTTCTATATGTTTAAATCCCATCTTAACCAAACAGTTAAAATACGCTACTTTTTGTTCGATTGTCAAAGGATTGACTAACGCTTGATTACCATCTCGTAAATCCACACTGCAATATATTGGTGCTTCGTTGATTTGATTGTTTGTCCACTTACGTGTGATATTTTTGACAACAGGATATTGTCGATATTTTTTAAATTGCATTATTTTCTCCATTATGAAATAATTAATAAATTGTAATGACCATTCAGTCATTGCACTAAAATACGAAATATATAAAGGGATGTAAGATATTAGAGGCTAAGAAGAAGCAGTAGTGAAAGAATCGTTGTGTTTGGTGATATGTAGTTTATATGGATCTGCATAGAATCTCCTTTTTTGATTTGTTTCGTATTGTAATTGAAAAATAAAAAAAAATCTTGTACAAAATTAACATTTGGAAATATTTTTTTGATACTCTTTGGGTGAGATTTGAAATATTCGTTTAAAACTTCTGTTTAAATGGCTTTGGTCAAAAAAACCACTGTTTTGAGTCACTTCAACAATGGATAAATCAGAAGCCAATAACTCTTTGGCAAAATGCACTTTTTTATTTAAAATATAAGAGTGAATAGGAAGTCCAAACTCTTTTTTAAATACACGGATTAAGTGAACAACACTTAAATTAAACATCAAAGCTAAATCATTTAGAATAAGTTCTTCAAGATAATTTTTATCTAAATATTGTTTGATCTGTAAAGCCAATATTGATTCAGTTTGTTCATTGTTTGATTTTAATTCAAAGGGAAAAAGTATCAAACAAAAAGAGAAAAACATCTCTTCTTTTTCTATTAAACTTATTTTATCATTTAATAAACATTCACACAAATTGATAAAACTTTTGCAAATATTTTTTTGTTTGATTATTTCATAAGGCACCCTAAAATTGATGTTTATTTTTTTTAGATACTCTTTGTGTAAATACAAAACATATCCCTCTTTTGATTCTTTATTCAGTGTAGCACAGTGAGGAATATCGTTATTTATAATGCCAATTTCATTGGGTAAAAGTTCAAGAGAAGCATCATTGAAAATCAAGTTCAATGACCCTTTTTTAATGGCAGTAATAGTAAGTTCTTCATGTAAATGCATTTTTGTACAATCAGGGATATCTTGTACATATCGTAACTCTAGGAAGTTAAGTTTTGAGTTTCTAAAAATATTTGATTTCATTAATTAAAAAGTATGGAAAAATCCATACTTCCTTTTATCCCAGATTTTGCTCTACAAAATCCCAGTTTACGAGTTTCCAAAAGTTTTCTAAATATTTGGGTCGGGCATTTCTTACATCGATATAATACGCGTGTTCCCACACATCACAGACCAAAAGAGGTTTAAGATTGTCTGTTAATGGATTTGCCGCATTAGAAGTGGTGATAATTTTTAAGGCTTTGTTTTCATCTTGAACCAACCAAGCCCAACCCGAACCAAAATGCCCAACGGCTTTTGCGGTAAACTCTTCTTTAAACTTTTCTACTGAACCAAAAGCTTGAGTTAAAGCGGTTTCAACTTTTGAAGAAATTGCTGTTTGATTTGGCGTTAAACTTTGCCAAAAAAAGTCGTGATTATAAACTTGTGCAGCATTATTAAAAAGTCCACCCTCTGAACCTAACACGATTTCAACCAAAGTTGAATTTTCAAATTGAGTCCCTGCGATTAAATTGTTTAAATTATTCACATAGGTTTGGTGGTGTTTTCCATAGTGATACTCCAACGTCTCTTTTGACATCAAAGGTTCTAAGGCACCTTGTGCATACGGTAAGGTCATAAGTTCATGTTTCATGGTACATCCTTTTAGAATAGTTTTTTATCTGTTAAAGAGTACTCTTTTTTTGATATTGTTTGTCTTAGTTAAAAAAGTATTTGATTTTTTTAAAAAAAATAGCCTGAAAGCTATCTTTTTTATGCGAACGCAGGTTCTAAGAAAGGGATGATTTGTTTTTTTCTGCTTAAACATCCATCTATCCAAACTTTGCCATCGACAAGTTTGCAGTTGAAGGCTTTTTCAAAAATTGAAGAATCTTGTGATGACACCAGTACTTCACTTCCTTCTTTCATAATATCCGTTAAAATCAAACAAGCGGTGTGTAAGTTTTCTTCTTCTCTTAATTTTTCTAAATCTTTTTGTAAAGCCTCTTTCACCTCATCAAATATGCTTAAATCAATCACTTCTAACTGACCAATTCCTACTTGATTGCCGTGCATATCAAACGGTTTGTAATCTCTTAAAATCAACTCACGTACAGGCACACCACTTACGGCTGATTTGACTTTGAACATCTCCATTCCTAAAGCTCCAAAGTCTTCAATCCCTGCAATTTGTGCTAACTCACGTACGACTTTAATATCTAAATCCGTACATGTGGGTGATTTGAAAATTACGGTATCTGATAAAATCGCACACATCATAATTCCTGCAATATTTTTGGGAATTTCGACTTTATGATAATCGTACATCTCTTTAACAATGGTGTTGGTGCATCCAACGGGTCGAATCCAACACTCTAACGGTGTTGATGTGGTTAAATCACCCAATTTATGATGATCAACAATACCTACAATCGTGGCTTTCTCAATATCTTTAGGTGCTTGTCCTTTATCTGAATAATCGGTGATAAAAATTTCTTCACCTGCAAATGAAGTTTTTAATAAAGGGGCTTCAAAACCAAATTTATCTAAGATAAATTGTGTTTCAGGATTCACTTCACCTTGTCGAGCAGGAGTTGCTTCTCGTCCGATTTGATTGAGTAAATATGCCAATGAAATGGCAGAACAAATAGAGTCTGAATCGGGCGTGGTGTGTCCACAAGTATAAATTGCCATATGTTTTCCTATAATTTTTTCGCCATTTTATCTAAAGTATAGTTAGGGAAGTTTTAAATATACTATTTAACAAAAATTATAAGGAGCAAAGATGAAACACCTTTACTTAATTCGTCATGCCAAATCATCTTGGAGCAATCCTTTGTTGGATGATTTTGATCGTCCTTTAAATCAACGAGGAAAAAATGACGCCCCGTTGATGGCAAAGGTATTACTCGAAAAAAAGATTTTCCCTGATTTAATTCTTTCATCTCCTGCAAAACGTGCTAAAACTACGGCTGAAATCTTTACTGAACAACTCAATTTTACAAGCGATATTGCCTTTGAAAAAAGTTTGTATTTAACTTCAACGAAAACCCTACTGGATATTTTACATCGTATTCCCAATACCTACAACACCGTTTTTTTATTTGGTCATAATCCCGAATTAACCCAATTTACCAATGAACTTAACTCTGCATATATTGACAATATACCTACGTGTGGAATTGTCGGATTTGAGTTTTTTATTCAAAGTTGGAACGAATTGTGCAAGCAAAATTCAACATTGACTTTATTTGAGTTTCCCAAAAAATATAAAGAATAAATGGTATAATCAATCACACAAAAGGAGTTTTCATGATACATAAAAATTTACAACAAGCCTTAATTGAACAATTAAACAAAGAGTTTCACTCAGCTTACATCTATTTAGGGATGAGTGCATACTGTTCCAAAGAGGGTTTTAATGGTGCTTCAAACTGGTTTTTGGTGCAATATCAAGAAGAAGTTGCCCACGGGATGAAACTGTTTAAGTACCTTGAAGACCAAAATGTAGAAATCACCCTGCCTGCAATTGAATCAGTAAGTGTTGAGTTTAGCTCTTTGTTAGACGTTTTTGAAAAATCGTTGGCACATGAGCAGTATATGACGCAAAATCTTAATAATCTTTCTGATATTGCCATGAGAGAAAAAGACCATGCGACTTATAATTTGCTGCAATGGTATGTTACAGAACAAGTTGAAGAAGAATCAAATGTCAACGCCATTATTGACCACATCAAACTTGTAGGCGACAACGGCTATGGTTTATACACGATTGACAAAGAGTTAGCCACACGAGTTTTTGTCGATCCAACGACAGCAGCATAAAAGCAACAAAGTCCTAACTTTTAGGACTTTGTTTTACCAGTGTTGTTTCTAACCCTTGTTGTGGATTTTTAGGAATTAAAAAAGAAAGAATAAAAGAACATAATGCAATTAATGCTCCAATAATAAAAACCAATGAATTTGAATATAACCAAAGAAGCCCCAATACCAATGGCAAAAATACTGCTGCAATATGATTGATTGTAAAACTTACCGCACTTGCTGTTGAGATATCTTTAGGATTGGCAATCTTTTGAAAATACGTTTTTAATGCTAAACTCATAGAAAATAACAGATGATCAATAAGATATAAGCCAAATGCAATATAGACATTATCTACAAAAGCATATGCTGTAAAAACAATAACTAGCCCAAAATATTCTAAACGAAGCGTTAAATGCTCACCAAACTTATGAATAAACCTTCCAATTTTAGGTGCAAAATAAATATTGATTAAGGCATTTAAAAAAAGAAGTATCACCATGTTTTCAATATCGACACCAAATTTTTCTACCAATAAAAACCCTGCAAAAACTACAAAAATTTGCCGACGTGCTCCTGCAAGGAGTGTTAAAAGGTAAAATAACCAATACTCTTTTCGTAAATTTAATCTTTTTTCTTGAACCACATCTTCTTTAAAATTTTCAAAAAAAATCCAACACACTATTCCAAGAATGACCGTTATTCCACCAAAAATCAAATAAACATCTTTATAGGGTAACTCAAAATATTTCATCATCAAAAAAATTAATACAAATACCAATACACCAGTAAAAGACTTAACTGCTGTTATTCGTCCTAAGACAAGGGGTGCTCGATTTTTGTCCAACCATTGAAGAGAAAGAGATTGATTGAGTGTTTCTAAATAATGAAAACCAACAGACATAATAACTGTAGTCACATACAACCCAATAGCACTAGGAAAATAGCCTGTAAGTAATGTTCCAAATCCCAATAAAATCATTGAAAGATATACCAAACGTTGCTGTGCAATAAAGTATAATACCAAAACTACGGTAAAAGCCAAAAAACCTGGAATTTCACGTAAACTTTGTAAAATACCTATTTGACTTCCATTAAAAGAAGCAACTTCTACCACAAAATTATTTAATAAACTCATCCATGCAGAAAAAGAAAAAAGCATAGCAATTGACATTATATACAGTAATGCCTCTTTGGATTTGAAAAGATTTTTCATAGCACTAAAGAAATGATTAGTTTAATTGCAAGGAGAGATAAAAGAAGTTTAAGAATCAATTCAAACTTTTTACCATCTATTCTATTTCGTAGTTTAGTCCCTACAAAACTACCTAGAACTGCCCCAATAATCATAAAAATCAAAACTCCTATATAATCAAAAAACACAAACCCAAAATAGATAAATACAAACACCTTTAAAATATGAGTAATACTCATCAGTGCTGCACCCGTTGCTACAACTTTATCTTTGTCTTTAAAATCTTTTAACAGCAACGTCATGGTTAAAGGACCCGTTGCCCCTACAACTATGGAAAGCCCCGTTTGAAAAAAACCTGCTAAAAAATAACTCTCATAGCGTTTGATTTTTTCATTAAATTTCTCACTCCACAATGAAAGCAAAATATACACCCCAATAAATAAAGGCACATACTCTAAGGAAATAAAACTTAAAATCGAAGCAAACAAAGCAATACCTAAAAAAGAGCCTACGAGGAATTTAGGTATGACTTGATATTGTACCTCTTTGTATCCAAAAAATGCTCGACTGACATTACTGGACATTTGTGTTAAGCCATGCACAGGGATAAGTGCATTTAGGGGCAAAAAGGAAGGTAAGATGGCAATAAGCATCATGCCACCACCAATTCCAACCACTCCTGCAATGGTTGAAGTGATAAAAGCAATCAATAACAGTGTCAATTCTAATAACATAATGGTTTTAAATCCTCAAATTAGTTTGCATATTATAACAAGTGTTTATTAATTCACAGTATAATTAACAAAAAGGAGTTTGCCATGCTTGCTACTTTATATTATGTCCATGACCCAATGTGTTCTTGGTGCTATGCGTTTAAACCCATACTTGATAGTATTAAAACAAAACTTAGTAAAGAAATCAACTTGGTGTATGTGTGTGGTGGTTTAGCCAAACATACCGATGAAGTAATGCCAAAAGATCAACAAGAAAAAATCAAATCCATCTGGAAACAAATTGAGCAAGAAATAGGCACAAAATTCAATTACGACTTTTGGGAGAAAAACACTCCACAAAGAGCCACCTATTTAGCGTGTCAAGCACTGATTTTAGCGCGACAAAATAACAAAGAAGAAGCGATGCTTGAAGCCATTCAAAAAGCCTATTATCAAAAAGCCCTCAATCCTTCCAAAACAGAAGTCCTGGCCAAACTTGCCCACGAAATTGGTTTGGACAAAAAACATTTTGAAACGCATTTAAATACCCAAGAAACCCAACAATTGCTTGAAGGAGATTTGAATTTACGACGTAAACTGGGCGTAAGGGTTTTTCCTACTTTGCTTTTAAAATATAAAAAAGAGAGTTATCCTATTGGCATCAATTTTAATGACAGTGCTAAAATCATTGAACAAATTGAAGATTTAAGTAAAAACACCTACTTCTAAAATCCTCGAAGCCAAGTAGGCGTAAGTACTCTTTCATCTTTAATGGCGTATTGCAACTCTTGAATCAAGCGAATCTTATCTTTGGGCAATGTTCCTGCTAACGCAAAAGCATTGGAAGCATGATTGGAGCGAAATATCACCGCATTATTAGGATGCAGATTTTCCAAAAAAAGCAACTGCTCTTCCAGCATCTCTTTGTCACTTAACCACTCAAAAGGTTCATCAAATTTTTTATAAAACACCTCTTCTTTGGTTTGTTGCAATCCTAATTGAAGGGTTGAAAGATAGTTAAGTGAAGTTTCATTAACCAATTGAGCGGTTTTTAGTGCATGTTCACGTGAGTATTTCTTACCACCTACCCCTAAAATAACCGTAGCAGAGATTTTGATTCCTGCACAAGATGCTTTGTTTAACGCTTCTTTCATTTTCTCAAAACTTGTTCCCTTTTGTATGCGCTTGAGCAACTCATTACTTGCCGTTTCAATACCAAAATAGATGAGTTTAAGCCCTGCTTTATAAAGTTCTTCTAACTCTTTTTGACTCTTTTGTTCCAAATTAATCACCGAAGCATACGAACTTATGCGTCTGAGTCGTTTAAACTTTTGGTGTAGATATGTCAATACTTTCAACAAATTCTCACCGTTCATCGCTAAAGCATCACCATCGGCTAAAAAAATTTTGTGGGCGTTGGGATAATAACGCGCTAAAGCATCAATATCTTTATAAATTTCATCCAAAGGTTTTTCTTCATAAACTTTGGTTTCATACATCGAACAAAACGTACACGCATTGTAACTGCACCCATGTGTGATTTGTAAAATAATATTGTCCGCCTCAGAAGGTGGTCGAAACAGAGGTTCACTGTAATAAATCATTAACTTTTCCTTGGTATAATCCTCAATAAAACATTAACCTTATTATAATAACAAAATACTATAATACACCATTATTTTAAAAGGATTTAAACCACCAATGAACAATATAGACTATTTTTTTAGCCGACTCATACGATTTACTGTACTTTTTTTTATTTTATATCTTATTTTTACCAACTTTGGCATTTTTCTTATTGTGGTTATCACGCTTTTAATTTTAGGATATTTTTTTATTTACAAAAAGATTAAAAAACTCAAAGAGCAACAAGCCCATTTTCAATTTCATTTCAATGCCAAAGATTTCCAAAACAGTGGTCAAGATTTCCGAGGATTTCGTTTTGAAGATTTTGCTCATTTTCAAAGTGGCAATTTTCAAGCTCCTCCACGACTTGATGAAGTTCAAAAAGCCAAAGAGTTTTTTGGTTTTTCTCATACCCCAAGTAAAGAAGAACTTAAAAAACGCTACAAAGAACTTGCACGACAATATCACCCTGATATTAACAACCAAGATGACACCAAAATGAAAGAACTCAATCACTACCGTGATGTTCTGATGCGATTGGTACAATAATCATACGCTTATGTTTATACACAAACTGTACTATTTTTTCTTTGCTTTAGTCATCGTATCGGTTCTTCTTTTAGCTTATAACTGGCATAAAGATTATGAATTTGATACCAATCCCCTCTCGCAAAAACTGGAAAAACAGATTTTTGAAAAAAAGCAACAAACCCGACAACTGCTCAGAGCCAATTTTGGTTTTGATTTGGATGTGCCTTTGATTATAAGTGAAAAATTGCCCAGTTCACTCTTTGGTGCAGCAGTGTTTACGCAAGATGAAAAAATTATCATTTATTTAAATAAAAAACGCTTCAAAGAGAGCAGTGATTATATGATTCATCATGTCATTCCCCATGAATATGCTCATGCGGTTATGTTTCACTTAAAAGACTTTTCTAAAGAGCAAAGTGGTCACTCAAAGAAGTGGCAAAACATTTGTAAAAAGTTAAATGGAATTAAGTGCGATAGGTTTGTTGATACTCATGATATTATCATAGGAAAAACCTCTTTTTAAAAAGGTAAAAGAGACGAAAAAGGGGAGAAGCCCGTTACTTCTCCCCTCTTAAATCATAAGTAACCACTTACTTATGTTATCACTGTGTAGTGAATATTTATCTTATGATTTTTTTTGTCTTAACAATACTAAAAATGTTCAATCCTCGTCATTAACACCTCCTATTGTTGGTTACCATAATTATAACATCTTTCCAGATTAACTCTTGCTTAATTTTAGGCTAAATTTTACAAATTAATTCTTTCAAAAAGAGTCGATTTAGAAAGCTAAAATTGGGTAAAATGGCGCGATGAATTTAGAAGAGAAACTTAAACAACTGCCTCAAAACTCTGGGGTGTATCAATACTTTGACAAAGAGGGGCATTTGCTTTATGTGGGTAAAGCAAAAGTGCTTAAAAATCGTGTGAAATCCTATTTTAAATTTACTCCCACGATTGCTCCTGCAGATAAACTCGGACCTCGTATTTATAAAATGATTTCAGAAGTGGTCAATGTGGATTGGATAGTCGTCCCCAATGAACACGATGCGTTGATTTTAGAGAACTCTTTGATTAAACAACTTAAACCCAAATACAATATTTTATTGCGTGACGATAAAACCTATCCTTATATTTATATCGATTTAAGCGAAGAATTTCCTCGCTTAGAAATCACTCGAAAAGTACTAAAAGGCAACCAAATCAAATACTTTGGTCCTTATTCAAGTGGCGCACGTGATATTTTAGACTCCATTTATGAAATTGTTCCGTTGGTTCAAAAAAAAGCGTGTATCAAAGGACAAGAGGCGTGTTTGTTTTATCAAATCAAAAAATGCTTAGCCCCTTGCGAAGGAAAAATCACGCAAGAAGCGTATAAAAAAATTGTCGATGAAGCCTTGGAGTATATTTATAACAAGTCCAAACTGATTGCCAAACTCAATGTTAAAATGCAAGAGTATGCCAATGATTTTCGCTTTGAAGAAGCAATGGTTTTGCGTGAACGTATTAAGACCATTGAGAAATCTCAAATCAAAACAGGCATGGACTTAGCGAGTAATGACAACCTTGATGTTTTTGCGATTGCTCAAAATATGAAAAAAGCCGTCCTAGTACGAATGTTTATTCGAGAGGGAAAATTGGCTTCTTCCAATCATGATTTTATCAAACTGGACTTTTTTGAAGAGAACACTACCATGGATTTAGAAGAAGCTTATAAACGTGCCATTATTAACTACTACAATCAAGAAATCCCTCTTTTACCTAAAGAAGTTTTAGTCGCGTATGACATAGAAGAAAAAGAGGAATTGGAAAATTTTTTACACGATATGTTAGGAAAAAAAGTGCCTATAATCTTTCCTAAACTGGGGAAGAAAAAAGATTTGATTGCCATTGCACTGAACAACTGCGAAGAACTTTTACGAATAGAACAGTCTAAAAATACAACCACCCTTTATGATGAACTGCAAAAACTTTTCTCACTGCAACGCGTTCCCAAACGCATAGAAACGTTTGATAACTCTCACATGATGGGACAAGCCACTGTGGGTGCAATGGTAGTATGGGAAGAGAAATTTATCAAAGCAGATTTTAGACACTATAACTTGGAAGCGCTTGATGAGTACTCTCAAATGAAAGAGATGCTTATACGAAGAGTTGAAAGTTTTGAAAAAAATCCAGCACCAGACCTTTGGATTTTAGATGGGGGTTTGACCTTATTAAAACTGGCGTACGATATTATTGAGTCTGTAGGTGTAAATATAGACATCATTGCCATTGCCAAAGAAAAAATCGATGCCAAAGCTCATCGAGCTAAAGGTGCTGCCAAAGATATTTTACACTACAAAAGCGATGAAAAGTTTAAAGAGTTAAAGTTAAGCAGCAGTGACCAGCGACTTCACTTTGTGCAACGTCAAAGAGATGAAGCCCATCGTTTTGTTATTAATTTTCATAAAAAACAAAAACGTAAAGAGGACAAACAAATCTCACTTTTACAGCTTCACGGTATTGGAGAAGCTAAAGTTAAAAAACTACTTTTATATTTTGGAACTTTTGATGCCATTAAAAAGGCAAATATTGAAACACTCAAAGAGGTTTTAAACGAAAAAGATGCTATTGTTTTATTCAATCATTTTACATCATCATAACATTTGGAATAGCTTTGGCAAAAATAGTAATAAATAAATCACATCTTTTTCACAACTTACAACAAATTGAAAAAAAAATTAACGATAAAAATAAAATCGCCGTAGTATTAAAAGACAATGCGTATGGACATGGGCTTGTAGAAATCGCGCAATTGTGTCACGAATATGGAATCAAAAATGCGGTAGTGCGTACGTTTAAAGAGGCAGAATCAGTTGTGACTTTTTTCGACAATATCTTAATCTTAGCTGATACCCCTCCACATACTTATTCACATACTTTTCACATCGCTGTGAATTCACTTGAAGCACTCCAACACATACCAAAAAATTCTAAAATACAGCTGAAAGTAGACAGTGGAATGCACCGAAATGGTTTGTCACCAAATGAGCTAGAAGAGGCTTTTTTAGGGGCTTCTAAGAAAAATATAACGATTACAGGTATTTTCACACACTACCGAAGTGCCGATGAATTGGGCAGTGCTTATTTTTGGCAAAAAGAGAATTTTAAACACATAAAAGCAGAAGTCAAACGTCTATGTGAAAAACTTTTTTTACCTATTCCTCTCTTTCACAGTGCTAACTCTTCGGCTGTTTTTCGTGATAATTTTTATGCAGAAGATATGGTTCGAGTGGGTATTGCCCTTTATGGTTATTTAGATACGGATCCTATATTTAATAATCCTCATTTAAAACCTGTTTTATCGTTATATGCCAACAAAATTTCCACTCGAACAGTTTCTAAAAATCAACGTATTGGCTATGGAGGAACCGCAACAATACCTAAACAAATGCAAATATCAACGTATGATATTGGATACGGAGATGGTTTTTTACGTTTAAATGAACGCAAAAAATACCATACTCCTGATGGCTTTGAGGTATTGGGTCGTGTTTCTATGGATAATTTATCCCTCAATACCACTCAAGAAGAAGTTTGCTTATTTAATGATGTAACCCAATTAGCCCACATACACGATACGATTACGTATGAGATATTAACCTCACTTAAACCCACTATTAAAAGGATAATCATATGAAACTCTTATTTGCTTTACTGATTCTTTTTTCATCTTTATTTGCTTCGGATGATGTGTTTGAAAAATTTGAAAACTATGAAAAAAAAGATGAATTTTTTGAAGCAGGTAAAGAGTACTATAAAAAGCGAAATTATGCACTTGCTTTTGAGAACTTTGAAAAAGCAGCCCAGTTTGGCAACGACAAAGCTTTGTACAATTTAGGGATTTTATACAGCAATAAAAACTTCCACAGACAAGACCCTAAAAAAGCGTATGCAATTTTTGATCAACTGGCACAAAAAAATCATGCTCCTTCACAAAATCGCATGGGAATGTACTACTCTTTAGGTGTTGTTGTAGATAAAGACTATAAATTGGCCGTGGAATATTTCGAAAAAGCTTCTAAACAAGGATATGTTACAGCACAATGCAATTTAGCCATGATGTATGCTTCAGGAAAAGGAGTTTTCCCTAACTTTGGACGAGCCCACGTATTTGCAAAAACGGGAGTCGAACAAGGCAATCCCATTTGCAAAAAAGTGTGGGAGGATTATAATCTATCAAAATATCCAGAAGATAAAAGCTTTAAACTGAACTTTTACACTAAGCCCTAAGCCTCTTCTTCACCTAAAATATACGCTATTTTGTGGTGTTGTAAAAAGTCTTCAAACAGAGCAAAAAACTCATTGGTTTGCTCTTCACTCGATGATGAAATCGATAAAACCACCTCTCGTTTATCCCCTTTAATTTTAGGTAAAGAAGAGAGTTCTATATGAGAAGGAACTTTTTTCATGCAATCAATTAAACTGTTTTCTCCTGTGTATGCCGTAAGTGTTTTTCGAAACTGTTTGGTTTCATTTTTGACATAAAAAGTATTTAACGCTTGTAAAACCATCGCTTTTGACATAGAAGGAAAACCCGGAGTAAAGAAGTATCGATTCTCTAAGTAAAACCCTGGCACATTGTTGACGACATTATCAAGCAGTTTTGCACCCACAGGCAAATAAGACATCTCGATTCTGTGAGGATACGCTTCTTGCCCAAATTGTTGGATAATTAACTTTTTGGCAGTTTCATTGTAAGCCATTTTACCCTTTGTAAAGGCAAGGGCTGCCACTTTTCTTGTATAATCATCGGGCGTTGCACCAATGCCTCCATAACAAAACATTACGGCATGAGGGTCTTGTTTAATCAAATTAAAAATATCTGCCATAAAAGCAGGATCATCTTTGATGACAAAACTGGCTTTTTGAACATACCCTCTTTGCAAAAGTTCACTGTTTAAAAATGCAAAATGGGCATCTTGACGACGCCCATTTAAAAGTTCTGTACCAATAATAACACTGTAAAAGTTTGGTGTTAAAATACCACTCACTTTTGACTTCTTACTCTTTAGTTATTTTGAAATTCTTGATTGAATAAAATCATCCATTTCATCAACAATCTCTTCAATGGTTCTCTCACCATTGATTTTTTTCAAAATTCCTTTAGCACCATAAAAGGTTTGAATCTCTTCTAATGGCTCTAAAAATACGCTCATTCTGTTTTTAAATACTTGAACGTTGTCATCAGCTCCTCGTGCACGTCCTAATACTCTATCACATGCCACTTCTTCAGACACTTCTACTTCAATCACATTGATTAACTCAACTTCTGATTCATTGATTAAATATCGGTCAAGTTCCATCATTTGTTCACCACTTCTTGGATATCCATCAATTACTACGATGTTCGTTGGTGCATTTTTAATGGCATTAACAATGGTTTCAATTACAATATCAATAGGAACTAAATTTCCCTTACTTACATAAGAATCAATTAATTGTCCTCGTTCACTTCCACTGGCAACTTCTGCTCTGAACATATCACCTGTAGAGTAGTGAGTAATGCTTTCATGTCGTGCTGCGATTAGCTCTGCATCAGTCGTTTTACCGCTTCCTGGAGCTCCAATTATTAAAAAAAGTTTTTTCATAGTCCTACCTTATTATTTTTACTGTTAGGGCGCCACTAAAAATGAGAACAGAGATTCTATCTTGAGTGCCCTTTTCAAAAAGTGTCGTATTTTATCTAAATTCTACTTTCATAACTATTTTATGAATTAGCCATTGAAGTTGTCAAATTTCTTATTTTTATAAAAATCTTTTTTTATGACTATCTCTTTTTGTTTCTCTTTTCGTTTGGTATCTTTTTCTACAAAGATTTTTTTTCGTGTGATGGGGTCAAGTTCAGTGTAATACATCACCGCTGAATAGGTACTGGGTGTGGGAGTAAAAACTTGCGCTTGTTCGGGATTCATTTTAAGTTCATTGGTGGTAAAGTTTTTAAGTTCGTGCATATCTTTTTCTTCACAACCCGGATGAGCTGCAATTAAATAATAGGTTAAAAACTGATTTTTCCCTGCTTCTTTGTTTAATCTGTCGTAGAGTTTTTTAAAATCAACCAAAGATTGTTTGCCGGGTTTTCCCATGAGTTTTAAAACTCTATCAGAGGTGTGTTCGGGTGCAACTTTCATTTGTCCTGAGATATGATGATTGACCAACTCTTTTAAATACTCATAGCCATGCTTTTTATCTGAAGTTATGACATCATAACGAATACCCGAAGCCACAAAGGCTTTTTTCACATCAGGTATTTGTCGTATGTCTTTTAAAAGTTTTAAATGACGGGAATGATCCACATGCATCACTTTACACAATCTGTCATAATCCACACATCGCATGTCTTCACACGTGCCTTTTTTGAGTTTTTTTCCGCACTCATATCCGTACATATTGGCTGTGGGTCCTCCCACGTCAGAAATAATGCCTTTAAAATCCTTGTAGCTGGTAAACTCTTTGGCTTCGTTTAAAATAGAGCTTTCACTTCGTGTACGAATCGTTCGTCCTTGATGCACTCCAATGGCACAAAAATTACATTCACCCCAACATCCATGATGGGTCTGAATTGAAAATTTAATGGTTTCTAAACACTTCACTTTGCCTTGCGGTCGATGATAAGGATGCAACTCTCTCGTATGCGGCAAAGAAGCCACTTCATCCATCTCTTTTTCATCCAAATAATCACACGGTGGATTTTGAATTAAAAAACGGCTGTCCACAGCCTGACACAAGCCGTTGGCAGAAATGGGGTCATTGTTTTGATAAAAAGCATCAAAAAGATCAATGTATTTCTCTTTATTGTCCAAACACTCTTGGTGTGAAGGCAGTTGAATATATTCATATTTGGGCTCTTTGGCAATATAACACACACCTCTTATATCTAATGGACTGTTTCCATCACGTAAAGCCGCACTGAACTCTTTAATGGCAATTTCACCCATACCATAAATCAAATAATCGGCTTTTGCATCAAATAAAATCGGTTTTCGCAAGCGATTTGACCAATAATCATAATGCGTCACACGTCGAAGACTCGCTTCAATGCCTCCTAAAACAATGGGTACAGTATTTTTAAAATGTTTTCGTATTAAGTTGGTGTAAACCAGTGTTGCTCGATCAGGGCGTTTATCGTTTTTTCCACCGGGGGTATAATCGTCTGAATTTCTAAACTTTTTAGTGGCTGTGTAGTTTGAAACCATAGAATCAATACTTCCACCACTCACCCCCCAATAAAGACGTGGCTCACCCAATCGCATAATATCTTCAGTGTTAATATCAGGCTGTCCGATAATACCTACTTTGTAGCCTTGCTTTTCCAACATTCTTCCCACCACTGCCACACCAATAAAAGGAGAATCAATATACGCATCGCCTGTTACTAAAATAACATCGCATTGAGTCCAGTTAAGTTGTCGCATTTCATCTGGGGTTGTAGGTAAAAACATTATTTTCTTCTTTTTTTTTGAGTGCTAGGTGTTAGATACTAGAGGCTAGGTATTAAGTGATAAGAAAGAGAGAAACTACTCACCACTTACCACTTACTATTTACTTTTTACTTTTTTAAGCGTCAGCTTGTTTTCGAATTCGAAGTGCCAACTCTTTTAATTGTTCATTATCAACCACGCTTGGTGCTTGTGTCATTAAACATTGAGCTTTTTGAGTTTTAGGGAAAGCAATAACATCTCGAATCGAATCCACTTGAGCCAATAGCATAATCATTCTATCAAATCCAAGCGCAAATCCACCGTGTGGAGGCGCACCAAATTGTAAAGCATCCAGTAAGAAACCAAATTTTTCTTTGGCTTCTTCTTCTTTAATACCCATTAAGCTGAACACTTCATTTTGAATGTGTTCTTTATGAATTCTGATACTTCCACCGCCCAGTTCTGTTCCATTTAATACAATGTCATAGGCAATGGATTCAATATCTTCAATATTCTCTTTGTTTAAATCTTTTGGCATAGTAAAGGGATGGTGTAAGGCTTTAATTTTACCCTCTTCGACTTCAAACATAGGGAAATCAACAACCCATAAAAATTCAAATACATCTTTTTTGATTAAATCCATCTCTTTGGCTAAGAAAAGTCTGAATCGACCCATATAATCCCAAACCACTTTTTTATGCCCTGCTCCAAAGAAAACGACATCTCCAACTTCAAGTTCGGTTACTTTTACGATTTCTTCTAAATCAGCATCTGAGAAAAATTTAGTCAATGGTCCTTTTAAACCATCCTCTTTCATTTGAAAATATCCTAAACCTTTAGCTCCAAATTTTCGAACATAATCTTCAAAACCTTTCATTTGTCGTTTTGAGAAAATATTATCTCCATTGGTAACTTTAATTGCTTTAATTCTGTTGTGCGCTCTGTCTTGTGCAATATCAGCAAAAATTTCATTGGTACTTCGTGCAAAAATATCAATAACATCCACTAAAGGCATACCAAATCTTAAGTCTGGTTTATCACTTCCATATTGTTCCATAGCTTGGGCATATGTCATTCGAGGAAATGTTGTAGGTACAACTTTCCCACACGCTGTAAACGTATCATGAATCAATTTTTCAGCGACTTTAATCACATCTTCTTGGGTACAAAAAGACATCTCAACATCGATTTGTGTAAATTCTGGTTGTCGATCTGCTCGTAAATCTTCATCTCTGAAACATTTGGCTATTTGGAAATATTTATCAAATCCTGCTACCATTAAAAGTTGTTTAAATAATTGTGGTGATTGAGGAAGAGCATAAAACTCACCGTTATGTACTCGTGATGGCACTAAATAATCTCTGGCACCTTCTGGAGTAGATTTTGTTAAAATGGGGGTTTCTACATCTAAAAATCCCAATTCATTTAGACAGTTTCTTACAGCAATATTAGCTGTACTTCTTAATTTAAAAATATCGTATGATTTTTTTGTTCGTAATTCTAAGAATCGGTTTTTTAATCGAATTTCTTCATTTACTTTTTCATCCCCTAAATCAAAGGGCATAGGTTTTGAACGATTTTCAATAACCAATTTGTTTAAAACAATTTCAATTTTCCCTGTAACTAAGTTGGGGTTTTCTAATCCTTCACCTCTGGCTCGAACAACTCCTGTTGCAATAAGGACAAATTCGTCTCTGACTTTTTCTGCTGTTTCAAGCGCATCTTTATTATCTTGTGGATCAGCAACAAGTTGAACAATGCCACCTTTATCTCTTAAATCTATAAATATAATTCCACCATGGTCTCGTCTGCTGTTGACCCAACCAGCTACAGTTACAGTTTCACCTATATTTTTTTCAGTTACATCCGTACAATAATGAGTTCTCAATTTTAGCTCCGTGTTTTCAAATATTGGCGATTATATCTAAAAAAAACTTAGAGTTATCCTTGTGTTCAGTTGGTGTGTTTTCGAAATCCATACGCGGTATTTTTATAAATTGTTGTGCGATATTGGACTTGATTATTGATAATAGGATTATAGATAAATGGATTTTTTTTGAGCAAATAGTTTATCCCAATTAAGGTTGAGTAATTGACCCAATTATACACAATATCAGCATCAAGCAATGCTGCCGTCTCTTCAATTTTAAAATCAACACTTTCAATAGAATTAGCAATTAAAAAGTTTTTTCGATCCAAATATTGGGTCAATGAGATAATCAAAGGCGTGTAATTGAGTTGTGTCGATAAAATTACAGCAGGTTCTGTTTCATAGGCTCGTAATTGTGATAATAAAATAGAGGTTTTTATAATTGAGGTATTCATAAACAAGGTTGAATTGGTTAAATTTTTATTCGTAACGATATGCTTATAATTGTTTTTATCCAAATCAATAATGGTATCCAAATAGAGTTTTGAACTCTTTTCCAAAATCATCGTTCTAAGCCGATTTCCTAAAGGTGTTTGAGTAGAAAAAACCGCCTCTTTGCCATTAGAAAAAGAGAACAAAGTCTCAATTTGTTGTTCATAATCAATTCCACCATACACAATATTGTTCAACGTCGATGCACTGTTTTTTTTATGAACTAAAGGAACAAAAAAAGTAAACGCTTTGGCTTTATCCATATTTTCAAGGAAAGACAATCCTTCGTTGGTTGTAAGCAGTAAAATATTTTTGTATTTTTTTTCATACAGTTCATTTAAGGCATTTTCAATGCTTTCATAACTTTCGTCATAAATATCAATGACTTCTAAATTGAATTCGATTTCATCTAAAAAAAGTTGAGATAAAACCGTATTGATTGTTCCATTCGCATATTTTCCCACCACTTTAGAAGGAAAGACTATGGCTATTTTATTTTTTAATTCGCTTTGGAAAAAATGATCTTCTTTGGGTTTAAAGACCTCTTCATACGAAGGGGGTACCTCTTTTTGCATGGGTTTTTTAAACACTTCTTGAGAGCTTTTGTAAGTAACATCTTTTTGAGAACATCCAATAAAAATAAAAGCAACCAAAAGTAGTATATAGTTTTTCACATCTGCTCCAATAATGATTTGATTTTTAACATATCTGCAAAAGCTTCTTTTTTTGAGGAAGGATTTCGCAACAAATAATTGGGATGATAAATGGGCATAATATCAACGCCATTGTATTTAAGAATTTTACCACGAATTTGTTCAAGATTGGTTTTATCTTGAGTTAAACTTCGGTAACAATTCTCCCCTAATGCCACAATAAGTTTGGGATTGACCAACTTTATTTGCTGATCTAAATAGGGTTTACAACTGCTTATTTCACAAGCTGTGGGTTCTTTTTTAAGTGTTGTTTTACATTTAATAATATGGGCAAAATAAAACTCATTGTGTGGAACATTTAACACATTTTCAATCATGGCAATCAACAATTCTCCACTTTTTCCCAAAACCAAACGATTCTGTTCATCACTGATAATCGATGGCGTTTCATCAATAAACATAATATTGGCATGGCAATTTCCTTGTGAAAAATCGGTTTGTTTTTTCAATTTTGAGAATTCGCATAAATTACAGTTTTCCACAAGAATTTTTAATTGCTCTAAATCGTTGGGAAGTTCAAAATGGTTTGTAGCACAACGGTTAATATCAAAAGGGGAAGAATATGTGTACCCTATGGTCTTCAACAGTTCGAAATGTTCCAAAAGTTTATATTGTATCTGTTTTGTCATAGAAGGATTGTACAAAAAAAGTCCTTGAAAACTTATTTGTTCCAATATTTTATACATTTTATAATTTTTACTTGACTTTTGTTCCAATATTTTGTACAATTTGATAAGTTTTTTAAAAGGTATTTTTATGGTATATCCCAGTCTAAGAAAGTTACAAACCGATTTAGAGGTGAATAAAACTACGCTGCATAATTGGAAGAAATCACGCCCAAAGTTGTTTGAATTTATTATAGAGTCATACAAAGACAGAGAGTTATTAAAACAGAATTTAAAAGCCATGTATGAACAAAAAAAGCTTTTAGAAGAAGAGATTGGTTTGAATGCAAAACGAATACGATAGTATTTAGATTTATGGAACTTATATTAATCTGTTATTTTTTTTAAAATGCGCGAAGACAGGTTTTTATAGGTTTCATAGATGTAAATAACACTTTACATCTATGAAATTAGAAATTATTTGTAATATAATTCAATGGCTGAAGAGAGGTTAAAAGCAAACATTTCGATGAGTTGTACATCATTTTGAGACAGATTTTTATTGCAACTTAAATAGATAATATTTTCATTGCCACTTTCATCTTCATAGTAATTCACCATTCCCGCATCAAACTGCAAACTGCTTTTTAGTTTAATGGCTTTTTCAATTTGTTCAGCAACTTCGGGTTCTTTTAAGGAAAACTCTTCATAGCTAATACCTTCTAATTTTTTTGTAGCGGCTAAAATCATTTTCTCTTTTTTAATGATTTCAATAACTAAAGCTTCAAAGTTTTGACATCGTCCTTGTGAGTTTTCTGTAATGGTTTCCAAAAGTTTATTTAAAGCATTTTGTGCAAAATCAAACACCATTTTGTTCTCTTTAGGAGTTTCAATAGCAACTTTTTGACTCTCTAGCTCTTTTAAGTCTTTATAATTTCTAAGTGAAGTAATAACCGTAGTATAGAGTTTTTGTGCGGTTAATTCAGTTTTTTCTTTATAATCATTGATATCATATTGATCAATTACCTCTTTTTCAGGAGCGTAACCGGGTTGACCTGTTCGCAAAACGATTCGTACAAATTTGTTGTTCAGTTCATTTCGTACATAATCCACAAACTCTAAACCTGCGTTGTCATTTTCCATTACAACATCCAGTAAAATTAAGGCAATATCACTTTGAGCTTCCATAATTTCACGCGCTTGTGTTCCAGAATAAGCACTGATAAACTCTAACTTCTTATTGTCAAACGTAATCCCATTTAAAACGGTATTTGTGATCGTGTGAACACTTTGTTCATCATCAACAATTAAGACTTTCCAAACCTCTTTTTGTGCCTGTTCGGTTTTACTTTTATTTGCAAACTTCATTGGGCTTTTCATGCTCATAGACTCTTCCTTTTATTATATTTCAAAACCATCATCAAACATAATCTTCTCACGACCTGCTTTTTTTGCTTTATACATTAAGTCATCGGCATTATTAACAGCCGTATGATAACAATCATATTTTTCACGATAGGCAACCCCTGCAGAAAATGTGATTTTAAATTTTAAATCTTTGTAGATAAAATTATTCTCTTCAATTATTTTCTTAATACGATACGCGTATTTCTTAACTTCTTCAATGTCATCGTAAATAATAATCGAAACAAACTCTTCTCCGCCGTAGCGCACAATTATATCACCTTCTCGGGTTAATGCGTTCAATAAATTGGCAAAAGTTTTTAAAATGGTATCACCACACTCATGTCCATGATTATCATTAATGATTTTGAAATTATCAATATCAATAAAAATAATGGCATATTTGTTGTTAAAGATTTGATATTGATTTTCTAATTTTTCAATCTCAACGTCATACGCACGTCGATTTAAAACCCCCGTTAAAAAATCAATATTGTTTTGCTTTTTAACATTGTGTAAATCTTGTTGCAGTTTTTCAATGTGGTCTTGCATCGTAGCAAATTTGGATTGATTTTCAATAAGCTCTTCTTGTGAAGATTTCAAATTGTGTCCCAATTCATAAATGGTGTCTATAAGTTTATTTTGCAGCAGCAAAAGCTCACGTCGTGAAGTTGATGAAAGTTCCAATTCATCGAGCTCTTTTTTAATTTTATTAATCTCTTGAAGAGAGTTACCACTTTGAATTAAAGAACGGTCAAAATACTTTGCCATAAGCTGCGTCAATTTAACTATATCCGACGTTTTATCTTTGATGACTTGTCGATCTTGTTCAATTCGCTCTTTAGATATGATTTTTAATTTATCAATGGTTCGTTTTTCAAGAATATCATCAGGAGAATCTTTAATTTGATTCACAATTTTTTTGATTTTTTCATCGATTTTATGGTCAATTGAGGGAGAAATTAATTCTTCTAAACTGCTGACGAAATAGTCTAAATTAGACAATTTTTTTACTTTACTTAATTTAATAAGCTCTTTAGTCAGTTCATAATAGGTATCAATTTTTTTATTTTTTATGTGATGTGCAGTAAAAACTTCACTGGAAAGAGTATCAAGCTCTTTTAATTCTCCAATTTTATCACGCCACTTAGCTGCTTGTCGGCTAAACTCTTTAGCATAGTGATTAGGAGTTGCGCTGATATTTTGTTTTTGTAATGTTCTTAATGTTGCTTTAACAATATCAAGTAAGTTCTCTGTTTGCATTGATCTACTCTTATTTTATGAATAGAACGATTTTGCCCAAATAAGTTTTAATAAACAATAAAAACAATTTATAAAAGAATTATAAATTGTTTTTTTGTTTCTATTTATACCTGTGAGTAATTCTACCCTTGTCTAAAGAGTAAGGTGTAATTTCTACTTTTACTTTATCACTGGGTAAGATTTTAATGTAGTGCATTCTCATCTTTCCAGAAATATGACATAAAACTACATGACCATTATCTAATTCAACTCTAAACATTGCATTAGGTAAGGCCTCTATAACTTTACCGTCAATTACAATTACATCATCTTTTGCCACATTTTTTCCTTTAATTTACTTCCGTTAAAATTACTGCTTTTCCGTTGATAACAGCAACTGTATGTTCATAATGACTTGTTCTTAAACCATCTTTTGAGACAACATCCCAATCATTGTCTAAGATAACTGGTTCTTGATCTTTTTGACATATCATAGGTTCTAAACAAAAAACCATTCCATTTTTAATTTTTGGACCTGCTTTTACATTTGGAGTTTCTAAATAGTTTGGGATTTCAGGTTCACAGTGAGGTTTTCGTCCAATTCCATGTCCACAAAATCGAATAAGTGGCACATATCCTCTGGCTCGTATAAAATTCTCTATGGCTTTAGAGAGTTCTTTAAATCGCATTCCCTCTTTAATAATACCAATAGCATAATATAAAGCATCTTTTGAACAGGCAATTAATGCTTCATCCTCTTTTGAGATTTGTCCAATGGGCATTGTAATTGCCGCATCACCATACCAACCATCTATTTCACTTCCTATATCAATGCCTAAAATATCACCCTCTTTTAACACTGTATCACTTGGAATTCCGTGGATAATAACTTCATTTAAAGATGTGCAAATTGCATTTGGAAAGCCATATAAACCTTTAAAAGATGGTCTTGCCCCTAAAGATTGTAAAAAGTCTTCACCCATTTTATCGACTTCAAGTAAAGTCATTCCGGATTTGACATTTTGTTGTAAGTAGTGTAGTGTCTTCGCAACAGCTTGTCCCGCTGTGCGAAGCTTTTCTATTTCATCTGTTTTTCTTAATGGAATTGCCATAAGTTTTACAAACCAACTGCACTTAATGTATCATATTTATTCATATACTGTTGTGCTTCAATTTTTCTCATGGTATCAATTGCAACTTGTACAACGATTAAAACGGCTACCCCACCAAAATAAAATGGAACGCCCATGGCTTTTACAATTAACCAAGGAACCGTTGAAATGGCTGCTAAGTAAAGAGCTCCCCAAAAAGTGAGTCGCCCAGCAATATCATTTAAAAATTCAGCCGTGCTTCCGCCTGGTCTGACACCAGGAATAAATCCACCTTGTTTTTTCAAGTTCTCTGAAATATCTTTTGCATTAAATGTAATGGATGCATAAAAGAATGCAAAAAAGACGACAAATAAGAACATAAAAATATTAAAGGTATACGAACTTGGATTTAAAAAGTCTGCAATAGCCACTAAAATTTTGTTTTGACTTCCTTGCAAAATTGTTGCTGGAAACATTAAAATCGCACTGGCAAAAATGGCAGGAATAACTCCTGAAAGGTTCACTTTGATTGGAATATAATTCATCACACGTTTGTTTTGATTTTGCATCATTACTTTTCGTGAATATGAAACAGGAACTCTTCGCTCCCCTAATTCAACGTAAATAATCGCCCCAACTGTTCCTAAAATAACAATTAAAATACCTATAACAACCAAGAAACTCATTTGTCCATTGTTCACTAAATCAATGGTTCCACCAATGGCACTTGGAATAGCTGAAACAATACCTGCAAAAATAATCAATGAAATACCGTTTCCAATCCCTTTTTGTGTGATTTGTTCACCAATCCACATTAAAAGCATGGTTCCTGTTAACATAGAAATTGCTGATACTGCAACAAAGGTATTCATATCAATTGAAATGGCACCTTGTCCACTTTGTCCTGTTAAAGAGTTTAAACCCATTGAAACACCCACGGCTTGAATGAGGGTAATAACAACGGTAGTATATCGGATGATTTGCATATATTTTTGCATCCCATCTCTCTCTTTTTTCATTTTACCAAGACCTGGGAAAGTTGCAGCTAGAAGTTCCATAATAATAGAAGCAGTAATGTAAGGCATAATACCTAATGAGATAATACTTAATCTTTCGATTGCATTTCCACTAAACATATTGACAAGACCTAATGCATTGTTTGCATTTGAATCAAAAAACTCTTTCACGACGTCAATATTCACTCCAGGAACTGGCACATATGCCAGTAACCTGTAGAGAAAAATAAAGCCTAACGTAATAAGAATCTTATTTATTAGATCTTTACTCATCTTAGTTTCCAGTAGTTGTTATGTTTTCGTCTTTAATTTTAGAAGCTAAATCTTTTGCAGCTGCACCAATTAATTTAACTTTTACAACTGATTTAGATAATTTATACACTGATTTAATAGAATCTAATGTGATTTCATTAAGTTCAGCGACTTGTTTAACTTTATCAACATTAATAGAGTACGGTTTAACTACTCTAGAAAAGAAACCAACTTTTGGAAGTCTTCTGTGAAGGGGTTGTTGACCACCTTCAAATCCTCTTTTGATTTTATAACCAGATCGTGCTTTTTGACCTTTGTTACCTTTTCCTGCAGTTTTACCTGTACCGCTACCTTGACCTCGACCAATTCGTTTGGTGTTTTTTGTACTACCAATTGCCGGTTGTAAGTTTTCTAATGTCATACGTCTATCCTTTAATTCTTGCTAATGCTTCAACAGTAGCTTGTACAAGGTTATTTGGATTGTTTGAACCAAGTGATTTTGCAATAATATCTTTAACTCCAGAAAGCTCAAGAACAGGTCTTGCAGCTCCTCCAGCGATTAGCCCAGTACCCTCAGATGCTGGTTTAAGTAAGATTCTACTTGCATTGTATTTGTGTTCAATGTCGTGTGCAATGGTGGTACCTTTGATTGAAACAGACACCAAGCTTTTAAACGCGTCATCCAATGCTTTTTTAATCGCATCTGGAACTTCTTTTGCTTTACCTGTACCAAATCCAACAGTACCGTTTTTGTCACCAACAACAACTAAAGCTGTAAATCTGAATCTTCGTCCACCTTTAACAACTTTTGTAACTCTTCCGATTTTAACGATTGCTTCTTGAAAGTCTTCTCTATTTACTGCCATCATTAACCCTTATAATTTGATACCGTTATCTCTTAGTGCGTCAGCGAATGCTGCAACTACACCATGATAAAGGTAACCGTTTTTATCAAATACAACTTTTTCAATTTTAGCAGCTTTTAAGCTCTCAGCAAAAGCAGCTCCCACTTTAGTTGCATTCTCTTTACTTACATTTAAATTTAAAGCTTTTGAGTTTACAGATGCTAAAGTAACACCTTCTACATCATTGATTGCTTGTGCACTTAAATACCTATTAGATTTGAAAATTGTAACTCTTGGCATTTCAGACGTACCAGAAATTTTTCCTCTAACTCTTTTTTTTCTTTTAATTCTTAATGAATTTTTCTTTGCTAAATCTTTTGCTCTACTCATTACTTACACCTTACTTTTTAGCGGTTTTTCCGGCTTTTCTGATGATAACTTCATCAGTATATTTAACACCTTTACCTTTGTAAGGTTCTGGTTTTCTAAAGCCTCTAATGATTGCAGCAGTTTGACCAACTTGTTGTTTATCTGCACCTGTTACACTGATAATGTTTTTTTCTACGGCAATTTCAATTCCTGCAGGAATTTCAAAATTAATAGGGTGAGAGTAACCAAGTTGTAACTCTAAAACATTTCCTTTTACAGCAGCTCTGTAACCAACACCGTTGATTTCTAAAGATTTTTTAAATCCTTGATCTAAACCAAAAATTGCATTGTTAGTTAACGCTCTGTATGTTCCCCAGAATGCTGAAGATTCTTTATCTTCACCTTTTCTAGTAAATACAACATTTCCATCAACAACTTCAACGTCCACTCTACCGTGTGTTGGGATTGTTGCAGATTTGTTCCCTTTTTTTACTGTGATAGTTGTTCCATCAACTGTTACTTCAATTCCTTTTGGAATAGCTACTGGTTGTTTTCCAATTCTAGACATTACTAACTCCTACCATACAGTACATAAAACTTCGCCACCAACATTAGCAGCATAAGCTTCATCATTTGAAATAACACCTTTATTGGTGCTTACTACGATTGTACCGTATCCATTTTTAAAAGATTTTAACTCAGAAGCGTTTTTATAAACTCGTCTTCCTGGTGTTGAAATTCTTTTAATTTCATTAATAACTGATTTCTCTTTGTCATCATACTTCAAGGTTACTTGAATCGTTTTTTTGTTGTTTTTTTCTTCAATAACTTTGAAGCCACTGATATACTCTTTTTTCTCTAAAACTGTAAGTACACCAACAACTGTGTTAGAATGTAATAATGTTGCAACTTCTAATTTTCGAAGTGCAGCATTTCTAATTCTAGTCAAAGCATCTGCGATTATATCATTCATCATAGCTTTTTATCTCCTACCAACTAGCTTTTCTAACACCAGGTAATAAACCTTCGTTAGCCATTTTTCTTAAACACACTCTACAAAGACCAAAATCTCTGTAAACTGAGTGTGGTCGACCACAAACTGAACATCTTGTATACGCTCTTGTAGAGAACTTTGGAGTTCTCTGTTGCTTAGCAATCATAGATTTCTTTGCCATTACACTCTTCCTTTTGTAAATGGAATTCCAACAAGCTCAAGTAATCTGAATGCTTCTTTATCAGAGTCTGTACTTGTAGTAATTGAAATATTCATACCGTGTGTTTTGATAATGTCATCATACACAACTTCTGGAAACATTAATTGCTCATCAAGACCAAAGTTAAAGTTTCCTCTACCGTCAAAACCATTTTTGTTAAGACCACTGAAGTCTTTTACTCTTGGAAGTGCGATTGAACAAAGTTTATCTACAAAGTTATACATTTGCTCACCTCTTAGTGTTACTTTAACACCTACAGGCATACCTTCTCTTACTTTAAATCCAGCAACTGATTTTTTAGCAATAATTTGAATTGCTTTTTGTCCTGCAATTAAAGAGATAGTATCTTGAATATTTTGCATCAATTTACTGTCTTTCATCGCTTCACCCGCACCAACAGAGATAACCACTTTTTCTAACTTAGCAGTTAACATTTTGTTTTTTGGGAATTCCGCTTCTAAAGCAGGTTTAATCTCTGCTTTATATCTTTCGTATAGTCTAGCTGCCATCTTATTCACCTTCTACTTTTGCTACATTTGAGATATCAATTGGCATCTCTTTGTTTACAAAACCACCATTTGGGTTTTTGTCTTGATCAGGTTTAACCGTTTTTTTAGCAACTTTACACCCTGAAACAATAACTTTACCTTTTGAAGGAAGTACAGCTAAAACCTCTCCAGTTTTACCTTTATCGTCACCTGTGATAATTTTTACAGTATCACCTTTTTTAATTTTATATTTAATTGCCATAATTATAATACCTCCGGAGCAAGTGAAACAATTTTCATGAAGTTTTTATATCGAACTTCTCTTGCCACAGGTCCAAAAATCCGTGTTCCTACTGGTTCTCTTTTTGCATCAAGAATAACCGCTGCATTGTCATCAAATCGGATTAAAGAACCATTTTCTCTGTGGATTTCTTTATGAGTTCGAACAACTACAGCTTTAACAACTTGACCTTTTTTGATTTTACCTGTTGGAATCGCTTTTTTAACTGAAGCAACAATAACATCACCAACTGATGCGTATCTTCTTTTAGATCCACCAAGTACTTTAATACACATGATCTCTTTTGCACCAGTGTTATCAGCTACATTTAATCTTGTAAAACTTTGAATCATTATTTAACTCCTGTAGCTACAATTGTCTTTAATCTAAAAGATTTAGTTTTAGAAAGAGGTCGACACTCAATAGCAACAACCGTATCACCTTCATTTAACTCATTTTTTTCATCATGAACTAAATATTTTTTAAATCTTTTTACAGTCTTATGGTATTTTGGGTGTAAAACTTGTCGTGTTACTAAAACTGAAACTGTTTTATCACCTGATCTTTTTACCACTACACCTTGAATCTCTCTTTTATGCGTACTCATATCTTAGATCCTTAGTTAGCTTTTGCTGCAGTAATAGCTGTTTGAATTCTTGCGATATCTTTTTTTACCACGTTTAATTCAGATGTATTTGTCAACTGCATAGTTTTTAGCTTAGCTTTTAATTCAAAAAGAAGCACCTTTTTCTCTTTTAACAACTCATTTAGCTCTTGTAAGCTTTTTGTATTAATATCAGTATATTTCATTTTCACTATCTTTTGTTACAATTTTAGTTTTAAATGGAAGTTTGTGCATAGCAAGTGTTAATGCTTCTCGTGAAAGCTCTTCACCAACACCAGCCATCTCAAAACAAATTCGCCCTGGCTTGATATTCATAACCCATTTATCAACTCCACCTTTACCTTTACCCATTCTTGTTTCTAATGGTTTAGCAGTAAGTGGTTTATCTGGGAACACCATAATCCAAACTTTCGCTTGTCTTTTAACTTTTCTAGTCATTGCAACCCTTGCGGCTTCAATTTGTCTAGAATCGATTCTTCCGTGTTCTAAAGCTTTAATTCCAAAATCCCCGTATGCAAGAGAGTTTCCGCTTGACGCTTTCCCTCTGTTTCTACCCTTCATTTGTTTTCTGTATTTCGTTCTTTTAGGCATTAACATAATTATTTACCTCTTTTCTTTGTAGGTCTTCTTTTTGGTTTAGCAGCTTCAGCTTTCTCAGTTGGAATACCTTTAGAAAGTACTTCACCTTTGAAAATCCAAACTTTAATCCCAATACAACCGTAAGTAGTATGAGCTTCAGCAAAACCGTAATCGATTCTTGCTCTTAATGTATGTAAAGGAACTCTACCTTCTAAGTACCACTCAGTTCGTGCCATTTCAGCCCCACCAAGTCGTCCAGAAACAGAAACCTTAATACCTTTTGCTCCACCTTTAAGTGCGTTTTGCATAACTCTTTTCATCGCTCTTCTAAACGCAACTCGTCTTTCAAGTTGTTGAGCAACATTTTCAGCAGATAATTGACCAGATAATTGTGGTTTTCTCTCTTCTTTAATGTTTACTGCAACTTCTTTACCCACTAATTTAGTTAAAGAGTCTTTTAGTTTTTCAACGTCTGCACCTTTTTTACCGATAATAATACCCGGTCGAGCAGCCACAACAGTGATTCTAACTTTTTTAGCCGTTCTTTCAATTAAAGTTTGTGCAATTCCTGCATAATATAACTCTTTTTTAACGAACTTTCTAATTTTGTCGTCTTCAGCAACGTTTGCAGGCATTTTGTTGAAGTTAGGAAACCATCGTGATTCCCAGTTTCTGTTGATACCTAATCGTAAACCTATTGGATTAACTTTTTGACCCATTACTTATCTCCTTTAGATGCTGCTGCAACTTCAATCATAATGTGTGCTGTAGGTTTGTGCTTTGGTGAAGCTGAACCTCTAGCTCTTGGAGTAAATCTTTTAAGAACTGGTCCTTTATCTACTCTTGCACTAGTAATAATAGCGTCTTGAGGCTCTAAACCTGCATTGGCTACAGCTGATGCGATAACTTTTGAGATAATCCCAGCAGCTTTGTTTGGAGTGAATTCTAAAGATGCAATAGCATACTCAGCGTTCATACCTTGAACTTCTCTAGCAATCAATCTTGCTTTAATTGGAGAAAGTCTAATAAATCTTAATATTGCTCTACCCATCTTATCCTACCTTCTTCTGAACAGAACCTTTGTGTCCCTTAAAAGTTCTAGTTGGTGCGAATTCACCTAATTTGTATCCAACGTGGTTTTCTGTAATGTTTACAGGAACAAAATTTCTACCATTATGAACATTAAAAGTTAATCCGATCATATCTGGTAATACAGTAGATCTTCTTGACCAAGTTTTAATTGGTTTTTTATCATTAGCTTCGTTAGCTTTGATAACTTTTTTCATTAGGTGGTTGTCTACGAATGGACCTTTTTTTATTGATCTTGCCATCTTAAACCCTTACTTCTTTCTTCTTGAAATGATTAATTTGTCACTAGCTTTTTTCTTTCTAGTTTTATAACCTTTAGTTGGCATACCCCATGGAGTAACTGGATGTCGTCCTGAGTTAGTTTTACCTTCACCACCACCGTGTGGGTGATCGATTGGGTTCATTGCACTACCTCGTGTTTGTGGTCGAATACCAAGATGTCTTGTTCTACCCGCTTTACCGATTACCATGTTAGAGAAATCTTCATTTCCTACCACACCAACTGTTGCCATACAAACACCAAGGATTTTTCTCATTTCACCTGAAGGAAGTCTCATAATTACATATTTGTCTTCTCTACCCATGATTTGAGCATATCCACCAGCACTTCTGGCAATTTGTCCACCTTTACCTGGTTTCATTTCAATGTTGTGAACCATAGTACCTACAGGGATACTAATCAGTCTCATTGCATTTCCTGGTAAAATATCAAGTCCTGACTCTGCAGCACAAACTTTATCACCCACTTTTAAACCAGACGGTTGTAAAATATATCTTTTGTCACCATCTAAATACGTAACTAAACAGATTCTACAGTTTCTGTATGGGTCGTATTCAATTGTTGAAACAGTACCCTCAACACCATATTTATTTCGTTTGAAATCAATAATTCTATATAACTTTTTAGCACCTGCTTCTTTGTGTCTAGAAGTAATTCTACCGTTATTATTTCTACCCGCTGCTGCTTTAACTCTTACAAGTAAGCTTCTTACTGTTGGTTTAGAAGTAATATCAGAAGTATCCATAACAGACATGAATCTTCTAGCAGGAGTTATTGGTCTAAATTTTTTAATTGCCATTCTTTACTCCTTAAGCTGAAAGGTTCGCTATTTCAGCGCCCTCTGGTAATGTTACATAAAACTTTTTAAAATCAGCTCGTTTTCCAGGCTTTCCTTTAAATCGTTTCACTTTACCACTTTGTCTTAAAGAATTCACTTTTGATGGAGTAACACCAAAATACTCTTTAAACACATCTTTCAAACTGTTTTTAGTCATTCTTGGACTCGTTTGAACCACAATAACTCCACTCTCTTGAAGCTCAATTGTTTTTTCTGTATATAATATTGCTTTAATATCTGTAATATCAGCCATTTTTACGCCTCTTTAGTTAATGCATCAAGCACAGATTTTTCAATAAGTACTGAATGATATGAAGAAATTAAGTAAGCATTAACCTCTTGTTTTTCTATCATATAACAATTTTTCTTGTTTCTAAACGCAAGGTATGTTTTTTCATCAATTGAATCAACGATGATTAACGTATCTCTTTTGTTTATTGTATTTAAAATTGCAACTGCATCTTTTGTTTTACCCGATTCAACTTTAATTGAATCAACTACAAAAAGTGAACCATTGTTTGCTTGAGCATTTAAAGCATATGATAATGCTAATGCTTTTTGCTTTTTATTAACTTTTTGAATGTAATTTCTTTTTGTTGGTCCAAATGCTTGTCCACCGCCAACAAATAATGGTGATCTTTTTGATCCCCATCTGGCTCCACCAGAACCTTTTTGAGCTTTAGGTTTTTTACCACCACCGCTTACTTCAGATCTATTTTTAGCTCTTGCAGTATTCGCTCTTAGTGCCGATAAATATGATTTTACATATAAATATAAGTTGTGAGAGTTAATCTCATCATAACTCGCTGGTAATGCAATTTCACCGCTGTTTTCAAATTTTTCGTTTAATACTACTGCTTTACTCATTTAGCAACCTTTACTTTTCCTAATGCACCGTTTGGTCCAGAAACAGAACCTTTTAATACTAAAATTCCCGTTTCAGCATCAAATGAAACTACTTCATTTTTTACAGATACATTTGTATTTCCGTATTGTCCTGGCATTTTTTTACCTGGTTGAACTCGACCTGGCCATTCACAGTTACCAATAGAACCTACTCGTCTACCCATTCTGTGACCATGAGATGCTCTACCACCTGCAAAATTCCATCGTTTTACTGCACCTGAAAACCCTCTACCTTTTGTTTTAAAAGTTGCTTTTAAAACTTGTGCTTGGGCTAAACCTGATACATCTAAGTCTCCCGCTTCAGCATTTGCGACTTCAATTGTTGCAAATCTGTTAAACTCTTTACTTAAATTAAACTTTTTTTGTTGACCTTCAACAGCTTTGTTGATTTTTTTACCGTTGCTGTAAGCAACAATAGCTTTACCGTTTTCAGTGATCTCACATACTTTCGTATCAAGAACTTTTAAAAGTGTAACAGGAACACTTGGTACTGAAACAGTTCTGCTCATACCGATTTTTTCAACTATGAATTCCATCTATATTACCTTTCTTTTTATTCTTGACCCATTGATCTAACTTCTACATCTACTTCTGGAGCCAAGTCTAATTTCATTAATGAATCGACCGTCTCAGGAGTTGCAGAAATAATATCAATCATTCTGTTGTGAACTCGGATTTCAAATTGCTCTCTTGAATCTTTGTTTACATGAGGACCTTTAAGAACAGTATATCTTCTGATTTTTGTTGGTAAAGGGATTGGACCTCTCAACTCAGCACCTGTTCTTTTAACAGCTTCAACAATTGAAGCAACACTTCTGTCTAAAACTCTGTGATCATAAGCTTTTAGCTTTAATCTAATTTTTTCCATTTTTTTCCTTTAAAGAACTCGTTAAATGTACGACATTACGCACTCTAACCATTTTTATGGTCGCGGATTATAACCTTTTTTGTATTAAATGTCAAGAGTTATGGGCTTTGGCTTTATAAATTATTTATTTTCTTTCCTTTTCAAAAGGACAACTATTTGCTTTTTGCTGCCTTTTTAAGTTATAACTAAGCTTATATGGAAATGCTTTTGAAATATTAATTATTTGCTTATTGTGGATGTGTAAAACGGCTAATGAAATGTTAGTAATTTGTAAATGAAATGTTAATACGCTTATTTATGGTATTTTGTTCTATTAACATTTTAACCACAAAAAAATATTATTTATATTTTTATTAGTACTCCACAAACTCTGCCAACAATATCCACATCATCTATATATAATGTAATATCTTCAAAAGATTGGTTGATTGATTTTAGAATAGTTCTATCATTTTCTATTTTAATACCTTTAACAAATAAACCATCATTTGTATTGATTAAATATACACCTGTACTACTTATTTCTCTTTTACTCTTATCCACAAAAACTAAACTACCCTCTTTTATATCAGGCTCCATAGACTCACCAAATACCTGTAACACTTCAGTGTATTTGTAGCTGCTATTAATATGGTCTAGCAATTGCTTATCTATTACAAGTGGCGTTGAGTCAAGCTCATAGTTTACCGCTCCACCTCCAGCTGAAGCGGTAATTGTTCTTTGATACTTTAGTATTATGTAGTTTGATGTAGATTCAATCAAAGACTCAGGGAGCTGGTTAAAGAAGAACCAATTTATTGATATATTACGCTTTGCCAAAAACTGCATTATTTCAAAGTATGGAACACTGTTTCTGCTTTTTTGTTTTCTAAAAGTTTCAGGAGTTATTCCAAGAGCTGCTGCAACATCTTTATCATATACTTTTTTATTACCAAGTTCTTGAGAGAGTATATCTTTTAGTTTTTCTATTATTTCGTTATAATTTTTCATATTTTTATTATATCATCAAAGGTCTTTTATGTATGAATTCTTAACGAGTGGAACTTTTTGGACAGCTTCTTCAACTATTATAACATTCATCGGTGTTTTAATTGCCCTTTTTTTACCTTTTTATACTAAAAAAAAGGAATACACAAATATGAAAGAATTAATTAAATTAGAATTAAAGAATAATATTTTAATTTTCCGAGATTTAGAAGATTTCAATAAATCAAAGAATCTAGGAGAAGTAACAATAAATTCTACAGATTTAAATATTGCAAAATTAAAAATATTAAAACTTAATATTTGGAATGAATATAAATATAAAGCATCAATTCATAACAATAATATTTATAAAGATTTTCATGATATCAATACTCAAATAGCAACAATAATAGCTCTTTTATCTACTGAAAAGATAGATCGATTTACTTTACAATATTCTTGTATGTGTATAAAAAAGAGTATAGAAGAAAAAAAATTTAATATGGGATAATAAATGAAGATACTTTCGAACAATAAAATATATGAATTAACGGATGACTTTAAATTAAAAGATGGTGATGATGAGAGACAGCTGGCTCACGAAAAATTTCAATTACTATTTCAATATGGAGTATTAGCTTATTTAGATGGTTATTATAGAGAGTCTGTTTCTTCAATAATGGCATCATTAGAAAGATTTTTTGAAGTAATAATTCAAACTATAAGTGGTGAATTTAAGATTGATAAATCAGATTTTACGAAAACATGGGGAATTGTAAAAAAACAATCAGAAAGACAAGTAGGAGCCTATTTCTTTTTATATCTTTTAAAAATGAAACACGGACCAAAAGATATTTATGCTGAAAAAATACAAACAACAACAAAAAAAACAATCTCACATTTTAGGAATGAAGTAATTCATAATGGTTATTTTCCCACAAAGGAAGAAACATTTGAATTAATTAAAATTATTTTTGAATATATAACTACGACAATCAAAGAATTATATCCTGAAAAAACATTAAGAGAAAACTTATATAAAGAAATTAAAAAAGGACTCTCTATAAATATTATGATAGAACTATCTTCTGAAAAGCAAAAAGACTTCGAAACCTCATTAAAAAGTCTTATAAATACAAGGCATTTAATACACCTTAATGGATAAACCCTATTAAGGGTTTATCTAATAATTCATAACAAAAACCTCCCTCACACTCTTACTCTTCCCATGCATATTCTTACCCAGCGTATATTCAATCTCTTTACTGCTTATAATCGTAAAATCTTTATAAAGCTCACGCACCAGCTCACAGTCATTATATGAAAGTAAAAACTTGCCCTGTACGTTTGACAACAGTGCTGCAAGTTCTCTATGTTCTTTTAGACCAAAACCACCTGTGTTTTTGTAGTAGCTCTCTGTTGAAACTTAGGAAGAGATAAGCATATTATTCAAATAATTAAACAGTTTTTATCATAATCACTTTTTAATAAAATAAGTATGATAGTGTTATAATAACGATATAATCGTGAGTTTGTAGAAAAAAGCTTTTTAAGTGGATATTGACATTTTTTTACCCCTCACAAATATAATAAATCAAACAAAGAGTAGCCATGTCAGAAATCAAAGAAAACTTACAAGATGTCGTCCAGAACACAATGATTCCCGAAGTTGAAGCCTATTTAGAAGATTTAATGCAACTTTTGGAACAACAAAAAGCCACAGAAGATGATCTGGATGCCATAAAAGAGATGGAGTCTTTTTTAGTGGAATTACAAAATATTCTTTTGGCTATTGATGAAGACAAAATGAATGAAGAACAAGCCACAGAAGTGTATGAGAAGATTATGGATTTGCTTAAAGAATCTTCAGAGTGACTAGTGATGAGTCACAAGTGACGAGAAATTAAAACTTTTCACTCGTTACTTGTTGCTCTCTACTCAATTAAAAGCCATAATATTCTCATTCTCCTCATTACTCTGCTCTTTACAAATTAACTCTGAAATAATTTTCCCAATAGCAGGGGCAAACGTCATTCCCAACCACCCTAAACCATTGGCGTAAATCAAATTTGAATATTGTTTATCTCTTCCTAAAAGTGGCATATCATTGGGTGTTAAGGGTCTAAACCCACACCACTCAATCGTATTGTTCATTTCAAAAGGAAGCGTATATCGCTTAAAATTGTTTTTGATACTCTCTATTTGTTTTTGCACCACTTCTTTAGAAGTTGAGCCAATTTCTAATTTTGATGTAATACGCACATCATGGCGTCTGGGTGTCATGGCAATAAACATATCCGCAAAAAGTAATGAAGTTTTAGGTTTAAGCTCTTGGGGCATTTCAAACGTAAGACTGTACCCTTTTGCAGGAATAAGCATCAAATCATTGTGAGCTTTTTTGGCTAAAAAAGTTTGATAGCCGGTGGATAAAACAATCGTATTGGCGGTATATGTGTTGTGTTGTGATTGTACTGCTGTAACATCATGTTGATTAAAAATCAACTCTTCTATTTTTTCTTCTAAGATAAACTCTACGCCTTGCGAAAGTAAATATTTTTTCATTTCAAGCATCACACGTTTGGCATCAAGGTGAGCATTTTTCTTTAATAAAACCGAGCCTTGAATGTTATCATTGGCACAAGGCAAATAGGTTTTGGTCTCTTTGACATTTAAAATTTCAAAGCGTTCAGGGTTTTGACATTTTTTTATTTTTTGTTTAAATGTTTCTTCTTGGGTATAGACCATAAGCAAACCCTTTTTTTGCAAATCCAAATCCATACCATCGATTTCTTCCATTTGAGTGTATAAATCCACCGCAATTTGCCCATAAATTTCAAAAAGTTCCATGCTTCTTTTCATACGTTTTTCATTGGCACTTTGCACAAATTTCCAAAGCCATTGATAGATTTTCAAATCAAGTGTAGGATGAAATGTTAAAGGAGATTCCCCTTTAAGCATCAATTTAAGAGTATCAAGAACAACACCAGGGTAACTTAAAGGGCTTTTGTCAAACGCCGAAAGCAATCCTGCATTGCCAAAAGAAGCAGAGTTTTCAATTTTTCCTTCATCAATGATGGTCACTTTTTTCCCTTCTTTAACCAAAGAATAGGCACACATAAGTCCAATAACTCCGCCACCTACGATGATAATATCTCGCTTCATCTCGACTCCTTTTTTAAACTCTTTAAATTCTTGAGTATGACTGAATAATTATTATTTCTTACTCAATATTAGTATTTAATTTACTCAAAAAATGTTCTTAATAGATTTAATGTTCCACTTTGAAAAAAAAGTTCACCCAATCCAGAAACAAACAACAAATACCCATACAAAGTGTGTTCCACACACACCAAAAGAAAGGAACGACTTTTTAAATACGTATGAGCAAACAACACTCCAGCAATAAACGTAAGCACTAAAACTGCACTGTTTTCAAAGACACTGTGTGCCCACATAAAAATCAAAGCATTGAGTAACAATTGGGTATTTGTATGAAGTTTAAAGGCATATCTCTTAAAGAAAAACTCCCGATACAACACTTCTTGTGGAATTACAGAAAGAAAAGGATACAACACCAGCAAAAGCAAAAAAAATTTGCTTTCATGAATAAGCATATAAAACAATGTTTGAGGATAATAGATATAACTTAAAATCAAAAATATCAAACTCAACACAAAAAATCGTACGAGTATCCCTTTAAAATGTATTCCATGTGATAATTTTATATTAACTTGGTGTTTCATACGTTTAAGTACAAAAAAAGCATACAACGACAATATCCAAAGTATTGGCATAAGAAAAGATATGGGCAATAATTTTAATAAAAATAGAAGAGGAAACACAATAAATAGTATAAGAAATTCAAACTGTTTAAATACGCTGTTGTGTATCATAATGACTTCTTGGAATTATTTTGTTCATTATAACACGTTTAGTTTTTAATATAAAGACTCCTCTTGAAAACCACAAGGGTTTCCGCTTTCTTACTTTTTGGTCTCGAAAAAGTAAGCAAAAAAGACTGCCAAGTTGGTGAAGAAGCAGACCCTAAGATTTTAGACTTCTTTTTCTGCGCTGTGGAACTCCTCGAAAAAGTGCTAAACGCACTTTTTCGAGGAGTTCCGCAGGCAGAAATAAAAAATAATAAGTGAGGGAACCCCAAGGGCTTTGAAGTTTCGTTGGTGGTTTTGCTTACTTTGTCCACACAAAGTAAGAGAGCGGAAACCTTTAGGTTTTTAAGAGAGTGCCGTTAATTCTTTTTAAATAAAATAGTTTGAAGCTTTTTCTTTTAGTTTGTAATAAATCCCCTCAAAATCCACAGGAAAAACCCTTGTTTCTCCAAGAGTAGTGATAAAATTAGTATCACCTCGCCATCGTGGCAAAAGATGATAATGCACATGCTGTGCAATACCCGCCCCTGCAATCTCACCTAAGTTCATCCCAATATTCACACCCTCACAAGGCATCACATCTTTAAGCAGTTTTACCCCTTGTTTGACTCTTAAACTCATACGTTGCCACATATCATCGCTTAACTCTTCTATACAATCGGTATGAAAATGAGGTATGACCATAATATGCCCCGGGGAATACGGGTATTTATTCATCACCACATAACACAACTCATCATGAAAAATCACTTGCAGTTTTTCATCATCCAAATGTTTAGAAATATGACAAAACACACATCCTTTTGGTTTTTCATCTTCAATATAACTATGTCGCCAAGGTGCATAAATTCTTTCCATTACTTTTTTCCTTTTGAAAAAAAGAGTGAAAAATGAAAAATGAAAAATGAAAAATTAATTTGCATGATTTTCCTTTGATGTTTTTATACTGCTTACTAAAATACTAATCAGTTCTTTTATTTCAGGTTGTATACTATGATACATTTTTTCATTTATAAATTGTGTGTCTTTTAATAAATCAATCCAATAATTTGTTTCATTGGCTTCTTTTAATGCAATATGTAACTTAGAAATAAAATCAGGTTTACTTTGTGCAAATTCAGCTTCACTGATTAATGCACCTACAGCTGTGCCACTACGCAGAATTTGTTTTGAAAGAATAAATTCATTTTTATCATTTTGTAAATATTGAGTTAGTTTCACAATACGAATCGCAAATTGATATGACTTGTCTTTCAAAACATTTTTCATTTTTCACTCTTCATTTTTCATTTAATTTTGTTTAAGCTGTTAGCTTAAATAAAATTAGGTGCATCATTGGCAAATAAAATTAAATCCCCTACTTTAGTCTCTCGTGCCAGTGTTTCTTCCATTTTTGATTTGTCTTTGAGTACGATGATTTTCTTTTCATCAATATTTTGGCTTAAAACTTTTAAATTTAAACTGCCTGTAATAATCACCACATCAAACACTTCATTAATTGCTTGTGCAAGTTTTGTATTGGCTTCAAGTGTTGATTCAACTAAACCAGGGGTGATAATCACTTTTCGCCCTTCATACGTAGCACTGATATTTACAGCTTCTAGCATCCCTTCTAAGTTACCGTTGAAGCTGTCATCAATAATGATTTTGCCCCCTGCTTTAATGAGTTGCAATCGGTGTTCAACGGGTTGGATTTTATCCAGTGCTATTTTGATTTCATTGATACTCATACCCAACTCTAATGCCACTAAAATTACTGCCGATAAATTGATGGCATTAAAACTTCCAAGTACAGGGGCATGAAAATGTTCTTGGACTCCATTGATTTCTAAATCAAACCAAATACCATCTAAGTTGGACATCGTAATATTTAAATTCTTTGGAAACTTTTCAATGGTGTCATACTTTAAAATCGGCACCGTTTCATGCACAAACCCTTTGATGATACGTGGCGTTTTTAAAATCTCCATTTTGGTATGAATGATATTATCTAAGGTTTTAAAATACTCAATATGTTGTTCACCCACACTTCCAATCACTGGATATTGAGGTTCTAAAAACATGGTGATTTCTTCAATGTCTCCCTTGAGTCTTGCCCCTGCTTCTGCAATATATATTTGAGTATCACTGGGCAAATAGTTATTGACATCTAAAACAATTCCTGCAAGGGTATTAACACTTCGTGGCGTTTTATAGGTTTTATATTTTTTACTCAATACTTGATACATATAATTTTTTATCGATGTTTTCCCAAAAGAAGCCGTAATGGCTATGATTTTTAGATTGGGAATGAGTTTAAGTTTTTGTTTGGCTTTGTGTTTAAAACTGATAAAAAATATCTTCTCTAAAATATGTGAACTCACGTAGGCTAACATCAAAGGAATAAAAATCGTCACCCCTTGACACGAAGGAGCGAACAGACACAACAGATTAATCGCAAACGTAATAAAAAGTAAAATACCTAAAAATCGTTTAACCCTTGACGTCAGTACCAGTGGCTTATCTAAGGTTTTATTCCATAAAATAAATGCAGTTAAATAAAGCAAATAAAAAAACAGAGCAAAAAAGAGTGGCTCAAGCAAATAGTACATCACAATGGGTACAATAAAATAGTTGATATGCCAATACCATTTATGGTGTTTAAAAATCACCCGTTCGAGTTTGTAGTTGTACCATTGTAAATTGGTGATTAAGTACCACCCCAAACACATAATTAAAAGAATATGTGTAAAAATATTAAAGTATTCCATTGTCCAATCTTTGTGTAATATCGTGTGCATTTTTTATAAAAAAATAGTGGTCACCATTATACGATACAAATTCGCTGTTTTGGATTAAAGTGTGGATTTTTTCTCCACTGCTTAAAGAGGTGGCACAATCTTCTTTTCCCCAAAATATATAGGCTTTACCTTGATAATTCTGAAAGACTTGCGTAAAATCTTCATTAACCACATTTTTAAAGGTTTCATACATACCTTGATTCATTTGGTTGACATCTTTGCTTCGAAATACTTTGGTAATTTTTCCCAAACCAAAAAAGTTTAAAAATTTTGCCAGTTTTATTTTCAGTTTCACACTTAAAGGTTTCTCTTCTACAATCCCAGCGGAACTTAACAATACTAAGTTTTTAGGGTTTAAAAGGGTTGCCACTTTTCCACCAAAGGAGTGTCCTGCAATAGTAAAGGGTAAGTGGTGAGTAGAAAGTGGTGAGTGGTGAATTATTTTTTCTAAAAAACTTTGTACAATATGGGCGTAGTCTTGGGTGGTCAAAACTTTTGTATTGGGGCTTTTCCCAAAACCGGGCATATCAATATAAATATGTTTAAAGTTTTTCAGTGTTGTTGCAAAGGCTTGTTTCATTATCTCTTTGTTGCTTCCCCAACCGTGCAAAAAAACAATGGTTTTTTCTGCGGTGGGATTGACAATATCATAGGCAATTTCAAATGACGTATTATGATATTCTATACTCTTTACAGCCAATTATTTGCCTTTGCAACTGTGGATTTTATTGACATACTCATAGTTTATAACGATTGTTTTTTTTGTAGGAAGATTGTTTGCTAAAGAGTTTAAAAGGGCATTAAAATCATCAAATAAATAGTTTGCCATACTGCCTGGAATGGAGTTGATTTCGTTGATGTACACTTCGTTGTCAACCACAAAAAAATCACATCGGATGAGGGAACCTTCAAACAGTGTGTTATACAATTTTTTAAACGACTCTTTGATTTTTTCTTGAATCTCAGATGATAATAACGCTTCAACCGCACCACTGGTTCGTGCAAAATCCAAATACTTTTTGTCAAAATCCAAAAACTCCACTTTTTGTGGTTCTTCAATCATTGAAAAAACAAACTCACCGTTGATTTTGGTTCCTGCTAAATTGTACTCTTTCACTCCACTGATAAAAGGTTCTATGATAATGGCATCATCAAATTCAAACGCCACATCACACGCATATTCAAGCTCTTCAAGAGATTTTACTATAGATACCCCAATAGAGCTTCCCAATCGTACGGGTTTGATAATCACAGGAAAAGAAGGAACTTCAATCGTATCACCTTTGGTATAAAACGCATAGTCAATGGTTTTTACATTGACACTCTTAGCATACCCTTTGGTTAAAAACTTATGAGAACTCACGCTGCACGCTTCAACTCTTGGACCAATAAAGGGAATGTTAAAAAACTCAAATAGGGAAGCTAAAACACCGTCTTCACCATCTCCTCCGTGAGTAAGGTTTAACACCACATCAAACTCAACGGCTTTTTGACCCAACATCGATTTTTTAAAAAATCCGTTTTTGCCAATGAAGAGTTTATCGTATTTTGTATACTCACCTGAACTGAACAACTTTGATTTAATAATTTTTTGCGGAATTTCATAAAAGTCTCTGTGTTGGTCACAAAACAGATAGACTAACTCATTTTTTAACACTTCTTTCATCGCAATTGAAGAGACGATTGAGATTTCATGTTCGTAACTTGATCCACCAAAAACTATTGCTATTTTCATTCGTATTGTTCCTTTAAAATTATTATTTTTGTAATTTTTTAAGTGCTTCTTTCACCAAGTCGCTGGTGCTGGTTGAAACACACGTTGTTAATATCTTTGAGACAACATCTTTTTTAAATCCCAGTGATTCTAATGCCAAAGAAGCTTCTAAAACAGAGGAGTTTTCATTGCCAGAAGCCGATGAGGCATCGATAATAAACCCACTTAATTCAACCAAGATTCGACTGGCTTGTTTGGGACCAATTCCAGGAACTCGTTTGAGCATTGAGATATCGTTATTGTTGATAATTTGTGCAAAGGTTGAAGGCGTAAACGTCGAACAAATTGCCAAGGCTACTTTGGGTCCTACGCCATTGATTTTAATAACCGTATCAAAAAGCTTTTTTTCATTGTAGTCAATAAAGCCATATAACGCTTGTAAATCTTCTTTGATAATATGCGTCGTAAACAACTTAACGTTATTTTTTGTCACTTGTGCACTGCAATTTAAAGAAACAAATACTTCATAAATCAATCCATTGACATTTAAATGGATTACCGTAGGTTCCTTTTTATCGATATTTCCTTCAATTCCAACTATCATTTTTTCAATTCTTTTTTATAAACTCTTTTATTTAATACTAAATAAATAATTTTCATTATATAATATTTCAACTTAAATTTTGAGGCTACAAAATGGTTAACTTTATTAAAAAAAAGATAAGTAATAAAATAATTTTTTCTTTACTTATTTTGATGACAATCAACAGTATTGCCGTTGTTGTTTTTACCGCAAAAATCGTCCACGATGATTCAATAAAAACCACAAAAGCAAATTTAGATATGCTCAACGCAGCAATGTTTCAAAGTCTTCGAAATGCTATGACTACGGGTATTCCTGAAGAGATTCAAAAAGCAGAAGAAGAAGCACGAAAGATTCAAGGGGTTAAACAACTCGTTGTTGCAAAAAGTCAACCCCTCATTGATATGTATTCACCCGGTGAAGCCATGACAGATGACCCCCAAATCCTTCAATCTTTTAAAGATAAAAAAGAGCAAGTTTTAGAAAACTTTGGTGAAAAGGGACACAACTTACGAATGATTAAACCCATGATTGCCACACAAGAGTGTTTGATGTGTCATGCCAATCAACAAGTGGGTGATATTATTGGTATCATGGATTTAACCTTCTCTTTAGACAGTGCTGATACACAAATTAAAGAGTTGATTATGTACATTTTATTGATTTCAACCATTTTGGGATGGGCAACGATTATTCTTATTTTAATCATCGTTAAAAAAGCAACCAATCCTATTAACAGTTTAAAAGAAGGATTTGAAAACTTAATTACCTCTAATGACGCCAATATTAAACTCTCGGTTACCTCAAGCGATGAGATTGGAGATGTCGCAATCTTATTTAACAAATACATGGACAAAGTCAATGAAGGGCTTAAACAAGATGAAAAAGTTATTGAAGAGGCCAATGACGTTTTAGAAAAAACCAGTAACGGGTTTTTTGTTTATAGTGTTAAATCAAAAGCGGCCAACCCTTACGTTGAAGATTTAAAAAATAAATTAAACTTTATGATTGCCAATACCAAAGCCACTTTAGACAAAATTAACGCCACGTTAAGAGAGTACTCTGAATCAAAATTTGATACGAAAATCAATGACCAAGGTTTATACGGTGATTTAGGTTCAGTTGCCAGTGGTATCAAACTTGTAGGAAATAACACCTCTGAAATTTTAGCCATGATTATGAACACCGGCGATTCATTAAAAGAGAATACAAAAGTGCTTTCAAATGCGTCTGCAAATTTATCAAAATCATCGAATAAACAAGCGGCATCTCTTGAAGAGACAGCTGCGGCACTTGAAGAGATTACCTCCAATATTAAAGGCAACACAGAAGCCTCTTCAAAAATGGCAATGTTGGCACAAAACGTAACGGCATCGGCACAAAATGGTTTGACTCTTGCTAACCAAACAGCAAAATCAATGGATGAGATTAATACGCAAGTCAGTTCAATCAATGAAGCCATTGAGGTCATTGATCAAATTGCCTTCCAAACCAATATCTTAAGTTTAAATGCAGCCGTTGAAGCCGCCACAGCAGGTGAAGCCGGAAAAGGTTTTGCTGTTGTTGCAGCTGAAGTGCGAAACTTAGCCTCACGAAGTGCAGAAGCTGCCAAAGAGATTAAAGATATTGTGGAACAAGCCAGTTCTAAAGCCCAAGCAGGAAAACAAATTTCAACTAAAATGATTGAAGGGTATGATGAGTTAAATTCTAATATCAAAAATACCATTGAAATGATTGAAAATGTTGCCAATGCCAGTAAAGAACAAGAACGTGGAATTATTCAAATCAATGATGCGGTAAATGCTTTAGATAAATCAACACAAGAAAATGCCACCGTAGCGGACAGAATTTCAAATATGTCTGAGCAAATTGCTCAAATGTCAAACTCTCTTGTTACCGCCGCTTCAAGAGCAAGTTTCTTAAGTGATGCTCGAAATGAAGTATGCGATATTGACTTGGTGTATGACACAGCAAAATTGAAAGTCAATGTTTTAAAACTCAAAGATACCATCTATTCAAAATTTGGAAGTTTTGAAAACTTTACTGTTGAAGCCAATAAAGCCACTCAAACTTGGCTCGATGGTTTTGTACAAACGCATCCAGACTGTAATATGGAGACCATTACTGAAATATCTCAACTCAATAAAGAGTTGACAACAAAACTTCAAGTTTTGGTCAATGCCAACAGTCAAAAAGAGTCAAACAGCACATTGAATGAAAAAGCCAAAGAAGTGGAAATCTGTTCATTGAGGATTTTTGCCATGCTAAATAAACTCAAACGTGAAATTTGCAGTCAATAAAAAAAGGGGAAGCTTTTTCGCTTCCCCTTTTTGATGTATTAAAAAACCAATACCTTACTTCATCGAAGCAATCAGTGCTTCAAGCTCTTCATCACTGACCAAGTCACTTGTCGCATCTCCAGCAATATGCTTAGCACTGGGAGCAATATCTTCATCAACGATATGCAACGTTTGGTTCATCAATTTTGAAATAGACCGCATATTGTTAATCACTCGTTCAATTTTTTGTCGATGAATGTCTTGATACTGCATGGTTGACATAATATCCATCACAATATTTTCGATTAATGCCAGTTCTTCTTCAACACTGTTTGATGAATCTTTTAAACGTCCGGTAATTTCTAAAATAGACTCTAACTTATCAAAAATCTCAGTGGCTTTCACTTCGGATTCTTTGGTTACACTGCCTAATTGCTCTGCCATATCATGGTGAGGGCTTTGTTCGTCACTCTCTTCAATATGAGCATTAACAATATCACCCGCCATTAAAGCATCTAACTCTTCTTGTGTCATAACTCTGCCTTATAAAAATATGGTAAAGTTTAGCCAATCTTTACTTAATAACTTAAGTTATTACTAATGAATTAATTCACTGATTAATTCAGTGGCATAAGAGCCTTTGGGTAAAGTAAATGAAATTTCCATCCAATTTTTTTCATCTTTATAATTGCTTTCAATTTCTTGAGGAAAAATCCAAGCAAATCGACGTGCTCCATCTTCAGGAATTTTTATATCATACTCTTTTTCAATTTCATAGGCTAACCCTACACTGACTTTAATTTTTTTACCTGCTAATATTCCTGTGGGAACTCGATCTCTGTCATAAAACTTTTGGGCTTCTTCTTCCAAATTTTCAACGTGAAAGATTTTTCCAAACGGATAATGACTCATCAAATCTCCTGGAAGAAGTTTAAACGGATGCTCTTGTTTTTTCATTTGTTTGACAATATCTAAAGGTAATCCCAATTTCTCATAAATGGCTTTGGGTTCAAACGCATCAACCAATTTAGAAAGTTCAATTCTTTTTGATAACCAATCGTTAAAAAGATGACTTTGATACGCATTGATGTACATTTGTCGAAGTTTTTGGCTTCTCTCTTTGAGTTTTCCTTGAACAATCAATTCACCTTTTTTGTAATTATCACCCTCAATTCCAAATCGTTGAAAACCAAAATAATTGGGAATACCCCAGGTAACCATTTGACCTAAAATTTGTTCGATTTTTCTTGAATCAACGGTATTAACCCGTTTTAATCGAATAAAAAATTTATTCCCTTTTAGATGCCCTATTCTGATTTTATTGTTATGATAGGTCGTTTCCAATATTTTAATATTGTCGTGATGAAACTTAGCCAGATTGGCTTCACACGATTTTGGCACAGAAAACGACTGTACTGTCATGGCATTTTTATCTTTTAATCCAGCATAACCAATATCTTTGGCTTTACATCCTAATTGTTCTGAAAAAATTTGTTGCGCGTCCCATGTGGTCAAATCTTTTTTTCTAAACTTGATAATTAGGTGTTCACCCTCACCACTGAACTCATACAGAGGAATTTCTGTTACCACAAAGTCGTCTTTGTTTTGTTTAAATACTACGTCAAGTTTTGAGTGGTTCAAATAAAATTGTTTATTCATTAAAAATGGTGTCCTTTACATTCACACGTATATTCGCCTTGAATAGTTTTGGCAAATATATTGAGTTTTACTTTGTGTTTTTTAGCTATTTTTTCTATTTTTTGTTGATGTTCTGGTAAAAAAGTAAAAAGCAGTTCATACTCTTCTCCTGAACAACCTATATCATTGCTGATGGGTTCAAAGAATTCAAAACCCATATTGTTGGCTTTACTTAATCGTTCACATTCAAAAAACAACCCATCGGAAATATCTAAAGCCGCATTGAGATATTTTGAAACTTCATAAAAAAACTTTGGTTGCAGTGTAGGTTTGATAAACTTTGATTTTTTATCAACTTTTTTCCCTTTTAAAAGCAATTGCAAATCTCTTTTACAACTGCCCAGTGTTCCTGTATAACAAACCAAATCGCCTACTTGACTTCCACTTCGTAAAATGGGTTTTTTGACTTTTGAAATAATCGTAACAGAAATATCCAGTTTAACATTGCTGATGGTGTCACCCCCAATAATCTCAATGCCAAACTTTTTTGCCACACTGTTAAAGCCATCTGCCAATTCATCAAGTTGTTTTAAGGTAAACTCTTTAGGAATAGCTACGCTTAACAGTGCATATTTAGCCTTGGCATTCATGGCAATCACATCAGAAATATTGACCAGCATCGCTTTTTGTGCAATTTGTTTTAAGCTCATCCAGTCACGTTTGAAATGAACATTTTCAAAAAAGGCGTCCATGCTGTAAACCCATTTGCCTACAACTGCCCCATCATCGCCAATAAATTTAGAGTTTGAAAATTGTTTGATAAAATAGTCTTCTTTATTCATTCGCGGATTTTAGCATAATTCCACTTCAGTTTCTAATATTTTTCTTAAATTAATGAATTAGGATAAATTTTATCCGATATTATTTAAAAAAATTATGATAAAATGACATAATTTAAAATTTAGGAGATAAAAATGCCAAAAATCAATAGATATGTTGACATCGATACCGTAGAAAGAGAAGCGAAAAAAGATTATATTGACAGACACTCACCTTTTATTCACTGTGAGTCAAGTGCAACAAAAGGACAACCTTTTGCCGTAACAGTTAAAATGGGAAATGAATATTCTCATCCAGATGATTTCGACCACTATATTTCAAGTATTTCACTTTTTAATGGCGAAACACTATTAGCTAAAGCAGAGTTTATGGCAGGTGCTTTAGGCAATGAAAAAGGACATCAAACCGTTACTTTCAACATCGTTCCAACAGGAAAATTAAATCTTGTAGCCCACGCATACTGTACCAAGCATGGGGTTTGGGAATCAGACCCTATGGTGGTTACTGTTCAGTAACTAATAAAAGCACTATTCTATCAAAAAGGTAAGGAGCTTTTACTTCTTACCTTTTTTTACTTAACACATAATTTTAAACAGTCTCTTTTGAGAGATGTTTGACAATTATATTGTAGTTAAAAAATTTAAACAGCAGTCTTAACAAAATCTGTATAATTTAAATACCCCATCCAAACGCCAAATAATTCTAATATAACTAAAGATACCCCCAAAATATGCTATTGTTCTTTTAACTTCCATGATTTTCTTTTTTACTTTTGACTTTAGCTAAAATATTATAACTGTAACCTTTGAGTATTTCTATCATTTTTATAGGATATTTTCTTAAAATAACTAAATGGTTAGTTTTTATTCCATTATCTCTTATAGCCTTTACAACTTCAATATTATTAAAAATCTTACTTTTTAAGCCACCGGTACTCAACCCTCCAACTCTCATTTTTATTATAGGCAAATTGATATATGAATATGTAATCTTATTTATGTAAAGTAATCGTACAAACATTTCATAATCTCCTGCTATTTTGTAATCTACTTTATACCCACCATATTTTTCATAAACATCTTTTTTTACAAAGAAAGTAGGATGTGGAGGCATTAAACCATATGTTAATTTTTCTGGTGTAAAATTTTTAGCACTGTAGTATCTCAATACTTTATCAAAATTGTCATCTTTAATAAACAACAAATCAGCAAATACTGAATCTACTTTTTTTTTCTCAAACTCATCTGCAACTCTTTGAATCACTAAATTATCAAGATAAAAATCATCACTATGAATAAAACCGATAACATCACCTGTTGAAATACTTATTCCCTTATTTATTGCCGCATAAAGCCCATGATCTTGTTCACTAACAATTTTACTAATCTTGTCTTGATATTCATGAATTATATGCATCGTGTCATCTGTACTTTGTCCATCAATAAGGATATATTCAATATTATCATATGTTTGGGTCAATACTGATTCTATAGTTCTTCTGATAGTCTTGGCACCATTTAAAACAACTGTTATTATTGAAATTTTCATAAAAATTTTTCACCTAACACTTTTTTATAAAATTCTACTGTCTCTTTAAAACACTTATCCCAGTTGAACTTTTTTACTTGCGCTAATCCTTTTTTGATTATTTTATCCCTATAATCTTTATTTTCTAGTTTTAATATGACTCTGACAAATTCTTCAATTTCTATTTTATCTACCAATAATCCAGCATCACCAGCAACTTCTGGTATGGAAGAAGTATGAGTACTTACTACAGGGCATCCAGCACTCATAGCTTCAGCTATTGGTATTCCAAAACCTTCATAATAGGATGGATACAAAAGACAAAATGCATTGTTATATAAAATATTTAAATCTTTTGCACTTATCCCTTGAAAATGAAAATATCCTTTTTTCAGTAAATCATTTTCTTTATCAGATATATCTTCTCCACCAACAATAACCAAAATGCAGTTATGTATCTGTTCTACAACCTTAACTGCTATTTCAAAATTTTTATAGCCCTTTCTATCTCCAACGTAGAGGATATATTTTTTATCTTGTAAATTTTGATAATAATTTGTTAAATATTGAGATGCTTCGTTTAATTGACAAAATGTATCACTTACTCCATTATAAATCACTTTTATTTTTTCTTCTTTTATATTTGGATAAAACTTTAAAAGATCTTTTTTTGTATTTTCAGATATGCATATAATTCCATCACTTTTATTAATGACTCTGCTTTTTTGCCAAGAATGGACAACCCTTGCCAAACCACTTCTGTAGTACTCATAAGTAAAGTCATGCACTGTGGTTATATTCGCAATATCTTTTTGATTTGCAATACGATAGTAGCTACTATGAAAAATAGAGCCTTTAGGAAGCTTTTGTTGAAAGTCTAGGTATCGATTCATTTTATAGTTTATAGATGACTCTTTTTTAAAATCTATATCCAAATAAGACATAAAAATATTATCATTAGGATAACCATAAAAGGCTATATCAAACCCAGCATCAAGAAATCTTGAGCTCAATTCACTCCAATAAGCAGATATACCACCAGCTTTTTGCAAAGAGTAGATGATATTATCATAAACTATTTTCATATCATTTACCTATTCCTAAAATTTTTTTGATAAGTAGTTTTACTAATTCTATTATTATAAGTTTTAGATAGTAGATATTCACACCAAAACTTTTATCGATTATCTTCCATCTACTTACAATACTATCAATTCTCTTTATATCAGAAACTCCACCAGCACTTACACTTGTAACTATCATCGGTACATAATTAAATTTTTTATTTGCTTTAAATAGACTGTAAAAAAGTTCATAATCTGCCGTGATACGATTGGATTCATTGAATCTATACTTCTTTAAAATATCTTTTTTTACAAAACAGCTTTGGTGAGAGAAAATCATTCCTTTCCAAATATCTTCAATAGACTGATCAGCTTTTATTATCTTTCTTTTTGAGGCATATCTTACTTCTTTATCTCCATAAACAATATTCACATTATCATCAAGCTTTAGCAATATGGTTTTTAAAATACTTGAATCATAAAACATATCTCCGCTATTCATAAAACAAATCCATTCTCCATTTGCAATATTTACAGCTTTATTCATTGCATTGTAAATGCCACTATCTTTTTCACTGACTAAAATATCTATTTTATCTTTATATTTTTCTATCACTTGCAAAGTACCATCGGTTGAAACACCATCTACAACGATATACTCTAGTAAAATATTTTGAGATAAAACTGATTGTATAGTTTTTTCGATATTTTGTCTATCATTTAAAACTACTGTAATTATTGATATTTTTAATGAATTAAACACATTTTCATCTCATCTTGACTTAATATATTACACATAATATATGTTGATGCATAATTTATTTTTCTATTAAATAATTTATTTCTAAGTCCAAATGCTCTATGTTCGAATTTATCAAATATCAACTCTATATCAATTTGGTTTTTAAATAATTCTTTTATCTGATAAACTAAAACTAAATTTTTATTTTTAAATGATCGGTTAAGAGGTTTTTGCCCATTAATTTGGATATTGACTTCTTGATTTTTAATATGGCTTTGTAAAACTAAAACTACATAAGGATTTTGTTCTAGTTTATAATATGGAAATGAAATTTTTACATTTTTCTCTAAAAATGCCGAATGATGGACAACTCCATATAAATTTTGCTCTGTAAAATGTTTATGATTATAAAACATATTGTTAATTGAAAGTATCCTATAAAATAAAGCTTTTAATCTAAACCCTATCTTTTCCCTTACTGAAATTGCATTATTTGCTTGAACTCTATACTCTCCAGAAGAATATGAATAATAAGCATACGGTAAAATTGACTGCATATGTAACTTATTTATTTGCTTAAGTTCTTCTAATCTTTTAGTTCCACCTGTAGAAGTTTTCGTTTCTTCAAACTCACGATTGACAGCAAAGAGTTCTCTTTCATAGTGAAACTTTGCTCCATATTTTACCATACGACACCACATCTCCCAGTCAAACCCAAAGTGAAAATCTTTGGTAAAGCCTTCACATTTATCATATATCTCTTTTCGCCAAAAACAAGCAGGTTGCATGATAAAGTCAGTACAGGACCTAAGTCTATATTCACTATACGGCTCTATTTCTGTAAAGTATCTGTAAAATTGTTCATCTTCAGTAACAAAAGTACAGTTACCATATACCACATCTATCTCTGGATTTTCTTCAAATATCTTTGCTACTTTTTTAAATGTTTCGGGATAGTAATAGTCATCTGAATTAATATAAGCATATATATCACCCGTAGCATGAGTAAAGCCTTTGTTTATAGCATCCGATTGCCCATCATCTGGCTCTGAAACAAATACATCTATCTGATTTCCATAACTTTGCACCACATCTTGAGTGCCATCTTTTGAGTTACCATCTATAACTATATATTCCACATTTGGATAGTGCTTTTTATTTTCTAGTACACTTTTTATGGTTGTATCTATATATTTTTTATGATTGTATGTCGGGGTTACAATTGAAAATTTCATTTAATTAATCCTAGTTTTTTTAATATTCTTACATAGAAGTTTGTTTCAAAATTATCTTTTATTTGCAACAGTTGTTGAATCACTTTTTCTTTTTCTATCATCTCTTTTTCTCTTAAAGTTGCTACATCTTGATAATAATAAAACTCTTCTATCAGTCCATTTTGTCCTTTTAAATACAGTTGAGTTTTTTCATCTTCATTTAGCAAAAAATCTTGTTTTTTATCTATAAAAAATCCTACTGCTAGATACTCTCTTTGCTCTTCTTCTCTTTTATCAAACTTTTTTGAATCTAACCAAAACTGATGAACTTGTTCCCAAGATAAATTTCCTAAAACATCTAATAATGATGTTTTTTCTTTATTATCGACATCTCCATAATTATCAAGAAAATCAAAAATAGTAGATATTGTATTTAATGTAAAAGGATATGCATATTTTCTATAATTCATCTCATCATTTGGCATTACATCTGTTGTAATAATTAATCTACCACCAGTTTTTAAAACTCTAAGCATTTCAGAAAGAACAATCAAATCATTACCTGAGGCTATATGTTCAAGTACAGATACAGAATAGACAACATCAAAGCTATTGTCTTCAAAAGGAAGCTTTTCACCATATCCATGCATATACTTTACATCAGAATTATGAAATTTATTCATATTATTTTTAACTAAAAAATCAATATCATTTTTTATAGGATCTAATGCAATTACTTCATGACTTTTTAAATTAATATAATTGCATAAAGGAACAACTCCACATCCAATATCCAATACTTTTAATTTTTTATTTTCATTAAGACATTCATACTCTTCAAAAGCATCAATAGTAAAATTGTATTCTTCTCTTCTAATCATCCAATCACATATATTGATATAGTTACTAAAAGTTTCATACTCTCCTAACTTATCTTTATTTTTTTTCATAATATCTAGTTGTGTTTGAAGTTTATTTTCTTTTATTGAAGGATTGTTAAATAATATATAGTTTTTCATTTTATAAACTTTCATCTCTTATATAAATATTTTTAATTCTTAATTTTCTTATTAATTTAAAAAACAACCATGTTTTTTCAAATAATGTATTTGTTATTCTAAACTTATTAAATATATTTTTATCAAATATATTTATAAATGCAGGCTCTTTGTTTGTTAAATAAGATCCATCATACTTTGATATTAAATAAGTTATATGATCTGTTTTCATTAGTTTTTGCGGAGTATTATCTTTTATTTCAAAAAGATTAAAAAATTCTTTTCTTACAAAAATAGAATTGGTATCTGTACAATGAACTAAACAATAATCTTTTTTCAAACTTAAATTATATAGTGCTAGTGTAGATGCACCTATCAAAGAGCTATTCTCATCAGGTATATATTCTATATGTGGTGGAATAGTAGGGTTGTGTTCTATTAAAACTATTTTTGGATTGTAATTATTAAAATTTTTCCACACATGATAATCTATCCCATCTATATCAATGGACAATAAATCAAACTCTTTAGGTATATCAGTCTGTGCCAATAAATTATCTAAACTATTCACTCCTTGACTTTCAACAAAGTTATTTAAAACAAATATTTTTTGATTACTAAGTTTACTGACTTTATTTTTTAATTCTTTAGCTTTGGTAGAATCTCCTTCTATATAAACACAATTAAAACCTTTATTAAATACTAGATTGTATGTATTACTTAAATACTCACCATCCCAAGCTCCAAACTCAACACACCAAGGATTTTCAGAAATACCTATTTTTGAAAACAGATGCTCTATTATTCCATCTTCCCCAAATTGTGATGTTATATTCTTTTCATATTTTTTCATTTTTTATCCCATGCAATCTATTTATTAATTCTAATCTTTCTTTAGCAGCTTCACGATACATATTACATTCAATTTTCTTTTTTTCAAATAATAGTTTTATTTCTTCTAGTTCATTATCAGAAATTTCAACTTTATTGTTTTGCACGTGTTCTATATCATACTTTAATTGGCTCATGAGGTTATAATGTTTTTTTATAAATAATCTATCATAAAATTCACTCCATTCTTTAGCTCCAGTCCATTCAGAAGTACCCTCTCTAAAAAAAGAATTGCCTTTTTCTTTCAAGTCATAAAATGGATTAACCCAAGGTTTAATTCTTTTTATATTTATAAAATTTTCTATTTCACTAATAACTATATTTGGTTCATTTATAATTTTCTCGTATTTAATAAGTAATGTATTTTTTCTATTCTTAGGCATCCAACTATTATAATGGCTAGTCCAATCTCCATAATAATCATTACCTAAAATTAAATCCAATATACTTCTCTCGGTTTCTGGAAAAAATTGTTTCATAAAATGAAAATATGAAACAATAGCTTTTCTCCCATCTCTTACAATATAAATTGCAGGTGAATCATCTTCCGGTGGTAAATGTGTTTTTACAAAAAAAATATCTTTCGAATTCTTTAATTTATAATAAAATTCATTCCATTTACCTTCATATTCTATATGCCCGTAGTTATGGAAAAGAGGTTCATATTGTTCTTTCCAATTTTGATCATTAACCTTTAGTTCATTATCATAAGAATTAATATTAAATACTTGTTTAAGTATCGTTCTAACTAATGTATTTCCAGAACGTGGATAAGAAGCAATCCATATTATCATTTTAATATCCTTTCAATTTCTACAATATTTTCCATATAAGTAATACCATAAAATGGTGATTCTTTTTTGTTATAGTCAAAATTTACATCTACTACAGAAACATTAGGATATTCTGCTAAAACATCACCTCTATTGATGTTAATTCTATTTCCCAAGCTTATATCTATACTATATTGTCCTGGCTGAATAGTAAAGATTATTGATAATTTAATAAGTTGATCTCCAGAAAAAATATTTTTGTTAACTACAGATATTTTATTATTGTACTTATCTTTAATTTTTAATACAATAGCAGGATTTTTTATATTTTCTTCAATACGTGTTATAAAATAAAAAGTCAATGACTTCATCAAATCAACTGATGTAGTAAGTTTTCCATTTTCATCTTCGACCATACATGCTTTTATGAAACCTTCTTTATTTTCATTCAATTTATTAAAATCAAATATATTATTTTTATAAATTTTATTTATTAAGGCATCATTCTCTCCAACAGATTCTAATATCTGACTTGAATTAATTTGAACTGTTTTTTTATATTTTTCTTTTTTATCACTATCATAGTAAAGTTTACAAGCCTCATGTTTATCTCCAAAATATATCTGCTTACTATGGTCAAGCAAAAGTACTCTATCAGACATATTTAGCACCGTATTTATATCATGACTTACAAACAAAAATGCCACTTCATTTTTTCTCATCTCTTCTATTTTAGCAAAGCATTTTTGTTGAAAAAATATATCTCCCACACTTAATGCCTCATCAATGATAAATATATCTGGATTTAAGTGTAGAAACAGACTCATAGCAAGCCTCACATACATCCCAGATGAATAAGTCTTGATAGGCATATCAAAATATTCTTCTAAGTCTGCAAAACCCTCTATCTCATCCATTTTAGAATAAATATAATTTATATCAAAATTCATAGTTTTTGAAGACGCTATTATATTGTCTCTACCACTTAGCTCTGGATTAAAACCAGTACCTAGTTCAAGTAAAGATACGACAGAACCATTGACTCTATACTCTCCACTTGTTTTTTGCAATACTCCACATAAAATTTTAAGAAGTGTACTTTTTCCACTCCCATTTTTCCCTATGATGCTTACAAACTCACCTTTTTTTAGATCGAAAGAGATATTGTCCAGTGAAGTATGCATATCAAATTTTTTATTTACAAAAGGGATGATATTTAAAAGTCTATCTTTGTTACTATGAAATAGCTTAAATGATTTTGTAAGTTTTTTTACTTCAATGACTGATAATTTTGAATTATTCACAATTATCCTTTGTCGTTTTAATAATACTCGTCAAGAGCTTTACAATCTCTTCTATATCTGAAACTAATGTTTGCACATGCACATCTTCTAAACTTAAATAATCCGTAGCAACAAGCAAGTCTATCCAGTATTTTGTTTCTCTTGCTTCTTTACTGGCAATACTCATTTTTGCTATAAAATCGTTTTTAGATTGACCTGCTTGAGCTTCATTTATATTCGCTCCTATAGATGTACCACTTCTTAGTAGTTGTTTGGAAAGTATATACTCTCTTTTATCATCACAAAGATAAGTATTTAATTTAACAACTCTTACAGAAAAGACAAAAGCTTTATCTAAGATAATATTATTCTTTTTCATAAAAGCTTACCATTAAAAATTAAGAATTCATAATTTAACATTATACTGAATCTCTTATATCACTTTCAAGTTTATTGATAGTATATAAACCTATTCCAAAAATCAGAACACTTGATGCTATCATCACAAAATAATGTTTCATATTTATCCAATGATCAAAAATAAGAACTTCTCTAATAGAGTTAAAAAAATAAAATAATGGATCATAAAAAATCACCCATTGAAAATCCTTTGGTACTATATCCCAAGGATAAACGATAGGTACCACCCACATCATCATCTGCAAAAATATCCCTATAGCTTTTTCTATATCTCTAAAAAATATATTAATACTTGCCAAAAACATACTAAGTCCCAAAGCAAAGAAAAAAAGGCAAACAAAAGGTACCATAACTAAAAACCACTTTAGTGAAAATGATATACCATTGAAATACAAAAAGCCAATCAAGAGTATTACAACGACAAACATATTCAAAAACTGTTCAAGTACCTCTTTTGTAACATATACATAAAGAGGTATATTGAGCTTTTTGATAAGATAAATATTGTTAGAGATACTTAAAGTTCCTTGCAATATAGCAGTAGAAAAAACAATCCATGGCAAAATTGCTACAGAAAGATAAATAGTATATGATACATTATTGTTTGGGTCAACTCGTGGTTGAAGTATAGTAGAAAATACAAAACTATAAATTGCTAAAAGTAACAATGGATGAATAATTACCCAGCTGTAGCTCAAAAATGAGCTTTTATAGCTATTTTTGTAGTCTGATAATGTATTTTTTAGGATATATTTTAGCATCTAGCCTATTACCTTTACAGAAAACAATCTAATATTTAAATCTCTTGGATCAAATTGAAGTTTTTTTGTATCATTTAAAACTTTGAGTTTAATTATCTGATATCTTTCCTTTTCTTTTACAGGAAGAGTTACGATGATTTTTTCTCTTTTATCTATTTCCATATGACCAATTTTTTCATTATTATCATTTAAAATATCTATTTTTAAAGGCACTTCTTTAAGAGATGGTCCAGGCTCTATATCAAACTCGATATTTAGCCTATCTAATTCAGCATTCAAAATTAATAATTCAACATTATCAGAACCCCATCTCATATTGGGTAACTCCTGAGGATACCAACCATTTCCAATAACAATATTATTTTCTTTTTGAAAGTCTTGATTTACTATATCATTTTTTGGGTTTAATATTTTTAGCACATCTATCTCATATTTTGAATCTGCATTTCTAACATTTGCAATTTTATACTCTAGTGACCTTGCATCAAATGGCAAGAGTTTTTTACCCTTTATTTTAGAATATAACTTATATTGAACTTCATTATTGTCTACTTCAAAATATTTACAATCAACACCTTGGACAATATATTTTTTATTATTAAAATTAATATCAAATTTTCCAAAACCAATACTTGGACCACTTTCAAAACAAGCTTGTAAATACTTTTTATTTGTTATAGTGGTAATACTTATATTTCCACCACCTATATCATGAGACATCCATCTAAATGGTATATTAGAAAAATTACCAATATCAGATTTAAACACTTCACTTTCCCATGGACCGCGTAAAGATAAATAATATTTTGGCTTTTCAATCACTTTAAAAGAATCATTTTCATACACTATAACTACATCTTTGTTTGTATATGAATTAAAATAGATGTCTTCAATACTTTTCATTAGTACTATATACTTTGCTTCTTTTATATCTATTTTTGTAAATATTTTATTAGTTCTTAAATTAACTTGGGCAATTTGTTTAAGGTATTGTTTTGGTATCTCCAAAAAGGATTCTTCAAGTAAATCTTTAGGAATTTCTAAAATTTGCTTTAGGGTACTGTTATTTTTATTTTGCATAGCGTTATATATTTTATTATTTGAAGAGATATTATAATAAAGATTTGAAATCAAAAATATCATAAACAACATAATACTAAAGATTTTTAAAAATTTATTTTTTTCATAAATACTTTTCAATCCATATACAAAATATACCATAAAAACAAATTGTGTTGTATATAAAAATTTATAAAAGTAATATGAATCAGCGATTATAAATTTAAATAGTATAAAAAACAAAATCCAAAAAAACATGAAATATTTAAAATATATATGTTTTTTAGAGATTAGTAAATATCCATACATAGTTACAGCAGTAAAAAGCATAGAAAGAAGATACAAACTATACTTAAGTATAAGGTTGTAGTATATGAATCCAGTAGAAGCCCCTATATTTGTAACTTGTGATTGAACAAGCCCCCAATAAATTAATAACATTTCAGGTTCAAGTGATATTCCCCAAGATCTAAATCTACTATTCTTACGATCAATCCAATATTGAGCAATTTCGTACATGTAGTAAAATGCTAATAACGCAACTACAATTGATAACATTAAATATATTTTCTTATTTAATATTATCTGTATATATTTAATAATTTTATCTTTAAATATATATATTAAAATAGGGATAAAGAAAAATATAAATGGGTGTCTATAACTAAAAAATATAAATATACTCATAATTACCAATAAAAACAATAGTTTTTTATTTTTAAAACCAGTATTTTCATATCTAAAAAAGATATACAACATAAAGGGCACTAAAGCACCAAAAATCATAGAGCCTTCATGTGTATTAAAGTATGTTGTTAAATACAAGTTAGAGAATATAGATATAAAAGCTATAATATACGAAAGTCTTTTAGAAAAATTTAATATGTTTTGAGTGAATAATACTATTCCAAAAAACATCATAATTATATTTGCTAAAGACTGAATTAAGAAAGAATCCAATTGACCGCCAAGCATAGGAAATAGTGACCACAAGGCTACAGAAGAATATTGAAATACGATATGACTAGATAAAAAATAATTTATTCCTCCTCTTTGTTCAACATAGTTTTCCAAAGAATTACTATTAAGAATAAAATCTTTTATTGTTGAAATATTTCCTAAAATATAATCTTTCCCATTAATAGCATCAAAGCAGTCCTCACTTGCAGTATGCCAATATGAATCCAATCCATAGTATGTATATGGATATGATATAAATAATATTATGCCTATTGAGATTAATATATATTCAACTTTAATATTTTTCAAATCCTCATAAAATTTTGAATAATTTATCAATAAACCAATTCCAACTATACTATTTAATAAATAGTATGAATAATAAGCACTCCCTAAAGCATAAATACCAAGTAAAAAAAGAATCTGGGAAACCACATATCCAATAGGAATATACAAAAACTTATTTACATCATTCTTTAAATAAATAAATACTATTTTACCAACTACATAACAAAACAATAAAACTAATAAAACATTAAAAACTATCATACTTTAACTACCATTTTATGTTTTAAAATCATTCCTAAACAAAACATCATAACTTCTCCTATTATAAACCATAACCTTGAAGTAATAGAGATTGAAGTGGCTAACTCTACAGATAATCCTAAAAGAGAAAGTATAACTACTAATATTCCTTCTCTGACACCTACACCACCTGGTGCCAACAAAGCCATGACACCAAGTACGCCAGCAAGAATAAATCCTAATCCATACAAAAAATCAAATTCAACATTCACAACACTTGAAACAAATAAAGAGAAAGCAATTGCCCAAAAAAGCCATCTTAAAAATATATATGGAAGAATATTTTTTATTAATTGATTGTTAAAATCTGGTATTTTTATTATTTTTTTGAAAAGTATGTTTACTAATTTTAAAAATAGATTATGAAAAATATTACTAAATAAAAAGATAGTAAATAAAAGTTCACCAATAATAATTATATAAAGCCATTCTTTTGAAAGTTCTGCATAAAAGAATACAAGTGAGCCTATCATTAACCCTAGCCATAAGTTTAAAATTTGCACTTGAAGAGAGTAAAAAGATGTATCTTTTAATGATATTCTAGAATGAGCTGAGATGTAACTAGAAGGTCCTAATATCATCATCACTTTTCCCGGTATATATTTTGCAAATATTGAGGTAAATTCAGATACAAAAGCTAAACTTTTTGTTATATTGTTATCGTGAGTATGCAGTGCGACATACCAAGCTGTTGCTTGAAAAAAAAATCCCCCTATCAAAAATCCAATAGATAGAACAAATAAAGTGTAATTCTCTATACTTAAAACTATAATATATCCATTTTTATACAAATATATCACTAAAAAAATCAGTGATAGATAGATGATAATCTTGGATAAATTTTTATTTATCATAGTTATACTTACTAAAAAGAGGATTACAAATTTCATACATAGAATCTAACTCTTTTTCATCCCACTTACTCCAGTGTTCCACTTCTTTATCTGTTGAAATATTTGTTTTTGTGCTGGCTCTTTTTTTCATTAAATCATCTGAATACTCAAGTCCAATTGTTTTGATAATGTATTTTAAACCTTCATTGTCATTAGCAAAAATATCCTCAAAACGAACTAGGTGATAATTATCAAATCTATTTCCAAATTCAGAAAGTTCATGGTTGATAATTTTCCATCTCCATGCCACTTTCTCTATATCAGTCATATCATGCCATTTAATCTCTCCAAATTTTTTGTAAGTATGAGGCTTGATATACCAGTATGGAAAATAATTTGTCAATAAACCTTTGATACCTTTAAAAACACCAAAGTTAATTTGTGACTCTATATAAGTTCTTGGATCTCTTACTATATGAAAAATTATTGCATCTGGATAGAGAGTTGCTAAAGCATCTGAAAATCCATGTAAGTAGTTATTTGATTCCACAAAATACTCTGTATCTATTTTATCAAATAATCTTTTTCTACTCCATACATATTGTTTCATTAAACTTTCTTTTGTAAGCTTATCACAAAGATATAAGTTTGATAACACTCTTAAATGTCTTGATGGTGCTGGCATATGAATAGCTGTCACATTTGAAAAGTTTTTCTCAAAAAAAGAAGCCAAAAAATTAGTTGCAGTTCTTCCTGTGGAAATAAAAAATACTTTTTTCATTTTTTGATTCCTTTATATATTAATAATTCATCATTGAAATTATCAATTTCAATAAAAGACTTATCAAAGATACTTCTATGTACTGGATTTATATACACTATTAAAAAGTCTTGTTTCAACTCTTTTATTTTAAGAATTAATTCATTTAAAATAAGTTCATTAAAAGGATTGTAAAAAAACAGTACATTTGAACTCTCAGGGATTTCATAGTTAAGGACATCATCAAAAATTAATTCATATTCAGTAGTTAAATTATTGTTAATCTTATAAGTAGCCAAATTCATTTCGGAAATATTAATAAGTTCTTTAGCAAATTCAACACCAATAGCTTTTTTTGCTTTATATTTCATCGCCATTAATAATACTCTTCCCTTCCCTGAGCCAAAATCAATTAATTCTTTTCCTTCAACATCATATTTATTAAAAAACTTTTTTAACAAAAAATAATTGCTTCCTCTATAATTAGTAGAATTTTGAATATTATCTTTTATATTCATATTTCCTAATTCCAAATAACCTCTTGTATTTGTTTTGTGTACGATATCAAATATATATTCATACAGCACAAACTGTAAAGTATCTATAAAGCCTCTTTTTTTAATAGATTTGTATAAAAGTAAAAAATTATTAAACATTTTTACCTCTTTTCCCACTGTATAATTTATTACTTTCTAGTTTATCATAATGGTCTTTATCACGATATTTAATAATTTTTGCTGGATTACCACCTACTATAGCTAATGGCGGTACATTAGAAACAACCGTTGCCCCCATTCCAATTATTGCACCATCACCGATATTAACTCCGGGCGCAATATTAGCATTTCTACCAATCCATACATTTTTTCCAATATTTACAGGCTTACATTTTTTTGAAAAGTCATACGGTAAGAGTTCTCCTTCATAGTTATGATTATAAGTATATATAGATAAATTTTTTGCTATATGACAATTGTCGCCTATTGATAAACCTCCTTCAGCACGAATAAATGCTCCTGCATTAATTGTGACATTATTGCCAATTTTAAAATTCTCTATTCCTGAAATAAAAGACCAACCACCAAAAGTGATATTTTTTCCTCTAACTTTAAAGCCACGCTTAATAAGACAATAGTATATTTTTCCTAAAACTAATTCAATAATATAAGGGAAAAAGTTAATAGCTTTGTAATACATTTAGTTTACCACCAATTTTAAAAATCTTTTTGCATAATTGACACAAGTATTTAAGCTGTTATAATACAGCCATACTAGAGGTTCATCTACCCAATTATCAGTATGAGTTAACAACGCAACTTTGTCTATTTTCTTATTCTTAAATAATTCCATAAGTTCATTTGTTGATTCAACAACATAATATTTATCTGATACAACTTTATCTCTAATATTAAATTTTGTATTATTCCATGATAAGCCAGTATCACTAAAATAATAGATATCCGAATAGTCAATATTGATATAGGGTTCAGCAACTAAATCAAAATCTTCTAGTTTATAATATTTCCAAAAATCTCTACTATCATATTTTGAAAAGGGTCTTCCATGCATGCAGGCTGTATTTACTTTTGCAATATTTCTTAATTTTGAAAGGTTACTTTTAAATATCTCTGTAGCTTTTTGAATATTACCATTTGCATCAGGCAAATGTTCATAGTGATAACCTACTTCATGTCCTAATTCAGCAATTTTTGCTATTATATCAGCATTAAATAGATTGCCTTTCATTCTAAAATAATAAGTCGCCCTTATCCCTAAAAAGTTTTCAAGTAAAGCCATTTTCAAAGCATTTTCAACATTGCCATCTACATCATGCCTCATAATGCAAAACTTGTTAGCTACATCTTTATTTTTGACTGCATTATAATAATCTAAAATAGTGTAAGTAGTAAATCCATTTTTTTTAATAGCTGTTATTAATTCATTGTATTTTTTTCTCGTATTATCGATTTTTAACATCACCAATCCCCACTGTTATCTTTTGATAGATGTAAAATTTTCTATTATATTTACTTTTTTCATACAATATCTCTTAAACTAAATATTTTCTAAGTTTTGGGCCTAAGTAATTGGCTACTGACAAAGGTAGCTTCTTCCATAAGTTACTAATTAAAATCATTCTTTTATTATTTTTATAGTCCTTTCCATTGTATTGTTCTATACTATAAAAAGTAGGTTTCCATTTATTTTTAAATTTATATTGTGAAGAGTCAACCTTGCAAGTACCCAAATCAATAGAACTAATCCCTTCATCTATAAACTTTTTTATCACTTCATAATATAAAAAATAATTTGTATAATACTTATCATAACTAGAATCTGTTGCAGCCCAAGTAATATTTAATGCCTTCTGATTTGTTGTAATATCATTTGTAATGATACAAAACATTGAAGCTACCGCTTTTTCTTCATATAATACTGTAAAAACATAAGAGTTTTTTATAGATTTTAAAATATTTTTAAAAAAGTGTTTTGAATGTATTGGAGTTCCCAAAGTATGCATTTTTTTTGAATAAATATCATGAAAATTATTAACACTTTCTTCTTTCTTTAACACTAATTTATATTGTTGAGATTTTCTGATTTGATTTCTCATATTAGAAGATATTTTTTTCCAGAACAAATCACTACTATCAGCGTATATTATTGCCGTTACTGTACTAGTATCTTTAATGGTATTAGATAAGTACTTGTATTGCACGATTAAAGAATTTTTATTAATATACTCTTTTAATTTGTTCAGTAATTCTTCTGAATTAGATAAAAACCCTACTATGTATGTATAAGGCAAAGATATTAGTTTATTTTTTACTTTAAACGCAGGAAGTAGTGCAAATTTATCTCCATCATTCAGTATTAAATAATATGGTTCTAGATTATAAGTGTTCTGGATAATATCAAGCCATTCAAATCTATAAAAAGTATTATTTTTCACATAACTATTCCATACATTTGAATCAATTTGATTATTAATAAGAATTTTCATTTAATAAGTTCCTAAAATTTGTTGTAGAATCTTTATATTTTGATAATACCTGTTCTATTCTATTTTTTACGAAATCTCCTTTAAAATACCACATTAGCTTAAGTTTTTTATTATCTGTGGGAATATCTTCATTGCAAATATCTATAGGATGAAAATAAAAAACAGTATCACCTTTTTTTAAGGATTCGTCAATACCTTTCATTATTAAAGTTTGACCAAATAATCTCAAAAATGGTCCACCCGCACTTTGAATTTTTTTACCTAAAAATGTATAATAAGACCAAGGAAATTCCAAAATTTCTCTTTTCTCTTCACCTACATCAAGTGATGATTTTTTAGGATAATAACACTTTGTATCAACTCCAATCAAATTTGATGATGTTTTATTGTACATAGAATTTACTGAAACAGAAGAATCATATTTAAAACCTAACTCTTCTAAATAATCTACTATAGTACCAGATATATAGGCATTTGGTGCTCTATATCCTATAATTTCTTGTCCACTTAATTCTTCCAAAATATCTTTTGCTTTTCTTGTTCTTTTTAAAAATTCATCTTTTGAGAAAGTATCTTTTTTTGTAATTTTATTTATTTTTGAATAGTGTTCTAATCCATGACATGCAATTTCATGACCTTCTTTAACAACCAAATCTAATAGTTCAGGAAATCGTTGTGCATATTCAGCAACCCAAAAAAAAGTAGCCTTGCTATCATTCTTTTTTAAAATCGTTAAACAAGTTTCAATATATTTATATGCTCTTTCTATATTATATGAATTATTTAATAAATTATCTAATGATTTTGTTTTATCAATAGGAGAGATAACACTTGGTCCGTGATACCAATCCTCTACATCAATACTCACTATTAGCTTATTGTTCTTCATAAAGCCTCTCATTATCTTGCATATCAAACCACATAGCAAATATAAATGATTGAAATGAAAACATTGTTAAAAACAGATGTAAAGTTAAGTGTCCGTACATCACTTCAGCATTAAGAATATAATGAGACCAAAATTTTATTCCCATAGGAATATTTATAAGAAATGTAATAAAAGCAATCATATATAAAAGAAACAAAGGATGAAAATCTTTTAGTAAATATTTTTTAAACATTCTTTCAAAAAATAATTTCACTAAAAGCCATGACACTCTTGGAATCACTTTTGAAACTTTCATTTTTGACTCTTCACCCACATGGTAAACAGGTTTTATTGGAACTTCTGTAATCTTGAATGATGCAATATTCAATTTTACAAGCAAATCATTTGGCATCCCATAACTTTTATAAATGTCATAAATATCAATATTTTCCAAAGCCTCAAGGCTTATAGCAGTATAGCCAGTTTGAGTATCAGATATTCTCCAGTATCCAGAAGCTATTTTAGTTAATATTGATAAAACCGAATTACCAAAATATCTTATCTTTGGAATAAATTTTTTAGCACTTCTGTGGCTAAGTCTATTCCCTTTTGAGTAATCAACTCTTTCATCAACAACTGGAAAACAAATGCTTTCAAGTTCACTTGGATCCATCTGTCCATCTCCTGCCATCACAGCCGTGCAGTCTATGTGATGATCTCTTGCATATTTATATCCACTTGCAATTGCAGCTCCAACACCACCATTTTCTTTGTGTGATATCAAAACTACTTTTGAACTTTCTGTTTGATAAATTTCAGATTGGATGTAATATTTTTCTTCTTCTTTTCTCATTTCAAGAAACACATTAGTTGCTTTGTCATATGGATTATCACTATATTCCATAATTCTTTTTGTAAATTGAGTTAAACTATTTTTATCATTATCTATGTAGTTCTTTACAACTAATTCTGTATTATCTTTTGATTTATCATTTACAATAATTATCAGATCTACAAAATCTGGCATAGTTTTTATAACTTTATCTACAACTTGCAACTCTTCATTGTAGCATGGTACTACTACAGCTATTAATTTATTTTTTAGCATTAATTCAACTCCTGAATGATGTATTTTATCTCATCATCGCTTACATATATATTCAGTGAAAAACAAGTGTCCAATTGAACCTGCACCACCAATTACTAAAAATGCAGAATTTGATACTATTTCTAAAAGTTCTTTTTCAGAATTATTTATATCATCAATAAAAAGTTCTTTCGTTCGTCCTATTAATTTTAATATTTTATTCATTGAAAATACCAACTATATACTCAATCTCTTCATCTGTAACATAAGGATTCATAGGCAAACTCATAATCTCTTGTGCAACTATTTCAGAAATAGGAAAATCTCCTTTTTTATACCCAAGATATTCAAAACATGCCTGTAAATGTAATGGCATAGGATAATGTACTGCTGTAGGTATATTAGTTTTTAGTTTTTGGTTTTTAGTTTTTAGTTCACTAAGACTTGAAAGTCTTTTTTGGACTTCGTCACGGTTTTTTATCCTTATAGAATATTGAGCCCAAGCTGATGTACATTTATCTGAGACAAAGGGAGTGATTAGTTTTTGAGTTTTAGTTTTTAGTGCTTCTGTATATTTTCTAGCTACTTCTTGTCTTAAAGCCAAATCTTTTTTATAGTA
>DGAG01000006.1 GCA_002382325.1 Epsilonproteobacteria bacterium UBA4036
GACTTCTTTATCGGCTTGTTGTAAAGTGGCATTTGATATAAAACTCATATTTTTTCCTTTAATTATATTTTAGTAACAAGAGACAAGTATTTTCTCGTCACTCGTTACTTGTTACTCGTCACTCATTTCGTGTAAATCAATTTCATTGTGTACTGGTTTCATGGCAGGAAACAACAATACATCTCGAATACTGTGTTCGTTGGTTAACATCATAACCAATCGGTCAATTCCTATGCCTTGTCCTGCACATGGAGCCATTCCATAACTTAGGGCATTAACAAAATCTTCATCCATTTCATGGGCTTCATCATCCCCACTGTCTTTGGCAGCCATTTGCGCTTCAAAACGTTCTAACTGATCGAGTGGATCATTAAGCTCACTGAAGGCATTGGCAATCTCTTTTCCTGCAATAAAAAGCTCAAAACGGTCTGTAAGATGAGGCTTTTCATCACTTCTTCGAGCAAGTGGTGAAATATCGACAGGGTATTCGGTGATAAACGTTGGGTTAATTAGCTTAGCTTCAACAAACTCATCAAAAAGTTCTCCTTGAAGTTGTCCTAAACTCATATTGGCATTGGCTTCGAGGTTATTGGCTTTTAAGTATTCCAAAATTTTTGTTTTATCTGTTGTGATTTCAGCAGGAACGCCCCCAATAGCAGTGAGTGATTCAATTAAAGGAATTTCACTGAATGCTTCAAAGTTAATTCGATGTTCACCATACGGTAAAATGGTGGGTAAATTTAAGTGTTCAAAGAGATATTCAAAATACTCTTTGGTAATTTTAATCAAATCTTTGTAAGTTTTATACGCCCAATAAAATTCAATGGAAGTAAACTCTGGGTTATGAGTGGCATCCATTCCTTCGTTTCTGAAGTTTCGGTTGATTTCAAACACCGCTTCAAATCCACCCACAATGAGTCGTTTTAAATATAATTCAGGAGCAATTCGCAAATATCTATCAATGCCCAAAGCGTTATGATGAGTCACAAATGGTTTGGCGTTGGCTCCTCCTGCAATAGGGTGCATCATAGGGGTTTCAACTTCTAAAAAGCCTTTGTCTTCAAAAAAACGTCGTGTTAGACTGATAACTTTACTTCGTATGTGAAACGTTTTTCGCACATTGCTGTTCATAATTAAATCTAAATAGCGTTGTCGATATCGCAACTCTTTGTCTTGAATCCCGTGATATTTTTCAGGTAAAGGGGAGATGGCTTTGGTCAAAATCTTAATGCTGTGAACATGCAAAGAGAGTTCTCCTTGATTGGTCACAAAGGGATATCCCTCAACTTCAATAATATCTCCTACTTCAATATTCTTTTTAAAGACATCGTTGTAAAAGCCTTCGGCTAAATGGTCACGGGATACATAAATTTGTAACACGCCACTTTCATCTTCAATTTTTAAAAAAGAGGCTTTCCCCATGAGTCGAAAAAATTTAATTCGTCCTGCCACGATGTAAGTTCTGCTTTCATCTCGTTTATTTTCAAGATTGGCAACATCCGTGTTGACGTTTAAAAATTTTGAAATGGTTGTATTTCGACTGCTTTTGTTGCAATAAGGATTAACCCCAATCTCTCTTAGCTTGTTTGCTTTTTCTATTCGTTGTTGTATGTATTTATTTTCAAACAATATCTCGTCCCTTTTCCTTTAAATTTACTTTTCTTCTTTGACTTGAGGTTCTTTCTCTTTTAATGCCTCATTGTCCGCAGTTGGTTTTGTTTTCTCTTCAAGTGCTTTTTGACTTGATTCTAAAACTTCTTTGGCTTGTTCAAGCGTTTTGTCTTTCATGTTTTCAAGATTTTCTTTGATGGTTTCTTGTGTCATTTCATTGAGATTCTCTTTGCTTTTTTCAATGGCGTTGTCAACACTTTTTTTCACTTCACTGGAAGCCACTTGTTGGTCTAATTTAATAATAAAAGCACCACCTGCGACTAAAATAGGATACGTAATGGTATCACCAATACTGGCATCAAGTTTCTCTTTAATGGTTTGAATTTGTGAAAGGGCATAAATGATAATAGAAAAAATCAAAAAGACTTTAAAGGCACCAAATACAAATCCCAAAAGTTTATCAAAAACGCCTAAACCACTGAGTGAAAAGATTTTACTGATAATTAAACCCAATACATACGCAACAATCCAAAATGCGATGAGTCCTACAATAAATCCCATAAGTTGAATCGAAGAGTCGTTTTTTAGTGCAAGAACCGGTGCAATCATTTCCCCTACGGTTGTTGCCAGTCGCGAAGCAATAAAAATTCCCCCAATAATGCCAATAAGTCCAAATACTTCTTTAATAAAGCCTCGAAAGAGTCCTTTAAGACCTAAAAGTAATGTGATGGCAATTACAACGATGTCAAATATTGAAATATCTTGCATGGATAATCCTAAAGTTAAATTGGGCGTATTTTACCGAATTTTTACAAAATAAAAGTTTAATTGGCAGTTTTTATTGAGCTTTGAGTCCAATTGTGAGTTGAAATTTTGCCCCGTAATACTTTTTCTCTTCAAGTTCAAAAGATTCATTAAAAGATTTAATATCGCCATTCATATGATTGACAATAATTTCTTGAGTCATGTAAAGCCCAATTCCTGTGCCTTGAGCTTGGTGTTTGGTGGTAAAATAGGGTTCAAAAATTTTATCTTTGATAGACTCTTTAATGCCATCGCCGTTGTCATGAACAATGACAATGGCTTGATTGTCCAAGGTATACGTTTGAATAAGTATGATTTTGTTTTCTTTAATGGATTTAATTTTTAACGCATCAATGGCATTGTTAAGTAGGTTAATAATCACTTGCATAAACTCATTTTTGTATCCAAATAAGGTGATGTTTTTTTCAAAATGGGTGTGCAGTTTAATGTTGTTTTCTATGAGTCGATTGTGGATTAAATCAATATTACGATTAATGGTCTCTTCCAAATCAAAGTCGGATTTTTCTTTATCTAAAGCAAAAAAATCGCGAAAACTGTTGATGGTTTCGGATAAAAATTCCGAGTTTTTCATAATCATATTGTACGAGTAATCAAAGGTTTCATCGCTTAAAATTTTCAACTCTTTTTGCAGTTTCATGGCACTTGCTGCAGTGGAAATGGCACTTAAAGGTTGTCTCCATTGGTGGGCAATATTGGAAATCATCTCTCCCATGGCAGCCATTTTGCTTTGGTGCAGCAACATTTTGTTGCGTTGTTCATTTTTCGCAATCTCTTCTTTGATTTTTTGTTGCAATTCAAAGTTAGAGTGAGTTAAGGATTTGGTGTGTTGATTCACTTTTTTATAAAGGGCTTTGAGTTTGATAAATAAAAAAATGGTAGAAAACAAAGGGACACCCACAGCCAGTGCAAAAAGAAAAAGATTGTGTGCGATTTCCCGATGAAAAAAGAGTAAAGATAAACAGTATGCCAATAAAAATAGTACAAAATAGGTGTTTTTTCTTTTTTTCATTGCATCCTCTTTTTAAAAGCATATTCTATGAAAATAATACTTATAAAATCTATTATTAAAATAATTTGGCTATAATCACAAAATGATAAAACGATATAAAACGAAAAAAATATATGTGGGAAATGTTCCTATTGGTGGGGATTCGCCTATATCAGTTCAATCCATGACTTACAGCAAAACCAGTGACATCAACGCCACAGTTGAGCAAATAAAAGCCTTGCACTTTGCAGGAGCAGACATTGTTCGTGTTGCTGTTCCTGATATGGCTGCTGCGAATGCACTTAAGACAATCAAAGAGCAAACAACGCTTCCTTTGGTTGCGGATATTCATTTTAATTATAAATTGGCACTTATTGCGGCCGAAAGTGTGGATTGTATTCGAATAAATCCGGGTAATATCGGAGATAAAACAAGAGTTAAAGAGATTGTCAAAGCGTGTCAAGAGCGAAATTTACCTATACGTATTGGGATAAATTGTGGTTCACTTGAAGAACAATTTGAAAATAAATACGGGCAAACCGCACAAGGTATGGTGGCAAGTGCCCAATACAACATTCAATTTTTGGAAGATTTGGGATTTACGGATATTAAAATTTCTCTTAAAGCCAGTGATGTACAACGAACGGTTGAAGCGTACAGACTGTTACGACCTCTTAATGCGTATCCTTTTCATTTGGGTGTTACGGAAGCAGGAACACTTTTCCACTCGACCATTAAATCTTCTATTGCCTTAGGCAGTTTGCTTTTAGATGGTATAGGTGATACACTTAGAGTTTCAATCACGGGTGAGTTGGAAAAAGAGATAGAAGTAGGAAGAGCCATTTTAAAAGACGCAGGGCTAATCAAAGAAGGACTTAATATCATCTCTTGCCCAACATGTGGACGAATAGAAGCTGATTTGGTCGATGCCGTTGCTCAAGTGGAAGAGAAAACCAAACACATCAAAACCCCTTTAAATGTCTCTGTTATGGGGTGTGTGGTCAATGCCTTAGGTGAAGCCAAAAGTGCAGATGTAGCAATTGCTTATGGCAAAGGAAGTGGGTTAATCATTAAAAAAGGTGAAACCATCGCAAAGTTGCCAACGCAAGAGTTGTTGGAGCGATTTTTAAAAGAAGTGGAAGAAGAAGCGAAAAAGAACAGTTAATGGTTGATAGTTTATGGCTATGAACAAAAAGAAGATAATAGTAAAGGAGCGTTTAGTTGATATTGGAGGGTTTAGCTATAAACCATTAACCATCAACTATAAACTAAAAATATGGACAGCGTATACAGTATAAACATTGAAAGAGCCGTTTTAAGTTCGGTTTTATTTAACCCAGAAGAGATTGAAGATATTTTAGGCATAGTCAGCGCCAAAGATTTTTATTTGCCTGCGCATCAAAAAATATTTGCAGTAATGGAACAGCTTCATCATGCTGATATGCCCATTGATGAAGAGTTTATTCGTAAAAGAGTCAATTCAAAAGAGGTGGATGACTCTATTTTAATTGAAATATTATCGGCTAATCCCATTACCAATACCTTAGCGTATGTACGAGAAATTAAAGATGGAAGTATTAAAAGAGAATTGGCTTCTTTGGCAACTAAAATAAAAAAAGTGGCGATTGAAGATGATGTTCCTGCTGTTCAAGCTGTTGATACCATACAAAATGAACTCTATAAAATTACCACGGACAGTGCGTCAAGTGAACTTAAAGATATTCATGTTATCAGCAGTGATACGTTAGATTACATTAAAAAAATGAAAGAGATGGGCAATAAACATCTTATTGGTGAAACCACAGGTTTTCATAATTTAGATGCCAGAACCACAGGATTTAATGCCGGTGATTTGGTTATTATTGCAGCACGACCTGCTATGGGAAAAACGGCATTGGTTTTAAATACCGCTTTGCGAAATGTGGAACAGAATAAAGGAGTAATTATTTTTTCATTGGAAATGCCTGCAGAACAATTGATGTTAAGAATGCTTGCTGCTAAAACTTCCATTCCTTTACAAAATTTACGAAAGGGAGATTTGGACGATCAACAATGGAGTATTTTAACTAAGGCGTTCAATGATTTAAGTACCAAAAAGCTGTTTGTCGATGATGGCGGAAGCATCAATATCAATCAACTTAGAGCAAGAGTTCGAAAGTTGGCACAAAATGCTGAAAATAATATCTCTTTAATCATCATTGACTACTTACAGTTAATGCAAGGAACAGGAGGAAAAGACAGGCACTTGGAAGTTTCGGAAATCTCAAGAGGGCTTAAGATGCTTGCGCGAGAGCTAAAAATCCCTGTTATTGCCTTAAGTCAGCTTAACCGTGGACTTGAAAACAGACCCGACAAACGCCCAATGCTCAGTGACCTAAGAGAGTCAGGGGCAATTGAACAAGATGCCGATATTATTATGTTTGTGTATCGTGATGATGTTTATAAAGAGCGTGATGAAGCCAGAAAAGAAAAAGAGGCAAAAGATAAAGGAGAAGAGTATAAATCGACCTTTATCAATAAACCCGTGGAAGAGGCTGAAATTATTATTGGAAAACAGCGAAATGGACCCATTGGTACGGTTAAACTTGATTTTCATAAAAACTTAACCAAATTTGTCGATAAAGAACACAGCGGTGAAGCTCCTATTGAAATCACATTTGAAAGTATTGCTGATACACAAAAAGAGACCAATATTGAAGTGCCAAATATTGATATTTGATGGTGAATGGTGAAGTAATGTGCCTTTTTCTTTTAGCTAAAAACCATTAACTAATAATAAATTACTAATAACTAATACCTAAGTAACTTTTTTGTACAATATAGCCCTTAAAACAATGATATATTTAGGATAAAAAATGATTAAAAAATGTTTGTTTCCTGCTGCAGGATATGGAACGCGGTTTTTGCCTGCAACCAAAGCCATACCTAAAGAGATGTTACCTGTGTTGACCAAACCACTTTTGCAATATGGCGTTGAAGAAGCGATTGAAGCAGGGCTTAATACTATGGCAATTGTAACAGGGCGAGGCAAACGTGCTATTGAAGACCATTTTGATATTTCTTATGAGTTGGAACATCAAATTAAGGGTACGAGTAAAGAACACTATTTAACTGAAATAAGAGAAGTTATTGGAAAATGCACTTTCTCTTATACTCGACAAATAGAGATGAAAGGTTTAGGTCATGCTATTTTAAGTGGTGAAACACTCATTGGAAACGAACCTTTTGCCGTAATATTAGCCGATGATTTATGTGATAATACTCAAGGTAATGGGGTGTTGTCTCAAATGATTGAAGTGTATAAAAAATATCAGTGTTCGATTGTTGCCATTGAAGAAATTCCCAAAGAACATACCAACAAATATGGTGTCATAGCAGGAAATGAGATAGAATCCGGTTTGTTTATGGTTAAAGATATGGTTGAAAAGCCCGAACCCCAAGATGCTCCTTCAAATATGGCAATTATAGGGCGATACATTTTAACTCCCGATATTTTTGATATTATAAGACAAACCAAACCTGGCAAAGGGGGAGAGATACAAATTACCGATGCACTTTTGACCCAAGCAAAAAAAGGAATGGTTTTAGGATTTAAGTTCCAAGGTAAACGATTTGATTGTGGTAGTGTTGATGGATTTGTGGAAGCTACGAATTATTTCTATACTAAGGATAAAATAAATGGTTGAAAAAAAAACGTTTAAAATAGCCATTGCGGGTACTGGATATGTTGGATTAAGTAATGGTTTACTTTTATCACAACACAACGAAGTAGTAGCTTTAGATATAATCCCTGAAAAAGTTGAGATGATTAATCAAGGGATTTCTCCCATAGAAGATAAAGAAATCCAAGAGTACCTAACAAAAATCAAAAAAAACGAATATACAAATAGACAAATAACCAATAACGGCACATTTTGTGCCACTCTTGACAAAGCGGAGGCTTATAATAACGCAGATTTTGTCATTATTGCTACACCAACCGATTATGATCCTCAAACCAATTATTTTAATACCAAATCAATTGAGTATGTAGTTGCTGATGTTTTAGAGATTAATCCTACTGCTACGATGGTTATTAAATCAACCATTCCAGTAGGATATACAAAAAGTTTAAGAGAAAAATTTAATACTCAAAATATTATTTTCAGTCCCGAGTTTTTACGAGAAGGATTGGCGTTATATGATAATTTATATCCCAGTCGTATTATTGTAGGAGAACAAAGCAAACGTGCTGAAATTTTTGCCCATCTTTTAGCACAAGGGGCTATCAAGAAAGATGTTCCAATACTTTTTACGGATTCAACCGAAGCAGAAGCGGTGAAACTTTTTTCCAATACGTATTTGGCTATGCGAGTCTCTTATTTTAATGAGCTTGACTCTTACGCACAAGCACATGGGCTTGATACCAAACAGATTATTGAAGGAGTGGGTTTAGACCCACGCATTGGAACTCATTATAACAACCCAAGCTTTGGATATGGTGGATATTGTTTACCTAAAGATACCAAACAACTTTTAGCAAATTATGCAGATGTACCCAGTAATTTAATCGAAGCCATTGTCAAATCCAACAGTACACGTAAAGATTTTATTGCGGATAGTATAATAAAAAAGTTAAATAATAATCAACCAATAACCAATAACCAATTACCCATAACCAAAACGGTTGGAATTTATCGTTTGGTTATGAAAAGTGGAAGTGATAACTTTAGAAGCAGTGCAATACAAGGAATTATGAAACGAATTAAAGCCAAAGGCATTGAAGTCGTTGTGTATGAGCCTGTTTTAGAAGAGAAAGAATTTTATCATTCAAGAGTGATTAAGGACTTAGAAGAGTTTAAAAAAATATCGGATGTTATTGTTGCTAATCGACTAAGTGAAGCAATAATGGATGTAAAAGATAAAGTGTATACTAGAGATATTTTTAACAGTGATAGTTGAGTTGAAAGGAAAAATTTGAAAAAAAAGATTTTAGTTACAGGAACGGCAGGGTTTATTGGAAGTCACCTTGCTGTAAAACTTCTCCAAAGAGGTGATGAGGTTGTAGGGCTTGATAATATCAACGATTATTATGACCAAAATGTAAAGTATGGAAGACTTCAACGAGCAGGAATCATTGAACAGCTTGAAGATGGTAACGATATACCATACAATAAACTCTTAAACAGTAACAAATACACCAATTACAAATTTATCAAACTTAACTTAGAAGATAAAGATGCAATGATGAAACTTTTTGAAGAGCAAAAGTTTGATGCGGTTTGTAATTTAGCAGCTCAAGCAGGGGTGAGATATTCGTTAACGAATCCTGATGCCTATATGGGTTCAAATATCATAGGCTTTATGAATATTTTAGAGTGTTGTCGCCATAATGGGGTTAAAAACCTTTCTTATGCGTCATCTTCTTCTGTATATGGATTAAATGAGGAACTCCCTTTTTCAACTTCACACAATGTTGACCATCCTATCTCTTTATACGCTGCAAGTAAAAAGTCTAACGAGCTTATGGCACATACGTATTCACATTTGTTTGGAATATCCACAACAGGGCTTCGATTTTTTACAGTATACGGACCATGGGGACGTCCTGATATGGCACTTTTTTTATTTACCAAAGCAGCTTTAGAAGGTAAAACAATTGATGTGTTTAACAATGGAGAAATGCTAAGAGATTTTACCTATATTGATGATATTGTAGAAGGTATAATACGAGTCATAGATAACCCTGCAAAAGCAAACTTAACTTGGGATAAAAAAGAAGCTTCAACTTCTTCTGCGCCGTATAAAGTCTATAATATTGGCAATAATAATCCTGTAAAATTGATGGATTTTATTACTGCAATTGAAAATAAATTGGGCAAAACGATTGAAAAAAACTTTTTACCTCTACAAGCAGGAGATGTCCCTGCAACCTATGCTGATGTTACTGATTTAGTAGAAGATTTAGGATACAAGCCTGCAACTCCTGTTCAAGAAGGAATTAATCAATTTATCGATTGGTATTTGGATTTTTTTGGCTACACACAAAAGTGAGGATAAATAATGCAAGAAAATGAGAATATTGTTTGGCATGAACAACATATTACCAAAGATAAAAGAGAAGAACTGCTTAATCAAAAGCCATGTATTTTATGGTTTACAGGTTTAAGTGCTTCAGGTAAATCAACGTTAGCCAACGCCGTTGAGGTTGAGTTGTTTAAACGAGGGCAAAAAACCTATTTGCTCGATGGGGATAATGTGCGTCATGGCTTAAATAAAGATTTGGGCTTTAGTGAACTGGACAGAATTGAAAACATTCGAAGAATTGGAGAAGTGGCAAAACTTTTTGTGGACAGTGGACTTCTTACATTGACGGCATTTATCTCTCCTTTTAAAAGTGACCGTCAAATTGCAAGAAGTTTGGTTAAATACGATGAATTTATTGAAATTTTTGTTGATACGCCAATAGAAGTGTGTGAACAAAGAGATCCTAAAGGATTATACAAAAAAGCACGAGATGGGGCAATTAAAAATTTTACAGGAATTGATTCTCCGTATGAACGACCAGAAAATCCTGAAATCCATATTCAAACAGACCAAAAAACGGTTCAAGAGTGTGCCGATTTGGTTGTGAATCATTTAATTAAATTTGGGTACATACAAGGCAATGAAAATGATTATGCGATTTAGTTATTTGTTATTGGTCATTGGTTATTAGTTTATAGTAAAGGGAAAAAGAGTGTTAGAACAAATTGATATTGAAGAGATAAAAAAAATTGCCATAGAAGCAGGAAGTGCGATTATGGAAATTTATGCACAAGATTTTAGTGTAGAGTATAAAGAGGATGAGTCGCCTTTAACTCAAGCCGATTTAAAAGCCAATGAAATTATATGTAGTGCTTTAGAGAAATTAAATTCAAAATTCAAAATTCAAAATTCAGCATTCAATTCCATTCCAATAATGTCAGAAGAGAATAAACAAACACCTTATGAAGAAAGAAAAAATTGGGAATATTATTGGTGTATTGACCCAATAGATGGCACCAAAGAGTTTATCAAAAAAAATGATGAATTTACCGTCAACATTGCCCTGATTCATAAAAACAGCCCGGTTTTAGGAGTGGTTTATGCACCCGCACTTCATGAGCTTTATTATGCACAAAAAGGTCAAGGGGCTTTTAAAGAGGTGTTGAGTGCTCAGAATTCAGTGTTCAGTGTTCAGAAATTGCCGTTGAGACAAAACAGTAATACTGCAAAAAATATTTCTGTTGTTGCTTCTAAGTCTCATTTATCTTCAGAAACTCAAGAATTTATTGATAACTTAGAACTGAACACTGAACACTTAACACTGATTTCAAAGGGTTCTTCTTTGAAACTGTGTATGATTGCAACAGGTGAAGCAGATATTTATCCCAGACTCGCTCCCACAATGGAGTGGGACACAGCAGCTGCTGATGCGATTGTACGAGAAGCAGGTAAAATGACCTATGAATATCATTCAAAATTTAACATTCAAAATTCAGCATTGGAAGTTCCTCTTGTTTACAACAAAGAGGAACTTCTCAACCCTTGGTTTGTTGTGGTTTAAATGATGGTTTATTTAGTCGCATTTTCTATTGTTGTTTTACTCTTTTTTTTAATTCAAAATAAAATTCGTGCCTCTTTTTTATTTGTTGGTTTGGTGTTGGTCTATTATTTTTTGGATTTGATTACCTTAGATAAAATGCTGCATGGGTTTGTTAATCCTTCTTTGATTACACTGGTTCTTTTATTGTTGGTTTCCATTGTGTTTGAAAAAACCTCTTTTATTGCGTTTATTTCTAACAAACTCTTTAGCCCATCGTATCGATACTCTTTACTTAAAATGGCTTTGTTTACTTCACTGTTCTCAGCTTTTTTAAATAATACAGCCGTAGTGGCTTCCATGATAAGTGTGGTCAATAAAAACAAATTTCATGCTCCTTCAAAACTGCTTTTACCTTTGTCGTATGCTGCAATTTTTGGAGGAACAATTACTTTAATTGGAACATCGACCAATTTATTAATCAACAGTTTTATGATAGAAAATCATCTTGAGCCTTTGGCTTTGTTTGATTTTATTTATGTGGGAATTCCCATTGCTTTATTGGGTGCTTTTGCTTTACTTTTTATTGCACGATTTTTGCCTAACATCAAAGTGGATACCAAAAAACAGAACTATTTTATCGAAGCTAAGGTATTAAACGATTCAAAACTTATAGGCAAAACCATTTTAGACAATCATCTTCGAAATCTAGAATATCTCTTTTTAAGTGAAATTTTACGAGAGAACACAGTTATTTCACCTGTTAACCCCAATGAAATTATTAAAAAAGATGATATTTTACTTTTTACAGGAGATATTAAGCATTTGGCTATTTTAAAGCAGTTTCATGGATTAAAACTTGAAGACAATTATCATACACTCAATGAAAATATTATAGAAGCCATTGTTTCCCATGAATCAATTTTAATCAATAAAAGCATTAAAGAAACTAACTTTAGAAGTAAGTTTAATGCTTCCGTTATTGCCATTAAAAGAGGAAAAGAACAGTTGTCCGGGAAAATAAGTGAAATTAAACTTCAAGTAGGAGATAACTTAGTACTTGCCTATGGAAAAGATTTTTTAAAACGAGATAATATCGATAAGAACTTTTATCTGATTAACGATGAGCTCAAAATTGAGAAAAAACTTAACAACACTCAAAGCATTATTGTCTTAGGTGGATTTTTTTTGGTGCTTTTTTTGAGTTTTATTGGTACAGTTGCTTTGGTTAAAGGTCTGTTTGCTTTGATGATACTTTTTATAGGATTAGAATATATTTCGCTGGGAGAAATCAAACGTCGTTTTCCTTATGAACTCATGCTCATCATTGGATCCGCTTTAGGTGTTGCTACGGTCATGATTCAAAGTGGACTTGCAAACAATTTGGCCTTTTTTATCAACAATGCTTTTGGTTCGTTGGGTGTCTTTGGTGCATTTATTGCCATTTATTTGATGACCTTTTTACTCACAGAAATTATCACCAATAACGCTGCAGCAGCATTGGCTTTTCCTATTGCGTATTCAACCGCATTAAGTTTTGACAGCAGTGTATTGCCGTTTGTAATGGCAGTTGCCTATGGGGCGAGTGCCAGTTTTCTTATGCCATATGGGTATCAAACCAATTTGATGGTGTACAGTGCAGGTGGCTATGATATGAAAACATTTTTTAAAAGTGGAAGTGTGGTGTCCGTTGTCTATAGCATATTAGTTATTGGTTTAATTCCACTGTTTTTCCCTTTTTAATAGCTTGTAAGTAACATTAATGTATTATTTTGGACTTTAAAATTTATCAAAAAAAAGGATATAAACGGTGATGTCAAATAAGATTTGTATAATAGGCTTAGGTTAT
>DGAG01000001.1:0-125968 GCA_002382325.1 Epsilonproteobacteria bacterium UBA4036
ATAAAATTTTGTCTATAATTCCCGTCCAATTTCAGAGGAACGATTGAAAGATTGTTTCGAAGAAGAGTTCTTTAAAAGAAGTGGTTTGTGAAGAGATAATCTTTGTAAACCGAATATATACTAAAAAACAATAAGAAGAATACAAATTCTTCGTCTATAACTTCATAGAGATATGAAGACAATGAGTGATAATTTTGTAGAATATACAAAATATGTCAGTTTCAAACAAACAAATTAATTTGGAGAGTTTGATCCTGGCTCAGAGTGAACGCTGGCGGCGTGCTTAACACATGCAAGTCGAACGAGAACGGATTATAGCTTGCTATAATTGTCAGCTAAGTGGCGCACGGGTGAGTAATATATAGGTAACATGCCTCTTACTAAGGGATAACAGATGGAAACGTCTGCTAATACCTTATATGCCTTTAATGCGAAAGTATGCAAGGGAAAGATTTATTGGTAAGAGATTGGCCTGTACGGTATCAGTTAGTTGGTGAGGTAATGGCTCACCAAGACGATGACACCTAACTGGTTTGAGAGGATGATCAGTCACACTGGAACTGAGACACGGTCCAGACTCCTACGGGAGGCAGCAGTGGGGAATATTGCACAATGGACGAAAGTCTGATGCAGCAACGCCGCGTGGAGGATGACACATTTCGGTGCGTAAACTCCTTTTATAGGTCAAGATAATGACGGTAGCCTATGAATAAGCGCCGGCTAACTCCGTGCCAGCAGCCGCGGTAATACGGAGGGCGCAAGCGTTACTCGGAATCACTGGGCGTAAAGAGCGTGTAGGCGGATTAATAAGTCAGAAGTGAAATCCAATAGCTTAACTATTGAACTGCTTTTGAAACTGTTGATCTAGAGTGTGGGAGAGGTAGATGGAATTTCTGGTGTAGGGGTAAAATCCGTAGATATCAGAAGGAATACCGATTGCGAAGGCGATCTACTGGAACATAACTGACGCTGAGACGCGAAAGCGTGGGGAGCAAACAGGATTAGATACCCTGGTAGTCCACGCCCTAAACGATGTACACTAGTTGTTGCCTTGCTAGACAAGGCAGTAATGCACCTAACGGATTAAGTGTACCGCCTGGGGAGTACGGTCGCAAGATTAAAACTCAAAGGAATAGACGGGGACCCGCACAAGCGGTGGAGCATGTGGTTTAATTCGACGATACGCGAAGAACCTTACCTGGCCTTGACATACTAAAAAGCTTTAAGAGATTAGAGTGTGCTAGCTTGCTAGAATTTAGATACAGGTGCTGCACGGCTGTCGTCAGCTCGTGTCGTGAGATGTTGGGTTAAGTCCCGCAACGAGCGCAACCCTCGTGTTTAGTTGCTAACAGTTCGGCTGAGAACTCTAAACAGACTGCCTACGCAAGTAGGAGGAAGGTGAGGACGACGTCAAGTCATCATGGCCCTTACGGCCAGGGCTACACACGTGCTACAATGGGGTATACAAAGAGCAGCGATACGGTGACGTGGAGCAAATCTAGAAAATGCCTCTCAGTTCGGATTGTAGTCTGCAACTCGACTACATGAAGTTGGAATCGCTAGTAATCGTAGATCAGCAATGCTACGGTGAATACGTTCCCGGGTCTTGTACTCACCGCCCGTCACACCATGGGAGTTGAATTCATTCGAAGCGGGGATGCTAAGATAGCTACCTTCCACAGTGGATTTAGCGACTGGGGTGAAGTCGTAACAAGGTAACCGTAGGAGAACCTGCGGTTGGATCACCTCCTTTCAGAGAGAGTCCTATCATTTGGTTGATAGAGACCTACAAAGAGGGAAGACTCACATCTTTCCTTAGTATATGTTCGGTTTATAAAGATTATACAAATCCTTATAAACGAAAGAACACTGTAAAGTAGATATAAGTCTTTAAAAGAAGATTTATGTCTGGTTTACCAGAAGTTATTTAAAAACATAATGTTAAAAGTCTTTAATTTTTCGTATGAATGAATGTTATAACTGTAGAGATATAGAGATAATGTTTGTAAATATAAATAAAAAATAAAAACACAACTTTTTTGTTAAATGTAGTAATATGTTTAATAAGATAGTAGCCAAAGAATATGAATCAAAAATTTTAATCTAAGAAATTAGATTAGAAAAAAATTATTATAAGCTATAAAGGGCTAATGGTGGATGCCTAGACTGTAAGAGGCGATGAAGGACGTACTAGACTGCGATAAGTCTTGGGGAGCTGTCAAGAGGCTTTGATCCAGGAATTTCCGAATGGGGCAACCCAGCATAGTGAGAACTATGTTACCCTGCGGGGGGCGAACTAGGGGAAGTGAAACATCTCAGTACCCTAAGGAAGAGAAATCAAAAGAGATTCCCAAAGTAGCGGCGAGCGAAATGGGAGAAGGGCAAACCCTATGCTTGCATAGGGGGTTGTAGGACCAAGATATGAGACTTAAGAGAATAGAAGAAACAGCTGGAAAGCTGTAGCATAGAAGGTGATACTCCTGTACTTAAAATTTTCAAGAGCTCTATTGGTATCCTGAGTAGGACGGAACACGTGATATTTTGTCTGAAGCTGGGGGGACCACCCTCCAACCCTAAATACTACTTACAGATCGATAGTGAACAAGTACCGTGAGGGAAAGGTGAAAAGAACTGCAGTGAGCAGAGTGAAATAGAACCTGAAACCATTAGCTTACAATCATTCGAAGCCCTATGATTTATCAGGGTGACGGACTGCCTTTTGCATAATGAGCCTGCGAGTTGTGGTATCTGGCGAGGTTAAATCAAGTATGAAGCCGTAGCGAAAGCGAGTGTTAATAGCGCGAATTAGTCAGATGCTGCAGACCCGAAACGAAGTGATCTATCCATGAGCAGGTTGAAGCTGGTGTAAGAGCCAGTGGAGGACCGAACCGGTGGGCGTTGAAAAGTCCTCGGATGACTTGTGGATAGGGGTGAAAGGCCAATCAAACTTCGTGATAGCTGGTTCTCTCCGAAATATATTTAGGTATAGCGTTGTGTCGTAGCATATGGGGGTAGAGCACTGATTGGGCTAGGGCTGCTTACCGCGGTACCAAACCCTGTCAAACTCCGAATACTATATGTGTAATCACAGCAGTCAGGCGGTGGGTGATAAAATCCGTCGTCGAGAGGGGAACAACCCAGACTAACAGCTAAGGTCCCAAAGTTACATCTAAGTGGAAAACGATGTGGAGTTACTGTGACAACCAGGAGGTTGGCTTAGAAGCAGCCATCCTTTAAAGAAAGCGTAACAGCTCACTGGTCTAGTGATTCTGCGCGGAAAATATAACGGGGCTAAGATGTACACCGAAGCTTTAGACTTGAATTTATTCAAGTGGTAGGAGAGCGTTCTATTCAGCGTTGAAGGTATACCGACAAGGAGTGCTGGAGCGGATAGAAGTGAGCATGCAGGCATGAGTAGCGATAATTGAGGTGAGAATCCTCAACGCCGAAAACCCAAGGTTTCCTACGCGATGTTCGTCATCGTAGGGTTAGTCGGGACCTAAGTCGAGTCCGAAAGGGGTAGACGATGGCAAATTGATTAATATTTCAATACCAACATATAAGCGCGATGTGGGGACGCATAGAGTTAGTCGAGGTCACTGATGGAATAGTGGCTCGAAGGACGTAGGTTGATACTTAGGCAAATCCGGGTATCATAAGACCGAGATCTTACAGGCTCTTGACGCTCTTCGGAGTTAATAGAGAATCGATGATACTGTCGTGCCAAGAAAAGCCACTAAGTATATTATATGTTGCCCGTACCGTAAACCGACACAGGTGGGTGAGATGAGTATTCTAAGGCGCGTGGAAGAACCCCCTTTAAGGAACTCTGCAAACTAGCACCGTATCTTCGGTATAAGGTGTGCCTACTTTGGTATATGGACTTGCTCCAAAAAGCTAGAGAGGTTGCAACAAAGAGTCCCTCCCGACTGTTTACCAAAAACACAGCACTTTGCTAACACGTAAGTGGATGTATAAGGTGTGACGCCTGCCCGGTGCTCGAAGGTTAACTGATGGTGTCAGCGTAAGCGAAGCACTTGATTGAAGCCCGAGTAAACGGCGGCCGTAACTATAACGGTCCTAAGGTAGCGAAATTCCTTGTCGGTTAAATACCGACCTGCATGAATGGCGTAACGAGATGGGAGCTGTCTCAAAGGGGGATCCAGTGAAATTGTAGTGGAGGTGAAAATTCCTCCTACCCGCGGAAAGACGGAAAGACCCCGTGCACCTTTACTACAGCTTGACACTGTAGCTTGGATATTCATGTGCAGGATAGGTGGGAGGCTATGATGACTAGACGCAAGTAGAGTCGGAGCCATCCTTGAGATACCACCCTTGAATATTTGAGTTACTAACTACTACGAGTTATCCTCGTATAGGACAATGTCTGGTGGGTAGTTTGACTGGGGCGGTCGCCTCCTAAAAAGTAACGGAGGCTTACAAAGGTTAGTTCAGGTCGGATGGAAATCGACTGTTGAGTATAATGGTATAAACTAGCTTGACTGTGAGACATACAAGTCGAACAGAGACGAAAGTCGGTCATAGTGATCCGGTGGTTCTGTGTGGAAGGGCCATCGCTCAAAGGATAAAAGGTACGCCGGGGATAACAGGCTGATCTCCCCCAAGAGCTCACATCGACGGGGAGGTTTGGCACCTCGATGTCGGCTCATCGCATCCTGGGGCTGGAGCAGGTCCCAAGGGTATGGCTGTTCGCCATTTAAAGCGGTACGCGAGCTGGGTTCAGAACGTCGTGAGACAGTTCGGTCCCTATCTTCCGTGGGCGTAGGAAAGTTGAGGAGATTTGTCCCTAGTACGAGAGGACCGGGATGAACGTACCACTGGTGTACCAATTGTTCTGCCAAGAGCATCGTTGGGTAGCTACGTACGGATGTGATAAGAGCTGAAAGCATCTAAGCTCGAAGCCAACTCCAAGATGAACTTTCCCTGAAGATCCCAGTAAGACTAACTGGTTGATAGGCTAGATGTGTAAGTGATGTAAGTCATTTAGCTGACTAGTACTAATAGATCGTTCGGCTTATTATATACAATTCTTTGGTTTACTATCTTATTAAATATATGCATATTTAATGAATGAAAAGTGAAAAATTTTAATATCACTTGTGTTTTATGAAGACTTTTAACATTATATTAACTCTAATCAAAGAGTTGAGTATTAAGAGCGTAAAGAGAAATATTACATTTTTCATTTTTAACTTTTAATTTTTCATTAGTATTAAAAGCTCCGCTTTTAATACTCAACTTGCTGGTGGCTATAGAGAAGTGGAAATACCCAGATCCATTCCGAACCTGGAAGTCAAGCACTTCATCGCTGATAATACTGCGGGGTCCCCCTGTCGGAAACGTAAGTCGCTGCCAGCTTTGAGTTTTTTTACATACACTACAGGCTTTTATCCTATTTCAGTTTTTCACTGGGCTAGGGTAAGAGCCTTTTTTTCGCTCATTTTTTAGGGGTCAGCGTTCAGGGTTCAGCATTCAGTTTTTTTTACTTTCTCTTTATATATCTGAACTCTGAACTCTGTGTTCTTACTTCTTACTTTTCACCTATTTCTTTTCTAAAATTTCTATTGAAACAATTTTATCGTTTTAAAGACAGACAATACTCTGTTCAAGCCATAACAGACTCTTTAGGAAATATCGTGGAGTCTTACTCTTATAATAGTTTTGGTATACTGACAATGAAAAATTCAAGTTCAAATGTTATTTTAAAATCCAATGTAAATAACAGTATTACCTATACAGGAAGAAGCTATGACAGCGAATCCGATTTATATTATTACAGAAACAGAATGTACAGTCCAAGTTTAGGAAGATTTATATCACAAGACCCCAAAGAGTATATTGATGGGATGAATTTGTATGCGTATGTTAAAAACAATCCTTTGAGGTATTTGGATGCGTTTGGGACGACGGCATATCAAAAAATTGATGGAGGATATGTGAGCTATAGTATCAGTGGAAGAACGGATGATTTTACAGTAAGTTATGATAATAGTAGTGGATTTGGAAACAGTGGAAATATTGATTATAGCCATGATAATGTAGGACAATACACAACATATAATAGAGATGCCAATATGACAGCAGCAAAATGGGATAACGGAAGTTATACTGAATATAATAATGGAATAAGTATATTTAAAGAAAATGGAGTAAAACCTATCGTTTCTAATCCGAGTTTAGAAATATCCAATAGAGACTTGAGCATAAATGAATTTGCTACACAAAGTACAAGGGTTTTACCGACTGAATATGAGCAGAGAAAAGCTGCTTCAGCAGAATTTAGTAATCTTTCACTTGCATTAAGTGGAGGGTCTGAATTGACTAAAATATCAGTTGTTTTAGCTCCTTTAAGTACACCATTAGGCATCGGAGCATCTGTAGCTGGGGCAATTTCTTATGCTTATGATCCAGATAAAAACTTTTTTAAAGATTCAAGTCAAGCTACAAATAATGGGATAGAAATGATACAGAATAGTAGGAGTAGATAAAGATGTATAATGTTATTGCCTATATAAGTTTTTTTGTAGTTTATATTGCTATTTTTGTGGGAATTATACATTTTTTTGTGTATTCATTTGATAAGGATATAGTTTTACTTTTAAGTGCCATTATCCTTGGGTTTGGTCAAATTTATCATAAAGTAAAAACCAAACCAATAAGCCAAGCAATAAAAGAGCTTTGGAATGCAAAAGTCAATAATAAAAGTAATACTTCTCAAGAAGATACGCCCAAAACTTATGAAGAGTACAAACGAAATAAAAAGTAGAAATTTGGGAAACTTTACGAAGTATTAGCTGTTTAATAAAAATTTGAGGGCATTCAACCTTAAATAAAAGAGAGCGAGAAGAAAAAAGAGAGTATGCCCTCAATAACACTGCTTTGTATTCACAAGAAACACAATATGACAGTAACTCAAATATTGTCAAAGAGAATATTTTTAAAGAGAATCAACATATTTTAAAAGAGTACACTTATGATAATTTAGAAAGAATCACAAAAGATATTTACAAAATAAACATCTCGTTTTAGATGTTTATTTTATCCCATGAATTTCTATTTAATAGGCGTTACACTTTTTAATGTTGCACCATCTAAATTAAAGAATTGTTGTGAATATCTATATTTGATGGTTTTGCATATATTGCTATTGTTAACCTAATATAGATAATAATGACTTTTTTATAATTTTTATTTAAATTAAATACAAAATAGTAACAATTATAAGCTTATTTTTATTACAATAAAAAACTGCATAAATAAAAAAAGGATATAAAATGCAAATATCAAATAATATAACCGTACCCTCATACCACTCTACTGTTACCAATAATAATGACGTCAAAAATGTTTCTTCTGGTTTTGATGCACTTTTAAATGAACAAAAACAGGTGCCTGAAAAAAAAGAAGAGGGAGAACTTGTAACTTTCTTTGAAAAGCATCATCTTTTTGATAGATTTTCTGCTAATGAAAAAAATCTTTTTAAAAATATATTAGCCGATGGTACAGTATCTATAGAGGAAATAGATAAACTCTCTTATGAAGAAATAAAAAGCTTTGCTAATTGTTTAAATCATATGCCGGGTCTTTCTGTAGAAAACCTTCGCAAAATGCCTATAATTAATTATATAGGAAATTCAAGAGCAATATTTGCAACACAAATGACTAAAAATGATACTTTCAATGAAGCTATGTATAGAACAGCTCGAGAAATGACTTCTAATTTAGAAAGGTCAGAAATATTGAGTGCAGTACATTTTAATTTATCTCAAGCAAAAAATAACAGAGAACTTGATCCTTTTGATTATGAATACAGACCCGCTTTTAATGAAATTGAAAATATTAACAGTGAAATAGATTTCTCACAATTTCTGTTAGACATCATAGAGGTACAAAAAAAAGGTATGGAAGAAACAAAATTTCCAAACAGTAAAAAACAATACCAAAATTTATTGGAGGGATATACTATTATTCAAAAACATTATAATGATGTTTTAAATGAAAAGAAAGATACCTATGTTTAAATGATTGTGTAATGCTTGGGGTGATTCAAATATCGTATCTATTTTTAGTGACGAGTAACGAGTGACCAGTTACGAGGTTTTATAGGTCTTCTTACTACTTACCTTTCACTTCTCACTTCTCACTTTTTACTTGTTCCTTGTTACTCTTATGTTGTCCATTTTAAATTTAAGTTATGGCATAACTTAACGCCATACAAATAAATTATCCATGAAATATAAATCCACAAAAAGAAAAAAAGTAACGTGGCCAGTGAGCCGTATAAGGTGGTGTAGGTTTTGTTGTAAATGACATAATAGACAAATAGGTTTTTTGTAATACTTAAAGCGATGAGTGTTATTAAAGAAGATATAAATGCAGCTTTGTTGTCAATGGTTTTATTGACAGTAAATTTAAAAAGAAAAAAGAAAATAAGCCAAGCGTATAAAAATGTAATAAGAAAATCAAACAAACTGTTGTCAAAAATCGATAAGGTTAAAATGTAAATGGCAAAAAGAATGGGCATGGCTATCATCATGCCTAAATAGAAGAAAAAAGAGGTGTAAATTGATTTTCGTTTGGCTTCATGTATTTTATTGACAATGTATTCATAATCTTTAAAGAACATAGTAAACACAAATAGCATATAAATGGTTCCAAGATAGCCCAATTTATTGGAATTGGAAATAAATCCCATAATTTGAGTTACAAATTGTTTGGAGTGCGTGGGGTTAATCATTTCAAAAATATATTGAACAAAGATTTCAACATAGTTTTCAAATTGAGGCAGATTTGAGATAACGGAAATCACCAAAGCAATAATGGGTAAAATAGAGAAAATGGTAAAAAAACTCAAACTGGCAGCATAATAGGTGGTGTCATCATTGAAAAATGAATCCAACCCCTCTATAATCTTTTTCAGAGGTTTTTGAACCATTTCCTCCTTGTTCATGGTTTATAATCCCATTTTAAACGGATTTAAAATATTATTGGGGTCAAAGGCTTTTTTAATGCTTCTAAAGAGTTCCATTTCGGCATGATTAAAGGCAATGTTCATAAAAGGCGCTTTGGATAAACCAATGCCATGTTCACCACTTAAGGTACCTTCTAAATCAACAACAAATTGGAAAATTTCTTCGATGGCTTTGTGTCCATCTTCCATCTCTTTTTCGTTGTTTTTATCTTTTACCATTACATTAACGTGGATATTCCCATCGCCTGCATGACCAAAACAAGGAACATTGAATCCGTATTTCTCACCAATTTTATAGATACCTTCAAGGGCTTCTGGAAGTCGGCTTCTTGGAACAGAAATGTCTTCATTGAGTTTTTTCGTACCGTAAATGGTCACTGCAGGTGAAGCATTTCGTCTGGCAAACCAAAGTTGATTGGCTTGTTCATTGTCTTTGGCTATGATAAAATCAGTTGAACCATTGTGAGCAAATGACTCTTTGAGTGTTTCTAATTGTGAAGTGATTTCTGCTTGAGAACTTCCATCAACATCTCCCACTAAAATAGCTCCTGCTTCGCTGGGTAAATCAAGTTTGAATTTTTCTCTTAAAGCTTTTATAACCAATGCATCTAAAAATTCCATGGCAACAGGGTTTGCCCCATTTGCCAGTGATTTAAAAACAGCGTTCATGGCACTTGTAACATTGGGAAAAATTCCCATATAGGTTTGCTTGAATTTAGGTTTAGGAATCAGTTTTAAGGTAATTTCAGTAATGACAGCTAACGTACCTTCACTGGCAATTAAAATTCCCGCGGTGTTGTATCCTGCTACATCTTTGATGGTTTTTTTACCCGCTTTGATGATTTCACCATTGGGTAAAACCGCTCGAAGTGCAACCACATAATCTTTGGTAATCCCATATTTAGCAGCTCTCATTCCCCCTGCATTTTCACTGACATTTCCTCCTAACGTAGAGTATTGTTCACTTGCAGGATCAGGAGGATAAAAAAGCCCCACTTCTTCAACAGCTTTTTGAAAATCCATGTTAATAAGTCCTGGTTGAACGATTCCCAGCATATTTTGCATATCAATTTCAAGTAATTTATTCATATGCCGTTCTAAGCTTAAAACAATTCCTCCATTTGCAGGAAGTGCTCCTCCTGTAAATCCAGAACCTGCACCTCTAGGAACTACAATGATATGATGCTCATTGCAATATTTAAGAATCTTTGAAACGTCTTGTTCATCTCTTGGGAAAACAACGGCATCGGGTTCAAATCGACTTTTTGTGGCATCATAACAATATGCAATGAGGTGAGCCTTATCGCTTTTTACATTCTCTTGTCCAACAATATTGACAAAAGCATCAAGATGTTTTGAATCAATCATTATTTTAATCCTAATAAAGTCTCGTAATAAGCATTGTAATTAACTTGTTCAGTTTTTGTCTCATTGTTTAAATTTAAATCTTCGGTTAAATACTCTTCTTCGGTTTGTTCATTAATGGCAACTAAGTTTTTAATAATTTCAATGTATTTGTTAAAATCAATATCCCAAAAGGCTTTGTCAATCTCTGCTACTCTTGTATAAAAGGGGAGTTGTTCTTGTGCATTTGAGTACATAATATCATATGCATGTAGTACTTGAAATGTTTTGGCATCAATCACATGAACTTTATTATTGACAACAAAAAAGAGTGTACCTAAGTTTTGGAATTTGGCAAATTGTATAAATGTCTCTTTTGAAGGCAGAGGTTCATTTTCAAGCTTTAAATGCGTTGCAAAAATATCTGAATGAAGAAACTTATGGTTTTTAAACTTTTCAGTTACGACAGTAAAGCTTTGTGAAGTTGGAGCAATGAGCAGTGAAGCATCGTATAAATAGTTTAAAATTAAGGTGTCACCCTCTTGGGCTGTTCTGGAAGTTTGTGGAATCGCTTTTTGTGTTAAATCATCAAATTTGCTTAAGGCCACTGTTGAATAGACATCGTTACTTTCTATAACATGAGCATTGGCTACAAGTACAGATGTTTTGTTGTCATAGGTGTGTCTTACAATACCGCTTTGACCAATTTTTAAATGGGGAATATCAATACGAGCAGTTTGGTTTTGGACATGAGACAGTTGAGTGTATAGGGTTTCAAAAGAAGGGATTTTTATCTCTTTTTTTAAATTAACATATTTGCTCTCCACAGGTTTTTCGTCAGTTAGTATATAAGTATAATCAAAACCATTGGCGGCATTTTTAATTTGAATATCTTTGATTCGCCAACCTTTTTCTTGCATGGCATTGAGTGAATTTTTTGAATCACACTCTCCTCCATCAAGTAAAGCACTTTGAATGGTTGCAGGAGATTCCCAATTTTTTTTGTAGCATACAGTCTCTTTGGCATTTGCACTTAATGCGATAAATACAAACGCACACAATAGTAATAGTTTTGTCTTCATTTTGTTCCTTAATTTGCTTGTAATTGTTGCAGTGTTGTTTTGACTTCATTTGCATGAAGTACTTCAATGGTTTCACCGTTGACTTTTTTCTTTTTACGAACATTGACTTTATTCCATACAGCAGCAATTTTACCCTCTGGATTGATAATAAAAGTTGTTCTTACAACGCCCATTGATTCTCTGCCCATGAATTTTTTTAATTGCCACACACCGTAATTCTTGCACATTTGTTTTTCTTCATCGGCAAGTAGGGTAAGGCTTAAATCATATTTTTCAATAAATTTTCTGTGTTTTTCAGATGAATCTGGACTGACACCTAAAATGATGGCATCTAAATGATCAAATTCAGGCATGGCAGTGGTAAAATCACACGCTTCGTTGGTGCATCCTGGTGTATTGTCTTTGGGATAAAAATATAATACTATCCATTTCCCTAAAATATCTCTCAGACAAATTTCAACATCATCTTGATTTGGGGCACAAAATTCTGGGGCTTTTGTTCCTACTTTTAACATATTTTTCCTTTATTTTATTGCGATAAATGTGGCAAAATTAACCCACTTGAAAATCACTTCACAGTGTGAAAATCCAGCATCTTTTATCATTTGTAAATTCTCTTCTTGTGTATAGGGTATAAGTACATTTTCCAAGGCTTCGCGTTTTTGAGCGATTTCAAACTCAGAATAACCTTGGTTTTTTTTAAAGGCATAATACTCATCTATACAGTGTTTGTTTAATACTTTATGCGAGGAAATCACCTTTTCACTGAAAATAAAAATACCATTTTCACTCAAGGCGTCATAAATTTTTTTAACCAATTTTTCTCGCAAAAGAGGTCGTATAAATTGCAAGGTATAGTTTGAAATAATCAATTTTGCCCCATGCAAATCAACACGGTGCATATCGGCATTGATTAAATCAATATCAACACCAAAGGCACGGCATTTGTTTGTAGCACGATTGAGCATGGCTTGTGAATTATCAATGCCCACAAGATTAAGCTTTTTATTGCAATGTTTTGAAAGTTCAATCAGTGTTGATGCGGTTGAACAACCTAAATCATACACTTTGTCATTTTCTTCTAAAAATTTCAGTGCAAAATCAATGGTTAATTGTTGCATTTGTTTATAATAAGGAACCGAACGATTCAGCATATCATCAAATACAGAAGCGACCTCTTCATCAAACTCAAATTGCTTTGTAATGGACTTTTCAAACAGTTTATCTACCATGGGAATATTGTACCTAATTGTTCGTTATATTAAAATAATTTTGCACACAAAGTATATCCAAATCAATCTGTTTTTTTAAGGCTTCAAACGTGTCAAACTTTTGATTGTCTCGGATTTTTTTAAAAAATTTAATCTCAATATCTTTTTTATGTGGAGTGATGTTTTGATTTAAAATATGTGTCTCTACGGCAAAACTTCCATCGGTTGAAACACGATGTCCTAAAAAGGTAATGGAAAAATAGCTGATGCCATCAATTAAAGTTTTACTCGCATATATACCTTCTTGGGGAAGTAAATACTCCTCTACGTGCAGATTAATTGTAGGAACAAACTCTTTACTGCCTAAACCTTGTCCTTTGATTTGATGCCCTTTGATTTTATATTTTCGACCCAATAATGTATTGGCAGTATTGATATCCCCTTCTTTTAAAAAGTTGCGAATAATACGTGAATGCACGGCAATATTATTGATACTGATTTCATTGATAACAACCACTTCTCCTAGAAATAGTTGCTTTAAATCATCCGTTGAGTATTTTCTGTTTTCACCAAAACAAAAATCAAATCCCACAACAATTTTACGAATATTGGGAAACTCTTCATTTAAAAGTTGTATAAAAGCTTGAGCATCAAAGTGTTTAATGCTTTGCAAATCGTAATAATATAAAGGAAAAGGCGTAAACTCTTCACGAGCAGTTTTAGGTGTTAGATTGGCATAACCTGTTTCAATAACAACAATCGCTCCATTTTTGGTTAAGTTTGAAAATAGGGTTTGATGTGCCATGTGCATACCATCAAAACCACCAATGGCAATTGAGGTAATGGTTTTTTTATCAATCATTGTTTATCCTAAGAATTTTTTTGAAGTAGAAAAGTTCTTCAAGGTTTCCCTCTTTGCCTTGCAATTGGCTGGGAGAATTTTTCAGACACTCCCATTGTAATTTTTGAGTAGCTTCGATAAATCGTAATCGGGCTAATTCAATGGCTTTTTGGTCTTGTACTACGCCTTTTTTATCTCTTTTTGTACTGTTTCCTACTTCAAATTGAGGTTTGAATAATAGTATAATTTCACTTGAAGAAAGCTCATGTATGGTATTTAAGATATTATGTAAACTTATAAAAGAGACATCACACGTAACGATGTCAAAGGTTTTGTTGGGTTTGAAATGGCGAATATCACACTGTTCAAAAAACTCAATCTTGGGATGATTTTTTAAAAGAGGGTGCAGTTGATTGCTGCCCACATCCACACAAGTGACTTTTTGAATACCGTTTTCCAAAAGAATTTGGGTAAAACCACCCGTACTTGAACCAATATCAAGGGCTTCTTTGTTTTTAAACTCCAAGTGAAGTTCATCTAAAAAATATTTGAGTTTATACGCAGCTCGTGAGACATAAAAATCCTCTTCAAGAAGCTCTATGGTGTGATGGTCTTCGACATTAAAAGAGGGTTTTGTTATAATGGCACCATTGCATTTAACTTTGTTGGATTTTATTAATTCATTGGCTTTATTTCGGCTTTGAATATTGAAATTTGTCGTTAAGTATAAATCTAATCTCATGGGGGAATTATAGTTGAAGTTTGTTCAAAAAGAGTTTAGCCACATATATGAAGAAAAGAAATCAAAATTTATTGCCTATTTAATCCCTTTTGAACTTTTTGATACGGTTATGAAAAGAGTCAAAACCGAACATCCCAAAGCCAGACATTTTGTGTACGCCTACCGATATTTAAACGAGTTTGACCAAATTGTTGAAAACAGCAGTGACGATGGAGAACCTAAAGGTACGAGTGGAAAACCGTGTTTGAGTGTTTTAGCAGGACAAGAAATCATAAACTCAGCTGTGATTGTGGTACGTTATTTTGGTGGAGTAAAGCTAGGAACTGGGGGATTGGTTCGAGCGTATGGGGAGAGTGTGAATGAAGTGATTAAAATCAGTGAATTTAAAGCGTATCAAAAACTTATTTCTAAGATTTTAGAGTGTGAATACACTGATCTCTCACAATTAGAATATCTTTTGAATCAAGAAGAAATAACCATAAAATCAAAAGATTTTTCTACGAAAGTAAGCTTAGAAATCGAACTTACTGCTGAACAATGCCATGCGTTAGAAGCAAAGCTTTCAAGAAATATCAAAACAGTATAAGTTAAAAAAAATAGGTGTATGTGCATAAGACATCAATTATAAGCTATGTATGTTGGTTATCTCTAAGTTAAGTATTGATTTTTATATTAAAAAAAGGATTTCTTTGAGTTTTGTTTTGAAAAATTTCTAATTTTATAATCAAAAAAGGTGTTTTGTCGTTTTTTTGTGATAAAATTTTGGATGAAATATTTTTTAAAGACAGTATTGCTTTTTTTACTCTCCTTAGAACTGTTTGCACACGCTGAACTTTTATCAATCAATTTCAATGAGTTATCAATCAGTAAACTTATTGAAATATCGTCTAAAGTACTTAATAAGAATATAGTATCGACTGAGCCTATTGAAGGGAAAGTTGATTTTGTTTCACATGCCCCTTTAACACACAGTGAACTTTTGGAAGTATTAAAAGTAACAATAGAAGCAAAAGGGTATTTTTTAGAAGAACAAGGCAATCTTTTAAAAATTCAAAAAAGCAATCATAAAAAAAACAACACGCAATTGATACTTGAAATGATACCTTTACACAATGCAGAAGCCAAATTGCTCGTACCCATTATTCAAGGGATATATGAACACAAAAGTTATAAGAACAAAGAGCAAAAACCCTTAATCTCATATGAGAGTGAAACCAATGCTGTGATTGTGTATGCCCTCCAAGAGGATCTTGAAAATATCGTACCTCTCATACAAAGGCTTGATCAACATCGATTACAAGTCTATGTTGAAGCAAAGATTATTGAATTAAGTGAAAATAAAACCAAGAATTTAGGCTTGAAATATGGTTTAACAGCAGCCAATGCCACAAGCAGTAATATTTTTACTTTAGGGGCAAACTTTGGTGGAACAGTCAATGCTTTAGAGAGTTCAGCGGCTTCTTTATTTACTATTCCTACACAAACACTGCGTTCGGCCGTTGCATTGGGAGCAACATTGAATATTTTAAAAACCAATCAAGCCATTGATATTGTTTCTGAGCCCTCTGTTTTATGTGTCAATAATAAAGAATCATCCATTTATGTGGGTGAAACCAAATCGTTTCAAACAGGCTTAAGTGTAACGGATGGAGGCAACAGTAACAGTACCTTTCAACGGGAAGATATCGGATTGACATTAAAAGTTAAACCAAGAATTTCAACTCAAAACAGGGTTATTTTAGAAATTGAAACCATTTTAGAGGATGCCAAAGAGTTACAACTCAATCAAACCAATCCCGATACCACTAAAAAAGAGGTCAAAACAACGGCAATTGTTACGAATGGTGAGAGTGTGATTTTAGGAGGTTTAATTAAAAATAAAAGCGATGTCTTGGATACAAAAACCCCTTTATTGGGAGATATTCCTGTTTTAGGAGAACTGTTTAAACATACCAAAGAGGTAAAAGATAAGGTCAATTTAGTCGTTATTGTAACGCCTTATATTATCCCAAAATCCAAAGATTTAACCTTTATTCGAGAACAACTCAGTTCATTGAAGCAGCTTGAACAAAACTATACTCATAAACTGGAAATGGCTTTGGAAAATCACAAAGAGAAACAAATAAAGAATAAAATGAAAACTCAAAAAAGTGAAACAACAACACAACAAAAATATAACACGACACAAGAACAACACAATGCAATTTTAAATGGGTTTTCTCATTAATGATTGATTTTATTGATTAAATAGTCATAAATATGCAGTGTTGAGATGATTTTTGATTTATCTTCATTGGAAGTTAATACCTTATAGCAATCGCTGCATACAATGGCAATATTTTCAAAATGATAGGTTCCTCCCTCTTCAAGAGGTTTATGAAAATAGGTCATAGCATTAGATAGAATTAGTTTTTGACCACATCGCCCACAAGCACTGCCGTATTGTCTCAATGCCAACTCTTTGCGTTTTAAAAAATCTTTGGGCAGTTTACTTTTTTGTGGCAGTGAAAACTCTTCATAGGTACTCCAAAGTTGGTCTTTACTGATGTAATATTTGGGGATAATATCAATATTTTGTGTAGCAAACTGCATGACAATATCTTCAACAATTAAAATATCTTCGGCTAAAAGTTGATTTTTACTCTTTATTTTTTCAATTTTTTGGTAATCAATGACAATGTTAGGATAGGTGTTTTTGATATAAATTTTGATTTCATTGATTAAAAAATCAAGATTGGTATGGGCAGTTGCAAAACTTTTACGAGCTTTTTTTTGAAGCAATAAAAAGAGTACTATACCTAATAGAGTAAAAGCCGTAAGTAAAAAAAGAAGTGCTGTTCCAGACATTGTTAAACAAGGTCTGGATTAACGGCGTGTTGGGTTAATGTTTTTTTGGCTTCATCATGAAGACCACACACCAGTTTTGAAAGTTCATTGCTGTGTATAACAGGCAATAGGATTTCTCTTCCAGAAACTTTTTCCAACTCTTTTCGATTAAAATCCAAAAGATAAAAGGCTTGCATGTTATCAACGACAATAAAATCAGCGTTATTATCAAAAGCATCAAGCATCACTTGAGCGGTTAATGCGTAACTAAAATTGGGGTTAGCATGAAAGGTATTCATGGCCAAATCATTGCATAAACTTGGCAACGAAATCTTTTTTGCTTCCAAAGAGTCAAGAAGGGTTTGGGTTTTTTCACATCCTTTTAAACCCGTATAATAAGCAATATTAAAATCTTTAAATGAATGTTTCACAATAGAGGTTCCACACGCTTTATCAAAATCAATTGTTTTGGTGCTATTGGGTTTAAAGTTTTGTTCTTGAATGGGTTTGATGAGGTTAAATTCTTCTTGTAACTGTTGAATTTTTTCTTCGATAGAAGCATCAAAGTTATAGATACGATGACTTAAATTGGTGTGAAAAGAGATACCGGTTTTCTCATCTAAAAGTAAAGCAGCAATCTCTTTTTTGTCAAACCCTTTTTGAAGTAAGGTATGAGCTAAAAGAATAAACGCATCCCCTATATAATTTTTGTTAAAATTTAAAGTGTTTGAAGCATAATAATAGAGTTTATAATTCTCATACAAAGCTTTGTATTCTTCGCTTAAAGGTTGGCTAAAAGAAGAGAGTTTTTCGTAAAAAATATCGTCATTGATAAGCAAGTCATGATAGGCACGGGCTGTACTTAAAGGTTCAATGCACAAATGTGAACCAAAATCTTGTTTGATTTGCTCTAAGCTTAAATCAAGCGTCGTATAAAGCCCATTGACCACAACACCAAAGTTTTTATTTTTTTCAAAGCCCAAAGGCGATTCTTTATGAATGGTTTGCAAAATATCCAACAAATTTTTTTCGTTTTTAGGTTTAATATAGTGTTTGGTATAGTAGGGTAAATAGTCCGATTTGGCGTCAAATTTGTAGAGTGATATTTCCAGTTTCATAATGTGTCGTCACCTTATTTTATTATTTTTTTCAATTTTATTAAAATTTTACTTAATATTACTCATCAAATCGAGCAACATTAGCTCCTATGCCTTCTAATTTCTCTTCAAGTTTTTCATACCCACGGTCTAAATGGTAAATTCTGTGGATATTGGTTTCCCCTTTAGCCACTAAAGCAGCTAAAACCAAAGCCGAACTTGCACGCAAATCTGTCGCCATGACATCCGTTCCTGTCAGTTCATTGGGCGTTCCTGTAATGGTTGCAGTATGCCCTTTTAAGGTGATATCTGCTCCCATTCTAAGCAATTCATTGACGTGCATATATCGGTTTTCGAAAAGGTTTTCATCAACGATACTCACCCCGTGTGCTTGAGTTGCCAGTGCCATAAATTGAGCTTGCATATCCGTTGGAAAACCTGGGTATTCGGTGGTAGTGAGTTTAAATGGTTTAATTTTTTGTGCGGGTAAAATCGTAATAGTATTGGCATCTTTTTGTATTGAAAAGCCCATCTCTTCAAATTTTGACAACACCGCATCTAAATGTGAAGCAACAACATTGGTAATTTTGAGTTTGGTATTACAAATGGCTCCGGCACAAAGGTAAGTACCTGCTTCAATTCGATCAGGAATAATGCTAAAATCTTTAAATTCGAGTAACTTTTGAGCTGTTCCTACAATTTCAATTTCATTTGTACCAATGCCTTTAATATCTAATCCCGCTTCTTTAAGAACTTCACACAGTTGTACGACTTCAGGCTCTTTTGCTGCATTGATAATTTTGGTGGTTCCATGGGCAAGAGCTGCTGCCATAACAATATTTTCAGTTCCTGTTACGGTGATTTTGTCAAACACTATGGTTGCTCCTTTGAGCCCATTAGGTGCGGTTGCTATTATATAGCCTGCTTTTATTTCAATGATAGCCCCCATTTGTTCTAACGCTTTTAGGTGTAAATCCACAGGTCTTTGCCCAATAGCACATCCCCCAGGAAGGGAAACTTCACAATGCCCAAATCGTGATAACAAAGGGCCTAAAACCAAAATAGAAGCTCTCATGGTTTTAACAATATCATACGTAGCTTTGGTTTCATGAATATTGGAAGTGTTGATACAGATGCTGTTATTTGAAGTTTTTTCAAATGAACTTCCCAGCATTTCAAGCAGTTTTAATAAGGTATTAATATCAACCACATTGGGTAAATTGTCAATGTTGACACTGTTTTTTGCAAGTATAGTAGAAGCCAAAAGAGGTAAAGCCGCATTTTTTGCACCAGAGATTTTCACTTCTCCTTGTAAAGGTTGTTGTCCAATAATTTTTAAGTATTTCATTTGTTTCCTATTATAGTAATTCAGTTGTTTTTGGTTGAGTCAATTCATTGGGAGTTTCAATATAGATTGAACGACTCGGAAAGGCAAAAGAGGCTTGATGTTTTTCTACAATTTGCATGATTTTTAAGTTGACATCTTCTCTGACGCGCATATATTCTCCCCAATTGGTTGTCTTGGTGAAAAAATAGCAAAAAATACCTAAAGAAGAGTCTTGAAAATCAGTAAAATAGATAAAAATCGTTTCTTGATGAATCTCTTTGTGATTTTGAAGCATGGTACGTAACTCTTGTACGATAGTTTGCATTTGAATGGCTGAAGTGCTGTAGGTTAATCCTATGTTCATCTTAATTCGTCGTTTTCCCATACGTGACCAATTTAAAATTGCACTGTTGGCTAAAACAGCATTGGGTACGGTTACAACCGCTTGAGCAAAGGTTCGCACTTTTGTTGAGCGAATACCAATTTGTTCTACTATGCCTTCCACATCGGGCGTCATAATCCAATCACCGATTTTAAAAGGGCGATCAGAAAAAATCACCAGTGAGCCAAACAGATTTGAAGCAGTATCTTTGGCTGCTAATGCCAATGCCATACCTACCAGTCCCAAAGAGGCTAAAAATCCACTGATGTTGTATCCCCACACATTCATAATGGCAACAAAGCCAATGGAAATCACCAAAAACTTGAGCGTTTTGATGATAAAGTTGGTGATATCATCGCTTAACTCTTTACCAAATTTATGGGTAAGTCGATTGAGTATTTTTGTTAATGGTGTTAAAATATTGTACAGTGTCCAAAAAATGATAAAGGCAAATCCTGATTTGATTAAAGGGACAATAAACTCTTTAAATTCAGCAGGAATATTCAAAAATTTTATCGCAATATTGGCACCGACAAAGATAAATAAAAAGCTTAACGGTTTTTGAATGGAATCAAAAATCTCTTCATCAAAAGTGTTGTTGGTTCTTTTAAAAATTCGTAATACGATAAAACGAGTAATGATTTGAAAGAGTTTTCGTGCAATTAAAAAAAAGGTAAAAATGGCAATAGCGATGGGGATTTGATAATCAGGATTATTTAAAAAGTTCAACCGCTCTCCTTTGCATTAGATAATCGGATTTTAACAAAAAACTGATTAAAATTCGATATGACTAACGAAACCAAACAAGGCATAAAGTATATGCTTCTTGCCTCTTTTCTTTTTGCTTTTATGGGTGCTTTTGCCAAAGAGCTAAGTGCTTCCATGAATTCCGTTGAAATTGTATTTTTCAGAAATGTTTTTGGCATGATTTTAATCGCGTTATCGGTCTATAAAAAGCCCCTCAATCAAAAAGGAGGCAAACCTTTTTTGCTTATTTTTAGAGGTGTGGCTGGGTTTTTAGCGTTGTTAATGTTTTTTTATAATATTTCACAAATCTCTTTAGCAGAAGCGATGACTTTTTCGAAAACATCACCGATTTTTACGGCTATTTTTGCCTATATTTTTGTCAAAGAAAGAATCTCTTTTCAAGGTTGGGTTGGGGTATTTATTGGTTTTATTGGTATTTTATTTATCACAAAATTTGACGGAAGCAGTTTGGACAAAACCGATTGGCTGGGTATTTTATGTGGTGTTGGCGCAGGGTTGGCGTATACGTCTATTCGAGAACTTAAAAACTATTATGAAAACCGAGCCATCGTGTTGTCTTTTATGACCATTGGAACCATTGGACCCATTATTTTAATGATACTGGCTGAATTTTATGAAGCCACTACGTTTGATTTTATGATAGCTCCTTTTACCGTGCCACAGACTTCAGATATTGTTTTTATCATTGCTTTGGGGCTGTTTTCAACGTTTGCACAAATTTATATGACCAAGGCGTATTCAAGTGCCAAAGCAGGTATTATTGGAACAATCAGTTATTCCAATATTGTGTTTTCGATTATTTTGGGAATGTTTTTAGGGGATAGTTTTCCCGATATTTGGATATTTTTGGGTATACTTTTGATTGTATACAGTGGCGTTTTAGTCAGTAAAGTAAAATCGTAAAGGACAGTTTTATGAATTTAGACAAAGTGATTTCAGGGTTTTTTATTATCCTTGCCATGACACTTAACTTTGGTTTTTTCTACGGGGATTTGGATTCCTTAGAAGCCCACAGCAAGTATGAGTTGTTTGCTGCGATTATTGTAAATTTGATTGCGACAACGCTTAAACTGGGTGATAAAACTCAAATGGGTTCAGTGCTTTTAGCCACTTCTTTAGTTGCTGACATACAACTCATTGCCGCAGCAATTGTGTGGGCAATTGCGTATTATGTGTATGTGATTGACAAAGAGATTGTTGCAATTATTATCTCCTTAAGTGGGGGTGCGCTGTTGGCAAATATCACTTCGGTGGCATTATATGTGGGCGAAACCTTAAAATCAAAACGATAAATAAAAAAGTTAGGAAATAGGGTGCAAAACACTTCTCTTTGGATCATTTTACAAAAAATGAGAATCCCCTTTATTGTGATTATTTTAACATACACAATTGCAATAATTGGCTTAGTCAGTATTGATGGAATGGACGCCAATGGTAATGTGCATAAAATGACCATTTTTGATGCGTTGTATTTTATCTCTTATACTGCAACAACGATTGGTTTTGGTGAAACACCATACACCTTTACTTACAGTCAACGGCTTTGGGTAACGTTTTCCATTTATCTTACAGTGATTGGTTGGTTTTATGGTATTGGAACCCTTATTGGGTTGCTTCAAAACAAAACCTTTTTAAATGAGATTGCCAGAGTAAAATTTCGACGACAAATCGGGCATATTCGAAAAAAATATATTATTGTGTTGGGTTTTAGTTACGTTACAAATGAAATCATTAAACGACTTTTAGCCAACGATATGCAAGTAGTGGTCATAGAAAAGAGTGAAGAAAAAGCCAATGCCTTGATATTGGAGAACTACACGCCTACGGTGCCTGTTTTGGTTTTAGATGCGTATAAAGCTAATGCGTTGGAACAAGCAGGTATTAATAAATCAAACTGTAAAGCGGTGATTTCCCTGTTTGAAGACGATGCTTTAAATTTACGAATTGCCATTGTGTCACGTTTATTGAATAAAAATATTCAATTGGCAATTAAAGCCACCACACCTAATAGTGTCAATAATTTAAAAGATATTAACACCAATGTGATTGCCAATCCTTTTTCAACAATTGCCAATGAACTTAAAATGGCAATTAAATCTCCCAATTTACTTAAACTTGAAAAATGGATTTATAAAATCGATACGTTAGACTCTCATTTGGTGAAACTGCCTGTGGGCAAATATATTATTTGTGGTTTTGGGCGTTTGGGAAAAAATATATACAGAGCTTTAAAAAATGAAGACATCGAGTTTGTTTTTATTGAAATTGACCCAAATAAAACACAAGAGTTTCAAGAAGAATCGTTACATCAAATGATTATTGGTGATGCCGATGATAAAAATGTGTTACTTAAAGCGGGAATAAAAACAGCAACTGCCGTAGTGGCATTCACCAATAATGATACGACCAATATCTCTATTTTAGCCACAGCAAAAAAGCTTAATGACGATATTATTACCATAGCAAGAGAAGATGAAATCGAAGATGTTTCTATTTTTAGCAATGCTCAAATTGATTATTTGTTTATGCCCTCGAAAATTTTGGTCAATAAAATTACCAATGCCTTAATCAACCCATTAGCCGATACCTTTGCTCGAGCCATTAAACGTAAAGATGAAAAATGGGCGACGTCATTGGTAAGAAGTTTGGTGCAAAATATAGATGCCAATCCTGTGTTGTTTGAACTGAGCATTAACTCATCTCAAGCGCATCAAATATGTGAGTATATTGAAGCTTCCAATGAGATAGCTTTAAGTATATTTGAAATATCATTGCACAATCGAAATTTAAAAAATAATGTGATTGCATTACTGCTTAAACGTGACGACGAAATTGTGATATTGCCAAGTTTAGACACACCACTGAAAATTGATGATAAACTTCTTTTTGCCTGTGATGAAAATGCACAAAACGACATTGAATATATTGCTCAAAACCCGTATGAATTTCATTATGCGTTAAACGGAGAAGAGAAAACACTATTTAAAAAAGGATGATTAAAATGATTATAATAACAGGACCTTGTGTTTTAGAAGAGAGAGATACCGTATTTAAAATTGCAGAAAAACTTAAACCTTTAAGTGAAGATAAACGCGTAGAGTTTTATTTTAAAGCGTCGTTTGATAAAGCCAATCGTACGAGTATCAGTTCGTTTCGAGGACCAGGACTTGAAGAAGGTTTGAGAATTTTTGAAGAGGTTAAAAAAGAGTTTGGTTATCAAGTCGTAACCGATATTCATGAGTCGTATCAAGCCAGTATTGCCGCTGAGGTTGTGGATATTTTACAAATTCCTGCGTTTTTGTGCCGACAAACCGATTTGCTTGTTGCTGCTGCTAAAACCAAAGCCAAAATCAACATCAAAAAAGGGCAATTTTTAGCCGCAGATTCAATGAAACATCCGGTTGAAAAGGTGCTACAAACACGAGGTGTCAATGAAATTTCATATGAATTAAGCAAAGAAAATGGGGTTTGGTTATGTGAAAGAGGAAACACTTTTGGGTATGGGGCGTTAGTCGTAGATATGCGAAACTTACTTTTGTTAAGAGAGTATGCTCCTGTGATTTTTGATGCCACACACAGTGTGCAAATCCCAAGTACAGGAGGCACTACGGGTGGAAATTCTAAATTTGTACCCAGCATGGCAAAAGCTGCTGCTGCTGTTGGTGTGGATGGGTTTTTCTTTGAAACACACATTGACCCAAGGGTCGCTAAAAGTGATGGACCCAATATGCTAAAAGTTGAAGATTTGTATAAAACAGTGGGAGATATTTTTGCCATTAAAGAGGCTTTGAATAATTAGTGGTTAATAATGAATAATGAATAATTGTTGTATAATCGCAAACTATAAATAGAACGGACGGAGTAAACATGAAAATAATTGAGGGTAAATTAAGCTTAAAAGGCAACGAAAAAGTTGCTATTATTAACGGACGATTTAATCATATCATTACCGATAGATTGGTTGAGGGAGCCAAAGATGCTTTTATTCGACACGGTGGAAATGAAGCCAATTTAGATTTGATTTTAGTGCCAGGAGCATTTGAAATTCCATTTGCACTCGAACGTGCATTAAGCAGTGGAAAATATGACGCTATTTGTTGTGTAGGAGCAGTGATTCGAGGGGCAACACCTCATTTTGATTACATTTCAGCAGAAGCGACAAAAGGGATTGCAACCGTGGGATTAAAGTATGGTAAACCCGTTGCTAATGGTGTTTTAACAACGGACAGCATTGAACAAGCCATCGAGCGAGCTGGAAGCAAAGTAGGAAACAAAGGTGCTGAAGCGATGGTAACAATCATTGAGATGCTGGATTTATACAGCGAAATGGGGAAATAAATTGGCAACAAGAACACAAGCACGAGAGTCTGTCATTGGGTTGTTGTATGCGTACGATTTAGGAAATGAAAAAATTGCACTTTTTGTTGATGAAATTTTAGAAGATAAAAAAATCCGAAACAAACAAAAAGATTTTGCGTTGAAATTGTTTAATGGTGTAATCGATAATCTTAGTACAATTGATACTGAAATTATTTCACATCTTGACAAAAGAGGATTAGACGATATAGGTTCCGTTGAAAAATCGATTTTACGATTAGCAACGTATGAGATTTTATTTGAAAATTTAGATAAGCCTATTATCATCAATGAAGCCATAGAGTTATCAAAACGATTAGCAGGAGATAATGCCCCTAAATTTGTCAATGGTATTTTAGATAAGGTGCATAAATGAAATTGTGTGTGGCTTTAGATTTACCCAGCGAAAAAGAGAATTTAGAACTTGTACAAAAAATTAAAGAGCATGACGTTTGGTTAAAAGTAGGGCTTCGTGCATTTATTCGAGATGGGTATGCGTTTTTGGCTCAATTAAAAGCAATTAACCCCAATTTTAAAATCTTTTTGGATTTAAAACTGCATGATATTCCCAATACCATGGCAGATGCCGCACAAGAGATTGCTCAATTTGGCGTTGATATGTTCAACGTTCATGCCAGTGCAGGAAAAGTTGCCATGCGTGAAGTCATGCAACGACTTCAAGGTTGTGAAAAACAGCCCATAGTATTAGCCGTGACCGCACTTACGAGTTTTGATGAAACCAATTTTCAAGCCGTTTACAATCAAGACATTGCGTCAAAAGCCACACAATTTGCAAAAGATGCGTTTGAAAGTGGTATTCATGGAGTGGTGTGTTCGGCTTTTGAAAGCAAAGCCATCAAGGAAAACACTTCCCAAGAGTTTATTACTTTATGTCCGGGTATTCGTCCTTTTGGAGAAGAGTCAGGTGATCAAAAACGGGTTGCCAATGTTGCACTTGCCCAGCAAGAATTGGTTGATTTTATCGTCGTTGGACGCCCCATTTATCAAAGTGTGGAGCCTTCAAAAACCGTCAAAGCAATTTTAGAGAATATCTAAAATTCTTTTGACAATTTAAGCGTTGTTTTAACTAAACTTTACTAAAATTACACCCTCAAATCAAGGACAGATGGGTGAGTTGGCTGAAACCACCTCCCTGCTAAGGAGACGTACTGGCAACGGTACCGAGGGTTCGAATCCCTCTCTGTCCGCCATTTGTTTCATTGAAATTTTAATAAAAAATCGGGTCATTAGCTCAGCTGGTTAGAGCACTCGGCTCATAACCGAGTGGTCGAAGGTTCGAGTCCTTCATGACCCACCACTTTAAAGTACTATTTTATGGTACTTTACTGAAGTTAAATACTTCAATATTTATCTTAAGGTTTGTTTGGGTAACACCTTAGGTAACACTTTAATGCGGGAGTAGCTCAGTTGGCTAGAGCTTCTGCCTTCCAAGCAGATTGTCGCGAGTTCGAGTCTCGTCTCCCGCTCCATTTTAGATAAAAATTATCATAGGTATAAATACTTTACAAACAATTTAATATTATAAATTAATGTATATATTTTATTAAATATGTACATTAATACAAAACAATTGTTCCTTCTGATTCTTTTTAAATATTTAATAGTTCTTATTAGGTCTTATTTTTTCTTTTAAATTCTTTATTTACTAATCCCATAAAATCAAATATAATAGCTCCATAAATATTTAGAGCTTGGTAGGCACACAATCTGCTTGATTTGTTTATCTCTCATAAACTATCAAGCTCTAAGTATTTATTTTAGATTGTGTGACTACCAACTATACAATCTAATTTACTTACTCATCAAATTTATTTTAATGTTAAATATAAAAAGCCACTTATTGTTGGAAGATATTTTTGTATTTGATAAAAGGAGATAAATAATAGCCCGAGAAAGTTTGGCGACCGCACGAGCTATTAAATAATAGACCAACATTATAACAAAAAAATACCATATTATCAATATTTATCCAAAAATTAAAAAGCAACTTAATTGTTGAGAATAAAGTATTGTCTGTTGTTTTGATAGGCATAATCTCTTGTGTCTGGTGAAGTAGCTATCTATGAGGCTTATTCTAGTTGTAAAGTATCTCATAAAAACGCCATTTAGTGAACAAATAAAAAAGGGACCGTACATCGGTTGTAGTGAAGTGGGAAACCATTGAAGCTGATAAGGGACTATATGCAGGTATGGCGTAGTGTTTGATACTAGATTCTCAACCAAGCTTGAGGCAATTTTTCTAAGTCTAGTTGTATAACCTTACTTTGACCCACAAATCACAGATATAACCTACAATGATAATGATATGTTAATATATGGTATCGCATTACCCACCATGAAGCCTTGTTAGTATGAGCATGAAAAAATACTGACTTTAGCGATTGAGACTCATTCCGAGGGTATAAATCAAACAAAAGCTTGGAACTATTTAAGCAGGCCAAGCTTTTGTTCGCTCCTAAGATCTAAATCCATGGTATAGTATTTCTTTAAAAAACTATTAGAATTATTTTTTCAATGAATATAAATATATCCTAAACGCAATCAATGTTGAAATTACATCTAAATACATGATTGAGTGAATAGAAAAATATTCAATCGCAACACCACCTAATAATGCTCCTAAAGTAAATCCAAATTGTACAAATGAACTGTTTAAACTTAACAGTATTGAAGCGTGAGTTGATACAATTTTCGTTAGATTCAATCTTTGTGTTGGTCCAAACATCTAAATAGAATAAAAATTTCAATAAATAATATGTATAATTGAGATTATATTTTAAGGAGTTTACTTGAAAGTATTAAGAAGAGATTTTGTAGAAGAAGGAACACGGTCTTATTGTAATAATAGACCTTTAACTTCATGTAAAGCTTATATTATGATTGATGCTGAAGGTATAATTCATTATGCAGGAAAGTCTTGTGCAGAACAATATGCACCTTCTACAAACTTTACTAATGTACCTGACTTAACAAAAGGATTAATACATAATAATGAAGGCAATAATTTTGGTGGACATGCAGGTGGTGGTAATGTTGCTGGAAGAAATAGTAGAGATAGCGAATTGGCTAATGCAATAACATATTTAATGTTAAGAGAAGAATATCTTATAGGATATGAAATTATTGATAAGTATAAGTTTAATAAGTTGACAGATTTATATCAGCAATATAAATGTAATAATATTTTAACGGATAAAGAGGTTGAAAGTATTTTATTTTATGAGAAGAACTCAAAAAAAATGAATAAAAAATTATCCCTCAAAAATTTAAGTAATTGTTATGCATATGATTTTATTTTAAATAGAGCTATGGTTCATACCGAAGATACAGATTATTTTGAAGGTTTATTAGATGGTTTAAAAAAATATGCTAATTTAACTGTAAATCAAATCAATGGATTAGAAAATTGGTTTGAATATATTCCAGAAATGCAAAATTGTAGATTACGTGTATTTGAAAATAATAATTAAAGGATTAATATGAATGAAATACCAAAAAGATTAACTCCTACAAAGGATACACTAAGGCAGATATTTGTTTTATCTGGAAATAATTGTGCATTTCCTGGTTGTAATAGGTTAATGTATAATCAAGAGGGAAATTTTGTTGGTCAAATTTGTCATATTGAAGCTGCAGAACCTAGAGGTGAAAGGTTTAATCCTCATATGACGAATGATCAAAGAAGAAATCCTGAGAATCTTGTTTTAATGTGTTATGAACATCATATTGAAACAAATAAAGTAGAAAAGTATACTACATCTGTCATGAGACAAATAAAATTTAACCATGAAAAAGGCTACAAGAATTGGGAAAATAGAGTAATTAATAATATGTATAATTCTTTTTCAGATGTAACTCAAAGTATTACATATAATAAAGTAAATACATTAAAAAATATATTTAATATAAAAGATATAGGTGTTTGGACAGAAGATGAAGTAGAAGAGTATACAGATATATTTAATAAAGAATTAGAAGTTTTTAAATCGATGTCTCCTGATGCAATAAATCTATTTAAAATTGCATTTTCAAGAGCATCTACTGATAAAAATATTTTAGAGTTTCCAATAGGTGATATGCTTTTATTTGTTTGTCCTAATGAGTTATTTAGAGTAATTAATATAGACTCCAATTCTTTTAAATCTATCGCTGATGAACTTATCCGTAACAAGTTTTTAACCTATAATGATGATGAAAATATGTTTTTTCTTAGAAGTAATGACCCTAATATTAATTTTTGGTACTTTTTTAAACTATATGAAGAACAGACAGGTGCAGATTTTAGTTATATGTTTAGTAGTTTAGATTTTTCATATTTAGGATAATATAAACTACTACCAAATAACTGTCTCATAAGTAGTAAATGAAACTAAATTTTTACAGAATCACTCATTCACACTTGTAAATAATCTAAACTTACTTTTTGCTAGTTAAAGTTTATTGACATAGCTTCTTCAATAGTTTTTTTAACTTCCGTAGGAAGTATAAAACCATCAGCAAGGGTTGCATTGATGTAAAACGAATTGTATAATTGTGTAGCCAACTAAGATAAAGCAATGCAAGAAGGTGTAAATAAGTTCCTTGATATTTTAAATATGCTAGAAAAGCAAACAGAAGAAAATATCAAAATATTTTTAAATCAATTTTGCCAAGAAGAAATCATTGATATTAACAATGACATAGGAAAACAAGATTTTATTGATCTATTATCACAAACTTATTCTGGAAAAATATTACTAATCACATATAGCAAAAATGAATTAATCGATTTTTTAAAATAGGTATATAGTTAATAAAACTTTTTTTATCTGTTTTAGCAAATCAATTTATGTAAACTCTCTTGTAAACAGTATGTAAACTTTTCAGTAAAATGAAATTTTTACAACTGTAAACTCAAATCATTATAACAATCGATACTATCATCACTTTCAGAAATCACTCAAAAAAAAGGAAACGGGAGAAAATTTAACACGCTCAAGTCAAAATAAAATAAGAGCGGATATAGTTTACAAATTCCTTGCTACAATAAACTTTTACTTACTTGTAGATTACAAGCATTGACGAGCACAATGACCTAAAGCTTAAGTTGTTTTTAGCCATCTGAATGCTAAAAGTTAAGTTGAAAAGTTTACCTGAATCTTTACAATTTATACTATTTTAAAAACAGTGAAGCCCTTACGTGGTAAGTGCAGACTTTAAACTGCAAAGTATTCAAATTACTCTAAGTTGATATTTGTTTGAGGCTTTTCAAAGATAAATAAAAAGCAGAATGACTTAACACATACCTGTATTTTAGAGGCAGGAAAACCAAATAAAAGAAATAACCATGAGAGGAAGTGTATATTACCAAACAGCTGAACTTACAAAGCTCATATTTGTAGAAGGTGCTAAAAAGATTGATAGAGTCAATAAAGATCATGAACATTATCAATGTGTGGCTTCGTATAATACTATGGATTCATATCGTAGTGTTTGGAATAACTTTTTTAACTATCTAAAAGAGCATTTTAAATTAAAAAACTGTGAACTTATTAATGAAGAACATGTTAAAAATTATATTGAATATAAAATAGAATACTACCCAAGTAAACAGTATTTAGAAAAGATAACCTCCGCATTGGGTAAACTAGAATTGGCTTTAAATAAGTACTCAAAATTAAAATACTCCATAAATCCAATTGCCTATGATTTTAAAATTCGACAAGAGCTTTTAAATCATGCAAGAGATTATAAACTTGTTGCCAATAACTATAATAACCGAGTCTATGATAAACCATTGGAAATCATTAACTTGCTCTCTTGTGAAGAACATAAAATTGCAGCACTGATTCAACTTGAAGGAGGAGCAAGAGCTGAAGGGGTTACATTAATAAAATACAGCCAGATAAAATACTTTAGAAAAGATGAAATTACTAAAAAAGATGTAGGTGTTATTGAAACAAAAGAGAAAGGTGGTAAAGTAGGGGATGTTCAAACTTCTAAACAAACACTTATTCTTTTGGGTAACTATTTAGAAGATAATGAATTAGAAGTTTTTAAAATCAAATACCAAGATTATGTGAATGATATAAAACAAGCCTGCTTACAACTTAATATTAAACATCAAGGTACTCATGGCTTTAGATGGACCTTTGCACAAAACAGAGTAAGAGAGTATCAAAAATATGGATACTCCTATGAACAAGCTTTACAAGGTGTTTCTTGGGAAATGAAACACTTTAGGGCAAGTATTACGGAGCATTATTTGGGGTAACGACGGTTTAATTTGTTTTCCTTATATGCATCATACTTTTGTTTAAACTTTTTTCTATTTTCTATAAGAGTTAATTTTTTTCTGAACTGAGGGATTTTCATGAATTTTGTTATGGTATAAATACCAATAAGATAATAAAAAAATCCAAAAAGTGAAATGAAAACCAAAAATATGTTTATATATGAGAATGGAGATTGCATTAAATAAAATAGTTCGGCGATAAAAAAATATAAAATTGGTAGAATTATTAATAAAAATTTATCATTTAAAAATAGTTCACTAATGATAGAAAATAATATTTTAATTTTATGACCAATTTCAAAACCAATTGAAAATGCTTTTGAATTATTTTCTTTAAAACATTTCTGCACAAATTCTTTATTGTCTTTTAATTTATTAAAAATAGAATCTTCAAAATAATTTATATATTTTTTATTTGATATAATGAATGCAATAAATCTGATATAAAAGTAGATTAATAAATAAAAAAAAATCTCATTAAATGTAGTTATAAAATTTGTATAATTTAGATTGAAAGATATGTCAAGTATTTTGAAAGAAGTAATATTATTATTTGTTAAAGTTAAGAAAAAGACTAAAGACGAAAAAATAATTAAATTTCTACGAATGTTATCAAAATTATTAGTATCATGAATCATTTTCTGCCTTTTAATTTAATGCTATAAACTTGAGAATTATATCATTTTATTTTTCTCTAACAATATTTTATTGATTTTATTATTAAGAAAGTTATGGAAAAGTTTAAATAATAAAAATAGATGTGTTTGTATTGATAAAAAGAAAAAAACTGCACTTAATATCAACATATAAGCTGCGAAAAAAAGTTTACTTCGTAATATAACTAAGGTCATCTTAATAAACTAATTGTTACTATAGCTTCTAAGGACTACAGCTCTCCTATCGTTCTCACCTAACTAGGTATGGTAAATCTGTTTATTGAGTATTAAAGTTGAATTATCCGTTTATTTGGTAATTGTTATAAAGAGAACCATAACATTAAAATTATGAAATAATAGGAAAACTACAATGATTTCTACCGTATCTAAAAAAACAATCTCAGAAAATGCACGTAAACTTCAAGAAGAAGATAAAAAATTAAATTATACACAGGCGCTTCACAAAGTTTCACAACAGTTTGGTTTCAAAAACTATGACCATTTTAAAGCAAGTAAAAAATTTAACATTGCCGTTTATAGCCAAAAAGGTGGAGTGGGGAAAACTCCAATCTCTAGAAATTTAGCAATAGATTTAAATAGTGATAAATATATTAGAGTAGATTATCGAGTATCAATGTATGATAAAAATTTTATTCAAGTATTTCCAAAAGTCAAAGAGTATGATAAAGGAATACCTAAAACTAATTTATCAGTAGTATATGATTTATGTACATATACCAAATTTGATAAAATCACTAATATACTTGAAGATATTGATTTATATATAATTCCAACAAGAGCACATGAATGTGGTAAAGGTTGGAATAAAATAATTATAAACTCAATTCATAAAATTTATGAATATAATAAGCCTATAATTCTTCTCTCCTTTGGTTCATATAACTACAATAAAAAAGAAGATATAACACTTTTAGATAATTTAAAATTTAAATTAAGGGCGTATACAAATATTTATTACTTTTATCTGCCATATTCAACAATATATAATGATGACAATGTTTATTCAAAAGATTTTTTAGAAAAAATAATCAATTTTAAAAATAGGTATGATTTAGATTTTCAAGCTAAAAGTTTATCGCAAATTTATCATTTAACCAAATCAAATAAATATAGGTTTCAAAAAATTTATAATGAATATATAATGTTTTTATCATTAATAGAAAGAATAATAAAAAAGGATATATAATGTTAAAAATAATATATCTATTCGCTAAACTTTTTTTCTATTTTTCTGAATTTATAAAAATTCTATTGGATATTTTTTATAATATTGATTATATATTTAATTAATTCAATCTATTGTTTTTATTTAGGACACATAATCTCAACATTATTTGCCCTTGTAGATTTTCTTGGAATTACCATAAAAGTAGACAAAAAATCATCTTCAAATATAAAAATTTTAAGTATGCACTATAAATAATTACAGTGCATTTCTATAAAATTATCTTAGACCTCTATCTTTGACCCAATCTTCATCTTCTAATCCTCTATCATCAATCCAATCTGAACATTCAATATACTTTAACATTTTTATTCCTTTTAAGTTAATTTATTGAGTTTAAAAACTCAGCCTTTGGAATACCAATATCTTTTAGTATTCCACACAACAAACCTTTTTTAAGTATCTTTTTCTTATATGCAGGGATGACAAGAATTTTCTTGTTATTGTGAACAAAAATTCTGTGATTGCCTTTATTTTGTCTTTCAAATTTGTATCCTATTGAGATTACAAATTTAATTAACTCTTGCCCTGTTATATTTGATAAAGATGACATTACTTACCTTTTGAACCTTTAGGGTTATTAGGATTTAATTGTGCACCTCTGTTTCCATGTACTTGTGCATAAGCTTTATTAGTACCGGATGTACCTTTATTTGAATTTGCCTGATTGGCTTTATGGTTATTGTTTGCCATAATTTTCTCCTTTTAATTAAAGTTAAGAAAATTATAGAATATAAAAGGAATACAAAATTACTCTAGATTTGAAACTTTTCAAAATGTTTATTAATAATTTCAGTTGCTTTTCCTAAACAAGTTATAGGAATTAATTGTTTAATTAAATTATTTATTTGGTCTTGAATATTTGTTTGAGTATAAATTCCACCCATGAATCTATCTAGTTCTTTTATACTTGAATTAATTAACAACCGATTATTAAGTTTAAGTGCAATTATAAGTTTAAATGAAGTAGAGATTTGATTATGCAAGAGACTGCAAGTAGTATTAATATCTTTAAAATAAATTTGTGATAACAAATTGTTAAAATCTTCTTTACCTGAACATTGAGAGAAAGAGTTGTTTATTTTCTTGCAATATTGATTTAGTAATTCATATTCATTAGTATCTTCATTATTCATATCATTTAGTTCAATGTTAGAATTAAAAAGAATTTCCATTTTTGGAAATAAATTTTTTTGTAAATAAATAATTAATTCTTCTTCTTCTTTTAAATCATTTTCTATTGTAAAGTCAATTAAATATTTATTTTGATGAAGTCTTATTTTATCTTCTTTATTATTCTTGTAAAGGTTATTTATGAGTTTTCTGAATTTTGATAACTGTTTTACAAAACGATTTTTTGTTTCTATAGAAAAATTGAATTTTTTTTGAATATATAAAAGACTTCTAATAATCAGTAATTGAAAGAACCATGCTCTTTTTAGCTCTACATTTTTTGCTTTGTTTATCAAAGTTATTATAAGAAGCATATTTATAAAATTTGGGAATTCTCTACTGTTTTTCCATGCTGATAAATAAACTTCAAATTTATTTGACTGCACAACTTCTAAATTAAAATTATGTTTATTTCTTTCACTAATTCTTTGACTTTCATACGCTAACTGCCATGCTAATTGTTTATTAGTTTTAATTTTATTTGATTGTTTGCACATATCAATATATGGCATTATTGAGCTATCTAAGAGTGCTTGGTCAAACAAAGATGTATCTAGATTTTTTGTATTCATGTATTCAAGTATGTATGCCACTTGAAAAGAAAAAAGATTAATAATATGCTTTTCTTTTAAATTTAAATATTGGCTAAACATTCTATAGTTTAGTAAAGCATTAACAATTTCATTTGCGTAAAATATTGTATTGTTTGATTTTAAATCAGCTACCTTTAAAATTAGATCATGAAAATCTTTTTCCATTTTATTTGAATGGATAAAGAAAAGCTCATTACTTAAACATGAGGGGTTATTAATAAAGTTATTGTAGTTTTTTTCATCTGAACGTTTATCTCTTTTTCGTTTAAATACATCTAATGGTTGATATACATGATGATTCACTCCAAACAATTTCCAAAAAAATGAATTAAAATCTGAATTATGCTTATTGAACATGGTTTGTAATAAAAAGATTCAAATTCCCCTGAATCTTCTCAATCCTCTTATTTCTCTCTTTTTCCCATTCATCAACTGGGTCAAGTTTATCCCAAGTTTTAAAAAGTTGTCTCTCTTGTTTTGAGATTCTCATTTTATATTGTTCTTCAAAGTAAAAGTAAGTTCGTGCAATATTACCTCTGATATCTTCTTTAGGTTCAACACGTTTATTTTTAAAATCCACTTCAAAATCGACATCTTTTCCATAGACTCTTTCTTCACCTTCAATGATGGCATATTTAAAGTTACTTCTATCAGCATTTAATTCACCAATTGCAGGTACTAAATTATGTAAATCAGCTTCCATATATTTAAACTGTTGATTTACTTTAGAACAACACTTTCTTCCTTTATAAGCTTTTCCTTTAGAATCAACACATTGCTCATCTCCTTCTCTCCAACAAGCAAATTGTCTTCCAAAGTTTTCAGCAGGAATAATATGTTCCCATTCAATTCGATTGGCTCTTTCATTTTTCTTACCTGATTTGGTATAAGCATTTCTTGGAACATATCCACAAGAGCTTTTATCAATCATATTGTGTTTATCTTTATAGTTATATTTACAATTGGCATAAAAGGTAACTTGATGACCTTTATAGATATCTCTTAGAAGTTTTTTGGATTGCTCAAAGGATGAGATGGCTTCATTGGCATTTAGCATAAAAATACTTAGTAGTGAAAATAGAATAAGTTTTATCAATTAATCCCTTTTTATACATATATAAATTTAATTTCACAAAAATTAATCTTGGTTAAATTTTATTTACAGCAAAGATTGTATAACAAACTAACTGAACAATATATAGTACTAAATTATGATAATTTATGTAAAAAAGTATTAAATCTATGAATTTGCTAATTTGAGAGTCATTCTTTTGTTATAATTAAATAATATTATGATAATTTAAGTAATTAATATTTTATATAGAGTATAAAAATGAAAATAGTCCATTTTAGTGACACACATTTAGGATATAACGATTTAGACATACTAAATGAAGAAAATATAAACCAAAGAGAAGCAGACTTTTATGATGCTTTTTCTCAAGTAATTAATGACATAGAAAAAATCAAACCAGACTTTGTAATTCACACAGGTGACCTTTTTCACAGAAGTAGTCCAAGTAACCGAGCAATAACGTTTGCACTTAAAGAGTTCAAACGACTTAATAGTCTTAATATTCCTATCATAATGATTGCAGGTAACCATTCAACACCACGAACAAATCTGAGTAGTCCTATTTTAAAAATATTTGAAGACTTTGAAAATGTATTTGTATCGTATGAACAAAGCTATAAAAAAATAGAGTTTGATAATGTTATCTTTCATACCCTGCCACATATGAATGATGAAACCAAAGCAGAAGATGAAATAAACTTATGTGAAGAAAATATCGATTCTTCTAAAAGAAATATTATGATGATGCACTGCTCTGTTGGTGCTTGGTATTTGATGCAAGAGTTTGGTGAGTGGGTTTATCCAACGCACAAAGAGTATATCTTTGAAAAGATGGATTATGTAGCTCTTGGACACTGGCATGGTTTTGGCTTTGTAGGTAAACATGAAAATGTATATTACAGTGGTAGTACTGAACGTACAAGTTTAAATGACAAGCGAAATTCAAAGGGATACGCTCTTATAAACTTAGATGAGAGACTAACTGTAGAATATAAAGAGATAAAAATTCGACCTATCATATCTAAAAGCATTGATTGCGAAGAGTATCAAACTTCTATTGACAGTTTAGATACAAGCGATACCCAAGATGCTATTGTAGAAGTAAAACTTCAAAACCTCACAACCATGCAATCCATTGATATACAAAACCAAGAGATAAAAGCTTTTTTTCCACTTGCTATGAGTGTGACTGTAAAAAGAGAATTCAAAAAAGATGCCAATGAAGGTAAAACCTTAGATGATATTCAAGCACTCTCTTTAGAAGAGTACTTTTTAGACCATATAAAAGAGCAAAGTGAAGACAAAGAGTTTGATAGACTCAAACCAAAAATCCAAGAGTTATTTAGCAAGTATGAGGAGGCTTACGATGATACTTTGTAAGCTAAAACTTGAAAACTTCAAACGATACAAAACTTTTGAGCTGAACTTTGAAGAGGGTTTAGTTGGAATCATTGGAAAAAATGGAAGTGGAAAGTCCACCATATTTGAAGCAATTCTTTTTGCACTGTATGGAGAGTTTAAAGACAGAGGCTATAAAGATATTGTTCGAAATGCCAATGCATCAGATAAAGATGCTGTAGTTGTTGAACTCGACTTTGAATTTGACTCAGTAGAGTATAAAGTTGTACGAGAGTTTAGAGGGAAAACACTCAGTGCCAATGCCAAACTTTTTAAAAATGGTGAACTCATAACCAGTGGTGCAAAAGAAGTTACTGCAAGTATTATGCAACTAACCAAGATGAGTAAAGAGGCATTTTTACATACACTCTTTGCGAGTCAAAAAGAGCTTACGAGTCTTAGTAACAGTAAACCTGAAGACAGAAAAAGAATGATCAGAAAGCTTTTAGGCTTAGAAAAAATTGACTATATAGAAAAAGAACTCATAGAAAAAAGCAGAGAGTTAAAAAGAGAGATTGCAGCTTTTGCCGAAGTACTTTTAAGTGCCGAAGATATTCAAAGTAAAAAAGAACAAATAAAAGCAAATGAGGAGATTAAAAAAAATCTCAATGAGGAGATGGCAACTAAAAGTAAACAAATAGATAGCCTAAAGTTAAAAGAGCTTGATATAAAAAAAGAGCTTGAAGCTTTTGCTAAAACAAAAGAGGCAAAACAAAAGGCTCTTGGTGAACTTAATCTTTTAAAAAACAGTATCAACTCCAATACAGAAAACCAAACCAAACTCTCAACTGAACTACAAGATTTAGAACAAAAGAAGGTTCAATACAAAGCATTAGAACCTATAAAAAAAGAGTATGAGACACTACAAGTAAGTTTGAAAGAGCAAGTTCAGTTAAAAGAGTACAGTCTTAAAAAAGAGGGGTTAATCAAAGAGCAAGTCCAACTTCGAGAGCAATACAAAAAAGCCAAGAATGACATAGCCCTTTTAGAAAATGAGTGCGCAGGATTTGAAGCACTACAACAAAAAGAGCAAGAAACTAAAACTCAACTAGAACAATTCAAACAAACTCTCATTCAAATACAAACAAAAGAGAAAGAGCTTAACTCAAATATCTCTGCTGAACAAAGAGTTATAAACGACACCACAGCCAAAATCCAACAAATCCAAGCTTTAGGCAAAGAGTCGAACTGTCCTACTTGTACAAGACCTCTTTTAGAAGAGTATGACAATGTAATAGGCTCACTAAATACAACCATACATGAAATACAAACAAACAAAATAACCAAGCTAAACAACGAGTTACAAGAAGTAGAAGCAAACAAAAAAATAGTTGAGACTCAAAAAGAGCAAACGGATAAAAATCTTAATGAGATAAACTCCCAACTGGCACTTATAAACAGTAAACAAAAAGATTTACAAAACCAATCAACTCATTTAAAATCTGTAGAGCAAAAAGGCAAAGAGAACAATGATGAGATTGCAAAACTAGAAACTTATAACTATGATGAAGTCAAACATAAAACACTGGACAACAGTTTCAATGAACTCCAACCAAAATATGAACTGATGAAATCATTAGAAACCATGCTCAAAAGATATGAAAGTGTCAAACAAGAGTTAGAAAACATCACTAAAAAAATTGAAGAGCAAAACACTACTTACAATACAAAAGAAATAGACTACAAACAAATAGCTTATGATGAAACAGCACACACAAACAAACAAAAAGAGTATGACGAACACCATCAAACATATGAGCTGAAAGTCGCAGAACTAAACGAAGTAAAAATCAAAATAGCTCAATGTGAAGGTGAGATAAAAACCATCCAATCAAACCTAGATAACAATGAACTTCAACTCAAAAAAGTGCAAACCAAAAAAGATGACCTCATAGACTATGACAAAATCAAAGTAAGTCTGAGTGAATTTAAAACAAAACTGAACTCAAAAGTTGCACCAAGAATATCTGACATAGCTTCAAGTATGTATGCACAAATCACCAAAGGCAAGTACCAACACATAGAAGTATCAAATGACTTTGACTTTTATATTTATGATGAAGGTAAAAAGTACCCAATAGAGCGATTCTCAGGTGGAGAAATAGACTTAGCAAACTTGGTTCTTAGAATTGCTATTTCAAAAACTTTAAGTGAATTAAGTGGAAGTTCTCAGATAGGTTTCTTAGCCTTTGATGAAGTGTTTGGAAGCCAAGATGAAGCAAGGCGAATGGAAATACTAGAAGCTTTTCATATGATAAAAGAGCAGTATAGACAGATATTCTTAATTAGCCACGAGATGGAAATAAAGGAAATGTTTGAGAGAGTTGTTGAGTTATAGGTGTGATTTCACATGTGGAAGCACTAAAAGAGAGAATACCATTGCAGATAAAGGTTGAGCCTAAGAGTGATGGGACGAGTGGTTTGAGATTAGATTAATAAAAAAAGGAATTAAATGCCAATATATTTCGATGCAACATTTTCTTGGAGTGGTTACTCTTATCAAGGAAAAGTTGGTATGTTTATTGTATTAAAAAAATTAAATGAATATAATGGTAATAATATTGAAAATAATTTTATAGATTGGTCTATAGAATTTGAATGGTTAGAAGATTTTTCAATTAAACAAGGAAATACTTACCAATCGTTGCATCAAGTAAAAACTTTAGCAAGTACAAATATTAATTCATATACTAATGCAATACAACAAACATTGACCAACAGTAATATACTTGGGTATCATATTTCTCCATATTTTCATGTTTCAAGTAATGTTCTAAATCCTCATAATATATTTTATTCATATACGATAAATAATATTAATCAGCAATTTTGTCCTTTAAATGAAATTGATAATTTATTAAAAAATGAAATAAAAGATTTTTTAGAAATTCATAATCCAGCTGACTATAATGGAAATTGTGAAGATACCCATTTCTTTAAATTATTAGCAATTATAGACAATCATGTAAGCATTAGACATCAAAATATTCAAAATAATCCTCCTACAACAAGAATTATTGAAACTATTAATTTTACTGAAATAATTAATTCTTTAAAAACTAATAGTGGACAATTTACGAATGAACGTATGATATATGAGAAAAGAGAATATTTAGTTAGATTAGTTGATGAAATATGTCAAGATATAGATAGTGATTTACAAGATAAAATTAATATTTTTACTAGAGATGTATTGGATTTGAATAATGATAGTTTTGTGAAATTTTCTAAAAGTATATTCCCTCATATAAAATCACTTTTTGATGCTAAATTGACAATTGAAGATTTCCAAAATTTCTTACATCGGGATAATATGATAGATGTATTTTTCAAAATAATTCAAGAAATTCAAAAAGATGGTAATTTCCAAGAATATAAATATTTGTATGATAATGAAGATAAATATTTAGTAACGGGTATATCATCCTCTAATGGGAAACGAATCGCAAAAGCAATATTAGAAAATCCATTTGCTGTAGAAGATTTATTTGAAATGGATTGTTTTATTACTGGAAGTATTTTGGTTGATTCTATTGAATCTGAAGCTCAAAATATAAATGAAATTAGAGATGAGGAATTGCTAATACCAGAAAGAAAAGAAGAAAAAATCACAGAACTAAAAAAAGTAAGAATGATAAATATTATAGAAGCAAAAAGGATATTAAATGATTAATAAATTAAGTTTGATTTTTCAAACTAATTCATTTGAACTAGTTATAGATGAAGAGAAGTTAAAAATATTAAAACGTAATGATAATAATAAATATGAATATTTTATAATTGTTGAAAGTGAAAGACTAGATATAATAACTAACGAACAACAGAAAGAATATTTAAATATTATAAAGAAACATATAGATGATAAAGAAGTTGATAAAAACTCAACTTTATTAGTATGTTTTAAATCTGAAACATTACCTTTAGATTCTGGAATATATAAACAAATTTTAAAAATAGAGGAAGACCCTTATTTTTTTAGAAAACTAGTGCTTCCATATACTCAAGAACAAATAGATTTTCTTGATAATCCAGATGAATTTGGAAATATAATAAAAAATACAGATAGCTTTGAAGAGTTTAAAGTTGCTTGTAAAAATAAAGATTTAACTAACTCTCAATATGAGATAGTCTCTCAATTATATATTAAACTACCATTTTTCAAATTACCAACAGTGTCTAATGTAAAAAATATTGTTTTAGATGAATATAAAAGTTCTTTAAGTAATGAAGAAACCAAAACTTTGGAATTTCTAGAAAGAACAAATATTGAAAATATAGTTGATAATGAAGATTTTTTTAAAAAACTTGAGGACTTAAAATGAACGGGTATAAACTAAAAAAACTGTATATAGAAAATTTTAAACTTATAACACAAAGAGAAATTGATTTTAGTTCATTAGATCTTATGATCTTAGATGGTCCAAATGGTTATGGTAAAACAACTATTTATGATAGTTTAGAATTGTTATTTAGTAAAAAAATATCTAGAATTAATGATAATGATGTAGAAGATAATAAAAATAAGCATGAAGATTCATTATTTGCCAAAGATAAAACTAAACCTATAATAATAAAAGCTGAATTAGAGAAAGAGAACCAAGCTAATTTATATTTAAGTATATATTTGCCAGCAAATATAAATTCTAAGAAATGGGAAAATTACCAACAATATCAATTAAATTCATACGAACAAAATACTTTAGATGGTATTAAAGTTGATACTTTTGATGAGTTATTAGGTTTAAATATTGATAAAATAGCTTTATCGGATGATTTTAAAAATTTTTATTATATTCAGCAAGAAAATAATACTCAATTTTTTAAGAAAAGTGAAAAAGAAAGAATAAAGTTACTATCAAAGTTTTTTGGGACAGAAGATGCTGAAAAACTTAAAGACGACCTATCCAAAAAACTTAAAAAAATAAAAGAATTAAAAACATTCATAACAGAAAGTCTTAAAACAAAAAAAGAAGATTATAAAAAACTAGAAGAACAAAGTGTATCTGCAGTAAATAAAGATGCTAAATATATTTCTTTATCTACTAATAAATCATGGGATAAAGAAGAATTCATACCATCAAATAATGAAAAATTAAAAGAGATAATTGAAGAAGTTTCAGATATAGAAAATTTGATTAAGTATTTTAGTACTTTCGAAATGCATACTAAAAATGAAAAGTTTATAGATATTAAAAGCTCTGAAGATGATTTAAAAAGATTTATTGTTCTAGCTAATTTCAAAAATAAATATACAGATACTAAAGAATTATATGAAAAAGAAGAAAAAATCAGAAACATAAAAAAAACTATTGAAGAACAAGACTACGAAAATTTAAAAAAAGAAAAACTAAAAGAATTATTTGAGTTATTTAGTATTGAAGAATATGAGAAAAAAATAGAAGATATATACAAGATAATTGATAATATTGATCAATACATAAAAGAATCAGGTGAAATGTCAGATGTATCTAGATTAATTAATGAGGCAAGAAATTCTTTATTGGAAGAATATAAGAAGTTTGATGATACTACTAAAGATAATGGGGAATGTCCTTTATGTGGTTATGATAAATGGACTTCTTTTGAAAAATTTGAAGAAAAATTTAAAAAGAAAAAAGTCTTTTTTGAAGAGTTTCAAGATGAAAAAACTAAGTTAGCTAAAGAATTAAAAGAAGATTTGTTTAAAGCTAAACTAAAAGAAATACTTGAAAAAACTAATCAATACTTGGCAGTAAAGAAAAATTTAGTAAATAAAGAATTCTATCTTCAAGTTAGTGAATATTATGATGAAAACAAATATGCTTTATTCTTAAATAAAATTATGAAATTAGGGATTTATGAAGAATTATTAAAATTTGCAAATAGTGAACAAAAAGAAGTAGAACACTTTGGAAGTATTTTGCAGAAAATATTTGAAGTAATTGATTCTAAAATTACTATGATAACTGAAGAAGAATTTATTGAAAAGAAAGAGAGTGTTTTTAGTGGCTTTAAAGCCTATAATATAGCTCTAGAAAAAATTAAAGAGCTTAATTTAACAGATGAAAAAGTTAAACAGAAAAAAGAATGGTTGGAGTTTAAATATTATTCAAATGAAGAAGAGAAAAAAAAGAATATAAAAAAGGAAATTAATAAGTTAGAAAAGAAAAAAGAGTTATTGAATAAATTGATGACTACATCAACAAAGGATATTACAAAAGAGTTACATGACAAATTAGATAAAAAGATAAAAAATCAATGGAAAGATGTTATTAAACAAATTGAAATACCACTTTATATTTATTCTGGAAAGATTTTACAAGATACTCAAAGAGGAAATGGAATATTTATTGACTACGATACTAAGAAAAAAGAAAGTCCTTTGAAGTTTTTATCTACTCTTGATAGTGATTATGATGCAACTTATTCAATGAGTACGGGTCAGCTATCTGCATTAGTTGTTTCTTTAACTCTTGCTCTAAATAAAGTATATGGAAAAAATGATAACGGTGGATTATTACTTATTGATGACCCTATGCAAAGTATGGATGAGATGAATGTTACATCATTTATAGAATTAATAAGAAATGATTTTGAAAATACACAATTTATCTTATCAACTCATGAATCTAAAATTTCAAGGTTACTACATTATAAATATTTAAAATATAATAAACATGTTAAACCTTATTCTGTTAAAGATGAATTTTTTAATGAGGTTGTAGAATGAGAAGAGCATGGTTTAATGGAGAAAAAGTTAGAGCAGAAATAGCTGGTTCGGGTGCTATTGGTCAGTGTCCTTTCATGGGTAATGAAGTACGGGCTAATGTTGGAGAGTTAAGACAATATTGGTCGTATATTGGTGGAGCACCTGAATTCCCGCCTGGTTATGAAAATGAAACTCCTTGGCATGCTGCCTGGAAAACACCTATACAAGATGAATTTTGTGAAGTAATATTTGGTCAAAATAATGAACATCGTGCTGATATTGTAGGGAATAATAATGTTGTGATTGAACTACAACATAGTCCTATTGATATTAGAGAAGTTCGGGAAAGAATTAGATTTTATAATCAAAATACTAATAGACGTGTAATATGGATAGTAGATGCAAGAGCATATTGGAAAAAAACTTTAGATTTAGATTTTCAAAATAGAAATGGATTAAATTATCCTGTTCTTTGGAAAAGAAAAAGACAGTGGGTTTATCATATTGCACAAAACAATGAAAGTATTTTATTTATTGACTATAACCACAAATCAGATAAATTAGTCCAAATGTGGGTTCATCAACAAAAACTATATGGAAGATTTATTTCAAAAAGAAAATTCTTTTTAGATAATATGGATAGGGTGTCCAAACAAGAATATATTGATAATGAAGAATCTTTTAATAAAATATGGTCAGACTTAGAAAAAGAAGAAAATAATTAATGAACCTATCTAAATCCCTCTATACAAAAGGTATCCAATGCCCAAAAGCACTTTGGCTTAAAAAATACAAGCCAAGTGTTTTAATACCACCAGATGAGCAAGCACAGGCTATATTTGAAACAGGAAATATAGTAGGGGACTTAGCTTGCCAACTTTTTCTTGATGGAAAAGAAGTACCGTACACTACAAATTATGATGAGATGATATCTACTACAAAAGAGTGGATAGAAGTGGGTGTATCAAATATCTACGAAGCTACATTTAACTATGAGGGCATACTTATCATGGTAGATATTTTAAAAATAGAAGATGATGGTGTATCTATCTATGAGGTTAAAAGCTCAACTGAGGTAAAAGATATTTATCTTCATGATGTATCTATTCAGTATTATGTTTTACAAAACTTAGGCTATAGTATAAAAAGTGCAAGTGTAGTACATATAAACAATGAGTATGTAAGAGGTGAGAGTTTAGAACTAGACAAACTATTTAAAATAGTTGATGTCACAAGTGAAATACAAAGTCTACAGTCAAATATCTCAATCATACTAAAAGAGTTTGAAACGTACCTAGAAGATAAAGTAAATGAACCAGATATAGATATAGGAAGTCATTGTAATAAACCTTATGAGTGTGATGCTAAAAACTATTGTTGGAAAGTTCAAAGACAAATTCCAGATTATTCTATATTTAATATTTTTAATCTAGGAAGTAAAAAGCAAGTTGAATTATATAATCAAGGTATCATAGATATAGAAGATATTCCAGAAGATTTTGATATGACTGCAAACCAAAAACAAGCAGTAGAAAACTACAAATCAAAAGTAAGCTATATAGACAAAGAAAATATCAATGCCTTTTTAGAAAATCTAACATACCCAATCTATCACTTAGACTTTGAAACCTACCAACAAGCTATACCAGAGTATAAAGGTATAAGACCCTTCGAGCAAATCCCTTTTCAATACTCACTTCATATAGAGTATGAAGATGGAACGCTAATCAATAAAGAGTATTTGAGTGAAGATAGTATTGATAACAGATATGAGTTAGCACAAAAGTTGTGTGAAGATATCCCAAATGATGTTACAGTATTGGCTTATAATATGAGCTTTGAAAAAGGTGTAATAAAAAGACTAGCAAACCTTTTTCCAAATCTTAGCACTCATTTACTAGCCATAAATGAAAATATGCAAGACCTAATGATACCTTTCCAAAAGAAATGGTATGTAACACCAAGTAAGCAAGGAAGCTATTCTATCAAGTATGTATTGCCTGCTTTAGTGCCAGAGTTTGAAAAAGCATATAAAGAGTTAGCTGGTGTACAAAATGGAAGCCAAGCTATGAATGCTTTTGCAAACTTATCAAAGCTAAATGAAGAAGAAAAACAAAAGATGAGAACTTCACTTTTAGAGTATTGTAAACTTGATACTTTGGCTATGGTGAAGATACTTGATGTATTAAAAAATCTATAAAAGTATATAGACAAAAGATGAAAAAGGTTGCAAATGAATAACGGTTTAAAAAAAATCTATATTGCTGGATTTGATGTTTTTAAAGAAGATTCTATTGCTATTGGTAAAAAATATGTAGAGCTATGCAAACAATATGGCTTTATAGGTTTGTATCCTCTTGATAATCAAATCAATACTCAAAATAAAACAAAAAAAGAGATTGCAGAAGAAATTTTTCAAGCCAATAAAAAAATGATAGAGCAATGTGATATTGTAATAGCAAATTTAAATCCTTTTCGTGGAAAAGAAGCTGATAGTGGAACAGTATGGGAATGTGGTTATGCCAAAGCATTAAATAAAGAAGTTTATATTTATATGGATAATACCAAAGAGTATGTTGAACAATTTAAAGATGATGAAAAACATTTAAGCTCAAATGGATATGTAGATAAAAACAATATGATTATTGAAGATTTTGGACATCCAATTAATTTGATGATTGCTTGTTCAAGTACGATTATTCAAGGTGGATTTGTGGATGTACTTGAACATTTAACAAAAGATGATTAAAAAATCTTACTCAAAATTTCTTTAACTTTTTGTTGATTCTTCAAACCATTTAAATAAGCAAAAAAAAGCCCAGCACTAAATAAAATACCACTCATAATCCTTGCACTGCTATGCTCATAAGTAATAAGTATAGCTGCAGGAACAATGAGTAAACAAAAATAGACTAAATAATTTTTACATTTTGTCATTATTGTTTTCTTTTTTTTGTGATTTAAATCTATATTCAATTAAATTTGAAGCAAGTTTTTCATTAATCATATTAATTGTTGATAAACTAAGAACATTAATGTTGTAATTTTTATGAATGTAATTATTTAAATATGTCTGATCAATATTTCCATTTTGTTTTATTTGACATTCATTTAGACTATAAAGTAATTTATCTTGATCGTTTTCACTGACAAATTTGTTAATTAATTCAAAAGTAAAAATTGTAAGCTCCAATGGAAATAAAACTGGTATTCCAGTAACTGAGCTTATTTTTGTTCTTTTCTTCATAAAAACATACTCGTGTAAGTCTTTATTTACGGTTAAATTATTACCGAAAGCTAGATTGTTGATTTCTATTACTATATCAGCATTTTCAGCTGTTTCTGCAATTTGATATTTGTTTTTTAAAGCATATTTCTCTAAGGAAGTCTTTAAATTCATTGCTTGTAAAAATGAATCATCAATAATGAGTTTTTTTTGAGAAAAAGATTCTGCATTTAGGTTAAATAATATAGGAATATTATGAATTTGAGTAATTGATTGTTCTTTTTCATATGGTGTCTCTTTTAAATACATCAAAAAGTTAATATATAAATTAAGTATTTCCATTTCTGATAAATCTTTTTGTTCAAAATATATTTTATTATCTATAAAATGAATATCATCTAAAAAACTTATTTCATCTTTTTTAGCTTCGCATTTATCTAATTTATAATTTCCATCCAAAATTAAATAAGTATTATTAAAGTATGAAAATATATCTTTATCAACTTTAGGTTTAAAAATACAATCATATTTAACTTTAAATCCATTCTGAGAAATTAATGATTTTGTTTGATTTAAAATATTTTCAATCTTTAAATCATGTTTTGATGTATCTATATAAACTGATGTATCTGTACTTTGATTTTTTAGATTTATTGCTTTGAATGCATTTTCAAAAGTTTCCTGTCTGCTTGAACAGCCTGTAAATAGTAAGATAATAAATATACCTACTAATCTCCATAAATATTTTTTCATTTTAACCCCTTTTTTAGTTCATTAATTAATGGCAAAATAGATTTTTGGCCATGTTCATATGCTTTTTCAAAATATTTTAATGCCATGTTTAAATCTATTTCTGTACCTTGCCCTTTAACATACAACATGCCTATTTTATACATAGCATTTGAATTTCCATTATCTGCACTTACTTTTAGATACTCATAAGCTCTTTTATAATCTTGTTCAATTCCTTTTCCTTCTAAATAAAGGTTTCCTAAACTATATTGTGCAGAAGCATTATTTAATTTTGCAGCTTTGTCATAATAAGAAAAAGCTTTAGGATAATCTTGTTTATTTTCATAAGTAAATCCCAAATTATACAAAGCCCAATGATTGTTTTGTGCGGCAGATTTCTCATACCAATTGATAGCTTCTTGTGTATTTTGATTTACCCCTCGACCATCGGCATACATTACACCGATTTGGTTTTGAATTAATGCATTACCTTTTTTTGCAAAAGGAAGCATTGTTTCAAAATTTTTATTGTAATTGGGTGTAAACTTTTCCTTTGAATATAATCCTTTACTTCTATCACCATCAAATTTTAAATGTACTAAATATTTTTCTGCATCTGTTGTTATTTCTGTTGTATACCATACGGAAGAAGAAATAAGGTATTTATTTTGTTCCAATGTTATAACGTTATCTGAACCTAAAACCATATTAAAAAACTTAAATGGATCATTATATGAATTTGGCAATTTAAAATCAGTAATAATATCAACATTTGCTTGACATTCTTGAGCACCAGTTTCTTTATTTATTTTTTTAGTAACAATTGTATTAAAAACAATATCTTCAACATTATGTTGTTGATTTTTAAATATTTTATTGAACAATTCATTTTGAATAATTTCAGTGCCAAGGCTTATAGCTTCATTTGAATTACATTCAACAGTTTTTTTTAAAAATAAAGTTTGCATAATTTTACTTTGATAACCGATGATTACAACTAATACAACAATTACCATACCCAATAATTTATTTTTCATTTCTTCTCCTTTATTTATCTTAAAAATATTATTTTTATCTGTGTGAAAACAAACTGATTTTGAAAAATTTCTTCAAATAAAATGAGTTTGTTTACAAAAAGAAACATTATTTAGAAATGTCATATTTAATAAATAATTATTAAATATATTTTCTCTTAATTAGTTCACTTTCTAAGTTTTTATCATAATGTATAAACCCTTTTGCCTGCATCCTCTTAAAATATTGTTTGTTATAAAAAAATGCAAAAATAAAATTGATAGCACCAGAAGTTAATGAACTAAGAATTATTAATAAAATACCAATTACCCATTCATTTCTACTTATTGGAAGAAACCCATTAAACATCATTAATGTCCAACAGTATCCAATATTTAGCTTACATGATTCTCCTGCATCATTTCTGAGAATAACTTCTGTTTGTCTATTATGTAAAATATATACTCCAATACACACAGATATAAGAAATACACTAGCAACAATCACAACTATATTTTCTGAAAAATTCATTTTCAACTCCTTTTATTTAAATATATTTTGGATAACGCTTTTTTACAATAGGTTGCTTTTTAGCAACTCTAACTCCTAATGCGAATAAAATTGCACTAATTCCAAACATTAATGCATAATCGCTTAACCATCCTCCACCAAGAACATGATTGAATCCATTAATAAGTAACTTAGATAAAAACACTCCACCATCAGTTACAATGGCTAAAACACCAAGTAAGAAAAAACCTTGTGCATACATGAATAATCCTATTCCAAATGAATCTTTGGTTATAAATTTTGAAATAAATTTTTTTACATAATACCCATATGCTAAAGCTGGAATAAACCAAGCTAAAATAAAAAGTATTTTAGGAGCATTTTTAAGCATCCCAATTTTTAAAAATATAAAAAAAGCTAAATCACCTGCTACTGCAATAGGTATAGATAAAAATAACATCCACATAAACATTGCCCCGATGATTAAATCACCTAAGCTTGTACTGTTATTATCATTGCTCATCTTTTCCTCCAAATATTGAAAAATGATTTTAATGAAATTGTTCTTAATTCATAATTATACATATATGTATTATTGAATTCTTTTCATTTGCTATAGACTAAAGAAAAAATTATACACATATGTAAAAGGATTCTATTGTTTGGTTTTTCAGAAGATGAATTACAAGAGTTTCATCAAAAAGTTTCCCAAAATGTTAAAAAGCATCGTCAATTAAAAAATTTATCTCAATTAGATTTAGCTTTAGAATTAGGACTTAAAAACTCAAGTTTTATCTCACATGCAGAAAATCCAAATATAAAAACCCATCACTATTCTTTAGAACACCTCTATAAAATCAGTAAAATACTCAATACTGATATTTCACTGTTTTTAAAATAGTTTTATAAATTCACATACAATACGACTACAACAACCATCGCTAAAACAATCATAGGAATAACTCCCATTGATGAATAATTTCTCTCGTACATTTCTTCTCCTTTTTATATTATTTGATGTAATGAGTTTTTTAAAACTGTTTCTAAAATACTTGAATTTAAATAACTGTACGTTCCATTCGTATAGATATTTAAAACATCAAGTAAAAACCAATCTATTGTTACTAACATTGTGTTATACGCATAAGAGGCTTTGCTATGTAAAGCTTTAAAGAGTTTATACATAATAAAACTTCCTATGATTATTAAACCCATATAGGCATGATTTATTTCAAACCCTATGTAAGCAACAGCTAAAAGTGGAACAATAGGATAGGTTATTATTTCACTTACTTTCATGCTCTTCTCCTTTAAAAAATCTATACTAAAATTTTATCAAAGTGGTTCGGAAAGTCAACAGAATAAAAACGAATTTGATACATTTAATCTATGAATTTAAAAATTTATATTTAGCATTGCAATTTGTAATTTTTTTAATTGCTTGATTTTATTTTTACTATTATTGCAGAATGAAAAAAAGTCTTGATTTCCTAGAACAAATGAGTAATGACAATTACTCACAACTTACCTATTTAAAATTTAATAAAAATGTTGATGAATCTGTAAAACAAATTCAAGCTCAAATTACCGTATTAAATTGGGCCAATGAAATGGTTTATTATTACATGCAAAAAGAGAAACATTTTTTACATGAATTTATAGAAGAGATCCAAGTTCAAAAGAATCAAGTTTCAGTACTTAAAAACAGTGTTTATAAAAGTGCTTTAATCAAGAAATTAAACGACTTAGAAAGGAAGATAAATGAACGAATTAATAGCAGTAAGTAGTGCAGTTATAATGTCTCTATTTTTGTACATAGTTTATCAAGAAAAAACAGTGCATAAAAACAAGAAAAAGTTTGTACGAAAGCTTTATAAATAAAGACTTAATAATGTTTAGAAAACAGTCTTTATTGATGTAAAAAAAAGCCTATTTCATTAGTGAAATTTACGACCTTTTGATTTGAGTTTAGATGCTGCAATAGTTGTAATTAAAACTAAGATACCCATTACAGTTATTTTAACAATTTCATGTTCTGTCAAAGTTTTTCCTTTTTATCTAAGATATTTACGACGCTTAGGTTTTAACTTAAACGCAGCTATTACGGCAATTGCCGTCAAGGTTACTAATACTGTTACTTTAAAAATTTCAAGACCAGTCATACTTAATTTATCCTTTCATTTTTTATAATTATAACTGTCGTTTTTTGAGTTGTCAATTTAAATGTTGAAATTTTGTTTTTAAACACTTTACAAACCCAATTTTTTACTGGATAATAATCTATACAAAAGGAGAAAGCATGAATAGAACATTAACAATAAATTGTGAAACTTTTAGTATTGATAAATTAAATAAAAAATTATATTCAACTGCAACTTATAAGCCGGAAGAAAAAGAGACTCAAATTACTGGATTAAATGCTGAACTGGCTCAAAAAATAAAAGAATTCTATAATATTAATATTGAAGATTATGGAATTGAAACTTTAGATGATGTTCTTATAATATCAGATGAGGAGTAAAAATAATGTGTAGTTAGGATAGAAGTCTTTTTTTAAAAACCTATAGAGACTGTTCAGAGTTTTGTGTCAGTAACCGACAGTTCCTAGAATTTTAGCATAGTTAATCTTAGTTAGCTAATTTTGTTCCAAATATTACACTTTGTGGAACTTGTTATTTTATCTCAGAATCTTTTAATTCTGAGTATGAATTTATGTTACCTCTCCAGTGTTTGTAGGTATTTTGATATACGACACTTTTTGTGCATCTTATTTGTTGATATTTATGGTGCTTTATATATAATGTATATTCAATAAATAGTTATGGTCAAAAAAAGGAGGTACAATGATACAAGCAATATTAAATAATTTAACTCATGACATATCACTGCTTCAACTATATATACAAAATACTAAAGATACAGGTTTCAGTGATATGACGAGACTCTTGGAAAGTCTCTCAATAAAGATTTTCAATTCAGCTTTTGGATTTAACCTTGTAAATGTGAATCAACTTAATCCAAATTTTGCAGCAATAGACCTCGCAGATGAATCAAAAAGAGTAGCCATACAAATAACGACAACTGCAGACACAGCGAAGGTTAAGCACACGATTGATCAGTTTGAAAAAAATAATTTCCAAGTGAAATATGACAAATTATATATCTATGGTTTTACAAAATGCACTAAGGTTAGAGACCTTCCAAGTTATTGTATTTTGGTAAACAACGGTGACATTTTATCAAAACTAGCGGATGAAAATGATGAAGATAGAATACAAGAAGTTGTTGATGCCATAAAACAGCATACCGATTTTTCTAGAGTTCATCCTTACGATGACAAAAGATGTTTTGAAATAATCCTAGGAGCTATTGATAGAAATGCAATTAAGCATCAAATGAAATGTGAAGGTTCACATAGTAAAATGGTCCAAGGTTTAAATGAAATAACAGAAATAATCAGTAAAGGGATGATTGGAAAAAAGCACAAAGGAAAATGTATTGATCATTTCTATGATGAATCGATCAAAAGTTGCTTACGAAAGGTTAGAAATGACATAAGTTCAATATTGTCAATTGTTAATCAAAGTAGGATTGACGGAATGGACTTTTACAACATAGATTGGGATGGGATGCGACGAATTGATGATTTAAAGGGCTCAATAATGTTTGAATGTAATAACAAAGCAAATGATTTAGGAATTGACATTCGTATTAACCATTGCTAAATAAAATTAGCATAACAATTCAGTTGAGCTAACGGCGTTTCTCCACAGCTCACTTCAACCGTTGTTCGTTCCCGCTACGTGTGAACGAACAATGTCTCGGCCGAGACGTTATACATTGCATCAAGTAAAAGGAAAATTATGAATTATTGGCAGTTTAAATTTTCAACTTGGGATGGTTGGAAAACATTAGAAGTAGGAGATAGTGAAGATTGGCAGTTCCCTAAAACAATGATTGAATATATAGCTATTGATGATATTGTGTTTTTATTTCGAGGGGGAAGTGGTTTAGATAAATACAAGAAAGGAATTTATTTTGTTACAAAAGTAGCAAATATTGATTTTACTTCAGATCATCCAATTAAATTGAAAGTAATAAAAAATTTGCGAGATGATTTTTTTGTTGCAGAAAACCATGGCTTTAAAGACTTTGTTGAAAAAATAAATAAAATGCGTCAAAATCCAAAGGCTTCATACTATAAATTTTTAGAAAGTGAAAACCCAAAAAAGTTATATAATTTAATTATTAATAGCGCTTCTATTATTGATGACTTGTCAGAAATAAATGATTTAGAATTATCTGAAACTGAAAAGATAAATCTTATAAATTGTAGAATTGGTCAAGGTGATTTTAGAAAAAATCTTATTCATTACTGGGGTGGTTGTTCAGTAACTAAACATAGAAAAATTGATATATTGATTGCATCACATATTAAACCATGGAAAAATTCTACCAACAACGAAAGACTAGATAAATACAATGGTTTTTTACTGATACCAAATTTAGATAAATTATTTGATAAAGGTTATATCTCTTTTGATGATGAAGGTAAAATTATGATTTCTGATGAACTGAACAATTTTGAAGAATTAGGTATAAATAAAAGTATGAAAATTGAAATAGAAAATGAGCATAAGAAGTATTTGCATTTTCATAGAGAGAATATATTTCAAAAGTATAACAAATACGAGAAGACCAATAATTTACCCTAGGGGAAAGTTATCACTCACTACAAACGTTCCAAAACCTCTACAAAAAGGATATTTTCTATGTCCAATTAATATCTAATAATTCATATTTTCGCTATGATATTTCTTAAATAAATAGTTATGATAATAAGGAAATAATATAAATACTAAATATATCGAATACTTTTTTGCTTTAAAAACAGTGTATATAGTACATAAAAAATATAGTTTTGGAAAATCACCAGATATACCATCTGGGTACTCAGAAAGTCTATGTCGTAGTTTATTTAATTTATCTACAACTGATACACGAAAGAATGATGCTAAAAAATCAAATGGAGATTTGATTGAAATTAAAGCAACAGGTACAGAAGAAGGTAAAACTACAATAAGTACAAAGGGAGTGTTTACAGAATTAATATGGTTATATTTTGATTTTGAGAACAATTTACTTAAAACATACACAATTGAAAAAGAAAAACTTGAAATAGATAGTAAAAAAGATAGAAAATCAATTAGATTAAAAACTATTGTAGAAAAAAACAATATAGATTCTGTAGATTTCACTTTTAATCTGAAACAGATATCATAACAAAAACGAGGAGACCAATAATTTATCCTAACGGTGAAATTATTGCTCACGACAGTTATTAGATAAAGGAAGTTACAAATATGAATACATTAAATGGTTATGAAAAGTTTGAAAAACTAATGGCAGATTTTATTCCAAAATTTGTAGAGCCAATAGCAAAGCAAAAACTAGAAGATCCTAGTTTTTTTTCTACCCAAAATGATATGGAATTTATTATATTTAATGGCTTTAGTGAAATATCAAGTTCATTAGATACATTAAGATTGATAGAATTATTTATAAAAACAAATCCTCCTGAAGAAAATGGAATAAATTATAGTAATTATTTAACTTATCATGTTCATAACTATTTGCAAGAAATGTATATTTTAAAAGAAAGACTTAAAACATACTCTAAAAAAATACAAAGAAAATATAACAATGTCATAGATGAAGAAGCATTAAAAATAACTGTTGAATCATTAATGAAAATAGTTCTCGATGCTCTTAATTGTATAACAGGTGATGGTGGTGCAAGAAATTTACATGTTCATTCTGAAAAATTTAAAGATGATGAATTAAATTGGCTATCATCAACTACATTCCTTGCAAACTTTCATGATGAATTTAAAATTCAATCAAAGATTGCATATGAAACTGCAAAAGACAAATGGCAGAATACTGTAGAGAATAATAATAAAGAGTTAAATAAATTGATTGATATTTATTTTAATACAATTTATGCAATTATATCAGTAGATGGTAAAGTTATATTACCAGAAGAGTATACAAAACATGTAACAAAGCTTGGGAATGAAACAATCTAAAAGACGTTAATTTAGCTTATTTTTTAAGTCAAGCGTTCTACAACCTCTTACTTTTGGAGCAGTTTTTACTAAGGGAAAGATTGTTCCACAAAGAGTTGAATTGTTGAACATGCTCAAAAAGGTACAGGTTCTTGAACTTGTTTTATAACTTAGATACTTCTAAATTCTAAGTATGAATTTAAATTACCACTTCACTATCAAGCCTTTCTAGTTCAAGAAATATTTCATTCATTATTCTTCTTCTTTTTCAGAAATAATTATTATTGATTTTATTATACTTTTTTCTATTTAAAAGTTAAATCAATACAAATTACTTTTATGTTTTCTTTGTACTCATAAGGTATTAATTTTTTCAAATTCTCAAGCATTTCTTTTTTGTTCTTACTACCAAAATAAAAAATCAAATATATCCCAAAATTCTTATTCTTTGCAAAATATTTTTTAATTAATTGATCTTCAATACCTGAATATAAACTTTTTGTATTATCATCTTTTTTACATTCAATTTGAACTTCAAAAGCTAATTTTTTTTTGTATTTTATATGTAAATCAATACGATTATTTGCTTTATTAAACTCTCGAACAATTAAATATTTTTCATCATATCTTTTTAAAAGTGCACAAAGCATATCTCTACAATCATTTTCTATTTTAGGTATTAAAGATTTGTCTTTTTTATCATAGAAAAATTTTTTCTCATTATCTTCATTAGCTTCAATTACATCTTTAATTTTATTTAAGTCCAAATAAACCTCTTCAAAAAAATCTTCAATTGAAATAATCTCATTATTGATAATAAAATTTTTAATATCTTTTATTGAATATTTACCATGTTCTTTATCAGTATTTGTTCTTTCTACACTTTCTATTTGATTTAATAATCTAAAACTCCAAATGTCATCATCACTTGAATGAAGTTTATAAAGTTCTTTTAATTCATTAAGTTTTAAAACATCTAAAACTTCTCTTGATAAAAAAGATGCACATAAATCTTTATTAGATTGTATTCCATTTACATTCTCAATTGATTTTTCTGTATTAAAACAAAAAAACATATAACTAATGATTTTTATTCTAATGTCACTATGTAAAGAATTAAATTGCCAACTTTGTTTTGGTTTTTTAGGTACTTGTATTGCTTGATGTAAAGATATAGCGTAATTTATGTCATATTTAATATTTTCTTTAAAATGAAGAGAATTAAATAAAGCATTAATCATAAAATTTAAGTTTTCAAATTTATTTAGATATTCAAGTTCTTTAATAGATAGAGTAAATCCATAATAATTAATAAAAGACAATAAAAAATCGTTTTTAAAACTATTATTACTATGTCTTACAGACATTATTATATATTCTAATACTACTAAATTTTTTTCATTTGAGATGTATTTAAAAAATAAGTCATTTTCTTTATATAAATATTTATTAATAAACAGTTTGATAAATTCAATTAGTGTATCTTTTACAAATACTTTCTCTTTTTTATTTATATCATCAAGAAATTTAGTTTTACTTACATTTCCAATATTTTTGTGCATTAAAGCATTGATATATAAATATTTTTTAAATTCATTTGAAAATTTAGAAACATCAAACTTACTATTCAATGATAAGGAAGTATAATACATTGTATCAATATTTCTATGTGCATTAAGTGAATTATTTATCAGTGAATCAATTGTAAGTAATTCTGGTTCAAATAGCTTTACATAAATAGCTCTTTTTAAAAGACCTTTTAATCTCAATAATGTATTTTTTTCTAAATAATCAATTTTTAATTCTTTATCAACCAAATAAAATATATTAGAAATCCAGTATAAGTCATTAAAAGAGCTTAAAATTTTTTCATCTGATTTTAAAAAATACTCTTCATTTTTTCTTTTTTTTTCTAGTAGTTCTTCTTTTTGTTTAGCTCTTCTTTTTTCATCTTCAATTTGCCAATCAAATTTTTTAGGATTTTTAAAATGATATAAAGCATCATTAAAATTATATTTATATGCAATTTTCTCAAGTATTTCTATATCTTGAAATTTGTTTCTATCAGAATAACTTAATATTAATCCAAAAAGTTCTTTTTTTATTTCAATATTCAATTCAGTTTCAATTTTTGAAAGGAAAACTTTTTTATGATTATTTGGAGACAGATAGTTAAAGAAATAACTAAAATTAAAATCACAACTTCTTAGTTTAGTAAGTTGACATTCATTAATTAAGTCTTCTATATATAGTTCAAATAACTCATTAGAAAGTATTTGAAGTTCAGATATTCTTTTCTCAGATTCATCTTTTAATTTATAATTGTATCCATCAAATTTAATTGCTTTATAATCATCATAATATTGTCTGAAATGTTTTATTATTTCATAAATGTCTTTTGCAGTGAATTCTTTATTATACTTGAGTAGAGTTTCTAAAAAATACTCTCTTATAAAACTTTTTAGAGAATCAAATATCAAAATGATATTCTCATCTTTGTCTATTTTTAAATTCTTAAAAATAGAATCAATTAATTTATATTTATCTTCATATTTTGTTTTATATAAAAAATATATATTTCCATACTCTTCTTTTTTAAAAAGTTTTAAATATTCAACAATTTGACTTGGTTCTATTTCAACAGGATATAAATAGTATAAAATCTCTTTTTTTAAATAATTTTGAGAATCATCAATCTCTTTGTTTTTGATTTTCTCTAAAATGTTTTTTAAAAAAGAAATATCACCATTTTTAAATATACTAATTAAATCATCTTTATATCTTGGATGTATTTTATTATCAAGAATTTTTTCTTTTATAAATTTTTTTATTTTAACAGTTAAATTATTTGCTTGAGTAAAAATATTTATAAGTACATAAATATAATGATTTTTAAGTGTTAATGCATTATTAAATTCTTCAATTAAAAACTCATCTAGTTCACTAGAATAAAAACCTTCCAATTGCATTGTTTGTCCAAATTTATAAAACCATGGATCTTTGTTTGAATATCTTTTTACTTCTTTTAAAATATCTTTTTTTTGTTCAAAATTAAATAATGAGTTATCTCCATGTATCATTTGATAATAAGGATCAACACTTATAAAATCATTATCACCTGTAATTGAACAAAGCCAAGCAAAAGTACCTCTTAATTCAGTTGGAACTTTATTACTCTTAATAAACAATGATTTTATTCTCTCTTTATTAATACTTAAATTCTTTATATTAATACTTAAAAAATGTGCTAAACAATACTCAGCAATTGTCCTATGACTAAAAGTATGATTTTTAATTAATTTTGTATGGTTTAGAATATATTCAACTTTTTCTCTTTCGTAACCTTTATCTTTAGCAACTATCTGATCAATCACTTCTTCATTGAATTCATCAACTCCACAAAACATGTAAAAAAAAGCCAGATATCCACTATATTTAAATATATCATCAATCTCTAATTTCATAATTAATTGAGAATGAATTGTATTTTGCTCTTTTGCTTTTTTTATAAAAAATTCATAAAGTTCTTTTTTTGAATTAATTTCAATATTAGGCTCTTTCCAAAGATTTGCCAACATACTAAACATTTGAGGATTTTCCAACAAACCATGAGAACTAAATTTTTCAATAAATTTTTCTGAGTCATCAATTTTAAAAAATTTTGATAATTTATTTTGTAAATTATTATCCAAAGGTTGAATATTATAAATTGCTGTATTAACTTTAATTTCATCTTTTAGAGCTTTTTCATCTGCATCTCCATACCAATCCATTTCTCTACAACTAATTACAATTTTTAAATCTTTATAAATATTTAAAATTTTAGATATTTTATCTCCAAGTAAAGTTATTGTAAAAGTTTTTTCATTTTGTGAACTTCTGTATTCATCTAAACCATCTAAAAGTAATACTTTTGTTGTTGATTTAAGATCTATAGTTAATTCAATAAATTTTTTAACATGCATAAATTCACAAATATCATCATTAGCATTTTGATATTTTTTTAATATAGAAGTTTTACCAGAACCAGGTGAACCTAATATTATAATTATTTGATTGTTTTCAATTATCTTATTTACTGTAAAAGATTCATTATTTTCTGAATTTACATTTTTTACATATAGATCAATAAATTCACTATTCTTCATAGAACATAACCTTCATACTCTTTTTTTACTTCAATTTTAAATTTTTGAAGATAATGTCTTAATAACCATATATACTTATTTCTAATACTTGTTTTATCTTTATTTATTTCAATTGAACTATATAATAACTCTAAATATTCTTCATCTTCAAAATCTGGAATAAAATTAATAAAATAGATTGATTCACCATTATTATTAAATGCTCTTGTTAAATTAAAAGTCTCATCATCATTATCTATATTAAAGTATTTTTTCATTAAATTTATGTATTTATCATTGATTCCAATTACAGGCCATTGAATACTATTTGATTCTAAATTATAAGCTCTTGCTAATCCGTTACTAATAAAAATATTTTCTTCTTCTTTTTTATTATCAATAACAAATTCTTCAAATTTAGTTCCTATAGCAATTCCACCTCGAATAAAATACTTATTTTCTTTAATAAATTGGAATTGTTTTTGAGACAAATCATTAATAATTTTTATTATTTTATTAAACTCATTTTTTCCTATCTTTTCAAATAAAATTAAACCATCAGATATTATTTTAGTACTATATAGATGAGAATTATTGAAAATAGCTTGAAATTTTTTTAAAATATCATATAACTCATTATATTTTTTATCATCTTCAACAATTCCTGAAAAACCTAAAATATCAATCCAAATAAATAAATATTCTTCTTTAGAAGCTTGATTAATTCCAAATGGAGATACATTAAATTGCGTTATGTCATCACTCATAAACCCTAAAATCCTTTAAGTCTTTATATTTTGTAAAGTAATATGAAATCATTTTACAATAATTTTTATTATAATTTTTGTAAGTATAATCTGTCAATAAGAAATAGGACACAAAATTATGAACCGTCTCATCCTAAACCTCTTATTTTGAAGCAGTTAGTAGTTTAATACTATATTTTAAAAGGGAATTTATGAACGATTACGAACTTACATGGTACATGCAAGAAATATCTATGCATAGTTTAGGAGCTGAAATTGACTTTAAACACTTCTTGCAGGTAGTAAAGAATGAAGAAACAAGACAGACTAGAACTGTTTGGTTTCATTTAACTTCTTTTCTTTCTCATGCTGCTATGATTTCAAAACTTGTATCGCCAATATCACCTCGTGGTGTGAAAATAGAACGAATGAATTTATTACAAGAAGCTCTAAATATTGAGAGTAATTCAGAAGTATTACCAAGAAATGCAAGGGATAATGTGGAGCACTTCGATGAGAGAATAGATAATTGGATAGGTGCCGACTCCAGTACCTTACTTGAAGTTGTATTTCCAAATAGAGCAGGCTATGACTTCATGAATGTAGATGAAAAAAGAGTTAAAAGAATTCTTTTATTAGATGAGCTTATTTTTATTTCAGAAACAAAAAATGCTGATAAATTTGAGCTCAAGTTACAACCTCTATTTGATGAAGTTAAGCGAATTGGAGATGAAGCTGAAGCATGGATAGAAAGTACCTCCCCTTATAATTTTATATGTCCGCAATAAGTTATCTAACACATCAGTGGAGTTAATAAATTAACCTTAGAGCAATATTTATTGGGTCATTTTAAACGTTAGGTTCTAAACTTCTTAATTTTGGAGCAGTTTTTCCTAATGATAAGCTTGTTCCAAAAAGAGTTGAATTTTTGAACATACTCCAAAAGGTACTGTATATGGACTCCAATCATATTGCATCTGTTCAGCTGGTTTTGTTTCATATCTCATGTAAGCATGAGGTGAATTTTTACTTACATCGTTTGCTATTGGTTTTAAAATTTCTCTTATGTAAGCATATAAAGCATATTGACTTCCTCTATATCCTTTTGATTTTATATCTTTTAAAATTCTACTAGCTTTTAGATTTTTCTTTAAAAATGACTCTTTGATAAAATCAATAAATGGTTCAACTGCTTCATTTATCTTTTTCTCACCTCTGTTATATAAAGGTAATTCATCACTTGCTAATGCTTTTTTTACAGTATTTCTACTAATACCTAACATTAAAGCAATGGTTCTTGTCCCTAAGTTTGGATCTTTCTTTTTTAGATTACGAATAGTTACCCAATCCTCCATACTAATCATCTCCTTTTACCTTTCTTCATAATTATTATTTTTATGAGAAAAGAGTATGTTTTTTTAGTTTACAGGTGGGTCAAAAGTTTTCAAAATAGTGGGTCAATTTTCAGTCAAAAAATTCAATATAAAAAGTTTGTTTATTTAATGTGTACTTACATTTATCAATTATAATTTTAATTTGGTAAATCTTTTTTTACCATTTAATTCACTTTTTATTATTATTTTACTAAAATTTCAACTTAGACTTGTGGTACAAGTAGTGTTTAAAAATTACTCTTTTTTATTATTAATTAAACACATCTCTCAAATTTCCAACTCCTTTGGAGAAAAAAATCTATGAAAAATTATAAGATGATTATTGATGCACAAAAATGTGTAGGGTGTCACGCTTGTGAAGTTGCCTGTAAACAAGAATTTAAAGCACCTTTGGGATATTTTAGAACAGTAACTTTATATCTTGATACGGGAATTTTCCCAAAAGTAAAAAGAGAATTTTTACCTTTAATGTGTAGGCAATGTGAAGATGCACATTGTTTAAAAGCCTGTAATAAAAATGCTATTTCTAAAGTAAATGGAATAGTAAAAATTGATGAAAGTAAGTGTGATGGCTGCGGAGATTGTGTTAGTGCTTGCTCTATTGGAGCTGTTTATATTAATCCTTTTTCAAAAATTGCCGAAAAATGTAATCTATGTGAACATAGACTAGAAATTGGTTTAAAAACTGCCTGTGAAGCAACTTGTGTTGCAAATGCTATTACTATTATTACAAATGAAGATGAAATTCCTAAAAATGCAATAGGATTTAAAAATCATCCAGAAGATAAACCCTCTACGCTTCATATTGGAGCAAATGAAAAGATGAAAAAGAAACTACAACAAGGTAGAAGCTTTTCACCATTAAATTATGAAATATATACTTGGGCGGAATAATATGAATAGAAGAGACTTTTTAAAAAATGGTGCAATAACAATTGCAGCTTTAAAATTAGGAGAAGTTATATCTTTATCTCCTACAAAATTAAATGCTAGTGAAATTAAAACTTTTCAACAATTTAAAACTTTAGCAAATAATATAAAAGGTATAGAAAGAATTCCTAGTGTTTGTTTAAACTGTTCAACAATATGTGGAATGACAGTTTTAGTAAAAGACAATGAAATTTTAGGTGTTGAGGGTAATCCTCTTGATCCAAATAGCCAAGGTAAACTTTGTGCAAAAGCCCATGGAGGAGTAAATGCTGTTGAATATCCAGAAAGAATTGTTTACCCTTTAAAAAGAGTTGGAAAAAGAGGTGATGGCTTATGGAAAAGAATCACAATGCAAGAAGCTTATGAACTTATGGCTTCAAAAATAAAAAAATGTATAGAAGATAAAAAGCCTGAAGAGATTGTATTTCATGGTGGAAGAAATAAAATGGGAGATATTACAGGAAGATTTATGGATGCAGTAGGCTCTCCTGTAATTTTAAATCATAGAGCACTATGTTCTTCAAATAAAAGAGCTGCAAATTACACTACTATTGGGGATACAAGTTGGGAAACTATTGATGCAATTAGATGTAAATATTTTTTAAACTTTGGTTCAAATTTTCTTGAAAGTCATCAAGGTGGTTTTGCTTTAATGAAAAGATTTATTGAAGCAAAAAGTAATGGAGCAAAGCTTGTAACTTTTGATACAAGACTATCTAATACAGCAGGAAAAAGTGATGAATGGTTTGCTCCATATCCTTCAAGTGAGGGTGCAATTGCACTTGCTATGGCAAATGTAATTATAAATGAAAAACTTTATAATAAAAATTTTATAAAAGAATGGTGTAATATAAGTTTAAAAGAGTTAAAAGAATTAGTAAAACCATATACTGTTGAATTTGCACAAGAACAAAGTGGTATTAATGCAGAAGATATTAAAAGATTAGCTATTGAGTTTGCAAAAGCTGCTCCAAATTGTGCAGCTTTTACAAATAGAGGTTCACAAGCTCATTATAATGGCTTACATAATGATAGGGCTGTTGTTATACTGAATGCATTAGTGGGAAGTGTGGGGAAAGAAGGTGGATATGCCTATGGAGGTTCTAAAAACCTAGGACACAAATCATTCCCTATGCCAGAACCTATTCCTCCAAAGCCTTCTTTTAGTACTGATTTAGAAGACCCTAAATTATACCCTTTTGCAAATAAATGGCAAAAAATGAGAGTTAGTGAATTGGTTTATGATAAAATTAAAACAAAAAAACATAACATTCAAGTTTATATGTCATATACTATTTCTTCTCCTCAAACTTGGCCTGAAGGTCCACAAACAGCTGTGGAAGTTTTAAAAGATGAAAAGCTTATTGCATTTCATGTGTGTTCAGATGTGGTTTATTCAGAAATGGCACATTATTCAGATTTAATTTTACCTGATGCAACTTATTTTGAAAGATATACCATAGAAGGAAGAAATGCCTATGAACTAATTCCATATTTTGTTCTAAGACAGCCTGCTGTAAAACCACCATATGATTGTGAAAATTTTGCAGATACACTAATTAAAGTTGCTAAAAAAATAGGTCAGCCTGTTTCACAATACTTTAAATTTGATTCATATGAAGAGTTTATAAAACTAAGATTTTCAAAATTGCCACAAAAAGAAGGATTAAATGGTTTTGATTATATGAAAAAATATGGAGTATGGATAGAAGATAAACCTAAAAACTATGAACCATATAATATTGGGCTAAATGAAGCACAATTAAAAGATAGTTTTATTGAAAATAATATTATTTATATAAATAAAAAAAATAAAAAAGAGGCTATAGGTATAGTTAAAGATGGGAAAAAAGTAAGAGGATTTAAAACTCCTTCAAGAAAGTTTGAAATTTGCTCAAATGATATTATAAATGAAGCAAAAAAACTTGGAGAAAAAGATGATGGATTCCCTCATTTTAAAATGCCAAAATCATTAAAAGAGAAAAAAGAAGATGAACTTATTTTAACTACTTTTAAATGGAATGTTCATACTCAAGCAAGAACAACTCCACAAAAATATTTAACAGAAATTGTTCATGATAATCCTGTTTGGATTAACACACAAACAGCTAAAAAATATAAAATAAAAAATGGCGATATTATAAAAATAACTACTTATAGACCTAAAGAAGGATATAAAGCCTCACAAAATGAAATTGTAGGAACTATGAAAATAAAAGCTTTTGTAACACAAGGTATTCATCCAGAAGTAATTGCTATTAGTAACTCTTTAGGAATGAATTATGCAGGAAGAATAGCAAAAGGAAGAAATGGTTTAAAAGAGAATTTAAAAGCTTATCCAGAGTATGAAGATTTAGATTTAAATGGTAATATTTGGTGGGATAAAAGATTTGGAGGAAGTGGAAATGGATTTAACCCAAATATGGTAATACCTGTAAATCCTGCACCTCTTGCAGGTATGCAATCATGGAATGATACTATTTGTAAAATAGAGAAAGTATAAAAGTGGAAAGGAGTCTTTTGAGACAAGTAAATAATATGATCTATCAACAAAAATCATAACACAAAATTTTGAATAGTCTTTTCCTTAAGTTCTTATTTTTGGAGCACTTTTTAGTAATAGTGAGCTTGTTCCAAAAAGAGTTGAATTTTTGAACAGATGAAGTAGTCAAATTGACTACTTCTTTTTATCTACATCTTTAATTGCTCTATAGATTGTATTTCGAGCTACATGAAAAAGCTTAGATAACCATTCAACAGACTTTCCTTTTTCGTGCTGTTTATGTATAAAGTTTTTATCTTTATTACCTAGAATAGCTTTTCTGCCAAACTGAATACCTTTTTTCTTTGCAGCTTCAATCCCTTCTCTAACACGTTCATTTATCAAATCACGTTCAAACTCTGCAATAGCACCTAACATTGTAAATAACAGTCTACCTGCTGGAGATGTTGTATCAATGTTTTGATGTAATACTTTGAGATTTACATCTTTATTTTGTAAAAACTTTGCAATGTTATGAAGGTCTATTACAGACCTTGCTAATCTATCCAGTTTTGTAATATAAAGTACATCACCTTCTCTTACGAAGCCCATCATAATCTTAAATTGCTCGCGATCTGCTTCATTCTTTCCTGATCTCTTTTCTGAAAATATCTTTTCACAGCCTGCACTCTTGAGTTGATCAATTTGATTCTCAAGATTTTGACTAGAAGTTGAAACTCTTGCGTAACCTACATTCATAATAAATCCTTTGTATTGAACTTACTATTTATCTCATATATTTGAAGGATTGTAAAGTGATGTCTATTCTCCTAAAAGAACAGTTAGTGGCACAATTATAATATGTCTAGTTTATTGGGATCATTCCACTCTTCTTGTGCAATTATTCGGTTTTTATTATTAATAAATAGTTCAAATAGATTTAATTGAATTTGAGTTAAATATATATTCTCATTGTTTTTAAATAGCTGCTTGTTTTTTGGTAAGTATACGATGTCATTAAAAGCTATTTCCTTTTTATTTGAAGAGAGTTTTAAATTCACTTTTACAATTAACTCCTCGGGATAGAAAGGCTTTTTTATAAAATCATCTGCACCAACTTCAAAGCCCTTTAAAAAGGTCTTTAAATCTGTCATAGCACTAATAAATATTGCGGGTGTTGAATCGTCAGCATCTCGTAAACTTTTAAGTATTTCAAGTCCATCAATATCAGGAACATTTATATCAAAGATATATAAATCATATTCTTTATCAAAAGTGATCTCTATGACATCATTGCCTTTAGTAACATAGTCAACTTCATAATCATTTTCCAATAATAATTCTTTAATAGTTTCACCTAAGGATAAGTCATCTTCTAATAATAAAATTCTTTTCATGGTATTGTTTTACTCTTTTGCTTTGCTATTAATTAAAAGTTGTAGTATTTCTCTCATTGAGTAAGGAATGAAATAAAATATTGCCAATTTTTCACGTTTATTCTCTAAAATACCTGCATCTTTTAATTTTCTTAAGTGTTGAGAGATAGGAGATTGATTCATTTCTAGAATATCACAAAAATCACATACACATAGTTCTTTATTATTTAAAAGTAAATAAACAATTCTAAATCTAACTTCACTACCTAAAAGAGCAAAAACTTTTGATTGATAATCAATATTTTTTTTATTTTTACTAATGTCTTTTTTTGCTTTTTTAACCAAAACATCATTATTTTTATCTCGGACACAGTTTATTGTATTTGTCATACTTTTCCTTTTTATCTTACTAAAAACCTATATAGCTATCTTTTACGATTGATTATTAGTTTCTCGTAAGCCTTAATATTCTAATTGCACCATAAATTACTAAAACAAATACTATTGCACCAACGATTAAGTCTGGTTTATTTGAATTTAACACTGACACAAGTACAGCAGAAACAATTACTCCAAAGTTAATTATTATATCATTTGAAGTGAATATCATACTAGCTTGCATATGCGATTCTTCACTTTTAGATTTCATAAACAGATATAAACAAATTCCATTTGCTATAAGTGCAAAAGTTGATACAATAATCATTGTCCAAAAATCTGGCATTTGACCATCCCCAAGAAACCTTCTCATAACTTCAATAAATCCTATAAATGCAAGTAATATTTGGAAATATCCAGCAAGTTTCGAAACATTGTTTTTCCTTGCAATTGTTCCTCCTACTGCTAATAGACTAATACCATATACAAATGAATCGGCAAGCATATCTAAGCTATCTGCAACAAGTCCCATTGATTTTGAAATAATACCAGTTGACATTTCTATCAAAAAAAATGCAAAATTAATAGCTAGTACTGTCCAAAGTAACTTACGTTGTCCACTTTCTTCTTTAAACTCAACTTCTTCTGTAGTTTCACTACTTAAAAGGGTATCCCCTAATTTTAAATCATTTATTGAACTTTCAATTTCAGAAATATTACCAATATGATAAACAGTTAATTTTCTATTTGGAATATCAAATTCAAGGTTTTTAACCTCTTCAATAACATCAAGTTTCATTCTGAGTAAGTTTTCTTCACATGGACAATCCATTTTTGTGATTTCAAATGTTGTCTTTTCCATATTTCTTCCTTATACTTTATATATTATAAAAACAATAATCTATATTAGTATATTCTAATTTAATAAAACATTAATACTTGACAAATATATTAGAATATACTAATATACTTATAAGAATGTTAATATCATTCAAACCTAAACAAGGTATAATCATGAAAAAATTATTCTTACTTTTAAGTATCGTTATCTATAGCTTTGGAGCAAAAGATTTTGTATCGCCGGATGTTGCTATTAAGCCAAGTGCAGAAATAAAACAAAATAGCATAGATATTAAACTTTCATTATATAAGCATATATATGTATATGATAAAAAATTGAAAGTATTAATCACAAAGCCTAAAAAAATTGATTTAACAAATTACATTGCTAAACCTGCAACTGAAAACTTTAAGGGTGACCAAGTAATAGTTAAAGATTTTTCATTAAATGTTCCATTTACTTTAATCAAAGAAAAAATAGGCAATGTACCATTTAATTTAGAAATTCAATATCAAGGTTGTACTAAATTAGGGCTTTGTTATGCACCTACAAGTAAAACTTTTAAATTTCCTAAAATTGATAATATTAAGTAAGATAAAACTATAAACAGTTTTTTGAAAGTTCATATTAAATGTTACATAACCTCTAGGTTTTGGAACAAGTTAGCTGTAATAAAGTTATCTTGTTCCACAAACTATTCAAAAAATAAAATTTAGAGATTCTCACAAACCTTAAGGACTTTTTGAACAATAAAATTGACTTGTTTGATAAGTGGAGCAAGCACTCCATCTTTGCTATCAATTCTGTCGCTTTGGATGATAAGTTCAAGTGCCTCATCTAAATTAAATTGTTGAGTCATAGGTCATTCCTTTAGAATATAATATTCTATCGGTTTGACACAAAATTTCTAACACTCCCATTGATAACGGTACTGGCTATTTTTTTATCTTTAACTGTTAGCACTTTAATAAACCTACAAATATATCACTTCCTTTTTTTGCCATTTCTTCTTTCATTTTAGAGTATCGTTGAGTTGTTTTAATGTTAGTATGTCCAAATGTACGTGAGATAATTTCAAGAGGAACATCGTTATTTACAAGAGTAAAGCCAAGTAAATGTCTGAAATCATGGAAAGTCATCTCAATATTTAGTTTTTCTGTTATTTTAGCCCATAGTTTACGTGGAAAATCGCTCATTTTTTGACCTGTACGTTGACTTGGAAAAATAAGACCTGTTTCTTTTTTTTCTAGTAGTTTGAATTGTTCTAGTAACTCTTCATCAAGTAAATATTTTTGATTCTTTCTAATCTTATTATTTTCATCTCTTACTACATAGCTGCTATCATTAAAATTAATATCTTGCCATTCTAGGCTTAATACTTCACCTTTTCTTCTGCCTCTAAAAAGGAATAAAAACATAAGTCTATATTGATTATCTTCTATAGATAAAACTTCTTGATATAGTTCTTTTGCTTTTTCCTCAGGTAGAAAAAACTTTCTCTCATTGTCAAATTTTGGAAGTTCTAAATTATTGATAAAATTTTTTTCAACTAACTCGAGAGCTACAGCTTTTTTATAAAGAGGACCAAATAATTCTTTTACAGTTTTAATATATCTTCCACTGTAATTTTTTTCAGTACCATTTTTTCCTTGAGTGTAAGTTGTATTACTTAATGTATTTACTACTTTTTGAAAATCATTAATGGTTATTTCTTTAAGTCTTTTGTTTTGTAAATGTATAGGAATATGTTTATTAAAGAATATAATATTTGTTTCATACCATGATTGAGAAATTGAGCTTTTTCTTAGTTCTAAATATTCCTCAAAAAATTGTTTTAGAGTAGGGGAGTCTTTACGTATTGATTTACCTGTTTTATATTGATTTACAAGTTCTGTACGTCTTTGAAAAGCAATACTTGGGTTAGTCTTATGTTCATCATTGGAATAGCCAACAATTTGTTCTGTATCAATGCCATTTACTTTAATTCTAGCTATGTATGTTTTAACTTTTGTTATTGGATCTGTTTTAAAATAAACACCTGCAAATTTTGTTTTAGTTAGCTCTTTTCTTATACCCATATCTTACCCCACTTTTTACCCCACTATTTTATTAAATAATAGTGAATTTTAATGAATTTTATTATATTTCATTAGAACTTTAATATGCATAAAAGTACCATAAAATAGGGATATTTGAATAAAAAAGAATAATAGTGAATTTCCAGAACGTAAGACTCATAACCGAGTGGTCGAAGGTTCGAGTCCTTCATGACCACCACTTGAAAGTACTATTTTATGGTACTTGTCTCTTAAAATAAGAGAAATTATTGAAATAGTTGAAAACAACTTTCACACCTATTTCACACCAAATTAAGCGGGAGTAGCTCAGTTGGCTAGAGCTTCTGCCTTCCAAGCAGATTGTCGCGAGTTCGAGTCTCGTCTCCCGCTCCATTTTTCCCATTTACTTTTTTATCAGCAAGGTTTTAAACCACAATAGAGTGTGTATTGACTATATCTAAGAGAAGTTTTCCTAATTCGTGAGATTTATCTAAGGTGAGTCGCTTTTTTGTTCCTGAAATTCCCACTGCTCCTATGAGAATATTTTGCTGATTAAACAAAGGAACAGCAACACATCTCATACCATCTTGATACTCTTTATCATCGATTGAATAGCCATTTTCTCTTACATCATTTAAAATATTTTCTAAGTTTTGTATGGATGTGATGGTGTTGTGCGTATATGCGTTGAGTTTGACTTTGTTTAAATCATATCTTCCAAAGGCTAAAATTGATTTGCCCAGAGCATTGGTGTGCAAAGGAGCTTGTAGCCCTATATTATTTCTGGTTTTGAGGGTTCTATTTGAATTATCGACTTGATTTAAATAAAGGACTTTATAGTTATCAAATACACCTAAATAGGCACATTCTTCGGTTTTGATGTAGATTTCTTCAAGTAAGGCTTTGGTTTTTTGTACGATGAGTTCTATTCTTGTTTTATCTTTTGTGGTGTTGGTCATATCTGTGGCGATGATTTCATTGGATTTTTCTAAATAAGTAATAAATCCTTCTTCATAAAGTGTTTTGAGGATTCTGGACATGGTACTTTTTTCGATGTTTAATTTATCACACAACTGTTTTGCAAGGATGGGTTTGTCGTAGTGTATGATTTCTTTATAAACAAGTAAACCTTTTGCAAATGATTTGATGGTGGGCATAACAACTCTTTTTGATTTATTATATCAAATAATAGAACTGCCTAGGCAGTTCTATTCTAAATGTTTTAAACCAAAAGTTCGTTAAATTTAGCAAGCCATTTAGGGTGTGCTGGCCAAGCTGCTGCTGTGACTAAATTCCCATCGACATACGCTTCTTCAAATCCAATATCTGCCCATTTCCCACCGTTGGTTGTCAAATCGGGGGCACAAGCAGGATAACACGAACACGTTTTATCTTTGACAATACCAGCTGCCACTAACACTTGGATACCATGACAAACTGAGGCGATGGGTTTATTTTTTGTGTTAAAATTTTGAACAATTTCTAACACCTTGGGATTGAGTCGAATATATTCAGGCGCTCGTCCTCCCGGAATAAGCAAAGCATCGTAGCTATTTTCATCAATCTCATCAAATGTAGCATTTAAAGTGAAATTATGACCGGGTTTTTCACTGTAAGTTTGATCACCTTCAAAGTCATGAATCGCCGTTTTAATCTGCTCTCCTGCTTTTTTGTTGGGACAAACCACATCAACACTGTGCCCTAACATAAGCAGAGATTGAAATGGCACCATTATTTCATAATCTTCAACAAAATCTCCTGCAACAATAAGAATCTTTTTTGACATAACTTCTCCTTTTTATGAATTAAATAATGGTATAGCATTACGTTTTAATGTGTAATTTATTTTTTGATTAGTTTGTAATAGTTGCACAATATGCAACTTTGAAAAAAAAAGTAGTTAATTTTGTCTTCAAAAAAGAGAGAAAAGAGCTTAAAAGAGGTTTTTTAATAGCAAAATAAGTTTTGTTTTGATAGAATTTTTTTATGCGGGAGTAGCTCAGTTGGCTAGAGCTTCTGCCTTCCAAGCAGATTGTCGCGAGTTCGAGTCTCGTCTCCCGCTCCACTAACAGCAGATTAAAAGCTGGAACTGATTAACCCTATTGTAACAAAAGAGACTACAACTAAAATCACCACGTTTCTTACAAATTCCATGATACATCCTTTTTCGTTTATATTTATGTTGTAACTGTTAAAAGTATAGTTAATCTGTGTCAATTTTGAAATGTAAGAGTTCTTTGCATTTTCTTGACATACCACTGTTAAAATACGATAGAGAAGATATTGTGAGGTGCAGTATGGGTATAGTGTAGGGCAAACCGATGTTTTTGTAAAATTTTATTGACAATATTAAGACCTAAGCCGTGACCGGATTGTTGATTGGGTTCTCGTGTAAAAGGTCGTATGTAATAAACAAGGTCGTTGGAAAGCTTTGGAGCAATATTTTTGATATGAAGGGCATTTTTGTGTGCATGTATCTCTATAGGATACTCTTGAGCGTATTTGATGGCATTATCAATTAAATTTTTTAATACAATGGTTAAATAATATTTATCGGCTTCAATCGTAAAATCCTCTTCGATATTCAGTACAATTTTGGATTCATCGTCAAGAAAAAGTTTTGATAAGGATTCAAGGATGAGGCTGCTTACTTTAAAATGGGACAGATTAAGCGTTGCAAAGTTGAGTTTCTCTCTTTGCAGCAGTTTACTGGTAAGTTCTTCAATATCAACAAATACACTGTTGATGTTAATGATGACATCCTTGCTTTGAGTGTGTTTAAAATCTTCAAGTAAAAACTTTCCTTTGGTTATGGGTGTTTTTAGCTCATGGCTGATATTTCTTAATAACTCTTCTCGAGAGTGAATAATATCGGCTTGTTTTTCAAGGTAAGAGTTTAAGTTATTGGTGATTTCACTGAGTTCATTATTTTTGCCAATATCTACTTTGATGGTATTTTCATCGTCATCATTAAAAAGGTGTAAGACCCCTTGATTTAATTTATCTAACTTTTCTTTAATCTCTTTTATAATTTTTGATGAGATAACAAACGATACAATAAAGGCAATAAAAAGCAGTCCAATCAGTTCGATTTTAATCGTATCGATAAATTGATTTCTTTTTCTTTCGGTTTGATTCAGTCTGTTTTGAAGATACTCAATTTCTTCGATAATAAGCTTTTGGGTTTCATAACTGATTTTTCCAAACGTTTGATTAAAATTATCGAAGTTTTTTTCTTTGGTTTCAGTGAGTATGAGCGCATACAATTCGTAGCTAATTAAGGATTTTATGTTATCAAAATAAGAGAAGATGAGTTTCAGATTCTCTTTTTCACTTTGGGTTTCTGAGTGTTGTATGGTCTTTTGTTTTTGTGAGAGTAAACTTCTAAAGAGTTCATCGGCTTTATGCAAACGCTCTTTGACGACGTTAATTTTGTCGTAATCGGTAATAATGTCTAAAACAACCCACGAAAAATCGTTGTTGTACTCTTTGAGTTGTTCAACTCTTCGGATTTGGTCATATCGGTGTTTTTGAGACATATGCACTTCATTGAGATTGTATATGGAGTAAAAAAAGACTCCTATGATTAACAGAGTAATGAGTAAAATCAAAGAGAATGAAATAAAAAGTTTTTGTCTAATTGTCATTGATAAATTTGTATCCTATGCCCCATATGGATTTAATGTATTTAAACTCTTTCGAGTCATCATTGATTTTAAATCGAATGTTACTGATGTGCATATCGATGGTTCTGTTTTTGGTATCATTTTTAAGTGAAGTTTGATTGACGATGTCTTCTCTTGAAATCACTTTGTTGATATTGTTCATAAACATAAAAAAAATTTCGGATTCGATTTTGGTAAACTCAATTTCTTGATTGTCTAAAAAGACTCTTTTTTTATCCAAATCAATGCGTAAATCGCCTATTTGGATTTCATCGTCATCTTGATATCGTTTTAACGTTGCATCAATTCTAAGCACCAACTCTCTGGGTTCATACGGTTTGGCTAAATAATCGTCTGCACCCAATTCAAACCCAAATATTTTATTGCCTATGTCATCTCTGGCGGTTGAAATAATGATGGGAATATTTCTAATCTCTTTGAGTTTTTTAAAAAGATCAAATCCATCCATTCGTGGAAGCCCCAAATCTAAAATCACAATGGCATAGTTAACGTGATTTTTCTTGAACTCTTCGAGTGCTTCTAAGGGTTGAGAATACGCTTTACACTGGTGGTGATAATTTTGTAAAAAATTACTGATAAGTGTTTGCAGTTCAAGGTTATCTTCAATCAAAAGTACCTGTTTGTTTTTCACGCGCTGCCTCTCTTTTTTGAGATTGATTTTAACCAAAAATACCCAAATAAACCTGAAAACAAAGAAGCACTCAAAATTCCCACTTTGGCTTGAAAGATAAGTTCAGCATCTCCAACAAAAGCTAAATCGGCAACAAAAATAGACATGGTAAAGCCAATACCTCCTAAAAAGGCTACGCCAAAGACTTGAGAGAGAGAACTGCCTTTGGGAAGTTGAGCTATTTTTAATGTAACAGCTAACCAAGAAACGCCAAAAATTCCAATGACTTTTCCAAAAATAAGTCCGGCAATAATACCTAAAGAAACGGGTTCAAGAAGAGTTGAACCAATGGAGTTAAAATCGATTCTAATCCCTGCATTTGCCAATGCAAAAATAGGAATAACCAAAAGAGCAACGGGCAAATGAAGATCATGTTCCAATCGTGCAGCGGGGGTTCCCACTTCATCAATTTTATCTTTTATAGTGGTTAATATCTTTTTTTGTTCTTCTGTCATGGTGTGAGTTTCCTGCACAGAGTACTTTTCATATTCATACATTAAATGTTGGGTATCTTGAGTAAAACTTTTTGGGGTACGTTTGGGTGTGGACGGAATGGCTAATGCAGCAAGAACTCCCGCAATGGTAGCATGAACACCCGATTCAAGCATAAAAAACCACATAAATAATCCCACAATAAAATAGGGCAAAATCATATGAATACCAAAGCGATTAAACGCAAGCATAAGTAAAAACATCGCTCCTGCTAAACCCAAAGGAAGCATATTGATGGTATCAGTATAAAATAAGGCAATGACTAAAACTGCACCCAAATCATCAACAATAGCAAGAGCAACTAAAAAGGTCACTAAAGTGGTGGGTACTCTTTTTCCTAAGAGTACCAAGGCACTAATAGCAAAGGCAATGTCTGTTGCCATAGGAATACCCCAACCGTTGACACCTGCCGTGTTATAATTTAAACTCAAATAAATCATTGCGGGAAAAATCATACCACCTATGGCAGCTAAGATAGGCAGAAGAGCTACTTTGATATTGGAGAGTTCTCCTGCGGTTATCTCTCTTTTAATTTCCAAGCCAATGATAAAAAAGAAAATTGCCATAAGACCATCGTTAATCCAATGATGAAGTGAATGAGATAATGCCCACGAACCAACATTGAAATCTATATTCATATGAAAAAAGTGCGAATAAGCTTCGTACAAAGGGGAGTTTGCTAACAGTAATGCCACTATGGTCATAATCATTAAAATCAGACCGGTTGTGGTTTGGGCATGTAAAAATGCTTCAAATGGGGTAGAGACTTTTTTAAACGCTTTTTCCCAAGGTGCGTACAATTTCATTTAAACTCCTGCTAAAATAAAGGCTTAATTGTTGTTATCAAATGTCAAATTATATACGATAATTGTCAATATACTTATACACGAGTTCTTGACATTTTCTTGACAAAACAGCAAGAGGTTGACTTCTGTTCTTTATATTGCCGCTCCATTTAAAATCATAATCTCTTTTCCCTCAGGCGTGAGTTTATTCATATCCCAAGGAGGGTCAAAAACCAAATTGACTTTGGCTTCATCAATTTCATCAACTTGTTGTACCACATATTGGACTTGATCGAGTAAAGCTTCTGCCACAGGACAAGCGGGACTTGTCAGTGTCATTTCAATGGTACAAAAAAGATAGTTCTCTTTGTTTTCAAACGCAATGGTATAAATCAAGCCTAAATCATAGACATTGACAGGAATTTCTGGGTCATAAACACTTTTGAGTTTCTCGATGACCTTAGTTTTAATGGTGGGAATATCAAATGTGGCTTTCATCGCATCTCCTTATATTCATTGGCATAGGTTTTAATTTTTTTTATCATTCCTGTAAGACCACTTTGTCGATTGGGGGTAATAACTTCACTGAGATTTAACTCTTTAATAATGTCCATATCAATGGCATTCAGTTCTTCAATGGTAGCATCTGAAAAGATTTCCAAAATCATATAGACCAAACCTTTAACAATAATGGCATCGGAGGTTCCATAAAAATAGAGTTTGTCCTCTTTTTTTTCACACACCAGCCAAACTTGTGACGTACACCCTTGCACTAAGTTTTTATCAATTTGCAATTTTTCATCAAAAGGTTTAAGCTTTTTGCCCAAATCAATAATAAATTCATATTTTTGTAATTCATCTTCAAAAAAATCCAAATCCTCTTTAAATGCTTGAATCTTTGTTTTTATACTCATGGCTTAACCTTTTAACAGTGAGATGGCTTTTTTAAGAGCGTTAATAAAGGCATCAATATCCTTTTTATCGTTATAAAAGGCAAGTGAAACCCGAATGGTTCCTTTGATGTTTAATGCCTTCATAATAGGTTGCGCACAATGATGCCCGACTCGCACGGCAATATTCATTTTATCAAGTAAAATACCAATATCATCGTGGATAATCCCTTTTATATTAAAACTTCGTGAACCAATAGCATGGTGTGTGGTGTTGTAAAAGACAATATCCTCTATGGTATGCAATTGAGCGTCCAAATATTCATACCATTGCTTTTCGGCTTTTTGTATGGAATCATACCCCAAATGATTAAGATACTCTAATGCTTGGGCAAAACCAATCACTCCTGCAATATTTTGTGTACCGGCTTCAAAAGCATAAGGAGAATCAAGCAACACAGAACCCAAGTAATCCACACTTTGTATGGTAGCTCCTCCTGTTTGGTAGGGTGCTAACTCTTTGAGATATTTTTCTTTGACATATAACGCACCTACACCTGTAGGTCCAAAGGTTTTATGCCCAGAAATGGCAAAAAAATCCGCATCTAAATCTTGCACGTCTATTGGCATATGACTTAAACTTTGTGCACCATCAATTAAAACAGGAGTGTGATACTTATGGGCTAATTGTATTATGGCTTTGATGTTATGAATGGTTCCAAAGGCATTTGAAATATGGGTAATGGAGACAAAAGCATTTTTATGTTGTTGTAAAAGGCGTTCAAAATCTTCAAAATCAAACTCCAAATTGGGTGTGCATTTGACCACTTCTAAACCTTTGTTTAACACTCTTCCTTGCATGTGCCAAGGCACAATATTGGAGTGGTGTTCCAAACTTGAAATAATTATTGTGTCAAACTTTTTTGCAAACGATGAAGCCACAAAATTGATGGATTCAGTGACTCCTTTGGTGAAAATAATCTCTTCATTTTTTGACGCATTGATAAAGTTTTTCAGTGTTGTTCTGGCATTTTCATATTGTTGTGTGGCTTTATTGGCATCGCTAAAACTGCTTCTGTGAGTATTGGCACAATAGTGTGTGTAGTATTCCACTTGCGCATCAATAACCACTTGAGGTTTTTGTGTTGTTGCTGCATTGTCCAAATAGACCACTTTGGAGTTGTTAAAATAGGGAAAATCATTTTTAAACATAAGAAACTCCTAAATGAGTTTTAACATACTCTTTGAGATATTCATTTTCAATCGCTTCATACATTTGCGCTTCAAAAGCATTCAAAAGTAGGGTTTGTGCAAATTCTTTTGAAATCCCTCTGGCTTGTAAGTATAACAATTGTTCTTCATCAAGTGTTCCTGTGGTTGTCCCATGTGAGGCTTCAAGTTCATCAATGGATATTTCAAGATGAGGTTGAGCTATAATCGTAGCATTGTTGCTCAGCAATATGGTATGAGCATTTTGAAATGCTTTGGTATAAAGGGCATTTTCATTGACGATGGATTTGGCTTTAAAGATGGCAGTTGATTTATCTTTAAGGGTGTGTTTTATGTTAATATGACTCATGGAGTGTTCATTGTTGTGGATGGTTTGAATGATATTGGCAACATACGCTTCTTTTTGTAATGTGACCAAACCATTAAGGGTGTAGTGAACATTTTTTTCATCAATTGCGTTGTCGTAGCTGTTGATGACAAATCCTTCTCCTTTTTCAAAAGCGTGCATTTGACAAGAAGAGGCTTCTTTTTGATGAAGCATTACATTGTATATCACGCTGTTATTTTCTTCTATTTCTTGAATTTTAACATACTCCAAAGAGGCATTCTCTTCTAAAGATATTTCTCGATTAAAAATAAAGGCACTCTCCTTTTTTTGGCTTTTTATAATCTCAATTATGGTGGCTTTGATGCCTTTTTTAACCTCTATTTTAAGTTGATTTGAATAGAGTGTTTCATCTTCTTTCATCTCATAAATTAACACAAGCGGTTCTTTTAGACTCTTATTAATGCTTAGAACCTCTTGTGTGTTATTGAGTTGTTGAGCGATATTCCACACAATATTTTTTGAAGAAGAAAAAGGTGTTTGCGTTTGTATCACACCAGCAACAGAAGAAGCAATGGCTTGATGGTGTTTAAAATCAAAATGATATAACGTTTCAAGCTCAATTTTTCTAAAGGTTTCGTTGTTTTTTTCAGGCAAAGTTATGCCCAATACATCAATGAGTTTCATCTTTAATTCCTATGGCTTCAAAGCCTTTTTCATCAATTTCCAGTGCCAAGGTATAATCCCCCGTTTTGACAATTTTACCTTGATGAAGGATATGTACAAAATCGGGTTTAATCAGTTCAAGCAATCGATCATAGTGTGTAATCATCAAAACCGATTTGTTGCCATCAAGAATCCCGTTAATCACATTGGCAACGGTTTTAATGGCATCCACATCTAGCCCCGAGTCAATCTCATCTAACAAAATCAAATCGGGATTGAGCAAAAGCAATTGTATGAGTTCATTTCTTTTTTTCTCACCGCCTGAAAAGCCGTTATTAAGCTCCCGTTGTAAGAGTTTTTGGTCAATTTCATAGTGGCTGGTTTTCTCTTTAACGTATTTTAGAAATGCCATGGCGTCCAAAGGCTCTTTGTTTTCATAGACTCTTTTTTCGTTTAACGCAGTTTTGAGAAAATAACTGTTGTTTATGCCCGGAACTTCAATGGGGTTTTGAAAACTCATAAATATCCCTTCATTGGCTCTTTGAGCAACGTCTATTTGCAGTAAATCTTTGTTTTTAAAATGAATATTGCCTTGCATAACTTGGCAATCATAATGCCCACTGATGGTTTTAACTAAAGTTGATTTTCCTGTGCCATTCATCCCCATAAGGGCATGAACTTCTCCTTTTTTGATTTCAAGATTAAGATTTTCCAAAATGGTTTTATTATTTATATTGACTTGTAAATTGTTTATTTTTAACATCGTATCCTCTTTTATTGTTTTCATCCTACACTTCCTTCCAAAGAGAGACTCAATAACTCTTTTGCTTCAGCTGCAAACTCCATGGGTAACTCTTTTAGCACCTCTTTACAAAAACCATTGACAATCATGGCAATGGCATCTTCTTCATTGATGCCTCGTTGATTGAGATAAAAAAGTTGTTCATCGGATATTTTAGAAGTGGTTGCCTCATGTTCCACTTTGGCACTCATATTTTTGATTTCATGGTAAGGGTAAGTATGGGCTTTGCATTGATTGCCAATGAGCAGTGAGTCACATTGTGAAATGTTTCTGGCATGGTCGGCATTTTTAGCCACACGCACCAACCCTCGGTAAGCATTGCTTCCTTGCATGGCGGAGATTCCTTTGGAAATAATGGTTGACTTGGTGTTTTTGCCCCAATGAATCATTTTCGTACCCGTGTCGGCTTGTTGAGCACGACTGGAAATGGCAACGGAATAAAACTCTCCTACGGAGTTATCTCCTTTTAAAATGCAAGAGGGGTATTTCCATGTTAAACTTGAACCCGTTTCAACTTGCGTCCAAGAAATTTTGGAATTGTCTCCTTGACACAAACCTCGTTTGGTCACAAAATTTAAAATCCCTCCTTTTCCTGCCTCATCTCCAGGATACCAGTTTTGTATCGTAGAGTATTTAATTTGGGCATCTTTTAAGGCAATAAGTTCAACCACAGCCGCATGAAGTTGTCGTTTATCTCTTGAAGGAGCTGAACAGCCTTCGTTGTATGAAACATACGAACCCTCATCACAAATAATTAAGGTGCGTTCAAATTGCCCCGTATTTAAAGCATTAATTCTAAAATACGTAGAGAGTTCCATTGGGCATTTAATATTAGGAGGAATATAGACAAAACTTCCATCGGTAAAAACGGCTGAATTGAGTGCTGCAAAAAAATTATCCCCTTTGGGTACAACCGTTGCCAAATATTTTTTGAGCAATTGGGGATGTTCATTCGCTGCTTCTGAGATAGAGCAAAAAATGATGCCCAGTTTTTCTAACTCTTTTTGATAGGTAGTTTTAACTGAAACCGAATCAAAAACGGCATCCACGGCAACGCCTGCGAGTTGTTTTTGTTCTTCTAATGATATGCCCAATCGTTCATAGGTTTTAAGAATTTCAGAGTCAACTTCTTCAAGTGAGTTCAATGGTTTTAAAGGAGCAGAGTAATAAGAGATCTCTTGATAATCAATGGTAGGGTAGTGTAAGTTTGCCCAAGTGGGTTCTTTCATTGTAAGCCATTTTTTATAGGCGCTGAGTCGAAACTCCAAAAGCCAATCGGGCTCATTTTTTTTGGCACTGATGGCTTTAATGACATCTTCATTTAACCCTTGTGCAAATGTGTCGCTTTGAACTAAGGTTTCAAAACCCAAAGCATAATCACTGTTAATAAACTCTTGTAATTGTTTATTTTTACTCATAATCAAATCCTTTTCAAATAGGACAAATTTACTCCTATTTAAGAAATTTAACATGTTTTTATTAAAAACAATACTTAATCATTAATTATAGTATAACTTTAAAATAATTTTAATAATCTTGAAATATGTAAGAAGAAGAGGAAGGGTAACACAAGAAGAGGTTCTTGTGTTACTATTTTTCTAAAGCGATTAACTCTTTATAGAGTTTGTCGTGTTCGTCAATCTCTTCTTGACTGGCTTTTCTTCGACACGACAAATACCCTTTATTGCCCTCTGAGGTAATAGTAGGAAAAACAGTGGCATAAACCCAATAGTAGCCTCCCGATTTGGTGGCATTTTTAACGTAACCTGTCCACACTTCACCTTTTTTGACCGTATCCCATAATCCTTTAAAAGCGACTTTAGGCATATCTTTATGTCGTACAATACTGTGGGGTTGACCGATGAGTTCATCGACACTGTATTGCGCTATCTTACAAAAATCATCGTTGGCAAAAATAATTTTACCTTTTTCATCGGTTTCACTGACTAAAAATGCAAAATCATCTAATACGGTCTCTTTTTCCATTGTTATTCCTTTTAGCTTACTTTTTTACTTTTGGCATCTTTGACAAGAAGTTGTGCCATTTGAAGCGTTTCATTGGCAATATTGGCAACATTATTGGCTTCATTGGCATTTTCTTGGGTTACTTTATCCAACATTGAAATGGCATGGTTGATTTGCTCAATTCCTGTGAGTTGCTCATGAGATGCGACACTGACGTTTTGAATAAGTTCTACGGTTTGTGAGATGAGTTGATTAAGATTATCGTACCCTTGACTCATCTCATTAGAGATTTGTTTGCCTTCATTGGTTTTTTGTGTGGCATTTTCAACTAAGTTTTTAATCTCTTTTGCGGCATCACTGCTTCGGTTTGCTAAGTTTCTTACTTCTTGGGCAACAACCGCAAACCCTTTTCCTGCTTCTCCTGCTGTGGCTGCTTCAACGGCTGCATTCAGACTTAAAATATTCGTTTGAAACGCAATTTGGTCAATGACATTAATGGCTTCATTAATGGCTTCTACTTTTTCATTGATTTCATCCATTGACATGGCTGTTTTATGGGCAAGTTTTTCTCCAACTAAAACCGACGATTTAACCTCTTTACTTAAATTTGCCATCGAAGAAGCATTTTGTGTATTGTTTTTGGTAATGGAGGTAATCTCTTCAACTGCAGCGGCCGTTTGTTCCAAAGAAGCCGCTTGTTCATTGGCTTTTGAAGCCAGGTTTTCAACCGAGTGATTCATGGTAATAGAGTTTTTCTCCAAATATTCACCGTTGCGTAAATTTTGTTTGGCATTTTCATTGAGTTCAGCCCCCAGTTGGTTGATTCGTTGCATGGTAATGAGCATTTTCCCTTTTAAAATGGGGTTGATTTTCATTTGAGAACGATAATCTTGTTGGGTGTATTTTTCAACAATATTGACCAACTCTTCCATATTTTCACTTGTTTTTTCAAGCATATCATTGACTACTTTTCGTAACGCATTGACCATAAAGTTATTGGAAGTAGAGTGAATTTTTGCGGTGTAAATTCCTTGAGAGACTTTATTTAAAGCAATAACCACTTCACCTAAAACGTGCATGTCCTCTTTTCTCATGGCATCAAATTTATCCACATATTTATTGAGTTCTCTTAAAATAAAGCCAATATCATCGTTTTTAATAAATTGTGCTTTGGTAATACGATTGGTTCTGAAAAAAACAAAATCCATTAAATCATCAAGATATTTTTTAAGGCGTTCAATTCCTCCTACAATACGCTTCATGGCAGTATAATTAGTGTATGCAACAACCAGTCCAAAAACGATATTAACGGCAATAATAGCAGCAAGTTTATAGTCACTCAAAATGGCAACAACACTAATAAGGGCAAACCCCACTTGAGTGATTGCCATATTGATAAAAATTCGAGTTTTGGTATGAGTATGTAAAAACATTAAGTCCCTTTACGCCTTTGTTGAGGCAATAATATAATAATCGAAATTATATAATAAAATTCGTAACAAAAGTGTAATATCTGAGCCCTTTTGTTAAATATATCTAAAATATTATTATTAATATAGTGGCATTAAATATAAATGCTTTCGTGCCGTTTAACGATGTGAACTTTTTGGTGCAAAGTCTCTTTGATTTTTTCTTTAAAAGCTTCAAGTTTTGGTTCATCGGCATGAATTAAATAGACACACTCTAAGCCTTTAAGGTTATCGATAAATTTAAGCAACCCTTTTTGGTCAGCATGGGCTGAAAATCCATCAATTTGTTCAATGTGTGCTTCAATTTTGAGATGTTGTCCGGCAATGGTAATTTCACCGTTATGATTAATAATTTTTCGCCCCAGAGTTCCTTGTACTTGATACCCTATAAATAAAATTAAACTGTTAGAATCGCTTAGGTGTCTGACCAAATGATATTTGACACGACCCCCTTCGCACATTCCAGAGCCTGCGATGATGATTTTAGGTTTATTCACTTTATTAATTTGTGTTGATTCTTCTTTGGAATAGGTGGTTTGTAACTCTTGGAAATCAAAAGGGTTTTCTCCTGCTTCAATCATTTTTTGCACTTTTTTGGAAAACAGTCTGGGATAGTTTCCAAATACTTTAGTCACATTAATCGCCAAAGGAGAGTCTAAATAGACAGGAATACCTTGCAGTAAACCTTTTTGACTCATTTGTTTGAGTAAAAAAAGAATCTCTTGTGTTCGCTCAAGAGCAAAAGAGGGTATCACAACGGTTCCTTTGTTTTTAAGGGTTTGTAAAATATGTTTTTTAAATTTTTTAGTTGATAAGGTGATGTTTTCATGTAAACTGGCACCGTAAGTTGACTCAATAAAAACGGTATTGGCTTTTTTCCAAAAATCCACTTTAGAGGTAATAATACGCGCTTCTTGTCCAATATCACCTGAGAAAACGACACTCTTTTTGATGTTCTCTTCTTTAAACTTAATTTTGACACTGGCTGCACCTAAAATATGACCCGCATTTTTAAAGCCAATTTTAATTCCCTCTTTGAGTGTCATGGTTTCATTGTATTCCAAAAACGCACCAAAGAGTTTTAAAGCAGGTTCAACATCGCCAATGTTGTACAAGGGTTTGGGCTTTTCTTGTAAAATATTGGCTGAATTTGCTAACATCAATTTAGCAATTTCATACGTGGCTTTAGTACAAATGATTTTTTTATTGAACCCTTTTTTAACCAATAAAGGCACTCGTCCAATATGGTCTAAATGGGCATGTGTGAGAATCAAATAATCAATCTTTTTGGGGTCAAATCCAAACTCTTCGTAGTTTAACTCTTCATCTTTTCCTTGAAACATTCCACAATCTATGAGAATTTGAATTTTTCCAATTTTTAAGTGATGACAAGAACCTGTAACTTCCATTGCTGCACCTTGTGCGGTATAGTATGCCATGATAAACTCTTTGTAAATAAATTATTAATGTGATTAATCATACACCAAATATACTTATAGTTTAAAAAAATAGTGCTATAATCCCCCATTAAATAATCTGTTTTAAAAGGACGCATAATTAAAAAATTCAGAAAAGTTCATATCGAAATTACCAATATTTGTAACTTATCATGCTCTTTTTGTCCGCCTAAAACCTTACCCAATGAAACCATGAGTGTAGAGCTGTTTGAAAAAATCAATCAAGAAGTCAAAGCGTACACCAAAGAACTGGCTTATCATATTGTAGGTGATCCTTTGATTCTTAGTAATTTAAGGGATTATTTGGATATCAGCTTACGGCATAATTTAAAAGTTAATTTAACCACAACAGGCAATAAAATAACTCAAAAGGATTTTAACACCTTAACGCATCAAGCCGTTAAACAAATTAATTTTTCGATTAATTCCTATCAGGCTAATAGCCATAAAAAGAGTTTGGATGAGTATTTGACCCCTTTATTTGAGTTTGTAAAGTTTGTACTTGAACATAAAAAAGAGGTGTTTATCAATTTTCGTATTTGGAATTTGGATCAAACTCAAAGTGCCAAACTCTTCAATCAAGCCGTTTTTGAAAAAGCCAATACTTTTTTTAATGCCCAATTGGATGTTGATGCCATCTATACCTTAAAACCCAAAAATATAAAAATAGCGCGAAAAGTTTTTTTTAATTTTGATGACTATTTTGTTTGGCCCTCTTTAGAGAGTAACTATTGTGAAGAGAATGGATTTTGTCATGGATTGAGTTCTCATTTTGGTATTTTAAGTTCAGGAACAGTTGTGCCTTGTTGTTTGGATAAAGATGGGATAATTAATTTGGGCAATGTCAAAAAAGAGTCGTTAGAACAGATTTTAACTTCTCAAAAAGTCAATGCCATACAACAAGGTTTTTTAAAGCATAAAGCTACGCAAGAGTTATGCCAAAAGTGTGAATATAAAACCAAATTTAATGATAAACTTAATGGAAAGGATAATCAATGAATGAAGCAGAACTTTTTTTAAAAGCGTTACGAGATTTTTTTACTCGACCTTTCTTAAAAATTGCGTTATATCCCTTTTTTATTACGCTGTGTATTATGTATGGGGCGTTTTTTGTTGCAGCAGATTGGGGACTTGATGGATTGCAACATCATGTGATGCAAGTACAACAACAGCAATTAGCAATCGAAAACGGGGAAGTAATTGCCTCTGATATTACGACACAGACCTATTTTGGTAAAGAAATTATTGAGTTTTTACTGCAATTTTCGATTACCTCATGGATTGTAGGCTTTTTGGTGTACACCTTAGGAACCATATTTGTGATGCTGTTTGCATTGTTTATTACGTTGATAGTAGTAGGATTTTTGACCCCTTGGATTTTAAAACTGATTCAAAAAAAACATTATCCTACTTTGGAGTTACAAGGGTATGGAAATCTGTTTAATACGTTTTGGATTTTAATCAAAAGTTTTATGATAATGGTACTGCTATTAATTGTACTGATTCCTTTGTATTTTATTCCTGTGTTAAATATCTTTATTTTAAATATTCCTTTTTATTACTTTTTTTACAAGCTTTTAAATTTTGATATTACCTCTACGATTATGACCAAAGAGGAAGAGGCGATAATTCATCTAAAAAAAGGAAACCATTTTCACCTTAAAACCATGGTGTTGTATTTAATCTCTATGATTCCGTTTATTGTACTTTTTTCAACGGTGTTTTATGTTATTTATTTGGGACACGGATATATGAGTGAATTAAAGAAGTTACGAGAAGCAAAAATGAAGGATATGACCAACGCTTGAGTTAAACAAGCAGTTGGTAACCAATGCCTTGAACGTTTTTCAAAATATCAGGAGGAAGTTTTTTTCTGAAGTTTTTAATAAACAATCGAAGGGCATTTTGAGTCATAACATGTTCATGGCTCCAGATGAGATTTTCAATCTCTTCATAGGTAATAATGCGATGTTTTTTGAGTAAAAGTTTTAAAAAGCTGGTCTCTTTTTTGGTTAAAATAAACTCTTCTTGGGGTCCTTTTATGGTGCTTCTTCCTTCATCAAAAAGCCATTGCGGAACTAAAGTACAGATTTTTGAATTTTCAAAACTGTTAATAAAAGCTTCAAGTGCATCAATGAGTTTTTGTTCGTTGATGGGTTTGATAATGTATTTGACCAAATGCAGTTCCGTGGCTTTAAGCATATAGTCTAAGTCCGTGTGAGCAGAAAGAATAATCACACGAACTTTGGCGTTGATTTGTCGTATTTTTTCAACGAGTTCAAGCCCATTGAGTTTGGGCATTTTAATATCAGTCATAATCAAATCGGGTTTTTTTTCTACAAATATATTATACGCTTCTTCCCCGTTCTTAGCTACATAGATGGTTTTAAAAACATCTTGCAAAATTTCACAAATATTTTCTCGAATACCATCTTCATCTTCAACATACAATAAAGTAAAATTTGAGAGTTGGTCTATTAATTCTTTGCTCAACACTTTATGACTCCAAAAATTTAGTTATGTTATCATAGCAAAATAATACCTAATACAAATTTACGAACGGAATACAATGAAAATTATTACCGAAAAAAATGTTGCTAAGTTTATTATCTACTTATTTATTATCATTATGTCTTTAATGGTAGCCTCTATCTCTTACTATTATGTTCAAAATGCGTACGATGATTTTGATAAAGATATGGAACAATTTGTACAAGAGTATTACGATACGCAAAAAGAGAGCATTAAAAAAGAGGTTGAGATTGTATTGGATATTATAAAATATCATGCGTTAATTGCAACTTCTCAAACAGAAGAACCAATCAAAGCAGAAGTGGTTCGAATGCTGCATAATATCTCTTTTCAAGAGGGTAAAAGCAATTATATTTTTGTGTATGATGTTAAAAATATGCAAGGCGGCGATGAGTTTGCTGTGATGCTGGTCAATCCCAATCGCCCGGATTTACTCGGACAATATATCTCCACAAATTATCAAGATGAAAACGGAAAGCGTTTTCGAGAAGAGTTTTTAGACAACATTCGCAAAACAGGGGAGTCTTTTACTCAATATGCGTACAAAAAACCGTATGATGCGCAAGTGAAACAAAAACTCTCTTACTTTAAATATTTTGAGGAGTGGAATTGGATTGTGGCAGTGGGAATTTATTTGGATGATATTGAAAAAGACATTGAAAACAAGAAAGTTCTTTTAAAAAGTAAAGTACAAAAACGTGTGGCACAAACGATTTTTATCTTTTTAGGTTTTCTTTCTGTTGCCATTGCTTTTTCTATTTTGGTCAGTCAAAAGATTGAAGAGTTTTTTAATGAATACAAACAAACCGTACAAAAAAAATCGCAAGATTTACTTGAGTTAAATAAAAATCTTGAACGTCGAGTCAAAGAGGAGTTATCTAAAAACAGAGAAAAAGAGCAAATTTTGGTGCAAAAATCTAAGTTTATTGCGTTAGGTGAAATGATTTCAAATATTGCTCATCAATGGCGACAACCTTTATCTGAACTCTCTTCGGTACTTATGGCAATTAAATTTAAACATTCAATGGGAAAACTGGAGTCTGAGTTTATGCAAAAAAAGGTGAAAGAAGCAGATACCTTGATTGAGTATATGTCCCATACCATTGATGATTTTAGAAATTTCTTTATGCCAAAAAAAGAGAAAGAGTATTTTAGTTTATATGATTCAGTGCAAAGTGTGATGAACATTTTAAGCAGTGTGTTAAAAGAGAATCATATTATTGTTAATATCAATATTGACCATAATATTAAACTGCACACCTATTTAAATGAGTGTGAACAAGTGATTTTAAATATTATTTCTAATGCCAAAGATGTGTTAATCCATGAAAAGATTGAAAATGCACAAATCAATATTTTTGCACTTGAAGATGAAAATGTCGTTAAACTCACCATAGAAGACAATGCAGGCGGTATCAAAGTTCGACCCAAGTCAAAAATATTTGAACCTTATTTTACAACAAAAGATGAAGCACATGGGACAGGAATAGGGCTTTATATGTCAAAAATTATTATAGAAAAAAATATGAAAGGCAAACTAAGAGTTAAAAATGTCAATAATGGCGCGAGATTTGAGATATTTTTTGTAAAAAATTGAAAAAAGTAAAAAAGTGAGAGGGAAGTAATGAGAGGTGAGAGGTGAAACTACTGCTCACCACTCACCATTTACTATTCACTATTGACTAACTGCCATACATTAAGTTAGGTAACCATAACGCAATTTCAGGAATATACGTTACAAGTAACAATCCTACTAAAATGGTCATTGTCCATGGGAATGCGGCGACAATAACATCTTTGATGCTCATTCCTGTTAAACCAGACGTTACAAATAAGTTCAGACCAACAGGTGGGGAAACCATCCCAAGCTCCATATTGATGGTAATAACAATACCAAAATGGATGGGGTCAATACCTAAAGCAACGGCCACAGGTAAAAGCAGTGGCACTAAAATCATAATAATCGCACTTGGCTCCATAAATGAACCGGCAACAATTAAAATAATATTCACTAACAATAAAAACATAATTTTATCAACATTGGCTGATATAAGTGATTGTGTAATCATTTGAGGAATATTTTCAATGGTTAAAAAGTGTGCAAAAATCATGGCATTGGCAATAATAAACATAATCATTGCGGTGGTTTTAGCTGATTCTAAAGAGACGCTAAAAAGTTCTTTGAGCTTAATGTCTTTATAGATAAATACTGAGATAAAAAATGCCCACATAGCAGCAACTGCAGCCGCTTCTGTTGGGGTAAAAATCCCACCGTAAATCCCACCAATAACAATGACGATTGTCATTAAGCCCCAAGAGGCATCTTTCATCTTTTTAAGTCTTATTTTAAATGGCTGAGGCTCTTCTCTTTTAAATCCAAGTCGAACAGCACCAATGTACGTAACAACCATCATCATAATACCTAACATAATACCCGGGACAACCCCTGCCATAAAAAGTTTACCAATAGAGACTTCTGCGGTAACTCCGTACACGATTAATACAATTGAAGGCGGAATTAAAATTCCTAAACTTCCTGCTGTTGCAATCGTTCCTACGGCATATTTTTTAGGATATCCTGCTTGCATAATGGCACCAAACATAATCGAACCAATGGCAACAACGGTTGCAGGAGAACTTCCTGAAACAGCGGCAAAAATAATCGAGGCAAAAATAGCAGAAATAGGTAAACCACCGGGTAAATGTCCTACAATTGATTTGGCAAACTCAATAATTCTGCTGGCGGCACTTCCTTTACTGAGCAAATTTCCTGCTAAAATAAACATCGGAATGGCCATAAGAGAGTAGTGTTCAATTTTGGTAAACATCATTGCAGATACTTCAATAGGAGAAATATCGGTAAATAATAATAGCGTTACAAAGGTACTTGCCCCTAAGCTAACAGCAATAGGAGTACCTAAAATGGCTAAAAGAAAAAACAGACCAAATAATACCGCTATACTCATAACATTCCTCCTGTTTTCTTATGCGTTTCTTTAACTAGGGTATCTAACTCTTCAGGAGATTTTTTAAATTTATTTTCACCGGCAACACCCATACTGGCAATAATCATTTCAACTTCACTTTCACCTAATACTTCAGCATGAGGCGTTTTAATGATGTGAACAATTTTTTCAGCAACTCGATATGCTGCAAGAAAAAAGGCAATAGGGATAACTAAATAAGGTATCCACATTGGAATAGCTAAATCAATTGACATCTCTTCAAGTTCTATTACAAGTTCTAAGTATTGGTATCCGAAAAATGAAATGGCTGATAAAAATATTAATGTGACAACATGAGAAATTAAAAGCATTATTTTGGCTAATTGTGAAGGAACAAGGGTTAAAACTATATCAATGGCAATGTGCGCATCTTTTTTGAAGCAATACGCTGCTCCAAAAAAGGCACTCCACACAAATAAAAATATAGTCAGTTCAGTTGCCCACGTTAATGAGGCGTCGAAAACATATCGTGCAACAACATTAACAAATGACAGGGCAACTCCTGCAGTAATACCAAGTACAGCAATAGACTGATTGATAAAACCTACGAATTTATTTAAAAATGAAAACATGGACTTCTCGTTATTTGGTATTAATGGTTTCTTTAATTAACTCTTCACCCACAACATCTTCGTCATAAAACATTGGGTAGATAACTTCAACTTTTTTTCTCCAAGCATCTTTTTGTGCCTCAGTTAAGGTGTGAATCTCTAATTTACCAGTTGTTTTTGCATACTCTTTAATTAAGTTTAATTGCTCAACATCTAACTCTAAAGACCATTGTCTCTCTTTCGCTGTTGCTTCTTTCATCGCTTGTCTTACATTGTCTTTTAAATCTTGTGGTAATTTTTTCCAAAATTTAGGACTCATTACAACTAAGTATCCTAAGTAACCATGGTCAGAAAGCGTTAAGTGACTTTGAACTTCATGGAATTTTTTAGTGTAAATGTTAGAAATTGGATTTTCAGCTGCATCAATTACCCCTTGTTGTAAACCAGAGTAAACTTCTGAAAATGCCATAACTTGTGGGTTTCCACCAACGGCTTTGATTTGCTCTTCTAATACTTTAGAACTCATGATTCTGAATTTTTGACCTTCAGCATCTTCTGGATTAATAATGGCTTTTTTAGAGCTTGAGAAGTGTTTAAATCCTGCATCCCAATAATCAAGAGCGATAAATCCTTTTTTCTCAACCAATGCTTTAAGTTTTTCTCCTACAACACCATCTTGAACTTTATGTAAGTGGTCAACATCTCTGAATAAAAAAGGTAAGTCAAAAAGTGCCAATTGAGGAATGATTTTACCAAATTTTGAGAAACTTGGAGCTCCCATTTGAACGGTATCTAACTTAAGTGCTTTTAAAACCGTATCATCGTTATATAATTGTGAAGAAGGATAGACTTGAACATCAATTCTTCCTTTTGATAACTCTTCAAGTCGTGTTTCAAAATATCTTGCGGCTTGACCTTTTGGTGTATTGTCACTTACTACGTGTGAAAACTTTAATGTAAATTCTGCTGCCCAACCTGACGAGGCTAACATCGCTGCTGCAACAGCTCCTAGTACTAATTTTTTCATATTTTCTCCTTTGAATTTTTTTGGGTTTAAAAAATTATAATGGAAAGTTATGTAGCAATTGTGTATAAAAAATAAATTTTTGAAATTTATTTACAATTTTGAAAAGGGTGTTTCATAAATGTCAATAAAAGATTTCATTAATTTTTTTTAACCATTATAATGAGTAGTGTATCCAACGCCTTATGGCTCTTTTAACCAATATTTAATCAAAAATTAGATATTATCTGCTACTTTTTGACCTAGTAAACAAATTATAAAAAGGAAAATGATGGGTTGTAATTTAGATTTATTAACTTCTTTCAAAGATAACTGTGGCTTTGGTTTAGTCGCACATCTTAAGAACAAACCTTGTCATTCAAACTTAGAAGATGCGATAACTTCATTAGAGAGAATGATGCATAGAGGTGCAGTTGCTGCTGATGGAAAAACAGGCGATGGAAGTGGTTTACTTTTATCAATGCCTGACTTTTTTATGAGAAAAGTAGCACATGAAAATGGTATTGATTTACCTAAAAAATATGCCGTTGCTATGATTTTTGCAAAAGAAGTCGATGAGATAAAAATATTCAGAAAATTTTGTGAAAAAAATGACTTAAAAGTGGTGTTAACTCGAGAAGTTCCCGTTGATACAGAAGCATTAGGGATACAAGCTTTAGAGAGTTTACCAATGATTACTCAAGTTTTTGTTATTCCCAATGCGTTGATGTCGTCAAAACGATTTGATGCCATGTTGTATTTAACGCGAAAAGAGTGTGAACATAAACTTATTGACCATAAAGATTTTTATATTCCTTCGTTCTCATCGAAAGTGATTTCCTATAAAGGCTTAATAATGCCTACGCATATTAAACACTTTTATAAAGATTTAAGAGATGAAGATTTTAAAATATCATTTGCCTTGTTTCACCAACGTTTTTCAACCAATACGCTTCCTCAATGGAAATTAGCACAACCCTTTAGAGCCATTGCACATAACGGTGAAATTAACTCAATTGATGCCAATCGATTTAATGTCAAAGTCAAATCAGAACAACTTCAATCAGAAGTCTTTACACAAAAAGAGTTGGAAAGACTGCTTCCCATTTTACAAGAAAATGTTTCAGACTCGGCTTCTTTGGATAACTTGTTTGAGTTTATGATTGTCAATGGAGTTGACTTTTTTAAAGCGGCACGTGGACTTATCCCTGCTCCTTGGCAAAATGCACCACATATGGATTCTGATTTAAGAGCCTTTTATGAATATACATCAACAGCAATGGAAGCTTGGGATGGACCAGCGGCTGTTTCATTAACTGATGGACGACACATTGGATGTTTGATTGACAGAAACGGGTTAAGACCATCCAAATATGTCATAACTAAACAAGATAAATTGTATATTACTTCTGAGTATGGAACATTGGATTTAAATGAAGAAGATATTATTGAAAGAGGTCGATTGCAATCAGGACAAATGATTGGATTGGATTTAAAACACGGTCAAGTTTTAAAAGAAGAAGACATCAATAATTATCTGAAATCAGCGCAAAAATACACCGAATGGCTCAATAAAGATATGCAATATCTTCAAGAGTTTATCGATGAATCATTCATGAATACTAAAGAGTATAAAATTGAAGAATTAGAGAAAAAACAAAAGCTGTTTAATATCACCTATGAAGTCATTGATCAAGTGATTGAACCCATGGCAAAAGATGGAAAAGAACCCGTTGGATCAATGGGAGATGATACTCCATTGGCGGCATTTTCTACAGTAAACAGAAACTTTACTGACTTTTTCAGACAAAAATTTGCTCAAGTTACTAATCCCCCAATTGACCCGTACCGAGAAAAATTGGTGATGTCTTTAGAGACAGGATTTGGACAAGTACATAATATTTTAGATGAAAAACCAGAATATGCAAGACGATTAAAATCATCTAGCCCAATTTTAATGCAAGAGAAATTTGAAGTATTAAAATCATTTGGTGATGAGAGAAATCCACGATTTGAAGAGTATTACAGAAACAGAACGTTCTCTACAACGTTTACTTCAAATTTAAAAGAGTCGTTGCAAAAACTCTCAAACAGTATCATTGAAGCCGTAAGTAAAGATAACATTACTATTGTAATTTTAGACGATCGAGCCATCAATGAAAAATGTAAACTTATCCCGATGGCAATGGCAGTAGGACATGTTAATCAAGCTCTTTTAAAAGCAGGGATTCGACACAATGCTTCACTTGTTTGCGTAACAGGAGAAGTGTATGATCCCCATATGGCGGCAGTATTAATTGGATTTGGATGTACGGCTATTTATCCTTATATGATGTACGCTACTACCGTGGCATTTTACAAACGAAAAGAGATCTCTAAATTTGAGATGCAACGGGTATTAAAAAATACTCAAAAAGCGCTCAATGCAGGTATTTTAAAAATTATGTCAAAAATGGGTATTGCAACCATTGCTTCATATCGAAATTCGGCATTATTTGATATTTTAGGATTGCATGATGACATTGTTGAAGAGTGTTTTAAAGGGGCTCACAGCGATTTAAGTGGATTAACCTATGAAGACATTGAAAAACGAATTGAAAAGGCACATTTCAACGCATTTTTTGATAAGAAACATATGTTTCCTTTAGATATGGGTGGATTTTACAAATACATTGATGGGGGAGAATATCACGATTATGGTCCTGCCATTACTCGAGCAATGCACAATAAACAAGCCGTTGAAAAAGAAGATATTACGGACTTTACCGGATTAAAAAATTTAATTGAAACTCGAGATAAAAAGTTTATTCGAGATTTCTTTGAGTTTAACTCAGACAAAGATGCCATTGATATCAGTGAAGTTGAAACAAAAGAAGAAATTTTCAAACGATTTGCAACGGCTGCGATGTCATGTGGATCAATTTCACCTGAAGCGCATGAAGCTATGGCAATTGCTATGAATACCATTGGTGGTATGAGTAACTCAGGTGAAGGGGGAGAAGACTCTAAACGATATGGTACGATTAAAAACTCAAAAATCAAACAAGTGGCGTCGGGAAGATTTGGAGTAACTCCTGAATATTTAAGAAGTGCTACTGAGATTCAAATTAAAGTGGCACAAGGGGCAAAACCTGGTGAGGGAGGACAACTCCCAGGACATAAGGTTACGCCACTTATTGCAACATTGCGGCATACTGTACCAGGTGTTACCCTAATTTCACCACCACCGCACCATGATATTTATTCAATTGAAGATTTAGCACAATTGATTTTTGACTTAAAACAAATCAATCCAGAAGCTAAAATCACGGTTAAACTGGTATCGACTATTGGTGTAGGAACCATTGCTGCTGGTGTGGCAAAAGCGTATGCGGATAGAATTGTTATTTCAGGAAGCGATGGGGGAACAGGAGCGGCTCCTTTAACTTCAATCAAACATACAGGGAACCCTTGGGAACTGGGACTTTCTGAAGCACACAATGCGTTAAAAGCAAACCACTTAAGAGAGTTTGTTCATGTTCAAACAGACGGGGGATTAAAAACAGGTCTTGATGTTATTAAAGCTGCCATGTTAGGAGCTGAATCATACGCATTTGGAACGGCTGCTTTAACACTTTTAGGATGTAAAATTTTAAGAATTTGTCATACCAATAAGTGTTCAGTGGGTGTGGCAACACAAGATGAGTTTTTACGAGAGCATTTTACTGGAACGGTGGAACGACTTATCTCTTATTTTGACTTTTTAGCGCAAGATGTACGAGAAATTTTGGCAACTTTGGGATATCGACGAATTGAAGATATTGTTGGACGAAGTGATTTACTTAAAGTCATTGACGATGAGTTTGCTCATAAATTTGACTTTAGTAATGTATTGCGACGAATCAATGGTATAGATACCTGCCAAAAAGAGAGTAATATTCCTTTTGATGACAATAAATTTGAAAAAGCTTTACTTAAAAAAGTACACAGAACCATTGAAAAACCAAACAGTCCTATTAAAATCAATGAAACCATAAGAAACGTTAATCGAAGTTTTGGAACGCTCATTTCAGGTGAAATTGCTAAATATTATGGCGATAAAGGGTTACCGGATAATTCAATTATTTTTAACCTTAATGGAATTGCAGGACAATCTTTTGGCGCATTTTTGTCAAAAGGGATGAACTTATACCTTAGTGGTTCAGGAAATGACTATGTGGGTAAAGGAATGAATGGCGGTAAAATCATCATTAATCCAATGCACCAAGGTGAAAAATTTGGTGGAGCAGGAAATACCTGTTTGTATGGAGCTACGGGTGGAAAACTCTATGTTCGTGCAGCAGTAGGTGAGCGTTTTGCTGTTAGAAACTCAGGAGCAACTGCTGTGGTTGAAGGAACAGGAGATAACGCGTGTGAGTATATGACAGGTGGTATTGTTGCTATTTTAGGTAAAACGGGCGTGAACTTTGGTGCAGGTATGACGGGTGGTTTAGCTTTTGTTTATGATGAAGATAAAATCTTTGTGGATAAAATGAACCAAGAACTCATAGAAGCCGTACGAATTGACACCGATGATACGGAAAGAGAAAGACTTTTCTTAAAACGATTATTAATTGATTATGTTAATGAAACAGAAAGCGAAAAAGCCGTACAAATACTAGAGAATTATAGATCAGAAATTAGAAACTTCTGGATGGTAAAACCTAAAAATATGACAGTGTTACCTCTTAATCCAGAGCAGGGAGATTAAAATGTTAAACTTTATAAACATAGACAGAGCAACTCCTAATAAGAGAAATGTATTAGAGCGGTTAAAAGATTATGATGAAGTATATGAAGTTTTCGGAAGAAATAAAAGTAAAGAACAAGCAGAGAGATGTATGCAATGTGGTGATCCTTATTGCCACTCAAAGTGCCCTTTACATAACTTTATTCCAGCGTGGTTAAAACAACGAGCTGAAGACAATTTAGAGTTAGCTTTTTTACTTTCAAATGAGCCATCGCCTTTTCCTGAAATTTTAGGAAAAATTTGCCCACACGATGTCTTATGTGAGGGAGCATGTTCTTTAAATACAGGTCATGGTGCAGTAGCGATTGGTGCAGTTGAAGCTCATATCAATGAAAAAGCATTTGCAGCAGGAATGAAACCAAATTTTCCAGGGGTAACTTCAAAGAAAAAAGTTGCCGTAATTGGTTCTGGACCTTCTGGAATTTCAGCAGCAACATTCCTTTTACGAAATGGAATTGCGGTTGAAATGTTCGAACGTTCTGATAGAGCAGGTGGACTTCTAACGTATGGTATTCCAGGATTTAAATTGGATAAAACTGCCGTAGATAGACGAGTTCAATGGCTTGAAGAAGCAGGTTTAAAACTTCATTTAAATTGTGAAATTGGGAAAGATAAATCATTTAAAGAGCTAGAAAATGAGTTTGATGCCATTTATTTAGGTATTGGTGCTACAAAAAGTAACTATGCAAAAATCAAAGGTGAAGATGCGAAAGATGTGCATTTGGCAATCGACTTTTTAACCGAAATTCAAAAAAGAAATTTTGGGGCACAAACCCCTAATTTTGTTGATGTAAAAGACAAAACGGTTTTAGTTATTGGTGGTGGTGATACTGCTATGGACTGTGTAAGAAGTTCTGTAAGAGAAGGTGCTTCTAGTGTTAAATGTCTTTACCGAAGAGATGAAGCCAATATGCCTGGAAGTAAAAAAGAGGTAATCAACTCTAAAGAAGAGGGCGTTGAATTTATGTTTAACGTAAGCCCAAAAGAGATTAAAGTTGAAAAGGGAAAAGTTGTTGGGGTTGAGTTGCTTGAAACGGTTATGAGTGAACCCGATGCCAATGGACGACAAAAAGTGGAAATTTTAGAAGACAGCAATTTTGTAGAAGAAGCCGATGTGGTTATTTTAGCCCTTGGATTCTCTCCAGAAGTTCCTGCGTTTTTAAGTGATTCTAAGATTGAAACAAATTCTTGGGGTGGAATTGTTACAAATAACTTCAGAACTTCAAATCCAAAAATTTATGCAGGTGGAGATTGCCAAAGAGGCGCTCACTTAGCCGTAACTGCTGCAGCTGATGGACGAGATGCGGCAAAAGAAATCATTAAAAATTTAGAATAATATACAATATATGAGCAACTTTTGCTCATATATACTACGTCTTTTTTTCTTACATTTATGACTCTTTTTAAAAATATTTCTAAATTTAGAATAATTAAAGAATAATTAATAAACAATAGGTTATAAATCCAATGAATAATTTTTATCTTAGGAACTAAATATGTCTTTAATAATTACGGATGAATGTATTGCGTGTGATGCTTGTAGAGATGAGTGTCCTAATATGGCGATTGAAGAAGGGGATCCAATTTATATTATTGATTCTGACAGATGTACAGAGTGTGTAGGACATTATGAAGAGCCTGCATGTGTTGAAGTATGTCCAGTTGATTGTATTATTATTGACCCAGACAATCAAGAAACAATGGAAGAGTTAAAATTTAAATTTGAACAACTTCAAGAAGAAGAGCTATAATATATGGCTAAAATTACAACTATCATCGACATTGGGTCTAACTCAATGCGAATGGTTGTATTTCAAAAAAGCAGCCGATTTGCCTTTCATTTACTCAACGAAACCAAAAGTCGGGTAAAAATCTCTGAAGGGTGCTATGAAAATGGTGGAAACCTTCAAGAAATTCCTTTAAATCGTGCGTATAATTCTCTTAAATCTTTTCTAAAAATATCTCAAGCACTGAAATCTCGAAAAATTATCTGTGTTGCCACCTCTGCATTAAGAGACGCTCCCAATGCCAAAGAGTTTTTAACTCGTGTTAAAAATGATTTAAATTTAAATATTAAAGTCATAGATGGTACAAAAGAGGCTTTTTATGGAGGCGTTGCAGCGGTTAATTTACTGCACCAAAATGAGTTTGTTACCATTGATATTGGTGGAGGTTCAACAGAGTTTTGTTTTATTAAAGAGGGAAAAATAGTACACAGTATCTCTTTAAATATTGGAACAGTCAGAATAAAAGAGCTCTATTTTAGTAAACATAATATGCAAGGGGCTAACGCGTATATTGAAAAACAACTTCAAGAACTCAAAGCATTAAATATTGAGATACCTTGTGTTGCGGTTGGCATTGGTGGAACCGTCAGAGCTTTGGGTAAAGCTATTATGCAAAAAGAGGCTTATCCTTTAGATGTGATTCATGGCTTTACTTATAAATATGAGAATCAAAAAAGTTTGTTTGACCAAATCATACAAGCTAAGCATACTGATGAATTAAAAGAGTTGGGCATCAAAAAAGATCGATTCGATACGATTTGTGAGGGAACTTTTATTTTTGATACGATTTTAAAGAATTTGGGCATTCAAAAAGTGATTACTTCGGGTGTAGGTGTTCGAGAGGGGGTCTATTTAACCGATATTTTGCGAACCTCAAACTACCGATTTCCTGCCAATTTCAATCCCAGTGTCAAAAGTTTGTTGGACCGTTTTGAATTAGATTCTAAACAAACGGCATACTTTGGAAATAATGCAGGAAAAATTTTTGATGCTTTAGCTCCTTTACACCAATTAAGTCCAAAAAATAGAATTTTTTTAATTATTGCTTCAAAACTCCACTCCATTGGAAGTACACTAAACTTTTACAAATCCAATGACAATACATTTGATTTTATCTTAAATGGACTCAACTATGAGTTTTTACACACGTCTCGAGTTACGGTTGCTCATATTATCAAATTCTCAAAAAAAACATTACCTAAACAAAAAGATATAGCAGAATATGAATCGTTACTGCCTCCTTTAGAAGAGTTGCAATGGCTTAGTTTTATGATCAGTTTAAATCTTTGTTTAAATCAAGACTATTCACGTTTAAAATACGAATATATTTTAAAAAACAACACCCTAATAATTAAAGCAGATGAAATCTCTTATTTGGTACAATCAAGTTTAGATAAACTTGAATTACCAAGCCATTTAGAACTACAACTATTTTAAATAAAAGAGATTATGAACAAACACAACATTCAAAAAATTGCCGTAGTAAAACTTTCGGCAATGGGTGATATTATTCACGCTATGGTAGCTTTACAATTCATCAAAAAACACTATCCTAACTTACGTATTGATTGGTTTGTGGAAAGTGCATTTAGTGGAATATTGGAAAACAATCCCCATATCAATAACATCTATTGTGTTAATTTAAAACGTATAAAAAATAAAAAAAGTGAAATCTTTTCCCAAATTGCACGCATTAAAGAGTATTCAAAAAACAACTATGACTTAATTATTGATGCACAAGGATTAGTTAAATCTGCACTTGTATCCAAGCTGTTGGGCAAAAATATTGCAGGATTTAGTAAAAATTCTATTCGAGAAAAATTTGCCAGTTTTTTTTATAAAATTAAAGTTGATATTGCTTACGATAAAAATGCCATTATTCGCAATGCAAAAGTCTTATCTACTCCTTTGGGGTTTGAAATTACCAATGAAGAAATAAATGCCAAAGAACCCTTTTTATTTTTTAAGGATGAAAATCCTGTTATTGAGGAGTATTTACAAAAAAACAAAAACAATATTGTTTTTGTTATAGGGGCAAGTTGGATCAGTAAAATGTATTCCAAAGATAAATTTGTCAAAATCATCAATACCTTAGATGAAAATGCTTTGATTGTTTGGGGCAATGAATTTGAACGAACGGTGGCAACATATATTGCGACTCATTCAAAAGCCAGAGTGTTGCCAAAATTGGATTTGAACAGTTTAAAAGCACTTATCAGTAAAGCCAATTTGGTCATAGGAAATGACACAGGACCCACACATGCTGCTTGGGCATTGAATGTTCCTTCTATTACGATTTTTGGAAATACCCCAGGACGACGAAATACTTATGTGACTTCCATGAATCAAATTATTGAGTCCCAAAGTAAAGTTAATCCTTTTAAAATCGATAAAAGCGATTTATCGATTAATAAAATTGATGAACAAAAAATTATAGAGTTAGCAAAAGGGCTTTTGTATGAACAGAAAAATTAAAGACTATTTTCGATACTTCTTATATCGAGTTTTTCAATTTATTTTTTTTATAACGCCCCGATTTTTGATGAAATATTTGTTAATCTTGATGGCAAAAATAGCGTATAAATTTAATAAAGAGCATCTTCATATCGCGCAAGTGAATCTTGATTTGGTATTTGGAAATTCTTTAAGCCAAGAACGAAAAGAAAATATTATTTATAACTCTTATAAATCTTTGTTATTTAATATGTATGAATATATGGAAAATCAAATTATTTCAAAAGAGAAATTGCTCAGTAAAGCTCATATTGAAAATGAACAAGTGATTTTGAATGCCATTGCAAATCAAAGAAAGATTATATTTGTAACAGCACATTATGGCGGTTGGGAATTAGCGATTCCTTATATTGCATTAAAATATGGAACTTTGGCAGTTGTGAATCGAAAAATGGATAATCCTTTTATTAATGCTGCGTATGAAAAAGCTCGTGATCGAAATAATATTATTATGTTAGAAAAGAAAGTTGCCGCAAAAGGGATGTTAAGTGCGTTTAGAAAAGACCAATTTGTCGCTGTTGCTATTGATCAACATATGAAAAATGGTGTTGAGATTGAATTTTTTGGGAAAAAAGTTATGGCAACAGATGCCACGGCTCGATTGGCGTTAAAATTTGATGCCGTGATTATTCCTGTTTTTGCGGTTTGTAATGATTTTAGAGATTATATGATTAAAGTTTATGATGCATTGGATGTTACAACCATTGATTTTAAAACAGAGGATAAAGTAAAAGAATTAACTCAATTACAAGCCAATATAATCGAGCAACAAATAATTGAAAAGCCACAATTCTGGTTTTGGCAACATAAACGTTGGAAAAAATACTATAAAAATTTATATAAAAGAAGTCCTCTTCATGAATAATAAACCCAAATATCATCTCTTTAATAATACCAAATATGCTTTGGCAGGATTGATTCATGTTTTAAAAACAGAAAACTCTTTTCGATTGGAGTTGTTTTGTGCTATTTTTATTATCGCGGGTATTGTTTATATTGATGTATCTTTGACGATGAAACTGATTTTACTTATCAGTGGTATTTTAGTGTTAATTGTGGAATTGATTAATTCGGCAATTGAAAACGTAGTTGATTTAGTAACTCAAGAAAAACATCCTTTAGCAAAGAGTGCCAAAGATATTGGCTCAACTGCTGTGATGTTTTCTATTGGTTTACATGTGGTTTGCTGGATTTTAGTTTTATTATGAAAAGTTTAGAAACAAAAGCAAAAGAGGAATTGCGGAAAGCTAAATCTGATATTTTTAGTCTTGAATATCAAAATAAAAAAGTGTGGGTGAAAAAAGCACGAGGCACTTTTTCTTCTGCTTTACATAAGTTTTATTATAAAGTTTTCCCCTTTGAAGTGCTGATTCCCGTTGAAACAAAAACGGGTAAAGAAACGATTGCTTTTGAAACGGCTAAGCTTGATTTGTTTCGAGAAAAAGGAATTCTTTCTCCCAAAGTATTATTTAAAAATGATGAATTTTTTATTTTGGAAGATTGTGGTAAGAATGTGAATTCTTATATCCGAAAAAGAGATATAACACAAGAAAAAATGTATTACTATTTAGATTTACTTATCGTTCAATTGGCTTTAATACATAATAATGGACTTTTTCATGGTGGGGCACAAGCCAGAAATTTCACGTATAAAGAGGGTGTTATTTATGCCATTGACTTAGAAGACAGTTTTACAAATATTCCTTTAGACGTTTTACAATTCCGAGATGTTTTACTTTTTTTACTCTCTTTGACAAAAACACGAGCTTCTTTTGATTTGGATTATAACTATATTATTGAAAAATACATTGAATTAACCAATAAAAAAGAGGTTAAACAATCTTTAAAAAAACTTGCCAATAAAATCTCTTTTTTAATCACTTTGAGTCAAATCAAATGGATAAACTCTCTTTTAGGAAGAGATGTAAAGGGTTTTTTTAAACTTTTTATTATTCTTAAAAAACTTTAGGAAACAGTATGAATGCACAAATAATGTCATCAACATTAACGATATTTAAAAAGATGCTTTATGCCCATCTTCTTTTTTTAGGAATTATGAGTATATTTAGAGCAGTATTTTTTGTCTACTATATGGAGTTAGAAACTTTAGAAGGATACTATTTCGATATCGTACATGCCTTTTTTTTAGGATTTAGAATTGATTTGACTGTAATTGGGTATATTCAAGCATTACCAACGTTATTGTTGATTGCTTTGTACTATCTAAAAAAAGAGTTTTTACTTAAATGGTTTAACGCTTTATTGCTTTATTATATATTTATTTGCTATGTAGCTGTTACTCTTTTTTTATGTGCAGATTTTGGATTTTACTCTTATTTTAAAGACCATATCAATGTACTCTTTTTTGGTCTGTTTGATGATGATACTCATGCATTAATGGAAACTTTTTGGCAAAATTATCACGTTGTATTAATTTTAGGATTCTTTTTTCTTTATGTTATTGGATTGTTTGTTATTCTTAGAAAAATTTTTATTCAAAAAGGAAAAGATATTTATTCTTTTTTAGGAATTAAAATTTCTGGAGTAATCTTTTTACTTTTTATAGTATTGAATTTTTTAGCCATTCGAGGAACACTAGGAATGTATCCTTTGGGAAAAATGATTCCAAATGTTTCAACCAACGATTACATCAATAAAATCTCTCAAAATGGTTTTCGAGCATTTACAAGTGCGTATGGATACAGAAAAGAGTATTTAGCACGTTCATATGATTTAATTAAAGAGACAGGCTTTCATAAAAATATTGAAGAGGCATTTAAAATTCATAAAAAATTACAAACAATCAATGAAGAGAATTTGTTGGAAAATATTACATATCAAACACCAAAGCTTGAACATGAAGAGTACAATGTTGTGGTTTTAATGATTGAAAGTTTTGGAATGCCTATTTTAAAATATCAAAGCGAAGAGTTTAACATTTTAGGGGAACTTAAAAAACATTTTGATGAAGATATTTTATTTACGAATTTTATCTCTGCAGGTGATGGTACAATTTCAAGTTTAGAATCACTGCTTTTAAATATTCCTCATCGTCCTAATGCATTTGCTTTTTCACAATCAATTTATAAGCAAACATCTTTTGAGTATACGCCAGCTTTTTTGTACAATCAAGAGGGATATAACACTTCATTTATATATGGGGGAGATTTAACGTGGAGAAACTTAGGAAATTTCATTAAGTTTCAAGGGTATAAAAATGTTGAAGGTAAAATGAATATTTATGATGCAATAGAACATACAAAATCAAAAGAGGAGTATTTCCATCCTTGGGGTATTTTTGATGAGCATTTATATGATTTTATTTTAAATAAACTGGAAAAAAGTACACAAAAAGAGTTTATTGTAGCTCTTAGTACCAATAATCATCCTCCTTATAATATTCCAACAGAGTATAAACCTAAAAGTTTAATTTTTAATGAGAGAGTCAAAAACCATATTACCGGTGATTTTGATTTGGCACAACAACGATTTAAATCATATGCGTATGCTGTTGACCAAGTCGGTGTTTTTTTGGATAAATTAAAACAAAGTTCTCTTAAGGATAATACCATTGTAGTTGTTACAGCTGATAATAATACGATTGATGGAATTATGAAATACGACGATAATGAACTTTTAAATTCAAAAAATATCCCTTTGTATTTTTATTTACCTGAGAAATTAAAAAAAGAACTCAATATTGATACGTCAATAGCAGGTTCACATAAGGATATTTTTCCTACGTTGTATCACTTGACTTTAGATAATAAGGCATATATCTCGATTGGAAATAATCTATTTGACCTTACGCAAGCACACTATGGATTTAATGGTTCTATGATTGTCAATAAAGATAAAGAGATAAAGAAACTTGAAAAGTTAAATGAAGTAACGAATGATGCTTTATTAAATTATTATAAAGCCAGTTTAGCTGTTACTCAATATTTGATTGATATAATTTATGAAAAAGGTAACAAAAAACGATGAATAAATTAATAGAAAGAATTAAAATCACGGACAAGTTTATTTTATTTATTTATTTTTATATGTTTGTAATGCCATGGAACTTTGAGAAATCTCAAATGGGAATATTAACTGGAATTTTATTGATTTGGTGGTTGATTCGGTTTAAATCACAATTTTTAGAAAAATTAAAAACGCTATTTGAGTTTAAACCATTGGTTATTTTAATTGTTTTTATTGTTTATACATATATTTCTGTATTATGGAGTGATTCTTTTAAAGAGGGATTTGAACATGTTAATCAATTTCACAAATATTATTTTTTTATTATTCCTCTTTTATTTACCTCGTTAAATAAAGAAGAAGCAATACAAGTATTTAAAGTTTTAATTATTAGTTTTGGATTTTATGGACTTTTTTCCATTTTTATTTATTTAGATTTAATAACTATTAATGAAACCAACAGTAATAGTTCAAACCCTAAAGGGATAATGGCTTATGCAATTATGTCAACGTATATGGCAATAGGCAGTTTGTGTGCTTTGTTCATTGCCTATTATGAAAAAAATAAGAAGCAACAAATGTTTTTTCTTATTATTGCACTTTTATGTACGATTGCACTTTTTATTAATAAAGGGCGAACAGCACAATTAAGTTTTATTTTAACAGGAATTACAATAGTAATTTTATATGCAAAACATTTTCTTTTTAAACTTAAATATTTTCTCTTCTTATTTATTATCATTGTATTGTCCTTTTGCGTATTGTATTTTTCTGGAAAAATAGATCGCTATAATAATGCATTAAATGAAATTAAAGAAATTGTTATACAAAATGAGTATAAGGGAAGTACTGGTGTAAGAATCTATTTTTACAAAGCAGGATTAGAAATTATTAAAGATAATTTTTTCTTTGGGATGGGACCAGAAGATAATATTAGATTGTTACAAAAAATCCAAGAAAATGATAAAGAATATCTTTCTAATACAATATATGCTTCCTTTCATAGTCAACATCTAGACACATTAACTCGTTATGGTTTAATAGGTTATTTATTATTGATTTTAAGTGGAGTATATTTGTTATATAAGTTAAAAATATGTAAAGAGATTTATTTTGTAGCTTTACCATTTTTTTTAGTTACGTTCTATACTTCATTAGCCAATGTAATGTTGATAAAAAAGCCATTTAATTATGTATATATTAGTGTTTTTGTTCTATTTAGTATTATTGCATATCTTATGCAACAGAAAAAGTTACAACATGATTGAAATAAAGTTGAAAGAAGAAAATTTTTTAGCCAAAGGAGGTGAAAGAACCTGCTTTATTCATCCTTTGCAAGCAAAACAAATTATAAAAGTGATACATTCAAAAGATAAGCATAATAATCAAAATGAGTTAGAGTACCAATATTATAAACATTTGCAACAAAAAAATGTAGATTTCTCTCATATTGCGCAATGTCATGGATGGGTTGAAACTAATCAAGGCAAAGGTTTGTCCTTTGACAGAATAATAGATTATAATGGAAAGAACTCTAAATATTTTAGATTTTATTTAAGAAATAAAATATTGAGTGAAAAAATAGAACAACAGTTATTAGATGAGTTAAAGCTTTATTTAGAAAAAAATCAGATTTTATTTGTTGATGTAAGTACTGTTAATTTATTTTGTCAAGAAATTGCTCCAAATAAGTTTAAATTGGTTATATTTGATGGATTAGGAGCTAGAAGATTGGGGATAAAATTTTATTTTTATTTGTTTTGTAAAGTTTTGGTAAAATATAAAATTAAAAAACAATGGTTTAAGTTTTTAGAGAATTATCAAAGAGATAAAACTATTTAAACTTCATAATATTGCATAATAGCTTATGATGAAATATTTTATTCATAGAATATAAATAAAAAAATATGCAAGGGATTATTTTTGAGTTTAAGAGTTGATTTTATCTTCAATTAAATCTTTTAAATCAAAAGGTTTAAATACTCTTCTTTTTCTCTTGAAGGAGCAAAAATTCTAAGTGCTTTTTTATGATTGCCTTTTGCTTTTTGCTTTTCTTCTTGAAAATTATGGGCTATATTTAAAAGAATTTGTTGTAAATTCTCTACATTGTTTTCTTTTGTTAAGTGAATATGAAATCCCAAGTCTTTAAATTCAGGAGTAGAAGTATTATTATATACAATAGAAATAAGTCCAGCACTAAGGGCTTCAATTATTGCATTACTCATTCCTTCTCCATAAGTTGGAAATAAAAAAATATCAGATTGATTAAGATAAGTTTGAATATTATTAGTGAAGCCAATGAACTCAACTTTGTCTTTAAAAGGAGAGTTCTGTAAATACGATTGAATTTTTAAAAAATATTTTTGATCATGTATTGAGCCCAAAAAACGTAGATAAAAATCAATTTTTTTGTTATATAAAACTTCACATGCTTGTATACATTCTAGTTGCCCTTTTCCTGTGGTAATTCTTCCTATATGCAAAATATCAAGTTTTCCATTTATTTCTTTTTGTTTTATTTCTTGATTTAATTTAACTGATGCATAAATGCGTTTGACTTGATCAATATTTTTAAAAGGTAATATTTTTAAAATATTTTTTTTAATAAAATCTGAATTACCAACAAAATAGTTTACATTAGAATATAATAATTTGTGAATAATATCCTTTTTATGTGTTGATTTTGTGGTGCCTTGTCGTACAATAAAGTTAATATTTAATCCTAATGTTGCAAAATAAAGTGATTTCATCTCGGAAGCACCTAGGAATATTATATTTTTAATTTTTGATTTTATAAAAATTGCTCGAAGTTGCTTAATAAGGCTAAGGCTAAAATGCGTTGAAAAACTAACTGAATGAAGTTTAATATTACACTTGTCTAAAATTTCTAATTTTGTCTCTAAAAAACTATTTTTTTTTACTATTATTTCAACTTGAATATTTTCACTTATGAGTTGAGCAATTTTTATAGAAGCTAATTCCATTCCACCATTTATAGGAGAAAGGCATATTACTGCTGTTTTTTGTTTCATTATTTTCCCAATTAAATTTGTGCGATTATATCGTAATTGAATTAAAGTTATTATATAATCATACTTATTAATAACTAAAGGTTTATAGCGTTTGAAAATTACAGCCAATATTATCACTCTCAATGAAGAAAAAAACATCAAAGATGTTATATTAAATGTTCAACAAATATGCGATGAGGTTATAGTCATTGATTCTTTAAGCAGCGATAAAACGTGTGAAATAGCTGAAAGTTTAGGAGCAATTGTGATTAAGCAAGCCTATTTAGGTGACGGTCCTCAAAAAGCTTTTGTAGCTCCTTTTACAAAATATAATTGGATTTTAAGTATTGATGCTGATGAGAGATTAGATGAAGATGCTATTAAAGCAATTAAAAAAATCGATTTAGAAAGTACATCTTTTGATGCGTATTCATTTGCACGAAAAACCTATGTGGGAAAGAATCTTATTAAGCTTTGGTATCCTGATAGAGTTGCACGATTGTATAATAAGACAAAGTGTGGCTATTCAACTAAAAAAGGGCATGCCAGAGTGGAAACTCAAAACGTGTGTGATTTGGAAGCTCATATGTTGCATTACTCTTACCGTGATTACATTCAAATGATTAGAACAACAGAAAAGTTTATTAAAAGAGGAGCCATTTTAGCTTTAGAAGAAGGAAAAACAGCCACTGCCCTTGACCCAATCGTTCATGGACTTGGAGCCTTGTTTAAAGCATTAATTTTAAAAGGTGGAGCTTTTCATGGAATTAATGGATGGAATGTTTCTATGATTTCAGCTTTTAGTTCGTATATGAAATATGCCATTATGCTTGATATTCAACGAAACGGTTATGATGAGTCCAAATAAAACGATTCTAGAAGTTTGTTTTTCACCTGATTTAGGTGGATTAGAACTTTATATGGTTGAGTGTGCCAATGAATTAAAAGAAAAATTTTCTGTTTTAAGCATTATTGCACAAAATACAAAATTGGACAGTTTTTTAAACTCAAAGCAATTACCTTATCTTACGTTAAAAAGAAAAAGTAGCTTTTCTTTAATACAAGCTTGGAAATTGGCCAAAATAATTGATGAAAACAGTATTGATATTGTTCATATTCATTGGACAAAAGATATTCCGATTACAGTTTTAGCAAAGCTTTTTTCAAAAAAGAAACCCAAAATTGTACAAACACGACATATGACAATGACTCGTTTTAAGAATGATTTTTACCATAATTTTTTATATAAAAATATTGACACCATTTTATGTGTCACTCAAGCTGTTGAAAATCAAATTAAGAAATTTATTCCTCAAAAGATACGACCTAAAACTAAATTACTCTATTTAGGTGCAAAGGATGCACAAGAGATTAAGCAAGAAGAAATTGAACAGTTAAAACAAGACTTTAAATGTAATGGTTCTTTTAATGTTGGATTGATTGGACGCATCAATGAATTTAAAGGGCAACACCTTTTAATTGAAGCCATGAAACACCTTATGTATAAAGGGTTAAATATCAAAGCATTTATTGTAGGTCATGCAATGGATGAAGGATATTTAGCAAAACTTAAAGAAGAAGTTGCACGCAAGAATTTAGAAAATACAATTGTATTTGTAGGCTTTACCAAAGAAGTGGGAAAATTTATGAAAATGTGCGATGTGATTTTAATGACTTCAAAAAATGAAACCTTTGGATTGGTCACTGTGGAAGCCATGAAAAATGGAGTTGCTGTTATTGGTTCAAACCAAGGAGGAACGCTTGAAATTATTGATGATCAAAAAACGGGATTGTTATTTGAAAGTGGCAATGCGCAAGATTTGGCTTTGAAAATAGAAATGCTTTATTATGATGAGAATTTAAAAAATAAACTTTCTCATGCAGGAAAAGTTAAAGCCAACGTGATGTTTGATAACAGTTTACAGTTTGCAAAATTAACCAATATTTTTAAGTCAATGTAGGAGTAAAAGTGCTTATTTTAAATGAAGAAGATTTTTTAGCAAAAGGAAATGAAAGAGCTTGTTATTTGCATCCACAAGATAAAAATAAAGCCATTAAAGTTACACTTGAAAACAGTAAAAGAAAAAAGAATAAGCAAACCAAAATGGAAATAGCCTATTATAAACAATTAGAAAAAAGAGGTTTAAAGAATTGGAAACATTTACCCCAATATTTTGGGGAGATAAAAACCAATAAAGGTTTAGGTTTTATTGTTGAAGTGATTCGTGATTATGATGGACAAGTTTCTAAAAATTTTGCGTATTATTTAAAACAAGATGGAGTACAAACTTATCAAAAAGAGTTAGAACAGTATAGAGAGTATTTTGTAGATAATTGCATAATTTTTAATTATGGAATGATGCCTAAAAATATGTTGTTACGTAAAAATAGCCCTACCGATTTTGATTTAGTACTAATTGATGGATTGGGTGATGTTTCACATTTTACACTGCCAAATAAAATTCCTTACTTTGCAAGACGCCGAATAAATAGACGATGGATGAAGTTTGTAAGGAAATATTTGATAAATCTAAAAAATTGTTTTTAATTATTTTTTTAGTAAAATTTAAATCTGAAATATAAAATCAAGGAAAAAATTGAACTTTAAATTTGAATTAAATAAACAATATATGTATATGAAACAATTCCTTTTGAACATCAAAAGTTATTTTCAAGAAAACTCAAATACTATTCATAAAGCTAGAAATGAGCTTAAAGTTATAGAATATGAAGGTATACAAACTGTTGTAAAAGCTTTTAAAATCCCCAATAAAATTAATCAGCTTGTGTATGCCTATTTTCGTGATTCAAAAGCAAAAAAATCGTATCAAAATGCCATGAAACTTTTGGAATTAAATATCAATACGCCCATACCTATCGGTTATATTGAGTTTTACAAAATGGGTTTTTTTAAAGAGAGTTTTTATATCAGTCAAAAAGTTGATTATGAATTTACCATACGAGAACCTTTACGAGATTTAAATTTTCCAGACAGAGAGATTATTTTAAAAAATTTTGTGGCTTTTACATATGATTTACACCAAAAAAAGGTTTTTCATAAAGATTACTCTGCTGGAAATATCTTAGTGGTTAAACAACAAAGTGGTTACAGTTTCAGTGTGGTCGATATTAATCGTATGCAATTTAAAACTATGAGTGTCAAAGAGGGCTTAGACAACTTTGCAAAGCTTTGGTTAGATGAAGAGAGTCTATTATTGATTGCCAAAGAATATGCCAAATTATCAAATACCAATGAAGAAAAAGCAATTGAATGTTTAAAACAGTGCGATGAAAAACTTAAAAGTTTTGTTGAGTTTAAACGTAAAATCAGAGGAAAGATGTAATGAATTTGCTCATTACACGACATGACAAAATTGGAGATTTTGTTGTCACTCTTCCTTTATTTAAAGCGATTAAAGAGCAATACCCATCTACTAAACTCACAGCATTAGTAAGCAAAGTGAATTTTGACTTTGCGCAAAATATTGAATTTATTGATGATGTTATTTTATTTGATAAGAATAATTTGTCTCGAATAAAACAAGAGATAAAAAGTAAAAAATTTGATGCCAGTATCAGTGCTTATATTGATACTGCTGTTGGAAAACTTCTCTTTGGAAGTGGTATTAAAAAACGAATTGCTCCTGCAACTAAAATTGCTCAACTTTTTTTTAATAAACGTGTCAAACAACGACGAAGTCAAGTTAAAAAAAGAGAGTGGGAGTATAACTTGGATTTAGGAAAAACAATTTTCCCTGACATTAAGTTAGAATTCTCAAAGCCACTACTCACCGTTCACTACTTACCATTCACTAAAGAAAAGAAAGTGATTTTTCATCCTGGTTTTGGGGGAAGCAGTGATGGAAACTTAACCTTAGACGATTATATTAATCTTGCACGCAGTATTAAAAACAGTGAGTATGAGATTGTTTTTAGCTTTGGTCCTGATGATGAAACTTCAAAAGAGTATATAAAAGAGCATCTTGATTTTGAAGCAACAATGTTTGACTCTAAAGTATCGCTTATGGAATTTACCCAATATATTGCAAACAGTATGCTGTTTGTCAGTACTTCAACGGGACCCATGCATCTTGCCGGTGCGACAAATACTCAAACACTCTCTTTTTTTGGAGAGAGTTTATTCGCCAGTGCCAAACGTTGGGGCACGATGAGTGATGAAGAGAAACAAAATAACTTTTGTGTTCCTCAAAATTATGGCAGAGATATTTATGAAAACATTGAAAAACGATTAAAAGAGATTGTTTATGAATAATAAAGAGAAAATAATTTTAAATATACTCGCTAAATATAAACTTGAGATAACTTCAGATTTTTCTTTCTCTGAAAATCAATTAATGATCCAAAGTAGTCAGAAAAACAATCTTTTTAAAGAAATTTTTTTATTTTGCAGTACCCATGAAATTTGTTTTTCCATAATAAATACAGATTATGAAAAGAGTGAATTATTAATTTTTTTGCCTAATGAAGAAAAAAAAGAATATTTTTTATTTTTTTCTTCAACAGATAAAAAAAATCACCAAGAAAATAAGAATTTTGAAAAAGAATACAATAACTGTAAAAAACAAAAGATTGTTCCTGTAATTGGACCTGATGGAGTAGGGAAAACGACTCTTTTAAAAGAAGTTATATGTTCTATAGAGAATAAGGTCTTGTATAAACGCTTTAAGAAAATTGTTCGACGATCACTTCTATATAATTTGATGTATCCCATTAATAAATTTCTTTTAAAAAAACGACTTAATCAAAAACCGACTAAAGATCAAGTTGATGATATTAATGCAAAATTGGTGATATTTTGTGGAATATTTTATTATCCTTTTTTAGTATTTCAAACTTTAGTTAAGAATAAGTTAGTCTTTGTTGACCGTTTTTTTAACGATTATTTACTTGAAGATATTTCATTTCTTGACAGATCAACTAAATTAAGAAAGAACTGGACAAAGGTATTAAGATATATCCCAAAAACATTTTGGCTCATTCATTTAGATGCAAAATCTGAAATTATTTTAAGTCGAAAGGGAGAATTACTTGATGATGATATTCTTCAATACAGAGAGTTGAATTTTGAGATTTACTTAAAAAAACCCTCTTTTGTGTACACCTATATTAATACGGGATTAGAAATTTCATTGTGTAAAAAAATATTATTGGAAGTAGGAAAGAAAATAGAAATATTTGAAGTACGAGAGGGGACATGTCTGAAGTGATACTCAAAGATGAAGATTTGATTGCTAAAGGGGGTGAACGATTCTGTTTTGTTCATCCAAATGATGTCAATAAGGTCATCAAAATAGTTTATACACAGGGTGTTCATAACAATCAAAATGAGCTGGAATTTAATTATTATTCCCTTTTAAAAAAAAGAAAAGTCAATTTTTCTCATTTGGTTCAGTGTTATGGTTATGTTCAAACGAATAAAGGTTTGGGATTGATTTTTGATCGAGTGATGGATTATGATGGACAACCTTCAAAATCTTTTCGATATTATTTAGCCCATAAGTTAATTTCTGTGGATGAACAAAAAAAACTTTTGGAAGAGTTTCGAGTTTATTTGGAAACAAATTTGATTTTGTTTGTAGATACGAGTTTAACCAATATTTTTGCCCAAAAGATTTCAGAAAATCAATTCAAAATAATTATTGTAGATGGCTTAGGAGCAAAAAGAACGGGAATTAAGTTTATGTTTTATCAATACTCTAAATTGTATACAAAATATAAAATAAAAAAACAATGGAAAAAGTTTATGACAATGTATAAAAAAGATATTCAACGTTCTATTTTAGGGCAACGACCTTTTACAAGGCTTTAAAGATGAAAAAAGGACAATTTGTGTGGGACAATTATTCGGATCAGCCTCATGTGATAAAAGATAAAAACTTTAAAAAAATGATGCGTCAGAAGCATTGGTTTGATTATGTTAAATTGCTGGTGATTAATTTTTTTATTTATCCCATTAGTGTATTAGCAACGCCTTTATTTCGTTCAAAAAGTGTCGATACGACAAAATTTTTTGGAATGAGTGTGAACTTGGATAAAGGCCTAGAACAAGTTGAACTTATTGAAGAGTTGGGGTGCAAAAATATCTTAATTCGAGTTCCTTTACATGATATTGCCAATTTAAAAAGCTACGTGGAGTTTGCTAAATATTTTCATGGGTGTGACCTTACAATAAATATTTTACAAGATCGTCCGCATATTGAACACAAAATGATGTTGCAAGAGAGTTTGACCAATATCTTTATTGCGTTTAAGGGCATTGCAAAAAACTTTCAAATAGGTAACGCAATCAATCGTTTAAAATGGGGGTTTGCCAGTGTTCAAGAGTATTTGGATTTTTATGAAGTGGCATATAACATAAAACGCAATTCATTTAAAGAGTATAACCTTATCGGTCCTAGTGTGATTGACTTTGAATATCACTATACCATTCGAGCATTATTTAGTAAATACACTATCTATTTTGATAAAGTCAGCGCATTGCTTTATGTGGACAGACGTGGTGCTCCTGAAAACACACAACTCATCTCTTACGATACAAGCAAAAAAATTGATTTGCTTTATGCCATTGCTTCTTTATCTAAGCGTTCCAGTAACAAGTTGATTATTTCTGAAGTTAATTGGCCCATTTCAAATACCAAACCTTATGCGCCTACGAGTGAACAAGAGTGTGTGAGCTTAGAAACCTACGCGTGTTATATGCTTCGATACTATTTATTGGCATTGGGCACAAAAAAGGTAGAAACGGTTTTTTGGCACCAACTTATTGCCCCTGGTTATGGGTTGATTGACAATCGAGATGGGATTAAAAAACGAGAAGCGTTTAATGTATACAAAACCATGATTGCCTTTTTACAGGGGTGTGAAGTGTTGAGATTTTCTCACTCAAAAGAGTTGTATGTGTTAACGTGCAAAAAAGAGAACAGAAAATTTGATGTCATTTGGGTCAATGGTGAACACCGTGTTGAATTGACCAATTTCCATGAAGTCTATGATATGTATGGGGTACAACTCTTAAAAGAGATTCAAATTTCTAAGAAGCCGATTTATGCCTACCATAAATAAAATCTTTATTGAAATTCCCACTTGGTTGGGAGATGCGATTATGACAACTCCTGCGGTTGAAAACATTATTAAAACCTATCCCGATGCCAAAATCACTCTGTTGGGTTCTTTTGTATCAACACAAGCGTTTCAAGGCTTTAAAAATATTGAACATATTTTAATTGATGAAACCAAAAAAAGTGGAAACCGATATCTCAATTTAATTAAATTGGCAAAACGTATTGGTAAGGTTGATATTGCTTTATCTTTTAGACGAAGTATCTCTTCAAAATTTATGATGTTTTTTGTTAAAGCGAAAAAAAAGTATCAATACAAACGTTTAACCAAAGAAGAGATTCATCAAGTATTACGTTACAATGATTTTGTCAATTACTCCTTTAAAACCAATCTTCCTGCGGGGGATTTAAAACTTTATTACACTCCTCATATTTTTGCCAAACCCACTTTAGGTATTAACCCTGGGGCAACGTATGGAAGTGCCAAACGATGGTACCCAAAAGAGTTTGCAAATGTGGCAATCGCACTGGCAAAGCAGTATGATATAGTGATTTTTGGAGGGCCAGGGGAAGTGGATATTGCCAATGATATTGAAAAAGAACTCAAAGAAAAAGGCATAAGCAATTACACCAATCTCGCAGGAAAAACAACCATTCCAAAACTTATTGAATACATTGCAGGCTTAGATGTTTTTTTAACCAACGACTCAGGCCCTATGCATATTGCTGCAGCGTATAAAATCAACACCATTGCTGTTTTTGGACCGACACGATTTAAAGAAACAAACCAATGGAACAATCCCAATGAACACATCATTTCTAAAAATTTAGAGTGTGCACCTTGCATGAAACGGGTGTGTCCTTTGCAACATCATAACTGTATGAAACTTATAACTGCAAAAGATGTGTTGGCGATTGTAGAAACACAAAGGTAAATGCTATGACAAAAATAACTTTCGGATATAAAACCAAAACACCTTTTATTGAAGCTTTGCTTCAAAATGACTCTTTTGAACCTTTAAAACCTCACTCCCTCTTTAAAAAACTGACTCTAAAAGCCAAAGAGTACCCGGATGTTTATTTTCATCAAGGAAGAGTTGACAATGATGCTTTGGATAATTTCAAACACAGTAAAATATGTATCGTAAATTCTCATGCCATTAAAGCTCAAGTCATTGAAACAGCCAAGGTGCAAGCCAATAAAATAGAAGTGGTGTATCCCTCTTTTGTTCCTAAAGAAATAGATATCAAAGCCTCCAAAAAAGAGTTCTTGGCACAGCTTAATTTGGATAAAAAAACCAAAATTATTCTCTTTACCGCAAACAATTTAAAAAACAGTGGAGTTAAAGAGTTTATCCATACGATTTTACAATTAAACAGCATCAATTTTCGAGTCATTATTGCTTCTGATACCCAACAAATTACTAATTTAAAGTTCCAAATTGCCAAATATAATTTTGAAGACAAAGTTCTTTTGTATGAGAACTTTGAGAACATGGATTTGCTTTTTGCCATTGCAGATATTTTTGTCTTACCCACCCACAATCAAGCGTTTGCTGTAAATATTTTAAAAGCCATGTACTACAAAACCGCTGTTTTTGTAACAGCGTACAATCACAGCAGTGAAATCGTCGATGTGTTTGCCACCATGAATTTGCCCAATGACCCAAGTACGGCTTTTAAAATTGACGCGTTATTGAGTCGAAATGAAGATTTAAAAGTGATAAAAAAACAAAACCATAAAGTGGCTAAACAATTAACCGTGCAAAAAGGGCTTGAAAAGTTCAATATATTAATTGAAAAAATTAAAAGTGAAAGTGGAGATTCAATCTTTGGTGGGATAAGATAAAAGGATGAACGAACGAAAAATATCTCAGAAAACACTTTTTTTGATAATCATAGTCTTAACTGTTTTGATTTATATGAAATATGAATCAAATCAAAAAAAAGCGAATCATCAGCTTTTAAAAGCCGTTATGGAAAAACCAATAGAACAGATTAAACAAGAGTTAAATCCTGAATTGCTAAAGAAAGTAAGAGAATAAAAGATTAAAACAAGTATGAATACATCACATTCACACATAAGAGGTGATGTTTTCTTTGTTGGCAAAAATCAAAAAGTATTAAATAAATCTTAAGTTTGTTAAAGACAATTTAAGAAAAAGAAGATATAATACGCGAATATTTTTAAAAATAGAAGGAACTACAATGGCAAGAAGATGTGCAATATCTGGAAAAGGTCCATTATCTGGAAACAACGTAAGTCATGCTAAAAACAGAACTAGAAGAAGATTTTTACCCAATTTAAGAACTGTTCGAGTGACACTTGAAGATGGATCAACAATGAAATTAAAAATTTCTGCTAAAGAGTTAAGAACTCTTAAGAAAAACTCATAAGGCACTTGAAAGTGCTTTTATGAGCTTTATTGTAAAGCTAAAAAGAGCCCTCGGGTGGGAAATAAGAGCTAACAAACCCGAATACGATTTAAACCCCGCAATATACTCCCAATTAAAACCTTTTCGATTACCCCTTATTTTAATCCAAGCCATTTTAATGATTGGTGCTTTAGGTTATGTTTATTTAGAAGATTACACCATTATGGATGCAATTTTTCAATCCGCGTATACGTTTACTACCACCGGATTTGGTTCATTAAATGAGAGTAATTTTAGTAATGAAGGAATAGTCTTTACTGTCACGCTTATGTTGGCAGGATTTGCTATTTTGACGTTTTCTATTGGTATTGTTATAGATGCAATTTCAAATGGCTCACTGCTTGAACTTTTAAAGGAAAGAAAAATGCTTTATAAAATCGCACGATTACGAAATCATTTTGTTATTTTTCATCACAATGAATATACCGCTCAATTGGCACGTCAATTTCGACTCAATCATATCCCTTTTGTGGTTGTTGACTCACGAAAAGATATGGAAGAGATTGCACGAGAACATCGATACCCTTACTATGTCAGCGAAGAAGCTTTTACAGAAGTGGCGTTTTTAAAATCGCATTTAAGTGCGGCAAAAGGCGCGATTTCATTGTCAAAAAACATTTCGGACAACATTACGCTGATTGCTTCGGTGCGATTGTATGAAAAAGAGTTAGGACGAACTCCTTTTTTAATCATCTCTAACGCAGAAACACAATACGACAAAGAACGACTCAAAAAACTGGGTGCAGATAAAGTGGTTGCCCCTCCTTCTTTGATGGCAAAACGAGTCAGTGCCATGGCAATTCGACCCGATATGGAAAACGTACTTGAAGAGTTTTTATATAAACCCGATACACCTATTGATATGGAAGAAGTCTATGTTCCTGAAGATTCATGGGCAGTGAACCGTGCGTTAAAAGATTTGCATTTGCGTGATCGGATGAAAGTTTCCGTCGTAGGAATTACCGAAGAAAAAGGACGATTTATTCAAATGCCAAGTGCTCAAACAGTGATTAAAGAGAAGTGTAAATTGCTTTTAGTGGGAAATCAAAAAGGGATTTCACGCGCCAAACGTATTATTATTCAAACAACACGACCAGGAGATTTATAACAATGTTTTCAATTTTTCCCATAAAAGGTTATTTTGACCAAATTGATGGATTTTATTGTGGTGGACTGCATGCAGGTTTAAAACCAAGCGGTGCCAATGATATGGGATTTATATACAGTGACAGTTTATGTGAGGTGGAAGCCGTATTTACTAAAAATAAATTTCAAGCAGCTCCTTTAAAACACTATTTGCAGTATCCTAAAGATTTTAAAACCAACTTTGTATTGATTAACTCAAAAAATGCGAACGCCATGACAGGGCAAGAGGGCATTGATAATATCAATAAATTGTTTGTTTCTTTAAACTTTGATATGACCAATCCTATTATGAGTTCAACAGGTGTTATTGGAAATCAACTTCCTATGGAAAAACTCATTGCGGGTGCGAACCGATTTGATTTAAATGCCAAAGACGGTGAAGGGTTAAGTAAAGCGATTATGACAACCGATGCGTATCCAAAAACAGCAATGTATGAAGTCAAGCTTGACGATGGAAGCAGTTTTAAAATAGGCGCAGTAGCAAAAGGTGCAGGGATGATAAACCCTAATTTAGCCACAATGTTATGTTTTATTTGCACCGATGCAAATGTTCCAAAACAGGATATGAAAGAGGCATTACAGTCCAATATTGAAACCACGTTTAATGCCATTTCCGTTGATGGCGATACATCAACCAATGACACGGTATTGCTTTTAAGCAATCAAAAATCAAATGCGTATGATAAAGAAGCATTTAAAGAAGTCTTACGATTGGTTATGCACGACATTGCGATGTTGATGGTTGCCGATGGGGAGGGAGCTAAAAAAGCGGTGGCATTTGAAGTGAAAAATGCAAGTACACAAGAAGATGCTCAAAAAGCAGCCAAAGCACTTTCTAACTCGTTGTTGGTCAAAACAGCTTTGTTTGGGGAAGATCCAAACTTTGGACGAATCGCTTCAACCATAGGGGCAAGTCAAATTCAATGTTGTGAAGAGACGTTAGTGATTTCATACAACGATGTAGTGGTGTTTGAAAAAGGCAAAATCTTATTTAACAAAGAAGTGGAAGCCAAAGCGGGTGAAGTGTTGAAAAATGATCAGTTTAAAATCGTTTGTGATATTGGGCAAGGTAAAGAGAGTTTCACGGCGTATGGGTGTGATTTGGGCTATAAATATGTCGAAATCAATGCCGATTATCGTACTTAAAAAAAATCCTTAAGTGCAGTTTGGTTATAATGTATCTTATTAACTTAAGGAGTCAATATGTTTCATGAATACCGAGATATTATTGTTAAAATCAAAGCCCAAGATAAATATTTTGAAAAATTGTTTGATAAACACAATGAAATGGACGAAGAGATTGTCCAGTTAGAGAAAAATCATGCCGATCAGTTTGAGATTGAAAAAAAGAAAAAAGAGAAGCTCAAATTAAAAGATGATATTCACACTGCTATTTTAAAATACAAAAAAGATAATAATTTGTAACATCAAATCCAAGAGGGTTTCTCCTCTTGGTCTACTTCCCATACTTTTTTGAAATAATTTTTGTTATTACAATGAAGACTAAGCCTTTTTTAGGTAAAATCTACCCAATTTATATGTATAAGGTAAAATTTCATGGAAAATCTTTTTCAAGACCGAGATATTGTTGATATTAAAATCGAAGATTCGGTAAAGGCATCGTATTTAGACTACTCAATGAGTGTTATTATAGGACGTGCTTTACCTGATGCTAAAGATGGTTTAAAGCCTGTTCATAGAAGAATTTTGTATGCTATGCATGATTTGAATTTAAGTTCAAAAGCGTCGTATAAAAAATCAGCGAGAATTGTAGGGGATGTTATTGGTAAGTACCATCCTCATGGTGACAGTTCGGTGTATGATGCTCTTGTAAGAATGGCGCAAAGCTTCTCTATGCGAGCACCTTTGGTTGATGGGCAAGGAAACTTTGGTTCCGTCGATGGTGATAATGCCGCTGCAATGCGATATACTGAAGCTCGAATGTCTCGAATTTCAGAAGATATTTTAAAAGATATTGACAAAGACACTGTAAATTTCATACCCAATTATGATGACACGGTAAGAGAACCTTCGGTTCTTCCTACACGAGTTCCAACCTTGTTACTCAATGGAAGTGAAGGGATCGCCGTGGGAATGGCAACAAAAATTCCACCGCACAATTTGGGGGAGTTACTTGAAGCCATTTTATATACCATTGATAATCCTGAGGCAACGGCAGATGAGCTTATGGAGTTTATTCAAGGGCCTGATTTTCCAACAGGAGGAACCATCTTTGGACGACGAGGGATTGTTGATGCGTACAATACGGGGCGAGGAAGAGTAAGAATTCGAGCCAAACATCATATTGAAACTCGAGGGAAAAAAGAGGTCATTGTTTTAGATGAGTTGCCTTACCAAGTCAATAAAGCACGATTAATCGAACAGATTGCTACGTTGGCAAAAGATAAACAAATTGATGGAATTGCAGAAGTAAGAGATGAGTCAGACAGAGAAGGTATCCGTGTTGTCATTGAGCTTAAAAAAGACTCAATGAGTGAGATTGTCTTAAATAACTTATACAAATCAACTCCAATGGAGACAACGTTTGGGATTATTCTTTTAGCTGTTTATAACAAAGAGCCTAAAGTCTTTACTTTGCCAGAACTTTTAACGGTCTTTTTATCACACCGAAAAACGGTTATTATTCGACGAACCATTTTTGATTTGGAGAAAGCAAAAGCACGAGCGCATATTTTAGAAGGGCTTAAAATTGCGGTGGATAATATTGATGAAGTGGTAAAAATTATTCGAGCATCAAGCAATGATGCTGATGCCCGTGAAAAATTAAGAGAACGATTTGAATTAAGTGAAATACAAGCACAAGCCATTTTAGATATGAGATTGGGACGATTAACAGGTCTTCAAATTGAAAAACTAGAAGCAGAATATGCTGAGCTTATGACACTTATTGCAGAGCTTGAAGCTATTTTGAAATCAGAGCAACGACTCAATGAAATTATCAAAGAAGAGTTAATTGAAGTACGAGAAAAATATTCAACCAAACGATTGACTGAAATTGAAGATTCATACGATGAAATCGACATTGAAGACTTGATTCCAAACGAGCCAATGGTGGTTACTATTACACATAATGGATACGTCAAACGAGTTCCTATTAAATCGTATGAAAAACAACGACGAGGAGGAAAAGGTAAAGTTGCTGTCACGACCCATGACGATGACTTTATTGAACGATTCTTTGTTACTAATACGCATGATACGTTGATGTTCGTAACCAATATGGGGCAACTGTATTGGTTAAAAGTGTACAGAATTCCTGAAGGTTCACGAACGGCTAAAGGTAAAGCTGTGGTGAATTTAATCAATTTAAGACCCGATGAAAAAATTATGGAAATTATTCCAACAACCGATTTTGATGAGTCTAAATCATTGGCATTCTTTACACGAAATGGTATTGTTAAACGTACAAGTTTGAGTGAATTCTCAAATATCAGAAGCAATGGTGTTCGAGCCATTGTTTTAGATGATTCTGATGAAATTGTAACAGCAAAAATCACTACCGTTGAATCTCAATACTTGATGATTTTCACCAGCTTAGGACAATGTATCCGATTTGACATCGAAAAAACACGAGACCAAGGACGAAGTACAAGAGGGGTTCGAGGTATTAAGTTTAAAATAGACAGCGACTTTGTTGTTGATGCCAATGTTGTGGATAATATTGAACAAGAGTTATTAACCGTTTCAGAAAAAGGAATTGGTAAACGAACAACCGTTGAAGAGTATCGAGAAACCAATCGAGCAGGAAGTGGTGTTATATCAATGAAATTAAGTGCAAAAACAGGTAGTGTTGTGGGTGCTGTTTTAGTGGATGAAACCCAAGACTTAATGTTATTAACCAGCATTGGAAAAATGATTCGAGTCGATATGAACACCATACGAAAAGCGGGAAGAAACACCAGTGGAGTAATTATTGTTAATGTGGATAAAGACGACAAAGTTGTCAGCATTGCAAAATGTCCAAAAGAAGATGACGATGAATTGGATATAGAGAGTGCCGATATGATGGATGGAATTGATTTAAACGATTACAATTTAGATTTACCAAATAATGACAAAGGAAATGAAGAATGAGAAGTTTTAATGTAGCAGTTGTTGGAGCAACTGGTGCTGTAGGCGAAGAGCTATTTAGAGTGTTAGAAGAGTACAATTTTCCAATTAGCAAACTTGTGCCATTGGCCAGTTCGCGAAGTGCTGGAAGTAAAATTGAGTATAAAAACAAAGAGTACACGGTTTTAGAATTAACACCTACGTGTTTTGAAGAAAATGAAGTAGAAATTGCTTTTTTTAGTGCAGGGGGAAGTGTTTCTGCCGAGTTTGCAAAGTATGCGGTTGAAGCAGGGGCTGTGGTTATTGATAATACCAGTCATTTTAGAATGGACAAAAACGTTCCTTTGGTTGTACCAGAAGTCAATCCTGAAGACATCGAATTATGGAAACAAACGGGAATTATTGCTAATCCCAATTGTTCAACCATTCAAATGGTGTTATCACTTAAACCACTTGATGAGTTGTATGGAATCAAACGAGTCGATGTTTCTACGTATCAAGCCGTTTCAGGTGCAGGTAAAAAAGGGATGGAAGAGTTAGTCAAACAAATGCAGGATTTCTTTGCTTTTAAATTGGATGAAACTGAAATCAACGCATTTGCACACCAAATTGCTTTGAATGTTATTCCTCAAATCGATGTAGCCCAAGAAAATGGGTTTACCAAAGAAGAGATGAAAATGGTCAAAGAGACTCAAAAAATTATGCACAAAGAGCTTCAAGTTGCTGCTACGTGTGTTCGAGTTCCTGTTTTAAGAAGTCACTCTGAATCAATCACAGTAACATTTGAAGACGATGTAGTTGTGGATGTTGAAGAGGTACGAGAAGCATTAGCACGATTTGAAAATGTTGAAGTAATCGATGATTTAAAAAGCAATGCTTACCCCATGCCAATTATTGCAACTGATACTGATATTACGTATGTGGGACGAATCAGAAAAGACGTTTATGCTTCTAATGTTGTTCACTATTTTAATGTGGCAGACCAAGTAAGAGTGGGAGCAGCGACCAATGCTGTTCGAATTGCTTTAAAGTGGATTGAGTTAGAAAGCGATATTTAATGATAGAAAAGTTCTTTGAAAGTGCTATGTGGCAGACAAGATTTTTAGTAATTTTGGCTGTTATTTTTGGACTTATTGGAGCATTGGTGCTTTTTGTTGTTGCGAGTATGGATATTTTCGGTGTTGCTAAGTATGCCTTTATCACCATAACAACAGGAGCACATCCTCAAGATTTTCATGAAGATATTGTCAGTGGGATTATTGGTGCAGTCGATTTATATTTGATTGCGGTGGTTATGTTGATTTTTTCTTTTGGTGTATATGAACTTTTTATTTCACCTATTGATCATATTCAACAAGCCAAAGATGACCAAAAAATATTGTCGATTACTTCATTGGATCAATTAAAAGATAAAATAGCCAAGGTTATTGTGATGGTTTTAGTTGTAAACTTTTTTCAAAGAGTTTTACACACAAAATACAATGGTGCGTTAGAGATGTTGTATTTTGCATTGGCAGTCACTGCATTGGCTGTTGGACTTTACTTTTTAGGTAAAGTGGGAAAAAAATAAAATAAAGGTTATTGTATGTCAAAAATTTTTGTAGATGCGTGTTTTCGAAAGCCAACACCGTATACTCCTGTTTGGATGATGCGACAAGCAGGAAGATATTTACCCGAATATATGAAAGTAAGAGCCCAAGCAGGCAACTTTTTAAACTTATGCCACAACCCTAAATTGGCGTGTGAAGTAACCATCCAACCCCTTGATATTGTAGGTGTAGATGCGGCAATTTTATTTTCAGATATTTTAGTCGTACCCAATGAAATGGGTATGCACTTAGATTTCATCAAAGGTGAAGGTCCCATTTTTAAAGATCCCATTGTTACAGAAGCAGATGTAGACGCACTTATTGGTGGCGAAGAAGCTGCGAGTAAATTAACCTATGTGTATGAAACCATTAAACTGTTAAAAGAGCAATTACCTCAAGATAAAGCACTGATTGGATTTACAGGGGCACCTTGGACACTGGCTACGTACATGATTGAAGGGCAAGGGACAAAGACCTACAATATTTGCAAAAAAATGATGTACTCAAACCCACAATTACTTCATAAAATCTTAAAAAAAGTGACTGAAGTCGTGAAGTTTTATATGGAAAAACAAATCCAAGCAGGTGCGGATGTGGTTCAAATTTTTGATTCTTGGGCAGCAGCTATTGAACCGGGTATGTACGATGAGTTTTCATGGAAATATATGGTTGAAATTGCTGAATACTTAAAAGAAAAATACCCACATATTCCTGTGATTATGTTCCCTAAAGGAATTCCTGCATTTTTAGATAAAGTGTATGGAAACTTTGATGTTTTTGGTGTGGATTGGGGAACGCCATTGAGTTTAGCCAAAGAGAAATTGGGAAGTAAATATGTTCTTCAAGGAAACATGGAACCGTGTCGATTGTACAGTAAAGATGCTACGACTAAATGTGTTGAGGGTATTCAAAACATCATGCAAGGAGAAGGACATATTTTTAACTTAGGACATGGTATTTTACCTGATGTACCTGTTGAAAATGCGATTCATTTTGTCTCTGAATGTAAACGAGTTTCTAAAAAGTAAAAAGTGAGTAGTAAGTGGTAAGTTGTGAATAATTTGAATAAAGATCATTCTACTATGCCACTTATTACTGATTCTTCAAAATTAACTTTCGGACCAATTCCTTCACGGCGTTTTGGTATCTCTTTAGGGGTGGATTTATCGCCCGATTCTAAACAATGCAACTTTGATTGCTTATACTGTGAATTAAAACCTGCAAAAACAGTTTCAACAATGAGTGAATACCCAGAGGTTTTAGCTGTGATTGAAGCCATTGAAGAGTCATTTGCAAAGCATCCAAACATTGATGTCATAACCGTAACAGCCAATGGTGAACCCACACTTTACCCTTTTTTAGATGAGTTAATTGTACGTATTAATTCCATTAAAAAAGACGCTAAGACACTAATTTTATCCAATGGAAGCACCATTTACAAAAAAGAGGTCTTTGAGGCGTTATTGAAGTTTGATACGGTGAAACTCTCTTTGGATTGCATCAGTGAGAAATGTTTCAAAAAACTTGACCGAATCAATGCCAGTGTGGATTGCCAAAAAATCGTAGAAGCCATGGCACAATTTAGGCTACAAAGTCAAAATACAATGGTGCTTGAAGTGCTCTTTGTCAAAGATATAAATGACGCACAAGAAGAGATTGAACTGTTGTATCAAGCATTAACTCATATTAATCCTCACAGAGTGGATATAGGCACGATAGACAGACCTCCTGCGTATAAAGTACAACCAGTAAGCTATGAAGCCTTAGAAGCTATCGCAATGCAGTTTAAAGAGTTAAATGTCAATATCGCTTATAAAAATCGTCCCAAACAGACCCACAAGTTTAGTGAAGAAGAAATCATCACCATGCTTAAGCGAAGACCACTGACTTTAGAAGATATTGAAAACATGTTTGATGAAGAAAGTCGAAATTTGCTTAATTCTTTGGTTAAAATCAATAAAATTTCACTCATAAATTGCAGTGGCGTTGATTTTTATAAAATTTTGTGAAATCGCCCAAAATCGCCTTGACAAAATGAGAAATATTTACTATAATTCCAACCTCTTAACAAAGATGTAGATTCCGGCATAGCTCAGCGGT
>DGAG01000001.1:126110-140522 GCA_002382325.1 Epsilonproteobacteria bacterium UBA4036
AATCCTGGTGCCGGAGCCACATTCATTTTCGTTAGAAAACAAATACTCTAATTAGTATCAGCGGTATATAAAATTTATTATTGATGATTTTTGTATGTTGCTATATTGATCTTACAGTTATTGAAATCAATATCAAAGTAGTAGTTAAACTTTCAAATCTAATTTTAGAGGGGTTTTTTATGGCTGATATTATGATCCAGTGGAGTGTGTTGAGTGGAGGATTAGTTCAATAATCCACATTGCGATATGAGATTTTAATAACAACTTAGTTCTGAATAGTAGCTGTATCAACACTACTGAGGTGTAATTCCTCAGCTCCACTCCAATATAAAAAATCTTAAAGTCTCCGAACAAGTTTTAAACCTATATTTGAATTACATAATTGGTAATTCTTAATTTGAAAATGATATAATCGGCATTCTTATCTCAATAAAAAAGAAAAATGATGAATTTTATAAACTTTAGTGAGTATAAAAGTAAAAAAACTTTAAAACACAATCAAAATATTTTTGCAAAATTTTGTTATCAAGCAAGTGATGAACAACTGTCATTGTATACTGATAATTACATATTGAGTTTTGTTTTTTCAGGTAGTAAAAAAATTATTACACAAGAAAAAGAATTCGAAATAAGAGAAAATGAAATTCTTTTTTTGAAAAGAGGAGAATATATTGATAGTATAATTACAAGCAATACCGCTTATTCATCATTAGTTATTGTATTTGATACATACATAACTTCAATGATATTAAGAGATTTAAATATAAAAGAGACATTGAAAAAAAATAATGATTCTTCCTTTTTTGTATTGAAACAATCAGATTTATTGACTCAAAATGCCCTTTTTATTAAAACCTTATTAAGTACAAAAACAAAATATATGAATGAAATTTTAAAACTAAAATTAAAAGAAATTATTCTTTTACTCTTAGATTCAAAGTATGATAAAGAACTTATAAATTTTTTTTATCCTTATATTAATGATGTAAAACCTTTAGAGCCTTTTATGAATGATAATTTTGATAGGGCGTTAAATTTAGAATCTTTTGCAAAAGAGAGTGGAAGAAGTTTATCAACATTTAAAAAAGATTTTAAAAAATTTACTTCTTGTTCACCAATGAAATGGGTACAATACAAAAGATTGAAAAGAGCAAAGTATTTAATTGAATATAAACATTGTTCTGTTAGTGATGCTTGTTTTTACTCAGGATTTAAAGATATATCACATTTTTCAAAACTTTTTAAAGCATATTTTAATTACTCTCCAAGCCAAATAATCAAATAAAAAAACTTTATAATCAAATAGGTTTGTAAATATTTTCATTATCATTAACAAAAGGATTACAAATGAATAATGAATACCCAGTTTTTGAATATTTGAGAAAATATGTAGAAAATAAATTAGATGAAAATGACTCATCTCTTATGCTCTATCCAACAGCCATATCACAAACATTGAAAATGGAAATAGAGAATATAGCACTAGGTGAGGCAATAGTTAAAATTGATGCAAATGTAAAATTACATGGAAATCAGCAAGGTACGATTCATGGTGGCTTATTATGTGAACTTTCTGATGCTGCAATAGGTACAGCACATTCAACATTTATGAAACAGAATGAAAGTTTTACAAGTGTAGATTTAAAAATCAATTTTTACAGACCAACTTGGAAATCAATTTTAAAAGCTCATGCAAAACCAATTCAGAGAGGGAAAACACTTACTCATTATGAGTGTATAATTTATAATGAGGAAAATAAAAAAGTTGCATATATTACAAGTACAGTAATGACATTAAAGGATGATAAAGCAAAAGGAAGATAGAAATGTATTTTAACCTTGAATTCTTTATTCTTTGTTGTTATGTAAAAATAGTAAGCTTAGGTGATAAAATAAAAAAAAATTTATTTGACACCAAAAAAATAAATACTAAAATATGAACTATAAAAAGTACTAAAAAGGATACTAAAATGAACTCTATTTTAGCCAATTATTCTGCAAGTATCAGTGAGCTTAAAAAGTCTCCTTCCTCACTAATCGAAAAAGCTGGTACTGAAGCGATTGCTATTTTAAATCATAATAAAGTCAGTGCCTATTTAGTTCCTTCTCAAACCTATGAAAAGCTTATGGCAATAGTAGATGACTATTTACTTTCAAAAGAGATTGATAAAAGAATGAGCGATGGCTCAAAACTTATTGAAGTCAATATCGATGAGTTCTAATCTAAAATTTTATCAAAAGTTTTACAGAAAAACGAGAAGACAATAAAATTTATGAAATACTAAAGAAAAGGTTTTAAAAAATTAAATGCAACAAAATGAAATCACAATTTTTATAAAACAAAACGCCCCTTATATTGTTGAGTACATAAACTGTGAAGTGTTAAAAGAGATTGGGACAATGAATCCAAACTATTTTGTTAAACTTGTTAATGATAGCTTTGTTAAACAAACCTCCATTCAAGATATTGACATCAATATTTTACCTTATTATCTTTTTACCCAAATCGAATCAAAAGGGCGGATGGATTATACCTCATTGCGTACAGAAACGATTAGTTTAAACAAACTTAATGATGAGGCTAAGGTTTATTATAACTATGCTCGATTTACTTTAAATAAGGACTTTTTCATCATTGATTTAATGCAAACAAAAATAGGGGGTATGCCTATTGATGAAGATATTGTTAAATTTAGTAAACAAGTTCCTATAAGCAATTTAAGTTTAGAAGAATTTATTGAACAACATAAAGAGACTGAGATAAATGAAACCTTAAAAAGAGTACAAAAAGAGGTTGAAAAGTTGTAAAAGAGAAGCTTATAATGATTAGGAGGTTTTAATTGCAATTGTAAACTTTGCCCCTATATAGGAAATATTTTTATAAACAAACTCTTCATTTGATACGGTTAATGTCCCTTTCATATGTACTCGTATAATCTCTTCACTCATAAAAAGTCCAATACCGGTCCCTTTTGATTTATGTTTGGTTGTAAAGTAGGGTTCAAAAACTTTTTTAATAATATTATTAGGAATCCCTTTTCCTGAGTCTTGTATCTCAATAATGGCAGTCTGGTCTTTTTTATAAGCTTTAAGCATGACAATTCTTTTTTCATTTTCCAATTCAACTAATGCATCACGAGCATTGTTTAATATATTTATGAGAACTTGTATGAGTTCATTTTCTATGGATTTGAGTTTAAAATCTTCAATATTTTGTACCAACTCAATATCCTTAGCAACAAAAGTAGATGTCAGCAGATTCAATGTTTTTTCTATGGTATTTTTGATATTAAACTCACTGATTTTGCTGTTGCTGGGTCTAAAAAAGTTTCTAAAATCTTCAATCGTATTGGATAAATATTGTGCTGAATCATTGATTGCTGTTAAAGCAGAATCCAATTGAGTATCACTTAAGCAGTGCAAACTTTTTTGCACCATAACACCTGTTGATGCAGTGGAAATTACCGATAAGGGTTGCCTCCATTGGTGAGCAATATTTTCCAACATTTCTCCCAACGCTGCCATTTTACTTTGTTGTATCAACATCTGTTCTTGTTTTCTTTTTTTCTCTTCGTATTCGATAATTGTATTGGCATAAAGCTTAATGGTTTTATCAATCTTAAGTGATACAAAAATGGCTATAACAATGGCTATTAAAGATAATAAAATAACCCAAAAAATGGATTGAGAAATGGTTTTATTTGTATGGGTGGTAATGCTTTTTTTCATTTGTGCAATTTGTTTTTCTAAATCTTCATAATAAAAACCACTTATAATAATCCAGTTCCAATCTTTTTGAAAATAGACATACGACATTTTAAGAGCCGGTAGATTGGTTGATGGCTTTTTATACCAATACGTAACATAACCTTCTCCTTTCTCTTTTATTAAATTTAAAAGGGTTTTTCTAAACTCATTTCCCTTGATATCTTTATCTTTATCAGAAACTTTTTGACCAACCAGTTCTGGTTTGTTTGAGTTGAGTAAAACAGTGGCAAACTCATCGCCTCCATTGAGATCATGTACATTTAAAACAACAATATATTTATCATCACGGTTTAATTGACCGTAATTAAATCGATTCAGTACAAATGTTTTGGTTTGATTTTCGATGATATCCAGATATTCACCAATACCAAGTACAATATCAAGAGGCTCAAATTTGGTAATACAGGTAATTTTGGGGAACTCAACAGAGTTATTGTCGGGTTTATTAAAATATATTTTGTTGAAGCCTATTTTAGAATTTTTGAGTATTTCTGCGTCGGTTTGCATTAAATTACGACCTCTTGCATCTGTAAAATGGGTCATATCTTTACCAACAAATTTTTGCATTGGGTGTCCAAAAATAACTTTTGTTTTGTTGTCATACATAAAGTAATACCCTCTTTTGTCATAAAATTTTATATGAGCTAGGGCTTGGGCGATTTTTTCTTTTATCTCTTCTTTTGTGTGGGTATTTTTATATTGATTGTAAATAAAAGTAGCTACACTGTGAGCGGTTTCAATTTTCTCTTTTAAAGAAGCCTTTAGTATCTCTTCTATTTGAGATATTTGAAATTTTATGGACTCATTGACATACATCACATCATTATAGACTCTGTTTTTATGTTCTTGTGTGTACTTATTTTTAGTATTGATGATTTGTTCTTCCATATGTTGGGTAAAAACATTAATGGTTATATAAGAATTAATTATTGAGATGGTTATAATGGAAATTAAAACAAGCGACAGTATGGGTAATAAAAATCTTTTTGATTGATATGTCGTATTTTCCATATGAATAACCTATTATAAACAATTGTGTCTTTATAAGTATATCAAAAATTTATTACATTCTCATGACAAATCAATAGGATTTATAAAAAAAGACCAGTAATAACTGGTCTTTTTAGGCGTTTAACTGTTGTGCAACTAACTCATTGACCACTTGAGGATTGGCTTTTCCATTTGTAGCTTTTAAAACTTGTCCTACAAAAAAACCTAAGAGTTTGGTGTTTCCTGCTTTAAACTTTTCAACATTGTCGAGGTTTTTTGCAATGATTTCATGGATAATTGGTAAAATAACAGCAGGATCGCTGATTTGCACTAATCCTTTGGACTCCACGATTTTAGTTGGGCTTTCACCCGTTTGTGCCATCTCTTCAAAGATTTGTTTGGCAATCTTATTGGAAATGGTCTCATCATCAACCATTTTGATAAGCTCGGCAATGTGTAAAGCTGTAAATTTGAGTTCCTTTAACTCTTTTTCTTTCAGTTCTCTTGCGACTTCATTAGCAATGATATTGGCTAAGTTTACAGGACTGTTTAATACACGTAAGGCTTCTTCATAAAAAGAAGAGAGTTTTTCATCTCTTGCTAAAATATTGGCAACTTCACTGTTAAGTTTTAGTTCGTTGGTGTATTTTTCAAATAGTGCTTTTTGTACTTCACTCATAGGAGCTTCACTTCCTGCCACTTGCACTTTTGGGGTTTCTTGTTTTGGCGCTGCTTTTGGTTGTAATTTTGGAGCAGATTCTGCTTCTTTTGTCTTTTTAGCCCAAGAGTCTTTAAGCCCTACGATTTTATTAAATACTGGATGTTCATCAGTATAATCAATTGGGTCAGCATAAAAATACCCTTGTCTTTCAAATTGAAATCGCTCATCGGCTTTATCCGTGATAACAGCTGGCTCTATAAGAGCATTTTTTATAATATGTAAAGAGTCGGGGTTTAAATCTTCGAGTTCTTCTGGCGCTTCATTTTTATAAAGACGGTCATACAATCGCACTTCAATGGTTTTGGCTTTTTTGGCACAAACCCATTGAATGGCACTTTTAACTTTGATACCACTGGTGTCTTGTCCACTTTTAGAATTAGGATTATATTCTGCTTTGATCTCTACGATATTTCCATTGGCATCTTTAATTACTTCTTTACAAGTAATGATATACGCATGTCTTAAACGTACGGGTTGTTCCAGTGTGAGTCGGTTATAATCTTTGGGAGGATTTTCTTCGAAATCTTCTCTTTCAATGTACACTTCTTTTGAAAAAGGAATTTTTCTTGACCCCTCTTTAGGAACATCGTGTGGATAATACGATGCTTCAATCTCTTCTGCACCCTCATAATTTTCAATCGTGACTTTAATAGGGTCAAGTACACACATAACTCTTGGGGCTTTTTTGTTTAAATCATCTCGAATACAAAATTCAAGTAAAGAAACATCGACCATAGAATTGGCTTTGGCTATTCCTATTTGATCGCAGAAGTTTAGAATAGATTCAGGTGTATATCCTCTTCTTTTGTATCCTGCAATGGTAGGCATTCTTGGATCATCCCAACCATTGACATAATTGCCATTGACTAACTCTAAAAGCTTTCTTTTACTCATAACCGTATAGTTAATACCAAGTCGAGCAAACTCATGTTGGTAAGGTCTTGGAGGGGTTAAGTTAAGCTCATCGAGTAACCAGTCATAAATATCACGGTTGTTTTCAAACTCTAAAGTACAAATAGAGTGAGAAACGCCTTCAATATAATCCGATAAGCAATGAGCAAAGTCATACATAGGGTAAATACACCACTCATTTTGTGTTCTAAAATGGTGGGCATGTCGAATACGATACAAAAGAGGGTCACGCATTTTCATATTGGCTGCGCTCATATCAATCTTAGCTCGAAGAACATGTTCTCCTTCTTTAAATTCACCTTTTCTCATTCTCTCAAGTAAGTCAAGGTTCTCTTCAATTGAACGTTGTGCATAGACACTTCTTCGTCCAGGTTGGGTTACTGTACCTCTATATTCACGTATTTCTTCTTCATTTAAACTGTCAACGTAAGCTTTTCCCATTTTTATAAGTTCAATGGCATAGTCATAGATTTTTCCGAAGTAATCAGACGTATAATAAACCGTATCTCCCCAGTCAAATCCAAGCCATTTTACGGCATCTTTTAACGCTTCTACGTATTTGGTATCTTCTGTTGTAGGATTGGTATCATCCATTCTTAGGTTACAATGCCCTTTATAGTCCTTTGCGATACCAAAATTGATACAGATTGATTTTGCATGTCCAATGTGTGGGAAGCCATTGGGTTCAGGAGGAAATCGTGTAATAATTTCTTTATATTTTCCTTTTTGTAAATCCTCTTCAACGATGGTACGTAAAAAATCTTTATGTTCACTCATTATTATTAAACCTTTTGCATTTGGATACTCTTGTAAGTCGTGTATTTTATCAAATTAGAGCTTATATTAGGGCTATTAGGGGCGCAATAGGGTTTTTGAGTTTGAAAGATGAGAGACATAAGCAAAAGGGGAAATCCCCTTTGCTTTATTTAATATCAAAACGATCGGCATTCATCACTTTATTCCAAGCAACAATAAAATCATGAACAAATTTTTCTTTTACATCTTCTTGGGCATAGACCTCTGCAATGGCTCTTAGTTGTGAGTTTGAACCAAATACAAGGTCAACTCGACTGGCTGTAAATTTAACTTCGCTCGAAGTTCTGGTTTTGCACGTAAACTCCTCTTCCTCGTCATTGATGCTGTTCCAAATATGGTTCATATCGAGTAAATTGACAAAGAAATCATTGGTTAATGCTCCAACTCTGTGAGTCAATACGCCTTTTTTCAAATCACCATGAACCGCACCCATGGCTCTTAGACCCCCAATTAATACGGTCATCTCAGGAGCAGAAAGACCAAGCAATTGAGCTTTATCGATAAGCAACTCTTCTGCACTGACGGCATATTTCTTTTTTTGATAGTTTCTAAAACCATCGGCAATGGGTTCTAAGTGAGAGAAAGATTCAATGAGTGTTTGTTCTTGGCTTGCATCACTTCTTCCTACAAAAAAAGGAACTTTGGCATCAACACCTGCTGCTTTGGCTCCTTTTTCAATCGCAGTACACCCTGCTAGTACAATTAAATCTGCCAATGAAACTTTTCTATTTGAAGAGGCATTAAACGCTTTTTGAATGACTTCTAATTGGGCAATAATAGGGGCTGTTCCTTGGTTGGCTTCCCAATCTTTTTGAGGGGCAAGTCGTATTCTTGCGCCATTAGCCCCACCTCGTTTGTCTGAATCTCGATAGGTTGAGGCACTTGCCCATGCTGTAAAAACCAGTTGTGAAACACTAAGATTGGAGGCTAAAATTTGAGTTTTTAAGGTTTCAATATCACTTTCATTAATAGGTTCTCCTTCTGCTTTTGGAACCACATCTTGCCAAATAAGATCTTCTTTGGGAACTTCTGGCCCTAAATATCGTGATTTGGGTCCTAAATCACGGTGAGTTAATTTAAACCAAGCACGAGCAAAAGCATCGGCAAAAGCGTCCGGATTTTCGTGAAAATGTTTTGAAATGGGTCCATAAATAGGGTCCATTCTCATGGCTAAATCAGCTGTGGTCATAATGGTTTTGACTTTTTTATTGGGATTATGAGCAGAGGGTGCCAAATGCTCTTCTTTAGGGTTGATAGGTGTCCACTGCCAAGCTCCTGCGGGAGATTTTTCTAAATTCCACTCATAACCAAATAAGATATCAAAGTATTCGTTGTCCCATCGTGTGGGGTTTGCTGTCCAAGACCCTTCAATACCACTGGTAATCGTATCGTTACCTTTTCCACTTAAAAATTTACTTAACCATCCAAGCCCTTGTGCTATTAAGCCTTCAGCTTCGGGTTCTGGCCCCACATTGGAAGCATCACCTGCGCCATGACATTTTCCAAAAGTATGCCCGCCTGCAACCAAAGCAACGGTTTCAGCATCTCCCATTGCCATTCTGGCAAAGGTTTCTCGAATATCCTTAGCTGATGCTAAGACATTAGGTTCTCCATCGGGACCTTCTGGATTGACATAAATAAGACCCATTTGAACAGCAGCAAGAGGATTGTCTAGTTCTCTGTCACCTTTATAGCGACTGTTTTTTTTATCGCTGGTGGCTAACCACTCTTCTTCATTTCCCCAATAAATATCTTCTTCGGGTTCCCATACATCGACTCGACCTCCTGCAAATCCAAAAGGTTTTAGTCCCATGGATTCCAATGCCACATTTCCTGCAAGAATCATTAAGTCTGCCCAAGAAATTTTATTGCCATACTTTTGTTTAATCGGCCACAAAAGACGTCTGGCTTTATCTAAATTGGCATTATCTGGCCAACTGTTTAAAGGAGCCAATCGTTGATTTCCTGTTGATGCACCTCCACGACCATCTCCTGTTCGATAGGTTCCTGCACTGTGCCAAGCCATTCGTATAAACAAAGGACCATAATGACCATAATCCGCAGGCCACCACTCTTGTGAGTCTGTCATAAGAGCGTTTAAGTCTTGTTTTAAAGCTTCATAGTCCAGTTTGCTAAACTCTTTGGCATAATCAAAATTTTCTCCCAAAGGGTCAACTTTGCTTGAGTGTTGTGAAAGAATCTTTAAATTGAGCTGATTTGGCCACCAATCTTTGTTGTAGGTACCTTGATTTGATGCTGCTGGATTTCCTCCTAGCCCTGTAATTGGACATTTACCGCTTCCCATGACATTCTCCTTATTGTGGTTTTGATTTAAAAAATCCTTAAGTCAAGTTTCACATAAAGAAGCTAAATTCAAACTAAAGTATATGAAGTAAAACAAGGAGGAATCCTTGTTTTGTGTTTAAGGGTACCTTACGTTTTTATAGGTGCCCTTAAATAAATTTTGAGGAGGTTTCTTGCAGTATTTTTCCTACATCTAAAGCATTTCCGTTGTACTTAACGAGTTTAATGCCTTGCGATGTAAAGGAGTTGGCGGTATTTTTACATGCTTTTTGAACCACAATATAAGCACAATCACTTAACGCTGCTCCCATTTTGTTGTGTTGAGCAATGTGTTCTTCATCGTCGTGTGCATGATTGCAATCGTGCTCTTCTTCAGCATGGTCATGATCAATATCCGTTCGTGGATTTTGAATGATGGCTTCTAAATTAAAAGAACGGAACATTCCTGAACCATTGAGTTTGTAAATGGCAAATTTAGGTGTGTGCCCAGCGTTACTGAAAAATGTTAATTTCTCATCTTTTACGGGAATGGCTATTTTCATAGGTAAACCTTTATTGTTTTTATGAAGTATATACTATAAGGTTTAAATATAATATTATAGCATGACACTAATGTGTCAAAATAAGAGTTAAACGTGTAGCATGGTTTGTGATAAAAAGATGATCATAACCACTAAAATAAAAGGAAAAATATGACTTTTAAAGACTAAGGGCTGAATTTTAAAAAATACTTGCAAGACACCTCGTAACCCTAACCACAATCCCAAAAAGGCTTTAATTCCTAAAAGAATTTGATAGTTGCTTAAACCATTGTCATCAATCGAACCAAAATGTATATGAAATAAATACAGACCAGAAAGCACAGCAACGATGAGTGCTTTGGGTACAACTTTTCGAACATATTGCATGAAATATTCTCGCACTTTTGAGTGTTCCTCACAGCTTAAATCGTTTTTGATTCGAGCCAAAAAAAGATTATCGGTAAATAAAAATCCTGCATAGATAAAAACAGAAAACATATGAATAAGTTTTACGATTAAATAGGTCATGATATTCCTTGTAAAAAGTTTTTGACAGTGTAAAATAAATTATTTTTTAATGCCATGATTCCAATCAATTTCACTTTTGTGATATTATTTAACAGAGTTTAAACTATTAGTATGCTATTGTTAAGGTTATTTTTAAAAAAAGGGATGATATGAATATTGCAGTATATTGTGGTTCAGTATTTGGCAATGATATAAGTTATGAAAACAGTGTCAAAGAGTTGGCATTTGAATTGTACAGAAGAAATATAAATGTGGTTTATGGAGGCTCAACTCAAGGGTTGATGGGGGTGATTTCACAAGAATCAATGCGTTTAGGCAACCGTGTTACAGGAGTTATTCCTTACAGTTTAATTAACAAAGAGATACAAAGTGAAGCCATTACGGAGGTGATTAAGGTCAATTCCATGAGTGAACGAAAAAATAAAATGGAAGCACTCTCCGATGCGTTTATTGCTATGCCAGGAGGCTATGGAACCTTTGATGAGATTTTTGAAGTGTTAAGTGCAGCTCAATTGGGGCATCATGGCAAACCGTGTGCGTTTTATAATATCAATGGATATTACGACAAACTCATTGAATTTTTGCATCATTGTTCCAAAGAAGGATTTATCAATGAACGTTTTGTGGATATGATTATTGTTTCAGAACATCCCAAAGAGTTACTTGATAAAATTGAAAATTATACTCCTGTAAAAAGTAAGTGGGAGTACTAAAATCATCACAAAGTGAATATTTTATAGTATAATTTTTCAGTGTCATAACAAAGGGTTGGATATGATTAATTTTAGAATAAAAATTCGTCCTACGGTTTTGTTTGTTTTTGCCCTTTTAGTGGGTATTGCAGTTTTAACCACACTGGGAATCCAATACTATTTTTCAAAAAAGTTGGCATTTGCTTCTATTGAAGAATCGGTACAACATATTTCAGAAAAAACACAACAAAAAATAGAGAGTTTTAACAAATCAAATTATGATTTACTCTCTGTTTTACAATACTCGCATACTCTTTTGCAACACCCCAAAGAAGAACAAAATCTTGAGTTTCTTAAAACCTTTACAACCGCGATTTCAAACAATCCTTATGTGTATGCTTTGTATATTGGTTTTGAAAATGGTGATTTTTATGAAGTCATTAATTTAGATATTGATGATTCTTTGCGTGTTAAGTTTAGTGCCTCAAATAAGGAGAAATGGTTTGTTGTAAAAATCTTTAAACACCATTCAACTCCCATACGTTTGGAGCAATTTTTAGATAAAAACTTTCACGTTGTAAGAAGTGTTCAAAAAAAAGTTGATTATAACCCGACATTACGTCCGTGGTATCAAAAAGCTTTAACTTCCCAAGAAGCAGTTGTTACTGCACCGTATTCTTTTGCCAATTTAGATGGCATGGGTGTAACCTATGCTCAAAAAATTGAACAAACAAATAATGTGTTGGGGTTGGATGTCTCTTTACGAAGTTTTTCCTCTTTTTTAGAAGCTCAAAAAATTGTACAAAAGAGTCATTTATATATTTTTGACCAACACAATCGTGTCATTGCATCTAACATAAGTGATGAAAAAGCTTATTTTAAAAACATCGATTCCATTTTAGCTCAATCGTTAAAAAATAACGATAATACGATGACCATCAACCATGAAGAGTATTTTGTTTCACACTATTATTTGAACTCTAAAAGTAACAGTTATTTATCAATCTTTGTCCCAGAATATGAGATTTTAAAACCGTTTAATGAAAAAATTATGTTTGCTATTTGGGTCAATATAGGGTTAATGATTTTTATTTTACCTCTGGTGTGGTTTTCCACAAAATTAATCGTGAATCCCATTAATGAGTTAGAATTGGAAAATGAAAAGATTAAACACCGAGAGTTTGATGAGGTTAATTTGGTCAAAACTTCCATCAAAGAGTTGCATGATTTTTCTAAATCGTTTGTCTCAATGGCAAGGTCAATTAAAGAGTATGAAGAAGCTCAAGTTAAATTAATGGATTCCTTTATTGAACTTATTGCCGGTGCCATTGATGCCAAAAGTGAATACACAGGAGGGCATTGTAAACGAGTCCCCATTTTAACGTTGATGATTGCTAAAGAGGCAAGTAAAAGCAATCAAGGTATTTTTAAAGCATTTAATTTTGCCAATGAAGAAGAGATACGAGAACTCAGTGTAGCAGCATGGCTACATGATTGTGGGAAAGTAACAACCCCTGAATATGTCGTGGACAAAGCCACGAAACTGGAAACCATTTATAACAGAATCCATGAAATACGAACACGTTTTGAGGTTATTTATCGTGATTTAATCATCCAGTCGTATGAAAAAATCAAGCAAGGAGAAGATGAAAAAAGCGTAAAACAATGGCTTGAAAAAGAGCAACAAACCCTTCAAGAAGAGTTTGAGTTTATTGCCAATGCCAATAAAGGCGGAGAGTTTATGTCGCAAGAAGATCAAGAAAAAATCAAAGAGATTGCCCAACGACAATGGAAAGCGTATTTTGATGATGCGTTAGGCTTATCCCATGATGAGCAAGTGCGATACGTTAAAAATGAGTCTAAAGTAGAGCATCTTTTAGACAATAAACCCCATCATTTAATTCCACGAAGTCCAAAGAGTGTTTCGGATTACGATAAATATGGATTTAAAGTTGATATTCCTAATGATTTATACAATTTGGGCGAAATTTACAATTTATGCATTCAAAAAGGAACATTAACTCCTGAAGAGCGATTTAAAATCAATGAACATATGACGATGACCATAAAAATGCTCGAACAACTTCCTTTCCCTGAAAACTTAAAACGGGTTCCAGAGTATGCAGACGCACACCATGAAACTTTAATTGGTACAGGATACCCACGAAAACTTACGAAAGAACAAATGTCAATTCCCGCAAGAATTATGGCAATTGCTGATGTATTTGAAGCCTTAACCGCAGCAGACAGACCTTATAAAGAAGCCAAAAAACTCTCTGAATCGATTAAAATATTGAGTTTTATGGTAAAAGACCAGCACTTAGATGAAGATATTTTTAAACTCTTTTTACAAAGTGGTGTCTATTTAACCTATGCAAAAGCCTATTTAAAAGAAGATCAAATTGATGAAGTAGATATAAGTACATACGTATAAAGGAGAAATGATGCAATGGCTATTTGACAAAGAGATTGCCCACAGAGGTTTATACAATAATACAGTTTGTGAGAACTCAAAAAGTGCATTTAGCAATGCCATTGCACAGAATGTCAGCATTGAACTGGACGTGCAAATGACACACGATGAAGAGTTAATTGTATTTCACGATGAAAACAGTTTTCGGCTGACCAATCAAAGTTTTGATGTTTCAGCCACATCGTATGCGTTGCTAAAAGAGTTAAAACTATTGGATACACAAGAAGGGATTCCTTTGCTTCAAGAGGTGCTTAACTTAGTGCAAGGGAAAGTTCCTCTTTTAATAGAGATTAAAAATAATCAATTTGACACAAAAATCGAAACAAAACTTGCTCAAATGTTAGATGAGTATAAGGGTAAAGTTGCGGTATGCTCTTTTAATTATCAAAGCATTAAATGGTTTTCGCAACACCGCCCAAACATCTTAAGAGGACTTAATTTTGGAGATAGAGCTCATTATGGTTTTAAAGATTTTTTAGAGTTTTTATACTATTTTGATCGAAGTGAACCCAATTTTGTCTCACTCGATTATACCTTATTGGATACGTTTATTGTAACGTATTGTCGATTTTTAAAAATACCACTGCTTTGTTGGACAATTGATTCCCAGGAGAAAAAAGAGAAAGCACTTAAAAAAGTGCAGGGGATTATTTTTGAACAAATGAATGGTGAGTGGTGAGTGGTGAG
>DGAG01000001.1:140627-156597 GCA_002382325.1 Epsilonproteobacteria bacterium UBA4036
GGTGAGTGGTGAAGCAATGTGACTTTGTTATTTACTTTTTACTTCTTACTACTCACTTCTCACTAAAATATCACCCTTGCTTTAAAATAATATCGCCCACTTCTTTTCCAATAGCACTTGCTACGACATTGCATTTGACTTTAAACACAAAAAAGATTCGTTTGTCTTTGAGTGTTTCTAAACACTCAAAGTTACCCATTCCTTTTGAAATTATGAGTTCTGCTTTTTCAAAGATATTTCTAAACGTGGTATTGGCTCGCGAAAGTTCAAGACCTGGGGTATCTACACCCGTGCTGATAACGTTGGCAAATTTATCAATACCAATTTGTAAGGCTTCTTTGGTGGTAATATCGTTGATAATGGGTTTACCTCTTGTTGCGTAAGTAATGTTTTTATTAGGATAAAGTCGTTTAATGATTTTAATTAAAATTTTATCAAAAACATTTTCCCCTGCGTTGTCAGCAAGAATTAAAATATTTTCTTTATTTTCAATTTGTTTGGCCAGTTTTGCATAGTGGTCAATGGCAAAATTGGTGTGAAATACTTTGTTGATTTCATCTTCTAAATGAAACTGTTCTTTGGCACCAAAATCAATTACATTGCCTGCAACGGCTGCTTTAATGGCAGTAAAAAGTTTGTCCTCTTCTTGTCGTATTTTTTTTTCAATAAAAGGGACATATTCCAGTGCGTTTTGTATGGATTCTTGTTTTAATCGTTCCAACGGGTCACTGCAATTACTTTGTTGGGCTAAATATTCATAGACTTCACGCGCAACATACGGAGGGGTCTTATCAAATTCGAACGATTGAGATTTTTTTAAGACCTCTTCTTGAATGCTTTTGGCTTTGTGTTCATCTAAATTGAGGTGTACAATGGCTTTATCAATTTGTCCTACAATGCAACTCACACAATCTTTTGTTATATTCATAATTCTCTTTTCTCAAAAATTTTTTGCTATTATGGTGTTTTAAAACTTATTAAAGCATAAAAAATAAAAACTTCATCAATTTTTTGACAAAAAATAGGATACACATTGGGATATTTTAAACTTAAACAGCATCAAACCAACATAAAAACAGAGTTCACAGCAGGGTTTACCACCTTTTTAACGATGCTGTATATTGTGCCCGTCAACGGCTTTATTTTAAGTGATGCGGGGCTTCCTATGGATGCGGTTGTTACGGCAACGGCGTTAATTACCATACTCGCAACACTTTTTAGTGGAGTTTGGTCAAATACTCCTATTGCCATGAGTGTGGGCATGGGATTAAATGCTTATTTTTCTTATGGTTTGGTTTTAGGTATGAAGATACCTTGGCAAACCGCATTGGGCATTGTCTTTTTATCGGGTGTGATTTTTGTGGTGTTGTCTTTTACCAATTTTAGAGTTTGGATTATGACCTCTATTCCATTGAATTTACGCCGAGCCATTAGTGCTGGAATTGGGACGTTTATTGCGTTTATTGGATTAAAACAGATGGGAATGATTGTAAGCAGTGAAGCAACCTTGGTTAAGTTGGGTGACTTTTCTCATCCACAAGTAATACTGGGATTGGTGGGTTTGCTTTTGGCATTTGCTCTTCATGCGTATAAAATTAAAGGAGCATTTATTTACAGCATTGCCTTAACATCGGTTATTGCTTGGTTATTTGCCATTGAATCTTTACCCCAAGAGATTGTCAGTTTTCCTGCCTCAGTTGCTCCGATTTTTTTGAAACTGGATATTACGGAGGCATTAACCCTTTCTCTTTTTCCTGTGATTATTACGTTTTTAATTACGGATATGTTTGACACGCTAGGAACCCTTACGGGAGTAGGTTCACGAGCCAATTTATTTCAAGATGAAAAAAACAAAGAGGATAAAAGTCTTCAAAAAACACTTGAAGCCGATGCCATAGCTACCGTAGGAGGAAGTTTACTGGGAGTTTCTACTACAACAAGTTTTGTGGAGAGTGCCAGTGGTGTAGAAGCGGGTGGAAGAACAGGATTAACAGCGGTTTTTACTGCACTCTTTTTTGTTACAACACTTTTTATGTTACCTCTTTTTAAAGCCATTCCTTCCAATGCTATCTACCCTGTTTTAGTGGTTGTAGGCGTTTTGATGTTTACAGAACTGGGAAAAATTAATTTCAAGAAAATGGATTTTGCAACGAGCTCAGCCACTTTTTTTATTGTATTGATGATGCCTTTAACCTTTTCTATTACCAATGGAATTGCAGCAGGTTTTGTGATGTACACATTGATTAAATTGGTTAAAAAAGAGCTGAGTGATTTAAACATTGGGATTGTTTTAATCACACTTATTAGTCTATTAGCATTTATATTACAAGGATAATGATGAAAAAACACTACTACTCATACAATGAATTTTTACAAGATGTTCATGTTTTAATACAACAGTGTAAACCCTATGAATGTGATGTCATTTTGGGTATTTCAAGAGGAGGATTAACGATTTCTCATTTTATGGGAGAAGCGTTGAATATTCGTAATGTGTTTACGATTAACTCCATTCATTATGATGGTGTAAGAAAACTCGATACGTTTAATATTTTTAATATTCCCAATTTAATCAATGCTTCTAAAGTATTAATTGTAGATGACATTGTTGACAGCGGTGAAACCATGGTAGAAGTCTTTAAAATATTAAAAGAGAAATTCCCCATGTGTGAATTTAAACTTGCATCGTTGTTTTATAAAAAAACGGCTTTAGTGCAACCTGATTTTACGGTAAAAGAGGCACCGCATTGGATTGACTTTTTTTGGGAAGCCGATTTGAAAAAACTCTCTTAATAAAAAAGTAACAAGTAACAAGTAACAAGTAACAAGTAACAAGTAACAAGTGACGAGTAACGAGTGATTTGTGAGGAATTTTGGAAATAATTAAAAAAAGTGATTTAATAATAACAATTTTAAAAATTTTTCACTATAATACTCTCTTTTAAGATAAAGGAAGTATTTGAAAACAATTGTTCTATTTTTTCTTCTATTATTAAATATTACCTTTGCTCAATCTTTGGATGATTTGCTTCAAGAGTATCAAGATGCCAGTGAAAAATCTCTTCATACCCTTGATGAGAGAATGGGGCATGTCGTGGTCTATTCTCAACAAGACATCAGACGAATGCAATACAATACCCTCGATGATATTTTAAAAGAGTTACCAAGAAAAAATCTCAATAAAAACCGATATGGAGTCAATACTTCTACCCTTTCTGGAAGCGGTACGAGTGTAAGTGGATTTTTTCGTTTTTTTATTAATGACCATGAAATCAGTTCAGTTCATACGCAATCGTCATCATTGACTTGGGGGAATATCCCTTTGGATTTTGTGGATTATGTGGAAGTATATTATGGAGAGAGTTCTTTTTCTTTGGGCAATGAAACGGGCATTTATTTTATTCGAATCTATACCAAAAAAGCCAATAAAACTAATGGCGGAGCCGTTGTATATCGAATGGATAATCACGGTTCCAATGCACAAAACATTTTACACTCCCAAACTTTAGACAACGGCTGGTCGTACCTTTTCTTTGCTTCACGCAACAGTGAAAATGATGAAGCCAAAATAAGCACAAAAAGCATCAACAATGATTCAAAACGACACCATCTTTTTTTGGATTTAAGTAATGAAGCGACATCAATTAATGTTGGCTACAGCGAAGTGAAAAAAGAGAGTTACTTTGGCTTATCAAAGGACCTACAATCCAATGACGGAGAAATACAGTCCCAAGATTTGTATGTCAATTTAAGCCAATATTTTTTAGATGACCACTCTTTGAAACTCAATGCTTCGTATGATATTAACACCCGTTTTTACGAAGAGAGTAATGATGAAGGACTTGCCATTGTTCCTATTGCAAATCCATACAATACCAATTCAAATATTTCATTTTATACAGAGGATTTAGAGTTAGAAAAAACAAAACTTTATATGTCTAAAACAGCTTCCTGGGGTAATCATAATATGTTAGCAGGATTTGATTACTCAAAAAAAACATATAAAGTAAAAAACAGAGAATACACTGAAACCATTTTTGGTCCCCCCTCAACTACAGATTATTCAATGGGACACTTTTATGATTATGATGAAGAACATACTTACTCTTTGCTTTTTCAAGATGAGTACAGAGCTTTTGAGGAACTCTCTTTAATTGGAAATGTGAAAGTTGATAAGTATGAACGTAAAGGTGTTGTTAAAGACTCTACTGAAAATCTCTATCGAGCAGGATTAATTTATACACCTACGCCCCATTTAGGTTTTAAAGGATTCTACAATAAAACCTATGTTCCTCCCACGTTTTATAATGTAGATTTTTTTGAGCAAAACGGCAAAGAAATAACGTCTCAAAAATATCGATTTTATACTTTTGAGGCCGTTTATACCACCAATCGTTCTAAAAGCAGTTTACAGTATAACAATGTAAGAATACGAGATTTCATCTATTTAACTCCCGTAGGATTTCGAAATATTGATTACCAAATTAAAACCAAAGGGTTTATTTTTGATTATGAGTATTTATTTGCCAATGACGATAAGTTTCATTTTAACTATTTTGCTACAACCATTAATCAAACAGCAAGTAATTCAGAAAGCGGTGGTTATCTTAAATATATGGGGACGTATAATAATTTTGAGTATTTTAGTTCCTTGATTTATCGAAATTCCTATTATTATGGGGACTTAAAAGTTTCAAGCAGTGTAGACATGAGTTTGGGGGTGACATATTATATTACCCCTGATTTAAGTGTAAGTTTAAAAGGGGAAAACCTTTTTGATAAATCAACACAATCGGTTTATAGCGATAATGGAACCGATGTAACGTTTCGAGACCGTGATCGAAACTTTGGTTTGACCATGAAGTGGGTGTTCTAATGAGAGCGTTAGTACTGTTTTTTACCCTTACTCTTATGGCCTTAGGCAACCAATACACTTTTTTGGTCAATAAATACGATAAAGAGATTGAACTTGAAGCCAAAATTGTTTCAAAAATTGCGTTGACTTCTTTAAATAAAGAGCAACCTTTGTTGTATATTCCACAAATCTCTCAAAGTGAAAAAGAGATTTATTCACAATTTTTTAAACTCTCAACGAATTGCGATGATGCCAACTTTGTTTTTGTGAAAAAAAGTATGGACATTACCAAAGAGTGCCCAAAAGAAGACAAACTCTTTTTTACCAATAATTATCAAAAACTGCTTTCGGATAGTCGATATTTTGGGGCATTTTTTTGGAATAAGAGTCGTCCTAATATTGTTTTTATCAAAGAACGACTTGAATATCAAAGTATTAAATTACCCAACGAGTATGAACAGTTTATTGAGGACTTTTAGTGCGACAAAAGTTTTTTATTAAAAATCCGTTGTATTTAATTCTTTCAACCCTTGCCATTGCAATGATTTTGGTATTATTGCTTTATACAACCGTAAAATTAGAAGAAAAAATCGAAAAACGAATGATTGAGATTTCAACTTCAGATGTTATGGCAATTGCCCATAACAGTGCAACGGCTATTAAAAATCAATTGGATCTAACAAGTCATTTTGCAGAGCAAATTCAAAACAATGAAGCCTTACATCAAACAATTGAGAAAAAGTTATCGGTTTTATTGACTCAAAATATCAAATACTCTTATTTGCTTTATAGGGATAAAAAAGGGATATTTCGTTTTTTAGCCGATGGGGCGAAAGAAGAGGAAAAAGCGTTTATCAATCAAAAGTTTGATATTGATAACCCCAAATGGCTTGAAGTGTTCCACACCAAAAAGCCCCTTATGATAGAACATCAGTATTTGCAGCAACTTTCTATTAGTTATTTGGTGCCTATTTTGCGTGAAAATGAAGTAGAAATGGTTTTAGCCATTGATTTTTCGATTACAAAAGTTGAAAATATTAATACCATTATTGCCTTAATGAAAAATGCTATTTTGGCAATTATTTTGGTGGTAATTGTTTTTTTAATCATTTTATTGATTCAAACATTACGTTATATTGCAATAAAAAAAACAGCCTATATTGATAAACTCACTCATGTGTATAACCGAAACTATCTGCAAGAATCCGAAGATTTTATTAATTTAAATGACTATTTACTCGCAACACTGGATATTGACCATTTTAAAACGGTCAATGATACGTATGGGCATGATGTGGGAGATAAAATCTTAAAACAAGTGGCGAATATGATTTTACTGACGGTTCGAACCAATGAAGATATTATCATTCGATACGGAGGTGAAGAGTTTGTTATTTTGGCTAAAATCAAACGAGGTGATAATTTAAGTGCGTTAAATGTGATTGAACGAATTTTTAAAAATATTCAAGAGAATCATTTTTATATCAATAAAAAAGATTATTTAAATATTACGGTCTCCATTGGGGTTAATTTAGTGCCACATAAATCGCGCACCTTTTCAGAAGCGTTTAAACTCGCTGACATTGCTTTATACAATGCCAAAAATAAAGGTCGAAATAACATTGAAATTTATGATGAAATACATAATCATCACAATCAATCACTGATGTCGATTAATGAGATAAAAGAAGCCATTGAAGAGAATCGAGTGATTTGTTTTTATCAAAAAATTGTGGATACCTTTACTCAAAAAGTTTCACACTATGAAGCCTTGCTTCGAATTGTTGATAAGCAAGGCAATATTGTCACTCCTGATAAAATTTTACCCGTGATTAAAGGCACTTTTATTTTACGCAATATTACTAAAAGTGTTTTAGCTCTTTGTCATGAAAAATTATCTCAACATCCTACGGTTTGTATTAATGTCAATTTAAATCCTAAAGACATTGTTGATGAAGCCATTTTAGATATTTTAAAAGAGTACGCCCAACAAAGCAATATTGCCAATCGTTTGGGCATAGAAATTGTTGAGAGTGAAGATTTAATTACGTGTAAAGATGCCAAAAATAATTTATTGATGTTAAAGCAATGGGGTTATAAGATTTTTATCGATGATTTTGGCAGCGGATACTCCAATTTTATTTACCTCACTCAAATCAAAACCGATTTTATCAAAATTGATGGGGCAATTATTAAAAATATATTAGAGGATAAAATCTCTTTTTTACTCGTTAAAAGCATTGTGGATTTCGCTAAAGAAGCCAATATCAAAGTCATTGCAGAGTATGTGAGTAACAAAGAGATTTATGATACCATTAAATCTTTAGGCATTGAATACTCTCAAGGGTTTTATTTCTCACAACCCAAAGCATTTGAAGAATAATTTTAACAATAAAGCCAAACCTTACTCAAATTAGATTAAAATTCCAAAAAATTACCAACAAAGGAACAACAAGGCAATGCCTCAAAGTACATTTATTGTAACCATAAAGGATATTCGAGATTCACAATGGTTTTCAAATTTAACCACGATAATTATTATTGTATATGCTTCAGTTTTAGGCTTTAAAACGCTCGATGAAGCCGCACAACCCTATGGCAATATTTTGCATATATTTGATTGGATTATTACCGTTTATTTTATTATCGAAATTGCTATTAAAATGGCAGCAGAAGATAAATGGACACACTTTTTTAAAAGTGGTTGGAACAACTTTGACTTTTTTATTGTAGCTGTTACCCTCATACCTTTAGAAAACAGTTCATTTGCTGCCATTGCACGGCTTATGAGGGTGTTTAGAATTTTGCGATTGTTTACCGCACGACCTGAACTGAAACGGATTATTGATATGCTCATTCGAGCCATTCCTTCGATTATTGATATTGTGATTTTAATGTTTATTATTTTTTATATTTATGCCATTATAGGCAGTTTTATCTTTCAAGATATGCCCTCAGGGCTTTGGAATGATTTCTTGGTTTCAATGCTGACGTTATTTCGAATTTTAACCTTTGAAGATTGGACAGATGTGATGTATGAAGCCATGGAGGTGTATCCTTGGGCTTGGGTCTATTTTGTCAGCTTTGTTATTATTGCGGCCTTTGTTTTTTTCAATTTATTTGTGGCAGTTATTATTGGCGAAATGCAAAAACTGCAAGAAGCCGATATGAAGCAAGAAATCCATGAAGACCATGAAAAAATTGATTTACTTTTAAAAGAGGTTCAAGAACTTAAAGAGCTTATACGTCAGCAAAAGCCATGATTATTTTAGACTTTGAAACCAACTCTTGCAATGAACACGATGTTATAGAAGCCGCCGCCGTTAAAATTGAGTTTGAAAAAAATCAATGGGTGGCAAAAGAGTTGTTTCATCGGTATTATCTCTCACGTTATCCTGTCAATCGCTATTCGTATGAGGTGCATAAACTCACTCCTGAGCTTATTTTAGAAGTGCGAAAAGGGTGCAATTATGCCCGTTATTTTAAAGAAGATGAAGAGTTTGCCCAATTTTGTCAAGGAAGTAAAACGTTAATTGCGCATAACGTCAGTTTTGAACTGCGTCACTTGCGCAATATTGTTTCTTTTGAGAAAACATTTTGTACGATGAAAGAGAATAAACACTTGGTCAAAGCCATCAATAAAAATGGGCAAATTAAAAACCCCACCCTCGATGAAGTGTGTTACTATTATGGCATTGAGTTTGATGAAAACAAACATCACAGTGCGACGTATGATGTGAGTAAAACATTTGAGATTATTAAAAGGATGAAGCTATGTCAACTATTCAATTAGAGTATCATGAAAATGATAAAGGAAAAGTTGAAAAAAAATTTTTAGAGTTTTCAAGAACATTGTTGCAAGAACCCTACAGCGTAGATTCTTTATTTGTCATCAAAGTAGAGGGCAAATCCATGGAACCCAAAATCAATGACCAAGCCTTGGTTATAGCTGATTTATCCCAAAAAGATTTTATACACGATGCCATTTATTTGGTTTATTATGAAGATAAGATGTGGATAAAACAAGCCAAAGAGCTTGAGGGGGAAAAACTCTTTGTTTCTATTAACCCTTTATTTAAGCATTTGGTTTATCAAAGAGAAGAAGTGCGTGTGATTGCTAAAGCGTTGCTTACGTTTACAACGCTTTAGCAAGTACCTTTAGATAAATGAAGAAAATTCATCGTCCAAATATTCATTGACTTTTTGTAAAAACTCTTCAAACTCAACACTGCCTGTTTTATTAAACAGAACAATCTCTTCTCCAAAATCATTTTCTACAAAATGATTTGATGATGAAGTAACTTTACGATAGAGTGCTTGAATGTCATTGGCGGATTCTTCTTTGTTGTACAAAAACCAGTTGCACGTGGAGTCTTCAATGCGTATAAGCCCATACGTTTTATTTTCATCCACATAGTCTTGAATGGTGCCATTTTCAAATGTAGCACCGACAATCATATCGTCTTCGTTTAAAATTGATTCCATTTTTTACCTTTTCCCAAACTTTCGATTGGCGTCGCGTTTGGTTGTTTTTTTAGATTTTTTGGGTTTGGTTGCTGTGGGTGCCGTTCTTGGTCTGGGTTTTTTATCTTTTAACCCTTTTTTGACACTCAGTTTAGTATTGACCACTTTTTTCGTACGGGGTTGTTTTTCTGTAAGTTCAAAGCCATCAAGTATGGTTGTAGGAATATTGATAATCAAATCTTTTTGAATCTCTTCCATTTGTTTATACTCTTTAACACATAACAACGAAATGGCAACTCCTGCATTGCCTGCTCGTCCTGTTCGTCCAATACGGTGGGTATAATCACTGGTACTTTGAGGTAAATCATAATTAATCACATACGGTAACTCTTCGATGTCAATCCCTCGTGCAGCAATATCGGTTGCTACTAAAACACGGATTTCATCGGTTTTAAACTTTCGTAATGCTCGTGCTCGTGCGGGTTGTTTAATGTCGCCATGAATACCTAAAGCACTTAAGCCATCTAAATTAAGTGTATGTACAATCAAATCGACATTGGCTTTGGTATTGGTAAAGACCAACACTTTTTGAAGATTTTTAGAACCAATAAAAAACGAAAGCAGGGCAAGTTTTTTATCTTCATCGACTTTAATAATTTGTTGCTCAATAATATCCACACTGGAACGTTGAGAACTCACTTCAATAACTACGGGTTCGTTTAAAAACTCTTTGGCGAGTTTTTTGATGTTTTGACTCAGTGTCGCACTGAACATCATAATTTGTCGTTTGGGAGAAATTTGAGGAAAGATTTTCTCAATATCTTGCAAAAACCCCATCTCTAGCATGGTATCGGCTTCATCTAAAACCACAGTATTGACACTTTTTAAATCAATACTTTTGTTTTCGCACAATTCCAACAATCGACCGGGCGTCGCAATTAAAATATCAATGCCTTTTTGGATTTTGGTGGCTTGTTCTTTGGCACTGACTCCTCCGTACGCAACCCCTTGAGTTATATCCAAATATCGTGCATAGTGAGAGATGTTTTTGGCTACTTGTGCCGCCAATTCTCGTGTGGGTACGACAATTAAAGAACGTAATACCGTCTGCTTGTCAACTTTTTCTTGAGCTAAGTTTTGAATAATGGGTAAGACAAAAGCGGCGGTTTTGCCTGTTCCACTTTGAGCCACACCTAACACATCTTTACGTTTAAGTGCAATGGGAATGGCTTTTTGTTGTATATCCGTAGGTTGTGTGTAACCTTCTTCGTGTAAGGCTTTTATAATCTCTTGAGATAAGTGTAGAGTTTCAAATGCTTTGATGGGTTTTCCTTGATGTATAATAACCGCATTATAGCAAATTAGTTATTAGTTGATGGTTATTGGTTAATGGCATAAATAAACGATTAACTATAAACTATAAATTAATAACGAATTTCCCAAGAAGTTTGTTAGAATTAATAATTTTTAATGTATAATGTTAAAATTTATTAATAACTACAAGGTGACATTATGAAAAAATTGGATGTGATTAGCAATAAAATAAAAAGCAGTAAGCCAAACTATTTTGGACGAGGTCATTTTGAATCCATTATCAAAGAGAATTCAAAACAGATTTTGAAATGGTTTGAAGAGCTTGTTCCTGTTCAAGAACAAATTAAAGAACTCATTGAATTGGGATGTGAAGATTTACAAAAGAGAAATTATGTTCGAATCATCACAAAACTTTTTCCCAAAGAGTATGGTCAATTTATTGCTTTAAATATTTTACTGCGAGATATTGACAGTATAACGGCTGTATTTAAAGGTATTCATGACACCAGAAAACAGTATGACACACTTCTTGAACACACCAAATTGAAATATCCAGGAAAGCATCAAAAATACGTGGATTTTCACACCTATCAACAATTTGTCTCTTTTTATAAAGACGATTTGATTAATCGATCCATCAATTTTGAAATGGATTCTACCATTCAAATTGAACCGCACCAACAATATATTTACAACGTTCATGCCAAGAAAAAAGAAGAACCCCAAATTGTCAATGAATCCGTAGAAGAGAAAACCAAGCCAGAAGAGAGTCTTGAAGAACCTCAAATTTCTGCTGTACAAGAGAGTTCAGAAGCAGAATTGAGCTCAAACAATAAGGAGTCGTTTAATGCTTCTTCAAAACTCAACAAAGAAAAAACTAACTGGATGAAAGTGTTATTAAAGGGGGTATAAATCCCCTTTAATGTTCAATATTAATAGTTCTTTGCTTTCACTTCATCTTTGCCGATAAACTCTTTTTTATTCGCATCTTCTACAATTAATTTCGCAATCTCATCGGTTAAAACGGCAATATCATGCGTTTGTGATGCCACCATTGCATTTTGTTGGGTTTGTTGGTCAAGTTGTGTTACGGCATCATTGATTTGTTCAATACCTAAAAGTTGCTCTTTTGATGCACTTTCAATATCTGAAATTAAACCAATGGTTTGAGCAATATTTTCATTGAGTTGTTTGTACCCTTCAATCATATTTCCTGCAATATTTTTACCGTCGTTGGCTTTTTGTGTGGCATTTTCAACCAAACTTTTAATCTCTTTAGCGGCTTCGGCACTTCGTGCTGCAAGGTTTCGCACCTCTTGAGCAACCACAGCAAAGCCTTTTCCTGCTTCACCTGCAGTAGCAGCTTCAACGGCTGCATTAAGACTTAAAATATTGGTTTGAAAGGCAATTTGGTCAATGACAGTAATGGCTTCATTAATAGCAGTAACTTGGGCATTAATTTCATCCATTGAAACATTGGTTTGATTGGCTAAATCTTCTCCTTGATTTGCAGAAGCCGTAACACTGCTTGAAAATTCTGCCATTTTGGCAATACTTTGGGTATTGTGTCGTATGTTTGAAGTAATTTCTTCCAAAGCAGCGGCGGTTTCTTCTAAAGAACTGGCGGCTTCATTGGAACTGGCATTGAGTTTATCAACATTTCTAAGAAGCGTATCGGAACTCTCATCAAGCGTTAATCCATTGGATTTATTTTCTGTCAGCATTTGAGTAATGGAATCCCCCAGTTCATTAACTCCATTTGAAAGTTTCAGAAGATGTTCTTTAAGATTTTTCGTAGGAATTTTGTTTAAATAGTTGTAATTGCTGTACTCTTCAAGAATCGTTAATATGTTATCGATGTTGTGTTCTAAATTGTCTGCCATTTTATTTAAGACATCTTTTAATTGCATCAAAGCAGGATTGGAGACTTCTAAATTCAATCTTTGGCACAAATCACCGCTTTCAAACTCACTTAACACGGCAATGGTTTCATCGATGAGTCTTCGGTCTTCTTCTATTCCTGCTTTTGTTTTAATGATGTTACTGTTGACCACTTTTGACATTTCACCAAATTCATCTTTGGCACTTTCATCTAATAAAGCAATATCATTGCTTTGGCGATTTAAATAACCAAAAAAGGAGAGTAACCCTTCTTTAAAACTGTTAAGTGATCCAATGACTACATGGGCAATATATAAAGAGATGACAAGAAATACCGCAACAGCAATAAGTGCCAGTGCAATTAAAATCTTATTTAATAAAAGAGTTGATTCTTCTTTTAAAATAACCGCACTTTTATTAATCTCATTGAGTTTATCTTCCAAGGCTAAGCCCACTTTAACCATATTTGAAATGATGGGTTTGAGGTGTTGACTCTCTTGTGTAATACCTTGAGCAAAATCATCAATTCGCTCAGATGCAAAAGCATTAAAATGTTCAACGTATTTTTCGGCATTAAAAATAATCTCTTCAGCCAGTTTTTTATTTTCAATGGCTGAGAGATTACGTTTTAATTGTGAAACATTTTGAATCAATAACGTAAAATCATTTCGTACGGTTTGGGCAGTTTTATCGTTGGGTAATCGTAAAAATTGATAGACCGATATTCTGCCTTTAAGTATTTGCTGAATCAGATGTTCTGTGGTAATAGCTGCATTGTTTCTGGTATTGGCAATGGTACTGTAATGAACATAGATTAAAACCGATACGATGACAATTACCGTAAACAACAATGGGAATAACAATAACTTTTTTTTGGTGTTAATGTTTTTTAACATATTTTTTCTCCTAAATTTCTTTCAATTTCTGTTTGATTGAGTTCTATGGTAAATAAAGCGCCTTGAGACAATTGGGTGTTATAAATATAATTGACATTTTCGACAGAAATATTACCATTCATTTTTTCTTGTATGATTTGTCGAGCAAGATAGAGTCCCAACCCTGTTCCTATATGAGACTGTTTTGAACTGTAATATTGGTCAAATATAATGTTGGGATTATCCAATCGAATCCCTCCTGCATTGTCTTTAATGCAAATTACAATTTTATTATTCAGGCGTTTTGTTTCAATAAAAATATGTTTTTCATTGTCTGAATCATTGTCAATGAAAATATAGATGGCATTGTTTAAAATATTTAAGAAAACTTGTATGAGTTCAACCTCTACGGCCATGATTTTTATCTGTTTACATTGAGTATGTACTTCAATATTATGATCTTTGAGCAAAGGTTCAATCAGATGAAGACAATTTTCAATACAATGGCTTAAACTAAAATAGGTTTTGTCATTTTTACTGTTGATAAAATCAGTAAAATAATCCATGGTGGTAATAAGATGTTGAATGTTTTTATTAATGGTTTCTAAGGTCTCTTTATAGGTGTTTTCATTTTCCATGCCCAATTCATGTTTAACAATAGCCCCTGAAGTCATCGTATATAAGACATAAAGAGGTTGTTTCCATTGATGCATAATATTTTGCATCACTTCCCCTATTTGCAGCAGTTTGGCTTGTTTTTTCATTAAATTATTGTAATTATTCATCGGGATACTCTTTTATTTTAATAATAAAATTAACACAAGCAAAAGTTTCATCTTTGAGTATATGAGTACTTTTTTCAACTGACAATTCACCTTTGATGGTTTCTTGGATAATTTTATGAGAAAAAAACAACCGAGTATCGGGATTGTTTTTGAGTTCAAGAGTGGAGGTAAATTGTTTTAATAGGGTATGAGTGTTGATATTTTCACGACTGTCTTTTATCTCTATATGGATAAAACCATCTTTTAATTGGGTATCAATAACAATATAACGCTTCAGACGAGTGGTGTTTTTTGTCAACTCATATAAAGAATTATTAAGAATATTTAACAAAGCAACAGTAAGTTCAGATTCATACTCTTTGAGATAAATCTCTTGGCAATTGTTATAAACGGTTATAAAGTTATTACCAAACAATGGTTCAATCATATCAATTAAAGTATCAACGCAATTTTTTAAATTGAATGATTGTATTTTCTTTTGATGATTGATAAAATAGTCAAAGTAGTCAAATGTCCATAACAGATGTTTTGCTTGTGAATTTTCTTTAAATTCATACACCTTTTTACTCATTGTTCAATCCTTTTTGGGTAGATAAACTACCATAGTAGTTTGAGTTTAGCTAACATTACAACTAAACTTAGCTCTTTATAAATTACTATGGTGGGTTTTAATGGCAAAATATAATTTTACAACTTCCGAAATAGAAATGTTACATAAAACGATTGGGCTAAATGTTAAAAAATACAGAACACAAAAAGGCTTGACACAACTTGATTTATCCTATGAAATGGGCTATAAATCAGTCAGTTTGGTTTCGGCATGTGAACCATATACCAATGGCAAACATTTTAATGTCGAACATCTATATAAAATAAGTAAAATTTTAAATATACCCATTGATTATTTTTTTAAATCAATCATTGACTAATATAACCCATACTTATTTTATTTTGCATTTCTGTTTTGTTTTTTGTTTTATTCCACATATCAGACAATATCCTATTTTCTAACGCCATATTTATCCTATAGAATAAAGAAAAAAACAAATTATAACTATATAGTTATGTTTCTACAATATCCTATAGGATAAAGAATGGATTTAAATTTTTCAAATGCGAGTGAAGAAGAGATAAGTGAGTTTCATAGGAAGTTGTCAAATACCATAAAAAAAAAGAGGATAGAAAAAAATATGAAACAGCTTGAAGTGGCTTTAGAAATTGGCATAAAATCAGTGGCATTTTATTCCAATTGTGAAAATTTACGATACGGAAAACATTTTAATATTGAGCATGTCTATAAACTGGCAAAACTCTTTGAGATGAAACCGTATGAATTGTTAAAATAACCTCAATTTAGTTATACTTCGAAAAAATCAAGGACAAAGTATGAATGCAATAAGTAAAAGATTTTTAATCATGGCGTGTTTATTAATGGCAACAGCAGTGAGTTTGGGGGCATTTGGTGCACACGGATTAAAAAAAATAATCACACCAGATATGTTAAGTGTGTATCAAACGGGGGTGCAATACCAGTTTTACCACGCTCTTGGACTTTTAGGTGTGGCTTTTATTGCGCATGTAAATTCCACTAAACTTGTCAATATGGCAGGTAATTTGATGTTTACAGGGGTGATGATTTTTAGTGGGTCACTGTATTTATTGGTGATACTTAATATAAAGTGGTTAGGCGCTATTACTCCTATTGGAGGAGTTTTGATGGTGATTTCTTGGGTACTTTTGGCGTGGAGTGTTTTTAGGAGTAACAAGTAACGAGTGGTGAATGGTGAATGGTGAAT
>DGAG01000001.1:156697-212346 GCA_002382325.1 Epsilonproteobacteria bacterium UBA4036
AATGGTGAATGGTGAATGGTGAGGTAATGTGACTTTTCCTTGCCACCCACTTCTCACTTCTTACTTCTCACTTTTCACCATTCACAACGTATTAAACGCTCTATCTCCTGCATCGCCTAAACCTGGGCAGATATATTTGTTTTCATCAAGTCGATCATCTATTTGTGCAATGTACATTTGAATATCGGGATGAGTGGTATCCACAGCATCGACTCCAAAAGGTGAACCAATAATATTCAAAGAAATAATCTCTTTGGGGTTTTGTTCTTTAACCAAACTGATGGCATCAATTAAACTTCCTCCTGTTGCAACCATTGGGTCTAAGAGGATAACGGTTTTATCTTTAAGTGAAGGAAAACGTTGATAATAGATTTGACTTACGGCTGTTTCTTCATCTCGTTTCATGGCTAAAAATCCACCAATACTGTTAGGAAGCAGTTCTAAAACACCATTAAGCATGGGTTCACCTGCTCGAAAAATGGGAATCATAACCAGTTTACTCTCATCAATAAAATGGGTTTTTAAAGGACCATGCCATGTGGTGATGGTTTTTTCAAAAGTGTGTATATTTTCAAGTGCTTGAGCACATAACAGTTTAGCAATTTGTGCAATAATGGCTCGAAATTCTGCTGGTTTGGTTTTTGAGTTTCTTAATTGATTGACTAAATGTTTAACCAATACGTTGTTACTTTGTAATATCATCTTAAAATCCTTTATGGTATTGTAACAGATATTTTTTTAAATTTTAGGAGAGACTATGGCAAAAGCAAAAGAACATCATTTTGATATTTCAGCAAAATTGGATATGCAAGAGATGAGAAATGCCGTTATTCAAGCACAAAAAGAGATAGAAACCCGATATGATTTTAAAGGGATTACTAAAGAAATTACCTTAAATGAAGCGGCAAAAAGTATTATTTTAATCAGTGCAAGTGACAATAAAGTTGAAGCCATTTATGATGTGTTGATTTCAAAAATGAATAAAAGAGGGATTTCTATTAATTCTCTTGAAGAGCTTAAAAAAGAGGATTCCAGTGGAGGAAATCGAAAATACAGTTATAAAATTGTAGATACGATTGAAAAAGAGGAAGCCAAAATCATACAAACAGAGATTAAAGGACTTAAACTTAAAGTAACAGCGGTTAATCAAGGCGATGAAATTCGTGTGAGTGGGAAAAATTTAGATGACTTACAAGCCGTGATGAAACACTTAAGAAGCTTAGAACTTAAAGCCCCTTTGGTTTTTGATAATTTTCGATAACAACGTTAATAGTTGTTATCAATGATTAAAACAGAGTACATCTTTCCTTCATTGGTAATCACTTTTAAATCCGATTTTAACCCTCGTTTACTGTTGGCTAAATGCCCTTGAATGGTTTGTAATGTGTGCCAAAATTTTTCATAAAACGGGGTTAGAATTTTTTTGATTTTTCTTTGTTTAATAACGTCAACTACTGTATCAATACAGTGCATATAAAAGATTTTATTTTTAGCTCGTTGAATTTTATACTCTTTCATAATTTTTAAATTACCCATATAAGCCTCTTTTTCTATGGGTGAAAAAATGGGACTTTTTTTAATGTCTTGAATTTCATTGTCTAAATGTACCAAGTAGTTATTGATCTCTTTGTTCATAATGCTCTCAAGATTGGGATGATACGAGAGAATAATTTCTTGCATTTGTTCATCGTTGAGGCGTTTGGTATTGGTATCGTACTCATAATCACTGTGTACAGAAGTATCGTGGTCAATGGCTTGTAAAATCTGGATGGCAATCATTAAATAAACGTATTTATCTTCTTTTCCATCTTTAAAAGAAATCCCATGCTCTGAAATCATCGGCTTTGGACCGGCATATTTAAGTATCATAATGGTATCCTTTTGCCACAGTAATTTTAAAAATTATATTACATTATCTCTTAATTATAACAAAGGTGTATATGAAAAATACGATTAAAAACTTTGAAATTTTACCTTTAGAAAACACAAAATTTGTTCATCCTGTTCAACTTTGTTACACACAAAATGGCAAAGAAAAAAGATGGGAAGCCGTTAAAAGTTTTGACAGCGTAGCCGTATTGCTCTATCATGAAGAGTTTGATGCCTTTGTTTTAGTCAAACAATTCAGACCCCCTGTTTATTTGAATGATGAAAATAAAACGTATACCTATGAGTTGTGTGCAGGTATTATTGACAAAGAAGTCTCTTTGGAAACCATTGTTCAAGAAGAGATTGATGAAGAGTGTGGCTATAACGTCTCTTTATCTTCCATACAAAAAATCACCTCATTTTATACTAACGTTGGGGTCAGTGGAGCCAAACAACACTTGTATTATGCCAAAATCGATGAAAGCATGAAAGTCCATGAGGGCGGAGGTATTCACGATGAAGAAATTGAGTTACATTTTCTTAAAATTAATGAGGCGAAAGCCTTTATTTATGATGAAGAAAAAGCCAAAACCCCTGGGCTGATTTTTGCGTTTTATTGGTTTTTTGAGAAGTATAAAAAATGATACACGCTGCATTATTTAGAAATTAGAACTTTGGTTGTATTTATTTCTAAAGGATAAGTGTAAATTTAGTGATCTCTAACACACCGAACAAAATTACTCATGTTTTTAAAGTCGGCATAACCATCGCCATTATCAAAAAAAATACTCCATGCAAGTTCATTACTGTTGTCACTTGTGGTGGTACTCCAGTACCAATCTGATTTAATATTTTTTAACAATTGTTTTTGTTTTGAAAGCATCTTTAACTCCTCTTTTGTTGGAAGCCTCCAATCTTTAAAATTTGCAAGTGTCAGATGAGTACAATAGCTTTTGGCTGTATTGCCTTTTGTGTCATTGTAGTTTTTTGAATTGTAGTTTATTTCCGTTAGCCAAGGTTTTTTAACTACTGTTGAAGAAGTATCATCTTGCCACATTAATTTTTGATTGTTATCAATAAAAATACTCTCTTTTAACTCTTTTTGAATTTTTGCTTCTTCCATTTTTTTATTGATTATTTCCATATCAAAATCTAACGCGATTTTTATATGGGTATCTTCAAGTATCTCAATTGCTAAATCTTTTTCTAAAAAATTGTCGGCTTTAATATTTACTTTATGTGTGCCTTGAGTCAATCTCATATTTGATTGATAGTTTTGATTATTTATTGTTATTGTTGGATTTGAAGCATTAGACATGAGTGTTAGAAAATATGTTTTTTCTATTTCTGTATCTTCAAGGCTAACCCATATGTTGCTTTTGAAGCTATTATTGTCTACTTTCCTCAGTTCTATGTGATTATTTTTAATAGCTACAACCGTATATTCTTCTCCTCGTTTTAAAGTTTCTACAACGTATCGGGGGTCTTCATATCGGTTATAAGCCTTTGTATCATTTTTAATATATATTTTTTGACCAGAGTTATATTTACTTAAATCATATTGGTTTTGAGAATAAGGAGAACATCCAATTATAAAAAATATGAGGAGTAGCCCTAAAAATAATTGCATGACGCTTCTTGTTTTTTTCATCAAAATACCTTTTATTTATATATAAACATAATTGCAATTATAACCAATATAGATTAAACAAATATAACTTTCCAGAAAGGTATGTAAGCCAATAGGGAGTAAGTTTACTATATAATTGCGTTTTACAATAAAAAGGAATTTCTTGAGATATATTATATTTAGCATTATCATCGTAGGATTTTTTCAAATCTTTTTTTGGATTTCACATAATAAGTTGGTTTCATTAATTGAATCTCCCTATAATAAAGTGGAATCCCTTTCATATACCCCATATTATGACTATGAAAAAAAAGTTTTGTCAACTGAAGAAATAAAAAAAGATATTGATTTATTAATGCCTATTACAAACAAACTCAGAACATATTCTACAAAAGATGCACAAATTATCTTGGATGCTGTATCAAAAAAAGAGGTAGTTCTTGACTTGGGTATTTGGTTGAGCCGTGATTATAATGAGAATTTTTTAGAGATACAAAGAGCTTTAAAATTACTCAAAGAGTACCCTAATAATATAGATAATATCATGGTAGGGAATGAGGTTCTTTTACGAGAAGATTTAAATGAAGTGGAGTTGGTTGGCTATATTGATTTCTTAAGAGGTTTTACCGATAAATCAATTTCTACTGCAGATACTTGGAGCAGTTGGGAGAATTCTACAAATCTTGCAACTCATGTGGATTTTATAACCATACACATCTTGCCTTACTGGGAAAAGATGTCCATTAAGCAGTTTGATGATTTTATACTCAGCAGATATACGCTTATTGAAAATATGTTTCCTCATAAAAAGATATATATCGGTGAAATAGGATGGCCAAGTCATGGCTACAATAACAACGATGCAATTCCCAGTTTAAAAAATCAAGCAGCAGCCATACGAGGCTTTGTAAATCTTGCTAAAAAAAATGATTGGTCGTATAACATTATTGAAGCTTTTGATCAGCCATGGAAAGGGTATGAAGAGGGAAATATTGGTCAATACTGGGGAATTTTTGATGCCAATAGAGAGTTGAAATTTAATTTATCAGGAGATATTGAAATTAATCAATATTGGATGTATCAAATGTTAGCAGCTTTGATTATTGGAGGGGTATTGACTCTTTTTGGGCTAAGAAATAAAAAACTAAATCTCAATCATACCTTAGCTTACGCAGTCGTCTCTCAAGGTATGGCTTTTGGTATTGTCATGGCGTTAACCTATCCTTTCATTAACTACATGAATTTTGGAATGTGGATTATGTGGGGTGTAGGAACAGTGTTGATGATTCCTCTTGTTATCATCACCCTTGCAAAAGCAAATGAGCTGTTTAAATCTTCAATTGGTCTGACACCTACAAGGTTAATTCCCCTTGATTTAACGTCAAAAAATATCCCTTTTGTTTCGGTTCATGTTCCTGCTTACAAAGAAGAACCTCACGTTTTAGAAGAGACATTAAGAGCCTTATCAAAACTAAAGTATCCCAACTATGAAGTCTTGGTCATCATTAACAACACACCTGAAGAGTACTATAAACAGCCTATAAAAAAGTTGTGTGAAGAGTTAGGAGATAAGTTTGTTTATATGGATATAACATGTACGGGATTTAAAGCAGGTGCACTTAATATGGCGTTAGAACAAACCAATAAAGAGGCTGAAATAATTGCTGTTATTGATGCAGACTATGTGGTTGAGTCTCCTTGGCTGATGGATTTAGTACCACTGTTTGATGACCCTAAGGTTGCCATAGTTCAAGCACCACAAGACCACAGAGATGGTGAAGAATCGATTTTAAAAGCTGCAATGAATGCAGAGTATGCAGGCTTTTTTGATATTGGTATGGTTGCTAGAAATGAAGAAAATGCCATTGTTGTTCATGGTACTATGGTAATGGTAAGACTCAGCGCCATGTTAGAAGTGGGTGGTTGGGGGACAGATACCATTGTAGAAGACAGTGAACTGGGGCTTAGATTGTTTGAGGCAGGTTATATCGCTCATTATACCAACAGAAGATATGGCTATGGAATCCTTCCCGATACCTTTCAAGCTTTTAAAACTCAAAGGCATCGATGGGCATATGGAGCGATTCAAATTTTGAAAAAGCATTGGAGAGAGTTTTTGCCATCATCTAAAAGACTTACCTCGACCCAAAAAAGAGAGTTTATAGCAGGATGGTTTTTTTGGTTAAGTGATGCAATGGGTCCAGTGATGGTTGTTATGAATCTTATTTGGATTCCTGTGATTGTTTTTATAGGGGTTACGATTCCTACCATTGCATTGACTATCCCTATTATCACAGTATTTTTAGTCAATCTTTTACATACATTTATTTTATACAGAATGAAAGTAAAAGCCAATTTAAAGGAAACTTTTTTAAGTGCAGTGGCTTCCATGAGTTTGCAACTGATTATCTTCAAAGCAGTTTGGGATGGCTTTGTCAAAGATGGTTTACCTTTTAAAAGAACACAAAAAGGAGGAAAAGCTAAAAGAAGTGAAAATCCTATTTTGTTTGAAATTGTTTTGTGTGTGTTGTTGTTAATCTCTTTTTTCACTCTGATTTTTATCAATAAAACCAATATTACTGAGATATATGTATTTGCAGCAACGATATTTATACAAACACTTCCTTATATCTCTGCAATTATCATGAGATTTTTTGAGTTGTATTCGATCAAAAATCAAAGAGGTCAAATAATTTAGTTTAGAAATGATTTAATACCTTATTAGCGTGAAAGACTAATTCCAAAACTGATACGGTTGATTTCTTGGTCGTAATCAATTAAACTGTCACCATAACCACTTGAAAGTTGAATAAATCCAAATGTATTTTTTGCTTGAGTCAAGGGAAAAACCCAATTAGCTTGAGCAAATCCTTTATTGTGAGTATTAAATCTTAAATTATTTCTCAAAAGCAATTTAAACGTATGATCCCCATACGCATAAATGACATTAATATCACCATATCCTAAGTATTGTTCGATATCGGGATTATCATCTGAGCTACTTTTTTCTGGAATTCTGTACCAAACACGAGGAACGATAAAAAGGTTTGAATATTGTAAATATCCTTCCAAATAAAGGCGATTCCAAGAGCGTGATTCTGCCCCATGTTGTCCGTTTGACTCATGCAAAAAACCTACTTTATAGGCTTTTAATAATGAGTTTTCATGGTTTATATGAGGTGCTATCATATAAACTTCAGGTGCATAATTGGTCTCTCTAAAAGGAGAAGAATCCGAATAAATTTGCCACCATGATTTTTGTGTATAACCAAAGTTGATGGTTTCATTTAATCCCAATAAGTTATACGTAATGGGTTTATTGATACTGATTTGAAATTTAGCTTCATTTTGTTTTCGACCATTTTTTGCTTTTAAATCATAGCTGATGGGCAAAAAATAATTCTCTTTATAGGGGTAGATATCAAAGGAAGAGGATAGAGCTTGTTCAATGGTGTTGTTTGTTTCCGCATCTGATACTTTTTCAAATGAATTTTTAATATGGTTTAACCCATTTTTTAAACTGATTTTTTCTTGTTTAATTTCATCCAAACTTTGTAAGGTGGTCTCTAACTCTTTTTGTGCATTGGAATTTTGCAATGCCAATTGCTTGTAAATTTCCATGGCTTCTTTGTAGTTACCTTGTTTTTCAAATTCTAAGGCTTGTTGCAAAATTTCATTGGCAAATGAGAGGTGTAAGAAAACAATAAAAAAAGTAACAATATGTTTCATAATCTTCCTTTTGAAATTTTATTTTAGTCATTAATTGCTTTGATTTTGATTTTGAAAAGATAAAATGATATAATCCCAAAAATAAAATACAAAAGGGTTTTAATGTTAGTGGCACCTTCAATACTTTCGGCTGATTTTGGACGACTCAATGACGAAATAACAGCAATTTGTCAAGGAGGGTGCGATTTAATTCACGTGGATGTGATGGACGGGCATTTTGTACCCAATATGACCATTGGACCAGTAGTCGTTTCAAGTGTGGCTAAAGTGGCAACAAAGCCTTTGGATGTGCATTTGATGGTAGAAAACAACAGCTTTTTTATTGATTTATTTGCCCCTTTAAAACCTGAATATATCTCTTTTCATATTGAGAGTGAAAAACATCCTCACCGAGTTATTCAAAAAATTCGCAGCTTGGGGATTAAACCAGCAATTGTATTAAATCCTCACTCTACACCTGAATCAATTGAGTACTTACTTGAAGATTTGGATATGGTGCTTTTAATGTCGGTAAACCCAGGATTTGGAGGACAAAAGTTCATAAAAAGTGTAATTGAAAAAACGATTGAACTGAAAAAACTTATTTTAAAACGCAATCCAAACTGCTTGATTCAAGTTGATGGAGGAGTAAACGATAAAAATATTTATGAACTCAAAAAAGCAGGTGTGGATATTGTCGTAGCTGGGTCATATGTGTATGGTGCACACGATTATGCCAAAGCCATAAAGAGCTTGCAGGTTTAAGATGCGTGTAAAAATTTGTGGTATTACGAATTTAGAAGATGCCCTTGATGCAATTGCTGCTGGTGCAAGTGCTTTAGGCTTTGTCTTTTATAAACCATCTCCTCGATATATCAGTGTTGAAGAGGCGTTAACAATTGTCAATGCCTTACCTCCTTTTGTACAAACTGTAGGGCTGTTTGTGAATGAAAATGAAGCGGTAATTAATGAAGTATGCAGTAAAGCCAAAATGCAACTTGCGCAAATCATTGATGATGAAGAAAAACTTGATTACACACAAATAAAGCCCAAAACCATTCGTGTTTTAAGAGCAAAAACTCAAGGAGATATTATTTCTTTTAAAGACCAATATTTGCTTGTAGATGCGTTTGTACCAAGTTTTGGAGGGGAGGGCAAACGAGTTGCTTTGGAGTGGTTTAAAGGCAAAGATTGTTCAAAAATGATTTTAGCGGGAGGATTGGAAGCCTCTAATGTACATGAACTAAAAGGATTGAATTTCTTTGCTTTGGATGTCAGCAGTGGTGTTGAAGCGTATAAAGGAAAAAAAGACAAAGATAAAATGAGAGCATTTATTAAAGCAGCCCATGAACTATAAGAAAAAAAAGCACAAAGAAGTTAATGGGTTGGAACTTTTAGTCAATAAACTGAAAAAAAACAGCATTGAGTACCACACTTTTTTAGAGCATTTATCTCAAGTAGAAACCAAATTTTTTGAAAACCCTGAACTTGAATTTGAATTGCTTATTTCCAATGGTTTGCCTTTGGGTATTAATGAAAGCAATGAAGTGTTTCTTAAAACGGCTCAAACAACGATAAAAGAACAAACTTTTTGTGTGGTTGATATTGAGACCAATGGCAGTAACATCCACAAAGGACAAATTATTGAGCTAGGTGCAGTTAAATTTAAAAACGGGAAAATCATTGAAACCTATGACTCTTTGGTCTATGCCAAAGATATTCCTGCTTATGTTCAAGAAGTCACACAAATCACACCTGCAATGCTTCAAAATGCTCCACGATTGATTCATGTATTAGAAGAGTTTAAACTCTTTTTAGAAGACGATGTTTTTGTGGCACACGACATTAAATTTGATTATAAATTTATTTCCGATTCGTTTGAAAAATACGATTTAGGGAAACTGCAAAACAGAAAACTGTGTACCATTGATTTAGCTAAGCGAACCATCTTTGCCCAACGCTATGGTTTGGATTTTTTAAAAGAGTTACTTGATATTGATACACACAAACAACACCGTGCACTTAATGATGCAATCAGTACCACACATATATTTGAAAACTCATTGAAAAACTTGCCCAAAGAGGTAAAAACCGTTGAAGAGCTCATTGTATTTTCAAAATCTGACAATATCTTAAAATCATAAATTTTTTTATACGTCTGTTAGTCTTTTTTATGTAACATTTTTTAAATAGATAAAAGGTGAAAAATGAAACATATAATATTGGGTGTTTGCATCCTTATTTTGTTATCGGGTTGTGCAACCACAGGTGTTCAAAATATACAGATGGATAAAAGTTATGGATCCATAAAAGAGAGTACAATAGCGTTTGTATCGGGTAGTTTTAATGTTCCAAATGGCAGTATTTGTCAAAAGGCGATAGAGAATACCCGTCAACATTTATCCAAAAGTACGATTCTACATGATGAATATCGAGCACGTGATATTCAAATTGTTAACTTGGAAAAAAATCCAAGATATATCACTAAATTAATTTTAAATAAATACCAAACGAATAACAGAAACAGTGGTTGTAAGCCAAGTGTTATTGGAGTTACGGTGCAAATTGAAGACATAGAATATATTACAAAAAATTGGAAAGGGGATATTGATTCTACTAAAATCAATAACGTTTTTAGAAATGAGTCTCCCAAAGTGATTTGGAAAGGTGATTTTACGTTAGTTTTTAGTAATAATACAAAGCTGGATGATCTGTTTGAAGTAATCTTAAACTCATTAGATAAAGCGGCAGTATTGCCTACAAAAACGAAAACAATAGCTGAAATTAAACAAATAAAAGCGTTAGAACAAGAGAAAAATGCCAAAATCTTTTTAAAACAGTGCCTTACGAATGAAGATAATCTTAAATTGAACTATGATGCCAACTTAAAAACTTTATGCATAGGAAAAGCAGGCTTTGCTCATGTACAAAGAGAATATCATAAAAATAAAAAAGAGACACTGTTTCCAATCTCAACAAAGATTGAAGAGTATGTTACAGCTGATAAAGCGTGTTCATCCATAGGTTATAGTGTGGTCAACGGTGAAGAGTTGAAACATAAATTAAATTTTAAACAGACCTATGAACAGCAATTAAATGAGAAGTTTAATCGTGATTGTAAGATAGAACGCGTCAATGGATTGAACTTTTTGGTTTGTAAAAATAAGAACAAAAAAGAGTATTTTATAGAAGAATCACGTAAAACAGCAAATAGAATTTACGATAAGACTTTAGTTCATGTGGAGAAGTTATGTTTTGACAAATTAAAGGCATTTAATCAAAGCAAAGATAAAAAAGTATTTGAAGATAACTTTACAAATGAAGAAATCAACCAATCTTTCACGTTAGAAAGGTTGGACTTCTCTTCACAGTTAAAAGATGAACGATACAACTTCTCTTTTTATAATGGAGGAACCTCTTTACAAAAAGATGATGGTAAGTTTTATTTTGTAGGAAAAAGATTAGAAGGAGAGAAAACAAAACCAACTAGAGTTGAAGAGTATTATTTCTTTTTAGAAGATGAGAAGAATTATAATCTTAATAATGGCAAGTTTGAATTTACAAAAAAAGTTGTTAAAGAGTTTGATAAAGATGGATACGACCAAGAAGGGTATGATTACAGGGGATATAATAAAAAAGGGTACAATAAATTAGGCTACGATATGAATGGTTTAGATGTACATGGTTATAACAAACATGGATGGAATCCAAAATTAAGAATACAAGGAAAACAGATATTTGATGCGAAAGGATATGACCAAAGAGGTTATGATAAAAATGGATATGATAAAGATGGGTATGACCGCGATGGTTGGAATCCAAAGTTGAAAAAATTCAGAAAAAGATAGGTTATAAACAGCCAATTGGCTGTTTATAATTAGATTTGTTTGGCTTCAGCAGCGTATTTTAAACCTAAGTCAAATGCTTTGTTATTAATATCATGTACTTTTTCAGGTACTTTTGAAAGCATTGTTTTTCTTAGAATTTCATTATCAACCGTTTCACTTGTCATATAGTTTGCAATCGCTAACGCAAGAACCGATTGAGTAATCACGTTTCCTACTTCTTCTTTTGCAATGGTAATAATAGGAATTTCAAAGATTTTCCATTTTTTCTTATCTTCTTCTGTCGGGTGAACTAAGTTTGGTTCAACCACAATAACTCCACCTGGTTTAACTCCATTTTTAAACTGGTTGTATGATACTTGTGCAACAGAAAGCATGAAATCGATTTCACCATCGTTGGCATATGGGTATAAAATTTCACCGTCTTCTAATGTAATATCAACGACCGTTGCTCCACCTCTTACTTGTGAAGTATACGTAGAAGTTTTTAATCCATTTCCACCTGCTTTGATTTTTGCAGCTGCAAAAATTGATCCTGCAAGAAGTACACCTTGTCCACCAACACCTGTAAATCTCATTAATGTTCTAGCCATGATGTCTCCTTATAATTGAACCGCAGTTTTATTTTGGTGTGCTTCTTGTACTTTTTTGTACATATCCGTATACTCTTGTTTTGTCGTATCGTGTTTTAACACACCCGTAGGGAATAATCCAACTCTCTCTTCTTCACTCATTTTCTCAAATTTAGTTTTAGATACAGTAATAGAATCAATCCACTCTAAGTTTGCCATTGCTGAGTTCATTTTGTTTTTTCGACCTAAGTTTACGTGGCAGTTAGAGAAAACGTCAAAGAATGAGTATCCGTTGTGTTCTAATCCTTGTACAAATACTTTTTCAAGTTTTTTAGGGTCTAACATGGTTTCTCTTGCAACAAATGTAGCACCCGCTCCAATGGCTAAGTTACATGCATCAAACGTAGGGTCAATGTTTCCTCTTTTCATGGTAACTGTCCACATACCTTGAGGTGTAGTTGGAGAAGTTTGAGAGTTTGTTAATCCATAAATGAAGTTATTAACAACAATGTGGTTAATATCAATATTTCTTCTACAACCATGAATGGTGTGATTCCCACCAATGGCAAGACCATCACCATCTCCTGATACACAAATAACGTGTTTGTCTGGATTGGCTAATTTTACACCCGTTGCATAAGCAATGGTTCGTCCGTGAGTTGTATGAATGGTATTACAGTTGATGTATGAAGAGAATCGCCCTGAACATCCAATTCCTGAAACAACACACACGTCATCCATATTCCATTGTAACTTTTCAATGGCTCGAATCAGTGCTTTTAAAATAACACCATCACCACATCCCCAACACCAAAGTGTTGGCATTTTTTTCGTTCTTAAGTATTCATCGTAATTAAATGCCATGTTACATTCCTTTCACTTTTTCAACAATCTCAATTGGTGCAATTGGTCGCCCGTTTGCTTTAAACAGTGTTGTAAAATCTCTTCTTCCACTGACTCTTTCAATCTCTTCTAAGTATTGACCTAAGTTTAACTCAGTAACTAATACTTTTTGAATTTTGTCGCATAACTCTTTAATTCGTTTTGCAGGGCTTGGCCATAAAGTAATGGGTCTGAACATCCCAACTTTAATTCCATCTGCTCTTAATCTGTTTACAGCTTCTTTAACTGAAAGTGCCATAGAACCATATGCGATAATCATAATTTCTGCATCATCTAACATATACTCTTCATTTAATTCGATTTCGTCTGTGTGGTTTTCAACTTTTCTGAATAATCGGTTGATTAAATCATCACATTTTTTTTCATCTTCTGTTGGGTGACCTGTTTCATCATGGTGTAATCCTGTAAAGTGGTATCGGTACCCTTTAAACATTGGATTTAAAACCGCAGGTTGGTCATTGTCACACTCATAAGGTTTATATTCACTGGCAGGACCATCAAATGTTTTTCTTAATTTAATACCTTCTTTTACCTCTTCTTTAGTAGGTAAAACCGCTTTTCCACTCATGTGACCGATTGTTTCATCTAATAAAACAAATACCGGTTGCATAAATCTGTCAGCAAGGTTAAAGGCTCTTACGGTTTCAGTATAACACTCAGAAAGTGTACCTGCACATAAAGTGATTGATTTATAATCTCCGTGTGTCGGTGTTTTAGCTTGTAAAATATCACCTTGAGCAACACGTGTAGGAAGACCCGTTGATGGACCACCTCTCATAACGTTGACAATTACTAATGGAACCTCTGCAATATATGCTAAACCAATGTTCTCTGATTTTAAAGAAATCCCTGGACCTGAAGTCGCAGTCATTGATCTTTTTCCTGACATTGCACCACCAATAGCAGCACAAATACCTGCAATTTCATCTTCCATTTGAATCGCTGCACCACCCGATGCAGGTAATAAATCTGAAATTGTATGCATTACTTCACTTGATGGAGTAATAGGATATCCACCAAAAAACTCACACCCAGCATCTACTGCAGCGATAGCTGCTAAGTCATTACCAGTTGAAATTATTTCTCTAGCCATTTCTTCTCCCCTTAAGCGCTAAGCACTCTGTAATTATTTTTTTTGATTGCTTCGCCTCGTGCTTTTGCTTCGTCAGTCAGTTTAGCGAATTTGAACTCTTTTTTATCTGCAACAAAAATTGCAAAATCAGGACATGATAATTCACAGTCATTACAACCAATACATGACTCACTTGCCACAATTGTAATCATTGCGCCTAAAGTTGAAGTTGGTTCTGGTTTCATTGCAAGAACACCAGCTGGACAAACAGATACGCACACATCACATGCTTTACATCTTGACTCATCTACCCATACTGGAGTATTTGCAGGAGCTTCCATAATTGCCATTTTTTCCCCTTAATTGTTAGATAAATAATTGAGAGTTATCTCAAGTATTAATGCTATGATGATAACCTATATTCGTATAGAAGTATTTAAATTTTGAGTTATTTTAGATTAATATTCTTTCTTGTTACCATTTGATACAAGTAAAATTAAGGAGAGTTTCCAGAGTAATTTTTTATACTTTATGTGTCATTATTTTGTTCATAAAAGCCTAAAAATAACTCTTTTTAAAATATTTCTTCTCATCAGAGTTATTATTATTTTTAATAATTATTATCGATTTTTGATGATAATTTATTAGCCATTCTATTTTTATTTTAATTGGGTATAATACCAAAAATTTAATTCATAAGGTTTGTGTATTGGTATTGTATCAACCTAAAAATGGTTACTGCTATAACAGTGATACCCACTTTTTATACTATTTTATTTGCCAAAACCTTAAAGCGTTTAAAAATATTCAAGGTGAGTTTCTTGATATTGGCAGTGGCAGTGGTATTTTGGGGCTTTTACTTGCTCGTGATTATGCACGATTGAAACTGAATCAATGTGAAGTTCAAAAAGAGTTCCAACACCTCTCACAAAAAAATGCTCAAACCAATAAGATTGAAGCGCAGTTATATGAAGGGGATTTTACTGAAATCGCATTTGATAAAACGTTTGAGATGTGTGTTTCTAACCCTCCTTTTTACAGCAGCAGTGTAATCAAAAGTGAAAACAAAAATCTGAAAATTGCACGATATAACGACTCTATGCCTTTGGAAAAGTTTATTCAGAAATGTTCACGCATATTAAATCAAAAAGGCAAACTCTTTTTTTGTTATGATGTTAAGCAACTAAATGATATTATTCTTTTTTTGAATAAATACAAATTTAATATTCAAGCAATGCAGTTTATCCATCCAAAAAAGGATAAAGAGGCTTCATTAGTGATGATTTATGCTAGAAAAAATTCTAAGTCTTTAACGACAATAAATCCCGCTTTAGTTGTTTTTGAAAATGAAAATTTCACTCAAGATGTACAGACCATTTATTCAAAAACAAATACACACAGTATAAAAGTAGAAGTATGAGTACTATAATAAAGCAAGAGGGCTATGAGTTTGTTTTTAATGGCTCATTGTGTTCAACTTGCAATGGCAATTGTTGTATTGGAGAATCCGGATATATTTGGATTTCCAAAGAGGAAATTGTTGAATTGTCCCAACATCTTAACTTAAGTGTTGAAGAGTTTTCTTTGAAACATTTGATTAAAGTAGGGTACAAATATTCAATAAAAGAAAAAGAAGTTGCCAAAGATAATTTTGCGTGTCATTTTTTTGATGTAGAGAAAAAACAGTGCAGTGTGTATGAATTCAGACCCAGTCAATGCAGAACATTTCCATTTTGGGAGTATTTTAAAACCAATAAAGAAGAGGTATTTAAAGAGTGTTTAGCCGTACAATCTTTTTAAGTTGTTTAATGCTTTTTGCCCTTGTTGGGTGCGCTAAACACAACACCATTTTACCCAAAGATGCCAAACTGTTTGAACAAGAAGATGAGTATATTTTGTATGCCATTGAATACACCAATCAAGGCAAATATAATATCAGCCGCGATTTGTATTATACCTTGTTTGAAAAAACTCAAAAATATGAATATTTACTGCGTTCCTTACGCTTTTCTTTAGAAATTAAAGATTTTCAAACAGCAAAAGAATGGGCTTTTAAACATTTAAACAAAGATGTTCCTGAGTATGAAGAGGTGTATCGAATTTACATCGTGGCATTGATTAACTTGTATGAATACGATGAAGCCTTAAAACATTCCAAACAGTTATTGCAAGAGTTTAACAACATTTTAAACTATGAACTTATTGGCAATGTTTATTATATGAAAAAAGATTTTTATGAAGCGGCCGAATATTTTGAAAGTGCCTACAGTCAAAATGCCAATCCCAATACGTTGTTGAATTTGGTCAATATTTTGTACAGTTTTATTAATGAAAAACAAAAAGCCATTTCCTATTTGGAAACGCATATTCGTCTTAAAAGCTGTGAAATTGCTGTGTGTACAAAGTTGTTGGCTATTTATGAAGAACAACAAAACATTGATGGAATTATCTCTATTTTAAAACGAATGTATAACCAGTTTAAATATGAAGAAGATTTTACCTCCATGATAAAAGCCTATAATATGTTGATTGATTATTTGGAACAAAAAGATATTCATTTGGCGATTGCCTTTTTAGAAGAGAATCACATTGATGACATGAAACTCATTGCCTTATATAAACGAGCCAACAAAATTGAAGAGGCCTTAACTTTGGTTAAAAATGTCTATAAACTCAATAAAAATATTGACTTATTGGCACAAATTGCTATTTTAGAGTTTGAATTGGCAAAAGACAAAAGAAGTGTTTTAAAGAGTGTTATTCAAAAGTTTGAAGATGTATTAGCCGTGTTAGACAATCATATTTATCAAAATTATTTGGGGTACATTCTTATTGATTATGAAATTGATGTCAATCAAGGAGTAGGGTTGGTTAAAAAAGCGTTGGAAAAAGCTCCCAACAATTTGGCTTACATTGACTCCTTAGCATGGGGGTTATACAAACAAAACCAATGTAAAGAGGCCTATACTCATATGAAAAAGATTGTTGATGCCATTGGATTAAACGATGAAGAGATCAAACTACATTGGAAAAAAATACAGGAGTGTTCTAAAAAATGATTTTAGATGAGATAATTGAAAAAACAAAACAAGATTTAGAAAAAAGAAAAAAAGAGTTACCTTTAGATGTTTTAGGAAGAAGTTTAGCCTCAAATCCTTATGCCCCAAGAGATGTTAAACCTTATTTAATGGCAACCAAAGAGGAGCCTATACGTATTATTGCTGAGGTTAAAAAAGCGAGTCCTTCAAAAGGAATTATCAAAGAAGATTTTGACCCCGTAGCCATTGCACAAAGTTATGCAAACAGTGGTGCTAATGCCATTTCGGTTTTGACTGAGCCTCACTATTTTAAAGGGGATTTAGAGTATTTAACCCAAATAAGACGTTATGTTCCTACGCCACTTTTACGAAAAGATTTTATTGTGGATAAGTATCAAATTGTTGAAGCCTTAGTGTATGGAGCCGATTTTATTTTATTGATTGCAAAAGCATTAAGTACGAAAGAACTCAAAGAGTTATATGACTATGCGTTGCACGTAGGGTTGGAAGTTTTAGTTGAAATTCATGATACAGAAGATTTAACCAAAGCGATGAAATGTGGTGCAAATATTATTGGCATTAATCACAGAAATTTACAAAGTTTTGAAATGGATATGCAACTGTGTGATAAACTCATACCTATGATTCCCAATGGAAAAATTATTGTAGCTGAAAGTGGTGTCAGTGATGTGGATACGATAAAGCGTTTAAGTTCAATAGGTGCCGATGCGTTTTTAATAGGAGAGCATTTTATGCGAGTGCCAAGTATTGAAGAGGAACTTACAAGATTTAAACATTGTTTAATGAGTAACAAGTAACAAGTAATGAGTGACGAGTAAAAAGTTACTGGTCACTTGTTACTTGTCACTGTATTAAATTTCTGTATCAAACACCATTTTACGAATTTCTGTTTCACTTAGCTCTTTATTGTCATCTTTGGGTTCGGGTGGATTTTTTAATAATAAAACCTTGTCTTTAAGATTAAATAACTTGTATTTGGTTAAATTTTTCACAAGGGTATCATTAATCATCTCTTTACTAAGACTTCCATTGCTGATCATTTTACTGATAACATTTTGAAGATTCTTTTTGGTTTTTTCAAAATTAATCTCTTCTTGCGTTAAGGCAATATACTCTTTATCCAAATACTCCATAACGGCAATTCCGGGGTATTTAAATGTTTTAACACCATTGTAAACAAACTCTTGTGCTTTGATTGAAGCAATAGCAACACCCGTAAAAACTGAGCCTTGTACTGAAATCATACCTTCAAGATTGGTCAATGGATTGTGTGAACAAATGTAATCTTCTTTGACAATGGAGGGAGAGTATTCTAATGAAGTGATGTTGTTTCGTAATACAATAAAGCTTTTCCCCACTTCTTTAGGCCCTCCTTTTAACGATGAAATCTCATTTTTAAATGCCAAAAAGTTTCCGCCGACTTTTCGTGGAGAGCCTTCAAGTGAAACCAATTCATTGTCACTGATATCAAAATCACCTTCAACTTCATTGAAACTTAATGGCAGTTTTGAAAGGTTGGCAAGTCGGTCTGTTAGACGAACATGTCCATTAACATTGACAGACATATCATCTAAAATGGTGTAATTTTTTACTTGATATTTGTCCAACCATTTTGAAATTTCTTGCTTATTTGTAAGCGCAACTACGGGTTTATAGACATGAGAAATAACATCTTGTCCTTTATAACGCCATGTGCCTTTTTCTTCATCAAAACTGCTTTGCAGGTGATTGAGTCTAAAATCTGTAATCAAATCCCATCCGATTTCATCGGCAAGTGAGTTTAAGTCTTTGAGTTTATTCCAAAAACAAAAATAGTCTTGTCCCACAGTAATAGGACCACCATATAAGGTTTCTAAGCTGTTGCATGAACAATCAAAATAACCTTCAATATATTTAGGTCCCCCTCTTAAAGAAGCGATTTGATTGTTGGAACATTTAAAATCGCCTTTAACGGTTCGAGGACTTCCTTTAATTGAGAGTAGCTCATTGTTTGAACAATTAAAATAGCCCAAAACCTCTTTGGGTGCATAGGATAAATCTTTGAGTTTATTATAAGAACAATCAAAATCACCTACTTTGGAAGGGGCTCCAAAAAGGGTTTCGAGCTTGTTATGTGAGCAGTTAAAATCTTTAGTGACTTGACTGGGACATCCTTCAAGGGTAACTAAGCCATTATCACTGATATCAAAATAACCATCGACAAGCTTAAATTCTACAGGTAGTCGTTTGGTTTTGAGTTTTCCTTTTAAATTAACGCTGCCGTAAACGCTAATTTGAAAATCATTTGACACTGTAAAGTTGTTGATTGAATAACTATTTAACCAATTTTCAATGTCTTGAACATTTTTCATAATATATAAACCTTTATTAAAACAGCATAAGTAATACTGTGTTGGATTTTAGCATTTTTTGTCTTACAAAAAAATCATTATTCTTAAGTTTTTTTAAAGGTGCTGTTTAAGTGATTATTTAATAATTAATAAGTTTATTTGTTTTTTCAGCTTCAATCAGCGATTTATTTGTACGAAGTATGGCATCGGAAATCTCTTCTACAATACCATGTGATCGGCTTTTTAGTTCGGCTTCTTTATACAAAGTATTGGCATATTTGATCTCTTGTAAAGCTTCATGTGTTAATGCCAAATTATATAAAATAACATAACTAAAACCATTGGTGTCGTTATTTAATGTCTCAAGTAAAAGCTTAGCCGCACTAAAATGCTCTTGGTCTAACAATTCAAGGGCACTTTCAAACTGTTGTTTTTGTATTTTCGTTAATTCAATATCAAGATATTCAAGAACAGATACCTTGGTTGTGACATAATAAGGAGCCAAATCTTGTAATACTCTTTGTGCAATACGTTGAGCCAATTGGGCATTGTACTCTTGTTTGGAAGGTAAAAAATCTCCTGCATGACACTCAGAAAGAGTTTGTCTTTCGTGATAGGTTTGTGAAAAGAGAATATCTGAAGAGATGATTTCAACAATTTTGATTTGGGTTTGTACATGATAATCATTATTTTGACAACGAATGAGTTTGAGTGGGAATTTAATACACTCTTTATTTTTGTTATACTCCAAACAGTGTTGGTAATCTTTTTTACGTTTAAAATAGACGCGTTTATGTAAAGTTGATTGTAACACTTCTCCTTGTAAGAGAGCTTTTACTTGAGTTAAACCTTGAGTGTCATCAAAATCATCAAGCTCAACCAAAGCGGAATCATTGAGCTTTTTTTCATTTAAAATCAAATCCAAATCTTTTCGTTGAATCAGTCTAAAATAAGGTTGATTTTCAAAAGTTGTTTGGGCTAAAAGTGTTTCAATACTTGCGGCTTGTCCTATGGTATCATTTTTAAAATCCATAACAGCCAGTTGACGAATACTTGAGTGGGTAATTTTAGGTGCGTATAGGGTTTGTACCGTAACTTTGGGAGAACATGCAGTAAAAAAAAGAGACAATAAAAGTAATAAAAGCATGTTTTGCATGAAAACTCTCCAATGCCGTTTTATTTAAATAAAGTTGAGCCCACTCGAATCATATTGGAACCACAAGAAATGGCTAACTCAAAATCTCCACTCATTCCCATTGAGCAATAAATAGCTCCCAATGGTTGTAACTCATCAAAAATCTTTTTGGTGGTTTCAAAACTTTTTTTAATAACAGAGCTATCTTCAACATGCGCTCCAATGCTCATAACCCCTTTAAGTTTAATATTGGGACAGTTTGTTTGAATCTCTTTGTATGTTTGAATGGCAACCTCAGGCATAACACCTGTTTTGCTCTCTTCATAAGCAGAATTAATTTGCAATAAGCACGACAGAGTTTTATTTTTGGCTTCGAGTTTTTTTTGAAGTTCAAGTGCTAATTCCAAAGAGTCTAAACTTTGCACCAAGGTAGGATTTAAGTCAATTAAATTGTTGATTTTATTGCTTTGAACTCGTCCGACAAAATGCCACTCTAAAGGGAGTTCTTCAAGTTCTTGACTCTTTTGTTTTAAATCTTGAACTTTATTTTCACCAAAAGCCCTTTGACCTGCTTCGTAGAGTGTTTTAATGTCATTGGCTGTTGAGTATTTACTGATACCTATGATTTTGACAATGTGATGATGACTGAGTTTCAATCGGGCTTCTTCAACACGAGCAATGACACTGTCTAAATTGTGGATGGCTTGATCTTTATTCATTCTTTATCCTTGCATTAATCGGTTAATGTCATTAAAAATACCTAAAAGCATTAACGCCCCTAAAATAAACCAACCGGTAATGGTTAATGCCACAAAGACTTTGTCACTGGGTTTTTTTCTGACGATCATCTCATATAAGTTAAACATAATATGACCACCATCAAGTGCAGGTATGGGCAGTAAGTTTAACACACCTAAATTGACAGAAATCAGTGCCGTAATGGTTAAAAGGGCAACCAAACTGGTTTGAGAAGCATCAGAAATAACTTTTCCAATGGTAATAACCCCTCCCACTTCACTGCTTGGAATAATGCCTTGGATAAGTTTTTGAACCCCTTGAAAAATCATTTTAGAAGATTCTATGGTATTGTTCCAAGCGTAAGCAATGGCTTCTATGGGGTTATGGTAAATGGTGACAACTTTGGGAGCAGGGGCAATACCTATCATTCTTTTTTTGATTTTTTCTTTGAATAAGTTTTCTGAATCAGAGAGTTCAGGATTGATTACGAATGCTCGAATAACCCCTTCTCTTTTGACATAAAATTTCAAAGCAGTTTGAGAATTTCGAATATACTTACCCACTTCATCCCATGTTTTTATCTCTTGGTCATTGATTCGTACAATTTCATCATTGACTTGCAATCCTGCTTGAAAAGCCGGAGAGTTTTCAATAACTTTACCAATCGTTGGAGCCAAAGAATTACTGCCTAATAGAGCAATGAAAAAGTACAATACAGCAGCAAGAGCAAAGTTAGCAAAGGGACCAGCAAATAAAATAACAATACGTTGCCACGGTTTCTTGGTGTTATACGAATCATCGCCGCTTTCAATTAAAGCAGGGTTGGAATCGTCTTGTCCTTTCATTTTGACATAACCGCCTAACGGAATAAGAGAGAATTGCCAAACGGTACCTTTATACTCTTTTGAAATAAGCCGTTTGCCAAAACCAATTGAAAAAGTATGTACCGTAACACCAAAATAACGTGCTGCTAAAAAGTGTCCTAATTCGTGAATAAAAACCAAAACAGACAATACCAGTAAAAAAGTAATTAAACCCAAATCTTAACCTTTAAAATATTCTTTTGTGTATTCATATCCTGAATACAACGTCAATGCAACTGCTATCCATAACAAAGTGGTTGCAAAAGGCCAATTCATAATTAAAAATCCAATGGCAATCATTTGTACCACGGTTTTAATCTTTCCTGCCATAGAAGCTGCAACCTCTTTTCCTTCAGCCACTGCCATAACACGCAGTCCCGTGATAAAAAATTCTCGCGATAAAATTAAAAACACTGCCCAAACACTGGCTCTTTCAATTAAGATAAGTCCCAAAAATCCAGCAAGCATTAACATCTTATCGGCAAGTGGGTCTAAAATGGAACCCAATTTGGTCATTTGATTCCATGTTCGTGCAATGTAACCGTCAAAAAAATCTGTTACTGAGGCAATAACAAAAATCAATCCTGCAAAATAATCAAACCAACTTGAGTGCCACGATGCAAAAAGAGGGTTATGACGATCAATTAAAATCCACAGCATCAATGGAGCCAATGCAATTCGGAAAAGGGCTAAGATGTTGGGCGTATTAAGTGTTTTTTTCATTATCTGAATGTCGTTCCACCATCAACAATCAGTGTATGTCCTGTCACCCAAGAAGCTTCGTTGGTGCATAACCAATAACACGCATTGGCTAAATCTTCAGGTTGTCCCATTCGATTTAAAGCTGATAATTCAGCTGTCTTTTGTTTGACCTCTTCGTAATTGGTAAAGGCTCTTAGTGCATCAGTTTCAATCGGTCCTCCTGAAACTGCATTAACACGAATACCCATTTCTCCCAATTCTGTTGCGGCATATCGTACCATGGCTTCAACGGCTGCTTTATTGGTACCATGACCGGCATAGTTTTCAATATAGACTAAGTTTCCCGTTGAGCTTAATGAAACGATGGCTCCGCCCCCTTGTTTTTCCATTCGTTTTGCCGCTTGTTGTGCTCCACAAACAAAGGCATTGACTGTTGCTGTATAAATATTATTTAAACCTTTTGGTTTAAGTTTCATAAATCGTCCATAGCCACCAACAACAGCACGTCCGTAAATCATGGCATTGGAAATAAAATAATCAATTCGGTTAAAATCTTGATCAATTTGCTCAAATAAGGCTTTATAATTTTCAGGTTCTAAAATATTAAACGCATAACAACGTGCTTTAATATTATACGTTTTTTCTAAATCTTTGACCATATCCAAAGCAACTTGTTCATTTGAGTTGTACGTAAAAGCAACGTTTACTCCCTCTTTTGCAAATCGATAGGCTGTAGCTCTTCCAATCCCTTTTGTAGCACCTGAAATGACTAATGTTTTTCCTTGCATTATTTTTTTACCTCATAATTTTTTAAGATTTTTTCTAACGTTTTCATGGTTTCTTTGCTTGGTTGTGTTAAGGGCAATCGATACTCTAAGGTCTCTAACAGTCCACAAATATACATTGCTGCTTTGATAGGAATGGGATTGCTTTCACAAAATAAAGCATTGTTAATCCCATAAAGATGATTGCTGATCTCTTTGGCCGTTTTAAAATCACCCTCAAATACACTGTGTACCAATTGGCTTTTTAAATTGGGCAAAATATTTGCCGTCACGGAAATGATTCCAGACGCACCGCTTGTAAGCATAGGAAAATCAATGGAATCATCCCCCGAAATGACACAAAAATCAGGTCGTTGTGAAAGCAGTTCAATGGCTCTTTCTAAACTTCCTGTGGCTTCTTTAATGGCATAAATATTGGGAATATCATCAAAGAGTCGAATTGCAGTAGCTGCTTCAATATCCACACCGGTTCTTCCTGGAACATTATAAAGCATAAAAGGAATTTCAACGGAGGTTGCAATGGCTTTATAGTGTTGATACAATCCTTCTTGAGTGGGTTTATTGTAATAAGGTGCAACAGAGAGTAAACCATGTGCCCCAACAGCTTGTGCATGTTTAGCAATATCACACGCTTCGTGTGTTGCATTTGAACCCGCACCCGCAATCACTTTGACGTGAGTTCCTTTGCATGTGGCAACGGCAATTTCAATACACTCTTTATGCTCTGCATGACTTAATGTGGCACTTTCTCCCGTTGTTCCCACAGGAACTACCGCATCAATTCCTTGTGCTATTTGTCTTTTAATTAAACTTTCATAACAAGCAGTATCCACTTTTCCATTTTTAAAAGGGGTGATTAATGCTGTCATCGCACCTACTATAGTATTCATTCTTATCCTTTATTAAACTTGTACTCTATATTTTAGCTAATTTAATGGCTATATTTATTGGTATTAACTGTATGAGAAATGCTCTCATTTTACTTCTCTTTTTTTAAAATTACTGTTGTCGAATTCTCTTTAACCAAATATTTGTTGGCAACATCAACCAAATCTTTGACTTTGAGTTTTTCAATATTTTGTTCATATTCAAACAAAGGTTTAATATTGTCTCGTACAAAATAACTTCCGTATAAAGAAGCAACCGAACTTGAACTTTCTAAGGAGAAAATAAAATCCGCTTTGGTATTGATTTTGATTTTTTCCAGTTCACTTTTTTTAATTTTCCCTGCTTTAATCTCTTCAATAAGCTTTAAAATCTCTTTTTCCACTTCTTTGGCTTTGACCTCAGGATTGCACACCGCAACAAATAAAAAGACACCAGGGTCTTTTAAATCCATATTGTACGCATATACGGAGTTAACCATACGTTTTTCATCGACAAGAACTTTGTGTAAAAGAGAACTTTTGCCGCTGCTAAAAAGTTCACTTAAAGCCGAAAGGGCTGTTTGGTCTTCATGTTCAAAGTTAGGAATATGATAGGCTATTGCCAACATTTGAACTTGTGAATCTTTATATAAGGTAACTCGTTTTTCCCCATCTTGTTTAGGTTCAAGGGTGTGTATGACTGTGGGAATGGGTTTACTGTTTTTAATATTTTTAAAATATTTTTCCGTAGAGGCAAAGACCTCTTCTTCACTTATATCTCCTGCAACAATCACAATGGCATTGGACGGTTGATAATAGGTGCTGTGAAAATCTTTGATGTCTTCAATACTCCAATTTTGTATGTCACTTGCAAACCCAATGGGTGTCCAATGGTATGGATGGTATAAATAGGCATTATTAAAAAGTCTAAATTGCAAATATCCCATGGGATTGTTATCCGTTCTCCAACGTCTCTCTTCTGCTACAACATCACGTTCAGGTTGAAACTCTTCATCTTTTAGAGTCAGATTTTGCATCAGTTCAGCAAAAAGTTCCAAAGATTTATCCATGTTTTGACTGCTTGACTTGATGTAATAATGGGTATAGTCAAAAGAAGTTGAAGCATTATTGACGCCTCCAAATCCTTTGACAATTTCATCAAACTCTCCTGCTTGCAAATTTTTTGTTGATTTAAAATTTAAGTGTTCAAGCATATGAGCAATACCGCTTTTTCCCATGACTTCATTTCGACTGCCCACTTTATAGAAAATATCAGTGGTGACAACATTGCTGCCATTTTTCATGGGAATGGCGACAATTTGTAATCCATTCTCAAGGGTTTTTGTACTGTATTGGGGTAAACTGTTGCTCATTAAATCTCCTGAAAAAATAATTAATAATGAAAAATGAAAAATGAAAAATGTGCGTATATTTTTTGTCATTATATTTTTCACTCTCCTTGTTTATTTTAAATCTGAACCAATGACGTCTTGAATGGTTTTGAAACCATCTTTTTTCATCAGTTCTAAAATACCTGTATTGATGTTTTTAACCATTGAAGGTCCTTCAAAAATCAATCCTGTATAGCATTGAACCAACGAAGCACCTGCTTTTAATCGTTTGTAGGCTTCTTGGGCAGTGTTAATACCTCCTACACTAATTAAAATTGTCTTTCCAAATAACTCTTTAGCAAGGGCTTGAAAGAGTTCATACGATTTAGGAGCAAGTACAGCTCCTGAAATTCCACCAATTTCTTTGGGCTCGCGTACAAGTGAATAATCAATGGTTGTATTGGTTGCTATAATTCCACTTGCACCACTGTTAACAGCCGTTTTACACAAATCTATGGCAACATTGGCTTCCATATCGGGAGCAATTTTAAGAAAAATGGGTTTTGATGTTAATTCTCTTGCCATAGTGAACAGTTCAGTTATGAACTTTTCATTTTGCAAATCCCTTAAATTAGGTGTATTGGGGCTTGAGATATTAATCACCAAATAATCACTGATGTCTTTAAATTTTTCAATCAAAATTTTATAATCATTGAGTGCTTCTTCTTGCGATGTGGTTTTATTTTTTCCAATATTTGCACCCACTGGAATTGCACAAGGATAGACTTTAGCTAAGTTTTGTGCAACAACGGCACTTCCTTCATTGTTAAAGCCCATGGCATTTTGCAACGATTTTTCTTCTTTGTGTCGAAAGAGTCTTGGTTTTGGATTGCCTTCTTGTGGTTTGGGGGTCATGGTTCCAATTTCTGTAAAACCAAAGCCCAATGCCATCATGGAGTTTATCATGGTGGCATTTTTATCAAAGCCAGCGCCTAATCCCACTGGATTTTGAAACGATATACCTAAAATTTCTTGTTGCAGTTTATAATCTATAATAAAATTCTTTTTAATCATATACTTATGTAAAGGAGTAATATAGGGCAAAATCTTTAATGCACACTCTCCTAAAGAATGAGCCGTTTCAGGGTCAAACATAAAGAGTATTTTTTTTAATGAATCATAATTGAACAAGTTTTTTCCTTTTTAAAATTTCAGCATTTTACCCAAATCTTTTTGAAACAATCTTAATATTGTAACTTAATGTTTCAAACTCTAAATATTTGCAAGATTGTGTAAGCGTTGATACTCTTTGCAATTTTGTCGTAATTCTTTTTCACTTCCAAGGCAAACAATCTCACCCTCTTTAAATACGGCAATGGTATTGGCATGTTTAATGGTGCTTAATCGATGAGCAATAATAAAGGTGATTTTATTTTGGCTGATTTCTTCAATGACTTCTGAGATAATAGATTCACTTTCATTATCCAATGCAGAGGTGGCTTCATCAAGTATTAGAATTTTTGGATTTTTGTACAAAGCTCTTGCAATGGCAATTCTTTGTCGTTGCCCTCCACTTAAATTCGTACCAAATTCATCGAGTTTGGAGTAAATACCTAAAGGCAATTTGGAAATAAAATCATAAGCATGCGCTTGTTTTAACGCATCAATAACTTTTTGCTCTTCAATGGCTTGACCATACGCAATATTCGCAGCAATGGTATCATTAAAAATATAAACACGTTGTGTCACAATGGAAATGTTTTCTCTGAGATTTTGAATACAAAGATCTTTGATATGGTGTTCATTAAATAAAATTTCTCCACTAAAGGCTTCATAAAAACGTGGAATGAGATTAACCAATGAACTTTTTCCACCACCACTGTCACCAACTAAAGCAATGGTTTCTCCTCGTTTTGCGTGTAAATTAATGTTATTTAGAGCAATTTTATCATCATATTTTAAAACAACATTTTTAAACGTTACCTCATTTAAATGTGTCGGAAAAGCTCTTTCTCCACTTGGAATGGTTGATTTGAGTGCCAATATTTCGTTGATTCTTTCATTGGCGGCCAAGGCAGCTTGCATTTTGTTGTACAAAGAGGACAGACGTTTAATGGGAGTATATAGCATAAATAAAGCTGCCATAAATGAAAAAAATGCTCCCACCGTTAAATGCCCATCAATGACTTGTTTTCCTCCAATAATAATAACAGCAGCAACAGCAAGTGCGCCTAAGGTTTCCATCAAAGGAGAGACCAATTCATTGGTTTTTACGGATTTGATATTGATATCAAAAAATTTTTTATTAAATTGGGCAAATTTTTGACTTTCAAGTTGTTCGGTAGTATTGGCTTTGATAATTTCTATATTATTAAATGTTTCACTTAAATGTGCCGTAATATCTGAGATAGACTCTTGTGCTTTGAAAGAGAGTTTTTTCATCTTTTTTGCCAAACGTGAAAGAGGATAAATGGCTATAGGCATAACCACTAAACCATAAAAAGCCAATTCGGGACTTTGGTAAATAACCACACCTACTAAAGCGATAATTGTTAGAATTTCTCGAATAAACTCTGCAATTTGACTTGAAACAGCACTTTGGATTTTATTAATATCATTGGTAATGCGTGAAATCAGTTCTCCCCCATGTCTTTTTTGAAAAAAATCCATATCGAGTGTTAAAATATGCGCCAATAATTTATCTCGTATTAAACGGATGATATCTTGACCAATATAAGAGATATAATACGCTTGAATGTAACCACCAAATCCTTTTGCAAAATATAATGCGACTACGACAAAAGGCAGAAACTGAAGCATTTGAGTATCTTTTGCAATAAAAATTTCATCTAAAAGAGGCTTAATAACATAAGCTGTTCCAGCAGACCCTCCTGAGACTAAAAGCATCCCAATAAAAGCATAAATAAATTTTTGTATGTAATTTTTGTAATATGGAATATATTGTTTGAAAAAGTTTTTCATAAAATCCCTTGAAATTGTTTATTAAAAGGGAATTATTATATCGAAAACTTATAAATCTAGGCTTTTATTAAAAGATAAAATCGTTTAAATCCAAACTCTTTGATGGTTAAATAAAACAGAATAAACCCACTTAATGTTGAAGCAAAGGCAAGTCCTGCTGCTTCATAAGGAATGATTAATGCCAATGAGAAAATAATATTCCAAAGAAGAGATTTCATTGAAATTTTTGCTGCAATAAATTGTTGGTTATTGGAATAAAGCCAAAGTGAAAAGATTTTGGATAAACCAAAAGGCAACAGACCAATCATGTACATCGTTAATATCAATGCTGTATTTTGTGTGTCTTGATGTGTAAATGCCCCACGTTCAAAGAGCAGTTGGATAATGAATTGGTCAAAAAAGATTCCAATAAATGTAGCCACGCTTAAAACACCCAATAAAATCAGAAAAGATTTTCTCATCAGTTGTAAGGCTTTTTGTTCATCACTGTTTTTAATGGCACGAGCTACCATTGGAAAAAGTGCAATGGATGTGGCAATGGCAAAAAGAGCTAAAGGCAATTGAAAAACTCGATTGGCATAATACAAATACGAAATATTGCCTGCTATTAAAAATGAAGCCAGCCAGGTGTCTAAAAAAGCAGATACATGACTGGTAGATGATCCTACGGTGGCACTTAAAAAATTTTTATAAAATTTATTGGTTGCTTTCATGTTAAGTTGTTTAAAATGAAAAACTTTCAATAAGTTTTTTTTGCGTAGTGCCAAAATATGTACGAATAACTGAAGAAATCCACCCGCAAGTACCCCATAACTTAAATAATACGTAATGACATATTTTTCCAAATCTTTTGAAATAAGCAAAGCAGCAATCAGTGCCAAATTGAGTAATGCCGTTGAAAATGCGGTGGTAGCAAAATGATGTTTGTATTGCAATAACGCTGCCATAAACGTCACCACAAAAATAATGGGCAAATAGTAAAAATTGATTGCCACTAAAGGTGCTGCTAAATCTACCGTTGCTGCATCAAATCCAACGGCAATGGCTTTAGTAACCACATGAGAAAAAAGAGTGACCAACAAAGATAAAACTAAAATAAATGCTAAAAACTGTAAAAAAATAATGGATGAAAAACGAATTTTTTGTTTGGTTCTGGCATACGCTGGAATAAAAGCTTGAGTAAAAGCACCTTCTGCAAAAATTCGTCGAAACAAATTGGGCACTTTAAACGCAATAAAAAAAATGTCAGAAAAAATATTGGCACCTAAAATGGATGCCATAAGCACATCTCTTAAAAAGCCTAAAATTCTTGAGACTAAAATACCACTGCTGTTGGTAAAAATGGATTTAATTAACACGGAAATCACTTTTTTTATGAATTAGTATTTGTACATCGGATTTGAAAATGCCTAAATGTCCTGACATTATAGTGATATTTTGCCCATTTTTGGGTAAAAGTGATGGTTCTTTGGCATAAAGTTTTATTTTTTTTGTTTGAGATTCATCCGTATAAAGAAATCCATTTTTGTATACGCCTGTTAAATTAAAAATAATCTCATTTTGAAATTGTAAATCAAAAATATCAATCTCTTGGGCATCTAAAAAGTATCTGTGTGTAGGTTCTTTTGAGATGTATTGATTGATAATATTAAGTTGAGTAACTTCTTTAAGCCCAAAATGTGAATGAATTTGTTGAATTTGTAGATCATAAAGTTCTCCTTCTTTTAACTCTTTGGCACAATTATAAGCATAAATGGCTCGGTCATTTTTTGCTTTTAAAATGGCATGATTCCCTTTTTTGTAAATTACGGCTAACTTTTTAAGCAATAATGGCTCATGTAAGGTATCTATTTTATACAAAGAAGCAACAGAATTGGGGGCTTTTTTTATTTGAGAAAAGGCATACGGCTTGGTTGAAAAGGAAGCCAAAATAGGTAAATGATCAGAATAGCCTTTGCCCACATGTTGATTGTTTTTCATTGCCCAACGATTGATTCTTTTTTGGGTGATTAAATAAGAGGGCTTAAAGACTTTAAAAGAGTTATTAACATAGGAAATATTCTCTTCATCAAAAAGAGCTTGTGAAAGAATCATATTATCAGGAGTGTTGGGATGATTTTTATAAAAATAGCTGTATCGTTCGTGATAAGGCAATTCCAGCCATAAGTTATAGTGAACTCTTTGTGTAGGGTTAAAAATCGTCTCTTTCGTAACATATTGTTGATTAATCGTGGTATTTAAGACTTGATTAATGCCTGTGATATTATAACTGTCATTGAGTTTTTTATCGTGTTTAAAGGTTAAATATTCATCATAATTGGAGTTAAAATCACCCAATAAAATGTAATCACTCTTTTCCTTTTGTTTTTCCAAATAGTTGTGTAAACTTAACGCATACTCAATACGTTTGCTTTCGCTGGCTTTTTTTGAACGCCAATGATTATTAAAAAGAGTCAGTTGTTTATTTTCATTAATTTGTACCGTAACTTTTTGAATAGGGCGTTCAATTATCTGCTTAGAACGAACTTCAATGACCGCTTGATTGATGATTTTAAATTTACTTATAACCGCCACACCCACCGAAGAGTTGGGGTTTTTTACAAAGTCAAAATATGGGTATAAAGGAAGTTTTTGAAGCAGTAAAGTTAAGGCTTCTTGAGATTCTATTTCTTGTAATGCCACAATATCGGCATTCATATCAAGAATGACACGAGCGATATTGTCAAGTTTGATGTTTAAGGTATGATTATTCCAGTTGTGTTTATGGGGGATATACTCTTCATATTCGGTTTTATCATGGTTTAAATCAAAGAGATTTTCAACATTATACGAAGCAATTAAAAACGTTTTAGCATAAAGATTAAGACAAAAAAGTAATAAAAAAAGCAGTTTAATCAAAAGTTGGCTCCCTAAAATAAAGAGAGTATCTTATCAAAGTTTTTGTTTTGACTCGATAAAAAAAGAGTCAGAGTGACTCTTTTTTATTTTATGAAAGTGTGGCGGTAACCATCCAAATACTCTTTTCTAAATGAGCTGTTTGCTCATCAGCAAAGGCAACAGTTGTGGTATCACCTGCTTCATTGGCAACAGCAGATAACTTTTTGAAAGCACTTAAAAAACTTTTTAAATCTTCCAATACAGCCGATAAAACATACTTTGCATCAAATGATGTTTTGGCATCTTCTTTAATAAAAGAAGCTTCGCTTAATTGTGAAATCATCACAACAGGCGTTTCTCCCAATTGTAACACTCTTTCTGCGGCATCGTCATAGAGTTCTGCAAATTGTTCATATAATTTTTGCGTAAACTCATGCAATGGGAAAAATTGCATTCCTGTAATATTCCAGTGGTAATTGTGAAGTTTGGTAAACATCACAAGAGAACTTGATTGAATGGCTTTTAATTCTGTAATAACAGTTGACATGTTTTCTCCTTAAATTTAATATTATCCAACGGTAACGTCAGAGCTTCTTTTTTTGAAATACTCTTTTTCGACTCGACACAATGGACAGGCGCCTGGAGGTTTTTTACCTCTGTGAACGTGTCCACACACTTCACAAACCCACTCTTCTTCTTCATCAGATTCAAAGAATCCCTCATTTTCTAAAGCTTGTAAAAGTTCTCTGTACTCTTTTTCATGTTCAACTTCGACTTTGCCAATGGCTTTAAATAGTCTGGCAATCTCTTTTAAACCTTCTTCTTTTGCAATTTCTTCAAAATTAGGATACATAATTTCATGCTCATATTGCTCACCATCTGCTGCAGCTATAATATTTTTAGCCGTTGAATCAACTTCATAATCATTGACTAATTTATGATAAGCTTTATATTCTGCTCTTGCGTGATATTTTTCATTTTCAGCTGCTTCATGGAAAAATCGTGCAATTCTATGATACCCTTGCTCATAGGCAATATCTCCGTATAAATCATATTTATTTCTTGCTTGTGATTCTCCTGCAAAAGCTTTCATAAGATTAACTGCCGTTAAGTTTTCAGTGATCATCTCCATTTCGGCACCACAGCATACTAAAGTTCCTCCACCTACGTTTTGAACTTCAACTTCATTGCCACATTTGTTGCATTTATATGTTTCGTACTGTCTCATCTTCTCTCCTGTTTATTTTTTAAAGGATAATTTTTTTCCTTTGGAAGTATAATTGACATCAGCTTAAAGGAAAATAATTATCAACAAATAATTTGCATAATTAACAAAATAATTTACTTACAGTATATATACTTCCAAAATCGGTGTAAAAGTTATAAGAAAATTAACAAATTATAAGTTATTATACCATTTAAAATTTAAGGTTTAACATGAATTATGCCAACACATTAAAAAATTATGATTTAAAAGTGACACCCCAAAGAGTCGCAATTGTTCAAGAACTTTATGTTTGTGGACACTTAAATATTGACCAACTTTATAATAAATTATTGGAAAAATTTCCTTCCATATCTTTGGCGACTATTTATAAAAATATGAATGCCATGATTGAGAAAATTTTTGTTCAAGAAGTTAAAATTCCCAATGAAAAATCGGTCTATGAATTAACCAAAGAGAGACATGCTCATTTTGTTTGTGAGTGTTGTAAAAAAATTGAAGACATACATCTTGATACAGACAATTTATTAACACAAGTGGCACAAAAGACACATTATACTATTAACAGTACATCGCTCGTTTTTAACGGTATTTGCAGTGAGTGCGCTCAACAATAAAGAAGCTTTGGCTTCTTTATTTATATTAAAATTTCAATGGTAAATTCACACCCTTTATACGATTTTTCTTTATAATCAAACTCAACATTTTTTACATCAATTTTTCCATGAAGATGTTTAACCACAATCTCTTTACACATATAAAGACCAATTCCTGTTCCTTTTGAAAACTCTTTGGTTGTAAAGTAAGGATCAAAGACTAAATTCAGTATATTAGGATCGATGCCTCCGGCATTATCTTTTATGGAAATGACAATAGCATTGGAGGTTTGCTGCGTTTGTATAAAAATAAATTTCTCTGTGGTAACATCTTCAAATGCGTCTATGGCATTGTTAATGATGTTAATAAATACATGTATGAGTTCTGTTTCTAATGTTTCAAATACAATTCTTTCATAAGACGTAATGATATTAATATTTCTGTTTTTTAATCGACTGCTCACCAGTGAGAGTGTTTTGGAAAGTATCTCTTCAATATCAACTTCATTTTTGATTTTTTCTTCTTTAAAAAAGTTTCGAAAATCTTCAATGGTTTTAGAAAGGTATTGCACATTTTCATTGATAGAATCAAGTGATTCAAACTCAAACTCATCGGTGAGCATTCCCATCTCTTTTTGAACCTTAATTCCTGTTGCAGAAGTTGAAATAATACTTAAAGGTTGTCTCCATTGATGGGCAATATTGGCAATCATTTCGCCCATAGAAGCGAATTTGGATTGTTGTAAAATCAGTGCTTCTTGTTTTTTTATTTGATTTTCAATTTCAACGTGTTGTGTAATATCTTGAAATACACCAATGATTCCAATAACTTCACCGTTTTTATTCAAAAGAGGCACTTTGGAGGTATTTAAAATTTTACGGTTTCCCTCTTTGTCGGTTAAGGTCTCTATGTAGTTGAGTTTTTTGATCTTAAATTTCATAACATATTGGTCATCTTGCATGTATTCTGAAGTCTCTTGTATGTGAAGACTTTTATCGTTTTTACCCAATAACGTTGAAATGTCTTTTACACCAATATCTTCTAAAAGAAGTTTATTCGCACCCAAAAAAAGACCATTTTTGTCTTTCCAAAAAATTCGCACAGGGGCATTATTGATGATATTTTCTAAAAGGGCTTTGGCTTCATCGGCTTCATCTTTGGCTTGTTGTAAATTTTTAAAAAGTTTTGTAGAAATAAAATAGAGAATGGACGCAGAAAAAAAGATAAAAAACCAACCTTTAATCAGCTGTACAGTTTGAATATTTTCAATAGTATGGGATAAAATATTCGTAAGTGTATCGGAAATCAAAATCCACAGTATGCCAAAAATAAGATAGGCGAATGTTATTTTAAAACTTGATGAAAGATGATTAAACATAGGGCTCCTTAATGCGAGGCATTTTCATATTTTAGCAAAACTTTATAACAATGATATGATTTTTTAAGCTTAATTTAAAAACTTATATCAAAGAGTTCTGAATGACTAAGGCTAAAACAACCATCAATGCAATGCCTGCACTTTTATTGTAGAGCTTATTGGCTGTAATAAAGACCAACATCAATGACACAATAAAGGCAGCTGTAATATCAAAAAAGTTGGCATGTAAATCCACATTAAGAGGATTGATAATTGAACTTAAACCCAATACCATCGTAAAGTTAGCCACATTAGACCCAATAATGTTTCCAATGGCCAAATCGGCATTGTTTTTCAGTGCCGATTTAATGGAAATCATCAATTCAGGTAAACTTGTACCAAAAGCGACTAAAAACAAACCAATAACCCATTCGCTTACTCCAAAGTTTCGAGCAATATTGCCTGCACTATCAATCGCAAAATGAGCACCACTAATAACAAAACAAAAGCCTACTAAAAGTAAAAGAGCGGTTTTGAGCCAAACAAACTCTTCTTTTATAAGATCATCATCGACTTCTTCAACTTGGTTGCTTTGAATTAAAAACAGCACATACCCCGCCATTAGAAATAAAAACAAAATACCATCAACATAGTTGAGTTTCCCATCAATACTCATTAAAATAAATACCAAAATGGGAAAAAGTGACCACGCTGAATCTTTGGCAAATAAATCACGGTTGGGATTGATTTTTTTCGCCAGTAAAAAAACCACTCCTAATACAAGGGAAATATTAAAAATGGTGCTTCCAATGACATTGGCAACGGCAATATCGGCACTGCCTTTAAGTGAAGCTGACATTGAAACCGCCATTTCAGGTAAACTTGTACCTACTGCTACGAGTGTTGCTCCAATTACAAAATGCGAAATATTAAATTTTAACGCAATACGTTCACTCTCTTTGATGATAAAATCAGCACCATAAATCAATGCTCCCATTGCAAGTGTAAAAACAATAAAATCTAACACAATGTATTCCTTACAATTAAACTGTTGGGTAAGTTAAAAGTGTTAATCAGCTCTTCTTCTTTGGCTCGATGTTCGCCCTTATCAACTTCATGGTCAAATCCCAGCAGATGAAGAAGACCATGAATAAATAAAAGGGCAATCTCTTCTTCTAGCGTATGGTTAAATTCATTGGCTTTTTCTTGGGCATAATCGACTGAAATCACAATTGAACCCAATGGCATATGAGGTAAATCAAATTCTAAAGGAAACGATAAAACATCCGTAGGCTTATCAATATTACGATGCTCTTTGTTGAGTTTTTGTATGCTTGAATTATCAGTAAGAATAAGTTCACACGCTTTTGGAGTGAGAGTTTGTTGGATCTGTTCTAATAAAGTGATGTCTATGTCAATTGTGGTTTGATTTTCTAAATCAATCATTTTTATATACCTATTTTTTATGAAATGGTATCAAAAATGGTTTAAAATAGACTAAAAGCAAAAAAGAAGAAGCGTTCTAAATAGAACACTTCTTTGAAACAATACATAAAGGACAGAAATTAACAAGTCCTGCAATTAAAGGGATAACTCCCAAATAAAACCAGGCATTAGAAGTAAGGACGCCAATGGCAATCAAAACAACTCCAATAACGATTCGAAAAGGTCTGCAAAATCGTTTGATTTTGTCAAAAGTATTCATAATGATTTTCCTTAAAATAAATTTTATAACTATAATTATAACTTATATTCTTTAGAAAATATTTAAAGATGATTAATAATATTAAGCTATTAATATTACTTATATAAAATAACTAAAAGAGTTCAATCATTTTAACCACTTCATCGACCTCAAAACACTTAATATGTTTGATATTTTTAGGTTTTGTTGCTACTATGGCTTTACTAAAACCTTGTGTTGAAGCCTCTTTAAGCCGTATATCCATAGAGTAAACGTCTTTGATTTCTCCGGTAAGACTCACCTCTCCTATAAAAATGGATTCTTTGGAAATGGCACGATTTCTAAACGAAGAGATAATGGCTGCAATAACGGCTAAATCTGCCGAACTCTCTTTTATTTTTATGCCTCCACTGATATTGATAAAGACATCGTAATGATTTAAAGGCAAATCCAATTTCTTTTCAAGTAATGCCAAAAGCATATTGAGTCGATTTGAATCAAATCCTGTGGCACTTCGTTTGGGGTTAGGGTAGGTGGATTCACTCACCAAAGCTTGCACTTCTAAAATTAAAGCTCGAGTACCTTCAACACTTACTGTCAAAGCAGATCCTGCTTGAGGTTTACTTCTGTCAAAAAATTTAGAGGCAATATCTTTGGCACTTATTAACCCTTCGTTTCGCATTTCAAAAATACCAATTTCACTCGTGCTTCCAAATCGGTTTTTAAACCCTCGTAACATTCGTATTTCACGACTGGCTTCTCCTTCAAAATATAACACCGTATCAACCATGTGTTCAAGAACTCTTGGCCCTGCAATACTTCCATCTTTGGTAATATGCCCAATAATAAACATCGCAATATTGGACTCTTTGGCTTTTCGCATGAGTTCAAAAGTAATCTCACGCACTTGAGAAACACTGCCTGGAGCACTGCTTAAATGATCTGAATAAATGGTTTGAATGGAGTCAATGATAACCGCTTCATAGGGCTCTCTTAAAAGTTCTGCTTGGATTTCTTCGAGTTTAATTTCAGAAAGTAAGTATAAGTTGTCGCTGTTAGCCTCAAGCCGATTGGCACGAATTTTAATTTGTCCTGCACTCTCTTCCCCTGAAACATAGAGTACTTTTTTACCATTTTGAGCAATATTTCCTGCAATTTTGAGCAGTAATGTTGATTTCCCCACCCCTGGGCTTCCTCCAATTAATGTTAAACTGCCAGGAACAATACCGCCTCCTAAAACCAAATCAAATTCGTTGTCATAGGATGAAAAACGGGTAATATCATCTTGTTTGATTTGCGTAATGGGTTGAGCTTTTGAATCACTTGTGGTCATTTTAGAAATCTGTTTTAATACTTCTTGTTGGTCTTGGTTTAACTCAATAAAACTCTCCCAAGAACCACAATTAGGACATTTACCTAACCATTTACTGGCTTGTTCCCCACAATGTTGACACTCAAAAAGTGATGTTTTTTTCTTTGCCATAGTTTTGCCTTTACCTTTTATAATGACATCATACAAAAAATATTTTAAGAGGAATAAAAATCTTACATATTGTAATATTTTTAGTAAGTGGTGAGTAGTAAGTAGTGAGAGGTAATTACATGCCTCGTTACTTTTCACCACTCACTATTTCTAATTTGTTGCCGTTTATTGGTTTTTGAAACATTTTTTTGTGCCACATCATAGTGTTGAGGGATGATTTTTTTCAAAAAGGGAGGGATTTTCCTTCCTCCTACTTTCATAACATCTTCTAAAATAGTATGCGCTAATTGTTCTTTTTCATGTTTTTGGCTCATGTATTCAAATAAAAATTGTGCCATTCGATCCAATGAGATTTTATAGGTTGATTCATTTCTTTTATACAGCCATTGGCTTAAATCAAAGAAGTTTTCATAGACTTTGCCATCTTGGAATAAAAGAGCAGTTGTCTTTTGAAAATTTCCGCTGTTGTAAATAATATCCCAAAATCGAGCAAATCGTTTCATGGTTTGCATAAGAGAAAAGTCAATCAAATTATTTTTTAAAATATCATAAGGAGGTGAGTCATTGTAAACCATACCATAAATTTCGTCATGTCGATTTAAAGTAGTACCAGATAGTTTTTTTAAAATACCCACTTGAATCTCTCCTGAGCAAAGAGCATAAAGTTCGTTAAGATTTTTGCCAAAACTTTCAATGCTCTCTCCTGGAAGACCAATGATTAAATCAATGTGCATATGTGCGTGTGTCTCTTTGGATAAAAATTGAAGATTTTCTTTGATTTTAGGGATATTAAGATTTCTTTTGATTTCTTTTGCGACGTTTAAATTGAGTGTTTGAATCCCCACTTCCAGTTGTAAACTTCCTTCTTTGAACTGTTTGATTAAGGCTCTTAACTCAGAAGGAAAATTATCAGGAATAACCTCAAAATGCAAAAAGTAATCCTCTTTTTTAGTTAAAAAATAGTTTAAAATGGCTTGGGCATATGAAATTTTGATATTAAAGGTTCGGTCAATAAACTTAAAGTTTCGAGCCCCCCTTTGCCAGAGTTTTTCTATTTCGCTTAAGAAAACATCCACACTTAAGTAACGCATTTTTTTGTCAATGGATGAAAGACAAAATTCACACTCATAAGGGCAACCTCGTGCCATTTCTACATAGATATGTCGGTTTTTTATATCAAAATCAGTGTACTCATCGTAGGGTAAAACAATGTTTTGGAAATCGACTTTACTTGAGGTTATGATTCGTGGTTGTTGGCAGGATTTATTAAGAAGTTCTTTACAAAGCGTATAAAAGCTAATTTCTCCCTCTCCACAAATAATATAATCGGCCAAATCAAAATTGACACGAAGCGGTTGAAAACTCACCTCAGGACCGCCTAAAACTACAATTGTATTAGGAGAGACTTTTTTGATGGTTTTAACCAGTTCACACACATCTAAAGCATTCCAAATATACACCGCAATACCTATGATTTTGGGATTATGTTCAAGGATTTGTTCCGCAATGGTTTGAACGGATGAGTTGATAGCAAATTCTAAGATTTCAGCTTCTTTTTTAAGCTCTTTTAAGTTGGCGTATAAATATCGCAATCCCAAGGATGAGTGAGAATATCTTGAATTTAATGTAGTCAGTATTATGGTTTTCATGCGGGATTGTAACACAATTAAATGAAAGGTTTACTTCGATGATGAAGAGAGAAAATAGCTTTTTAGGGTTAATTATGTTTTTAATGATATTCTTTAAGTCTATTGTGAATATAATGTGATTTTTAAATTATAATATCAAAGGAAAAAAATGAATAAATTAGTGAGTTTAACTGTTGCAGTGGCATTAGGATTGAGTTTTACAGGGTGTAGTTATAGAACTGACTCAGGAATTAGTATTCCACAAAATGTAAGTGCAAAAACAAGTGTGCTTATCACAGAAGATGATTTAATCGATAAAAATTGTAAAACCATAGAACAAATTGATGCCAGTGTAAAGAAACTAACCGTATTTCACAAAAATCCTACCAAAGAGCAAGTCAATTTTGTCTTATCAGAAAAAGCAAAAAAACTTGATGCTAATGCGGTAAGAAACGTAAAATATACTTCAGGTGTAGGTCTAACAACATGGGGATATATGGATGCCCAAGGCGATGCTTCTAAATGTGATTTAAATTAAATATAAGAAGTTACATGAAACAACTATTTAAATGTTTTTATATACTCACCTTTTTAATAACTATTGTTGTTGCAGACTCAAAAGAGAATAATAGAAATATTCAATATATGAGTTCAGAGATTTTTTATAAAGAACTTTATAATTTAGGAGTTTATTGGGATAGGCAAATATTAGATATAGAAACGAATTGTCAAAGTCAATACAAAGTTGATCCAATATCTTTTTCTATTATAAAACCAATAGTCTTTGATAATAATCAAGTTCACCCTATTGATGGTATGTGGACATTTAGATTTAAATTTACACGATGTAATAATTTTATGATTTATAATGCTTTGATAATTGCTAGAAAAGATAATTTACCTAAAATGGTAGCATTGGTTCCTGGAAATACAAACTGTTCACCTCAATTAATTTCAGATTTATATCGTGGAATATTAGTAAATCTTTATGCTAAATATCCTTCAGAAAAGAAATGTGAGCGGGAAAAATTTTTTGATACGCAAGTTACAATAGCACCCAAAACTGTCATGGAAAAAGGTGATGAAATAAATATGTGGGAAGAGTTATGGAAGATAGAATATTGTGGAGAAAAAATAGATATGAATATTTGTTTACTTCAAACACAAAAGAATGTTGGAACAACATGGGTTATTGGAAAATGTAAAAATAATTAGCTTAAAGTTGTTAAGATATTTTCTATTCCCAAGCTTCAGCTTGAGAATAGATTTTAAATGTTAAATTGTTAAAATTATCTGTAATGTAATATATTTCTGCTGATAACCTTTAAATCTTAAAGAGTCTATTGAACAAAGTAAACCCCTTTCAAACCTCACAAATGCTATAATCCCCACAAAGAAAAAAAGGAAGTGACCATGCAACTTTTAGAAGTCTATAAAATCTGGGATAAAGCACCTCATAATGCTTTTACCGACCTTATTTGGTTTAAGGGGCATTTTTATTGTGCTTTTCGAGAAGGCAGTACGCATATGTCGTATGATGGTAAACTTCGAATTATTCGCTCAAGCGATGCTAAAACTTGGGAAAGTGTGGCGTTAATGAAGTATAAAAATGGCGATGTGCGTGATGCTAAACTTTCGATTACTCCTTCAAATGAACTCATGCTCAATGGTGGTGTTCGATATGAAAAACCCATTGAGGGATACACTTTACAGTCTGTTACATGGTTTTCAAATGATGGCAGAAAATGGACTAAAGCTTTTACGTCATTGTCTGATTTAGGAACATGGCGTTGGAGTGTGACTTGGAATGAAAATATGGCGTACAGTTTTGGCTATACAGGAAGAGACAAACACGGGTGTTTGTATGCATCAAACGATGGAAAAACATGGGAAATTCGTAAAGATAAAGCCTATCCCGATATTGAAAGTTATGGCAATGAAACGTCGTTGCTTTTTCTTGAAAACCGTGATGCGTATTGTCTTTTACGACGAGATAAGAAAAGTGGCACTGCCATGCTTGGCATTTCAAAATCGCCTTACACTTCATGGCAATGGAGTGATTTAAATGTGCCCATTGGTGGACCTAAAATGATTGCTTTGACGCCTGAGCGTTTCTTAGCTGCGGTTCGTTTGTATGAAAAAGATTCTGCTCGAACCTCTTTGTGTTGGATTGACCCCCATAAAGCCACACTGATTGAAGTGCTTACCCTTCCTTCCGGTGGTGATAACAGTTACGCAGGACTCATAACTTATGATGGTTTTATTTGGGTGAGTTACTACTCCTCTCATGAAGAAAAATCGTGTATCTATTTGGCAAAATTACGCCTGATGTAGTCTTATAAAGGAATATTTTGTCAAAAATCTCAACACTTCAAGCCCATTTTTATGTCTTATTGGCGACCTTTTTAGTGGCAGGTTCATTTATTGCTTCACAACCATTAGCCAATGCGATTAACCCTTTTTCACTGACATTATTTCGATTCTTATTTTCATTGTTGATTCTAGCTCCTTTTATTTTATTGCGACAAAACTTACGCCAAAAAGTTATCTCTACACTGCCTCGAGCGATGGTGATTAGCTTTTTTTACTCTTTATATTTTATGGCATTATTTGAAGCTTTGAAAACGACTACGGTTTTAAATACAGGCACTCTTTATACGCTTGTACCTTTGATGACAGCAGTGTTGGCATTTTTTGTCTTTAAAGAAAAAATCAATTTGAATAAATTTTTGGTCTATGTAATTGGACTTATTGGTACGCTTTGGGTTGTGTTTAAAGCCAATATTGAGTTGTTGTTAAATTTTAGTTTGAATTTTGGGGATTATATTTTTCTTGTAGGGGCATTAAGTATGTGTTGCTACAGTATCAGTTTAAAATATTTTTACCGACAAGACAATATTTTGGTGCTGGTTTTTTGCACACTTTTAGGTGGTTGTATTTGGTTACTCTTAGCTATTTTGTTGCTGAATCAACCGTTACATTGGGAACTCATACGAGGTGAATTGCTTTATAATATGCTTTATTTAATCGTAGGCACTACGATTATGACACTGTATTTATATCAAAAAACAACCGTGGTACTTGGACCTACAAAAGTGATGTCTTATATCTATTTAAATCCCATTGCAGTTGCAGTATTATTGTATGTGTTAAAAGATGAAAACATTGAAGCCATTGTTTTTATTGGGATAATGATTTCAGCAGCAGCCACAGTGATTTTACAAAAAAATGCAAGGAGTGCAACATGATTATCTATATTCACGGATTTGGAAGCAGTGGCGTGGGTGGAAAAGCCACGTTGTTAAAAGAACATTTTAACGATACAATCATTTTACCCTCTTTAAGTTATGTTCCTAATTTGGCGATTCATACACTCGAACAGCTTATTAAGATGTTCTTAAAGCAAGGAGAAAAAGTGGGATTAGTGGGTTCTTCTTTGGGCGGGTATTACAGCATATATTTAGCTCAAAAATATGAGCTCAAAGCGGTGTTAATCAATCCTGCTATAACGCCTTATAAAACACTGGATAAAATTGGAATGGCAACAAACTATTATGACTTATCTTCCTTTGAAGTCACACAAGAACATATGCAGATGTTAAAAACTTTTGAAGTTGATTCTATTACGAATGAAAAAAATATTATGGTGTTGTTGCAAAAAGGGGATGAATTACTTAACTACGAAGATGCCATAAAGAAACTGCCTCATGCCCATTTCAAAATAGAAGAGGGTGGAAATCACAGTTTTGAAGGAATTGAACGTTATTTTGATGAGATAGAGAGTTTTTTTGTAGTGACAAGTGAAAAGTAACAAGTAACGAGTGACATAAATTCACTCGTTACTCAAAAAAACTATTTAATAATTTTTCCAAATGGTCCAAATTGATGTTCTATTGACTCTTTCCCGGGTCGATACACATCGGGAGCTTTTACTGCGTCATCAGGGAAATCGGCAATTCTGTTGGCTTTTTCTGGACGTTCATGTGAATCTTGATTCATAAAAGCTGCCACATCATACGCTTCTTTGTCGGTTAAAATAGGGTTCTCTTTTGTTGCACCTAAAGGCATATTACTTTTGATAAAATCAGCGGCTTTAAGGACACGATACATTCCGGCTCCTTTATTATAGCTGTCACTTCCCCATAATGGTGGAAACGTATATCCGTTGGCTAAACCTTCGTTTTTAAGACCTTCTCCATTGGCACCATGACAAGACAAACAGTGCATTTCATACACTTTTTGACCATTGGCAATATCGGCTTTGTTTTGTTTGATCATTTTTCGGTCAATTTTTGCTAAGCTTCGTCCTTCCATTTTGGCTCCACCTACAGGAATACCTTGACTTAACCAGTGCATATAGGCTTCAAAAGCTTTCATCTCTTTTGATTGAACGGGCAGTGGTTTCCCGTTCATACTTCGTTGCATACAGCCATTGATTCTGTCTGTAATTGTACCAATGGTATCTTCTCTTGGTCGGTATTGTGGGAATTCAGCGGCTGTTCCAATAAAAGGAGCAGAATAGGCTTTTGTTCCTGCATCTAAGTGACAGGTTTGGCACGAAAGATTATTCCCTGCAAATCGCATATTTTCATCTTTGACTTCAGGGCCTATATATTTATACGTGTGAACGGTTAACTCTTTTCCGTATTTGACCAAATCTCCAAATTGGTTGTTTGGAATGGTACTTTCATCGGGAATTTTATACTCCATAACAGGCTTTTTAATCCCTTTATCACTTCTTTTTGCCAACTCTTTTGGATCAAATGCCGAAGCACTTGTAATAAGAGCAGAAGAAAGAATTGCCCCTAAAACCATTTTTTGTGAAATTGATTTCATTGTCTCTCCTTTGAATATTTATAGAAGTATATAAATATAAAGTTACTTTTATGTTTACTTTTACTCTTTGTTTTTAAGAATTTTTTAAGAATGTGTAGCTAAAAGTGGTACCGTTATGCACAGAAGATTGAACCTCAATTGCAATGTTGTTTTCATCGCAAATATTTTTGACAATATTTAGCCCAATACCAAAGCCTCCTTTTATGGAGTTTTCTTTATAGTAACGATGAAAAATCTGTTTTTTATTGACAATGAGTTCACCAAAATTTGTAACATGAAAAACAATATGCGTTGGTGTTTGGTGTAAGTGTATTGAAATAAGAGTATTTTTAAAGGAATATTTAATTGCATTTGAAAGGGTGTTATCAATGAGTCGTTGCAGTTGAATACGGTTAAGAAAAAGCTTAACATCGTTTTGAATATCACAGCTAAAAATAAGATTTTTTGTTTGTGTTAAACTCTCAAATTGATCAATTCTTTGTCTTAAAATATAGGAAAAGTCAAGTAACTCTTTGTTGTAGTTCACACTTTTTTGTTTGATTAAATACTCAATGTCTTCATAGACCAAAAAAAGATTTTTTGTAGCATTCATCGAACGGGTAATCTCTTTGATTTGAGGATGTTTCTCTTCTAAAATTTCCAAATTAAGTTGAATGACTCCCAATGGAGTTTTAAGTTCATGCATCGCATCATTAAAAAATGCGTCCAAATATTCATTGGCTTTTTTATAAGGTTCGACACTGATTTTGATGATTAAATAGATGGAAATAAAAATAAATATACCAATACAAAGGGATAAAATAAGAATTTTAAGGTAAATGGTTTCATAAGAAAGTGCTTTAGAAACGGTTAAAAAACGGGCGTCGAGTCGATTGTCTAAGAGTTTAACTTTTGTATGTAAAAACTCATACGAATCATTGAGTTGAGGATGGCTTGTTTTGAATATGATTTTTTCTTGCTCATTAAGCAGCTTAACTTCAAATTGAAACGATTGAGGAAAACTGAAAGTATCATTTTTAGAGTTTGAAAATTCATAAAGGGCATTTTGGATAAGTGTTGCATGGTCATACAGCAGTTTATTTTGTTGGGTTTTGTAATTTTCTATCTCTAATTGGGTATAAAAATACGCAGGAATCGTAATAAAAAGAATAAACATTACGGTATATAAAAAAGCGATTTGAAATAAAAAGCGTTTACTCTTGTGTAACAATTTTATATCCTATTCCTCGTTGATTGCAGATAAAATCTTTGGCTGTCTTATCACGTATTTTCTTGATGCACACTCGAATATCCGATTCGCAAATATATCGGTCTTCCCATACTTCACTTCGTAAGGTTTCCATACTGACAAATTGATTTTTGGAAGAAATCAAACAAAAGACCACTTCTTGCTCTTTTTGAGTTAAGGCAACAACTTTTTCTTTGTTATAAAGAACTTGTTTCACAATATCGTATGAAAAACCTGAATGAAGCGTAAGTATTTTGTCATTGTTGCCGTAAAAAAGTTTAATCAATTGTTCAATACGGTATTTTAACTCTTTGGGTGAAAAAGGTTTTTTAATATAATCATTACAGCCTAACTCATATCCCAAGCTTAAATTGTTGATATCGGTTAGAGAGGTAATATAAATCACAGGGGTTGTGTTATTTTCTTGACGTAAAATTTTGACCAATTCATAGCCGTTGAGTTTGGGAACGCGAATATCCAAAATCAAAATATGATATTTGTTTTCATAAATGGCACTTAATGCTTCTTCTCCGTCTTCAAAATCATCAACGGTGTAATTCAATGATTCTAAGTACTCTTTAATACTTTGTTTGTAGTCAATATCATCTTCTAAGAGTAAAAGTCTCATTGAATGTTGACCTTATTTAAAAGGGTTTCTTCTTTGGTATACTCAAAAGCATTGTGCAGAGTTAAATGGTTTTCGTTGTTAATCCCTGTAAAAATATAGCCCAAATGTTCATTGGACAAATCATAATAAGAAAAGTATGAAAAGCTGCACTCTTCGTTGGAAATATAACCATAATCTTTCAAATCATTTAATTCTAAAGTTGCCAGTTTTTCACTGTTGGCTTGATTAACCAGAACATAGTTCCCTATTTTTGGATTTTTTTGAAGTTCATTGGCAATACGTAAATGAGTTTGGTCTAACAGAACAAACAGTGTAAAGCCTTTTTGTTTTAATTCATTAAAAAGGTAATCAAAATTAATAATGACTTCAATGGAGCCTTTAAACTCATTATCGATTATTATGGGTGAAATGGCTTTAATGTTTAAGCGTTTCCCTAATTCAATCGATACCAATGGTTTTTTTTCTTCTTTGACTTTAACCAAGCCTTTTCGAAAAGCCTCCAAAGGAATATCCTTTTTCGAAAAATCCCAACTTCTTAAATACGTGCTTAAATTTTTATGATGGATTTGGACTTCAAAATGGCTATTTTGTAATGTTTTAAGTGTTTGTATTTTACGATTAACAATATCAAAACTCTCTTGACGATTTTGTTGTAAGAAACTTTGGGTAATCTCTTTGTCTTCACTCAGTAGTATGGACAACGATAGGGCATATCTTTTTTGTTCTTCAAGCATATTTCGTGTAATGTTCAAAGAGTTTTCAAGTTTTGAAAGCTGTTCATTGGTGTGAGTATGCGACATTAAAACGTATAAAATAACGCCAATAAGCACAGACGTTATGACCAAAACAAAGAGCAAATAACGAGTGGTTTTAATATCTAAAAAACGCATTGCTCTTTACTTTTTTATACTAAGCACTTTGTGGTGCAAAAATGCCATCAAGTAAACTGTCAACAAATTCATCGGGACTAAAAGAGACTAAATCCTCTTGTTTTTCTCCAATTCCTATATAAAAAATGGGCAATTCCAATCGATTGGAAATTGAAAAAAGAGCGCCCCCTTTGGCTGTACCATCAAGTTTGGTGACAATAATACCATCGATTCCTACCATATCATGAAAAGCTTTGGCTTGAGCAATAGCCGTATTACCTTGTGTTCCATCTAAGATCATAATTTTTCGATGAGGTGTTCCCTCTTTGGCTTTTGAGCAAACTTTAACAATTTTTTTGAGTTCATTGCTTAAATTGGTTTGGGTTTGCAATCGACCGGCTGTATCAATGATAACGTGATCAATTTTTCGTGCAATGGCAGAAGAGATGGTATCAAAAGCTACGGCACTGGGATCGTGTCCTTGTTTGGTTTTAATGATTGGAATATCCAAAATTTGAGCCCACTTGGTTAATTGTTCAATGGCAGCTGCTCGAAAGGTATCACCTGCTCCAAGTAAAACCGATTTGCCACTTTGTTTGTATTGATTAGCAAGTTTGGCAATGGTGGTGGTTTTTCCTGCGCCATTGACACCAATAATAAGTTCAACAAAAGGAGTGGGTATCGTTGACATATCTATTTTTGGGGCATGTTCAAACAGCATCACTAAACGATGTCGCAGTTGTGCTCGTGAAATCATTTCCGGCAGACCATCCATCGCTTTTTCAATGATTTCATACTCCATATCGGACTCAATTAAAATCTCTTCTATCTCATCAAAAGCAATTTTCTCTTTTTTAGTAGGAACAATGTGTTTGATATTGCCCAACGTTTTTTCTAAGGCTTTTGAAAAGAAGCCTTTGTCGTTTGAGGCTTCAGGGGTTTGAATGTTTTCCTCTTTTTTATTTTTAAAAATTCCAAACATATTAGTTTTCCATTGCTTTTTGAATATCAATTTCAAGCATCTCTTCTAATACAATGCCAATATATTTTTGTTTAATTTCCCCTTGTTTGTTCAGTAAGTACATTGTAGGAATAGACTTAACCCCTCCAACGGCTTGTTCAAGTAAATAGTTGTTGCTTGAATTGGTGATGGTGTAATTGATGTTAAACTCTTCAATAAATGCCATAAGCTCTTCATTGGTTTTGTTTTTTTCCAATAAAACGGCAATGACTTCAAACTCATTGGGATATTTTTTGACTAACGCATTTAAGTGAGGGATTTCAGCCTTACAAGGTGGACACCATGTGGCAAAAAAGTTAAGCAGTATGACTTTATTGTTTTTATTGTCAAACTCAATTTTATTTTTAGAAATTTTGGCTTTTATTGTTTCGTTATTGGTTGTTTGTAAATCCACAAAAAAGGTTGAATTTTCTTTGGCTATGGCATTTTTTATCGTATCTTTTGGGATATTTTCATCTTTAGAATCACAACCCGTGAAAAGAAGTGTAAAAAAAAGTACACATAATGACATTTTTTTAAACTGCATTTTAAGTCCTTTGGGTAAAATCATTTGTTGGGTTTGAATTCTACCCAAGTAAGGCTTAAATATGATAAACATGAATCACGCAAAGGGTGATTTTAGACAATCGTGTATTAGTAAACTAAGATGTATTAGTCGATTAACAAAGATAAAAAAAGAAAAAATTATTGTTCATAAATTGCATTTGCTCATCAAGGAGCTTAATGCAAAAAAAATTTTAATATATATTCCACTGGATTTAGAAGTCAATGTGATGCCACTGATCAATCGACTTCGAAAAGAGAAAAAAGAGGTCTATGTTCCTTTTATGTGTGGAGATAGTTTTAAAGCAGTCAAATACCGACTGCCTATTGAAAAAAAGAGATTTGGAATCAAAGAGCCAGAGAATTCATTTTTTAATGCAAAAATAGATTTGGCGATTGTTCCCATCGTTGGAATTGACAAACTTTACAAAAGAATAGGGTTTGGCAAAGGCATGTACGATCGATTTTTTCATAGGCTCTGTTTTAGACCGACTGTAATTTTTACACAATTAACGCTTTGTCAATCCGATGCTATCTTAACGAACGAATACGATATTCAAGCAGACTATATAATTACAAGTTAGTACCACTAACATATTTTATTTTTAAAGGTTTGATATGAATATATTCATAATAGAGGGGTTTATTGTCGCTGCATTAAGCAGTTTTATAACCGCACTCGTCGTTAAAAAGATAAACAGAGCAAAGTTTGATATTTTTATTGAACAAGCTAAAGCCAAAGCCAAAGTGATTGAGCATGAGGCTGAAGTGATTTTAAAAGATGCCCAATTAAAAGCAAAAAGAGAGTTTGAAAAAGAGTTTAGACACGCCAAACGTGACTACGATGAAATGTTTTCAAAAATTCAACGAAAAGAAAAAGAGCTCAATGAGCATTTAGAATCGGAATTAAGAACCATTCGTAAAGAAAAAGAGGAGATTGAGGAGAACAATCGAATCATCAAAAGTTTGAAAGAGGGACTTACCAATCAAAAAAAGACCTATGAAGAGAAAATTGCTAAAGCGTTAAAAGTTTTAGAAAATGCCTCAGGCCTTACTCAACAAGAAGCCAAAAACCTAATGCTTGAAAAGATTCAAGAAGATTCACGTGCCCAAATTGCCTCTATTTTTAGAAAAAAATATAAACTGGCAGAACAAAATGCCAAAGATGAAATTAACAATATGTTCTCACAAGCTGTTACGCGATACGCGGGTGAATTTGCGGCAGAACGATTGATCAACAACATTCCTATCAACGATGAAGAGACCAAAGGTAAAATTATTGGGAAAGAGGGACGAAATATTAAAGCGTTGGAGATGTTATTGGGAGTGGATATTATTATTGACGATACACCCAATACAATCACAATCTCTTCTTTTAATCTTTACAGACGTGCAGTGGCCACAAAAACCATTCAAGAGTTGTTAGCTGATGGACGAATCCAACCTGCACGAATTGAAGAGATTTACAATAAAGTAAAAAATGAGTTTGACAACAATATTTTAAAAGAGGGTGAAGATGTGGTGATGGATTTAGGCATTAAATCCATGCACCCAGAATTGATTAAACTGGTAGGACGATTACGATATCGAGCCAGTTATGGACAAAATGCGTTAGCCCATACTCTTGAAGTAGCCAATCTTTCGGGATTACTAGCAGCGCAAATGGGAGGTGACCCTATCTTAGCCAGACGAGCAGGATTGATGCATGATATTGGAAAAGCTCTGACGCATGATTTGCCAGGAAGCCATGTGGATTTGGGGGCGCAAATGTGTAAACGATACAACGAACCCGATACGGTTATTAATGCCATTTATGCTCACCATGGTCATGAAGAACCTATCAACGTGGAAAGTGCTGCGGTGTGTGCGGCAGATGCTTTAAGTGCTGCACGACCGGGTGCAAGACGAGAAGTGCTTGAAAGCTTCTTAAAACGAGTTGAAGAGGTTGAAAATATCTCGACAAGTAAAACAGGGGTCATTAATGCCTATGCCATTAATGCAGGAAGAGAAGTGCGAGTAATTGTTAAAGCGGAATTGGTCAACGATGACGAAGCGGTGTTACTGGCCTGTGAGATTGCCAAAGAGATTGAAGAAAAAGTACAATATCCGGGTGAAATCAAAGTGAATGTTATACGAGAAATCAGAGCAGAAAGTTATGCCAGATAAGGAACAAAAGCAAAAGCTTTTGTTCTATACCGCCTCTTTTAAGCTCTCTAAAAGTTCCAATTCTTCGTGTTGTCTTACCAATCGATTATAGGTTTTTAACTCTTCATTGGTTTTGGAAAGTTCTTCGAGTTTTGACACCATTGATGCAATGGTTGAAGGAACAGGCTCCTCATAAGCCATATTACTGTCATCTTTTTCTTTGAGCATCTCTCCACTTAAGCGTTTTTGAAACTGTAACATCATATCTTCAAGTTGTTTGAGCAAAGCTTTTATCTCTTCTTCATTGGCATCATCTTTTTGCATACTCTCTTTGATTTTTTGCATTAACTTCTCTAAAGCTTCTAATTCACTTTTCGTCAGACCTGTTTTTATCAATGAAAAAATATCTTCAAGTATTTTTCGGTCTTCTTCAATTTGTGTTTGTACATCACTTTTTGTAGAGGTTTCTTCCGTACTTTTTTGTGTCTCTTCTAGTGCTTGTGCAAAAGAAGATGACGGTGTTTGTACGTTTGATGTTGATTCGCTTGAAGAGCCCAATTGTGAAAGAGAACTAATTTTGTTATCAATAATCATATAAACTCCTAAAATAAATATATTTTATTTTATCGCCATTTCTCTTTGATAGAATTCATGAAAAGAGCAAAATTAGGTCAAATCTGACAAAAAAATTATACTTAAAGCTTAGATTAAGAAATATAAAACTTTTATCTTATGCTACCCTAAACCTATCCCTTAAGAAGTTTTGACTATAATACGAAAAAAATTAAAAGTTATTGTTATGAAAAATCAAAAAATTACCACACAAATTATTGCAGGAAACCATAAAGGCAAAAAGTTACAGCTGCCTTCTTTGGATGTCACACGAAGTTCAAAAGCACGACTCAAAGAGTCATTTTTCAATGTTTTACAATTTGATATTATCGATACCATTTTTATAGAAGCCTTTGCAGGAAGTGGTTCAATTGGTTTAGAAGCCATTTCAAGAGAGGCAAGTCGTGCCTATTTTATCGAAAAAGATAAAGCGTCTTATTCGATTTTGGTTAAAAACTGTAAAACCATAGATGCGTCAAAATGTCAAACCTTTTTAGGCGATACGTTTAAAGAGTTGCCTCTTATTTTAAACTCTTTAAAAAATGCTTCAAATGATTTGATTGTCTATATTGACCCACCTTTTGATTATCGAGAAGGCATGATGGAAATTTATGATAAATGCTTTGAATTGGTTAAAGGCATTGAAAACAATAATGTTTTACTGATTTGTTTTGAACACATGAGTGAACTACAAATGCCACAAGAACTGGGAAAATTTGAACGGGTTAAAACCAAAAAATTTGGCAAAAGTTCATTAAGTTATTATCACAATAAATAGAGGTTTTTATGTATAAATTTGCATCAATACTTTTAGTTCTTCTTATTGCTACGATTTTTTTGATGCCCTTTATTTATACGGTTTCTCCTTATGAACTCAATCCTCATGCCATACTTTTAGCCCCATCATGGGAATACCCTTTTGGTACAGACAGATTGGGACGAGATATCTTAGCCAGAGTACTTCAAGGAGGACAAACCTCTTTAATCATTGGGTTTTTAAGTGCAGCCATTGCCTCTTTGGTGGGACTTTTTATTGGGATTAATGCAGGGTTTTTTAAAGGAAAAGTAGATAAAACCATTACAATAGTTATTGACTTGTTTTTAACCTTTCCAACCTTCTTTTTACTTTTAGCGTTGGTGTCATATATTCAAGCTTCATCGTTGGTCTTAATTATTGTTATTTCTATTACAGGGTGGATGGGAATGTCAAGAATGATACGAAGTGAGAGTTTTGCCATAAGCAATAAACCTTATATAAAAATCTTAAAATTAGCCAACGTGAGCAGTTTTAAAATCATTTTCAAATATTTTGCCCCACTTTTAGCCCCCATTTTTTTAATCTCTTTTACGTTTAGTGTAGGTGGCGCCATTTTAGCTGAATCGGGATTGTCTTTTTTAGGACTGGGGATTAATCCTCCTCAAATGAGTTTAGGAAGTTTGCTAAGCAGTGGAAAAGCCGTGATGGATATTGCGTGGTGGGTGAGTTTTTTCCCCGGATTGTTTATCTTTATCGTGACGTTTTGTTTGATGCAAATTGCAGACTATGTACAAAGCAAAGCGAACAGTAAAGAAATGGTGACGAGTGAAAAGTGAAAAGTAACGAGTATTTTTCTGGTCACTTGTTACTTGTTACTTCCTCAAATTTTATTCAACAGTCTATCCAACAGTGATGTACTTAAAATCCGTTTAGCAAATCCCAAAATATAAGTGGCTTTGGTGATGTAGTATCGTGGTTTGGGTTTTTTAGATTCTACAATTTTTAAAACAGTTTTTGCTGCTTCTTGGGAGGTGATGGTAAAAGGGGTATTCTCTTTATTGCTTTGGAGGCGCTCTTTTAACTCTTTGTTATAAACTTCTTTAAAAACACTTGCTTCAATGTTGATATTCTTTTGAAAATTTTTTAAAGCATTTTTTCTAAAATGACTCATTACGGGTCCTGTATTTAGAGTACTGATGTAAATATTACTTCCCATTAACTCTTGTCGTAAGGTATCATTGAGTCCTTCAAGAGCATATTTACTGGCATTATACGCTCCTCTGAATTTGAGTGAAATAATACCTAAGACTGAGCTGTGTTGAATGATTTTTCCGTATCCTTGTTTTCGCATGATTTTTAATGCTTCACTTGTTAAATAATGTGTACCAAAAACATTGGTTTCGAATTGATATTTTAAAACATCCACACTGATATCTTCAACCGCTCCTGGTTGTCCAAATCCAGCATTGTTAAAAACCACATCAAGGGTTTTGTATTTGCTTAAAATGGTTTGTAAAGTGTTATTGATGGTTTCATAACAAGTAACATCGAGCAAAAAACTTTCCAATCCCAAATGGGTCAGATGTTCTACATCGCTTTGTTGTCGTGCAGTAGCAATCACATTATGCCCTTGTTGTTGCAACAATTTGGCACTTTCTAAGCCAATTCCACTTGAACACCCTGTTATAAGTATGTTTGACACTGTTTATCCTTAGTTATTTTGCGGTATTATAACAAAAACCATTTGGGAAAAGCATGAAAGCAATACAAGCCCTTTTAGATAAAGAAGTCAATGCAAGAAATAATACAGAGGAACTCTCTTATGAAAAGCCTGACCCTTTACTGGTTGCCAAACGGCAAAAGGATGAGTTTGCTATTGTTTTGTGCGCTTTGTTTGCCTATGGCAATGCGAGGCAAATTGTTAAACTGCTTGAAAGTTTAGACTTTTCTCTTTTAGACTCATCCGAAAAAAGCATTGAAAAAGCTTTAAAAGGACATTACTATCGTTTTCAAAACAGTGATGATTTTATCGCTATTTTTAAAGCATTACGGCGATTAAAACAAGACCACAGTTTAGAAACACTTTTTTATGAAGGCTACAAAAAAGAGAACTCCGTTTTAGAAGGCATTGATGCTCTTATTGGAAAAATTTTGAGTATGACAAATCATCGTACACATGGATTTGATTTTTTGGTTTCAAAACCATTTAAAAGAGATCGGCAAAACAGCATTAAACTTATTGGAAATGCCCCTTATAAACGTTGGAATATGTTTTTGCGTTGGATGGTACGAGACGATTGTTTGGATTTAGGATGGTGGAAAAATATTCGTAAAGAAGATTTAATTTTGCCTTTAGATACGCATACGTTTAACGTCTCTTTGCAATTGGGTTTGCTTGAGCGAACAACCTATGATTTAAAATCGGCTGTGTTAATCACGCAAAAACTCAAAGAGTTTGATGCTCTTGACCCCATTAAATATGATTTTGCTTTGTATCGAATTGGGCAAGAAAAAATAGTATAATTTACTCAAAAGATATCGTTATTTTTTTGTATAAAATCTTATATGCTCTTATTTTTAGTGAGTATTAATCATTATTTCGTTATATTAAGTTTAAAATTAAGAGGGTAAAATGGATTGCAACTATTTTAAAGAGTTTGTTTTAGATGCTTCAAAATACAATATTTTGATTCTTGAAAATTCCAAAATTACGCTTAATCTTATTAAAAACAGTTTTAAACCTTATTCCTACACTCTTTACTATGCCAATAGTGCACTTCAAGCCAAAGCAATGATGGAAGAACTCAATATCCACTATTTGATTGTCAATGGAAACATCTCTTTAGAAAATGATTTTGAGCTATTAGAATACATAAAAAACAGTGGGGTTAAAACCTTTCTTTTAACCACTGAAAAAACAGGTAAAACAGATTTTTATTATAAAAATGGGATTGTGGATTGTTTGAACAAAAATAACAATTTTGAGTTTGAAATCAAACAATTTCCACAAATGATAGAACAAATTGAACGCAATAAAAGTCGTTCTATCTTACTGATTGAAAAAAACAGCACAGACTCCAATGAGTTAAAAACAATTTTCAAAAATCGTAATTATGATGTGATTCTTGAAAAAAACTCTACCAAAGTGTTGGAGTTATTGAGGGTTAAAAAGATTGATTTGCTGTTGTTAAACTTAGATTACGATAATACTGCCATGGATTTTATCGTGCAAAACAAGCGTTATTTGTTCGATGAGCTTAAAATTTGTGTTTTGTTTATGACTGAAAATATCTCCAATAGTATTGTTCGAGACTCTTTAAAAATTGGTGTCGCTGATGTGATTAAAACGCCTTATATCATTGAAGAGGTGATTTTAAAAGTCGATAGGCACATTAATAACAAAATTGAGAGTGAAAAATTGATCTGTTCAACTCAACTTTTACAACAATACAAACAAACCGTTGACAGAAGTTCCATTGTGTCAAAAACCGATCCAAAAGGAGTCATTACCTATGTCAATGAAGCCTTTTGTCGAATTTCTGGCTATAAAGAGGAAGAACTTTTAGGTAAACCTCATAATCTTGTACGTCATCCGGATATGAAAGCTTCGGTTTTTAAAGAGATGTGGGATACGATTAAAAAACGAAAAGAGCCTTGGATTGGAGAGGTTAAAAACAGAAAAAAAGACGGCAGTTCGTATTGGGTACAAACCATTATTAACCCCATTTTAGATGCCAATGGAAAAATTTTGGAATATATCGGCATACGA
>DGAG01000003.1 GCA_002382325.1 Epsilonproteobacteria bacterium UBA4036
TACTTAACAAAAGGGGTTTATCTGCTTTGAAAAGTAATATGACTGCTTTAACTAACAACTATAAACAAATAGAAAAAGCCATTAAATATATTGATGAAAATTTCAAAGAACATCCCAGTGTGGAAGAGGTGGCTAAGAATGTAGGGATGAGTAAGTTTCATTTTATTCGTGTTTTTAAAGAGTATGTTGGCGTAACTCCTCAACAGTTTTTACACAGTGTAACGCTTAATTATGCCAAAGAACATATCAAAGAATCCAAGTCCATACTTGAAAGCAGTTTGGATATAGGTTTATCCAGTTCGAGCAGGTTGCATGAACTTTTTGTTAATCTTATTGGGGTGACACCCAAAGAGTGGAAAGAAAAAGGCAAAGATGTTCAAATCACTTATGGATTTGGGCAAACCCCTTTTGGCGAAGCTTTGATTGGATTTACACAAAAAGGGGTTTGTTATTTGGGATTTATTGATGAAAACAAAACAGATATTTTTAATCGATTCAATGAATTGTGGGAAAATGCTAATTTGATTCATGATGAAGTTGCTGCCGGTCAATATCTTGAAAATATTTTTATAAAAAATAAAAAATACGCCTTGTTTGTCAAAGGAACGAATCTTCAAATCAATGTTTGGAAAGCCTTACTGAACCTTCCCAATGGAGTGGTTGCCACGTATTCTGATATTGCCAATTATTTGGACAAACCCAAAGCCGTACGTGCGGTTGCCAGTGCTATTGGAAAAAATCCCATTGGATATTTGATTCCTTGCCACAGAGTTATTGCAAAAAGTGGAGCCATGAGTGGTTACCGTTGGGGCATTGAGCGAAAAAAAATACTGATTGCCTATGAATCCATCAACAAAGAGAACCATTAAAAATATACAATTTGCATATATTACATTTTTTTTGGTTTTCCAAAATAGAATCCTTGAGAGTAATCCACACCAATTTCATTTAAAATATTAAAAATAGATTCATTTTCTACATACTCTGCAATGGTTTCAATATTTTGTTTTTGTGCAAAAAGTACAATGGTTTCAATTATATTTCGACTAAACATATCATGCTCTATATTTTTTACTAAAGACCCATCAATTTTAAGAATATTTGGTTCAAATTCAAGAATTCTTTGAAAATTTGAATATCCAGCTCCAAAATCATCAATGGCTATTTGAACTCCTTTTGCTTTTACTGTGGAAATAAAATCTTTAATAATATTGAAATCTTTTATATTTTCATCTTCAAGAAGTTCAAAGATAATTCGATGAGCATCATTTGAGTATTGTTCTAAAAGGGTTAATATATAGTGTCTTGTCTCATCTTTTTCAATATCTTGAGCAGAAATATTTATAGAAAGTTTTGTATTGATGGTGTGTAAAATCTTAAAAGAATTTTCAAGAACTCTTTTGGTTATTTCGTTATAATAATTTCCTTTTTTGGAAATACTGAGAAAATAGAAAGGAGAAAGAATTTCTCCTTTTTCATTGATAAGTCTAACAAGTGACTCGTATTTTTCCACCTCTTTGGTTTTATTGTTAATAATAGGTTGGAAATAAGAAACAATATTACAGTTCTCCAGTGCGATTTTGACAGTTTTCATAATATCTAAATTTTCTTTGGCCTCTTTTGAAGCAATAATGGATGAATCATTTGAAAAGGTTAGAGTATGTAAGGCATTTTCTAAACCTTCTTTTGCATCTTCATAAAGCCTAAATTTTCCGATAGTATAACTTACTGTAATATTAATATCAAATTCCATATTATCAAATCTTAAATTTGAATTCTTAACATTTTCTACAAAGCTATTAAGATATGTATTAATATTGAGGCTTGAATTATTAAAATCGTTAAATTTGGTTAATAAAGCAAATGTACCGTTTCCTATTGAGTAGACATTTTCAAAAGTATATCCAAAAGGAAGGTATGAAAGAAGATTAAACGCAAAGTTTTTTTCTACTTGGTCAACCGTTGGTATAGTATAAAACTTTTCTAGCATTTCGAATTCATTGATTTGCAATAAGACTAAAATAGAGAGATCATTTTTCTCTATTTGTTCAAAAAGGTGTTCTTTATCATCTAAAACCGTATCTAAGCTATCACGAACTGCTAAATACTCAACTACATTTCCCTTAATATCTTTTATGGGAGTGATAATGGTCTTTGCGTAATAAGTATTTCCATTTTTAGATTTATTTTTAATAATACCTTCCCATGTTTTTTTTTGCGTTTTTATAGTGTTCCATATCTGTTGATATATTTCATCTGTATTTTCATGATGGCGAATAATATTATGTTTTTGTCCTATGAGTTCTTCTTTTTTATAACCACTTATTTTACAAAAACTTTCATTGACATATGTAATAATACCTTCAGTATTTGTTTTTGAAATCACTCCAGTTTTATCAATTAAAGATAAGTATTGTTCAAGATAGAATTTATGATTTTTTGCTTCATATTCAAGTTTAAACTTTTCAATTGATTTTTCTAGGACATTAAGAAGTTTTTCAAAATCAAGTGGCTTTAGAACATAATCATCAATATAAAGCTGTATACACTCAATTAGGATATCTGAATTACTGTATTGAGAAAGTATAACTGTATGGCAATGTGGGTTAACTTTTTTAATTTTTTTTAACATTTCAACGCCATTTAACTTAGGCATATTAATATCGGATATAACTATATCAATAGCATTGTTGTTTAATTGATTGAAGCCATCTTCTCCATCAACTGCAACAATAAGATTTTCAAAGATGTTGTAAAGAAAATCAGAGGTATATTTACGAGCAATATCATCATCTTCTACATACAATACTTTTATATCTTTAGCATATGATTTAAGTGTTTCTATTCTTTTAAACATATTTTAGTGTTATCTTGAATTTGACACTATTGTGGGTATTATAGGCTTTTATTGAACCATGGAAATGTTTTTCTATAATAGTTTTAACCATATATAAGCCTATTCCCGTGCCATTTTTTTCACTTTTTGTAGAAAAGTAAGGATTAAATATTTTATTGATAATTTTTTCATCAATTAAGCTTCCATTGTTTTCAAATATTAAGGTATAGTTATTTTTATTGATTTCTGTATAAATAGTAATTTGTTTATTATCACTTTGTGTTTCATCTAAAGCGTCTTTTGCATTTTGCAAAAGGATTAAAAAACAGTGAGAAAGTTCATTAGGGTATCCATACATCTTAAAATTATTAACAGAAGAACTTTTGATTGTTATGTTATCTTTATAGTAAGATTTTTCTATGAGATCTATTGTTTTTGTAAGTTCTTCTTTGATATTAAACATACACTTTTTTTTATCAGGCTTATAAAAATCTCTAAAGTCATCTATGGTATTTGACATATAATGAATCTGTTTTAAAATATCTATTTTAAACTTTTCCATTATAGTTGCATCCATTTTTCCTTTTTGATATTTTAAAAATATTGTCTGTAACATAACAGAAATATTATTTAAAGGTTGTCTCCACTGATGAGCGATAACACTAATCATCTCACCCATTTGTGCAAGTCTATTTTGATGCAGCATAAGAAGTTGTTGTTGTTCATTTTTTTTAACTTCTTCTTTTACTCTTTGTTCTAAACTACTATTAATTTGTAAAATTTCAGCTTCCAGTTCTTTTTGTTTTGAGATGTCTCGCCAAACACCATGAAAAATTTGTTCATCATTATTTGTACTAATATTTGTAAGTATAATATCACACCAAAATTCACTTCCATCTGCTTTCTTATGTACCCACTGAAAATGGTTATATCCATTTTTTAAAGCTATTTGAGTCATTTCTTTGGATTTATCTTTAGATAGTCTACCATCTGGTTGATATTTTGGACTTAGTTGTGATGGAGTAAGGGTCAATATATCTTTTTTACTCTTATATCCTAACAATCTAATAACAGAGGTATTACAATCTGTTAAAATACCATTTGTAAGTATTGTTATTCCATCACTGGCACTATTAAAAATATTTTCAAATTTATCTTTTTCATTTTCAATCTCTTTTTTTAATTTTCTTTGTTTAATATAGAAGAAAAGAAGTGTCATAATTATCAGAAGTGCCACACTAAAAATTTGAAAAAAACGGGTATAATCAAATTGTTTCTCTACAGTTACACTTAAATATGCATTGTTTATTTTTTGCTTTTCTAATAAAGAGATATCATCAAGTGCTTTATTAAAAATATTTAATAAAATTGGTTCACGAACAGTAATACCAAAACTACCTTGAATTTTTACATCCCCAATTTTTGACATAATTTTTAATGAATTAAAATACTCAGTTGCAATAATATATGACATCTGATAAGAAGTTCCTATTCTTCCATAAAAGTTACCATTTTCAATATTTTTCATATCAAAATTATCTACTTCTCTTAAATTCATTTTGGGATAGAGAGATTTTACATATTTTATAAGATTTTTCCCTCCTTTTTGAATAGCAATTTTTTGAGTATCTAAATTATTTAAATTATCTATATAAGGTTGGTTAATCTTTGTGACCAGTACAACCGAATCGGTACCCATAGGTTTAGTGGGTATTAAGAAGTCAAATAAATTAGGTTTTGTAACAATCATAGCACTCACATCACATTGCCCATTTTGAATCATTTTAAAATGTTCTTTAGTATTTTTTGCTTCTATAACTTCAAAGTTTAAATTGGATTTTTTTGTAATTAATTTTAAATATTCAATAGAACTACCTGTTACATTTTTTTCATTAAAGATTACAAAAGGAAAAGCTTCTTTATAACTACAAACTTTAATCTTTTTTTTAGTCTTTATATAATCAAGTTCCTCTTGTGTAAAGAGTAATGTTTTTTCCTCTTTTTTATAACTTTGTGGTTTATAGATAAATTCTTGCAGATTATCAAAATTATTTTTCCCTTTTTGTATAAAACTAAATATTTGTGCAATACTTTGAACTTTATCAATATTTATTTTTCCAAAGTTTTTGCCATATCCACTTAATGACTTTAATATCTCTGCTTCATAACTTAACGCTTTTTTACTTTTATTTAAAGTATTATATTTTTTATAAATAATATCAACAGTTTCATCTATATTTGAAAATGCATATTCCCAACCTTTTTTACTTGATTCATACATTTTTTCTACAAGCTCAGGTCTATCTTTTAATAGTTTTTTAGAAGTAAAAAGTATATCTCCATAACTATCAAATCCATAATCCTTAGGATTAAATAAGACAACCTCTAAGCCCATCTCTTTTGCAATAAACGGTTCATTTGAAAGATAAACTGTTTGCATATCATTTGAGCCATTTATCAATGTATCTAAAGAAAATGCAACAGGTGTTTTTATATATTTGATATGATTTGATAAAAGCATTGCATTTATAGACATTCCATCTAAATTATCATATAAAGCAAGTTTTTTATTATTGATATCTTGTAACGATTTTATGCCGGATGATTTTAATGCCATTAAAGAATAAGGGGAATTTTGTAAAATACTCATCATAGCAACTACATTGCTATGATTCATTGCTTCTAAAATTAAAGCAGAATCACTGATTGCGAACTCTATTTTTCCTTTTTGTAAATCTTCCATTGTATGAATGTTTCTATCAAACTCCAAGATATTTACATCTAAACCTACATCTTTGTAAAATCCTTTCTCTTTTGCCATAATAAAACCAGCACTTTGAAACTGATTTTTCCATTTTAATTGTAGAGAAATTTTTTTGCTTTTTGTATTTGAACTATCTTGCGCCAATAAAAAATTAAAAGCTATTAGAAACATTAACAACATTCTTTTACAGAAAAGTTTTTTCATAAAAATGTATAATCCTTTTTTGATTTATTTTAAATCACGATTTTATAAAATATTTTAGAAATATCAACCTTTATTCGAATTTTATTGCATCAAAATTAACATAATCATCATTAGTATATAATATTTGACTAACTAAATTCTCAATTTCAATTCTTTTTTTAATTTCTTGCTTTTTAATCTGATATAATTCACGATTATAATGGATGTGTTTAATAGCTTTGTTGATACTAGTAAACAAAAGGTTAATATCGCTTATGGGCTTCGGAATAAAGGCATTTACTCCTATATTAATTGCTTCTCGTAACTTCTCAACATAGCCATGTCCTGTAAGTAAAATAATTTCTTGTGCGAAATTCTCTTTTTTTATCTCTTTGCACATTGCTAAACCATCAAGTTTTGGCATATGAAGGTCAGTAATAACAATATCTGGCGTATGTATTTTATATAAACTTAAACCTTCTTCTCCATTATTTGCCATAAATAAATGAGCACATTCATCTTTTAGAATTTGATGCATATAATTTTGTAAATCTATGTCATCTTCAACAAATAAAATTGTATATTCTTTAAACATTAAGCATACTCCTTGCTTTGATTTTTTAATTTGTAAAAGTATAAAATAGAATTCTAAGCAGTTTATGAGTAAAATCTTAGGAATCATAGCAAGGACAGGAAAAATGATAAATAACAATGTACTTTTAGTGGAAGATGATTCAGATATAATAGTTTGGATTGAGAGTTATTTAGAAGAATTTGGATATCAAGTAAACTCATTAGATACCGTAACAGATGCAATATCACATATTAAACAATCCCATTATGATGTTGTTATATTGGATATTAATTTACCTGATTTTTTAGGATATGAAGTGCTTAAATATATTCGAGAAAACAATATTCAACTGCCCGTGATTGTAATCAGTGCTTATTCTGATCAAAAAACAAAAATACATGCTTTTAAACTTGGTGCGTGTGATTATATGGTTAAACCCTTAGATTTAGAAGAACTTGAAGCCCGAATATCTGTACATTTACGGAAAAAAAAGTCAAATACAACATTGTTGAATATTTTTTCTATAGAAGACAATCAAATTCTTTTTAAAAATAAACCTTTAAGGCTAACCAAAATAGAGTATGACCTTCTTAAAACTTTAATAATAAATAAAAATTCTGTTATAGAAAGAGAAAAGTTATGTGAAGCATTATCCTCAATTAGTTCTGAACGTTCACTTGATTACCATATAAGAAATATTAGAATAAAAATAGAAGAAAATAGCGCACATCCTCAATATCTTATCACTGAATATGGAATTGGATATAAGCTGATTATCTAGATTCCTAAGATTCTAGTGTAAAATTACTCAGATTCATACTTTATAATCGTAAAAATAATATGAAGGTAAAAGTATGAATATAAAAACCAAAATACTACTCCCCTTGTCTTTGATAATAGCTCTGTCTTATATGATTTTAGGATACAGAATGTTATCAAGTAATTATGATGCACATTACCGTAATTTACAAAATAAAGAATGGCTCATTGCCACGAGTGGTGCAAATTTTGTTGATAATTACTTGCAAGCTAAAACAGATATAGTTGCTGCCTTGGCAAAAAAAGTCACTTCTTTTAATGTAAATAGTCAACTTGAAGATTTAAGAAGAATAATCAATTTATCAAAAGATTCTGGTCGTTTTGATTCTGTGTATATTGGATTTGAAAAGGATGGTTTTATGACCAGATGGAGTGGACGAGATACTACTCCTTTAAAAGACAATTATGATCCAAGAACAAGACCATGGTATAACGCAGCTATAAATTCTAAAAAGACGGGGGTTACTAAGCCTTATATTGATAGTGCAACAAAAAAACTTACTATTTCAGTATATGCTCCTATTCTTGAAAACAATCTAATAGTTGGTGTAGTTGGGGCAGATATTTTTTTAGATGAAATTGTATCAACCGTTTTAAATATTAATATTGAAAACTATGGATTTGCATATTTAATAGATAAAGAAGGGAATACCTTAGTACATAAAAATGAAGAAGAGATTAATAAGCCAAATGCTATTTTTCAAGAAGCCATGAAAAACAAAAATAAATTTAGTGAAGTAACACTTAATAATGTAGAAAAACTCATTGCTTTTGAGAATATAACAACTACAAATTGGTACTTGTGTGTAGAAATAGACAAAAAAATAGCATTTAGAAGTATTTATAATGAATTGATGTTAGTCGCCTTTATTTCAATAGTTTTCTTAATTTTTACCATTATATGTTTTTATTTCCTTTTAAATAAAATTTTATCTCCCTTGAAGAGTTTTCAGAAAGGATTTTTGAGTTTTTTTAGTTATTTAAATAAGGAGACAACAAATATTGATATTCTTGACTTTAATACTAATGATGAATTTGGAAATATGGCAAAGATAGTGAATGAAAATATTCAAAAAACAAAACAACTCCTTGATGAAGAACAACAACTTATTAATGAAGCAAAAATGGTCATTAATCGAGTTAAAAATGGGTGGTATTCTCAAAACATTGAAATAAGTACAAACAACAGCTCTTTAAACGAGTTTAAAAATGATGTAAATAATATGATAACGGCAACTAAGAAACATTTTACGGATATTAATACTGTTTTAAATCAATATACAAATTATGATTATACCAAAGAGTTAGTTTTAGATGACATTGAAAAAGGAGGAGTCCTTGAAACGTTAATTATGGGAATCAATAAACTCAGAAATTCAATAAATGAAATGCTTATTGATAATAAAAACACAGGATTAACACTTCAATCAAGTGCAAATATACTTATGAACAATGTTGATATTTTGAGTATATCTTCAAATAATGCGGCTGTAAGTTTAGAAGAAACTGCTTCGGCACTTGAAGAAATAACTTCTACCATTCGAAACAATACACACAATGTAATGAGTATGGCTACTTACGCCAATGAACTTCAAAATTCAGCCAATGACGGGAAAAAACTCGCAAATCAAACCACCCTTGCTATGGATGAGATTAATATGCATATCATTGAAATAAATGATGCTATTGGTGTGATTGATCAAATTGCTTTTCAAACGAATATTTTAAGCCTAAATGCTGCTGTTGAAGCTGCCACTGCAGGTGAATCTGGGAAAGGTTTTGCTGTAGTTGCTCAAGAGGTTAGAAATCTTGCAAACAGGAGTAGCCAAGCCGCACAAGAGATCAAGCAACTGGTTGAAAATGCAACAACTAAAGCTAATAATGGAAAAGAAATAACCGATAAAATGATTTGGGGATACAATAATCTTAATGAAAATATATCAAAAACACTTACATTAATAGGGGATATTGAAATATCCAGTAAAGAGCAACAAACTGGAATAGAACAAATTAACAATGCTGTAACAACACTAGATACTCAAACACAGAAAAATGCTATGGTTGCTTCTAAAACAAAAGAGATTGCAATGGATACATTAAATTTAGCAACAACAGTCGTTGACGATACCAATAAGAAAAAATTTATAGAAAATAATAGACAAGAAGAAGATTGATAATGAAACATTCCTGTGGTTACTAAAACACACTGCCAAAGAAGAAGAGGAAAGAGGTCAATAAAGGATTAAAAAGAGTTAATTGTTGAAAGACTAAGTCTCTTGTTGAAGCATTTGCATCAGTTCGATGGTTTTGCTGTCGATAGATTCCCCTCGTTCTTCTAACTTTTTCATAAAAGTTTCTTTTTTTTCATGAGATAAATTTTGCCCTGCTTTGATTTTACAACTTATATGATTTGGGGTAAGTTCAAAAATGGCTGTTTTGTCTATCATCGTTGTATACATTGGTTTTTTATAGGCTATGGGTTCATAGTTTCCTTCTTTTTGAAGTTTCTCCATAAGTTTGTTTAAAACAATGGCTTTGGCTTCGGGTATTTTTAATTCTTTAATTACCCCTTCAAAATGCACTGAAGCAAAAAATTGAGTAGCCGGACAAGCAGCCAGAGTTTGACTAAAATAAGAGGGAATGATACTGTAAGGTTTTACCACCAAAAAAGAGCCCAAATGACTCTCTTTTATGGCATCAACCTTTCGTCCTTCTTTGGCTCCATGAATAAATACTCTGTCATTATGCCAAACAAAATTAACCGCGACACCATAGGGTTTACCTTGGCTTATAAGACTCAAAGTGCCGTATTCGCACTCAGACAATAGGTTTGTTATAGTTTGTTTATCTTGGATATCAAATTCATTTCGTCTCATTAAAATACTCCTTGTTCATTTATATTATCGCTTATAGTAAGAGAGTAAAGAGGCTTTGGCTAACGTATGAGTGTTTAAATAAAAGCCAACTAAAGCAGGATTTGCATTTTTATCTAAACCTAAATCTTCAATATCCAATCCATAAACCGTAAAAATGTATCGATGTACTTTATCTCCAAGGGGAGGGCATGCTCCACCAAATCCCGTTGTTCCAAAGTCAGTTAAACTTTGAATAACTTCTTGTGATTCACTGTTTCCAAAACCACTGGGAAGCATAAAAGTATCTTTGGGAATATTAAAAACTATCCAGTGCCACCAACCACTTCCTGTGGGGGCATCTGGGTCATAAACAGTTATGGCAAATGATTTTGTCCCCATAGGGGGATTTTGCCATGATAATTGCGGTGAAATATTTTCACCATGGCATCCAAAACCATTAAATACTTGTTTTTCTGTTAGCTGTCCTTGTAACTCGTTACTTTTTAGTGTAAAATTTTGTGCAAAAAGTATAGTTGCACTAAAAATGACTGATAACACAATTTTTTTCATCTTTTTCCTTTAAATAATTATGGTTCCCTCGAGATATTTAACTGTATTGCCTTTTATGATACATCGTGATCCTTTTATTTCACAGTTCACTTCTCCCCCTCGTTTTGATATCTGTTTTGAGATAAATGTTGTTTTTTTTAAAACAGTATGCCAATAACTTAGTAATTGAGTAAAAGCTGACCCTGTTACTGGGTCTTCGTCTATTCCAAGTTTTGGAGCAAAAAATCTGCATACAAAATCATAGTGAGTGCTTTTAGCTGTGACGATAACACCTCTTAAGTCAAGTGTTTTTAAAAGTCCAAGATGAGGGTTTAAGTTTTTTATGATCTCTTCATTTTCAAAAATAACAATATAATCCATACTTTGATACACCACAATAGGGGTGACGTTAAATATTTCTTCAAAAATATCAAACTCTTTAGAGGGGGCAATATGTTGAAGAGGAAAGTCCATGCTTAAATAATTATCTTTTTGTTCAACCATAAGGTTACCACTGTTTGAATAAAATAGGACTGAGTTTTTTGTTTTTTTAAGTTCATTAAATAAAACATGAGCCGTTGCTAAAGTTGCATGACCACACATATTGACTTCTGTAAGTGGAGTAAACCATCGAATGGTATAACCTTTCTTTGTTGGAACAAAATAGGCTGTTTCGCTTAAATTATTTTCTTGTGCTATTTTTTGTAAAATATCCTCTTCAAGCCAATGTTCAAGGGGGATAACCGCAGCGGGGTTGCCCTCAAAGACTTTGTTGGCAAAGGCATCAATGTAATATATTTTTAATGTCATATGGTTCCTAATCTAATAATTGAATAATGGTTTTAATTTCATTGTTTGAAAGTTCAAACTCGGATATCTTCAAATCTTCAATCATATGCTGTGTGGATGTTGTACCATTAAGTGGTACAATATGAATATGATTTAAAAATCGATAAAAAATCTCAGCTACACTTTTTTGATATTTATTCGCCAGATGGTTTAAAACAGCACTTTCTAGAATATGAGGATTGGCGGTCAGTGACCAAAAGCTTTCATAGGTTATGCCATTGTGTAAACAAAACGCTCGAATGGTTTTATCGTAATTGCTTTGGGCATAAAATCGGTTTTGAACAACAGTGGGTTTGATTCGTGCATGGTGATACAAATACTCTAACACATCCAAATCGTAGCAGTTACTAATTCCCAGTTGTTTCACCTCTTTGTTGTCGTAAAAGGTTTCCATCGTTTGCCAAACTCTTAAAAGTTTCGTACCAGGAAAAATGGGTGAGTGTAAAATATACGCATCGATAAAATCAGTTTTTAGGTTCTTTTTAGATGTTTCAAACGATTTTTCAACTTGAATTTCGATTTCATCTGTTGGTAAATAGGGCATATCATTGGGGTCTTGCCCCTCAAGGGGTGTGAACTTAGTTTGAAGAAAAATATCCTCTCGTTTGATGCCCAGTTCATACGCTTTAAGAAGCCCCAATCCTACTAAGTCTTCCCTGTAGTGTTTGGGTTGACAAGCGGTATCTATGCCTTTAAAACCCTGTTTTAATGCTTCAAATACTAAAGCAGAAGTTGCCTCTTTTTTCCAAGCCGTTCCGTAAAGCATATTAGGTGTTTTCATGATGTTTCCTTTGGACTTGAATATAAGACAGTACTATGTTATTTTTCAGTTCTTGAATTCTTCTCTTCAATGCCACTCATTCCAAATCGTTTGGCTAACTCTTGTTTGACTCGATCAGGACTGATGTTGCAACTGGCAAGTCCAACCAAACAGTGATAGACCAAATCAGCGGTTTCATAGATAATCTCTTCTTGGTTATTGTCTTTTATGGCAAAGGTTAATTCACCTGCTTCTTCAACAATCTTTTTAAGCATGGAGTTTTGTTTGCCTTGCAGAAGTTTTGCGGTGTATGAAGTGTTGGGGTCTTGCTCTTTTTTTTCACAAATGGTGTGATAGAGTGTATCAATTACTCCATAGGCACTGGTCGTATTGACTTCGATTTCATGCAAGGTTTCATTGGATTGGTAGTCGGTAAAAAAGCAACTTCGTCTTCCTGTGTGACACGCCACACCAATTTGTTCAACTTTGAGTAAAATGGTATCGTTATCACAATCAATCATGATATTTTTGACGTGTTGTAAGTGTCCTGAACTTTCGCCTTTTTTCCACAGTCTTTGTTTGCTTCGGCTAAAGTAGTGGGCGATATTGGTTTGTGTGGTTAAATTGAGAGCTTCTTCATTCATATAAGCTAACATGAGTACCTCATTGGTTGACGCATCTTGTGTAATTACAGGGATGAGACCATCCATTTTTTTCCAATCTATTTTTGTCATGTGTTGTCCTTAAAATTTTTTTTCAAGTTGGATTTGTACTCCATCTATTGTAATCTCTTTTGTCTGTTTATCAAAGTTAAATTCTGGTGTTAATGTAATATCTAAATCATCTTGCTTTTCGACATCTTCTTGCAATAAAGGGGGAATTAAATGCTCTGTTACAGAAGCGTCCTTATTGTGTTTATAAAGTAAAGAATAATCGTTTTCAAGAAATAAATTGTAGTAGTTTAATTCAATTTTTGGAACTTCTTTTTTGGGTAAGGGAATCTCTTGTGTTGTCATTTGTTCAGAAGACTTTTTTTGTTCTATAGGTTTAATTGGTTCAGTAGGTTTTAAAAATAAGGTATAAATAAGTAAGCAAAGGGTTAATAAAAGTATCAGTAATAAGTTTTTAATCATAATATTGTTTTGGTTTTAAAAGGAGTAGAAATCTACTCCTTTTAATTATTTGTTAATGGATGAATCTCGTGATTTATCTTTGGTATCAACCCAAATATTTGGAGTTGAACCACCTGGTGTTAAGAAAATTTTTGCATCTTTGTTTTCTCTAAGTGCGTCATTAAATCTTCCTTGCACTTCAATTTGTTGCATTTGCAATAAGTTTTGTGTCAATGACTGTGCAATTTCTTTGTTTGCAGCTGCTTGTGCTTTGGCTTCAATGGTCACAGCATCCGCTCGACCTTGAGCTTCAATTCTTCTGGCTTCAGCTTCCCCTGTTGCAAGAGCTGCTCGTTTTTCAGCTTCTTGTTTGGCTCGCTGAACTTCATATCGTACTCGTTCCGCTTCTTGATTAGCAATTTGAACTCGCTCAATTTGCTCTTTAATTTTTGGAGGTAATACAATCTCTCTTAATTGTACGGATAACAATTGAACAGGCGTATCAGGAAGTTCATCAATTTGACCTCTCATTCCTTCTTCAATTAAGGTTGCAATTTCATTTCGTTTTGTTGGTAGCTCTTCAGCATTGTATCGACCTACGACATTTCTTACAATATCTCGTACAAGTGGGTTAATAATTTTATCTTCCCAGCTTAAACCCCAGTTGGCAATCGTATTAGGAGCGCCATCGGCAGTCAATCTGTATTGAACCGTTAATTCAATTGAGACAGGTAATCCTCTGGCATCTAAAATATTAATAGCAGGGTTAAGTTTAATACCACTGTCAAATCCACTGATTTCTTCTACGGTTCGATAGTTAATCAATCGTACTTTTGTATCCACTACGATGACCTTTTGAATCACAGGAATATACAAATGAAATCCAGGACGTAAAGGTTCTGCTTCATATTTACCTGCAGTAACTTTAATCCCCACTTGTCCTGATTCAATGATGACAAAAGGTTTTGCAACAAACATCACAGCAATAATAATTACAACAGCATAGATAAATCCTGCTTTTTTCCCTAAATTCTTAAAAAATTCAGGCGGTTCAAAAGGAGGCTGATAGCTTCCGCCACCATTGTTGTTTCCTCCACTTTGTTTTTGTCTATTCTTAAAATAGTCGTTATCAATAGGCATTATTTTTCCTTAGTTTACATAAGTTAAGTATTTAACATACTTTTCATTTTTACCAGATACAGCGTCAAAGTAAGCTTCTTGTAGTTTTTGTGTAATGGGGCCACGTTCACCCGCGCCAATAATTCTACAATCGACCTCTCGAATAGGTGTTACTTCCACGGCAGTTCCAGTAAAAAATGCTTCATCGGCAATATAAATCTCTTCTCGCGTAATTCGTCTTCTTACAACTTCATACCCTAAATCACGAGCCAAGTCAATCACCGTTGCTTGAGTAATAGACTCTAAAGAGTTGTCATTAGGAGGAGTAATTACGACACCGTCTCTTACGATAAAGAAACAAGCTCCTGAAGCTTCAGCAATATATCCTTGGTCATCTCGTAATAACGCTTCATCGTATCCTGCTTCAACGGCTTCATATTTTGCCATTTGTGAATTTAAATAATTGGCAACGGCTTTGGCTTTTCCCATACCTGAAGTGTTGGGGGTTCGTGTCATAGAAGCGATTTTTACTCGTACGCCTCTTTTAAGACCTTCTTCTCCCAAATAAGCTCCCCATTCCCAAGCAGCAACACTGACTTGTACAGGAGCATCTTTGTGATATAAACCCATAACACCATAACCTAAATAGACAAGAGGTCTGATGTATGCCCCTTCAAATAATTCATTTTTTTGTAATAATTCAACTTGTACTTTATTTAACTCTTCAAGTGAGTAAGGAACCGTAATAAGTGTCATTTTTGCAGAATTGATTAATCGTTTGGTATGTTCATTTAATTTAAAAATTGCACATCTTCCGTCAACTGTTTTATAAGCTTTTGTACCTTCAATAGCACCATTTCCATAGTGGAGCGTATGGCTAAGTACATGAGTTGTTGCGTCATGCCAGTTTTTAAACTCTCCATCCATCCAAATATATTTTGCTTCAGTCATTTTGTTTTTTCCTAAATTGAAATTTTAAGCTAATAGTTTAGCTAAGTTTTTATTAAAGCTACGTTAGGACATAACAATAATTATTGGTTGTATAAAATGGTGGTTAAGCCCAGTTTATCAAGCTCTTTTTTAAAATATTTTGATGCACTCACCAAAGCATTGTCTTGAGAACTCGAAGAGCGTCCAACACTGTTAATGATATGATTGGAAACAATCTTTCCTTGGGAAATTACGGCAATTACCGTAGTGGTTTTGGCAATGTGCCATCCCATTGCAACCGAGTAATTGATGGTACTGTTAAGGCGAATTTCCACATTTTGTTCATTGGCTGTAATTTTATAGCCTTCTTGATTGAGCCGTTGAATCAGCACATTGGCAAAATACTTTTGGCTTAAATTGCTTGAAAGTTTGATGCGAAGATTGTGTTTTAAAGACTCTTTTTTAAGGGCAATGTTGTGATATTTTTGTACATAATCATTGCTTTGAAATGAATTATTTAAAGCCGTTAAAATCAATGCTTGTGACGTTGCTTTTTCAAGCGTAGGGTTAAGTTTTTCAAGGGCATAAATTTGTTCTAAAATAGGCAATGTTGAGTTATGTTCTAGTAGGGTGTTGATGTGATTTTCAGTGAGCATAAATTGCTCTTTTTGATGCAAAAAAAGTTCTTGGCGATTGACCCTCATTTGAACAAAAAAAGAGTTTCCTACGACTTGTGAGTGTTCAACAGAAGCATTGGTGAAATTAATCTCTTTGACTTTAAGCGTGATATTTTGAGTCAATTCTTTTTCATAGATTTCTTTTTGTAGGGTGTTTGAAACAAGGCGTTTATTTTGATTAATCGTAGACTCAAGCGACACACTTAAACGTGATGCCATATCATTAAGCGCATTGTTTTTCGCTTCTTGTAGGCTTTTACCTTCGCCTGTTCCATATAAAAAAAGAGTCGAATTGGGTGTGGGCGTGACATACCATGAAGGAAGAGTTTGTGCCGTGTTGTTGAGCGTGGGTTGCTGTGAACATGCCATAACCAACAAGGAAAGAAATAGAATAAATGGAATTTTAAAAATCAAAGAAACCCCTTTGTGTGTTTGAACTCTCAACAAGTTGTAAGAGTTTAAGTTTGATGTCATTTTTTTCTGGCTTGAGCCAACTGTGTGTATCGCTGATGTATGAAGTTACGCTTAAGGTTACAGGCAGTTGGATTTTATCGCAACTAAGCGTTCCTAACAAAGGATCAATACTCTCTTCAAGTGTGAAAACATTAAAAATTTGATTGGGTTGAATGTTGTTCTTTTTCCCCAAATTGATTTGAACGAGTTGAGTGTTGCCATCGCTTTTGATTTTGGTGATATAGCCTTTGAGGATAAACTGATTTGAAAAATCATAATGCAATTGCTCAAGAGATGAAATAATAGCCGATTTTATGCCTCCAATATAAATATCATAAGTAGGATTGGAAAATTTTCCAATATTGACATCATCACTTAGCGTTTGGGCATAAACAATTTTTCCACTTTGTACCTCTAAAATTTTAACCGTAATTGTGGTTTTGATTAAAATACCATCGGTGAAAGAGGTTAAAACTCGACCAATTAACCCTGCAATTTGTGTGTTACTGTCATTACTTTTGGAAGTTACATTATTAACAGCAATGGCGGCTTGCTCGTTATTACGATGATTGATTTCAACATTATCAATGGAACCTGTTACAAGATATCTTGCACCCAAAAGTTTTCCAAACTCTACAATACTTGAAGGCTCCAATAGCCCTGAGTCTTGAAGTTTTAACTCTTCATTGATTTTTTCAATATCGTTTCGTGCTACTAAGGTTGTACCACTGAGTTGGGCTATTTTGCTCTCTAAAAGAGGAGTAAGTGTTTGGGAAAGTTTGGCATCGACTTCTCTTTTGACACTGATGCTTTTTTTAGAACTTTTTACTCCTGCCCCCACTCCTGCACCTTGGTCATTGACTATAATACCTGCGATGACACTGCCTTGTTGGGTTGTGGTTGAGTCATACACTTCGGCTTTTCCAAAAGTTGAATTATTCGTAAAATCCATCACGGCAATGGTTGAGAAAAGGGGAGTGTATTCATATTTACACACGTTAGGGATTTCAACTTTTTCTTCAATCGTTAAAGGGTATTGCGTAATATTAATTTGCTTTTGGCTACAGCCTTGCAGTAAAAAAAGGGCAAAAAGTATCCAAACAATGGTTTTATAATATGGCATGATAATGATTAAACTCCATAAACAAGTTACAATAAGATGGTAACAAAAAAATCATTAATTTGTTGTTTTAAGCCAAAAAAAGATTTCATCGTAAGCTTTTTGACGCACGTGTTCTTTTGAAAACGTAACGCCGTGCATGGCATCAGGAATCACTTTATGCACAGTCAATGAGGCATTTTTATTTAAGTGGTTTGAATAGCGTTTAATGTCTTTAACATCCAAAACAATATCCCCTTTAAAGTGCCACTCTTTGGGAGAATCTTCTTTATACGAAACATTAGAATATAAAGATAACACAGGAAGATTGAGATCAATTTTATTATGAATAATTTGTTGCGCTTCATAAATGGCATGAATCCAACCCAAATAAATGGGGGCATTGGTATGAGTGGCTTTTAAGTTCAAATCAAACTCCCACTCACCATTAAATGATTGGTGTAAACTTTGGGCAAACACATTGGGCGAAGTGGAACTGATTTTAAAAGAAGGGAACCATTTTCCTAAAAAAGCCACAGCAGGTAAGGCAATATTTTCAATCCATGAATCAAAATAAAAATCAAAAAAAGCACTGTCTAAAATAAGTCGGTCAATTAAACCATAGCGATACGCATATAAGGTTGCAATTAACGCCCCTTGTGAATAGCCATAAAGGGTAAGATCGGGCATGTGAAAATCTTCTTTAATGGTGCGAATGGCTAAGTTGATTTCTTCATCAAACTCTTTAATATCTTCAAAATAATAGGGCTTAGAAGTAGGGGTTAGATTACGTCCATAATGGTGTAAATCTATGGCAAAAAAGGAGTACCCCTTTTCTATAAATTTTTGAGCAAAGGCTTCATTAAAAAAATAGTCATTGAACCCATGAATATACAAAATGGCTTTAGAAGCATTGGGAACAGTTTGATAAATAAGAGTGGCTGTATGATATTTTGTTTTTAAAGGCAGTGTTGTAAACTCATTGGAAAAAAGGGCAGTAAGAAAAAACAGTATGCAGAAAATGAGTTTCATAAGGACCTTTGTTTTTTATATTATAGCACAGAGTGTGAGATTTTTTATAACAAAAGAGCAGTTTTTGCAACTAAGTTGCATTTAAGCCGGTTTGTTTTACACTTCTCAAAATGCAACTAAGTTGCAAAAAATACTAAGGAATAACCATGTTAAAAAATTTTCTTGCTTCTGCTTTATTGGTATGGGGTGTTGGTGCTGTTGCTCAACTTAATGTTACAACAACAATTTATCCGTTGTACAGTATTGTCAAAGAAATTGGTGGCAATAAAGTGCAACTGAATAATATGATACCTTTTGGGGTAGAAGCTCATGGGTTTGACCCCACACCCAATGATATTGCCAAACTCTCAAAAAGTGATATTTTTATTGTCAGCAGTGATGCTATGGAGCCTTGGAAAGATAAAATTATTGAGTCATTGAAAATAGAAAACAAAGTGTTTGATATGAGTCAATATGTTCATCTTATTGAGATGGAAGAAGAGTCTTTAGAGCATGGACATGACCACGGACACAACCATAAACATGATGAACATGAGGGTGAAAATATTGATCCGCACTATTGGGTCAGTTTAAATAATTACATTACCATGGTAAAAACAATTTCGAATCTTTTAATTGAAAAAGATTCAAGCAATCGTGAGTATTATGAAAAAAACAGTGCAGTGTATCTTGAAAAAGTTAATGCGCTTAAATCAAAATTTGATGCTTCAATGAAAACATGCAGCAATAAAAAGATTTTAGTCAATCACGATGCCTTTAGTTATTTTGCCCATGATTATGATGTGAAGCAATACAGTGTATCGGGAATGACACCTGAGAGTAAACCTTCGGCTAAACAAATTGCCGAACTTATAAAACTGGTGAAACAAGAGGGTATCAATACCGTATTTTTTGAAGAGTTTGCCAGTCCAAAAGTAGCACAAACCATCGCAAAAGAGACCTATACGAAAACCGATTCACTTCGACCTGTTGAAAATATTTCAAAAGAAGAGAATGAAAAAGGGATTGGGTATTTAGAGATTATGGAAGAGAACCTTCAAAAACTTAAAGTTGCTATGGGGTGCAAATAAGGGTACTAAAATACAATGGTTGAATTAAAAAATGTGAGTTATAAAACGGTTCTTAGTGATATTTCATTGTCCATTGATGAAGGCGATTATGTCGCTATTATTGGTCCAAATGGTGGTGGGAAAAGCACCTTATTGAAACTCATTTTAAAACGGTTGAAAAAAGATAAGGGTGACATCTCTCTTTTTTCAACGCCACAAGAACACTTTAAGGCATACAACAAAATAGGCTATGTCGCTCAAAATTCTGTTCAAATTGATACCAATTTTCCTGCAACTGTTGAAGAAATCATCTTAACAGGTTTAGCGTATAAACGCTCTTTTTTTACTAAGATAACAAATAATGAACTTCAATATATGCAACACCTTATGCATACTTTTGATATTTTAGAGATTAAAAATCGACCCATTGGTGATTTATCAGGAGGACAAAGACAAAGAGTTATGATTACTCGAGCTCTTTTAAATCAACCTAAGCTTCTTATTCTTGATGAACCTAATGCAGGGATAGATGAAGAATCGCAAAAGAGATTTTACGCACTTCTTAATACGTTAAATAAAACCGAACAACTCACCGTCGTTTTTGTCACTCATGATTTAGGACGACTCAAAGAGGATGTCAATAAAGTGTTTCATATCAATAAGGTACTTTGCTGATGGAAATGTTTGAATATACGTTTATGATACATGCTCTTATGGCAGGCAGTATTATTGCTGTATTGGCTTCAACGTTTGGAATGTTTGTTGTGGTTAAACGCTATGCGATGCTTTCAGATACCTTAGCCCATGTCTCACTTTTAGGTGTAGCCATAGGGTTCTTGCTCAATATTTCTACGATTTACAGTGCCATTATTGTTGCGTTGGGAGTCTCTTTGGTGATTGAGTACATAAGAAACTATAAAGCCGTTTATTCGGATTCTATCTTAGCCATATTTCTTTCTTCTTCTTTGGCGTTGGCAATTGTAATTGTGTCTGTTTCTAACTCTTTTAACAGTTCACTGTTTGATTATTTGTTTGGTTCTATTGTCGCAGTCAGCCGTGAAGACATTGTCTCTATTTTACTCTTTGCTGCCCTTTCTTTAATATTTATGGGGAATAATTATCAAAAAATGTTATTGATTTCATTTGATGAAGATTTGGCTTACAGCAGTGGAATTAGAGTGCGATTTTTAAACATAATGTTTGTTTCTTTGGTTGCCATTATGATAGGACTTTCCATAAAAATTATTGGGGCTTTGCTCATTGGTGCTTTAATGATTATTCCTGTATCTGCTGCAATATTATTTAAACAAGGGTTTTTTATAACGTGGGTTATTGCATTGAGTATGGCTGTTTTTAGTGTGATTACTGGACTTACTCTTTCTTTTTATGTGGCTTTACCCAGTGGTGCAACGATTGTTTTGCTTACGTTGATTTTATTTTGTTTAAGTTATCTTTATAAAAAGTTGATCTGAAAAATAGGTACGTGTATGAATAATTGTCTGTATTGTCATAAACGAATTGGAATAGCAAAAATATTTTGTTCGAAAGAGTGTAAAGAGAACTATTTTGGGCTAATGAACATAAATATTCCTAAAGCTTTTGTCAAGAGATGCCTTTTTTTTTGTGATGAAGCGCAAAAAGAGCAGCTGTTGTATGAATATGCTCATCGTCATAACTATAAACTCGAATTGCTGAAAATACAGTTTTCAGAGCTTGCAAATAAGTATTACGGTATTAAAATATAAAAGAATAAACTTCTTTTGACCTTAAAAACGATATAATCTATCCTTAATATTATAAAAAAGTTGATACACATTAGATGAAAAACACAATACTAAACATTATTAAAACACGAGCTATGGTGATTGATGGTGCGATGGGAACACAACTTCAGTTGGCACAAATTCAACCCGAAGAGTGGTTGGATGAAAATGGCAAAGACCTTGAAGGCTGCAACGAACTTTTAAATGCAACGGCTCCTCATATTTTAGAAAAGATTTATTCGGCATATGCGTACGCGGATGCTGATTTTATCAGTACGAACACCTTTGGTTCAATGCCTTGGGTTTTAGACGAATATGGTATTGGGCATCGAAGTTATGAGTTATCAAAATTGGGTGTTCAAATTGCCAAAGAGGTGTGTGCAAAATATTCTACACAAGAAAAACCACGATTTGTTTTAGGATCAGTAGGACCTGGAACAAAACTTCCAAGCTTAGGGCATATACGATACGATGAAATGTATGAGGGCTATAAAATTATGGCTCAAGGGATGATTGATGGAGGAGTCGATGTATTTTTACTTGAAACATGTCAAGATCCTTTACAAATTAAAGCTGCTTTACATGCAATCGAGGATTTAGCACCACATATTCCTATTATGGTTTCAGTTACCATTGAACTTAGTGGTACGATGCTTATAGGAACAGATGCAACTACCATTGCTGCTATTTTAGAGCCTTTTAATATTTTATCTTTAGGGTTTAACTGTGGAACAGGACCTGCTCAAGTAGCAAAACACGTAAAAACTTTGAGTCAAATTTGTAAGTTTCCTATTTCTGTGCATTCAAACGCAGGATTGCCACAAAATAAAGGAGGATATACCTATTATCCTATGGGACCAACAGAGTTTGTGGCATTGCAAAAAGAGTTTTTAGAGCTGGATGGAGTTTCCTTTTTAGGGGGATGTTGCGGAACAACGCCTCAACATATCAAAGCCTTAGCCGATGGAATTGCAGGAATTACTCCAAAAGCTCCAACTGGAAAAATGGAACCTTCATTGGCCTCTTTGTTTATGACAGTGCCTTTAAAACAAGAACCAGCACCTTTACTTATAGGAGAGCGAAGTAATGCTACAGGAAGTAAAGCATTTCGAGAACTTTTAAAAGAGAATGATTATGAAGGAACACTCAGTGTTGCTCAACAACAAGTCCGAGCAGGAGCACATGTTATTGATGTAAGTGTGGGGTTTGCAGGAAGAGATGAAACCAAAGATATGGATGAAGTGGTTTCTTTGTATTCACAGAAAATACAACTGCCACTTATGCCAGATTCAACTCAAATCAAAGCCTTGGAAGTGGCATTAAAACAAATTGGGGGAAAACCCATTATTAACTCAGTCAACTTAGAAGATGGGCAAGATAAGTTTGATGAGGTATGTCGTTTGGCGAAAAAATTTGGGGCAAGTTTGGTTTGTTTGGTTATCGATGAAATTGGAATGGCAAAAACAAAAGAGCGTAAAGTAGAAATTGCTGAACGAATTTACCAAAGAGCTGTAAGTGTACATGGATTTAATCCCACCGATTTGGTTTTTGATATGTTGGTTTTTACTGTAGGAAGTGGTGATGATGAATACCGAACCGCAGCCATTGAAACCATAGAAGCCATACGAGAATTTCAAAAAATGCACCCAGAAGTTGGTACCACTTTAGGGTTATCAAATATTTCATTTGGATTAAGTGCCAATGCAAGGATTTATTTAAACTCAATGTTTTTACACCATTGTGTTGAAGCAGGTTTGACATCGGCTATTGTAAATGTCAAACATCTGCTGCCTATGAATAAAATCAGTCAAGAAGATAAAAAAGCATGCGATGATTTGCTGTTTAACAATCAAGAAAATGGTGACCCTTTATTTAAATTTATTGAACACTTTTCAACTGTAGGTGCCATAGAGCAACAAAGTGATGATGAGTATAATGCCTTAAGCAGTGAAGAGAAAGTAAAAAAACTGCTTTTAGATGGGGATAAAGAACGACTCATACCTTTAGTGGAAGAAATAAGACGTGAAGTACCTCCTGAATTGATTGTCAATGAATGGTTGATTGATGGCATGAAAGTCATTGGTGAATTGTTTGGTTCAGGGCAAATGCAATTGCCATTTGTACTTCAAAGTGCAGAAACCATGAAAGCAACAGTGGACTATCTTAATCCTTATTTGCCTAAACAAGATAAAGCGAGTGATACGGTTTTAGTACTTGGAACGGTCAAAGGAGATGTTCATGATGTGGGGAAAAACCTTGTAGACATTATTTTATCCAACAATGGATTTAAAGTAATTAATATTGGGATTAAGGCAGATATCAATGATTTTATTGTTGCAGTGCGAGAACATAAGGCTCAAGCCATTGGGATGAGTGGATTGTTGGTTAAAAGTACAGCAGTGATGAAAGACAATTTGGAAGAACTCAAACGTCAAGGTATTGATATACCTGTACTTTTAGGAGGAGCTGCTTTAACTAAAGCGTTTATCAATGATTATTGTCGTCCCATTTATGATGGACCAATTTTTTATTGTAGGGATGCTTTTGATGGGGTTGTTTCGATGCAACGTATCGAAAAAGGGGATATGAATACCAAGTTAGCAGCTGATGAAATTGTTATTGATGAAGAAAAAAGTAAAGTCAAAGAAGAAATTATTATCCCACCTGTGGAAGAAATTTCAATGCCTAAACGAAGCCAAAAGCAACTTATTCCTCCATTTTGGGGAAGAAAAGTTATGCATGAAAAAAACTTCAATAAAGAGTTGGCATTTGAGTGGATCAATCATCGAGTATTATTCAGACAGAGATGGGGTTACAAACGAGCCGATTTAAGTACACAAAAGTTTTTACAACAAGAAGAAGAGTTGGTTAAACCTTTGTATGAAAAACTCAAAAATGAATTTTTAGATAAAAATCTTTTAAATCCTATTGTTTTATACGGATATTTTCCTTGTTTGGCTGTGGATAACAAGTTGTATGTTTTTGACCAAAAACATTTGTACAACAATCAAGAAGAAGCCAACGTTGTCCCACCTTTAAATGAAGCCATTAAAGTATTTGAGTTTCCACGACAAGGACGACTTCCTCACCGATGTATTGCAGACTTTTTCAGTTCAGAAAAGTTAGATGTGATTGCTTTTTCTTGTGTGAGTGCTGGGTTAGATATCAGTGATTATGAAAGAACGTTGTATGATGAAGGAAAATTTCAAGAATATTACCATGTACATGGTTTAGGCGTAGAACTCGCAGAAGCCTTAGCTGAAATCGTACACAAACAAATACGTCTTGATTTGGATATTGTACCTAAAGAAGGACATACGTTAAAAGATGTTCAAATGAAACAATATACGGGTTGTCGATATTCTCCTGGATATGCTGCTTGTCCTGATTTGGAAATGAGTCGGTTGATTTTTGATTTGTTAAATCCAGAAGAGTTTGGGGTAGAGTTGAGTGAAACTTTTCAAATTCATCCTGAACAAAGTACGTGTGCGATAATTGTACCTCATAAAGAAGCTTCGTATTACAATGTGTAAAATTACCAAAAATTTAACAAAAATAGGATAAAATGCATAAAATTAATAATCTTAAGGATTTCTCTTGCTGAATAAAATATTAGATTTTTGTTTTACAACTTCAAAGCAGCCGGTTCTTTTAAAAGATTTATTAGTTGCCAATGTGCAACACAATGAGAAAATGCATGTTGATGCTGCAAAATTGGGATTTCGACTTAAAATTGGAAATGCCTATATTGTATATATTTGTATTATCTCTATTTTTGCTGTACCTTTGGCAGCTATTTCACATAAAATATTTGCCAACATTGATTCTCATGCCTCAATTGTTGCAGCAGTCATTTTCACCGCAGTGATTTTTATTTGGTTTAACTTTTTTCGTGTATGGATTAAAGATAAAATGTCAGGAAAAGTCATACGAGAAGCGTGGGTAGTACATTTCCCTTATTTTCCTTACGATGAATATCGATATAAAATTGAAGAGATTTTTCATAAAGCCATGAAAGCAGAAGTTCCTAAAAAAGATTTGGAAAAGTATATTTTGGATAACTTGATTCAAGAATAGTTTTTGAGCTGAAAAGAAAGAAGTAAAAAATCAGAAGTGACGAGTAACTAGTTCTGGTCGTGAATTGCTTTTGCGGTCGGGTTTCTTTGTTGCTTTAACTTCATATCTACGTAAGTTCCTATTGTATTTTGCTTTTGTTTAAACCCTAAGGTGATTTTTCGTTTGCTGGGAATATGCTCATATATTTCAAACCCTGCTTCAAACATTGAAAGCCGAATAGGCGTAGCAATCGCATACGTGGTTACAATGGCTGTTTCGTTACACAAATTAAAAATATCTTTAAAATACTCCACACTCCAAAGCTCACGATTGACCTCACTGCTGAATGCATCTTGATAGACAACATCAATGTTCTTTAATGTTTTGATGTACTCTCTGGCATTGCCAAGAAACAGTTCAATATGAAATTGCTCATTGGTGTAAGTGTGATGAGTAAGTAAACTACGAATGATTGGCGCAATGGCTTCAAACTCTTTGGGATAAGTAAAGTTTTTCAGTGATAAAATCAGATTTTCATCCAATTCGGGTGAATAAATGGCGACTTGAATATTGAGTTGGTTTTTTAAAATATAGTAAAGTGTGGCAAAGGTGTTATACCCTAAGCCAAAACAGATGTCTAAAATACGAAGCTGAGTGGTATGGGCATGAAAGCTTAATGCAGGGATTACATGCTTATACAAGGCTTCTTGTATGGCTCCATCATCCACATTATGATAGTGTTGATTGTAGTGTGTTGAAAAAAGGGTATGTGAACCATCTTTGGTAGGAACTATCAAAGACCGCTGCCCCACATATGCAGTTTTTTAGCGGTAAAACAATAATATTTATCAAATAAATCATCAATGTTATTAATGGCGACAAAAGAAGCTTTATCCAGTAAGTGTTTGATTTCATCTTCGTCACAAGAACTTTTTTTCTCTAAAATAATAATATTAGCAGAGTTTTCTAAGGCTTTGTACATCAGTGCTAAGATCCTATCTTTTTGAGAACATTGTGTTAAAACATTACTTAAAATAATGTATTCATACTCTCGTGCAACCCCATTGAGATGGGCATCTTTTTGGGTGTTAAACTCAATGGTTTTTACAGCACCATTTAAATTTTGGGCAACTTCTTGAACAATGGGAGCGATAAAGTTCATCCCATTGTTGATATGTAAAATCGCAATATTTTCAAAGGGTTGAAAAAGCTCTTTAAAAAGATTTAACGCATCTTGCACGTTTATAAACCCAATTTTTTCATTTTCTTTTCACTTAAAAAAAGCTCTTTGTTATTCATAATACCAATATCTTTTCGTAAAATATCTTTGGCAATTTTTTGTGCCCCTTTAAGTGAGTGCATATCACAGGTACCACATTGGTAAATATTGAGTTCGGGAATATCGCTTTGGCTTTTAACGGCTAGCACATCTTTCATGGCTTCTTTCCACGCTTTGGCAACTTTTTTCTCACTGGGGCTTCCCAATAAACTCATGTAAAACCCTGTTCGGCAACCCATGGGTGAAACATCAATGATTTCAACATCTTTAGAGTTTAAATGCTCTCGAATAAATCCAGCAAACAGATGTTCTAAGGTATGAATGCCTTTTGAACTCATTTTCTTTTTGTTTGGGGCATAAAATCGTAAATCAAATACCGTAATAACATCACCCGAGGGTGACTTCATGGTTTTAGCCACACGCACAGCAGGGGCTGGCATAATGGTGTGATCAACTCGAAATGAATCTAATAATGGCATAATTTTTCCTTCTGTCTTGTTTTATGACAAAATTCTAACACATTACTCTTGAAGTGGTCTTTATATTTTCAGTTAATGCCCAAATTTTTACGTACCATGGCTTTGTATGCTTTCATATGCACTTTAAGCATAGAGGGAATGATTTCCAATCGACACGCATGAACAATATGAGCATACTCTTTTTTAGAGTAAATTGATTCACGATTACGAGCAAGAAGTATCATTTTATTGACATCATCATTAAGGTTTATATCACTTCGGTCGCAAATGGCATCATACACATTAAAAAAAACACGACGATCGTGTGAGTCCATCTTGCAACTGTCATCCAGCATTTTAAGTGCCAATTTAGAGGCATACTCAATTTCAAGTGGTGTAAAATCATACGTCAAAGCCCATTCATATGCTTTTTTAAAAATATCCATATCCGCGCCTTTTTAAAGATGTGTATGCAAGTTTTGTACCTAAAAAAATTGGGTTGAGAATAAATTTTAGATTTTATAAAAAGATAACTGATATCTTCTTACGCGTAGGAGTGATTTTTTATGATAAAAGGAGCTTAAAAAAAGTTACGTAAAACAAAAAAGAGAAATAGGAGATATTTTCCTATTTCTCTTCTATAAAGAATTACCCTTCAAGCTCATCTGAATAATCAGCAGCAGCCATTCGAGTTAATTGTCGATATCGGTATTGAGCCTCTTTTTTATTTTGTAACAATAATGCTTCCGCATGTTCTGGGTTAAGTTTTTTCAACGAGTTATATCGTGTTTCTTGTAATAAGAACTCTTCGTATCTGTCCCAGTTTGGTTTTTTACCAAAAATTTTGATTGGGTTTTCACCTTTTTCAACTTTTCTTGGATCAAAGATATAAATTGGCCAGTATCCACAATCAGTAGCTAATTGTCCTTGATCAACTGATTTCATCAATCCACCTTTAATACCGTGTGCAATACAAGGAGAGTACGCAATAATTAAAGAAGGTCCATTATACTCTTCTGCTTCTTTAAGGGCTTGTGCTACTTGTTTTTGGTTTGCTCGAGAGTTGATTTGTGCCACATAGATGTTTCCATAGGTCATAGAAATATACCCTAAATCTTTTTTCGCATTGGGTTTACCGTCATTAGTAAAGTCAGCAATAGAACCAGTACGTGCAGCTTTAGATGATTGTCCACCTGTATTTGAGTACACTTCTGTATCAACCACTAAAACATTTACATTTTGTCCCGTTGAAAGTACGTGGTCTAATCCACCGTAACCGATGTCATATGCCCAACCATCTCCACCGATGATCCATTGAGATTTTCTTACGATGTATTTTCTAAGACTTAATAAATCTTTTACACCTGGTAAATCTTGGTTTTGCTCTAATTGAGGTACCAATTTATCTCTGATTTCTTGAGTTTTAGGACCATTGTTTCTGTTTTCAATCCACTCTTTGTATAAAATTTTAAGTGGGTTGGTAACTTTATCCATGGTATCTGTCATAATGATTTGCATTCGGTTTCTGATTGATTCATTTCCGTGGTGCATACCATAACCAAATTCAGCAGTATCTTCAAATAAAGAGTTCGCCCATGCTGGTCCTTCCCCTTTTGCATTTTTTGTATATGGAGTTGATGGTGCTGATGCTGAGTAAATTGAAGTACACCCAGTTGCATTGGCAATCATCATTCTATCCCCAAACATTTGTGTTGCTAAAGTGATGTATGGAGTTTCTCCACATCCTGGACATGCACTGTGGAATTCAAATAAGGGTTTAGCAAATTGAGAACCTTTTACGCTGTCTTTTTCTATTAAGTAATCTTTGTATGTTACATCATTGAATAAGTAATCGGCGTTTTCTTGTTCTCCCTCTTTTTCCATCTCTTCGTAAGGAACCATCACTAAAGATTTGTCTTTTGTAGGACAAATATCTACACAAACATTACATCCTGTACAGTCCATAATAGATACTTGGATTTTAAATTTCAATCCTTTGTCTTTGAGACCTTTACCTGTGGCATCTAAGTTGTGCGCTTTTACACCTTCTGGTGCATTTTCAAACTCTTTTTCATCCATTAAGAACGGTCGAATAACCGAGTGCGGACACTCAAATGAACATTGATTACATTGAATACAGTTCTCTTCAATCCATTGAGGAACCATCGTTGCAATGGCTCGTTTTTCATATTTTGTGGTACCGTTTTCAAATGTTCCATCTTCTCTGTTTGTAAAAATAGAAACAGGTAAAGTATCTCCTTTTGCTGCATTAACGACTTTTGCAAAGTTTTCAACAAAATCACTTCCCACATATTTAGAGTTAACAATTAAAGGACCACCTTCAAGTTTTGACCACTCAGAATTTACTTCAACTTTAACCAATCCCGCTTCACCTGAATCAATCGCAGCGTAGTTCATTTGAACGATTTCATCCCCTTTATTTCCATACGCTTTTTTCGCATACTCTTTCATATACGTTTTAGCTTCTTCATAGGGGATAACATCGGCAAGTTTAAAGAATGCAGCTTGCATAATGGTGTTTGTTCTTGTCCCTAATCCAATATCTCGAGCTAATTTTGTTGCATTGATGATATAAAAGTTTACTTCTTTATCGGCTAAGATTTTTTTAACTCGGTCAGGAATTCTTTGTGCCACTTCTTGGGCTGTATGAATAGAGTTAAGTAAGAAAGTCCCGCCTTTTCTGATTTTATCGATTACTTCATATTGCTCTAAGTAAACCTCTTTAGAACAGGCGACAAAACTTGGATTGGATACAAGGTATGTTGATCGAATTGGGTCTTTGCTGAATCTTAAGTGAGATCGTGTATATCCCCCTGATTTTTTTGAATCGTATGCAAAGTAAGCTTGTGCATAAAGATTGGTTTTATCCCCAATAATTTTTACTGAGTTTTTATTTGCCCCAACAGTACCATCAGCACCAAGTCCGTAGAATAAACACTCTCTTACTTCATCAGAAACAACCGATACATTTTCTCCTACTGGAATCGATGTAAACGTAACGTCATCGTTGATTCCTACTGTGAAGTTGTCTTTTGAATCTTCTTTGGCTAAGTTGTCATATAACGCAATGATTTGTGCAGGAGGAACATCTTTTGAAGATAATCCGTATCGCCCACCAATAATTTTTGGTTTTTTAGCTTCATTATAAAATACTGATTTAATATCTAAGTATAATGGCTCACCTAAACTTCCTGGCTCTTTGGTTCTATCTAAAACACAAATTCGCTCAACAGATTTTGGCAATACATTCATAAAGTATTTTACACTAAAAGGTCGGTATAAATGAACGGTTAACAATCCGATTTTTCTGCCTTCTTTGGCTCTTAAGTAATCAATGGTTTCTCGAATGGTTTCATTAACTGAACCCATTGCAATAAGAATATCGGTTGCATTTTCATCACCGTAGTAAGTAAATGGCGCGTAGTTTCTTCCTGTTACTTTAGAAATCTCTTGCATATATTCATTAACAATATCAGGAACGGCATCGTAAAATTTGTTTTGAGCTTCTCTTCCTTGGAAGTAGATATCGTCATTTTGTGCGGTACCTCGAGTCACAGGTGATTCTGGATTTAAAGAAGTATCTCTGAATCGTTGTACGGCTTCTTTATCTAATAATCTATCAAATACAGCATAATCCATGACTTCAATTTTATTGATTTCATGAGAGGTTCTAAACCCATCAAAAAAGTGCATAAATGGCACTCTTCCTTTAATGGCTGCTAAGTGAGCAATCCCTCCAATATCCATAACTTCTTGAACAGAACCAGAGGCTAGCATTGCAAAACCTGTTGCACGTGCTGACATAACATCTTGGTGATCTCCAAAAATAGATAAGGCGTGTGCGGCTAATGCTCTGGCACTGACATGAATAACACCCGGTAACAATTGACCGGCAACTTTATACATATTAGGGATTTTCAGTAATAACCCTTGTGATGCTGTATACGTTGTAGTTAACGCACCTGCTTGTAATGAACCATGAAATGTACCAGCTGCCCCCGCTTCTGATTGCATTTCAATAACTTTAACTGTTGAACCAAAAAGGTTTTTCTTTCCTTGTGTTGCCCACTTTTCAGTGTTATCTCCCATTTGAGATGATGGAGTAATTGGATACACCCCAGCGACTTCTGTAAAAGCATATGATACATAAGCAGCTGCTTCGTTTCCATCCATAGTAGCAAAAATTTTAGACATGAACTTTTCCTTATATTTATTGAACGTATAGGATACTTTCTCTTTACTTAATTAAAAATAAAATATTTGTCCGAAAGATTGGTTTTATAGTATAGATTCAAAAAGAAACAGATAAAGTTTAAATAATTAATTCTTATAATTAAGAATCAGTTAAATAATGACAAAAGTATATGAATTAATGAATTTTTAAAGATAATGTACTTTTGATATGTAATAACGATGTAACAAATATGTAAGAAGTATGTATATATGGGCTTAGTTATAAGTATATTAAAATAAACTTATAATATAATTTTAATAAAAGTGCTTTCTGTATTTAAAAATATTTTTTAATATTTATTTAAGAAAAAATCTGTTTTTCGATAAGTTTAACGGCTTCTAACGCATTATTGGCAATAAAAGGGGTATGTTGTTTTAACTCTTCTTCTTTTCCATAGCCACACAATACTCCTACACTGGAAATATTGGCACAAGAAGCAGCAATTAAATCCAATTTGGTATCACCAATCATCCAAATATTGGATGAGTTGCTATTGGCGTTCATTAAGTCAAGTGTTCTTAAAATGGGTTCAGGATGAGGTTTGGGATTTTGGACATGCTCTCTTCCTGTAATATGTTCAAAATAGTTTTTGATATTCATATGCTCCAGCAATGGAATGGTATAGGCTCCGGTTTTGGTTGTAACCACTGAGAGTCTGGCAAATGAAGTGGCATATTGTAATGATTCAACGGCTTGGTCTAAAAGCAGTGTTTGTGCTTTAGAAATGAGTCGATAACGTGCTTTATAGACATCAACAAAATCAAAGGCGTATGTTTTGGAGACGCCTAATTGTTCGTACATTATATCCAAAGGGTAACCAATAAGGGCTTTAATATCTTCTTCATTGCCCTTAAAATCAAAATTCATTTTTTCAAAAGAGTGATAAAAGGTTGATACAATTGCATCGGTTGAGTCAATGAGTGTGCCATCTAAGTCAAACAGTATAATTGTGGGTTTTTTCATGGTTACTCTTTTATCCAATCTTTTTGATTATGGGTTATCCTAATAATGGCAGGCTGAATGTTTTTAATTTGACTGTTCACTACGGTAATGGAGTTAGGAATATATAAAAACAAGTAGGGAATGTCGTGCGTAATTTTAGCAAAAATTTCTTGATATAAGGTTTGCAATTCATTGGAATCAATGGTGACAGAAGCTTTTTCAATAAGTGCATCTACTTCTTTATTGTGATAGCCCACAAAATTAAAAGCGCCTTTTTTATCGCTGTTACTGTGCCAAATTGGGTAAGCATCGGGCATCAGAGCCAAACTCCAACCTAAAATCACTGCTTCAAAATTTCGAGGATGAACAACCGTATTTAAAAAGGCTTGCCACTCCATAACACGTATTTTCATTTGTACACCTATTTTTGCCAATTGGTATTGCAAAATCTCAGCTGCATTAATACGTGTATCGTTGCCTGTATTGGTGACCACTTCAAAAACCAAAGGATGGGTATCATTGTAACCTGCTTCTAAAAGCAGAGCTTTGGCTTGTTCCAAATTGGGTTTTGGGGCATCAACATTTTCATTAAACGCAAAACTGCCGGGTAAAAAAGGTCCTGTACACACTTTGGCATGTCCAAAAAAGAGTATATCGACTAACTCTTGCCGATTAATGGCAAGATTCAAAGCTTCTCTGACACGTCTATCTTTGAATTTGTCGTTTCTTAAATTAAATCCCAAATAGGTGTAGGCAAAACTGGGTTGTTCGATGATTTTATAATCTTCTTTAAACTTTTCATCAATTTGTCTGTCTAATTGTAAAGGCGTAAGTCCACCTAAATCCAACAGATTTTGCTTGAGCATCAAAAATGAGGTGGTCGGATCAGGTAAAAATTTGTATAAAATGGTATTGATTTTAGGTTTACCTTCAAAATAGTCTTCATTGGCAATGAGTTCAATATCGGAAGAGGGTTTGAACGTTTTAAGTTTATATGACCCTGTTCCTATGGGGTTTTTATTAAAATCGCTTTTCATTAAATCTTTTTCTTGATGCAAAATATGTTTGGGTAAAATACCTACCAGCCAAATCTCTAAGGCTTTAAAATAAGGCTGAGTATAGATAATTTCAAGCGTATAATCATCAAGTGCTGTAACACTTTTGACGTTGGTGTAATTTGAAGCAATGGAGGTATAAATATGGGGATTTTTTATCGTATCATAGGTAAAAACAACATCGTGTGCTGTAAAAGGAGTTTTGTCGTGCCACAGAACATCTTTTCGTAGGTGTACGATTAAATGAGTTTTGGTTTTAAATTCATAAGAAGAGGCCAATTCAGTGGTAATTTTTCCATGAACGTCATATTTAAACAGACCATTAAACAGCCATTGACTGATCTCACTGCTGGCAGAGTCATTGGATAAAATAGGGTTAAGACGACTGGGATTTGAACTCATGGATAAGTTTAATGTACTTGCTGTTAATAAAGTGAAAAGTGAAAGGTGAAAAGTGAAGAGTATAATAAATTTTTTCATGGGGTATTGTACTGTTTTTTGTATAAAAAAAGGAGCAACAATCGTTGCTCCTTGTAAAATGGCTTGAAAAAAAGACCAATTATCTTTTTGAAAATTGGCTGCTTTTTCTTGCTTTCTTTTTACCAAATTTCTTTCTTTCAACAGATCTTGAATCTCTTGTAAGTAATCCATGTGGTTTTAAAATGGTTCTAAATTGCTCATCAAAAGCAACTAAAGCTCTTGAAATACCGTGTCTAACAGCGTCTGCTTGTGAAGAATATCCTCCACCTAATGTTTTAACAACAATATTTACAGAAGTCTCTTGTTTTGCTACTTCTAATGGTTGAGTAACTCTTTTTTTAATTGACTCATGTCCACCTAACCACGCATCTAAAGATTGACCGTTAATTGTAAGTTGACCGTTTCCAGCTTCTAACCATACTTTCGCGATAGAAGTTTTTCTTCGTCCAGTTGCATATACTTTTGCCATGAGTCTTATCCTTTAATTTGAGCAGTGTGTGGGTGTTCAGCACCTGCATATACTTTTAATTTTTTTAACATTGCTTTACCAAGAGTAGTTTTTGGTAGCATCCCTCGTGTAGCTAATTTGTAAAGCTTTTCAGGGTTTTTTTCAAACATTTCAGACATTTTGTGAGTTTTAGTACTTCCAAAGTATCCTGAGTGTGTGTAGTAATTTTTAACTTCCAGTTTGTTTCCTGAAAATTTTGCTTTTGAAGCATTGATAATGATTACGTTGTCTCCACAATCTACATGAGGTGTAAAATATGGTTTATTTTTTCCTCTTAAAATTGAAGCAGCTTCTGTAATAATTCTTCCGAATACTTTATCAGTTGCGTCAATTACTATCCAATCTCTATTGATTTCGTTAGCTTTCGCCATTTGAGTAAATTTCATCTATTTTCTCCGATTTATTTATGAGGTCGAATAATAGTGTAGTAAAGCTTATGAATAACTTAAATTAAGTAAAATTTAAAATTTATTTGAATTTTACAATAAATTTAGAACCAAAATTGAGTTCACTCTCAATTTGTAAGTCAAAATGGTGCAATCGTAAAATCTTTAAAACGATAAACAACCCTAAGCCTAAAGAGTTGTTCCAGTTATTTTTTGAAACACGATAAAACTTATTTTTAATTTTTTCTAACTCTTTTGAGTCAATACCAATACCCATATCAATCACTTTGATATCTTCTGGTGTGAGTTCAATGGTCACTTTATCTTCGGAATATTTTAAGGCATTTTCAATTAAATTGCCAAGGGCAATTGACATTAAGGTCTCATCAACATTTAACGTAACATCGTCTCCTTCAATGACAATATTACGATTTTTATATTTCTGCTTTAAATCGCTTATAATTTCTTGGCACAATTTTTTCATGGAGCAAGGTTTAAAAAACCCTTCTTGTTTGTTCTCTTCAAGTTTTAAACTCAAACGAAGTCGGTCAATGAGTGCGGACATTTTATTGGCATTGCTGTAAATCTTTTTTAAAAAACTCTCTCGCATAGTTAAGGGCAGATTTTTATCGGTTAAAATGGTTTCGGTGTAACCTGAAATAATGGCAATGGGATTTTTAAACTCATGTGAAATGGCTGAAATGATTTCATCTTTTTGTTGATTGGCTAATTTTAGTTTTGCGGTGTGTTTGGATTTGAGTTTCTCTTTTTTGGAAAGCTTAACTGCCACCTTTCGTAAAAGTTTTGAGATTTGGTAAAACTCTAAGGTATAACTTGAATTGAGTGATTTGAGATTGGATTTATTGAGTCCATCTTTTTTAGAGAGTTTGGTTAAAAAAAGTAAGATTTTATCAGTTTGAAGTTGTATACGATTGCTAATAACATAAATAATCAATAACGTAAAAAGTAAAAAAACAGCAAAAATAGTACTGATTTGTAAAGTCAAATTCATAAACTGTGCTTCGACGTGCGTAAGATAATCTCCCATACGAATATAAATAAGCTGATTATCAACAGAGACTTTTTTAACAACATTGAGCATCTCTTTGTTGAGAGTATCTGATTTTCGAATCACTTTTCCTATGCCTTGTTCATTGATATTGACAATCTCTTCTCTGTTAATATGATTGTCCATGGTATTTTTGTCTTTATCGCTTTCTGCAATGACCGTACCCTTTGCATCAATAATGGTGATACGTAAGTGTGTTTTTTCTTTCAACAGACGTACTTGTGCATCCAAATCATTTAAATGAGTTAATGCCACACTAAAAGCATCAATATTTTGAGAAAGATTTTTTTCGACCTCTTCAATGTAGGTGGCTTTTAACCAGTAAAAAGTAATAACAGTAACACTTAATAAGATGCTTGAAAAAATCAGAATAAAAGAGCGTAAAAAGAGTTGATGAATTTTTAACAAAAAATATAACCCTCGCCGCGAATGGATTTGATGTACTCTTTTTTCCCTTTGGGGTCAATTTTCTCTTTTAATCGTTTAATGGCAACATTAACGGTTTTAAGTTTTTTATCGTAAGAGTCTTTCCAAACAGCATCAAGAAGATGTTCTCTGGAGAGTAAGATATCTTTGTTTTTAATAAATTCCAAAAACAAATCGTGTTCTAAATGCGTTAATTCAATGGGTTTTTCATTGATATAAAATTTTTTGTTGGATTTTTTATAGACAATGTCTTTGACTTTTAAAAGCTCAACCTCTTTTTTACTGCGTTTTAAAACCGCTTTAACACGTGCAGAGAGTTCTTTTAGATTAAAAGGCTTGGTGATATAATCATCGGCATACGAAGAAAAACCCGTTAGGATATCTTCCTCTTTATCTTTTGCAGTCACGTAAATCACGGGCATATTAAACCCTTTTTGTTTGATGTTTTGGATAAACATAATTCCATCCATGCCCGGAAGATTTCTGTCCATTAAGATTAAGTCAATCTCCTCTTCTTCCAGAACATGTTCTAACGTGGCATTGACTTGCAAAAAACCAATGGTTTCAAACCCTTCTTTTTGTAAAGTGTATTCCAGAAGTTCTAAAATATCCTCTTCATCTTCAACTATTAGTATTGTACTCTTTTCCAAGTTTCACCTTAGGGTTGTCTTCGGTTATTTTTTTAGGCTTTCTGTCGTCTTCGTATTCGATTACGGTATCTTTTGAAATTTTAATGACTCCAGGAGAGTATTTAATCGATAAAATTCTAAAGATAAAAAATACAAAAATCACACACAGTAAAAAAGCAATATCAAAATAATCTTTGTTTCTATCTGAAGCCAATATAATAACATCTCGAATCAAAAAGATGATAAAAATATCAACCACAAATCTCAGTCGTAACTTCTCTTTTTTGATAAAGTCCGACACCATTTTTACGACTTCCATAATCACAATGAACTCTAACATCAAGATAATGGCTTTGTAAAACTCTAAGTTAATGGATACAATCACAGTGAAAATTATCGCTGCGATTGAGACTTCGTAATTGTTTGCGAAGTAGTGTTTGATTTTATATACGGATCGTTTCATATCGCAATTGTATCATATATTGGTTTATGCTTGATGGATTTCTCCACCTAAATGAGCATACAACAACAAATTTGCAATACTTGCTGCTCGGTCAGCTACTTTTTCAAGTCGTCTCAACGAGCTTAAAGCTTCAAAATAATCCTTTGAAAGCTCTTTATTTTTTGTAATCATTTTTAAAATGTTTTTTTCAATCATAGAGTATAAATCATCGGTTTTACTCTCTTCAACTACCACTTTATGAAAATAGTCTTCGGTTTCATTTTCATTTTCAATTTGAATAATTTTCAGGGCAGTTTTAATGGCCAAAATGGCTGATTTGTGTAAGGGAATACCATATTCATTGATTTTATCCAAATCAATTTCACTGCTGACTATGCGAGAAAAACTTTTAATGAAACTTCGTGTATTTGTACTTGCTCGTACAATTTCATTGGTGATTTTTAAATACGATACCAAGACCCGCAAATCTTTTGCTTCTGGAGCATGTAACGCCAATGTCGTCACAATCAAATTATCAATTTTATTGGAAGTTTTTTCCAAATTGATTAACTCATTTTTTGCTTCATTAAAAAGAGAATATTTCTTACTCTCAATGGCTTCTAATGCCAATTCATTGGCTTTTGCAACACAAACACCTATACCATACACCTCATTTTTGATGCTTTCTAATTTTTCTTTATAAACGGGTAACATTATCCGAACCTTCCTGTAATATAATCTTCTGTTTTTTTCTCTTTTGGATTGACAAAAATGGTTTCTGTCTCATCGTATTCAATCAATTTTCCTAAATGGAAAAATGCCGTATAATCCGCCACACGTGCAGCTTGTTGCATATTATGTGTCACGGTGATGATGGTGTATTTTTTCTTTAACTCCAACATCAAAGCTTCAATTTTTTCCGTGGAAATTGGGTCAAGTGCAGATGTGGGTTCATCCATTAAAATCACATCCGGACGTACGGCAATGGTTCGCGCAATACACAATCGTTGTTGTTGCCCTCCTGAAAGTGACGTTCCAGGAGCGTTTAGTTTGTCTTTAACTTCCTCCCAAATACCTGCACCAATTAAGGATTCTTCTACCAACTCATCACACGCTTTTCCTTTTTTTACAATGCCATGTTTAATCGGGGCATATGAAACATTTTCATAAATGGATTTAGGAAAGGGATTGGGTTGTTGAAACACCATTCCAATTCGTTTTCTTACACTGACCACATCAATATCTTTGTCATAAATGTTTTTATCATCAATGACAACCGTTCCTTTGATTTTTGCACTGGCAACCAAATCATTCATTCGATTTAAACATCGTAAAAAGGTTGATTTTCCACATCCTGATGCCCCAATAAGTGCTGTGATTTTATTTTCATATAAATCAATATTAATATCATGCAAAGCATGATTTTGTGCATACCATAAGTTTAAATTATTTGTTTTTATTTTTACATTCATTACCATTTTACCTCAAATTTTTTTCTTAAAATAACTGCAATAGTGTTCAACGATATTAATACGGTCAACAACACAATAATCCCTGCGGCAGTTTTCTCAATATAGGCTCGTTCAGGCATTCCTGACCACGTAAAGATTTGTGCTGGCATAACCGTTGCAGCTGATGTGATATTTGTTACTGCATCAGGAACAAAAGCAATCATCCCCACAATAATTAAAGGAGCCGTCTCTCCCATAGCTTGAGCTAAAGCAATAATTGAACCCGTTAAAATACCAGGAAATGCCAACGGCAAAACGTGGTCTTTGGTCACTTGCCATTTGGTTAAGCCCAAACCATAACCGGCTTGTCTGATACTTGCAGGTACGGATTTTAAAGCGGCTTTTGAACTGACAATAATAATAGGCAAAGACATCAAGGCTAATGTCATCCCTCCAACCAAAGGAGAGCTTCGAGGCACTCCAAAGAAGTTGATAAAAATCGCCAATCCTAAAAGCCCAAATAAAATTGAAGGAATAGCTGCAAGATTGTTAATATTAACTTCAATTATTTGAGTGATTTTATTATCAGGAGCAAACTCTTCTAAATAAATCGCTGTCATCACTCCAATAGGTACAGCCAATGACATGGTGACCAGCATGGTTAAAACTGAACCAATAATGGCAGAGTAAAATCCTGCATTTTCTGGGATTTTAGAATCTCCTGTGAAAAAGAAAATAACATTAAATCGTGTTTCAATCTCTTCTTTTAAAATTAACTCTTCAACTTTGGCTTTTTGTGCATCACTGAGTCTTGAATATTTTCCTTTGACATGTTGATCAGCTTCTGCATTTAATAGTGCCCAAAAGGTTTGTGTGGTACCTATCCATTCTGGGTTGGCTGCAATATCTTGAGGAAGACTTCGTAACCAAGCTCGACTAATAAGTCGGCTCATATCTCTGTCAAAAATTCCGTAAGGATTTTGTGCGGTTTCTTCATCTATGGCAATGTCAACTTTAACATACGATTGTTGAAATGCAGGCGTACCTGTTTTAATAATGTCAAAAAGAAAAAAACCTAAAAACGATAACGACAAAATCACTGCGGCTAAAGTCGTATATTTAAATCGTCGAGCCAGACGATTTCTTTTTTGTATTTGTGGAATATAAAAATTATTTGGAATATTTTTTTTCATGTGTAACCTTAGAGATTTGAGATTTTATATTTTTGATGAAATCGTCGAATGGTGGTAATTGAAATCACATTAATAATTAACGTTACAACAAATAAAACAAGCCCCAGTGCAAAAGCAGAGAGGGTTAAAGAACTGTCAAACTCTTGATCTCCCACTAAGGCTTCAACAATTTTTACCGTTACTGTGGTCATATCTTCAAGAGGATTCATCGTTAAATTGGGGCGTAAACTTGCTGCCATAACAACAATCATGGTCTCACCTAATGCTCTTGAAACACCTAAAAGCGTTGCGGCAATAATACCTGGCATAGCAGAAGGTAAAACCACAAATTTAATGGTTTCTGCTTTATTCATTCCCAATGCCAATGAACCATTTCTGACATTTTGAGGAACAGAACTAATCACATCATCACTCAAACTTGAAATAATGGGAATAATCATAATACCCATAACCACACCCGCACCTAAAGCACTTCGATACGAGGCTTGCATACCAAAAACAGCAAAAAGATCAACAATAAAAGGAGCCACAGTAATCGCAGCAAAAAATCCGTATACAACCGTTGGAATACCTGCTAAGATTTCCAAGGTAGGTTTAATAATATTTCGCACCTTTAATGAAGCATATTCTGACATATAAATGGCACTGAATAATCCAATAGGAACTGCCACTGCCATGGCAATAAGAGTAATGTAGAATGTTCCAGCAAAAATAGGAACGGCACCAAATTGTGCATTGGCAACTTCTTCACCTCCTCTTGAGGCTCCTGCTAAAAAGGCGGTATCGGGATTCCATTGTGTCCCAAATAAAAACCCAGTAATACTTTCTCGTTGGAAAAAGTGTACCGATTCAAAAATAATTGAAAATAAAATTCCAAAAGTGGTTAAAATTGAAATTAATGTTGCAAATACCAAGATACCTTTAACCACATTTTCGATTAAATCTCGAGCTTTAGTACTTGCTTTAATATTTTTTGCTACTAACACCAAGCTTAAGGCAGCCAAACACAATGCCGATGTGACAAGCATAAAAGGGGGAATTAAATTAAAATCAAACAGATATAAAAAAAGCCCTGTCGTAATAAGCATTAAAGCCGGTAAACCTGTATACAGTGTAGTAAGCCAACCATATTGTTCAGGTTGGGAGTGTAGGGCAATCCCTTGCGCATTGATGTTATTGGCTTTTGATTTTCCCATAATAAAAGCGATAAATAAAAGCGGAATTAAACCACCAAAAAATATCAAAAAAAGTAGGTCATTTGACATAAAGCAATCCTTGTGAAATTAAAAAACCTCTACATTCATGTAGAGGTTTTTTTGAATAGTTTGTTCTATTATTTAATAGGAAGAATAGTGTGTTTTTCTACCATTTCTTTGGTTAAAAGCGTTCGAGCTTTAACAGATTTTTGAACATCTCTTAATGTTTCAGTTGGCATTGGAATTAATCCTATGTTTTTTAATACCCCTTTTTGACCAATCATGGCATCTTGAACATATAAATCCATGAACTCTGCAACGCCTTTGATTTTACCAATGTGTGCATTTTTCATGTACATAAACATACTTCGAGATACAGGGTATTTACCGTCTGCAATATTTTTAGCCGTTGGAGCAATACCGTTTAACGTTACACCTGAAATTTTGTCATGGTTTTCTTCTAAGAAGCTGTAACCAAAATAACCCAATGCCGCTTTATCTTGAGTGAGTTGTTGAACGATTAAGTTATCATTTTCCCCACTTGGAATATACGCACCATCGGTTCTAACTTTTTTATACTTTCCTTGTGCTTCACCGTAAGCAGGAAAACTTTTTGATGCTTTTTCCATCACCATTTCATCAAAAGAGTCTCGTGTTCCAGATGTTGTAGGAGCGCCTAACATTCTGATTTCTCGATTTGGTAATGTTGGGTCAATATCGCTCCATTTTTTGTAAGGATTTGCAATAAGTGTTTTACCGTCTTTGCTTGGAACTTCTTGTGCAATGGCTAAAAAGATTTGTTCTTTGGTTAAGTTAAAACTTGGATTTTCTTTACTTTGAGCAATCGCAATACCATCATAACCTACCATTAAACCAGTAATTTCAGTAACACCATTAGCTTTACACGTTTCAAACTCTTTGGTTTTCATAGCTCGTGAAGCATTGGTAAAACTTGGAGTGTCTAAACCAGCACCTGCACAGAAAATTTTCATTCCACCACCTGAACCGGTTGATTCTACAACGGGTGTTTTAAACCCAGTTGTTGCTCCAAACTCTTCAGCAACATAACTCGTAAATGGGTAAACTGTAGAAGACCCAACAATTCTAATTTGATCATTAGCCATCATTGAAGTGGCAATTGATGCAGTTGCAAGCAGTGCAATAGCAGATTTTTTGATACTCATTTTCATCTCCGTGTTTTGATTTTAACTCTGAAAGTATAATCGCTTTGGATTACACTTTGGTTACAAACAAACACCCACAGGAATATCGAGTTTTTTAGAGATTTTTTTGATTTTGCCTAAGGTATAATCAAAGTTTCTTTTTTTGGTATTAATGCCAATTTCGATAATGGCACACGAAACAGAAAGCAAATCAAATTTTCTTTGGACATTAAATCGGTCCATACAAACCATGCAGTTATTAGAAATATCCTCTTTATTGTAAAGGCTAATGACACTGTGTTTAAATTCATCTTGTAGTATTGAAGCATAGGCAAAAACATCTTCATAGGTTAAACAAGAAAAGCCCACAAAAAAATCATCGCCGCCAATATGCCCAATAAAAGAGTTCAAAGGGAGATGTTTTTGTAATAGCTCGGCAAAAATTAAAATAGCTCGATCGCCTTGTCTGAAACCATAGGTGTCGTTAAAGGGTTTAAAATCATTAAAATCAAAATACAACATATGAAAGATTTGATTGTTTTTGAGTTGTTTGAAGCTTTTGTAAATAAACTCTTCAATTTGATTATTACCGGGCAGTTTGGTTAAGGGGTTTTGATTTTTAGCAATTTCAATGTTGCGTTTATGAGAAAGAGAAAGCAGGGAGTTGACATTGATAAAGCCATGATATTTGTTGGCTTTTGTCACAAATATTCCTTTGGAGTTGACTTCATTCATATTATAAATTTCTAATGTTTTATCAATCCCCCAAGTGGCTTCCACGCATAAAGCAGGTTTAATAAATTTATACAAGTTGCTACTATAGGAAACATTTTTAGCCAAAGATAAACCGTATTGAGAGTAAGAAATCTTTTTGATGTCCACTTCATAAATTACCCCTTTAAGATGCGAATAATTATCAACAATAGGCACAAAGGTATTATGAGGATGATTTTTAAAATAGACAAAAAGATCATGCAATGAAGTATCGATATTTAAAGGAGTAATATACTCTATGAAGGCATTATCAATACTGTTTTTACTGTCATCGCGTCGATCATCTTTGAGAAGCTTTAAAATATTTTTATAAAAAGCTTCAATGTCATTGATTTTTGTGGTGGGTTTTTGAACCAAAAACCCCTGTATAAAATCCACACCAATATTTTTACACGTATAGTACTCCTCTTTTTGCTCAACTCCTTCAGCTACGACTTTCATGCCCATCGTATGTGCCATATCAACAATGGAAGAACAAAAAAGTTTTTTCTTGGAATCGTTGTGAATATTGGTAATAAAAAATCGATCAAGTTTAATAATATTGGCTTCACTGTAATAAAGCAGTTTTAATCCAGATACCCCAATACCAAAATCGTCAATGGCGATACTGTAACCATCTTTTTTATATTTATAAATCATTGAACTTAAGGCATTTTGTTCAATCATAGAGCCTTTTTCACTCAATTCAAAGCAGATGGCATCTTTTTTTAAACCATTTTCTTCTAACAGTTTGGCGGTTTGTCCTTGAGGACAATTTTTGCTGTAAATAATACGATTGTCTAAATTATAGAAGAGTTTAATGTTATCAATGTTGAGTTTTTTAAATTTCTTGATGGCTTTTTTTCGTAACTCTAAATCGACTTGGTAGAGTAAATCGTCTTCAAAAGCACAATCAAACAAATCTTGAATATTATGATATTCCGTGGCTATTTCAACATTACGTAACAACGCTTCAACAGCATATATTTTTCCTGTAAAAGTGTGAATGATGGGTTGAAAAGCAAAATCTAACTCTTTGAGAATCGTAATCCATTTTTCTAACATACAAATCCTTTAAGCACGATGGTACTTATAAGTTAGATTTCATAGTTAGACTAAAAGATTTGTTCGCGTTAAATCATAAAATCTAACTATGAAATTTATTCATTACTTTTTATAGCATAAGAAGTTTTGATGGTGTAAGTATAAGGGGATTTGATTACGAAATGGTTACGAAGAAGAAGTAACAAGTGACAAGTAAAAAGTAATGAGTGACAAGAAATTAACTGCTCGTCATTCCTTACTTTTCACTCGTAACTCTTACAATCCGCTGGCTTCCATAAGTCTTGCTTGATGGTCAGCAATAAGTGGGTCAATGATTTCATCAAAGAAACCATCTTGCATAATATTTTCAAGTCGGTACAGCGTCAAGTTAATTCGGTGATCACTGATTCGGTTTTGAGGATAGTTGTAGGTTCGAATACGTCCACTTCTGTCCCCAGTTCCGACTTGTTCTTTTCTGTTTGCACTGTCTTTTAAGAGTTGCTCTTGCATTTGAAGGTCATACAGTCTGGCTTTAAGAACCTTCATGGCTTTCTCTTTATTTTTATGTTGCGATTTTTGGTCTTGGTTGGTGACAACAATTCCTGTGGGTAAGTGAGTAATTCTTACTGCACTGTCCGTAGTATTAACCGATTGACCACCACATCCCGATGAACGCATTACATCTATTTTTAAATCATTAGGGTTAATTTCAATTTCAACATCATCAACTTCTGGCATAACTGCAACTGTGATAGCTGAAGTATGAACTCGTCCTTGCGATTCTGTTGCTGGAACTCTTTGAACTCTGTGAGTACCCCCTTCGAATTTAAGTCTGCTATAAACTTGATCTCCTTTAACAAGGAAAACAATCTCTTTATAGCCTCCAGCTTCACTCTCACTTGAGCTCATGATTTCAACTTTCCAACCTTTCAATTCGGCATATCGTAAATACCCTCTGAACAGATCACCTACGAATATTCCTGCTTCATCTCCACCTGCTCCTGCACGAAGTTCCAAATAGATGTTTTTATCGTCATTGGGGTCTTTGGGTACAAGTTCGATTTTGATTTGATTTTCTAACTCTTCTTTTCTCTCTTCAAGTATGACCAACTCTTCTTTGGCCAAATCTCTGAACTCAACGTCTTCAAGAAGAAGTCTGTTTTCATCAATCTCTTTGATGACTTTTAAATACTCTTTAGCCGAAGTCACAATATCTTCTAAATTTGATTGTTCCTTCGAGAGTTCGGTCATTCTTTTAATGTCGTTGGTGATGTCAGGAGAGATCAATAAGGTGTTAATCTCATTGTATCTGTCAATAAAAGGTTGTAGTTTATTTTTTAGCATGGTTTAGTTTATAGTAACTGATAAAATCAATTATATAGCATTAACCTTTAATTGTAATCGACTTACTTTTCTTGCTGCATTACCTTTTTTCAAAATACCTTTAGATACACAGTGGTGTAAGTATTTGTTTGCTGTTTTAAACGCTTCAATTGCTTGTTCTTTATCAGCACTTTCAACTGCTGCTAAAACATTTTTTGTAATGTTTTTAATTCTTGTTTTATAGAATCTGTTTCTTTCAGTTCTAACCGTTGTTTGTTTCGCTCTTTTTTCAGCAGATTTGTGATTTGCCATATTGTTTTTAACCTCTTTGTAAAAAATTTAAGGGTAGAATGTTACAAAAAATATCTTTAAAGAAAGTTTAAACTTAAGGACTTGTTAATGAAACTGTTTGGAACCGATGGTGTACGTGGAAAAGCCGGTGAATTTTTAGATGCGATGACCGCCATGAAATTGGCAATGGCAGCAGGAATATTTTTTAGAAAACAGTCATATACAAATAAAATACTCGTGGGAAAAGATACCAGACGAAGTGGTTATATGATCGAAAATGCTTTGGTCAGTGGTTTAACCGCCGTAGGATACGATGTGATTCAAATTGGACCTATGCCAACACCGGCCATTGCCTATTTGACTGAAAGTATGCGTTGTGATGCGGGAATTATGTTAAGTGCTTCCCATAATCCGTATTGGGACAATGGGATTAAGTTTTTCGATAAACACGGCGATAAATTGGGTACAAGCTGTGAAGCTGAAATTGAAAAAATCTTTTTCAACGATGAATTGATTAAAAAATCACAAGTGACAGGAAAAGAGATTGGTTCTTCAAAACGAATTGATGACGTCATTGGACGATATATCGTTTCAATCAAAAGTTCCTTTCCCAAAGATTTATCGCTTAATGGCTTACGAATTGTTTTAGATTGTGCCAATGGAGCGGCGTATAAAGTGGGTCCTACGATTTTAGAAGAGTTGGGTGCTGAAGTTATTACTATCAATAACAAACCCAATGGATTTAATATCAATGAAGATTGTGGGGCGTTACATCCTGAAAAAATTGCAAAAGTGGTTTTAGACGTACGTGCGGACATTGGAATTGCACTTGATGGTGATGCGGATCGATTGGTGATTGTTGATGAAAAGGGCAATGTCGTACATGGGGATAAACTCATCGGGGCTTTGTGTGTATATTTACATCAAGAAAAGCTTTTAAAAGGACAAGCGTGTGTGGCAACCGTGATGAGCAACAAAGCATTAGAAGATTATTTATCGTTGTATGAGTTGGCATTAAATCGAACCGATGTGGGAGATAAATACGTTTTAGAAGACATGAAAAACAATGGCATCAACTTTGGCGGTGAACAAAGCGGACATATTATTTTTGGAGATGTTGCAAAAACGGGAGATGGTTTGGCTTCAGCTCTTCAAGTTCTTGCGATGATTCTAAAAAGCGGAAAAAAGGCAAGTGAAGTGCTCAATGCTTTTGAACTGTATCCTCAACTTTTGGTCAATTTAAATGTGAGTAAAAAAGTGCCACTGGCGCAAATTGATGGTTTGGATGAAAAACTTCAAGCCATACGAACATTAGGGATGAGAGACTTAATAAGATACTCTGGAACAGAAAATAAAATCAGACTATTACTTGAAGGTAAAGAAGAAAAAATTGTCAAAAAAACGATGGATGATTTAGTGCAATTCATACAAAGTAAGCTATGAAGAAGTCCTTGTTTGTATTATTTATCGTACTTATTGCCATTGACCAATACATAAAAACTATTTTTGTCAATGGATTTGTATGGGAAAGCAGTTGTATTTCGTTTGTCTTAGCATACAACTATGGAGTGGCTTTTTCGATGTTTGAATTTTTGGCCCACAACTTAAAGTACATTCAGTTGGGGCTTTTAGGTGCAGGAGCTGTTTATTTATATTTAAATCAAAACGTTTTTAAAGAGTATGCCATTGCCATTGCCTTGCTGTATGCAGGAGGTATTAGTAATATCATTGACCGATTTATTCATGGTGGGGTAGTGGATTATGTGTATTGGCATTGTGGATTTGATTTTGCCATATTTAATTTAGCCGATGTGATTATTGACATTGCAGTGGTTTTAATCATTTGGAAACAAATCAGAACATCAAAGAAAAATAAAGAAGAACCAAACAATTTGGTGAGTTAAATAATTTTTAGATACAATTTCGAAAATTATTTAAAAAATTTAGTCATAGGTAAGATAATGGGACAAACGATAACAGAAAAAATATTCAGTGAGCACGTAGGGCGAAAAGTATACGCAGGGGAAATTGTACGAAGTCCAATTGATATGGTCATTGGAAATGACATTACCACTCCAATTTCAATTAAAGCATTTGAAGAGGGTGGATTTACACAATTAGCCAATCCCGAAGGATTTGCAATTGTTTTAGACCACTTTATTCCTGCAAAAGATATTGCCAGTGCCAATCAAGCAAAAATTTCTCGAGATTTTGCAATGAAACACGATTTAAAATACTTTTTTGATGAAAAAGATATGGGAATTGAGCATGCGTTATTGCCAGAAAAAGGATTGGTATTGCCAGGGGATGTTATTATTGGGGCAGATTCTCATACTTGTACGCATGGAGCATTAGGCGCATTTAGTACAGGAATGGGAAGTACCGATATCTCTTTTGGAATGATTACAGGTGGTAACTGGTTTAAGGTACCAGAATCAATCAAAGTGGTATTCAAAGGAAAACCTCAAGAATTTGTAACAGGTAAAGATTTAATCCTAGAAATTATTCGAATTTTGGGAGTCGATGGGGCGTTATATAAAGCGTTAGAATTTACAGGGGATACCATTGCTTATTTAAGCATGGACGACAGATTCAGTCTTTGCAACATGGCAATTGAAGCGGGAGCTAAAAATGGTATTGTGGCATACGATGAAATCACCAAAGAATTTTTAGATTCAAGAGAGAGTTTACGAGCCGAACCTAAAATTCATTACAGCGATGAAGATGCCAATTATTGTCAAGTAATTGAAATTGATGTGGCAGCACTGGAGCCTGTTATTGCATACCCATTTTTACCATCAAATGGTCACTCAATTACTCAAGCAGTCAGTGATAATATTAAAGTGGACCAAGTATTTATTGGTTCATGTACCAATGGAAGATTAAGTGATTTTAAAATTGCAGCCGAAATCTTAAAAGATAAAAAAGTGGCACGACATGTTCGACTTATTTTAACGCCAGGAACACAAAAAATTCTTAGAGATGCGACTAAATTAGGCTATATTGATACGCTTGTTGATGCCGGTGCAGTGGTTTCAAATCCAACATGTGGAGCCTGTTTGGGTGGATATATGGGAATTTTAGGCGACAATGAAGTCTGTATTTCCACGACCAATCGAAATTTTGTGGGACGAATGGGTTCAAGAAGTTCTAAAATCTATCTGGCGAATTCAGCCGTAGCAGCAGCAAGTGCGATATCGGGATACATTACTGATCCTCGTTCTTTATAGCAAAGAATCAAAAGAAAGAAGTAAGCGGTGAAAAATCAAAATCAACCACTTACTTTATTTGATATCCCCGTTATTATTTTGTGTGGCGGAAAAAGTTCTCGCATGGGTAAAGATAAAGCCTATTTGCCTTTTGGCAAGACCGATACATTAATTGAGTTTCAATATAAACGCTTAAGTTCTCTTTTTAAGCATGTTTACATCTCTTCAAAAAAGAATCACTTTGATTTTTTAACTTCTCAACAAAGACATTGTGTATTATTGGATGATACATTAACGGCGTATTCTCCCATCATAGCACTAAAATCAATACTAAAACAAGTAACCACTCCTAATGTATTTGTCATAACAGTAGATACCCCCTTTATCTCTGAAAAGACAATAAAAACACTTATAAATAAAGCGGATAATTATGAGATTACCATTGCTTGCAGTACAGAAAAGGATTACCATTTATGTGGAGTTTTTTCCTCTTCATTGCTTTTAAGAATTGAGGATATGCTTAATAATGATATTCACAAAATTGGCTATTTAATCAAAAAAAGTCATACGCAAATAATTCAATTTGAGCATGAAAAAGAGTTTTTAAATATGAATACTAAAGCCGATTATTTAGAAGCCTTAACTATCCTAAAAAAGAGCCCAAAACTCATCTGAAAACATATATAAGTTAAGCTTATAATTAAAATAAAGCAATTAAGAAAATCTTAAGTTTTATATTATCTCTTTTTGGATAACCTACGATATAAAGTTATTTGTAAAGGACATTGTATGATGAATAAAGATTTAAATGACTCTTTAGAGTTGCTTGATAACGAGCTAAAGAAGCAAGGATTATCAAGAAGGGATGCTTTAAAAGTTGCAGGGCTTGGGTCTGCTGCGTTTTTATTGGGGGGAAGCGAAGTTGAGGCTGCAACAGTTGCAAATGCAAGTGATGTTAAAGCAAAAATTGTTATTGTTGGTGGTGGATTAGCGGGTGTTGCAACAGCTGCGAGATTAACAAACAGTTTATCTAATCCTGATATTACTATTATTGAACCCAATCCAAAATCAGTTTCATATCAACCGGGGAATACGTTGATTGCTTCTGGAGTGTATACAAAAGACGATATCATGTATAACACTAACGAGTATTTACCCAAAGGTGTAAAACTTATTGCTGATTATGCAGTGGAATTTGACCCAGATAATAATAAATTAACGACCAAAAGCGGTGAAGAAGTTAGCTATGATTTTTTAGTTATTGCAGCAGGATTAAAACTTGATTTTGGACGAATTAAAGGGCTTGAGTCTATTGGAGAAGCCTATACTTTAGGTGATGCTTCTAAACTGTTAGAAACGTTTGCTAATTCAGGCGTGAGCTCAATTTATAATGTTGATGGCGCAGTGGCAACATGGAATAACATGCAAAAATTTGTAGCTGATGCTAAAGCCGGTAAAAAAGTTAAAGGGGTATTTACAGATCCTAATACACCCATTAAGTGTGGTGGAGCGCCAAAGAAAATTATGTATTTAACCAATGCAAGATTAAATGAAGCAGGAGCACGAGCGAATGCTGAATTAACGTTCTATCCAAATGGTGGAAAAATGTTTGGGGTTCCTGAGTATCATGAAGCCATTTTACAACAATTTAAAGACAGAGATTTTAAATGGAATTATGCACATAATTTAACAGGGGTAGATTTAGAGAATAAAATCGCTACGTTTGATCATCATTGGAAAGAAAAAGGTGAATATGACCAAGATTTAGAAGAGTATACTATGGTGACAAAGCATGAAGATGTTCAAGTGGAATTTGATTTCTTACACATCACTCCTCCTCAAAAAGCACCAGATGAAATTGGAAATTCACCATTGGGTTCTTCAAAAGGATGGGTTCCTGTTGATAAAGAGACATTACAACATGTAAAATATCCCAATGTATTTTCAATTGGAGATATTGCAGCTGTTCCTATGGGAAAAACAGGTGGAAGTGTTCGAAAACAATATAAAGCACTTGTAGATAATCTTATCGCCGCAATGGAAGGGAAACCGTTAACTTCTAAATATGATGGGTATACCGTTTGTCCGTTAATTACCGATATTGGTAAAGTTATGTTAGCAGAGTTTAACTGGACAGCAAAACCAACTCCTTCTTTTCCTCTTGACCCAACACAAGAGAGATATATTTGGTGGTTGTTAAAAGTGTATATGTTAAAACCAATGACAATGCATGGTATGCTTTCAGGTAAAGCGTAATTTTTACGCAACGTCAAGCAAATAACATAATATTTGGCCTCGAGCAATTTGCTTGAGGCTTTTTTTATTTGAGGAAAATAATGAAAAAAGAGTTTATAATTTTTACAGCAGTATTTATGGTATTAACATTAGGAATGCACCACAAAGAGTGGTTTTCTCATCCTATAGAGCATTTAAGCCATTTGCCTCAAGCAGGGGCGTATGGAATTGGATTTATCCATCCTTTGGTGTTCACTTTAGCAGTGTATTTGTTGCTATGGATACTCAGAGGATTCAGTCGATTGTTTAAAGGCAATAAAAAAGGGTTGAAGTAAACTTCAACCCTTTTTTTGTGCAAATTTAAAATTATTTGTTTAATGCCGCTTTTGAAGCTTCAACAAGTTGAGTAAATGCAGCAAAATCATTCATTGCCATATCTGCTAAAATTTTTCTGTCTAATTCAATGTTAGCTAATTTAAGACCGTTCATAAATCTTGAATAGTTAATATCGTTTAATCGACAAGCAGCATTAATTCTTACGATCCAAAGTTTTCTGATATCTCTTTTTTTCTGTCTTCTGTCTCTAAAAGCGTAGACTAAACTTCTTTCTAATTGCTCTTTGGCTTTTCTAAAGTGTTTTCTTCTACCACTATAAAAACCTCTTGCGGCTTTTAATACTTTTTTGTGTCTTCTTCTTCTTACTACACCAGTTTTTACTCTTGGCATTTTATTTCCTTTACCGTATATTGTATTTAATAATAGGTGTCGATAACATTATATCGAACTTGTCCATTTGCATGGAGGGACTTGCAATTATAAAACTATAATTACGCTAAGTTTAACATTGCTTTTACTCGACCTGCGTCAACTTTAGCAACGGTTTGTGGACCTCTTAGGTTTCTTTTTCTTTTAGATGTCATTTTGGTTAAAATATGACTTCTGAAAGCAGAACCTCTTTTGATAGAACCATTCTTTTTAACTTTGAATCGTTTTAAAGCACCACTGTTAGATTTCATCTTTGGCATGGGGATTCCTCCTTTTAAATTTGCATTTTCTTTAATATATAGAAAAAGTCTGCAATTATAGTTAAAAAAAGCTTTAGTATTTATTAAGTATTAAGGAAAAATCAAGAAAGCCTATAAGCAATAGGCTTTACAAGATTGGGGTCAGTTTTTTTTGTCATCTTTTTTAGGAAGAGCCATCATATTGACATATCTTCCTTCGAGTTTTGGTTCTTTATCCATTACAGCAATGTCTTCAACCATTGGCCAAATTTTGTTTAAAACATCAACACCTGCTTCAGGATGTGCCATTTCTCTACCTTTTAGAAACACTCTAAATTTAACATGATTGCCTTCTTCTAAGAATTCTCGTGCATGTTTTACTTTATAGTTAATGTCATTGTCTGCAATTTTTACAGAGAGTTTGATCTCTTTAACTACAATGACTTTTTGCTTTTTCTTGGCTTCTTTTTTCTTTTTTTCTAATTGATATTTGAACTTACCATAGTTCATAATTTTTGCAACAGGAGGATTCCCATCCGGTGCGATTAAAACTAAATCTAAACCTAAATCATCAGCCAGTTGTAATGCATCTCGTGTAGGGATAATACCATAATTGGTACCATCGTCATTCATACATCTTACCTCTTTTGCGGTAATTTCCTCATTCATAATTGCATCGTTATTTTTTGTTTGTTTACTCAAACTTCACTCCCCATTTTAATTTCTTTTAATAAATCGATAAACGCATCGTGTGTTAATTCAGATTGTTCTCGTTTTCTTCTGTCTCTTAAAGCAATTTTTTGATTTGCTACTTCTTCATCTCCAATAACAACAATCATTGGAACTCTTTGTTTTTCAGCGTTTCTAATTCGTTTATTTAAACTCTCATTTTTATCAAAAATTTTACTGTCAATATCAATTTTGAGTAACTCTTTTTGTAACTGTTTTGCATACTCAACGTGTTGAGGGGCAATGGGGATAAAAATGACTTGTGTTGGAGCAATAATAAAAGGAAACTCTCCTGCACAGTGTTCAGTTAAAATCCCAATAAATCGTTCAAATGAACCTAAAATGGCTCGGTGAATCATCACAGGTTGTTCTTTATGTCCTTCTTCATTGACGTATTCAACTTCAAATCGTGACGGTAAATTCATATCCACTTGAATGGTTCCACATTGCCATTTTCTTCCAATGGCATCTAAAATCTTGATATCAATTTTTGGACCATAAAATGCACCACCACCTTCATCAATACCATAAGTCAGACCATTTTCATCAAGAGCATTCATAATCCCTTTTGTTGTGGCTTCCCAAAAGGCATCATCACCAATGGCTTTTTTAGGTTTTGTGGAAACTTCCATTTCATAAGTAAATCCAAAAATATTCATTAAACTTTTCACAAAATCAAGTACTTCAATGATGACATCTTTGACTTGACTTGGCATGCAAAAAATATGAGCATCATCTTGAGTAAATTCTCGAACTCTAAAAAGCCCGTGCATTACTCCCGATTTTTCATGTCGGTGAACAACACCATATTCAAAGAATTTTAAAGGTAACTCTTTATATGAAACGATGTCATGTTTAAAAATTTGAATATGTCCCACACAGTTCATAGGTTTAATTCCATACTCTTGTCCATCAATTTCAGTGAAGTACATATTTTCTTTATAGTTGGCATAATGTCCAGATTTTACCCATTGGTTGGCTTTTAAAATCTCTGGTCCACGTACGGGTTCATACCCTCTGACTCGGTGAGCTTTATATAAAAGATGTTCTAATTTACTTCTAAGTCGCGCCCCATTTGGAAGCCATAAAGGAAGTCCTGCACCGATATCTTCATTAAACATAAAGAGTTCAAGTTCGGTTCCAAGTTTTCTGTGGTCTCTTTTTTTAGCTTCTTCTAAAAGTCTTACGTGTTCATTTAAAGCACCTTTATCAAAAAAGGCAATACCATAAATACGAGTAATCATCTCATTTTCTTCATCACCACCTAAGTACGCACCGGCAACACGTGTAAGTTTAAAAGCACGAATCATCGTCGTATTAGGAAGATGTGGTCCTCGACAAAGATCTTCAAAATCTCCTTGTTTATAAACGGTCAGCGTTTCATCTTTAATGTTGTTTAAAACGGCTTGTTTTAATTCATCGTTAGCAAATTTCTCTTCAATTTCTTTTCGTGAACACTCATATTTAGTAATAGGAAGTTTCGCATTTGCCAATTCTTTCATTTTCTTTTCAATGACGGGTAAATCTTCATCCCCAATTTTTGAATTGACTTTAAAATCATAGTAAAAGCCCTCTTTAATCACAGGCCCTACGAAAAATTTGGCTTCGGGATAGAGTTCTTTAATTGCTTGTGCCATAAGATGCGCACACGAGTGTCTTAATATTTCTAAAGCTTCTTTTGAATCATCAGCAACTATTTTTTCACCTTGAATATTCAAAGCTTCGACAGTTTGAAGGTCATAAATCTGACCATCTTTTAATACACCAATTTGTTCCAATAATTTCCTTTCTCTATTTTTACAATGCTTTACAGCAATTTTTTCATAAATTAGCATTATTTTATCTTAAAGAGACTTAAAAGATTAAAATGTAATGATATTTTGGTTACAATAGAAGCATGATTTTAAATACCTCTAAAATAAAAACAGAAGCGTTATTGCTTTTTTGTAAAGATATTATTTTGTCTTATCAAGAGGCAAATCAAGATTTGTTTGATATTAACAGTGAGGTTAAAGAGTTTATTCAAAAAAATACTCAAGAGATTTTAAGAGAACTCAATAAAGTGACCAAACCCAATGATTTTTATTGGGCTAAAAGAGAACATGCTTATGTTAAAGCAGTATTACGCTCGTATGAATATTTAAATAAAACCCTCAATCAACAACTTGAAAAGGGGAAAGCCTTTAACCCTTCGATGCTTTGTTTTTCACTTCTTGCATCTTGGTTTGCCGAGTTACAAAAAGAGTCTCGCAGTAAAGAGTACATCTATTTTATTTTATATCCCTATGCTTTGGTGTACGATAAATTACTGTTAAATGTCAACAATCAAGAATTTAAAGCATTAAATATTACGATGATTTCTGTCGCTGAAAAAGTAGTTTTAAGTTTGGATAAATATAAGTTTAATTAACACAAAAAAAGCTTGAATGCTTTTTTTGTGTTAGGTTGATTAGAATCGATATCGGATATTGGCTGTGATATTTTGTGCTTCAACTACATCAGAAGCATTATTCATCTCTGGATTTCCAAAATCTCCAAAAAACCCATTACTTCCTGTGTAGTCGTAATCAATATGCGTGTATCGAAGCGTAAAGCTTAGAGCATCGGTAAGTTTTTGATGTCGGTAAATTTCCCAAGCAGTACCTCGTGCGGCAATTTTACTTCCCGCCATGGTGTCTTCACCATAGGTAATTGAACGCCAGTATTTACTTCCTTTATTCCACTCAATACCCACTCGAGCATCTTCACTCAATGGACAAGGCATATTAGCCCCAATTAAATAAGAGTGTCCTGTCTCAGATTTGGTTGAACCTAGCATACTGCCTCCTGCATCTGGGTCAGTTTTACTCATCGCATATGAGGCAAATAAAGTTGTATCATCTAAAAAGTCAGAAATACCATTGCCTACACCCCATACTTTAAACATAATTGTTGCCAGTTCGATGTCACCAAAGTTATGAAATTTACCTTCATTCGCTGTTCCCATATCACTCATTTTATTTCCAATTAAATTCCAAGCTTTAGCGTAATTGGTGTGAATGGAGTATTGTCCGTTGTCATAAGGGACAAAAATGATTCCTGCCATATCAACATTTTCAGCAGTATCACTGTCATCAATATAATCATATCCATCTGAAGAGAATCGTAATTTAGCATTGGTTAACCCACGACCTGCACAAAATTTAACCCACATTCCATCAACACCTGTAAGTTTATCCAGGTTAAACATCACGCTTGCCCCGTCAAACTCAACATTAACAGTGTGAGAAAGAGCAGATTTTCTCTCTTGATCGGCTCTAAAATTAATACCTAAACCATCCGTAGAAGGTCGTCGTCCTACTGAAGCTGTCCATGGAACTTCTGTTCCTAAGAAAGTATCATTGGCATATAACCAAAATGCCTCTTTGACTTTAATTTCATTGTCATTGGTTGCTGATTCATTGGTCACCCAGTCAAACCCTGCATTGTTTCCTGTTCCACCTTGGGTTGTTATATCAGCACGATTGTCTCCATAGAGTTTATTGTATGCCAATGTCCCAAAAAATGATGAGTTGTCATCGGCTTGGAATTTCATGTTAAGCCATAATCGATTTGACATAATGCCATCGTTTCTAAGCTTTTTGCCGTTTCTCAATTTGTATGAAACATTATCCACTTGCGTTCTAAAATCGACATCCCATTTGATGTTGTCTCCCGCATCGTGGGCTTTTACTTGATTGACGGTTTCATTGGTTTTATTAACCTTTTTTTCCACCTTAACAATTTTTTGTTCTTGTTGTTTTAAGCCATCTTCGAGTTGAGTGCTTTTTTCACCTTGAGCTTTAATTTGTGCTTCAAGAGCAGCAATTTGAGCTTTGAGTGCTTCGAGTTGTTTCATCATATCCGTAGAGGCAAATGAACTTGAAGCCAGTGCAGCAACGCAACAAAGCGATAAGAATCCTTTTTTCATAACTCTCCTTTATATATTTTTTTCGATTATACGCCCATAATGGTTAATAGCATCTTAATCTTGTATTAATTTTTCTTATAATATTTATAACCAAAAAAGGGCGACAGCACCTAAGCTATCGCCCTTTTTTGAAATCGATTTGTTCTTAACAAGAAGGAACATTCCCTGAGTCATTTGCATACTCATATGAGAAGTCATAAATGTGTTCTTGAATGGATTCTTTTAAAAATCCTGGTTTAACATTAGGGCAAATTTTAATGACTTCTTCTTCAAATTTACCCGCATTTTTAATGCTTTCCCACTCATCTTGAGAGTGTGAAGCAGCAAATTTTGCACCGGTCATATCACAAGGACCTTTTAATAATTTTGTAAAAAGCTTTTGACCTTTAACCACATCAGCCGACGAAGTTGTTGCCGCAACACCTAAAGCAAGTGAACTTGCAAGAACGATTTTCAATAATTTAGACATATTTATTCTCCTAGAAATAATAATTTGGCTACAATTATATCTTAGGAATATAAAATAAGTCTGAAAAAATGACAGTAATTGTATAAAAAAAACTTATATAACTAAACTCTATGATAAATATAAGTACCCAAAATAAATTAAATAAGTGAATCCATGAAATATTATGTTTTAAAAGCACTTGTAGAGTATCTACAAACAAATTGTACCCATATAAAATTGATTAAGCGAGTTGATAATAATACGATTATAATGGAGTTTAATGATAAAAATAGAATCTATTTTGATATGTCAAAATCCAATTCTTTGGTTTATAAAAAAGAGCAGCTAAGTCATGCTAAAAGAGAGTATAATGCTCCTTTTGATGTGGTATTAAACAAACGATTTAATAATGGTAAGATTAAAAAAATTGAACTTTTAAATGATGATAAAATCATTCTTTTTGAAGCAGTAAGTCCTTCTTCTTATAAGCAACTTACAACCAAATTGCATTTGGAATTTACAGGAAAATATACCAATATCATAATTGTTGATGAAGAAGATGTTGTTTTAGAAGCATTACGGCATATAGATGAACAATCTTCAAGTCGAGCAGTAAAAGTAGGACATCTGCTTAAAAGTGTTCCCAAAGCCAATTTCATACCCATTATTAAAAACATTGAATTTCTTGAAACACTGTTATATGAAAATTACATACAAAAAGAACACCATGAACTTGAACAGGCCAAAAAGCAAAAAATCACTGCTGTAAAAAAACAAATATCAAAACTGCGTAAGTTATTGGATTCTTTACAAAGCAAAGAACTTCTTGAAAAAGAGTCGAATGAGTTGTATGAAAAAGCCAATTTGATTTTAAGTAACATCTATTTGATAAAGCCATACGATAAAAAAATTTCTCTGGTAAATTTTGAAGGTAAAACGGTTGAAATCGAATTGGATTTAAACTATCCAACGGCGTCAAGTTTTGCCAATCATTTATTTACAAAAGCCAAAAAAGCGAAACAAAAAGCGAAGTTTATGTATATTGAAAAGAATAACTTAGAAGAAAAATTGGAGTTTTTAAACAAAATGGTGCATCACATTCAAATGGCATCAAGTATTGATGAAATTGAGTTTTTACTCCCCAAAAAAGAGAAAAATCAAACCCGAACAAAAAAACAAGAGAATTATGAGAGTTTCTTTTTCAAAGGGTTCAAAATTTTGCTGGGCAAAAATGAACGAGAAAATATTTATTTGTTGCAAAACAGTAAAGCCAGTGATTTTTGGTTTCATTTAAAAGAGAGACCCTCTTGTCATGTCATTGTACAAAACAGTAAAAAAACACTTCCCGATGAGGTTATAGAAAAAGCTGCACAACTGTGTGCAAGTTTTTCCGTTGATTTTGCAGGAAACTATTTGGTGGATTATACCCAAAGAAGAAATGTAAAAATCCAACACGGCGCGAATGTTTTGTACAATCCCTACGAAACGATTACCATAAAAATATAAAAATAACAATTAAATAATAATAAGATAAAAGATGACATTATTTAATTGTTTTATAAACAAGGCATTGCTAAAATCATAGCATTGTATAAAAGGAGGAATTGAATGAAAAAAGTATTAAGCTTAACGACATTACTTATTATGGTAATGTTACTAGCAACAGGGTGTGGACGAGGTGCTGCTGTTCAGAATATTGATAACAGTGGATATATTGAAGGGAAAAAAGTCAGTTTAACTAAAGTTGAAAATGCCATTAAAAAAGGGGCAATGCAACGAGGATGGATGGTTAAAAAGATTAAGAGTGGTTTATTAGAAGCGCAAAACAATGTTCGTGGACGACATTTAGTTGTAGTTGAAATAGAATACAGCACAACAGGGTACAAAATCAAGTATAAAGACAGCGAAAATATGAAATATGATGCGCAATCTAACACTATTCATCCCAATTATAATAAATGGATAGCCAATTTAGAAAGAGATATTAATTATAACTTGTCTTTAATTGGTATTGAAGGAAATATGAGTTCAAAAGAGATAACAACTATCCAACCAACGGCGGCAACAGCTGCACCGTTGGATAAAAGTGAATATACAGAAGCTTCAAGTAATGTGGATACTCAAGGGAAAACGATTTATATTAAAAGTGTGATTCCTTATGCAAAAAATAATCGTATTGCAGAAAATATTAAATCAGAGTGCCATATTAATCAGCAACTTGCAGAGTTTATTCGACAGTATGCACAAGAAAGAGGGCTAACAGTAAAATATAAAGATAACATTGAACCTAATGATTTATATTTAAATGTTCAAATTGATGATGCCATTAGTCAAGGCGGAGCCTTTAGAGGACACAATAAATTTACAGCTATTTCAGGAACACTGGTCCAAGGTAAAAAAAGTTTTGGATCTTTTCAAGCAGCACGAGTCTCTGGTGGAGGAATGTGGGGCGGATATAAAGGTTCTTGTTCTGTACTAGGAAGAACAGTGGATACTTTAGGAAAAGATGTCGCTACTTGGTTGTATAGCCCAATAAATGGTGCAAAATTAGGAGATGCAGGATATCTTCGATAAAATTAAATGTTAATTTGATATAATATAATATTTTATAATGAAACGGAACTAAAGTTGAATAAAAAAGTATTAGTTATATCTTACTCTCAAAGTGGGCAACTCAACGAGTTGTGTCACAATATTGTAATACCTTTGCAAGAAAGTAATGATGTTGATGTTACCATTAAACAAATTACTCCTCTCAAACCGTATCCATTTCCTTGGGATTTTATCACGTTTATGGATTGTTTCCCTGAGTCCGTCTATTTAGACCCACCTTTGATTGAAACATTAGAGGACAATGAAGAGTATGATTTGGTTATTTTATGTTATCAAGTTTGGTTTCTATCGCCTTCTTTACCCATTACCGCTTTTTTAAAAAGTGAGTATGCTCAAAAGAAATTAAAAAATAAACCCGTTATTACCGTAATTGGGTGTCGGAATATGTGGATTATGGCACAAGAAAAAGTTAAACAATTGTTACTTGAAATAGAAGCAAAACTTATTGATAATATTGTATTAATTGACCAAGGAAACTCTTTAGCCACTTTTGTAACAACACCTCGATGGATGTTGACGGGGAAACGTGATTCTTTATGGGGAATTTTCCCAGAAGCAGGAATCGCACAAAAAGAGTTAGACAATGCAAACCGTTTTGGAAAAGCAATTTTAAAAGGTTTGCAAGAAAATAAAGAAAAAGAATTTAAGCCTCTTTGCCAAGGGTTAAAAGCAGTTAATGTCGATGTTACTTTGATTAAAAGTGAACAAATTGCAACAAAAAGTTTTATGATTTGGGGTAAACTCATTCGAAAGATTGGAAAGCAAGGAAGTAAAAAAAGACGACCAGTTGTTATGCTTTATGTACTGTTTTTATTATTGATTATTTTGACTATTGTGCCATTAAATATGCTCATACAAACGATTTTAAGAAAAATTAATAAAGATAAAATAATGAAACAAAAAGAATTTTATGAATTGCCTTCAGGCAGTGGAATACAAAGATTGAAGGAATATACATCAGATGAATAAAGTGTTTATCAATAACATACAAAAATTTATGCCCAATGAACCCGTTTGTAATAATGAAATGGAAGAGTATTTAGGTTATATTGGTGGAAAAAAATCAAAAGCAAAAAATATAGTTCTAAGAAGTAATGGGATTAAAAGACGATTTTATGTTATGGAAAAAGGAACACAAAAACCACTTTTTTCAAATGCTCAACTTACCGCAAACGCAATTAAACTACTTGAAAATGAGAATTTTTCATTAAAAGATTTACAGACGTTATCATGTGGAACAACCACGCCTGACCAGTTAATGCCAAATCATACCTTAATGGTGCAAGGTGAATTAGGCATTTCTGGTATTGAAACATTAAGTGCATCAGGTATTTGTTTAAGTGGAATCAATGCGTTAAAATATATCTATTATGGAATTAAAGCGGGTGAATTACACAATGGAATCTCGACAGGTTCTGAAGTTTCATCAATGGTATTAAGTGCACGAAATTTTAAAGAAGAATCCAACCATAAAGAGTTGGAAAAACATCCAGGAATTGAATTTGAAAAAGACTTCTTACGTTGGATGCTTTCAGACGGTGCTGGGGCAATGTTGATTCAAGATAGACCCAATAAAAACGGACTCTCTTTAGAAATCAAATGGATAGATATTTTATCCTATGCAGGTGAAATGCCAATTTGTATGTACAGTGGTTGTGAAGTCGATGAAAATGATGTAGCAACGTCTTGGAGAGCCTATGAACAACAAGAAGTGATGCAAAAATCACTTTTAGGCGTTAAACAAAATGTGAAGTTACTCAATGAAAACATCATTGAATATACTGTTACCAAGCCCATGTTAAGTATTAAAGAAAAAAGAGATTTAAAAGAAGAGTCTATAAACTATTTTCTTCCACATTACTCTTCTACTTTTTTTAGAGACAAAGTTTATGAAGGTATGAAAAAAGCAGGTTTGGAAATCCCGTTTGAGAAATGGTTTACAAACTTAGTAGAATTTGGAAATACAGGAAGTGCTTCGATGTATATTATGCTTGAAGAATTGTTCAACAGTGGAAAACTCAAACGTGGAGATACTCTTTTATGTTATATTCCTGAAAGTGGTCGATTTTCAACAGCCTTTATGTATTTAGAAGTGGTGTGATGGAAAAAATCGAAATACCTCAAGAAGAGAATAAAATTCTTGAAGGTCAACGTAAAGTGATGTATGTCACAGACAGCCAAGGTCATTTTGAACGTCAAAAATATGGAAGCAGTATCGAAGAGTTTGCTACTCAAACAGCGGTTGAAGAGTTTGAGCAGTTGTGCAGTGAAAGTTTGGAAAATATTCAACGAGGGATTAGTTCACCTATTGAGTATTTTATGTATAAAAATCGCATGGATTTACCAACACTTTCAAGTGTCATAGGAATGTTCTCTTTTCGTGTAAAACGTCATTTAAAAATGAAGCATTTTAAAAATTTAAATGACAAAATTTTACAACGTTATTGTGAAGTTTTTGATATAACACTGGATGAATTAAAGGATTTTAGAAAATGAGTAGAACATTTGAACATGCCCAATTTGCACATTGCGAAAGTGGGGTTGTCTCTACACTTTTAAGCAGTTATGGGCTTAAAATTAGTGAACCAATGGCATTTGGGATTACCAGTTCTTTATCTTTTGTCTATTTTCCTATTATCAAAATCAGCAATATGCCTTTAATTGCTTACCGAAATTTACCCAAAAATATCATCAACAATATTTCTAAAGTTTTAGGAATTGAGATGGTTAAAAAACAGTATAAAAACCCTGTGGATGCCAATAATGATTTGACAAAATTTGTACAAAATAATCAGCTTGTCGGATTGCAAACGTCTGTTTTTTACTTGCCTTATTTCCCCAAAGATATGCGTTTTCACTTTAATGCACACAATCTTTTGGTTGTAGGGAAAGAAAACAGTAACTATACCATTTCAGACCCTGTTTTTGAAACCATTATGACGTGTGATGAGAAAGAGTTAACCAAAGCTCGTTTTGCACGAGGAATTTTTGCTCCCAAAGGATTTTTATATTATCCCAAACATATTCCAAAAGATATTGATTTAAGTCGAAGTATTAAAAAAGCCATTGTTAAAAATGCTAAAGCCCTGTTAACACCATTTCCTTATGCCGGTGTAAAAGGTATGAGAAAATTGGCTTCAAAGATTTCTGCGCTTAAAGTGGATAACAACGAACGATATATTAAAAACTTTTTAACACATATTGTAAGAATGCAAGAAGAAATTGGAACAGGGGGCGGTGGATTTCGTTTTTTATATGCTGCATTTTTACAAGAAGCCAAAGCCTATCATTTGGATGAAAATATTTTAGAAGAAGCGTCTAATTTATTTGTTAAATCAGGGAATGCTTTAAGAGAATTTGCATTATTGTGTGTAGAATCGAGTAAAAAATTGGAACGATTTAATCCTGAAAATATTGCCAATAAATTAATCGAAGCTTCACAATATGAAGAAAAAGCAGCGTTATTACTTAAAAAAATAGTATAAACTGCTTTTAGTCATCAAATAACGGTTAACTCAATCACCATAAACTTGCCATGATTCTCTTTTGCAATATGAAGCGCTTCACCTTTGTGATTGAGTAACTCCATAAAATGAACGGCACCATCACAACCAAAAAATTCCTCTGTATGTATGAGAGTATTTGAACCTAATTTTAGTTCTTCTTTGAGATTATCATCGATTGTGGCAAATTGGTTTAAAGAGATATATTTTTCACTCAAAGAAATATCTTTTTTTATCTCATTAACATTGGAATACTCTTTAATACTTTCGATTTGAGCAATAGCTCCTGCAGAACTGGAGTTTCCATAAAACCAAAAACTTCCATCTTTACTGGGTTTATTTAAAACATTAGCAGTATATTTTTTGTAATTTTCAATACCTTCTAAGGATTCATCCACAGCACCAATGAGCGTCTCTTCGACCTCGTTTAATTGCAAATCAAAAAAAGCCAACTGCATGGCTTTTTCAAAAGAGAGATCTTGAGAGGTTAAGACCATATTCTTCCCATTGGCATTGAGTGCTTTTGAGACATAAAAGCTGACATTATTGCTGTTGATATTGAGAAAATCAAACGGCATTACTATACTGTTTTCACTTGTAACCGTATCTAAAACATGGTTGACATCCATGATAGGTCCATATTCTGTGGCAATGTAAATTCCCATATTTGAACAGAGTTCTTTTTGGGATAAACATAATATGGCACCATATACAGCAAGAATATTAAACTTACTAGAACGTCGTAAATTGATAGTTGAAAGCGGTTTGAGAAGTTCTCTGTACTCTTTTATAGGAGCATTGGATTTGATAATGGAAGAGGTTAAATGCAAATACATTATCAATCCTTATTACTGAGTAAAATTGAGCTGTTATTGCCCCCAAAAGCAACATAATTAAAAAGTATGGCAGCTTTTTGTGTTGTGGGAGTATGAGCTTTTAAAGGAGTAAAAACAACATCTTCTGCAGGAGTTTCAAATCCTAAGGTTGCAGGTAAAAATCCTGCTTGTATGGCGTACAACATTAGTACAATTTCATTCGTACCACACGCCCCTAACGTATGCCCTAAAATGGGTTTAAGTGAAGTGACAGGTGTTGTTGCATTGTATTTTTCAAAAAGCATTTTAATGGCTTTGGCTTCAGAGGAGTTGTTGTTTTCACTTCCTGTGGCATGAGCTTTGATGCAATCAATCTCTTTGAGTGAAAAATTTGATTTTGAAAGGCATTGTTCTAAGGTATTAAATATAGGAATTCCACTTGGATCGCTTGTTGTTTCAGAGTAGTTATCACAAATATTGGCACTGCTGTAATATTTAAAATCTGAGGGTGTTTTTGGTTTTGAACTTAAAATAATGGCTGAACATCCTTCACCTAAAATAATACCATCACTGTTTTTATCAAAAGGGCGATACACTTGATTTTTTGATAAAAGCATTAAAGAGGAAAAGCCTCCATACGTTGATTGGTTAAAAAGTTCTAAGCCAATAACTATGGCTGATTTGATTTGTTTTTGTTCAATCATTTTAGCAGCATAGGCTAAGGCATTAACACTTGACGTACATGCCGTTGTAAATAATAAGGCTTTATATTTTGAGCTTAAACGTTGCTTGACATATTCACCAATGGCACCATTACCTATATTTTTAAACAAAGAATCGGAGGTATGATTTTTATAAGAGGCTCGACACTCTTCATTGCTTCCCATTTCCATAGACGTTGAACCAATAAAGATGTGCAGTTCTTCTTGCTCTTCTTGCGTTAAATTGGCATCTTTAATGGCGTTAAAAATAACCTTATCTAAAATTTCATGGTAACGTTCAAGATGAGAAGTTTTTGATGAATCAATACTGTAAAAGAGTCGTTCTTTAAAAACCTCTTTTAAGTGATCTAAATAGTTATCTTGGTTGAGATTTTTAAGCTTACGTGTAATACTTAAAGGAGAATCTCCTAAATTACAAACCAGCGATGTACCAACGATATAAGCATTCATCATTATTTGGGTTGAATATAATCTGCCAAGGTATTAATCGAGGTCATAATTTTTCGTAAAACTTTACTGTCATTGGTATTGATACCATATTTTTTATGCAATGCCATGGATATTTGTAGTGCATCCATCGAATCCAATTCCAATTGTGAGTCACTTCCAAATAAAACTTCGTCGTCTGTTATTTGTTCGGGTTCAATATCTCTATCACACTCTTCTATAATTAATTGTTTTAATGCTAACTTTAAATTCTCATCTTTTGAACCTATCAACCTAACTCCTCTTTTGTAGCAAAATATATGCCAGTATTAAGCAGATTATAGCAAAAATTACCATTTGATAAACATAAGTGGAAATATCTGCAAAAGTTCCACCTCTGACAAAAACTTCTAAGAAACTCTCTAATCCCCAAGCCATGGGAGAAAACTCTGTGGCATCTTGCATAAACTTTGGCATAACAAATTTAGGTACCATAATACCTCCCAGAGCTGCTAGAATGATGTTTGAAACTCCGCCATATGTTGTCGCTTCTTCGGTAGTTTTTGCAATATTTGCAATTAAAAGAGCAAATGAAATGGAACCTAAACTGACCATACAAGAGACCAATAAAATCATCCCGTAGTTGTTTGAAATTTCCAATGTATCGCCTCCCAATAAAGGCACAACATACATTCCCACAAGTATCATAAATACCACTTGGATTTGGTTGATGATAAAATAGGGAAAAATTTTACTGATAAGAATGGGTAGAAGTGACACATTAATGCTTCGTATTCGGCTAATTGTGCCAAAATTTTTCTCATTGATAAAAGTATTTGAAATAGGAATTAAAATAAAAAACATTGAAAAAACAAGCCAAGCAGGAACACTTTGTTGCACAGAAGTGGGTTTAATTTCAAAATTTGTATCTTTGTAGAGGGTGTCAATTTTTATTTTTGAATCCAAGACACTCAATGCGTTATTTTGGATTTTTTGCACTTTTAAGAGTTCTTCTAAAACATTTTGTGTTAAAAATGATTGAACTAAACTTTTTAAAAGAGTCAATTTTTGGGGTTGCATATCGGGTTTTGAAAAAATAGTTATTTTAAAATCATCGCTGTTTTGTTTAAGTTCTTTCATAAAAGCATCCGGAACTTCTATAACAAAGTCATACTCTTTTTTAAAAAGCAATTCTTTGGCACTGTACGTTGTTTGAAATTGTGCCTCAAAAAAATTGTTTTCATTGATTTTTTCAATCAGCTTATTGGCATCTAAAGTGGGCTTAGCAGAAATTACACCCACTTTTAATTTAACATCTAAGGTATTTGAATAGCTGTTTTTGAGTGCCAATGACATAATTAAAATAAACAACGTTGGCATGATAAACAGAACCAACAACGCGTGGATATCTCTTAGTATGAGAGTAAATTCTTTTTTGAGTAAATAAAAAAACATCAGTCTCTTAAATCCTGTTTGGTTAAGTGTAAAAACATATGTTCTAGACTTTTGTTCCCAAAATCTATGGCTTTAATGGATTGATTCTGAGCTTTAAGTTCACAACAATAGTCAATAAAATGGCTAAATCCTTCTTGCGTTTGTATCGTTTTTTCTTCATTATTATCAAGTGTGACAGTAATTTGATTGTTTTGTTGCACAAGGGCATCTTTTTTTTGATGTAAGATGATTTTTCCATGGTCTAATATGGCAATATCATCGCACAAAAATTCGATTTCTTCCATATAATGAGAGGTATATACAATCGTCGTATTTTTTTCTTTATTGATATTTTTAATCACATTTAAAATGTAATTTCGAGATTGTGGGTCAATACCTACAGTTGGCTCATCTAAATATAAAATCTTAGGGTCATTAAGCAGTCCAATAGCAATATTCAAACGTCGTTTTAAACCACCTGAATAAGTATGTGCTTGTTTATTGACATATTTTTCGAGTGATGTTGCCTCAATACACTCCTCAATGGTTTTTTTAAGAGGTTGTCCTTTTAAACCGTATAAAGCTCCAAAAAACTCGAGATTTTCATAAGTGGTGAGTTTGGGATAAAAGGCATAAGTTTGAGGAACATAACTGCAAATTTGTTTAATTTCTTTGGCATGATGGTCTAAATCATAACCAAAGATTTTGATTTTACCGCTGGTTTTAGGCGTTAAAAAGTTCAAAATAGAAACTAAAGTGGTTTTCCCTGCACCATTGGGTCCTAAAAGTCCAAATAGACTGCCTTCTTGGATGTGTAAATTTAATTGTTTTAAGATGGGTTCATCTTTGTACGATTTAACCAAATTTTCTATTATGATTGACATAGTAACTCGTTTTTAAAATAAATAGAGTATCTCATAGGATTTTTAACTTCTTTCCTACACTTGATACGGGAATGGTATCCACAATTTTTAACTCAATTGAGAATTTTAAATTGGACAAATGTTCTTTTAAAATCTGTTTGATTTCTTTTAGGGTATAAGGGTTTTTTGTTTCTAAAACAATTTCTAACACTTCATCTTTGAGAAGGTTTTCTTTTTGAGTTACAAATACGCATGCTTTTGAAATATCAGGCTGTTCTTCTAAGATATGTTCTATTTGAATCGTAGAATAACGTTTACCTGCAATTTTTAGTATTTGAGAACTTCTGCCGATGAGTTTAAATTGTCTGTTGTCATGAAGTTCAACATAATCAAATGTTTGAATAGCTCCATTAATGGTTTTAAAACCATTTTCAAATAATACATCTGAAACAAAAGGAGAATCAATGTTTAACTCTTCATCTTCATTGGTTGAAATATTGACACGATCCAACGCTGTCCATAAAGAGTCATCGTTGAATTTATAGGCAATTCCCCCTGTTTCTGTTGAACCAAATATTTGTATGACATCACACTTGAATTTTGTGTTAAACTCTTTTGCAATTTCAGGTGCTAAAGGAGCTGTGGAGCTAATAAATGTGGCGTTAGAAATATCTTCATTGTGTTCAATTTGATTGAGTGCTTTAATGTATAAAGGGGTTGTTACAACCAAACTTTGCTCGTCAATCAAATTGAGTAAATCGTGGGGCAAAAAATGCTCTTTTAAAATAATATCTAAGCCATTCATCAAAGGGTAGAGCAAACCAAATAACGTTCCATAAATATGAATAAAAGGAACCGTTACAATGACTTTGTTGATGTTACGCTCTTTAAAAAGTTGGGTTAATACTTCAATTTCATTGAGCAAGTGTTCTTTGGTTTTTAACGCACCTACGGATTGTCCAGTTGAGCCACTGGTGAAAAATATTAAATTGAAAATTTCATTATCAAAAAGAGTGGGAATTTTCTCTTGGGTTTGAAAATTAGGAACAGCTAACTCTTGAAGTTTTTGTGTAATCATTTTATTGGTATGGTCAAATAAAATGGCTTTTGAATCGTTGTAAAACGCTTGAATGATTTGAAGTGCATTTTCCTCTTTTGAGTTTGAGCCAATATAACCTACAAGCGAGTGTAATTTTTCATTGGTAAAATAAGACGCTTCAAGAGGATATTGAGATATGCTTAAATCATCGTGATACACACTTAAATTCATTGAGAAAACCTTTGTGAGAATATTAACAGTACCAATAAAGAAGCAATGGCTAAAGCAGCAATACTTCCTATGGAGTATAAAGCCGACATTTGACTAAAAATCAATACACCAAATCCTGCAAATGTACTTAATAATGAATATATTATAGCGTTTTTTGTATTAGTGTCTAAATGGTATGCGGTATAAATGGCATAATCAATGCATAAAGCCATCACCACAAAAATCATCAGAAGATGTAAAATATTCAAAGGTGTTGTAATCGCAAAAAGAGTGATAATGGCTAAAGGAAAGAGTAAAAACAGACTGGCTTGGAAAAACTTTTTTTGTGTAATAATCAATAAAAGTATAAAAATAATACCCAAACTCATTTGTCCTAAAAATATCAATTGAGTTTGGATTTTTTCTAATGCCGATTGGAAAAGTAAATTTAAGCTCAATGGTTTGATAAAGTCAAATGCTTTGATACGTTCATATTCATCGGAACTCACACTTAATGTAGTTACGATTTTTTCATTGATACGTGCAACATCAAATCCCAAATCTTGAAGCATTTTTAAATTTAAAGAAGGAGGCATCGTTGAAATCTGATAACTTTGGGCAAAGAATTGTTCATTAAAACCCAATTGCTTGCCACTGTTTTTTAACTTTTCTTTGTATTGTGCAAAAGTTGGGCTGTTAAGAAGAACATTGGTTTGTTTAAAATGCTCAGGAGTAAAAAGATAATTTAAAGGGGTTTGTATCAAAGGAAGAGCTTTTTTTATCTCTTCAATATGGTGTAAAAGTTCTTCTGTAGAATGAGCAATTAGCAGAACATTTGTACTTTTGGGTGTTTGCAATAAAGTGTTAAAATATTCCTCTTTTTGCTTCAAAGACGTGTTGTTATAATCTAAATTTCTAAGATTCAAATCATAATGAATGAACTTAAAAGAAAAAACAATAATAGCCAACGAAGCAATTAAAATGAGTTTATACGAAATACCCCAATACGGCAATTGGATATTGAGAGCTTTTTTAGGTTTAAAGTCTAAATGAGGAAATAAAAATGCAAACTGTAAAAAAGAAATTGTCAAGGCAATTAAGGTAAAAAGGGCAATATGTTTTATGAGGTCAAAATCAATAAAACTGATAATAAAAAAAGCCATAAAGGTTGTAGCAAAGCCATAAAAGACTTCTTTATTAAATCCTTTTTTCTCAAAATAATATCCGTGCATATAATGATGAAACATATAATCAATGGCAACAGAACTAATAGAAACGCCAAAAACAATCACAAAAACAGAAACCTCTTCGTAATAAAACGTTAGGCATAAAATGGCAACAACGGTAGAAACACTAAGTGCCAAAATTGTTTGAACAAGTAAAACAATATTGCGTAAAATAAGGATATATAAAATTAAAAGTACTCCCAGGGCTAGAGCAATGATAGTATTCACATCACGTTTAATGGCACGTTCATTTTCAACATAATAAAACAGTGTACTGAATAAATGAACATCAGAATAAGGTTGTACAATTGTATGTAATGCCGTATAAAGTTCTTCATATTTTGCAAACGAATTATACTCTTTATCAACAGTAAAGATGGCTAAATAGGCTTTTTGTTGCACACTTAATTGATTGTTTGTCAAAGAAACAGAAGGTTTTAGTGAATTAAATTCAAACAAATTAAGTGGATCTCTTAAATCAACGTGTGGTGTGAAAAAAGAGTTTGTCAACAAAGAATAGAGTTTTTGTACTTCTGTTACGACATCTAAGGATTCAAATCTTTTTTCATCAAGTTGTTTATAATACAACGGATACTCTTTTTTATATGCTTCAAAGAGTTCATTGGGTTTTGATGTGGCAAGCTTGATACCTTGAATGTGTAAAATCTTTTCTTGCAGAGTCTGTAATTGCTGTAAAGCAGTATTGTCAATACCCTCAACACTTAGAAAAATGGTTTTTGTTTGTTGGAGCTGATCCATTGATTGTAAAAGAATTTTATCTTCAGTTTGTGGCAAAATAGAAAGAATAGAATTGCTGATATGTTTATAATTTCCACTGTTAATAAAAAGTGTCCCTAAGAGCAATAAGGCTAAGACATTGAAGAATTTAATAAAGTGGTTCAATGATTATCCTATCACTGTTTTTGAGAAAAATAATGAGTTGTTTAAGTTGGGTACCATTTTTGATAAATTCAATGGCTTCAATGTAATTGGCAATCAGAGATTTTGGGCTTAGCTGGTAAACCTTTTCTTTTTTTGATACGTTAAAATAGTACTCCAACGTTTGCATATCTTCATTGAAAATGGCTTGTAAAAGAGTGAAATAAATCAAGGAAGCTTGATTTTCAATCACAATATTTTCAGGAAGTTGAACCAGTTGATTATTTTTAAAGGAAAAATGGGTGTTATCATTTTCGTATTGCAACACAACACTGTTTTGATCAAATTGGATATGAGCTTTTTTTATAATGGAATGATTCAAGGCTTGCATAATTCGTTCTTCTTTAAATTCTATGGCAAAAATAAATGTATATAAAGAGCCAAGGATTAAGCAAAAAAATATTCGTATCATGTGCTTAAGGCCTTTTGGTTTCGTTTTGCCATAAAAGAACAGCACGCAAACTTTAAAAGTCTAAAAATATGGTTGGGATGTTTTAATGACATTTTTAAATAATGCAACAATATTTGAGGTCGTCTGTAAAATCCTTCTAAGATTTGGCGATACTCAAAATTTAATGTTTCCATTGAGATATTTTCAGGGGTATAAATAAAATTCATTCCATTCATTCTGTCCCAATCTTCATCACGAATTGACGTACCATAAAGTTTAATGTATATAGGAGAACCAGGATATGGAGTAAACTTTGAAAGATTCATTGTTGTCAATGGAATGTGTTTGACAAACTCTTTGGTTTGTTCAATACTCTCTTCATTTTCACCCGGATAGCCTAACATCAATAACCCTTTACATCGAATACCTGCTTCATGTGTCCAGTTTACAGCATTGATGGCTTGTTCAACTTTGGTGGCTTTTTTCATATTTTTAAGCATAGCATTACTGCCTGATTCCAAACCGTAGCTGATTTCCCAACAGCCTGCTTTTTTCATTTGATGTAGAATTTCAGGGTTGATGCTGTCAACTCTGGCTGTGCAACTCCATGTCATTTTGAAATTGTTTTCTATGATCAGTTGACAAAGAGTTAAAATACGTTTTTTACTGGCAACAAACAAATCATCAACAAATTGTAAATGCACTATTCCATAGGTTTTTTGCAAATGTTGCATCATTTCAAATACTTTTGAAGGAGAGTAATAACGTATTTTAGCTCCAAATGTTGAGGTGTCGCAAAATTCGCATTTAAAAGGACAACCCCTTGATGCTGAAAAGGTCGCCACTGGTCCTTTAGGAAAATCAAAGATGGTCAAAGGGTATTGTTGTGGAAAATTAGGCAATAATTCCCATGCAGGAAGAGGTAAATCATCCAGTTCTATTTGTATTTTTCGTGGCTGGGTTTGGTGAAAATTTCCTTTTTCATCTTTGTAGATAATGCCTTCAATGATATCAATACTTTCTTGATTTTTTAAAGCAAATAAGAGTTTGGATAAGGTAATTTCTCCTTCGTGCAAAACAGCAATGTCAAATGAGTCAAAACGCTGCATGGTCTCTAAGCCCATAGAAGAAATATGAGGTCCACCTACCAATATTTTAATTTCAGGGGAGAATTTTTTAATGCCTTGTGCAATTAAATTGGCATTGTGTACTCCTACAGTAAACAAAGTTATCCCTACAACTGTAGGCTTTTGTTGGATGATTTTATCAATAACATCTTCAACATTAAGTCCTTCAATGGCACTTTCTATTATAGAACAAGTAAAGCCATCTTTTTTCACTTGAGCTGCTAAATGAAGTAGCCCTAAAGAAGGAGAACGATTTGAAATGTGTTTCACACAATCAAAGCCTTTGGCTATTTGTTCGTAAGGAGGATTGACAAAAATAATATCCATCATAGGGTGCTTCTTCTTTTTTCAAAAATGTACTGTTTGTGTAAATATTGAGCAAGACCCGCTAAGATTAAAATCAAGTAGCCACCAATGGAGCTGTAAAAAACCCAAAAGTTGATGTTCTCACCCAAATACGCATACACATGTAATCCTAAATTTACCAGACTAATTATAACCCAAAAAAGAGTTGATTTTTGAATATACTCTTTTTGTTCTGCATCAAATTCTTGTTTAGAAAAACGTTTGGCAAAAGTCAAAATGATGGATTCTTTTTTAAAATAAGAGATACAAAAGATTCCCGTAATAAAAGCCGTTATCACCAAAGGTAGAATTTTTAAGACCATAAAACTGTCCAATAAAAAAGTCAGTAATCCTACACAAAAATACAACAAGGGGAAAAGGGCACTCTTAATGCCATTTTTTAAACAAAAGAGTGTCCAGATAAAACTGGCACCCAAAATAACCAAAGAAACCGTTTTGATATCAAATGTTTTAAGTGCAAAAAAAATTAAAGGTGCATACAAAAAAGCCAAAACGGTATTCATGGCTTATCGTACCATCGCTCCACTGATATTTAGCACTTCACCACTGACATACGAGGCATTTACACCTATAAAATAGGCACATTGGGCAACTTCAGCAGCTTTTCCAAATCGTCCTAAAGGAATAGCTTTTTTGAGTTCTTTGCTGTTGGGAATGTTTTCTATCATTTCAGACTCAATAATACCAGGGGCAAGGGCATTGACGCGTATATTGTATCTTCCAAGTTCAATGGATAAACTTTTTGTAAAGGCAATCACACCTCCTTTACTTGCGCTGTAATTGGCTTGTCCTGCATTGCCTCCCAGACCTGAGATAGATGCAACATTGACAATACTTCCACTTTTTTGCATCATCATATTTCGAGAAATCATTTTAGTTACGTAGTACATCCCTGTTAAATTGGTATTAATCACATCTTCCCATTCCTCATCACTCATAAAGAAAAAGAGGTTGTCTTTGATGATACCTGCGTTGTTGATTAAGACATCAACGCTTAGATTTTCTAAAGCTTCTTTGATAGAAGTTTTGTCTTGCATATTAAAACAGATAAGCTCACCTTGGGCGTTAATCTCTTCTAAAAGTGCGTGAGCTTTCTCTTTATTGCTGTTATAATGGATATAAACAAAGTAACCATTTTTAGCATACTCTTTTACAATCGCTTCTCCAATACTTCCTGTAGCTCCTGTGACTAATACTTTTTTCATTTTTCTTCTTTTTTATAAAATTATTTATAATCTTGTATTACAGAATATGTAATATCTAGATTAGTTGCTTTAATGACATTAATTCTTAATCCTTTAAAACCTATTATTGTTGGTTTATTTGAATTTACTTCATATTCAATGTCTTGAGTGAAAGCAGGTCTTGCCATATCATTTTTAAACTCTCTAAATGATATTTTTATTTTGTTATCAACTTTTCCCTGATACAAAGCTTGGTATTTAAATGAATCTTCAGTATAGTAGGTGTCTTGGATTGGTATATAAGGAATTTTTTTATCTAATGAATATAAATGTGATTCATTTTGCAAAGCATAGTGACTAAATAAGCCATCATTATTTTTGTCTATTATACAAAACTCTTCTTCACAAATTGTTTTATATTTTTTCTCTGGCCATTCTAGAAGTTTATAGTAACCATTAAACTTTATATTATATTCTGCTCTTTCTCTTCCATATTCATCTTTGGGTGCAACAGAAATAGTTTCATTTACTGTAATGGTATATGTATCAAAAATGGCTTGTTTAATTTTTTCAAATATTGATTCACCAATTTCTTTTTTAGAAATTTGATTTAAGGTTGGAATATAAATAATTTGTATTCTTTCTTTTATATCTTGATTATGATATTCCATAGGTAAATCAATGAAATTAATTTCAAAGTTCTTTGAAATTATTATATACTTAGAAGGTTTATTAAGAGGGTATAATTCTTCTCTACCTTGAATAGCACTATGTGAAAAATATCCATTATTTTGAGTATCAATTAAACAGATTTTATTTAATAAGCAGATACTTTTATAAAAATCTTTAGGCCATTTCTTTAAATGGTATAAATCTTCACTGTTGGGTTCAATGTAGAATTCTTTTTTTGTCCCAATTTTGTTTTCATAATAACCATTTATTGGTTCTGAAAGTTGAACTTTCATTATTGGAGTATAAATTGTGGGTTGTGCAATATTTTTTGTACAACCTATGAAAAATAAGCAAAGAAAAGCAAAAATAAGAATTCTCATTGTATTTCCTTTAAATTAATTTGGCTTGTTCAATCAGTTTAACCATGGCACGAATATCAATGTCCATTCGTCTGTCTTCATGTAAAGGTTTGACTAAAGCTCGAATTTCATTGTAAATATTTTTCAAATGAGGAGATACTTGATCTTTCCCTCGAATATCCACTGCTTGTGCCATTCCAATAAATGCAATAGAAAGCATATTATACAGTTCAGGAATCATTTTTGCAAAATCATTGGCTGCGGTTGTTCCCATAGAAACTTTGTCTTGATTTAAAGATTCTGTGGGTCGTGAGTGAATTGAAGCTGCTGTGGTATTTTTAATCACATCGGCGCTCAAAGAACTAAGGCTGATTTGCATTGCTTTAAATCCGTGATAAAAAGGCTCTTGTGATAATTTTAAATTTTCACCCAATCCTCGGTTAAATTTGTGGTCAACTAATAATGCAAATTCTTTGTCCAATAAATCGGCTAAATTAGCAGCACAAATTTTCAAAGTATCCATGGCATGAGCCACATAACCACCGTAGAAGTTTCCTGAAGTGTAAATCACTTGGTTTTCTCCATCAATAAGTGGATTATCATTGACAGAGTTAATTTCTGTTTCTACCCAATTTTTTGAAATGTCTAAGTTATCTCTTACCACCCCTAAAACTTGTGGGGCACAACGCATAGAGTAATTATCTTGGATATTTAAGTCATTGTCTGCAAAAAATTTGTCATATCGGTCATCTCTACCGTGAGTAAGCTTTGAACCAGCAATTTTATTTTTGATATTTTTTGCAGTGGCAATTTGTCCGCTAAATGGTTTTGAATCATGTACAAAATCTGCAACAGGGGTATCATCTCCCAATAAAACTTCAAACATACCTGCCACAAACGATTCCATGCTGTTTAAAATAATTTCAAACTCTTCAATGGCAGCAAGCGCAATTGCACTCATTACGGTTGTTCCATTCATAATGGCTAAAGCTTCTTTAGGTTTAAACTCATAAGGAGTAATGTTAAGTTCATTATAGACTTCCATCACATCTTTGATTTCACCTTTATAATAGACTTCCCTCTCACCTGCAATAACTGCTGCAATATAAGAAAGTGGTGTTAAATCTCCACTCGCCCCAACTGAGCCTTGTGATGGAATGACAGGAATAATATCTTTTTCTATGAGCATTTCTAATCGGTGAAGTAACTCAACACTTACACCTGAACGTGCTTTACTCAAAGAGATGGTTCTCATAATTACAGCGTATCGACACACTTTATATGAAAGATTTGCCCCAATTCCACATCCATGAAATCTAAAAAGGTTTTTTTGCAATGTTTTACTGTCTTCAAACGTCACATAGTTTTTTCCACTTGCTCCATAACCTGTCGTGATTCCATAAATAGGTTTCCCATCTTTTATTTGGTTCATTAAAAAATCATGGGTATGATTAATATAGTCCAAAAACGTTTGCTCTTTTGATATTTCAACACCCGATGCGGTTTTAATTTCATCTAAAGTGATATATCGCTTATCAATTAATAAATTCATTTTTTCTCCCAAAAATTGTAAAAATTAAACCATTGAAAAGGGTGTTTAATCAGTGTGTTGCTTAAAATTTGCACATACTGTTCAATTCCTTTGTGAATAGCATCATTTTCATTTAACGTGTAATCTAATTCTATTTTCTCAAATATCATTTCATAGGTTTTGATGGTTTGGTAAACAACAAAAATCACCATAATCGGTTTTTTTGTTTTATAGGCAAACAAAAATGGATTTTTATTAAAATGTGCCGTGTCATTAAAAAAAGGCATAGCGTATTCATATTTCTCATTTAAGGCGCGATCTCCCATAAAAGCAACCGATTCGTTGTTTAATAAAGCTGTACCAATACTAATCGAGGTCGCAATATTTCCTTTGGATAAATCAATAATATTCACACACGCTTCATTTTTTTTATTGATCATGGCTTCAAATTCTTTGGCATTTTGTATCATGGCTTCATTCATTACTACATTGATTTTAACATCACTTGCACTAAAATAGTTACTGGCAACTGCCCAACCACCAAAGTGATTAGAAAGCAATATTGAGCCATTTTTAACTTCACTTAAAAGTTGTTCTCGATTTTGATTGATAAAATGATAATTTTCAGGATGGGCTTTTGAAATAAATCGATCGCTGGTAGCTACGGCATAATTAAACAGATGATTAAAAAAGTTTTTATGTGAAAAAGGAATATTTAAATGAGCATAATAATCTTTGAGTGCGACTTTGACATTTTTTGCAAATAAAAAATAGTACAATACAACCGCGTATAAACTGTAATACACACTTGCATAACCAAACCAGTTGTAAAAAGTATATAACGTTTTTACAACAACTCCACCTACACGTTGTTTTGCTGCCATTAAAAGATACCCTTTAATAAAAATAGTCGTTGTAAGAAAAGTTTTAAGTGCAACAGAGTGATAGAAACAGTATCTTTATAATTATCAAAATGACTTACTCTCTCTTCTGGCGTGGGATAATAACACTCTATAATCACATCTTTGATTTTTTTATGTTTCCAAAAGTGTTTGACTAAAACTTCAGCTTCAAAATTGAAACGCTTGCTTTTGATATTTAAATCTAAAATCGATACAGGATAAAGCCTAAATCCCGTGAGTGAATCACTGATAGGATAACCGCTGTTTAGACGAATCCAAAAGTTATGAAAGGCTCGTCCGACTTTTGATTTAGTAGGGACATTATCAATATTAAAATTTCGAGACCCAATAATAAGTTCATTGTGCCCACAAACGGCTTGTGTGAGTTTATTGATTTCACTGGCTAAGTGTTGACCATCTCCGTCCATACTGACAAAATAGTCAAAGCCAAACTCTTTGACTTTTTTTGCTCCTGTTAAAATGGCTTGTCCTTTGCCTAAATTTATTTCATGCCGAAGCAGCGTAAGCCTTGGGTGAGGGGAAACTAAATCGGCAACTTTAGTGTACGAACCATCATCAACAATAATAAGTTCATAGCCAAGGTCTATGACATCTTTAGCAACACGTGCAATGGTTTTGGGATTATTATATGTTGGAATAACAACGACTTTTTTAGTTTGTGACAAATGTACACTCACTGCATTTTTTATTTTCTTTGGTGGTAATTATTTTGTAGTGATTATTCTCTTTTTTTTCAATATGAAATAAAATGGTATCTAAAGGAAAAATGGGTTGAACAAATTTGGCTTTGATAATTTTATAAACACGTTTATTGAGCAATAAAGCGGCAATATCAATGTGTAAAAACCCCGGTAAAAGTGGATTGTTAGGAAAATGTGCTTGAAAAATAGGGTGCTTCTCATTTGTAAATTGAACTTCATATTCAATTAACGTATCAGAAACTCTTGAGTCAAGAGTGTTATACAAATCTTTCAATGAAAAATACTCCTAAATAATATCTATGATGATTTTTTGATATTTTATCAAAAGTAAACTAAGTATATAATAATGTCTTTAATTCCAAGGAGAAGAAGTGGAGAAATGTGACGTTTTAATTATTGGCGGCGGACCAAGTGGTTCAGTTGCAGCGTGTAAACTTTTAAAAGAAGGCTTTAGTGTAATCATTTTGGAAAAATTGGATTTTCCTCGATTTGTGATCGGAGAATCACTTTTACCAAGATGTAATCAAATTTTAGATGACAACGGTTTAATCGATATCATTCAAGACCAAAAATATATGGTCAAAGGTGGAGCTATTTTTATCAATGAAAATAAAGAAGAACAATACATTGATTTTCGAAAAAATTTAGGACAAAAATGGGGGACAAGTTTTCAAGTAAAGCGTGAAGAGTTTGATAATGTGCTGTTACAAAGTGCTCAAAAACTTGGAGCAGATGTCAGACATGGTTATGAAGTGCTTGATTATGATAATGAAAAAAATCAAATTACGGCAAAAGACAAAAAGGGACAAATTAAAGAGTTTGAAGCACGATTTGTTTTAGATGCTTCAGGATATGGAAGAGTATTGCCAAAACTTTTGGATTTGGATATTCCGTCAGATTTAAAACTTAGAAATGCCATTTTTACACGAGTTAAAGGGGAATTTAGACGAGAAGGAGATGCTGAAGGTTTCATTGATATTGTCATTCATGACGACAATCAAGCATGGCTTTGGGTTATTCCTTTTAGTGATGGGACAACATCATTTGGTGTAGTATGTGAAGAGGAGTATTTTAAAAAAACAGGCTTAAGTAAAGAAGAGTTCTTTGATAAAGTTATTGGTGAACACAGTTATTTAAAAGAGAAGTTTAAAGATGCTCAAAAAATTGCACCCGTAGGTATCATCAATGGTTACTCTGCTGCAATTAAAAAAATGACAGGAAAAGGGTATGCTTTAAGTGGAAATGCAACAGAATTTTTAGACCCTGTTTTTTCTTCTGGGGTAACTTTAGCATTAGAATCTTCAAATAAAGTGGCAGAACTCATTAGTAAAGAGTTAAGGGGAGAAACGGTTGATTGGAAAAAGGAGTATGAAGATTATATGATGATTGGTATTAATGTTTTCAGAGAGTTTGTCTATGCATGGTATGAAGGTAAACTCAGAAAAATATTTTACACAAAAAACAAATCAGAGATAATCCAAAAATCAATCAGTTCAATTTTGTCGGGATATGTTTGGGATGAAAATAACTATTTTGTAAAAGATACTCGAGAAAAAATAAACGCATTAGCTGGAATGGTTTAATACAATATAAGAGATATAAAAGCGCAAAAACGATATAATCTGCGCTAAAAATTGACTTTAAGGAACAAAATAAATGGCAATTGCAAGCAACGAATTCAAGCAAGTTTTAATTGACGGTTTAAAGCTTGAAGATATTAGTGTTGAAGATATCAATGACAGCGATGCACTTTTTGGAGATGAGGGATTGGGATTGGATTCGGTGGACTCAATTGAGCTGGTTTTAATTATTGAAAAAGAGTATGGAGTAAAGATTCAAAATCCCGAACTCTACAATGAAATTTTTTCTTCGGTAGAGAATTTACTAAAATACATCAATGAAAATCTCAAATAAAGCCTATATTAACTGTTTTGACGCTGCTTGTTGTGCGGGTCAAAACAGTGAAGATATTTTTAACGCTATTTGCGAAAAAAAAGAGACTATTTCTTTAGATAATCACTATATCAAAGATACAACGGTTGCCATTGGAAAGATGGACTCCTCGGAGTCATTTGATACTCTTTTGTTGCAACTGTGTCAAAATGTCTTAAAGAACTCTGATTTAGAAAATTTCTCAAACACGCTTTTAATTGTGGGCTCATCTGTAGGTGGAATGACTCAAACAGAAAAAATATTTTTCCACGATAAAAGCTACAAAAACATCAACTATAAAGAGCATCCTATTGATGCCATTGCGTATAAACTCAAACACACATTTAATTTCTATGATGATATCTCTTTTTCAACAGCGTGTACTTCAAGTGCCAATGCTTTGGGATATGCCAAAGAAGTGATTGCAAAAGGCATTTATGAAAATGTTTTAGTTGTAGGAGTTGATGCGTTATCTTACACAACGGTATGCGGGTTTCATGCCTTAAGTGTATTATCAAGTCAACCTTGCACACCGTTTGAAGAGGGCAGACTTGGGATGAATGTCTCTGAAGGCATGGCTGTTTTATTGGTTCAAAATCATAAACATAAAGATGCCATAGAAATTTGTGGAGTAGGTTACAGTTCAGATGCTCATCATATGACTCAACCCCATCCACAAGGGTTAGGTGCCATCAAAGCGATGTCAAATGCCATTGAAGATGCCAAAATCAACTTAAATGAAATTGGCTATATCAATGCTCATGGCACAGGAACACAAGCCAATGATATGTCTGAGTTAAATGCAATCCATACACTTTTTACAGCCAATAAACCTTATGTCAGTTCAACAAAATCATTTACAGGACATACTTTAGGTGCAGCAGGAGCTTTAGAAGCGGTTATTTCATGTAAAGCGTTATTAAAAGGAATTATTCCTCCCAGTAAGAACATACAAAATATTGAAAATAAAGATATTTTATACAGCAATGAACCCATACAAAAAAGCTTAAAATATGTACTAAGTAACTCTTTTGCTTTTGGTGGAAATAATACCAGTTTACTTTTTGGACACTGCCATGACAATTAAGTTAGAAATTTTAAATGCTGCATATATGATGGGTGCTAAAAATATCGAGTGCAGTCGTATCAAAGAACTGGTACCCAAAATGGTATTTCGAAGAAGATTGACTCAAGCCTCAAAAATTGCGATTGAATTGATGGATCAAGTTTGCTTTACTCAAGGTCGTATTATGTATGCCAGTGCCTATGGAGAGTTGCCAGCAACGGCCAATATTTTATCGGCCATTTTAAATCAAGAAGGTATTTCTCCTACGGATTTTCAAAACTCTGTTTACAATACACCTGTTTCTTATGCGTCAATTTTGCAAGATAACACCAGCGAAATTTTAACCATTTCAAGTGGAGACAACAGTTCGGATAGACTTCTAAAATTGGGTGCCATAAAAGCACTCGATGGGGATGAAATTTTGCTTTTAGCGGTCGAAACAATGGATATTGTGGGAATGGAAGAGATTAATACATGTATTGATTATTTGGAGTGTGGTGTGGCTTTAAAAGTCAAAGTAACTCAAGAAAAAGCTACAATAAACAACTTTGAATTTAACGAAAATATTCCACAATCCTTAAAAAAACTGGTCTCTATTGCTTCACAATACAGTCATGAGAATCGACACATTATAGAAGTCAAACTATGAATTTACCTCACTTACCTCCTATTTTATTTGCACAAAATGTTATTGCCAAAGAAGAAAACAGTGTTCAAGTTGTTTGTAAATTTGATAAAAAACCTACGCTGGGGATGTTACTAGAAGCAGCAGCACAAAGTAGTGCCGCATTTGAAAAAACGCATAAACAAACAAAAGGTTTTGTCATTGGGGTTAAAGAAGTTGAACTTCTGAATGACTCAGATGATTTAGAAGTTGTTGTTTATCTTAACAAAGAGATAGAAATGGGAACAATCTTTGAGTTTTATTTTTGTGCGTATACGCATAAAAAACTTCCTTTGGCCAATGGAACGATTACTTTATTAATAAGTGAAGATTAATATGAAAACTTTTTTTCAAAACACAGATTCTATAACAGCAATTGAAGCACAATATGAAGCACAAAAAATAGCTTTTGCTCCCATTATTTTTCAAGTAGCACGGACGATGAGAGATTTGGGTATTTTAAAACTCTTATTAGAGAATAAAGAAGGGTTAAGTTTAGAAAAAATTTCAGAAGAACTGTCGCTTCTTTCTTATAATGTGCAAGTATTATTGGAAACCGCACTCAGTGTTAATATTGTCAAAAGTGTTGAAAATATTTGGTCATTAACTAAAATAGGGTATTTCTTACAAAGTGATGTCATGACCAATGTGAATATGAATTATAACCATCATGTCAACTATTTAGGGCTATTTTATTTAGATGAATCCATAAAAAATGAAAAAGCAGAAGGATTAAAAGTATTTGGAGAGTGGGAAACCATTTATCCTGCATTATCTTCTTTGCCCAATAAAGCCAAGCAATCGTGGTTTGAATTTGACCATTTGTATTCAGATTCCGGATTTCCTAAAGCCATTGAAATATTAAAAACATTTAATCCTCACTTACTTTTAGATATTGGAGGCAATACGGGAAAATTTGCCATGCAGTTTGCTAAAGAAAATCCTCAAACACATATTACGATTATGGATTTGCCTCAACAAGTTAAATTGGCCAAACAAAACATATATGAAAATAATATTTCCAATATTTCAACCTATGAAGCCAATATTTTATTGGAAGAGACCATTGTTCCTAAAGGCTTTGATATTATCTGGATGAGTCAATTTTTAGATTGTTTTAAAGAAGAACAAATTGTGGATATTTTATTAAAAATCAAGAGCAGTATGGATGACAATGCTCAAATATGTATTATGGAACCTTTTTGGGACAGGCAACAAAATGAAACAGCGGCTTTTTGTGTCATTAATACCTCTCCTTATTTTACTGCGATGGCCAATGGCTACAGTAAAATGTTTAAATATGAAGATTTTGAAAAATTGTTGAAAAAAGCCAATTTAGAAATCATTGAAATAATTGATAATATAGGACTGTGTCAGACGATAATTGTGTGTAAATAAAGGAGTGACTTATGCCATGGATTATAAAAATAGGAATTATTGCTTTAATTTCTATTCAAATGTATGCCGAAGTACACTATATCAAAGAACCTACATTCAATGAAGTAACCTATGTTGAAACCCATGGTGACCCTTCCAATGAAGCCATTATATTTGTACATGGCTTAGGGGATGAAGCATCCAAAATTTGGCAAGATACCGCACAAGCTTTACAAAATGAGTATTATATTTTACTCTTTGATTTACCGGGGTTTGGACGTTCAGATAAATCCAATAAACTTTATTCCCCGTATAACTATGCATATTTTATTAATTATTTAGCAGGTCATTTTATTCAAAAACCTTTTCATCTCGTGGGGCATTCTATGGGGGCTAGTATCAGTTTAAAATATGCTTCAATGTTTGAAAATATTAAAAGTTTAATGCTTATTGATGCGGCAGGGATTTTAAACAAAATCGCATACAGCCAATTTTTATTGAAAGAAAAAACACAAAAAGTAACTCAAAATAATGGTATTGTAGATTTTGTAGAGAATTTACCTTCGAAGTTGAACGAATTTTTACCTTTAAATTTGGATTCCGTTCTTCAATATAATGCGTCAAGAAAAGTTTTATTGCGTTCAAATCCCTCAACTATAGCAGCCACAGCATTAGTAGAAGAAGACTTTTCTTTAATTCCACAAAGAGTTAATGTCAATACTTTGATTATGTGGGGAGAAGAAGATAAAGTTGCTCCTTTACGAACAGGCTATGTTTTACATAAACGCATTGAAAATTCTAAACTGACCATGGTAAAAGATACAGGACATGTGCCCATCAAAGATGCCCCGCAGATTTTTTTAAACGCGTTACAAGAACATTTAAAAAATCATGCGTATCAAAAAGAAGAGATGACATTTTCTTCTTATGCTAAAAAAATAGTCATTGAAAATAAAGACAAGGTTACGCTCACAGGACATATTGAACATCTTGTGATTAAAAATAGCACCAATATTCGTATAAAAGATGCCAAAATAGATGAATTGTATATAGAAAAATCAGATGTTTCTATTGTCAATTCTCAACTAAATTTAGAAAAAACGACTCAAATACTTGAATCAACTCTCACAATAACTGCCAGTGATATTCAAACAATAGGAATAGAACTATTAGACTCCTCTTTAGATTTAGCCGGAGTAGATATCAGCAGTTTAAATTATACGTTTAAAAGTCTTAATCAATCTCGTACGCAAAATATTTTGTTTTCTCTTTGTCAATTAAATGAAAACACGCTTCATGAAATGGTGACACTAAAAGCCTATGAAGAGTTTTAATCCGTAAAAATCAAGTTAAAAAATATACTTATTTAATCAAAAGCCTTTAAATGATAAAATCCTAAATAAAATAATTTAGGATTTTTAATGTCAAACATACTCTCTTCGAGTGCAACACGTATTAAAACAGGATTAGTATTACTCGTTGCCTTAGTTATTATCGGATACATCGATTCATATTTTGTGATGTGGGTATTCTTTGGAGCTTTATTGGGAATTTCTCTTTATGAAGCACAAAAACTTTTCTCTTTTGAACATCAAAGTGTTTATATAGTAGGTTCTTTGTTGTGGGTGGCTGCGTATTTTTATCCGACACCTGAAGATTTGATTTTTGTGGTGGCAGTTGTATATGCCTCGGTTTTAGCGTATACTAAAGAGGTCAATAGAAATTTCTTAATTTTATTACTCTATCCCACGGCATCATTTTTATTTCTTTTTTCGTTATATGCTCAATTTGGGATGCCTTCACTGTTATGGTTATTGGTCGTAGTAGCAGGGGCGGATGTGGGGGCTTATTTTGTAGGAAGAAGTATAGGAAAAACACAATTTTGCCAAACCAGCCCTAATAAAACAATTGAAGGTGTCATTGGTGGAGTTGTGGTTGCAGCGATTTTGGGGTCAATTTTTTCAATTGAAACATTTGGTTTCCTAACTGCTTTACTGATTTCATTGGTGGTTGCAGTTGCTTCTGTATTTGGAGATTTGTTTGAAAGTTATTTAAAACGAGAAGCCAATGTTAAAGACAGTGGAAATATTTTACCCGGACATGGTGGAATCTTAGACAGAACCGATGGATACTTATTTGCAGGGATTATTATGTTGGTACTTTTAAAGGCCTTTGCTTGATAATTCTTGGAAGTACTGGCTCCATTGGAGTTAATACGATTGAAGTGGCGAAAAAGTTTAACTTAAATGTTGAAGTTTTAGTTGCAGGAAATAATATCGAACGACTCAATGCCCAAATTAAAGAGGTGAATCCCTCTATGGTTGTGATTGCCAATAAAGAAGATGTGCATAAAGTCAATCATCCCCATGTTGCTTTTGGGCAAGAAGCCATTTTAGATGCCATTGAAAATTCAACTTCTCAAACGGTTGTCAACTCTTTGGTAGGATTTTTGGGATTAAAACCTACATTAAAAGCCATACAATGTGGTAAAAAAATTGCTTTAGCCAATAAAGAATCACTTGTAGTTGCCGGGGAGTTTATTGATCAATCACGATTAATGCCTGTTGACAGTGAACACTTTGGTTTATGGTATTTGCTCCAAAACAAAGCCATTGCTTCGATGACTATTACTGCAAGTGGAGGCTCTTTTAGAGATTATCCTTTAGAAAAACTAAAAAATGTCACCGTAAAAGAAGCACTCAATCACCCCAATTGGTCTATGGGAAATAAAATCACGATTGACAGTGCTACAATGACCAATAAACTTTTTGAACTGCTTGAAGCCAAATGGCTTTTTAACACCACCCATCTTGATGCTATCATTGAAACAAAATCACTGATTCATGCTTTGGTTAATTTTAAAGATGGAAGTACAACAGCCCATATTGCTAATGCGTGTATGCAACTTCCTATTGCGTATGCCATCAAACAAAAAGTGGATATCGAAGTGTTAAAGCCCGTTAATTTACTTGAAGTAGGAATATTGGAGTTCAAAAAAATTGAAGTTGAACGGTATCCCATTTGGGAAATCAAAGATTATATGCTGAAAAATCCTCATTTGGGCGTGGTGTTAAATGCTGCCAATGAAGTAAGTGTGTCCCAATTTTTGAAGAATAAAATTGCTTTTTTAGAGATATCAAAAAAGACCTTAGCTGCACTGGAAAAATTTGATACGGTTCATCCTAAAAACCTTGACGAAATTTTTGAAATCGATAAAGAAGTAAGGGCATATTGTGGCGCTTGATTTGGCAATTCCTTTTGGGATTTTACTGTGTTTGGTGATTTATTTAATCTATTCAAGAAATCAATTTGAAAAAAGAATGCTTTTTTTGTATGAAGAAAAATTTCAAGAGTGGAAAAAGCATCATTCGAAATCCAATGAAAAGAGCAGCAATAAAGAGTTAGTGGGATTAATTTTTAAAGAAAATGATAAAATAAAAGTAGAGTTACTGAATCAAGAAGTAAAACGACGAGTTGCGCAAGGCAAGTTTGACATCAAGGAGGCATAATGAGAGCAACACTTTTGATGTGTATGTGTGTCAGTCTGATGATGGCACAACTTTTAACCCGTGATTCAATGAATGAAGTGGTCAAGGATTATAACAACAATTTAATGTGGGTTGATAATAAAAACACCATAACACTACAAATGACACATAAAGAGGCACTTCAATTTTGTGAAACATTGGTGCATTCAGGCTATGCCAATTGGAGAGTGCCTACCCTTGAAGAGTTTGAAACCATTGTGGATAAAACCAATAAAAAAAATTACATCAACAGAGCCTTTAAGTTTAATGCTCCCACAGGATATTGGGCATTTAAAGCCCATTTTAGAACCTTTTGGTATTATGCTGATTATATGAATTTTATCAGTGGTACGGCATATTTTGATAATCGTAAGGTCAATAAATATGTACGGTGTGTACGCGATATTAAATAGGAAGAGGTATGGCAAAAAAAGTATTAATATTACACGGTTGGGGTGGAAGTGTATACCCCCATTGGCAAGCACATTTAGCACGTGATTTGATTCAAGAAAATTATGTGGTTTCTTTTCCTGCTTTACCCAATATGGATTTTCCCAAATTAGAAGAGTGGAAAGCCTTTATTAAAAAAGAGGTTGAGCATTTTGCTCCCAATATCGTGGTGTGTCACTCTTTGGGAAATATTGCATGGTTTCATGTGGTTGAAGAGTTGGATATTACCTTGGATAAATTGATGCTTGTGGCGCCTGTTCGACAAAATTGTGCCATTGAAGAATTAAGTTCATTTTTCCCTTATCCTATACCAAGTGATTTGAAAAGTCGTGAAGTTATTATGGCAGCATCGGACAATGATCCTTATTTAAGCATTGAAGAGGCGATTGCATTACAACAAAAACTCAATGTGGGCATGAAAATTATGGAAAATGCCGGACACATCAATGCCCAATCGGGGTTTGGAAAACTCGATTGTGCCTTAGATTGGATAAAAAGAGAAATCGAGTGTGAGGAGTCAAGGTCTTGATTTTATCCATTGAAAGCAGTTGCGATGACAGCTCTATTGCCATTACTGAAATAAACAGTAAAAAACTTATTTACCACAAAAAGATTTCTCAAGAACTGCAACACAGTGTTTATGGAGGTGTCGTTCCAGAGTTAGCTGCACGACTGCATGTAGAAGCCTTACCCAAAATATTAGAAGAGTGTCAACCCTATTTTACACAACTTAAAGCCATTGCTGTAACCAATGCTCCTGGACTTGCCGTAACGCTTATGGAAGGAGTTACAATGGCAAAAGCATTAAGCTTGAGCTTAAACATTCCTTTGATTGCGGTGAATCATCTTAAAGGACATATTTATTCTTTATTTATAGAAAAAGAAGCTTCCTTTCCTATGCTGGTTTTGTTGGTTTCTGGTGGACATACTCAAGTTATTGAAGTGAAAAATCTAAATACCATGCACGTAATGGCAAAAACCATTGATGACAGTTTTGGTGAGAGTTTTGATAAAGTGGCAAAAATGCTTAACTTGGGTTATCCAGGAGGTCCTATTGTTCAAGAGTATGCACTCAAAGGCGATAAAAATGCCTATGAGCTTCCCATTCCTTTAAGTCAAAGTGCTCAAATAGCCTTTTCGTATTCAGGACTAAAAAATGCTGTACGAATGGCAATTGAGAAAGAGAAAGAATTAACCCAAGAAGTCAAACAAAATATTTGTGCTTCTTTTCAAAAAGCAGCTGTTACGCACATTATGCAAAAAATGAAAAAACTTTTTAAACAAAATCCTCCCACCCATTTTGCCATTGTGGGAGGGGCGAGTGCCAATATTTGTTTACGAAATGAAATTGAAGCGTTGTGTCAACAGTACCAAACCACCCTTCACTTAAGTCAATTGCAATATTGCTCAGACAATGCTGCCATGATTGGACGAGTGGGGGTTGAACACTATCTTGCGGGTGATTTTATATCAATGGATGAACTGGACGTATTTTCACGCACACAAGTGTAGTGTGCAAGTAGTAAAGAAAGGGTTTATGATGAAAAAAAATTTGTTTGAAATGGGGGCTCTTTTAAGTGGAGACTCTTTTGATACCCAAAAAGAAGACAAAAAGAAAACCCAAGCTCAAAAAACAATTCCACAAAAAGAGCATCAGTTGGTCTTTACTTATGAAAAACGAAACGGCAAACCCGTAACTTTGGTGGGGCGTTTTTATTGTGATGACAATACCAAAAAAGAAGTTTTGAAAACATTGAAAAAGAAACTGGCTTGTGGTGGGGCTATGAGTGAAGAGTGGCTTGAATTGCAAGGGGATGTGAAAGAAAAAATCAAAACGATTTTAGAGCCTCTTGGTTGGAAGTTTAAAAAGTAGGAGGTACTTACTTATGCAAAAACTGTTTTATGAAGTCAATACGTTAGATAAGAAGTGTTATGAAAAATTTCATTTGAGTGAAGATATTTTGATGGAACATGCCAGTTTAAGTATGGTATCGTTTATTGAAAATAATTTTAAAAAACAAAGCAGTGTACTGATTGTGTGTGGAAGTGGCAACAATGGTGCCGATGGCATTGCCTTGGCACGATTACTGTTTGGAAAGTATCAAGTCTATTTGTATACGCCTTATGGTGTTAAATCTCCTATGGCACAACTTCAACAACAACGAGCAAACAGTATTGGTATTCAAACCATTGAGCAACCCATATCTTGTGATATTATCGTCGATTGTATTTTTGGTACGGGGTTAAATAAAGTACTCGATGAGTTTAGCATTAAACTCATACAAAAGCTCAACACCTTTAAAGGGTATAAAATTGCGTGTGATATTCCTTCTGGAATCAATAAAGAGGGACAACTTCTTCCTGTTTGTTTTAAAGCCAATACCACCATTACTATGGGCGCATTAAAAAGTGCTTTGTATGCCGATAATGTCAAAGACAGTGTGGGAACAATAGAAGTTGCCACGTTAGGAGTTTCTTTGGCATTGTACGAAGGGCAGAGTAACATCTTTTTATTGGATTCGTCTGATATGGAAATTCCGTATCGATTAAAAAACACTGCCCATAAAGGTGATTTTGGACATTTAAGTGTGATTGTGGGAGAAAAAAAAGGGGCAGGAATTCTTGCGTGTGATGCGGCTTTTAACTTTGGATGTTCACTGGTTACGGCAATAACGCACGAATATATTAATTTACCGTATCATATTATGCAATGCCATAAATTACCAACAAACACAACCGCCATGGCTTTAGGAATGGGATTAGGCAATTATGAAAGCCAAGAAATTTGCCAGTTACTTGAAAGTCCTTTGCCAAAAGTCATTGATGCGGATTTGTGTTACGATGAAATTGTTTTAACTGCATTACAAGAAAACACCATTATTACCCCTCATCCTAAAGAATTTTGTGCTTTATTAAAATTATGTGATATTGCTAAAATCAGTGTCGAAGAGTTGCAAAATAATCGTTTTAAATATGCGTTGATGTTCAGTGCTAAGTACCCCAAAGTCGTGTTATATTTAAAAGGAGCCAATTCCATTATTGCCCATGAGTTTAGATTATACGTCAATGCTTATGGTACTTCTGTTTTAAGTAAAGGCGGAAGTGGCGATGTCTTAACTGGATTGATGGCATCTTTATTGGCACAAGGGTATACTCCTTTAAATGCAGCACTAAGTGCCTCTCTTGCACACAGTTTAGCAGCAAGACAATATGAGGGAAACAATTACTCTTTGACCCCTCAAGATTTAATCCGTTTAATCAAAACATTATAAAGAAGAAATATGAAAGCTGTCCTTATCCAAACAACGTGTGGTTCGAAAAAAGAGGCACAAAAGATTGCACAAATTTTGATTGAAGAGAAACTGGCTGCTTGTGTACAACTAACAAAAATTAAGTCACTTTACACTTGGGAAAATAAGCTGTGTGTAGATAAAGAAGTCTTATTAAGTATAAAAACTAAAAAAGAAAATTTTCAAAAAATTCAAAGGAAAATTAAAGAAAATCATAGCTATGATTTGCCAGAAATTATAGAATTAGAAATAACCAATGCAAGTAAAAGTTACTTGAAATTTATAGAAGGAAATACAAAATGAGTGAAATACTAAAAATTGGGAAATATGAATTTAACAGCCGATTAATCGTGGGAAGTGGAAAATACAAAGATTTCCAAACAACAAAAGATGCCACACTTGCCAGTGGAAGTGAGCTTATTACGGTTGCAATTAGAAGAGTCAATATTACCAACCCAAATGAAGAAAATTTATTAGATTATTTTAAAGACACTAACGTAAAGTTACTGCCAAATTCAGCAGGGTGTTTTACAGCCGATGAAGCCATTACGACTTTTAGATTAATGAGAGAAGCCACAGGAATTGATATTATTAAATTAGAAGTTATCGGGGATGCTCAAAAAACACTTTATCCGGATGTTATTGAAACGATTAAAGCGTGTGAAATACTTAAAAAAGAGGGGTTTACCATTATGGCATACACCAATGATGACCCCATTATTGCCAAACGATTAGAACAAGCTGGGGCAGATGCGATTATGCCATTAGCAGCACCTATTGGTTCGGGGTTAGGTATTCAAAATCGATATAACATTGCGTTTATTAAAGATGCCGTGAAAGTACCTGTTATTGTGGATGCGGGAGTAGGGTGTGCCAGTGATGCAGCTATTGCTATGGAATTAGGGGCAGAAGCGGTATTAACCAACACCGCCATTGCGTGTGCGCAAGACCCAATTTTAATGGCAGAAGCGATGAAGTATGCAGTTATTGCAGGAAGAATGGGATATAAAGCCGGACGGATTCCAAAGAAGCCATATGCAACGGCTAGTTCACCTATTGATGGACTGATTCAATTCTAAAATAAACGAAAGGGATTTTCTAAATTTGTTTAGAAATCCCTTGACATTTTACTTAAAACATATTATAATTCCGTCCTCTTTTTAAGAGAAATTATGTTTCGGGGCGTAGCGCAGTCTGGTTAGCGCACCTGGTTTGGGACCAGGGGGCCGGAGGTTCGAATCCTCTCGCCCCGACCATTTAATTATTTAAACATCATATTGTGGTAGGTATAGCTCAGTTGGTTAGAGCATCGGGTTGTGGTTCCGAGGGTCGTGGGTTCGAGCCCCATTATCTACCCCATTTTTTATTGCGTCCTTAGCTCAGCTGGATAGAGCAACGCCCTTCTAAGGCGTAGGCCAAAGGTTCGAATCCTTTAGGGCGTACCATTTTTTGAAGATTTAGTCTACCTAAATCTTTTTTTTTGTAAAAAACCTGCGGATGTGGTGAAATTGGTAGACACGCCAGACTTAGGATCTGGTGCCTCGCGGTGTGGAGGTTCGAGTCCTCTCATCCGCACCATTTAAAACTACCATAAAATCAGTTTGTTCTCACTTTAAGCTTTCTTTGGGTGTCCTCTTAGGTGTCCAAAACTACCCCTTTTTTATATAAGAAAACTTTTAATATTTATAATATAAAATGGTCATTGTTGTTTGTTGATTATTTTATAGTTTTAGCTGAAGTCTAGATGGTCCATTTAGAATGTAGTAGAATAATTGAATAAAAGATTATAGATATTTATATCTCAGTATTTATAATTGACGTAAAAATATAGAAGTCATTCCAGTAGGGATAGAGGAGATATAGTATTCTATCTTAATGACTCATCAAAAAGTGCATTTTCATGTTTAAGCTTTGAAAATATGAACATAACTACTGGTATGTTATGTATGCGATATAGCTATTAGATAATAGTTGTATTATAATGATTCGGTATTTGTTAAAAATGGTTTTGGTTTTAATTCCCAAAATAGATTTAAGTCTGTCAAAGAATACCTCTTTGACAGAAGAAGACCGTGTTCTTTTAAAAGAACTTATTAATGTATTAGAAACATTTAATAATGTTTTAAAAAAAATATGAAAATATTAAATTCAAAGGAGTATAAATGACAAATAAACTAATTAAGGAATTTGTCTAATAGTCCACTTCTTAATAGAAGTTGATATATTCATACCGCACAAAAATAAAGAAAAGTGTTATCTCCAATATACAAAGCTGAGGGGAGCACATCACATTAAATAACATAAAAAGCGTGTAAATCTTCTAAAATTGCCTGAGAGGGTTTCCCCTCTCTGAGGCTTTTTTTTATTGCCTTTAGAATTTCACTGTAGTGAGAATAATTAAAATTCTCAAAACTTTCTTCAATCATATTATATTCATCAATAAATACATATTCTTCAGGAACTTTTGTTCTAAGATAAATTTCTGCTGTAATAAATTGTGCTAAATATCTTAATGTCTGCTCGAATGGAATAATAGTAGTAAATTCTTTTACGATTAGAGTATGTACTTCTTTAAAAAGTTCATAAATTGTAAACTCTTTTGCTAAAAGATTATTTATACTCTTGTAAATATGAGATAGTTCTTTATCTTTTATATTTTTTGGTAATTCATTATTTATAAATTTCGTAGGTGACTTTGAAGTAAATAAATTAGTGGCTATTGAGACATTTTTCTCATCAATATTTTTCAATATAAGTTCATCAAGTTTTTTATTATTTGTAAGTATAGTTCTTGAATAATTTTTTGATGAAAGAACTATATGTGAATAAAGAGAGGGATAGTATTTAAGTATAGAAGTTATAAAGTGATCTAATTTAAGTAGCTCAATATCATATAAGCCATCTGGAAGTTTTATTCTTTTATCAAATTCAAAATCATTTAGTTTTTTAAAATTAAACCATTTACTAGAAATTTCTTCTAAATTACTATAGTTTGACAATTCTACAAAATTATTGATAAGTTTCATAGTCTTTCCTATTATTTATAGATGTAAAAATATTATAAATATTTGTCAAGTTGATACTGCTCAATTTTGAGCAATTCAATTTTGAAAGATATAGAATATTATTTTAAGATTTCAGAACCAATTGGCATTTAAATTATATAAAAAGGTACCTTTTAAAATAAAAAGGAAAGTAAATGGAAAAAGAAATAAATAGATGGCTTACTCCTAAACAACTTGAGGAGTTATATGGATTCTCACTAAATTGGCAAGCAAAAGCACGCATGATAAGCAGTAATTCAGGATTGCCATATTCAAAAATAGGTCGTAAATTTATACGTTATGATAGGTATGAAATAGAAAAGTGGATTGAAAACCATCGAGTAGTTGGATATTTATTATGAAAGTTCATATAAAGCAAAAAAAGAAGAATTTTACGATGATAAGTAATATCATTGCACAAGATATCAATATAAGCTTAAAAGCCAAAGGAATGAGCTTAATTATTGCTCATTTTCCAGATGATTGGCATTTTTATGAAGAAAAACTTCAAGACTATACAAGTGATGGAAAAACAGCCATATCAAATGCACTCAAAGAACTTGAAGTGGGTGGTTATCTTTTTAGAAAACAACTTAGAGAAAAAGGAAGATTTTCAAATAAGCTTTGGATATTTTCAGATGAAAAATTAAGTAGTGAAGATTTACAAGATTTTCCCGAGATTAGAAAAACTGATATCGGTAAAAATGATAACGGAAAAACAGTAACTACTAATACTCACTCTAATAATATTACAGAGAATAATAAAAAAAACACTCAAAAAAATGGTAGAAAAAAGCCATTCTATAAATTTGTGAATGTTTTAAAATCAAATGCAGAATTGTATTCTGGTTTGTATATAGAATTTGAAAATAAAATTTACTGTTTTGAAAATATCAATGGTCAACTACTGCTAAAGGATAAAATAAGTGATCTTATTCTTTCAAAGGTTCAAGCTGAAAAGATATATCAAAAGATGCACAAATCATTTGATGTAAAAATAGTTCGAGGTAATAAATGATTGAAAGTATTACCAAGCTCAACCAAGAAACTCAAAATAAAAATTTACGAATGTTTGCAAGAATTGATTTAAAAACGAAGTTACAAATATTGCAGCTTCAAAAGCAACTGTTTCACAAACTAAAAAATAGTTATAGCGATGTAGATAATACTATTTTGACCCTATCATCACTTGTTTTAGCTATTGATACTGTTGCAAACGAATTTGATGATGTGAATCTAAATGCAATAAAACTTCGAGCTAGGAATAACAAAGCCAAAATAAAACGGCAAAAGATGCTTGGATATTGGGCAATAGTAAGAACTTTAAAGTTGGAACAAAATATGAGCTTTAGAGATATTGCAACTTACTTTAAAAAATATCATAAGCTAGAAGTTTCTTATTCCACTATTTATGAACTATGGAATGAACTAGAAAACAACACACAAATAAAGGAGAATTAGAAAAATGGCACACGATCAAATATTTACACTTAGTGATGATTTTGGAATTGAACTTAAAATCATACCTGTAGCACTCAATCTTGATAAAGAGATATATCTGCTTCATATTTTTGAAGAAGATCATAGTTTGAAAAAAAAATTTATAAGAAATGAATTAGTTTTGGTAGCTAATCAGATACTAACTTCAACATTTACTGATACAGTCCATTTTATGGAAGAACTCAACCTTTTTGATATAGGTAATAATCAAAATAAATACCTTGATATTACGGAGTATAAAAGTACAAAAAATCTAAAACTTAAACATGATGGCAATGAAAATATTTTTATTTCAAAATCTGAAGCAAAAGCTATGTATAAAATTTTTAATTTAGCTTTTTTAGGATATTCAGTTGCTACTGTTCTTGAAAAAGAGTTTAGCTTTGCACCGCAACAACTCACACAATTACTTCATAATCAAAGTTTATTAAAGAAGCTCACATGAGTTTCTTTAGTACTATAATCATTATTACAGCTATCTTTTCATTATTCATTGGCTATTACTTTTATATCAAGTATCTGGAAAAATTTTATTTGGAACAAGAAGAAACTAAAAAACACTTTGTTGCACAAAGTATAAAGCAAAAACAAAAAGAAAAGTTTGATAAATTGCAGAAATTAGAGAAATTGAAAGTTCTAGAACAAGAAAAACAAATTAATCTTGAACATACAAAAAAAATGAAAGAAGAAAAATTTGAGAAAAGTTTTCTTGGGGAAAAAGAACCTGTGAAATATTATCTTTATAATACAGATTCATTAGATTACAGTATTAAAAATATGTATAAAGAAATAGTACATAAAAATCTATGGATAAATGAACCTTTTCATACTAAGTTGTATGAATTTTTGATGCTTGTGAATGATAATGATTTTATGATTGTTGATCCACATTCAAAAATTATAGCTATGAATACAAGAGATAAATACAATAAAATGCAAACTTCAAAAGCTTACCAAGTCTACAGCACCAAAGATATTATCAAGCATATGATATCTTACTGTATAAATGAAATTAAAAGATTTAATAAAAAAGATGCACAAAATCTTGTAATATCAATTTTTATAGTAGCGTTAAAACTATCAGTTCATTATCTATCACGAGAAGTACCGCAAGATATAATTGATAAAATGTTAAAAGATTATATTCATTCTCCAGCCATAAGAAATATAATTCAAATGATTGAAGCAAAAAATGAGAAAATTTATTTTATCCAAGAGTCCATCTATGATGCTTTTTCTGTGGTTGAAACATTACCTTATAATGATAGGGAAATTCCAAAATCATTAGAAATAAAACGAAAAATCTCACCAAAAGTTCTTCAAAATATCTAAACAGGTGTTTATTTACCTGTTTGGAATTTGTTTAGTTTTCTGTTTTTTAAAACATTTTCCAAAAAAGTCTAAATCCTCATCATTCAGATACTTTTGTGTTTAATCCCTTCAAAAAAGGAAACTGAAAAAAATATTTATCACTACCTCTTTTTTGGCTATTAAAATATCAAACAAATTTTCATGTTAAAATCACTTTAGTTTTTTATTTAAAAAGACAAACTACCTTATAGGTGGAGCTCAAGAATTGCTTACGAGTATTCTGTACCATCTTAACCAAAAGAGCGTCAAAAAGTTTTAATTTTCTTTGATTTAGAAATTTTTTGCACTATCAATAATCAAAGAAGTGTGGCAAGCTTTGATTTGCAAGTACAATTTAAAATAGACTAGTAAATTTTTACCTCTAACTGGTACTGTACGAAATATTAGCGATTTAGATGCAAAAATCGAAAAATAAATGCAGATTGACTAAACAAACTTTTGCCTATGATAGAGGCTGAAACTATCAAAATAATTAAAATAAAAGGACAATTTTGAGAGGCAGTGTTTACTATCAAAGTTCACAATTAGTAAAACAAATCTTTGAAGCTGGTGCAAAAAAAGAGGATAGAATTAATCCAAACCATGAACACTATCAAAAAGTTGCAAGCTACAAAACAATGGAGAGTTACCGCTCAATATGGAACAACTTTTTTAACTATTTAAAAGAGCATTGGGGTATAAAAGATTTTGAAAAAATAGAATCACAACATATCCAAACATATATGGACTATAAAATAGAATACTATCCATCAAAACAATATCTTGAAAAAATATCTGCTGCACTTGGTAAACTTGAAATTGCCCTAAAGCTCTTCGCTAAAAATATCCATAATGAGATTAGAGAGTATAATTTTTCAATCCGTCAAATTATTTTAGATGAAGCAATAGATTTAGAATATGTAGCGAATAACTACCACAACCGTGCATATCATAATCCTCTTCTTTTAATTTCAAATCTTAAAAATCCACTTCATACAATAGCTGCTAAAATTCAATATGAAGGGGGTGCACGAATTGAAGGTGTGGCACTTATTAAGCTTGAACAACTTGTTGGCACAAAGCTTGATAAGATTACAAATATTAAAAAAGGAATCATTTTTACAAAAGAAAAAGGGGGAAAGGAAGGTGAAGTTTTAGTATCACTTGAAACTTACAATGAACTGCAAAATTACCTATTGAATAATCCCAAGTTTAAAATCAATCGACAAACGTATTATGAAGATATAAAACAATCAGCACTTTTATCAAATGAAACACCAGAAGCTAGCCATGGTCTTAGATGGAACTTTGCAAAAAGAAGAATGCTTGAATACGCCAAAGCTGGTTACTCTTATGCCGATTCTCTTCAAGAGGTTAGCTATGAGATGAAACATAATCGGGCATCAATTACGGAGCACTATTTGGGTGGTTAAGTCTTGACAAAAAGCTGTATTTTGTATTAAGTTGATTTATTTCCTAGTATTATCAGTTCAAAATAACACAGTAGATTGAGAACTGAGTCTTAACCTAGTCCCATACTACTGTAAGCATCTATTTATTTGACTCTTTTCGTCTAGCTTTGTCTAACATATTGTCTAACTTCATCTAAACTTTTTTTGTTTTAGACAGATGCCAAGTTCGACCTTCAGGCTCTATTTTACCGATTTTTCTCAATGCCTGAAGATTGTTTTTTACCTTATTTTTCTTTTGATCTTCGTCTAAAACATCAGGTAATTTGTCTAAAAGTATTTTTTCAAAATCTGCTCTTGTAGCACTTTTGAATTTTGCTAAATACTCTAAAATAATACTTTGGCAATATGTATCATCTATTCCTCTAAGTTTTATATACTCATCCTTTTGATTTGTATATTTCGCCACATTTGATGATATGTGTAAATTTGGTCTTTTCCCCTCGATGAGATTTTTTGCTTTTAAAACTTTAACTTCATCAGAACTTAGGCTATGACCTTTTTGCACTTTATCAAGTAAAATAATCTCTTCCAAAGAAAGTTCAGGAACACTTGCAAGCTTTAAAGCATAGTTCATGTCAAGCACTTTTCCCTCTATGGTTACTTTTACAGAGTCATTTGAAAGCTCATATTCTGGAAGTGGAAAGTACTTTTTACTTTGGATTGTAAACATCTTGACAATTCCACTTCCTATGGTATCGATAAGATTTAGATTTATCATTGCTTGAGCTAAAAATTTGTTTCTATATTTTATTTCAGGTGCATCTGTTTTTAGTACATTTTCAATAGTTTGAGGGATAAATGCCCCTTTGTTTGCAAAGACTAATTTTCTGTCTTCAAACTCTACTACATTGATTTTTCCACCCATTGTATAGTCTTGATGAGCTATACAGTTGTTGAGTGCTTCTCTTATGATAAATGGATGATAGCTTTCTACCTCTTGCGGAAATAAAGAATTTCCATCCATATATCTGTATTTTAGATTTCTGATTTTGTTATAAACCGCTTCAAGACTTAAGATAAACGGGCAAGTAAAGTGTTCATAATCTTTTGCGATATTGTCCTTATCTTTGAGTATCCAGCTAATCTGTGCAACCGCAGGAGATAACAAATATTCTGATTCACTTTTACCTAGAAGTAGTATTGCAGTATTTGTGATTTTTCCTTTGATAGTTATCTTTGCTTTATTTAAAAAAGTAGTATCATCCCAAGCTTTTATTTCATCAGCAAGTTTTGGATTTTTAATTGCATAAAGCTCCCTTGCTTTTTGTATCGCTTCACTTGATAGATCCTCAATGGTCGCATCTTCACATATCTGGATACTCCAATCAAAATCATTGTTTTGACTTCTTATTCTCTCTAACTCTTCAAGATTAAGAGGTTGAAGTTCTGAACTATCTCTTCCATAGTAGTGACCCTTCCAAGCTATGGGAAGTCCAATGGGTGCTGATGGTATTTGAAATAAAACAACTCTTTTTCCATCTAGCTCAGTTTCGTATATCTCTTTAAAAGTGATTCTATTTGTAGTATGGTTGGCAACTTCTGCTTTTAAGTTGTGTAATGATTTTGTATCAGCTCTAAAATTTGTCCCAACTATACTTTTATCATCTTTGATACCAAATACAAGCCAAGCTTCACCTTTGCCTATAAGATTTGCTTCATTTGAAAGTGCACTAAAGTACTTGCCAATTTTGTCAAAGTCGTACTGATTTTTAGCTTCTTTGTACTCTAAAATCTCATTTTCATCATCTGAACTTAAAAATTGTTGGAGTTTTTTATTTATTTCTATCATAATTCTATTCCTTGATATTTACTCTTATTTTTATGAATAAAAAAATAGGTTTTGTTTAAAGTTATATTTTCAAGATATTGGGATATGAAAGATAAATACATAGGAAGAATGTAGCCTGAACTCGCTACATTAAAAAGATACACCTTATCAATAAAAGTATAATCTAATACCCTTGTGTGTGTGCTCAATGAGCATAATTTGTTCAGTTGGGATTCGATTAACATTGTAGCATACATCAACTATAAACCTCCTGACTTTTTTTCATTTCTATCTCTTCAGCCAAGTTAAAATCCTGCCATTTAATAAACCAATATTTTTGTTTTAATGAAAAAGTGATTATTTTATTTTGTATAGTTGAATCTGCTATGCCATTTAAAAATAAAAATCTATTTTTATTCGAAGGATTAATATATGGGCAAGTCATCAAATCCATTAACAACAACGTTAATTCTGTATTTTTTTTAAGATTATCTTTATTGCAATTTGTAAATTTATTTTCAATACATTCTAAAAGCTTCATTTTTATGTTGATGTAACGATTAATATTTTTTATATAATAAAGCAAAGTTACAATTGAAAAATAGTTTAAATTGAATTTATTCTCAGGATCAAAAAAATATTTCTCTATTTCATCACTATCTAATCTATAATCTTTACCTAACTCGTTCAATGTAAGTAATAGATACAATGTTTCATTTTGTGTATATTCTTTTAATTTGTTTTTCTTCAATATTTGAAAGATTTCATCATAGATTTTTTTATAAATTAATTCAACTTGATATTTTTTTAGCACTTTATTAAATGATCTATCATCCTTAATAAATTCTAATAATTTACTAACAAGTGAAACTATTTTAATAGTCGATGTCACTCTAGGAGATACTGAATATATGAAAAATAAGAAATCTAGTAGCTGAATAGTAAAAGAAACAAACATATCCATATACAAATGTTGATTATCAGAATTTTCAAGTTTTCCTATAATTTTTAAAAATCTTTTCTCTATTGTTGCTATTGAGTAATTTAAAATATCTTTGTACTCGATGTTTGTTTCTTTGACAATTATTTTAAATCTTGTTATAACACTGTCTGACCTTAAAGAAATAGTCCATTGTTTTTCATCAGCAGTTGCATTTTCTTTTATTTTATAGCTAAAATTTTCATTTATCAAGTCTGTTATTTTTGTTTTTGCAATTGTCAAATCTGTAATAATTGGTTTTACAAATTCAATTGTTTTAGTATCACTTACATACAAATTATATTCTTTCAACTCATGTTTGAAAGTTTCAATTATTTTATCTTTAACTTGTTCATCATCATAAAAAATAAAATAATCATCCACATATCTAAAAATTTCATAATGAGTTTTGTGAAAATATCCTTTTTGTCTAAGCTTATTTTGTGTATTTTTATCAATTTTTTGTAAAATCAATTCAGCAAAAATACGAGAAATTTCCGCACCAATTAAAATGCCGTTTGTTTCTCCATAGTTCATATTTTGCATCAATTTATCAAACTTTCCTGCAAATGTAGCATCTAGTTTTTTATCTAAATTATCTTTTACTATTTCCTTGTTTAAAAGTGCCCATGCAATAGTATGTGTATAAATACTGTCAAAACATTTATTAATATCAAATTTATAAAGTTTATCAAATTTTTTTTCACACCTTTGATATTCATAAGATTCAAAAAATCTGTGGATATTACTGTATTTTTTATAAGTGAAGAAACTTTTTAAATGTTCTTCTTCTTTGCCGTGCATTTCAATTTTACTGTGAGTAGTTTTCCCTTTTTTTTGTTTTTGCAGATAACTATTTATATATCTATTTTTTGCAATTTTAAATGGTTTTCTTATTGAAAATTCACTTTGATTTGAAAAGTACCTTATGCTGTCTTTGTATGTATCATAAAAATCTACAACCATTAATTGATTTAATGGATGAATTAAAGATAAATTTCTGAAATCATTTTTTTTATGTGCAATTTTAAAAGTAAAAGGGATGTTCCTTTCTCTCTTTTGGAAAAGAACCCTACTATTATCTATATTAACATTTAATATAAGTTTTAATATTTCTATAATATCTGGATTTGTGTTATCAAAAATAATTTCACTATCGTGAATTTTTATTTTATTGTTAACTAAAAATCTATAAAAATATCTATTAGAAAAAATTGCTGGTATTTCATATGGCAGTGTATCTGATAAAACAGCCCTTTCTTTTAAGTATGTAATTTTTTGTTTTTTTCTAAATTTATTACTCATATATTTTTCCAGATAGATAATATTTTTTCTAAGTCTTTTTTTGAAAACTTGTAAAACTTTTTCTTTTCAAATCCATTCGCAAAGCTTAAAATCTTTAATTTGAGCTTCAATTGATTTACATCCATAGTAAGTTTAATATATGGTTCCAAGTGTTTATCTATTTTGGAATACAAGTAATCATCAAGCTTTTTTAGAGAATTAGTTTTAAGTAGTTTTTGATTAGAGAAATAACTACCTATTAAAATATCTTTTTTTACACCCAAAAGCCTCGTATTGCCTGTTAAATACTTTAACCTTTGCAACATCATTTTTCTTGCTTTTCTTTCATCAAATTTACTTGAAAAATTGTAGCTGTTTATCATTGATTGTATTTTTCTTTGATATTTTCTAATTTTTTTATGACTAAGATTGAGATTAATTTCATATTCTAATTTTTTAATATGATTAAAATTAATTTGATATCCTAAAAATTCAAGTGTATAACTTTTCATATTGAAAAAATCAATTTCTTTCGTTTTTTTATCATTTAAATTTAGTTTAGTTTTTAAAATACACTGTTTTATCAAACTTAAATAGTCAATACTTTCATACTTGTTATTTGGTGTAAATATAATTATAATGTCATCAACATATCTTGCATAATAAGTTACATTTTGCAAGTTTTTAATATCATGATCAAAATCTCTCATATATAGCTCTGCAAGATAAGCACTTATGCCTATTCCTCTTGGTATCCCTTTATCAAGACCAGTTATAGATTGATACTGTCTTAAAATTTCATTGATAACTTTTTTAGATAATGGGCTAAGTATATGATTTCTACTTATGACTTTTTTTAATTCGTCATGAGGAATAGACTCATAAAAACTTGTAATATCTGTTCGTATGATATATTTTGGAAATCCATTATCAAGCATATTTACAACCTGAGATATTATTTCGTTTCTATCTGCTTGTTTTACTTTAAAAGAATGTTGTATGTTTTTTTGGATCTGTTTAAATAAAAAAAATGTTTCAATATTGCTTCTATCAAATGTATAAGCTGTTTTACCTTTGATGATTTTAGTATCCATAGATATTTGATAGTCTTTTTTGTCAATTTTGTTTTCTACAGTTGATAATATTATTTTTAACTTATCAAATTTGCTTTTAAATAATTCCTCTTTTTTTTGATTTGCACTTTCTTTTTGTTCTTGTGTTGTATATACCTTATCTCTAAAATTTTGATTGATTTGTTTTATTTCCAGCCCTAAATCTTTTAATTCGCTAAACTCAGTAAATCTACCATCTAAATAATCACCTTTTCGGTTTTCGTCATAATAAATTTTTATAAAGTTTTCAACATTAAAAGATTGTTTCATCAGATTACCCTCACTTTACAACTTACTCAGATTTTTAGTTAATAAGTTCACCTTACTCCCCAACCACGCCAACAATCTCTCTAAAACTCTCCAATCCAGCTTCCAAATCATCTATTATCTCATTAGCCAAAATATCAGGATCAGGAAGATTATCTAAATCTGCCAAGCTTTTATCTTTTAGCCAGAAAATATCCAAGCTTGTTTTATCTCTTGTGATGATATCTTCATATTTGAATTTTCTCCATCTTCCCTCTGGATTTTCTTCGCTGTAAGTTTCAACTCTATTATGTCTATTTGTTGGGTTATAGCACTTGATAAAATCTTGTAAATCTTCAAGCTTCATAGGGTTTTTCTTGAGAGTGAAGTGGATATTTGTTCTAAAGTCATATATCCATACTTCTTTTGTCCACGGCTCTTTGCTTGCTGGTTTATTATCAAAAAAGAGCACATTTGCTTTGACACCTTGTTTGTAAAATATTCCTGTAGGAAGTCTAAGTATGGTGTGTAGCTCTGTAGTTTTCATAAGCTCTTTTCGCACTGTCTCTCCTGCACCACCTTCAAAGAGGACATTATCAGGAAGGACTACTGCTGCTTGTCCTGTTGTCTTTAGAAGTGTTTTGATATGTTGCATGAAGTTGAGCTGTTTATTTGAGCTTGTAGCCCAGAAATCTTGACGATTGTAAACTAAGTCCTCTTTTTCTACATCTCCCTCTTCATTGGTAAAGGTCATGGAACTTTTCTTACCAAACGGTGGATTTGCTAGGACATAATCAAATCTTTTCCCCTCATCTGCTATTAGTGCATCATTTGGCGATATAAAGCTCTCTCCATCTATTTCACCAATATTATGTAAGAAGAGGTTCATAAGTGCCATTCTTCTTGTATTTGCTACTATCTCATTTCCATAGAATGTTTTATTTTTCAAAAACTCTTTTTGTTCTCTATCTAAGTCATGATTTTTTACTATATAGTCATAAGCTGCTAGGAAAAACCCGCCCGTTCCACATGCTGGGTCTGTGATAGATTTATTTGGTTCTGGTCTTACACACTCCACCATCGCTTGGATAAGGCTTCTTGGGGTAAAGTATTGACCCGCTCCACTTTTAGTATCTTCTGCATTTTTTTCAAGTAATCCCTCATAGATTTTTCCTTTGAGGTCACTTCCAAACATTGACCAGTTTTCACGATTGACCATATCTATGATTTTATAAAGTTTTGCAGGGTCTTGGATTTTGTTTTGGCTTTTTGTAAATATTTGTCCTAACATCCCTTTTGCAGTTGAGAGTTCACGAAGTAGCTCACTATAATGAACTTCTAGCTCTGCTCCTCTTTTCTCTGTCAAACTCTCCCAGCCGTACCCTTGCGGAATATTTAGCTTTCTATTGTATGGTGGTTTACTATACTCATCTGCCATTTTTAAAAAGAGCAAATAAGTAAGCTGTTCTAAATAATCCCCATACCCCACACCATCATCACGGAGCATACTTGCAAATCCCCAAACTTTACTTACTACACTTGATGCGTTATTGTCTAAAGAAACTCCATTCTGTCGTTTTGATTCGTTCATTATTTATTTCTCTCTCTTTTAATATTTTCTAATAGTGTTTCCGCACTTTCATATTCTGGATGATTTTTGATATTTTCTAGCTCTTGAATACTTAGAATTTTTCCCTCAAAAGCTTTTTTGAGGATGCTTTGTCGCAAGGCTTCTGATTTGGCTAGTGAAGTTTCGATGGTTTCCTCTATCTTGTCACAGACACTTAATCGTGACTCTATCTCTTGTACAATTTGATTTTGTTCTTCAAGTGATTGAATTGAAAGTAATAAGCTTTCTATTTCACCAGAGTTAATATTATTAACACCACTTGTTGATTTCGCTTTCTCTTCAATTTGCTTTCTTAATTCATGTGAAATTAACTGATAATATAAATATTTGCTATTTAAAATAGTTTGATAAGGTCTTAGTCTTATTAAATATCCTGCATACAAATATTTTGTATCATTCTCGTTAATTAAAGCAGGTTTTCCAACTAGTTTAACACTACCGTTAGAACGAATTATCAATATATCACCTGTTTTCAATTTATACTGAGTAATTTCTTCATTGCTAAATTTAGCAAACTTTAAATCAGTATTATCAATATATCCATCAGCTATATTTGGAATTCTTAATACGCCCGTTCCATCTATACCATAATCACATTTCTTTGAAGTGCCATACTTTACTTCTTCAATTAATGAACCAAGTGTAATTTTATTTAGCTCAATATTTAGCTCTTTTTGTTTTTTTGGCTTTGTTTGTTTTATGCCATCTTTAACAGCTTGTTTCCATTCTTCAAGTTGTTGTTTGTAGTGAACTTCTCGCTCTTTTTTTATCTGTTCTAACAGTTCATCTGCTGTTGGAAGATTGGTTTGTTTTTCTCTCCACTCTTTTGTCAACTCTCCCTCAAAAGCTTTTTTAAGTACCGCTTGGCGGTAGATTTTGAGTTTTGCTTGAGCTGTTTTGAGATTTGCCACCCCATTATCAAGCTCTGAAAAGAGTTGCTCTATTTTTGCAACGATTGCTTTTTGTTCAAGGAGTGGGGCTAATGTAATTTGCATTGCTTCAATTTTTTTCGATGAAATATTTGGCTGTGCTCCACCATAAGCATCTTTTTCAATCTGTCGTCTTAGTGCATATAAAAGATAGTAAATATAGTTTTTATTAATTAATTCTTCACAATGAAGTTTGAAGTTTCCAACTCGTTGATTTTGATATGCTTTATTTTGTTCTTTATAAATTCCAAATTTTCCAGTTGTAGCACCAGACATTGCTATTAAAATATCACCAAACTCAACTAGATAATTTTCATAGTTTTCTTCATCTTGAACTTTTTTTGCATTTGTTGTTTTTACAATGGCATCATTTATATCTGAAATTCTAATTACAGGAGTACCATTTTCTGAATATTTATCACTTTTAAATGCAAATCCATTTTTTAAAGTTAAAATATCTTCAAAACTGCAATTTATCCAATCCTCTCTCATCTAAGCCGCCAATGCTTCATTAAGTTCATCTATGATGTTGTTCATCTCTTCTCCAAATAGTTGCCACATTTTTCCTCTTCCACCCTGAGCATCAAATGGAGTATAGTCTAAGTCATCAATCTCTACATGTAAGCTTGTTGCTATATGCTCTTTTATCATCCGTAGCCACTCCATTTGTTCTGCTGTATATTTTAAGCTTCCTGCTTGTTTTGCAAAGACCCATTTTTGGAAGTTTTTATCTATAGTTAGGTCATAACCTGTGAGCTTACTATCTAGCCCTGTAAGTCGTCTAAGAATCGATACTAAAGCTATTATCTCACTTTTTGGGCTTTGTGGGTTGGTTTCTTCTAGCTGTCTAAAAGCTTCCCACACGATACTTGGAGCAAGTCTAGGTTTATTTGCTTTGATGTGAGAGAGTAACTCTTTTACCATCTTTGAGGTTAGCTCTCTTCTTCTGTGTGGTTCATTATAGAAAATTTTAAGGGCTGTTATCTCATCTTTATGCTCTTGTATGTATGCTTGAAATTCTGTGATGATTTCATTTGCTTTATCGGTAGAGTCTTTATCCCAGTCTGCTACTAGTATAGTATCGAGATTGACCACATCGATGATTTGTTCATGCACTTTTCGTACATTTTCAAGGTAGTCGTTTAGCTCTCCATTAAAAGTTGTTTGCACCTCTTTTATAAGCTCTTCTTGAGGGGTAGTTTCTAACACATCTGGGTCATAGACATTTAGCAGGTCTTTGATAATATGATTGATACTTTTACCACTGCTTAGTTCAGTGATTTTTTCTTTTTCATCTTCGGTTATTTGCTTATCGAGTCTTATAAGTCTATTTGCTAGTGAAGTGAAGAGGTCTTCATCGGTTGCACCCATTAGCACTGCTCCAAGGAGGTCCTTCATAGGTACGGATGGTTTTCTCTCTAGTGGTCGGCTATCTGTTTTTTTAGATTTTGTAGCACCTATGGCATCGACTACAACAAAGTGGGTTTTTACCTTTGCCATTCTTGATACTTGTTGTAGGTCATCATCGTTGATAGTTCTGCTTCCTCTTCCTATCATCTGTTGGAAATAGTTGGTACTTTTTACATCTCTCATAAAAAGCAACACTTCAAGAGGTTTGATATCTGTTCCTGTGGCTATCATATCTACTGTTACAGCTATTCGAGGGTTGTAGTTGTTTCTAAACTTGTTGATAACTGATTTTGGGTCTTCATCTATTTTGTAGGTTACTTTTTTACAAAAGTCATTTCCCTCTCCAAACTCTTCACGAACTATCTTGATGATGTCATCTGCATGGGAGTCTGTTTTGGCAAAGATGAGTGTTTTTGGTACTTCCATTTCGCCATTTTCATCTATACGGTTTGGGAAGATTTTTGGTAAATTCTCTTTATATGCTTTGATGATGTTTCTGATTTGGCTTGGATTTACCACATCCTTATCTAACTTATTTGCAGTATAAATCTCTTCCTCTTCTGTTCGCTCCCATCTTTTTCTTCGCGAAAGTTTCTCTCTTTTTTCGATGAGCTCTTTTGCCTCTATCTTTGCACCGTTTTTTGTTATCTCTGTTTCTATTACAAAGACATCATAAGGGACATTTACTCCATCGGCTACTGATTCTTCATAGGTGTATTCACTTACGACATTTTCATTGAAAAATCCGAATGTTCTTTTATCTGGTGTAGCTGTAAGCCCTACAAGGTATGAATCAAAGTAGTCTAGGACTTGTTGCCAAAGATTATAAATAGAGCGGTGGCACTCATCTATAACGATGAAGTCAAAAGTTTCAATTCCGTATTTTTCATTGTACACTACTGGTAGTGGCTCTTTAGGTTTCCAGCTTGACTCGTTTGGATTTTCTTCTTCCGCTTTATCGTCTAGCTCTTCCCCTTTTAGGATGGAGTAAAGCCTTTGAATAGTTGAAATACATACTTGTGCATCATTTGCTATGTAGCTTGAACTAAGTCTTTGAACATTGTAAAGCTCTGTGAATTTTCTATTGTCATCTTGTGGGACAAACTTCATAAACTCTTGCTCTGCTTGTTCCCCAAGATTTTTAGTATCTACAAGGAAAAGTATCCTATTGGCTTTTGCAAATTTTAGAAGTCTATAGATAAATGAAGCTGCTGTAAATGTTTTTCCTGCACCTGTAGCCATTTGTATAAGTGCTCTTGGTTTATTTTGTTTAAAAGAGCTTTCAAGGTTTTTAATAGCTTTGATTTGAGCTGGTCTGAAACCATCCGTTTCAAGTTCAGGAATATCAAAAAATCTTTCTCTTAGAGTTTTATCTTGTTTTGACCATGAAAGCAATGTTTTTGGAGTATGAAAACTAAATATTTCTCTTGCTCTTGGTTTTGGGTCTTGATAATCTGTAAATCTCGTAAGTGCTCCCGTACTTTCATAGACAAATCGTAATGGGTCATTGTTAAGATATTTTAGTTTGGCATTGGCATAACCAGATGACTGCTCTTCAACAGTTGAGAGATTTTGCCCAACTTCCTCTTTTTTTGCTTCAACAATTCCAACTGGCTTTCTATCTACAAAAAGAACATAATCAGCTGGACCAACATCTGTTTGGTACTCTTTTATAGCAATTCCAAGAGATTCGTTCCAATTGATTTTTTTGGCACTTTGTATTGCCCAACCTGCATTTCGCAGTAATTTATCTATGTTGTCTCTTGCAAATTGTTCTGGGTTTTGGTTTATATCGTTTGAATTCATAGGTTACTTCTCATCCGCAGCTTTACCGCTTTTTACCCATGCATCAACTTCATCTTTTCTAAAAAGCCATTTTCTACCCACTTTATTTGCAGGCATTTGCTTTTGTTCAATCCATTTATAAACAGTATCTCTTGTAGTGTGCAGGTATTCGCATATTTCGTTGACAGTAAGCCATTTGTCTTCCATGATTAGCACCTTGAATAAAATATCATACATTTTACTCAAATTTGGCTAAGTATAAGTTTTATTGATGAATAGTAATGAATAATTCCATCTTCCTCTAAAGAAATAGACAAAAAATTATCGAAAAGATATGATAGAATCATCTGATATAAAAAAGAAAAATATGAATGAAAATATTATTTTATTGAAAGTTATCCTAAGTTAAAGAAATTCAACGAAAAGACGGAAAATTTTACTATATATGAAGTATCAGTGGTCAATTTAGACCATTTAATCATATAATTTGAGTGGCTTTTTAAAAAAGCAATCACTCTTCTAAATATTTCACACATTTTTTTTCATTTACAAATGTTTCTTGTAAAAATTGATTGTTATAATCATAGTAACGTTGATAAACAGTTAATCCATTTTCAAAGAGTTCTTTGAGTTCTTTTTCTTTACAAATTCCTGTAAATCCTGAATAAGATAGAAATTTTACATATTGTTCAAGACCTGCTTTATGTGTTGAAGTTAATTGCTCTTTTGTGTAATTAAGAAATCTAAGATGTTGCGTCATTGTATTAGGCGAATCACTTGTAAATGCTGCCAGTTCAATTTCATTGTTTAAATGTATTGGATAATTTTTATAAGAGCTGAGAAATTTTTGTATTTTTGCTTCATTTTGATTATCATTGAATGATTTAAAATAACTTGTAAGAAATACGGTCAATATAAATATCATGCCGGCAATTATTGCTGAAAAAAACAACATTGCAAATCGCCCTGAAAATTTCGCTTTATATGTTACTGTCATAATAATAGCCGTTAAGATTACTATACCATTGGAAGCTTGTAGCTTATCTCCTAAAACTCCAATTATAGCAAATATAATTACCCCAATATAATATTTCCAATTCAATAAATGAGCATTGAAAGGAGGATCTTTCTTTTCATTGGATTGAAGGTTGATATTGTGAAAATTTTTTCCACAATGTTCACAATATAATTCATTTAGAGTCTCTTTTTCACAATTAGGACAAATCACTTCTACTCCTTAATAATAAAATCTAATATATTAGATTGTCGAAAAAATCATAACATATTAAACTTTAATAATCTAATATATTAGGGTTATAAATGAAAGAAATTGATGCTCTTTCGTGTGATTTTTCTGAAAACTTGCATAAACAAATTGGACAAAATGTCAAACGATTACGAAAGCAAAAAAATATTTCTCAATTAAAATTAGCATATGCATTGGGTTATAAATCAGTTTCTCCTATATCTGGCGCAGAAATTTATTACAATAAGAATCATTTTAATATTGAACAACTTGCGAAAATCGCCTTCGTATTAGAAGTAGATATCAGTGAATTTTTTAAAAATATAGATTTAGCATAAAATTATGTTATCATATATGATAATATTGGATTATTAAGGATTTAAATGGAAAGAGACTTTAACAAAGAGTCAAAACTTTTTGTCAAACGAATTTTGTTAGAGAGGGATCTCTCTTTTATTGATTTAACAAATATGCTCAATGAAGCAGGTTATACTTATTCATTGGCAAGCGTACGACAAAAAATCAATCGTGGCAGATATGATTTTGCATTTTTATTGCAAATATGTGAAGTGCTTAATCTTAAAATAACTGTAAATAATAATTGAGCAGATAAGATGAAATTCTATTTATTGGTATATGCTATTTTTTTTCTTCCTAGTTTATTTATAATTTCTACACAATCAAATACAACTCTGATTTTAACAGCTTTATTTACTATAAGTTTAGGAACAGTTCTTATTTATTTGTATAAAAATAAAAATAATGAACGAATCCAAAAGATATTGAATATATTGTTTTAATATATTTTCATATCTTCAATAATCCCTTTTTCTATTTGCTCAAAAATATTTTGTGCAAAATGACTCTCTTTTGCATAATGGCCAGCTTTATAAATATTAAATCTATCTTTGGATATCCCAAGTTCTTTTTTGAGCAAAGTCTGGATTGTTAAAATATCTTCCTTAGAAAGCATTGAATCTATTTCAATGATAAACTCTACATCGTTCATAATTCTATCCTTTTATTTTGAATTTAAATTATATACAGGTCTAATACCATGTGATAAAATGAATAATGCAATAAGGGCATAAAATCCCACAATACTCAAAATAACATAAATACTAAGTTGTACGACAGTTACTAATAATCCAATTAACATAGGCAGTTTTGAAAAGTTTATAATACACATTAAAATGATTCCTATTATTCCAATACCTATTAATAAAATTCCATTTAACCAATCACCTTGTTCTAATAAAGCGGTACTATAAATTTTATGTCCAAAATAAAAACATGCGTAAGATGCTGCAACCAAAATATAGTTGAACCAATCAAATACAACGTATTGATAATGTGTGTGAGTGTAATTATTTATTTTTTTCATTATAAGATACAACGTCAATAAACTTATCAACCCAGCAATAATTTTAACAACCAACATCTTTCTCTCCTATATTTATATATAATATTATAATATCATATATGATAATATAATGTCAATAAAAATTATAAATAATCGTTTATTTTAGTTTATTAAAAGTCTTAGTTTTGTAATATAAAAAAATATTTAATTTTAAGGTAGGGACAAATGAAGAATCATAAAAATATTATTATTGGATTAATAGGAATATTCTTATTAAATGGATGTGCTCTTAAAGAAGATGATAGTCAAGCTATGAGAGTTGCAAAACATACTTTTAATTCACCATTTTATTTAATTTATGGTACAGGAAAATTAATAGAATTATCGATTATTGGTACACTTGCTGGAGCAGCTAAATTAACGCATGATGTGAAAGAAAGTATTAATTTAAATGAGTTAGAAGAAAAAGCCAATTTAAATGATGAAGCTTCACAAAGAAAACTAGGGAGTATGTATTATTATGGTAAAGGGGTAGATAAAGATTATACAAAAGCATTTCAATGGTATGAAAAATCTGCTTTACAAGGTAATTCAGATTCACAAAATATGTTAGGAATAATGTATCGATTTGGTTTTGGAATTGAAAAAGATATTAATAAATCAATAGAGTATTATACAAAAGCCATAGAACAAGAAAATCATTTTGCTATGAATAATCTTGGTCATTTATATTTATTTGGAGATGAAAAAGTTGATAAAAATTATAAAAAAGCATTTGATTTATATATAAAAGCTGAACAGTTGGGTAATACTTCTGCTATGCATGCTTTAGGTATTATCTACGAAAATGGATATGGGGTTGATAAAAATAGTAAGATTGCTCTAAATTGGTATGAAAAAGCTTATCAAAAAGGGCATGTCACATCAAAAAATAAAGTTGATGAATTGAAGAAATCTATGTTTGAATCATCATAATTGATTTCTCTTCTTTTTTCTTTTGTGAACTACAAAATTGTTTGAAGCTTTGAAAACAAAAAGAGTTAGTAAAATAAGGATTGATAGTTTAAATATATCTAATATTTCCATAACAATTTTCCTATAAAATAAAATATATTGTACTATTTTTTTTTGAATCTCTCAAGACAAAGATATGTAATTTTAAAAGAATAATATTATGAATTATCATTTTTTAATAACAAATGAGCTTGTTTTTTGTTTTCTTTGGATACTATTTTTATAGATTGTTCAATTTCTAACTTAGGTAATTTAAATATTGTATACTTAAGTTTATAATTTTAATAAAAAGTATAAAAATGAGAATAGTACACTTTAGTGATACCCATTTAGGGTCTAATGATTTAGATGTCATCAACGAAGAAAATATAAACCAAAGAGAAGCTGATTTTTATGATGCTTTTTCTCAAGTTGTAGAGCAAATAAAAGAGATAAAACCTGATTATATTATCCATACAGGGGATTTGTTTCATAGAACAAGTCCAAGCAATCGTGCGATTACTTTTGCTCTGGAGCAATTTAAAATAATCAACTCTCTAAATATTCCATTTATCTTAATCGCAGGTAATCACTCAACTCCACGAACTAATCTTAGTAGCCCGATTTTAAAAATATTTGAAAATTTTGAAAATATATATGTCTCTTATAATCAAGAGTATAAAAAAGTAGAGTTTGAAGATATCGTCTTTCATTGTCTTCCGCATATGAACGATGACACAAAAGCTCTCTCTCAAATAGAGCTTTGCGAAGAGTCAATTGATGCAAGTAAGAAAAATATCATGATGATGCACTGTAGCGTTGGTGCATGGTATCTCATGCAAGAGTTTGGAGAGTGGGTTTATCCAACAGATAAAGAGTATATTTTTGAAAAGATGGATTATGTAGCTCTTGGACATTGGCATGGGTTTGGAAAAGTGGGTAAGCATGAAAATGTTTATTACAGTGGAAGTACAGAGCGAACAAGTCTTAATGACAAACGAAACTCAAAAGGTTTTGCACTAATTACACTTGAAGATAACTTGAGTATTGAATACAAAGAGATTAAAATCAGACCAATTTTAGAGTTTCAAATTGATTGTGAGAATTTAGAAGCATCTATTGAAACACTAGATTTATCAAATATCAAAGATACTATCTGTGAAGTAAAACTTACAAATTTAACTACTATGCAATCAATAGATATAAACACCGCTGATATAAAAAAAATATTTAAGCTTGCAATGTATGTAAATGTCAAAAGAGAGTTTAAAACATCAAGCGATGCTAAAACAATCGATGATATAGAATCACTTTCACTTGAAGATTACTTTATAGAACATATCAAAGAAGATAGCAAATCTGAAGAATTTGATAGATTAAAAATAAAGGTGCAAGAGTTATTTAGTACTTACGAAGAGGTGTACAGTGATACTGAATAGTCTTGATTTATTAAATTTCAAAAAATATACTGAAAAGAGTTTCAAATTTGATGAAGGCTTAGTTGGAATCATAGGTAAAAATGGAAGTGGAAAATCCACAATTTTTGAAGCTATATTATTTGCACTTTATGGGGAACTCAAAAACAAAGGTTCAAAGGATCTTATACGGAATTCAAGTGTAAGTGGAAAAGAGCCTGTAAGTGTCTCTTTAGAATTTGAATTTGATGGACTTACTTACAAAGTAGTGAGAGAATTTAGAGGTAAGGCACTATCAGCTAATGCAAAATTTTATAAAAATGAAGAGCTTATCACAACAGGTGCAAAAGAAGTAACAAACTCTATAGTAAAACTTGTAAAGATGAGTAAAGATGCTTTTATGCATACTCTTTTTGCTTCTCAAAAAGAACTAACTAGCCTTAGTAACTTAAAGCCTGAAGATAGAAAAAAAATGATACGAAAGCTTTTAGGATTAGAAAAAATTGATGCTATTGAATCAATGCTAATTGAAAAAAGCAGGGGGCTTAAAAGGGAGATAGATGCTTTTAGAGAGGTATTATTAAGTAGTGATGAGATTGTTGCTAAAGAGAGTGCAATAAAAGTACATAATGAGAATAAGACACAAATCAATGCTAACTTAACTACAAAATCAAAAGAGTTGGAAACTCAAAAACTAAAAGAGATTGAGGCTAAAAAAGAGTTAGATCTTTTACAAAAGACAAAAGAGCATAAAACAAAGTTGCTAAGTGAACTTGAACTAATTAAAAATAGTCTTGAATCTAATAAGCTCCAACAAGCAAAACTATCAACTGAATTAGTAGAGTTACAGCAAAAACAAAAAGAGCTTGTTGTATTAGAGCCTATAAAAATAGAGTTTGAACAGTTGCAATTAAAACTCAAAGAACAACAGCAACTAAAAGAGATACAGCTTAAAAAAGATGGGCTAAATAAAGAACAGACTCAACTTAGAGAACAATATACAAAAGCTAAAAATGATATTGCTGCATTAGAGCTTGAAGTAAAAGATTATGCAAATCTGCAATTAAAACAACAGCAAATACAAGCAGAAATGACAAAGCTTCAAACGAGTATCAAAGAGCAAGAAGCCCAAATAAAAGCTATCAGTTCATCAATATCTGGTGAGCAAAAACTTATCGACATTACAAAAGCTCAGATTGTTCAAATTCAAGATATTGGTAAGGGTTCAAATTGTCCAACTTGTACACGCCCACTTTTAGAAGAGTATGACAAAGTAATAGCAAATTTATCAAGTACTATTGAGAGTATCCAAAAAGAAAAAATTGATAAACAAACTCTTGAATTACTAAAAGTTGAAAGTTCAAAAGGAGCACTTGATAAACAAAAAGAAGAGATAGAAAAACAGCTTCAAGAGATAAATAAACAACTCACAATTATTGAAACAAAACAAAAAGACCTTCTCAAAGCAAATAACTATTTTAAAGAAGTAGAAACAAAAGGTATCCAAAACAAAAAAGAGCTTGAGGAGCTTTCAAAATACTCTTATGATGAAAAACTGTATCAAGATTTGATAGTAAAAGAGCAAACTCTAAAACCAAAATATGATGAATATAAAAAACTTCAAACACTTATCCAAAGAGTTCCAGTACTTCAAAAAGAGTTAGATGAGATTAAAAAAGCTATTGAGCAAAATTCAACAGCGTTTTCAAACAAAGAAATTGAAATTAAAGCAGTTGTTTATGATGAAACAAATCATAAGACAAAACTTGATGAGTTTACACTTTTACAAAAGCAAAAAGATGAGTTAGCAACTATTATCAATGATTTTAAAGTACAAATCGCATCAATTGATGGAGAAATAAAAACACTTCAATCTGCACTTGATACAAACAAAATACATCAAACTAAATTAGCTACTAAACAACAAGATTTAAGCGATTATGAAAAGATAAAAATATCTTTGAGTGAATTTAAAACAAAACTAAACTCAAAAGTAGCTCCTAGAATATCTGGGATAGCTTCAACAATGTACTCTCAAATCACTAAAGGCAAGTATCAACATATAGAAGTGGATAATGACTTTGATTTTTATATATATGATGAAGGACAAAAGTTTCCAATAGATAGATTTAGTGGTGGTGAAGTTGATTTAGCAAATTTGGTTCTTAGAATTGCAATATCAAAAACATTAGGGGAACTAAATGGTGCTGGAAATATTGGATTTTTAGCATTTGATGAAGTATTTGGTAGTCAAGATGAAAGTAGAAGAATGGAAATATTAGAAGCATTTCACACAATTAAAGAGCAGTATAGACAGATATTTTTGATATCTCATGAGATAGAGATAAAAGAGATGTTTGAGAGAGTTGTAGAAATTTGATATTTAGGAGATTTGTGTGTATTTAAAAAGTTTACAATTGAAAAACTTCAGGAAATTTGGAACTAAAAATAATTTAATTGAATTTGTTGATTCTAAAGATAGTTTAATAATACAAGATGATATCAATGTTGCAAAAGCAACAAGTTTGGTAGTAGGAAAAAACAACGCTGGAAAAACAACAATAGTGACAGCACTTTATAAGATTGTAAATAATCAAAAGTTCAAGGCTAATGATTTTAATTATATATATTTGAGTAGATTATTGAATACATATAAAAAAAATCATTATATCGTACAACCAAGTTTAAATTTTGAAATTAAAATAGGTATTGATGAAAGAAACCATGATGATTTAGTTAATAATTTTGTTCCATTTATGCAATTAGGAGATAGCCAATCTCAAACGGGAGAAAAAGATTTTACTATTGTTGCAAAATATGAACTAAAAAATGATGTAGAATTTATTAATACTGTAAAAAATTTAATTTTAAATAATCAAGAGAATGACAATATCCTTTTTAATAAATTTTTATCTATTTTTGATACAGATGATTTGTTTGAGCTTAATTATTATAATTCAAATAATGATCTAATTAATACAAATTTTAATATTAAGAATTTAATCCATATAGTACTCATTAAGCCAAATGAAAATCATGGTGAAAAAGACTTATCAAAAATATTTTCTCAGATAATGAAATATAAATATGAGCAAAATGGTAATCCAAATACTGAAACTTTTAGAAATCAAATCGAAACATTTAACTCTAATATATCACAGAATATTGAGCTTAGTTTTACAAATGGACTAAACCAAGTAATTGGAAAACTTCATGATAAAAACACATTGCAAGTCTTTTTGAGTTCAAATTTAAGTTTTGAACAGTTGCTAAATCAATTAGTTCGGTATCAATATAAAGAAAATGATTTATATATTCCAGAGAATCAATTTGGTTTGGGCTATAGAAATTTAATGCGTATTATAGGAGAATTAATTGATTATGTTGAACAATATCCAGATGGGGATAAACATAGTAGATTAAATCTTATTTGCATCGAAGAGCCTGAAGTTTTTATGCATCCTCAAATGCAAGAACTTTTTATTAATCATATTAATGAGGCAATTAATACATTGCTTGGAAGTAGTGCAAAAAAATTAAATAGTCAGCTTATAATTTCAACACATTCAGCACATATTCTAAATAGTAAAATTCATACGAGTGATTCATTGAATAACATCAACTATGTTTATGAGAAAAATAATTTATCAAATGTAGTAAATCTCAAAGACTCACAGATGATTTCAAGTGAAAAAAATAGTGATGAGAGTGATGAAGATAAAAAAATAAGAACTAAAGAAGAGTTAAGTTTCATCAAAAAACATATTAAGTTTAAAGCATCTGAACTCTTTTTTGCTGATGCAATTATTTTTGTAGAAGGAATTACAGAGGAATTATTATTAAAGTATTATTTGAGCATTGATAAACAGCTTAATAAAAAATATATCACAATATTCAATATTAACGGAGCACATGGATTAGTGTATCATCATTTAATTAAGCTATTAACTGTACCAACTATAGTCATTACAGATTTGGATATAAAAAGAGAAAAACCAGAAAAAGAAAGTTTTATGCAAATGAATAGTTTGCAAAATCGAACTACAACGAATAAAACAATAGCAAAATATAATCTAACAAATGATATTGCTTTATTAAGCACTTCTTATTTTAAAGATAATAATTTATACATTGCATTTCAAGGCGATAAAATAGAAGATGTGTATGCAACAAGTTTAGAAGAAGCATTGATTCTTTCCAATTACGCTAACGATATTTTAAACACGACCATACAAAAAGTTAAACCAGAAATATATCAAGAAATATTGGCAGATTCTGCCCTAAGAACAAATTTAATTCAGAATTCTTACAAACTACAAAGAAAACTATCTGATAGCAAAAGTGATTTTGCTAATGAGCTTTTATATCAGCTTAGTATTAATGACGAAGATCATTTACCAGAGTTGCCAAAGTATATAAAAGATGCTTTAGAATGGTTAAAAACTGAACTAGGTTTTACTCAGGATGAGGAGTAAAATATGTGTTTAAAAACTCCATCAGCAGAACTACTCGAAGAAGAGAAACAGATACAAGTAGCAATTAATAACTATATTGATGAATTTAGACATATAAAATTTAATGCTGGAGCTGGAGCAGGGAAAACTCATGCACTCAAAGAAAGTTTACTTTATATAGTTAATAAACATGGTAACAAGTTGAAATATCACAACCAGCAAATTTTATGTATTACCTATACTAATGTAGCTACAAATGAAATAAAAGAGCGTATAGGAAATTCTTCATTGGTAAAAGTATCTACAATTCATGAAAGGATTTGGGAACTTATAAAAGATTATCAAAAAGAATTAGTGCAAATTCATCAGGAAAAAGTATCAAATGAGTTAATCGAAATACAAGCTGCATTAAACAATCCAGATAATACCAAATATCAGAAATTTCAGAGCTTAGATGAGGCTGGACAAGAAACATTAAAACAAAGTTTACTAGACAACAGAGAATTATATTATAGAAATAAAGATAAAAATGCAGCCACATTCAAAACTGCTTTTAATTCAATAGTCGATAATAATTTGATGTCAAATGTTGGGCAGTTTAAAGATATTATCAAGGCAATTTATAAGATTGAGAATTTTCAAATTTGTTTAGGGAAAATAGTTACAAGTGAATATAAATCTGTAGTTTATGACAGCAAGCAAAATAATGATAGTTTACACAGAATGAAAATAAGTCATGATACATTGCTTGAGTATGGTTTAAAAATTGTAGATAGATATGACACTTTAAAAAAGATTATAATCAATAAATTTCCATATATTTTAGTAGATGAGTATCAAGATACAGCAGAAAATGTTATTAAAATAATAAATTCATTATCTATGTATTCAGAGCAGATAAATTTTAATTTATTTATCGGATACTTTGGAGATACGGCACAAAATATTTATGATACAGGTGTAGGAAGCAATATTGATGAGATTCATCCTAATTTAGTTCCAGTCGATAAACGGTTCAATCGCCGTTCAGCAAAACAAGTTATAGAAGTAATTAATAAGATAAGAGATGACCGTATTGTACAAACCTCCATTTATGAAGATGATGATTGTGGAAGTGTTGAGTTTTATCAAGGTAGTGCGGATAACATTAATAATTTCATTATACAATGCACAGAAGATTTAAATATCAGTGATACTAATAAACTGCACTGTTTTGTACTTAAAAATGAGTTGGTTGCAAAATATAATGGATTTGAAAATATTTACGACTCATTTAAGCATACAAGTTTATATAGTGGACTAAATTACTCAGCTCTTAATACTGAATTGGTAACTTATGATATTACCAAACTCGGTGATGTACAAAATATGATTTATAAAATTATTGAGTTACAGCAATCTTTGGTTAATCCAAAAACTCCAATATCTGACATATTAAACGAAAAAATCTATGAAGGTTGTAACTTTAAAGAATTATTTGATTTGATAGAACTTTTAAAATCTATTTCTGGCAATACTTTAAAAGACTATATTGAGTCTATATTTAATAACTATGAAGAAAGTGAAACAAAAGGCTATAAGAAAAAAGTAGAAGATATTTTCAAAGAAATAGACATATATTCCTTTGAAAATATGGTTTCTTATATGCTAGAAAAGCTTTATAGAGATATTGATGATGAGCAACTTGATGATGCTAAAAATAAGATAGATATTTTGTTATCTATTAATATCACTGAATATATTAAATGGTTTGAATTTGTAAATAGAGTTGAAAAACAAGATGTTATTTATCATACATATCATGCTACAAAAGGACTTGAGTTTGATAATGTATTAGTTATTATGGAAAATAGATTTGGTAGAGAGAATATATTTTCTAATTTTTTTGGCAATCCTAATGCTGGTGATGAAAATACAAAAAACTTATTATATGTTGCTTGTTCTAGAGCAAGGAAAAATCTAAGAATTTTTTATCTTAATGATGTGTCAAGTTTCAGAACAGGAATTGAATCAATCTTTGGTGAAATACATCAAGTTAACGATAATGTATAAGGACATCTAGATGATAAAAATTGATGAACTAATAGCACATTACAATTTACATGGTAGTTCAGGAAAAGATATAGATTTTATTCTTAAACTTTTGCTATTTACACTAAAAGATTCTCAACGAGATTATAAAATTGTTTTTAATATGATTACTCAGAATCCATTCTTATGGCAAAAGTTAGCAGTGCATGCAAATAATATTTTTGAAAAAGAAGACATGTTAATTGCAGAATATGAGCCATGTAGTGAGTATCCATTCTATAGAGTATATTCATACAATTATAAAGAAACAGGTGCTTTATCATTAGAAGCTTTTTCTTCACTATTAAAGAAAGAAATAAAAACTGAAGATAGTCAAAAATTATATTATAGATACAATAATTCAAAATTAACTCATAAATACATTGATTGGGAAGAAGCTCTCAATAATCAATTTGCTCCATTAATTGATATATCAAATGGAAGAATAGATAATACAAAAATTAAACAAACTATTATTTTACATAGACAACCTTTAGGATGTGTTGTTTGTGGAGGGAACGCAACAAGTTATATAAGTACAATTTTGATGTATAAAGATGCGATATTTATAATTGCTAATACTTGCGATAAACATCAAGAACTAGCAAAAGAAAATCCTTGTTTTCTTCATTTTCTTTCAAATTTATTCCAAATGGGCATAAATCTTTCAGATATTGTTATGAAAGAAAAAATAGAGCATGAAGTTATTGAACTAATAGAACAAGAAATCAAGGAAGAATTAAATTGTAGTAGCAAAAGTATATATATTCAATCAAAAAATGAATATGTTTTAACATTTGAAAGAATATCAGGTATCAAAATTATTTTTAGATTGCATACTCTTATGGATTATGGTTATATGGTTAACAAACCAAATGGTGAAGCTTTTCAAAGAATTGATTCAGCACCAGATCATAAAAATATTAAATTTTTCCCTGACCACTTACATAGAACTATTCAGAAAGGTAAGAAGCCTGATGTCGAATCAAGTTATACTTTTGGTTTTCCATTGTTAGATTTACCTGCAATAAAAAAGATGGTTATTAAACTTGAAAAAGATTTGCTATGAACTTATCTAAATCCCTCTACACTACTGGTATCCAATGTTCAAAAGCCCTATGGCTTAAAAAATATAAATCAGAAGTTTTATCACCTGCTGATGAATCAGCAGAGAGCAGATTTAAAACAGGACATACTGTTGGAGAGTTAGCTTGTGATTTATTTCCAAATGGAGTAAAAGTAGATTTTAATCCAAATCTTGAGCAGATGGTAAAAGAGACTAATAAACTTTTTGATAATGGTGTATCAGTTATCTATGAAGCTGCTTTTAGTTTTGAAAATACTCTTGTTATCGTAGATATTTTTGAAATTGATAGCGATGGCGTTTCAATCTATGAAGTAAAAAGCTCCACTTCATTAAAAGATATTTATCTACATGATGTTTCTATCCAATATTACACTTTACAAAATCTTGGATACAAAATAAAAAGTGCCAATGTAGTTTATCTCAATAGTAACTATGTAAGAGTTGATGAACTTGATATCAAAGAGCTGTTTGTTGTTGAAGATGTTACAGAAACTATAAAATTACTTCAAGAAGCAGTTCCAACAAATTTACAAATATTTCAAACTTACTTAGCCAATAAAGAAAATGAACCAAACATAGATATTGGAAAACATTGTAAAAATCCTTATGAATGTTTGGCACTTGATTATTGTTGGAGAGTGCAAAGGAATATACCCTCTTATTCAATTTTCAATATTTTTAATCTTGGAAGCAAAAAACAAATAGAGCTTTACTCTCAAGGGATAATTGATGTTGATGATATTCCCGATGATTTTGACCTCACTGCTAACCAAAAAGCAGCAGTTGATAACTATAAATCAAAACAAACCTATATAGATAAAACATCAATCAAAGAGTTTCTAAAAACTCTAACATATCCAATTTATCACTTAGACTTTGAAACATTTCAACAAGCAATTCCTGAGTTTAAAGGCTTATCTCCCTATGAGCAGATTCCTTTTCAGTATTCATTGCATATTGAGTATGAAGATGGAAGATTAGAACATAAAGAGTTCTTAGCTGAAGATGGAGCTGATCCACGATATGAACTCTTAAAAAGCTTGGTAGAAAATATTCCTTCAAATACAACTGTTTTGGCATATAACATGAGTTTTGAAAAAGGTGTGATTAAAAAGTTGGCTAATCTCTATGGAGAGTTTACCTATGATCTAATGATCATGCACGATAATATGCAAGATTTGATGGTTCCTTTTCAAAAGAAGTGGTACGTAACTCCTTCAATGAAAGGAAGCTACTCTATTAAGTATGTTTTACCTGCTTTGGTGCCTGAAATGGAAAAAGCCTATAAAAATTTGGATTTAATCCATAATGGTGGAGAAGCTATGAATGCTTATGCAAATATGAGCAATCTTTCTTATGAAGAGAAAATGGCTTATAGAAAGGCATTGTTAGAGTATTGTAAACTTGATACTTTAGCGATGGTCGAGGTTTTAAATGGTTTAAAAAATACGATATAAAATTAATAAAAAAGTATAAAATTAAGCACATTTTAACATTTTCTTAATTATAATTTCACCCTATTAAGCGGGAGTAGCTCAGTTGGCTAGAGCTTCTGCCTTCCAAGCAGATTGTCGCGAGTTCGAGTCTCGTCTCCCGCTCCACTTAAATTTAGAGTATCTCTGTATCTAAAATAAAATCAATTTTTTCAAGTCCTATTTTTCCGGATTTATAGTGATTTACACTAAGATATTTGTTAATTGTATTCACATCTTTGTGTCCAAGAATACCACTTAAAGTTATGGCTTCTGTTTGTTGTTCAGCAAGCATAGAGACTAAGATATTTCTCATGTAATGAAGAGATAAATTTGATATTTCTGTATATTTTTTAAGTTGTCTCATTTGACGATCAATATTTGAAATTACTCCTCCTGTGATTGGACTTTTAAATACTAAACCTTTAGTATCTTTCATTTTAAGAAGAGGATGTTTTATATAGATTGGAAGAGGATACTTTTGCTTATCTCCATTTTTTGTATCAACAATCCAGTAATAATCGTGGATGAAATCAATGTTTTCCCATTTGAGATTTAAAATTTCAGATTTTCTTCGTCCAGTAAATCCAAAAAGAAAAAGGGCTTGATAAAATGGCTCATTGTGATAATATGAGATAATTCCAGTGTAGACTTTATTGAATAATTCTGTTGCTTCTGTTACTATTTTCTTTTGTGAAGGTATCTTAATAGTTATATCAGAAATAGGGTTCTCTTTTAAATATTTATTTTTTACTGCAAATGTGAATAACGGTTTTAGAACTTCTAAAATACTTTTTCTAGTTCTTGGGCTTAAGTTCCTTTTTGACATATTTGTTAGTATTTTTCTTATATCCATTTCTCTAATTTTTTCAATTTGTTTATTTCCCAGAGTTGTAGGTTTTTTGTCAATAATTCTACCTTTATCATTTTTTTCAGAGGTATAACCAATATATGTTTCATAAATATATTTCTTTTTTATTGTCCATTCTTTTGAAGAATCTAAAGTTTCGTAATAAAAATCAAAAAGTTTATTGAGTTTAATATGAGTATTAGAGTTATAGCCAGATTCAATATCCTCTTTGTATTTTTCTAAAGCTCTTTTAGCGTCCTTTACATAGTCTAATTTTGTCCAACTTGATGCCTTTATACAATAGGTTTTTCTATAGCGTTTACCTTCATATCTAAAATCGAAAAGAAACTTATTATTGTCTTTTTTATGTATTTTTAAATTCAATACATTTTTTACTGGTATATAATCATTTAAATTTAATGCCATTTTCAAGCCTTATTTTTTGGGTGTCCTATTAGGTGTCCTATTTTATAAAATTATTATACAATCAAAAGAATTAATATAAAATATAAACCCCATAAAGACGATGTATTTAGAACTAATAATAACTTTAAGAAATTGTAGAGTTATTGGTTCGAGTCCTCTCATCCGCACCATTTATAATAGTAGTATGCGGGAGTAGCTCAGTTGGCTAGAGCTTCTGCCTTCCAAGCAGATTGTCGCGAGTTCGAGTCTCGTCTCCCGCTCCACTATTTATTCAAAATCTCCCCCTTTTATATTTTTAATATCTTTTCCCTGAAAATCATTCTTTTTTTAATCGATTAAACCTTATTCTTTTTGATATAATATTCTTTTAATTTAGGATAAAAAATGAGTACGAAGAAAATTATTGGTCGAAGAGAAGTGGTTTCTATCATAGAGTTAGAGTTAAACGATATAGATGCTAAAATTGATACAGGAGCTGATTCCAATGCGTTGCATTGTGATGATATCGTTGTAGATGAGCATAATTATGTGCATTTTAAACTCTTAGATGAAGTTCATCCTTCTTATCATGGTAAACAGATGAAAATGCCTTTATATAAACTCAAAAGAGTTAAGAGTTCCAACGGAGAGATTCAATTGCGTCCCTCCATTAAAGTCACACTTCAATTTTTTGGAAAACGTTATAAAAGTGTTATCTCTTTAACGAATCGTGCGGATATGAAGTATCCTATGTTAATAGGAAGACGATTTTTAAGTAAACGATTTTTAGTTGATGTCTCACAAGATTATCTAACCAAACACATATAAATACAAAAGGCAAATAATGAGAGTGTATGTTTTATCACGAAATTCAAGTTTATATTCAACAAGACGATTGGTTGAAGCAGGTAAACAACGAGGTTGGGAAATTCGAGTCATTGACTATTTAAAATGCAGTATTGAGATTATGAAAAATGAGCTAAAAATCAATTATTTAGGAAAAGAGTTACCTACCCCTGATGCGATTATTCCAAGAGTGGGTGCGAGTCGTACGTTTTATGGTGCGGCGATGGTTCGTCATTTTGAGATGATGGATGTCTTTACTGTCACAGGAAGTTTAGCCATTAAACGAAGCCGAGATAAATTAAGAAGTTTACAAATTTTATCAAAAAATGGAGTGGACATGCCCAAAACGGTTTTCGCTTCAAATAAATCCAATGCCAAAGATGTGATTGCCTTAAGTGGTGGAGCGCCTTTGGTGTTAAAGATTTTAGAAGGAACTCAAGGGGTTGGAGTTGTTTTGGTTGACAGTGAGAAAGCGGCCAAATCCGTGTTAGATGCTTTTTATGGAATGGATGTCAATTTGCTTGTTCAAGAGTATATTGAAGAAGCAGGTGGGGCAGATATTCGAGTGTTTATTGTGGGCGGAGAAATTGTAGGAGCTATGAAAAGGCAAGGAGCTGAGGGAGATTTTAGATCAAACTTACACCAAGGTGGAAGCGCCAGTGCCTATAAACTGAATCGAAAAGAAAAAATGACAGCTTTAGCTGCTGCAAAAGCGATGGGTTTAGGAATATGTGGTGTGGATATGATTCCTTCCAAAAGAGGTCCTTTGGTGATGGAAGTGAACTCTTCTCCCGGTCTTGAAGGGATTGAAAGCTCTACGGGTATTGATATTGCCAGTAAAATAATGGATTATATTGAAAAAAATGTTAAACCCAAATGCGAGGTCAATCCTAAAAAACGAAAAATCAAAAAAGATAATATTGGAGCATAATGGCATTAAATCGTAAGTTGATTTTAGGAGGAGTGGAGATTCCAAGAGGAAGCAATTTAACCATCCATTTGGAACTTCCTAAACTTTATAATACCCCTACACAACTCCCTTTACGCGTGATACGAGGACGAAAAGATGGACCCGTTGTGTTTATCAGTGCTGCCATTCATGGCGATGAGCTTAATGGGATTGAGATTATCCGACGATTTAGAAAACTCAATATTTTAAGTAAGTTGCGAGGTACAATTATTTTAGTGCCCATTGTTAATGTCTATGGTATTATGACACTTTCAAGGTATTTACCCGACAGACGTGATTTAAATCGAAGTTTTCCTGGCAGCATCAAGGGGTCTCTTGCCAGTCGTGTGGCAAAAATTTTTTTTGATGAGGTTGTTCGTCATTGTGATTTAGGGATTGATTTACATACCGGGTCACTTCATAAATCCAATTTACCACAAGTACGCACTAACATTGACAATGACTTGACCTTTTCGTTAGCAAAAGCGTTTCAAGCACCTGTGGTATTGCATTCAGAATTGAGAGATGGCTCTTTACGTGCTGTGGCTCAAGAACAAGGAATACCTATTTTGCTCTATGAAGCAGGAGAGGCGTTACGTTTTGATGAGATTGCCATTCGAATCGGTGTTAAAGGGATTGTTAATGTGTTAAGAACCTATGAAATGTTGCCCAAATCGGTTAAAATTAGACAGAGCAAAACCCCGATTGTTTCACGCATTAGTCAATGGATTCGCTCCAGTGAAAGTGGAATGATACGCACCATTAAAGCTTTAGGTGATACCGTACAAAAAAATGAAATTATTGCCTATATTGATGAACCTTTAGGGGAGAGCAGTTTTGAGATTAAGGCCTTGTTTGATGGCGTTATTATTGGTAAATCTGAAATTCCTTTGGTGCAAGAAGGGGATGCCATTTTCCATATTGCAAAAATTAAAAATTTGGAGAGTGCTGAAGATAAGTTGGAGTTTTTCAATGAAAATGCCATTGAACAAAGTGAATTTTATGAATTAAACAATGAAGAGATAATCGAATGAATGAATTATTAAATAACAATATCCTTTTGACCATCATTTTAGTTATTGGAACATTTGTGACGTTGCAAGTATCCAAATATTTTCTACGAAAAATTGGCTTAACCAAAGAGGCCAATGAAAAGCGGGTCTATTATATTTCAAAGAGTGTCAATCTTGTTGTATTAGTCGTGGCAGTTTTTTTATGTGCAGCAATATGGAGCATGAAATTTGATGGCATTTTAATTTTTATTTCATCCATATTTGCGGTAGTTGGGATTGCCTTGTTTGCACAATGGTCAATTTTAAGTAACGTAACTTCAAGTATTATTATCTTTTTTACCTTTCCTGCTAAAGTGGGTGAAAGTATTAAGATTTTAGATGGAGATAACAGTGTCAGTGGTAAAATAGTTGAAATTTCATTGTTTCAAATTCATATGCTCGATGAAGAGGGTGACTTAATCATCTATCCCAATAATTTGTTTATGCAAAAGCCCATTATTAAACTCAATAATGTAAAAAGCAGTCCCAATGATTGATGTCAATATTGATGAGTTTCATCTGCGTGATATACAAAACGAAATTCACCCTTCTATTTTTATTCAAAATGAAGCCTATGATATTTTAATTATGCGATTGCCTTACAAACATAAAAAGAGTTTTAGTAACCAAAGTCATGCTTTTATTATGACCACTGATGCTTATTATTTATACGACAAAATTAAAAAAGAGTTTCTCTCTTTAAAAGACATGAAAAGTTTGTATGCTGTGTTGAACGAAAAGGTTGATGTTGCCATGAATTTGACCTACGATTTGTATCATAAAATTGAAAAAATTGAAGATGGTTTTTATGAGCATAAATCAATTAAACGGTTCAACCATCAATGGTTCTTTTATAAAAATTCTCTTATAAAAATCAATCGAGTCATTGAAAAAGCCATAGAAGCGTTAAAGGGAATGATAAAAAACTATAAAATCGAAGACGATTTTTTAGAAATTAACTTTAAAGATGTGTTAGAACATTTAGAAAGAACCAGCCGAACTGCCGCGCATGCGTTGGAAAAACTGGATGCTTTATATAATTTCTATGCCAGTTACAGCAACGAAAAAATGAATAAAACCATCTATGTATTAACCTTGCTTTCAGGGATTTTTTTGCCGTTAAATTTAATTGTAGGATTTTTTGGAATGAATACCACCTCATTGCCTTTTACACAAGAAGAGGGCGGTACGTTTTTTGTGATGACAATTTTAAGTGGAATGATTCTTTTTTCATTGTCTATTATGGTATATTTAAATCGATTGAAAATGAAGGATTAATATGAAATTGGGAGTCTCCTCTTGCTTATTGGGAAATTTATGTCGTTATGATGGGGCACATGCCAAAGACGATTATGTGGTGAAGATATTGCAAAACTATTTTGAGTTTGTGCCGTATTGTCCTGAACATTTGGTATTTGGAACACCGCGAGAGACGATTCGTTTGGTTGAAAAAGAAGGTACGGTTACCGTTGAAACCACTAAAACCAAAAAAGATGTGACTCATGTGTTAAATGAAGTTTCCTATGAGTGTGCCAGACAAATGGCACACGACGAGCTGTGTGGATTTATTTTAAAATCCAAATCCCCCACGTGCGGAATGGAGAGAGTTAAAGTCTATCAAGAAATCAATGCCCCCAGTGAAAAAAAAGGGGTGGGGCTTTTTGCCCAAGCCATCAATGAACTCTATGCTCTTTTACCTGTTGAAGAAGAAGGCAGACTCAATGATGATTGGCTCAAAGAAAACTTTTTGATGCAAATATTTGCCTACAAAGATTTACATCAATTTTTACAAACAAAGCCCACGTTTAATGAGTTGGTTCAATTTCATACGAGCTACAAATATCTTATTTATGCCAAATCACAAAACTCTTATAAACAGTTGGGTAATTTGGTTGCCAACCATGAAAAAAAATCGCTGCAAGAAGTTTTAAATGAGTACAAAATAGGGTTTTTAAAAGCCATAGCATTAAAAAGTGATATTGTTAAAACCTATAACGTACTTTTACACATATATGGTTATTTTAAAAAAGAGATTTCAAAAGAAGAAAAAGAGATTATTTTACTGACTCTTGAAGAGTATAAAGAGCAGATTATTCCATTAATTGCGGTGGTTAAAATTATCAATTTATATGTGACTCGTTTTGATATAAGCTATTTAAAAAGTCAAAAGTTTTTAAATCCCTATCCTAAGGAGTTGGCACTTCGTTCAAGTCTTAAGGCATACAAGTGAGGGAAATCTTATGGTTTAGACGGGATTTGCGTCTGGAAGATTGTGCGATACTCGCCCATGCTTCCAACGATGTTTTGCCCATATTTATTTTTGATACCAATATCTTAAAGAAGTTACCCAAAGAGGATAAACGTGTGACGTTTATTTATCACAGCGTACTGAATTTAAAACAACAACTCAAAACCATTGGTTTGGATTTGGCAATTTTTTGTGGTGATCCCAAAACCATTTTCCAACAACTTTTGCCTTTGGGTTTTTCTAAAGTGTTGTGTTCGGTCGATTTTGATGCGTATGCCATTGAGCGCGATAAAACCATTGAGTCTTTGTTGTGTATGGAACGTTATATAGATGCTTTTTTACTTGACCCCAAAGAGCATCTTAAAAAAGATGGAACACCGTATAAAGTGTTTACGCCCTTTTATAAAAGTTTAGAACCGCTTTGGTCATCTTCTTATATTGAAGAGTATCAAAGAAATAAGGCACTGCAAAAAATAGAGTTTGACTACGATAAAGTTCCTACGTTGCAAGAACTTGGATTTGAAGAACAAACCTTGCCCAACTTTTTATATCAAACACCCTTTGAACTTTTGGAAATCTTTAAAACCAAAGTGAACCAATATGAAGAGCAACGAGACTATTTTTACTGTGATGGCACATCCAATTTGTCTGTACATTTACGTTTTGGTTTAATCTCCCCCAAACAACTCTTTAATGCCATACGTACGTTACCCTCAACCTCAGGGGTGGAGTGTTTTATCAAAGAGTTGTTTTGGAGAGAGTTTTATAATGCTATTTTATTTCATTTTCCCAAAAGTGAAGTTGAGAATTTTAATGGGGCAAATCTTATTTGGGAAGAAGATGAATGGGTCTATGAGAAGTGGATAAATGCACAAACAGGGGTGCCTTTGATTGATGCAGCCATGAAATATCTGAATCAAACAGGGCTTATGCATAATCGTTTACGTATGATAGTGGCTTCTTTTGCCAGTAAAAATTTGTTGTTACCTTGGAAAAAGTGTGAAGAGTATTTTGCTTTGAAGCTTTTGGATTATGAAACCAGCTCCAATGTGGGGTCATGGCAGTGGGCAGCAAGTACGGGAGCAGACAGTGTACCTTATTTTAGGCTATTTAATCCCTATGTACAATCCAAAAAATTTGATAAAGAAGCAGTATTTATCAAACGAGTTTTACCCGAACTTAACCCAGTCGATGCTAAAGTATTGCATCAAGAGAATGGTTTGGGTAACACTCTTTTTATATCGTACCCAAAACCGATTGTTTCCATAGAGTTCTCACGTCAAAGAGCGATTGCTTTTTACAAAAATGTAGCAAATCTTTAATAAATAATCGCTACAATGAGACGATCAATTTATAGAAAGGGATAAGATGTTTTTAAATAAGATTATTGGACTGTTTTCAAAAGATATTGCCATGGATTTAGGTACAGCCAATATCGTTATTTGTATTAAAGATAAAGGTATTGTGGTCAATGAACCTGCTGTTGTTGCCGTGCAAGAAGATCGTTTTGGCAAACGAAAGATATTGGCAGTGGGACAAGAAGCCAAACAGATGTTAGGTAAAACTCCTCCCAATATTAAAGCAGTAAAGCCCATTCAAGGGGGTGTAATTTCAGATTTTGAAATCACTGAAATTATGATTAAGCACTTTATTAATAAAATTCATAATCGAAAATCATTTATTAAACCTCGTATTATTATTTGTGTTCCTTTTGGGGTAACTCCTGTTGAGAGAAATGCGGTTAAAGATTCTGCTATTAATGCTGGGGCACGTGATGTTATTTTAATTGAAGAGCCTATGGCAGCAGCCATTGGGACAGGTATTCCTGTCAGTGACCCCGAAGGTCATTTAATTGTAGATATAGGGGCAGGGACAACCGAAGTAGCTGTGACATCTTTAGGTGGATTGGTCATTTGTAAAACCTCACGAGCTGCAGGCGATAAGTTTGATGAAGCGATTATGAATTATGTACGACAAAATTATAATTTGTATATTGGTCAAAAAGCTGCCGAGCAGATTAAAATCGATATAGGTACGGCGGTTAAACTTGAACAAGAGTTAAAAATGAAAGTCAAAGGACGTGATAATGCGGGCTTCTTATCGACCATTGAATTAAGCAGTGAGAGTGTAAGAATGGCAATGAATGAACTCTTTAAAGAGATTGTCATGGTGATTAAAAATGTTTTGGAAAATATCCCGCCAGATTTAGCTGCAGATGCCGTGGATAATGGGGTTATTTTAACCGGCGGAGGCTCACTGATTCGAGGATTAGATACGTATATAGCTAATGCCATTAAGTTGCCTGTTAAAGTCTCTCATGATCCCTTATTGGCCGTAGCCTATGGCACGAATGAAGTTATAAATAATACCAAGTTACTCAAAATCATTTTTAATGAATAGGTATTGTGCCTTTGCAGTTAATGGTGTATTAACTATTGGTTGTTTAGAAGTTAATTATTCCAAGGTATACTTCTTTTATGAGCAAGTTAAATGACTTGCTTGGGTTTTTTTCATTCTCCTCCTTTAAAAAAGCACTGCAACGCGGTGCTTTTTTAATGCCCTTTATGATTAACTATTGATTAACTTTTGATTGTCATACGGTTAATACTCATTTGATACAATTATTTTATCAATAAGGAATAGCACAACTTATTGAAAGCAGCAACAAAACTAAATTTCGAACTCCCTCCTTAATAAAATCAGGCACCACAGCAGTGGTGCCTTTTTTATGCACTTTTTGCTATACTTCCCTAATACATAAGAAGAAAGATAGTATGAAAAGAACATTTTTACAAAAATACAAACCGTTGAATTTTAATTTTTATCAAAACAAAGAGGATTTTATTGTTACAGAAGAGCCTATTGCCTTTACCAACAAAGGAAATTTTATTGTTCTCAAAATTAAAAAAGAGAATTTAGGTACGTGGGACTTACTGGAAAAATTAGCTAAAGGGTTAAATATCTATGAACATGAATTAGGTTACGCAGGGTTAAAAGATAAAAATGCCACCACAACTCAATATATTTCAATTCCTAAAAAATACTCCAAAGAGCTTAAAAAATTTCGACACGGGAAAATCACCATTTTAGATACATGTTTGCACTCAAGCAAGTTAAATATTGGAGATTTAAAAGGCAACAGTTTTACCATTAATTTGCACAATGTCTCCAAAGAAGATGTTATTATCATTGAACAGCGCTTAAAAGAGATATCCAAAATAGGGATGCCAAACTTTTTTGGTTTTCAACGATTTGGGAAAGATATAAAAGAGAATTTAGCCAAAGCCAAACAAATCATCGAAGGTGAGCTGAAAATCAAAGATGCCAAACTTGAAAAGATGTTAATCTCAGCGTATCAAAGTGATTTGTTTAATCGTTGGCTTGAAAAAAGGATTGCCCTTTCAAACGAGCAATTTGGGCTTTTAAAGGGTGATGTTTTTATGCAATTAAAAGATGAAAAGCTTTTTACTCCCAAAGAGATCACTCCTGCTATTTTAGACGATTTTCATGCTCAAAAAATTGTTCCTACGGGATTATTATGTGGACGTAATGTCTTTAGAAGTATGGCTGAAGCTCGAGTTATTGAAGAAAAATTTGATGATATGACGGTGACTCAAAAGGGGTTACGACGAGCAGCATTGGTCTATCCCAAAGATATGAATGTTCAATACAATGCCAAAGAACAACAGTGTAAACTCTCTTTCTTTTTACCTAAATCTTCTTATGCCACCGTCTTAATTGAGAATATTCAAAATAAAAATATAGTGATAAAATAAGCCATTAAATCGTTTGAGATAAATGATTTAACAATTCAAAAGTAATGCTTTCAAACGCCTTATTACTGGCTTTAACAAAGCCATATGGGGAATTTTCATCGCACAAAACTTTTTGTGAGAAATGAAAAATTTTAAGGCGTTGATCGTTTTGAAACAGTTCAACAAAGAGTTCAATCCAAGCAAACGATTGATTGTTTTCATAAACATGATAGAGCTTAGAAATATGGCTTTTTAAGATTAAATCACTGTTTGTGTTTTTCTGTAAAGCAACATGTTCAAATAGCGAGGACTGTTTAAAGGCATCATACCATGCACTTTGGGTTTGTAAAGAGGGTAATTCTAACCATTTATTTACGGCATACGATTCAAACACATAGGGTTTTTGAGTAAAAAAAATATTTTTTGAATCATAGGGTGCATTGATTTTAGGTGGGGCAATATAAATGCTTTTTTGACTTTTAGAATAGGTTAATGGCTTAGAATTTAACTCAAGCGTATAATAATTGGTGGGTTTAACCTCTTTAAAAGAGCATCCACTAAGGGCTAAAATCATTAACAGCAGTGCGATATATTTCATCTTATTCTCCTGGACCATATTGGATGGCTTGTTGCTTAAATACTATATCGCTGGGGCTTTTTTCAAGCTCTTGGATAAAGTTTTGCGTTTGTAGTAAGGTTGAATCTAAACTTTTTAATACTTCATTTAATCTGTCTAAACTCTCTTGAGAAATCTCTTTAATGTTCAATGACCCATTTTGCACCTCTTGTAAAAGTGCTTGAGACAATAATTCAAAAGCAGCGGCGGATTCTTTAACCGTACTGGCAGAATCACTCATTATTTTAAAGGAATCCGAACTGGTATTGGCAAAACGTGAAAACTCTTCTAATAAGGCATCAAATGTTTTTTCTTTGGCAATTAAGTGTTGTGTAAAGGTGTCAAGATTTTTAAAACTGTTCGAACTGTGTTTAATCAAATTGGAGAGGTCTTGAAGATTCTCATCGCTGAGCAGTTTTTTGGTTTGAATTAAAATATCTTTAAAGTCTTTTGTGGAAAGTTCAAGTGATTCAATCACCGACTGTTTGGATTGAATAATTTTTTTGTTGTTTTCATTGGCATCAAGCAAGGCAGAATTATGAGAGCCACCTTTAAGTTCAATGTATTTTAATCCCGTAATTCCTAAGGTACCTAATGTGGCAAAGTTGTCTTCTTTAATTGGGATACCCTCATGAATAGCAATAGTAATTTCGATTTGTTCTGAGTTTTTAGGGTTGATTTTAATGTTCTTAACACTTCCTACTTCAAACCCTTTATATTTGATGGGAGATTCTAAATTTAACCCGGAAACCGATTCGGTAAAATAAACAGTATAATAGTCGTATCGTTTTTTTTCAAAGCCGTATTTACCCAGCCAGAAAATAAACGCCAACAGTAATATAAAAAGTATAATCACAAAAAAACCTATTTTCGAAAAATTGACTTTAGTATCCATTTTATTCCTTGTGTTTAAAAAAGTTTTGAATGGTTGGACTCTTTTCTTGTAAGGCTTTTTCATAATTTCCTTCAAAGATAATGGTTTTATCCAACAAAATAAATCGGCTCAATACATGTTTAATTGTATTTAAATCATGCGTCACAATAACAATGGTTAAATCAAGCAGTTGCTGTAATTGTACAATTAATTCATTAAAGCTTTGTGTACTTGAAGGATCAAGGCCACTTGTAGGTTCATCCAAAAAGAGCAATTTGGGTTGCATGGCTAAAGCACGAGCAAGTGCAACACGTTTTTTCATACCACCACTTAATTGCGAGGGGAAAAGTTTGGCACAACTTAAGGGAAGCCCCACCATAGTTAAATGGGTATAAGCAATGGTTTGAATTAAATCTTCTGGCAGTTGAGTATACTCTTTAAGCATAACACCAATATTATCAATAACATTTAAAAAAGAGTACAATGCCCCAAATTGAAAAAGATAGGAAAAACTGGGTTTAAAGGCTTGGCTTTGTTCTAAACTTAAAGAAGCTATATCTTTATTTAACAGTGTAATAGAGCCTTGCTGGATTTCTTGAAGCATCACCATTTGACGAATAAGAGTTGTTTTTCCGCTTCCGCTTCCACCTAAGATACCAAATATTTCATTGGAATGCACTTGGAAACTTATATTATCATGGACCAGATTATTGCCAAAATGAGTGGAGAGTTGATGAACTTCTATTATATTCATTACAGCCCACTTTGCGTTAAAATAACGGAAAAAATGGCATTAAGTGCAATGACGACAAAAATGGCATTGACGACACTAATGGTCGTATACTTTCCAATACTTGTGGTGTTGTTTTGTACTTGAAAACCACGATAACAGCCAATCATGGCAATGGCCATACCAAAAAAGAGCCCCTTGAAAATTCCTATAAGAAAATGACGAATTTCCACTGTATCTTTCATTCGATTAATAAACTCACTAAAAGAGACATTTAAATCCAAATACGCCACAATTGAACCTGCAAAAACGGAAACCATATCGGAAAAAAAGATTAATAAGGGCAAGGCAATAATAAGTGCAAAAATACGAGGAAGCGTTAAAAAGACAGTGGGTTCAAACCCCATGGTTCTCATGGCATCAATCTCTTCGGTTATTTTCATCGCACCAATTTCTGCCGTATATGAACTGGCGGTTCTTCCTGCAATAACAATCGCAGTCATTAAAGGGGCAATTTCTCGAAACATAGTAATACAAACCATCTCAACAATAAAAATATTCGCCCCAAATTTTTGAAGCTGAACGGAGCCTTGATAGGCAATAACAATGCCCACTAAAAAAGAGGTAATTCCTACAATAAATAACGCATTTAAAGCAGAAGTTTCAATGTGATTTAGCATTGCTTTAAAGCGTATATATTTGGGCTGTATCAAGCTTAGAAACATAAAATAAACCGCTTGACCAATAAAATAAACCGCGCGTACTATGCCTAAATATGTAGCAACCGTATGAATACCAATATTTTTAGCACCAAAAATATAACTCTTTTCAAGAACCGCTTTGGGAATGGGAGTAAAATAGGTTGAGTATAAGGTGTATAAGGCTTCATATTGTCCCAAATTTTTCAGAGTAACGTTGTGAATCTCTTTTTGTTTTATTAAAGAAATAAGATAAATAATTGCAGAAGAATCACAACTTTTAAGCTCTTTAAAATCGATTTCCAGATGCTTATGCTGCAAAGAAATAGAAGAGAGTTTTTTAATAATCAAAGGCAAAGTGGTTTTGTTCCAATGACCCAACAAAACAAGGCTTATGGTCTTATTCGTAGAAGTTAAACTAAAACTATTACTATACGTTTCCATAATAACCTTTACCTTAACACTGGGTGTTTGCATGGGCAAACACCGATTATTTTAATTAAATTTTATTTGAAAGTAACGTAGTTATCTTCAAAATAGATAGTATTACCAATGGTGATGGCTTTTGCATTGGTTGAAAATGAAAAGTCATAAATGGTGTCCTTTACAAAATCTTCTTCCACTTTTATAAGGTAACCTTGTGATTCTAAGGCATACAAAGCATCGCTAAAAGCAAGGGCATAAAATTTGGCAAATTTATATTTTTTACTGGCAATTTCATTTAAATTTAAATCCAATTTAATGAGTTGACCATCTATGGTTGCGATATAAATGTGTGAATTACTCGTAATGATTTCACGAATTTCATAATCTTGTACATTTAAATTTCCTGTACCTACGGCAATAACTTTATTGTTACTTGCAGCAATTAAGGTATCTTGAACCACATTCAGATAAATAATATTATTAAACGTTGAATCAGGATCAACCACAATGGTTTTAACCGATTTATTTTCATTTTTACTTACGACAATTACTTTACCATCAAGCGTAGGAAATAAAATTAAATTGTTCATAAATAAAGGATTGGTAATTCGAATGTCATTGGCAATGGATTCTTGATAATACTCTTTAAAAATTATTTTCTTTTCTTGTGTGTTATAAATGGCAATGGTATTGTTGCTTAATACCATGGCTAAATTGTCATTTTCAATTGATGCAGCAACAACAACGTCATTGATTTCAATGATTTCATCATTGAGTAAGATTTTATCTTTATTATTCGTAGCAATCAGTGTATTATTGCTGTAATTAATAAACTCAAAGCCTTCAGGTAAAGCTGTTTTTGAAAGACCATCTTGAGATAAATAGTAGCCGTTTTCCAACGTAGCACCACTTCGATTGAAGGTTTGAATCTCTGAATCAATAGAAGAGATTTTACCGTTAAAGTCTTCAGTGTCTTCGGGTTCAAAATATTGTTTTCCTGCACAACCACTTAATAGCAATAATGCACTTAATGTCAGTAATAATGTTTTCATAAAAGTTCCTATTTTGTCAGTAAATAATGATTTAATAATGCAACCAAATCACTCACTTGTGAATCTTTTTGGATCAATTGCAAAGTCTGTTTGGCTTGTGAATATTCGCCTTCTTGAGTTAAAATCAAGGCTTTATTAAATAAAGCAAACTCTTTAAGTAAAAAATCTTTTTGCATCGACAAGGTATTGAGTTGCTCAATATTTTTCTCTTCAATGGCTTTTTTGTACGCCACTAAAGTACCCAAATATTTGTCATTGACCACATCCGCCGTAGGGCTGTTTTTTGATTTGATATACAAAGCAACGTTATACAATCGGGTATTGGTATCTTTAAGGGTTGCTAATGCAGCCTCGTTGTTATTGTCATTTAAAAATTGAGTAAAAGCGATATTGGATTGGGCTTTATTTTGTGCATTGACATAGTTTTTGATGCTGTATCCACTGACCCCAACGACTAAAGCAACTACACCTGCCAATAATATTTTTTTATTTTTTTTATAAAATCGTTCAACTTTAACAAAACTCTCTAAAAATTTCTCTTCGGAGTCCAGCTCTTTTTTTACAAACTCAACATTTTCTTTTAAACTCATAGATAAACCTCGTATTAAATTGAATACAATAGTACTAAATTTTTTATAAAATCTTACTTTTATGAAAAATTGAATATAATACAACCTTATTTAAGAAGTAAAGGTTTATAAAATGAAAAGTTTTTTAGTCTCTTTTGCATTGCTATTTATGGTAAATACTCAAGCACTCAGTAACAGTGTTAATGAGCTTGAAACCAAGTCAGACATTCAAAGTATTGATGAAAATGAAGATACTCAAACAAGGTTTGACTCTTTATCGAAACTAACTAAAGTTATTGGTACGGTTGAAAAATATTATGTGGATGATTTAAAATTGCAAGAGATTGTTGATAAAACACTAAAAGGTCTTATGCATGAACTTGACGCTCATTCAAGCTATATGGATAAAAAATATTTTAAAGAGATGCAAATTCAAACCGATGGTGAGTTTGGTGGATTAGGAATTACCGTGGGTATGAGAGATTCTGCATTAACAGTTATCTCTCCCATTGAAGGAACACCCGCAGATAAAGCAGGGGTTAAATCGGGTGATATTATTTTAAAAATTGATGAGCAATCCACTTTGAATATTACGCTTGATGAAGCCGTAGGCCTTATGCGAGGAAAACCTAAAACCCCCATTGTATTAACCATTGTTCGAAAAGGTGAAAATAAGCCTATTAGCATTGAAATTATACGAGATATTATTAAGATTCAATCGGTTTATTCTAAAAAAATTGGGGATGATATTTTATATTTACGTGTGACCAGCTTTGATAAAAAAGTCAATGAAGGGTTAAAAAAAGCGATTCAAAACCATAAAACTTTTAAAGGGATTATTTTGGATTTACGAAACAATCCGGGTGGATTATTAACGCAAGCCATTGATGTAACCGATTTTTTTGTCAGCAGTGGGGTGATTGTTTCTCAAAAAGGGCGAGATGCTTCAAGTGAAGAGAAGTTTACGGCAAAAAGTGCAACCACATTAAGCAAAGCACCTTTAGTGGTTTTAGTCAACGGAGGAAGTGCCAGTGCCAGTGAGATTGTTGCAGGGGCATTGCAAGATCATAAACGTGCCATTGTTGTAGGTGAAAAAACATTTGGTAAGGGTTCCGTTCAAGTGGTACTTCCGATTAATCAAGATAAAACGGAAGGCATTAAGTTGACCATTGCCAAATACTATTTGCCCAGTGGAAGAACCATTCAAGCAACAGGAATCACTCCTGATATTATTGCCTATACAGGAGATGTTCCTCAAGAATCGGACTCTGAATTTAAGATTAAAGAGGCTGATTTAAAAAAACATTTAGAAGGTGAATTGGAAAAAGTCAATCATGATGTAAAGAAAAAAGAAGTGAAAACAGAAAAATCAGATGTGATTACAAAAGAAGATTTGTTTAAAGACAACCAGTTAAAAACGGGTGTTGATATTTTAAGAAGTTTAATTATATTAGAAAAATAAAAGAGGATATATAAATGAAAATCAGTGATATTGTAGCACTTAATCTTTGGCCACAATCAAAGAAAACGACATCACAAAAAGGTATTACGCAGTTAGAAGAGTTGGGATATAATCTGTTTTATATTGGAAAAAATGCGGACCTTTATACGTGTCCAGGCAATGAACCCAAAGTATTGCTTGTTCGAAGTGATCGTTGTTCGGTGTTTGATATTCCTTTAAATCTTGAAATTGAAGGAAAAGGGGTCTCTCAAACAGCCATTTCAAACAATGGAGCAAAGTTTGCAAAAGAAGCAGGAATTCGAACCGCCATTTTATCTGAAACGGTTGATCCCTCATTAAGTGTAGCTCCACGATGCCAACTTATGGAATTGTGTAAACCTTTAGAAGCTCAAATTGATGGTGAAACTGTACAGTTTGAGTTGATTTTTAGAAATTATTTAACGGGTTCTTTGTATGATGCGTGCCAAAATGGGAACGACCCTTATGGTTTGAATTTACCTTCAAACTTACCTCAATGGTACAAGTTTGAAACGCCAATTTTTACTCCCACAACCAAAGGGATTAAAGATGAACCGTTAAATTCTGACAAAGTAAGAGAAACATTTCCTGAAATTGTTTCCAGTTTAGAAAAATTATTTAAAGAGTTTACTCAATTTGCACAAGACAATGGCATTATTGTTGTTGATACCAAATTTGAGATTTTTGTTAATTCAAAAGGGGAATGGGTTTTAGGCGATGAAGTTTTAACACCTGAGAGTTCAAGATTTATTGCTAAAGAAGATTTTGATGCGGGGAACTATATCTCAATGGACAAACAAATTTTAAGAGATTTTGGAAAAGCCAATCATTGGAAAGAACAATCAAAAGCTTTAAAACCTGGGCAAAAACTGGATGTTGATGTTCCTCAAAGCATCAAAGATAAAATTTTAAATGGATATCTTACCATTTTAAATCGACTCAGTAAATAGTTACATCAAAACCACTAAAGGTGGTTTTGGATATAATCGCAAAATATAAATGAAAGGGAATAGATGAAAGCAATAGTTAATGTGGCATTAAAAAGAGGTGTGTTGGATGACCAAGGTAAAGCAACTCATCATGCGTTAGATACATTAGGATTTAAAGAGATTATTAAAGATGTACGAGTGGGTAAACAAATTATTCTTGAATTAAACTCAACCAACAAAGAAGAAGCACAAGCCGAAGTAAAAAAGATGTGTGAAAAACTTTTAGCCAATACGGTTATTGAAGATTATGATATTGAAATTGTAGGCTAAAACGATGAATGTAACAGTATTACAATTTCCAGGTACAAACTGCGAGTACGACACCCGATATGCTTTTGAAAAACTAGAAGCCAAGGTTACTATTGTTTGGCACAAAGATTACGAATTGCCAGATAACACTGACTTGGTCGTTATACCGGGTGGATTTTCCTATGGAGATTATTTACGAAGTGGAGCGATTGCTCGATTTGCCAATATTATGACGGCAGTTCAAGATTTTGCTGCAAAAGGTGGAAAAGTTTTAGGTATTTGTAATGGATTTCAAATCCTATTGGAAGCAGGGTTATTACCCGGGGCCATGAAAAGAAATAATACCTTGCATTTTATTTCAAAATATCAGCATTTAAAAGTCATCAACAATGACAATACTTTTTTACAAGAGTTAAACCAAGGGGATATTTTAAATATTCCTGTAGCACATCACGATGGCAATTACTATATTGATGAGATGGGCTTAAAAGAGCTTGAAAACAACGGACAAATTTTACTGAAATATTGCGATGAAAAAGGTAATTTAAAAAGTCTTAATGGCTCAGTTGAACAAATCGCAGGTATTTGCAATAAACAAAAAAACGTTTTTGGACTTATGCCTCACCCTGAAAGAGCGATTGAAACGCTTCTTGGTTGTGACGATGGTGTAAAAATGCTTCAAGGCTTTTTTAAATAAGGACAGCTAAGGCTGTCTTTAAATTCTTCATTAAGTAGGTTCGTAATGAAATTTCTATTGGTATGTTTCTTTTTTTTCAATGCCCTTTTTGCACAAGAGGGGTTTCAAACACAAGAACAATCACTTTTTGAAGCCACGACACAAGAAGAGAATTCATCTTTATTACCCTCATCATATGCGAATGAACTTAACCCTAATGAAAACGATGAAACGATTGAAGAGAGTCAATTATCGCAAGAAATAAGTACCGAACCAGAAGAAGAGAACTATGCTTATTTATTTGAAGAAGTTCCTTTTGATGTTGAAAACAAACAATCCAATACCTTGTATGCCAAATTTACAAGCTATCCCAATACCGTATACACTTCACAACGATTTGCTCTTGAAATTGAAACCCTTGTTACAACCACAGAGTTTACTAAAATTGAAACACGTTTTTTAAATTCACAAGAGATTTCTATAATTAATCCCGAAGAAGTATGGACAAAAAGCAGCAACAACAGCTATAAAAATCTCTATTTTTTTAAAGTCTATTCACAGGCATTTAAAATGCCAACATTTCAAATTGTGTTATACAATGAAGACGAAGTGGTTGATGTCATTTATTTAGAACCCAAAGAGTTAAACTATACCAATATTGCACTCAAAGACAATCAATTTTCCAATGTCATTGCTAAAGAGGTTAAAGTTCTTTCAAGTAAAACACGGCAATACAGCAATAACGAATTATTAACCGTCCTAGAAATAGAAGCGACTCAAGGCAATTTAGAAGATTTCAGACTCAAAGAGTTTGAAGAGCAACTCTTAATGTCTTTAGAAGAGAGTTATCCCAAACAAAAACTGATTTATAATACCATCATCCCCATTCATACCAAAGAGATACGATTTAACTATTATGATACGCAAAGCAATCAATTTAAGAAAATCATCGTTCCCATTAAACTTGAAGAGGAGTTAGTCAGTACTCAAACGGATTTAAATCCTAATGACAGCAATTTAGAAGTGTATAAAAAAGTGGCGTTAGGTGTATTGACCATCCTTTTTATTGTAATGTACTTAATCAAACGAAAAAACAGTTATATTGTTATTGCCGTAGTGTTATCAATTCTTTTTTTTATGTACGCAAAACCAAACAGTGCAATGGTTATTGAAGAGGATACCAAAATATATATTTTGCCTACGAACAACTCAACTGTTTTTTATATTACTCCCAACAAACAACTTGTAGAGATATTGGATAAAAAAGAGCATTTTATTAAAATATTATTTAAACTCAATGACCACAACGGCAAAACCGTTGGATGGATAAAGGAAGAAGATATTGTCGAAGATTAGAGGAATTTTTACACTCATACAGTTTGTAATTACGGTTTCTATTACCATTATATTGATGTATATATTTAATAAACATCATCATAAAATTAGAAAAGTGTGGACAGGGTTACAAATTAAATTATTGGGCATAAAACTGGAAGTCAAAGGTGAAATTGATTCCAGTTGTGACATGATTATCATGAATCATCAAGCGTTGCTGGATATTGTGGTAATGGAGCATTTGCACCCACGAAATTTGGCATGGGTAGGGAAAAAAGAGATCACTGATCTTTTTTTCTTTGGACATATTATGAAAGCACCTCATATGATTACCATTAACCGAGAGGATAAAACAGGTATTGTAACCTTGCTTAAAGAGGGAAAAAACCGTTTAGATAACGAACGTCCCATTGCCATGTTTCCAGAGGGTACACGAAGCGATGGATTGCGTATGACTCATTTTAAATCCGGTGCTCGAATTTTAGCGGATAAATATAATTTAAAAGTCCAACCAGCAGTATTGCTGCATACGCGTGAAGTACTTGACTCAAAAACCTTAAAAGCCAAACCCGGTGTGGTTAAAGTCATTTTTCTTCCGGCGGTTCAAGCCTCCAAAAGCAGTGAGTGGTTTGTTGAAGCCGAAAATCAAATGAAAGAGGTGTTTTATAAGGAATTACACACGTGAGTCCTTTGTACTGGCAAACTCTTTTAGCCGTAGGATGCGGAGGATTTTTAGGAGCAGTTAGCCGAGTCTATCTCAATCATACCATTACAAAAATGTTTCCCAGTGAGTTTCCTTATGGTATTTTAATTATAAATATTTTGGGCAGTTTCGCCATTGGAATAATGTTTGCTCTTTTTTTACATTATAATTTTTCACAAAATGCAAAAGCCTTTATTACTTCAGGTTTTTTAGGGGCATTAACAACCTACTCAACGTTTGCCATTGAGAGTTTTTTCCTTTTACAAAACTCTTTTTTCTTGGGACTTTCCAATATGTTTTTTAATCTTTTTGGAAGCGTTGCCGCTGCAGCAATTGGCTACAAATTACTTCTTTTTATAATACGATAAGCCTTTTTTTACTTTAAGCAATAAGAAGATATAATCTTCAAAAATAATCTATATAGGAGTCTAACATGAGTATGCCAGGTGGTATGGAATGGGTATTAATTGCATTGGTTGTTCTTTTACTTTTTGGAGGTAAAAAAATACCAGAACTTGCAAAAGGGTTAGGAAGTGGAATTAAAAACTTCAAAAAAGCCGTTAAAGAAGATGATGAAGAAGTGGTAAAAGCAGAAGAAAAAATCGAAGATAAAAAAGTTGAAACAAAATCAACTGAAGCCTCATCAGAAACTAAAAACGTATAAGAGTTAGTCATTGCAAACACAAATAAAGAATTATATTGAAGACGTTTTAAATCGACCAATTGTCCTTGAAAAACCAAAGGATATTGCCTTTGGACACTTTGCAACACCTGTGGCATTTTCTTTGGCAAAAGAGTTGAAAAAATCCCCTATGATTATCGCTCAAGAGTTGGCAAAGAAGTTTGAAAACAGTGATATTTTTGAAAGTGTTAATGTGCTTAATGGATTTATCAACTTTAAACTTTCAAGCCAATTTTTGAATACTTTAGTCAATGAAGCTTTACAACAAGGTAAAGATTTTGCAAAAGAGTCGGCTAAAGAAGAAACCATTTTATTGGAGTATGTCAGTGCCAATCCAACGGGTCCTTTGCATATAGGACATGCCAGAGGAGCAATTTTTGGAGACACTTTATACAAAGTGGGCAAACATTTAGGCTACGATATTACCAGTGAGTATTATGTCAATGATGCTGGGGCTCAAATGGATTTATTGGGTGTGTCGTTATATTTAGCAGGACGTGAAGCGATTTTACAAAAAGAGGTTGAGTACCCTGAAAAATATTATCGAGGTGAGTATTTATATGATATTGCTGCTTTGATTGCTCAAAAATATGGAAAAGAAGTTTTTGAAGATATTACAAAAATGGATGAACTCGCACAGTTTGCCAAAGATGAAGTTTTGGCATTAATTAAAAACGATTTACTCAAATTAGGCATTGAGTTTGAAAATTTTGTAAGTGAAAAATCACTGTATGATAATTGGGAAAGTACTCGAAGTGTACTGGAAAACAATGGTTATTTGTACACCAAAGAGGATAAAGTTTGGATAAAATCAACCCAATTTGGTGATGATGCTGATCGTGTTGTTGTACGAGAAAATGGAGTCCCTACGTATTTAGCAGGAGACATTATTTACCATAAAAATAAGTTTGACAGAAAATTTGATAAGTACATCAATATTTGGGGTGCAGATCATCATGGGTATATTACTCGTGTCAAAGCAGCGGTTGAATTTTTAGGTTTTGATGCTCAAAAATTAGAAGTCTTGCTTTCTCAAATGGTTTCACTGCTTAAAGGAAAAGAACCCTATAAAATGTCCAAACGAGCAGGAAATGTTATCTTGCTTTCAGATATTGCCGATGAAATTGGTTCGGATGCTTTGCGTTTTATTTTTTTAACCAAAAAAAGTGATACGCATTTGGAGTTTGATTTAGAAACCCTTAAAAATCAAGATTCAACCAATCCGATTTTTTATATTAATTATGCCCACGCCCGAATCAATCAGCTTTTTAAAAAAGCCAATCTTGCATTTGATGAAGCACAGCATATCCAAGCAGAACAATTAAGTGATGAGAGTAAGGATTTAATTTACGAATCACTTCTGTTGCCTTCAGTGCTAAATGAGGCCTTTAGCAAACGGGATATGCAAAAAATTACGGACTATTTATATTCATTGTCTTCAAGTGTTCATAAATTTTACAACGAACATAAAATTGTAGGAAGTCAAAAAGAACAAGAGTATTTAAAAGTTTTAGCAATGGCAAGATTAAGTCTGAATATTGGATTAAAACTTTTAGGAATTAACGCAAAGGATGTGATGTAATGAAATGGTTTTTACTGATAGTGGCAACGGTCGTTATTATTGCCATTGCAAATGGATACCGAGGTGGAGCAAGTGACGCAGCTTCAAACTACAATACACTGCTTAGAGGCTCTGGAGTTTCTAAGTAGTAAAAGAAGTAATAAGTAACGAGTAACAAGTATTAAACTCGTCACTCGTCACTTTAGACTTGTCACTTATCAAGACGTTTAGGCAATTCGCTTAAAAACTCTTCAATGCTGTATTTTTCACGATACGATTCACTCATTAAATGAACAAAAATATCACCTAAGTCAATTACAGTCCAGTTGTCATCTTCATCAACACGAATAAACTCCTCTTTTTGAGGTTTTAATCCCTCTTTTAAAAACGTCAATAATGAAGTGGCATGTTTTGCATTTAACGTTGTTGCGACAACAACATAATCCACCATATAATCATTGCTTTTTAAATCAAAAATCTCGATATTTTCTGCTTTTTTTTCGTCTAAAATCTTAACGATGTTTTCTACTCTTTTTTCCAAATTGTTTTTGCCTTTTTATTCTAATTTTTAGGAAGACCTAAAATCTGTTTTAAATCACACTCTATTTTTTTTGGGATATGTGATAAGTAACCATTTTGTCTTATTTGTGTTGAACTGACTTCGATATTAATGGGTAATTTCAAAAATGAAACAACGGATGAATTATTGGAATAATGGTTTCTTGTTGCGACCACAAAGGTAACCAATGTTTTTAATTCATCAAAAGATTTCCATAAAGGCAATTTTGATAAATTATCTTCACCAATAATCAAATATATTTCGTTGCAATGGGTTTGTTGTTGTAAGTATTTAACTGTTTCTATTGTATAGACAGAACGTTTTTGAGCGACTTCATAATCGCATACAATCACTTTTTCTTCGTCATCAAACAATTTTTTTAATAAAGAAAAACGTACGCTTTCATCTAAAAAAAAAGTTTTTTTAAACGGATTTAAATAGGTCGGAACAACATACAATGCATCAATATCTAACTCTTTTAACGCCTTATGTACAATAGCTTCATGACCAATATGTGGTGGGTCAAAACTGCCCCCAAAAATAGCTATTTTCAACTAAGACAACCTCTTTATATTTACTTAAATTATATTATAGCAACTTTTAGATAAAATATCGAAAATTTTAATAATCTAATAAAGGGAAAAAATGGCTGTAAAAGTTGCAATTAATGGTTTTGGAAGAATTGGTCGATGTGTTGCTAGAATTATATCTCAAAGAGACGATGTTCAGTTAGTTGCCATAAATGATACTTCAAGTGTCGAAATGCTTGAGTATTTAACAAAATACGATACAGTCCATGGAACTTTTAATGAAGAAGTAAAAGTTGAAAATGGGTTTGTTACTATTGGAAAAGTTAAAGCAAAGCTTTATAACACGCGTGATGCAAAAGAGTTAACGTTCACTCAAGATTGTGGTGCCCAAGTGGTTTTAGAGTGTACGGGAGCTTATTTGACTCAAGAAAAAGCTCAAGTCTATTTGGACAATGGGGCTTCTAAAGTGATCATGAGTGCGCCTGCAAAAGATGATACACCCACGTATGTTATTGGAGTGAATGAACATGAGTATAAAGGGGAAGCAATCATTTCAAATGCCTCTTGTACAACAAACTGTTTAGGTCCAGTGGCTAAAATTATTGATGATGCATTTGGGATTGAAAAAGGGTTAATGACAACCATTCACTCTTACACCAATGACCAAAACATTTTGGATGTAAAACACAAATCAGACAAACGACGAGCACGAGCAGGGGCTTTAAATATGATTCCTACAACAACGGGCGCTGCAAAAGCGATGCGTTTGGTAATGCCACAATTGGATGGAAAATTACACGGACAAAGTGTTCGAGTTCCCACTGCCAATGTTTCAATGGTTGATTTAAATGTGATTGTTAAAAAGAAAACCACTAAAGAGGAGTTAAATGCTCTTTTTGAAGCCAAAGCCAAAGAACTTGCTGGAATTGTGGCAGTGGATAATGAGATGAAAGTCTCTTCAGATATTATTGGTGACACCAACTCAACTATTATTGCCAGTGATTTAACGCAAGTGGTTGCAGGAGATATGATTAAAGTAATGACATGGTATGACAATGAATGGGGTTACTCTTCACGATTGATTGATATGGCAGTTTTTGTATCAAAAAAATAAGGAATTAAATGAAACTTCAAGAGATTAAAAATATTAACATTTCGGGTAAAAAAGTCTTTATCCGATGTGATTTTAATGTTCCTATGGATGAGTACAGTAACATCACAGATGACAGACGAATACGAAGTGCATTAAATACCATTCGGTATTGCATTGACCACGATTGTGCTATTATTTTAGCCTCACACTTTGGACGACCCAAAGAAGTTTATGAAGAAAAATATTCACTTAAACCCATTGCTAAACGACTCCATACCCTCTTAAAACAAGATATTCTTATGGCAAAAAATGTGGTTGAAGAAGACACATTAGAACAAGCAAAGCACCTTAAAAGTGGAGAAATTCTACTGTTAGAGAATTTACGATTTCATAAAGGGGAAACAAAAAATGATGAGGAGTTTGCCAAAAAACTCGCTTCCATGGCAGACATTTATATCAACGATGCTTTTGGGGTTTCACACCGAGCACATGCCTCTGTAGAAGGTATTACCAAATATTTTGATAAAGAGTCCAAAGCAGCAGGCTTTTTATTGGCAAAAGAGATTCAATTTTTCCATCATATTATAGAAAATCCCAAACGACCTTTTGTGGCGATTATTGGTGGAAGCAAAGTGTCAGGGAAATTAGAAGTGTTAAATAACCTTGTCTCAAAAGTCGATAAAATTTTAATTGGTGGAGGTATGGCATTTACCTTTTTAAAAGCGTTAGGAAATAATGTTGGAAACTCTTTGGTTGAAGATGATTTGATTCCAGAAGCGCTAAGAATTATGAATAAAGCCAAAGAATTGGGGGTAAAGTTTTATTTACCTGTGGATGTAGTTGCTGCAGAAGCCTTTGATAAAGAGGCGTTTGCAAAACCAACCACCATTCAAGAAATACCTAAAAATTGGATGGGCTTAGATATTGGACCCGCAACTACACTGTTATTTGCACAAGCTTTAGAAGATGCCCACACCATTTTATGGAACGGACCTATGGGTGTGTATGAAATGGATAAATTCGCCAAAGGCAGCACAAAAATTTCTCATGCTGTTGCGGCTTCTTATGCCACTACCGTTGTAGGAGGGGGAGATACCGCTGATTTGGTACGAATTACGGGCGATGAAGATGAAATGACTTTTATCAGCACAGGCGGTGGAGCCTCTTTAGAACTTATTGAGGGCAAAATTTTACCTGGAGTTAAAGCGCTAGTATTGGACGGTGAATAATGCCTATTATTGCCGCAAACTTTAAAACCAATCACACACGAGCCAGTACAGCTAAATATGTTTCATTGTTGAGTAAATATTTAAAAACCAACAGCACAACTGAAGTCTATGTGTTCCCACCATTAACGGCTTTGGATCAGTACGAAACCTTAGCAAACTTTACTTTGGGAGTTCAAAATGCGTATCCTGCAAAAAATGGTTCATTTACAGGTGAAATAGGCACTGAACAACTGGATGAATTTAACATCAAAACCATTTTAATTGGGCACAGTGAACGACGACATATTTTAAAAGAGACTCAAGAGAGTATTGCACAAAAATTTCACTATTTTAAAACATTAAATTATAAAATTATTTACTGTATTGGAGAGCCTTTAGAGGTTAAAAATGAAGGTTTAGATAAAACGTTGGAATATCTTTGGGCACAACTTGAGGGGATTGATACAAATTATGAAAATCTTATTTTAGCGTATGAACCTGTATGGGCTATTGGAACGGGAGTGACAGCAACTCTTGAAGAGATACAAAGCATTCACACTGCCATTAAAAAAGTTATTGGCAAACCCTTATTGTATGGCGGAAGTGTAAATTTGGGCAATGTAGAAAAAATATGTGCATTGCCCAATGTAGATGGGGCATTAATTGGAACAGCAAGTTGGATTGCAGAAGATTTTATAAAAATAATTGAAAATACAAAGGAGTTGTAAGATGTTAATGAACGGTAAAAAAGGGGTTATTTTAGGTGTTGCAAATAATAAGTCAATTGCCTATGGAATTGCAAAAGCGTGTGCAGCACAAGGAGCAACGATTGCATTTACGTATTTAAATGACAGTTTAAAGAAACGAGTTGAACCCATTGCAGCTGAGTTTGGAAGTGAAAATTTAGTGTATCCTTGTGATGTCAGTCGTCCTGAAGAGATTGTAGCACTTAAAGAGTCTTTACAAAAAGATTTAGGAGAGATTGATTTTATCGTTCACTCTATTGCCTTTGCTCCAAAAGAGGGATTAAGCGGACGATTTTATGATATTACTAAAAATGCCTTTGATATTGCCATGGACATTTCTGTTTATTCATTAATTGAAATTACACGAGAGTTAAAACCACTTTTATCAAAAAATTCATCGATTTTAACCCTTTCATATTACGGTGGTGTAAAATATATTCCTAATTATAATTTAATGGGTGTTGCAAAAGCAGCATTAGAAATGACCACAAAATATCTTGCAGAAGATTTAGGAAAAGATGGGTGTCGTGTCAATGCCATTAGTGCAGGACCTATTAAAACATTAGCTGCAGCAGGAATCGGTGATTTCAGATTTATGCTTAAATGGAATGAAGCCCATGCCCCTTTAAAAAAGAATGTTTCCATTGATGAAGTTGGAAACTCTGGAATGTATTTATTAAGTGATTTAAGCAGTGCGGTTACAGGTGAAATTCATTATGTGGATTGTGGATTTAATATCATGGGGATGCCAGCAGTAGAATTTGACGAAAATGGTAAACCAGCTATTGCGTGGAACGGTGAAAAATAGTCATAAAGCATACGCTTTTTCCTAAACTCGGCGTTGTCAAGCCAATTTTAAACACTCACTTACTTGGTGTAAGCTCCTGTTTAAAATTGACTCTCCGCCTTGATTTTAGAAAAAATCCTATGCTTTATGGTAATTCCATTGTTTAAAATTTTAATTTTTACTTTAAAATTTATTGAAATTTTGAATTAAGAATTTAAGTACCATTAGGAAGATTATGAATATTGATTATAAAAAACTTGCCCAAAAATATCAAACACCGTATTATGTATACGATTTTGATCATATTACAAACCAATACAATGAGCTAAAAGAGGCTTTTAAAGCACGAAAATCGATTTTGGCGTATGCGGTTAAAGCCAACTCCAATTTAAGTGTGATTAAACATTTAGCGTCGTTAGGAGCGGGAGCAGATTGTGTCAGTATTGGTGAAGTCAAACGAGCATTAAAAGTAGGAATTACCCCGTATAAAATTATTTTTTCAGGTGTGGGAAAAACAGACGATGAGATTCGACAAGCTTTAGAGTTGGGTATTTTAATGATTAACGTAGAAAGTGCAGCTGAATTAAATCGTGTAGATAGTATTGCACAAGAGTTGGATAAAGTTGCACGTATTTCGATTCGAGTTAATCCCAATATCGACCCTAAAACGCATCCGTATATCTCAACAGGTTTACATGAAAATAAGTTTGGTGTTGATATTGATACGGCCAAAAGAATGTACATTCAATGCAAAAACTCCAATCATTTAGAACCCGTGGGGATTCATTGTCATATTGGTTCTCAACTGACACAACTTGAACCTATTTTAGAAGCTGTAGAAATCGTTGCAACTTTGGTTAAAAATCTTCAAGCCATTAAAATTGAGTTGAGTTTCTTTGATGTGGGCGGTGGGTTAGGTATTGTCTATGACAATGAAACACTTATTGATACCAAAGAGTATGCGCAAGGTATTTTAAAAACTCTGTTTGGTTTAGATGTAACCATTATTTGTGAGCCGGGACGATTTTTAGTGGGCAATTCAGGGGTATTTGTGACCAAAGTATTGTATGAAAAAACCAATGGCAATAAACGTTTTATCATCGTTGATGGAGCCATGAATGATTTGATTCGACCCAGTTTATACAATGCTTATCATAAAATTGAAGTCCTTAACGATGAAACCGAAAAATCATTGTGTCATTTAGTGGGACCTGTGTGTGAAAGCGGTGATTTTTTTGGAAAAAACATTGAATTGCCTTTAACGCAACACAATGATTTAGTAGCAATTTACAGTGCAGGAGCATATGGGTTTACTATGGCAAGTAACTATAACACACGTGGAAAAGTAGCAGAAATTGCCCTAGAAGGGGGAGAAGACCGATTGATTCGAAGACGAGAGAGCTTTGAAGATATTATTGCATTAGAAGAAGAGTTTATCAAATAAGGAAAGCGTATGGCAAAAGGGTTTTTTATTGATGTTCAAGGCACACTTATTTGCGATGAAAAAAGAGAACCCATCGCAGGGGCGTGTGAATTTATTGATGCCCTCAATAAAAGAAATATTCCTTATGTGGTCATAACCAATAATACCAAAGTGCAAAGCGATGAATTTTTAAAGAGTTTGCAGAAAAAAGGGTTAAATATCAAAAACTACATTGACCCTTTTTCTTTATTAACCAGCCAACTTAACGAGAAAAAAATTGCTGCTTTTGGGAGCCGTGAATTTTTAGATATTATGAAAAATTTAGGGTATGAATTGGATTATGAAAATCCACAAGCCTTGGTGGTATCAATTAAAAAAGAGTACACCAATGAAGATTATGCGTTGATGATTGAGTTGGCTTTAAAAGTTCAAACTATCATAGGCATGCATGAAACGTCAATTTACTCCAAAGAAGGCAAACGGTATCCTGGCGTGGGTGCGATTATGCAAATGATAAAATTTGCGACCAATAAAGAGTATAATGTTGTGGGAAAACCCAGTTTCAATTTTTACAATAAAGCTCGAGAAATGTTGGGATTAGATTTTAATGATATTACCATTATTTCTGATGACATGATTGGAGATTTAATTGGAGCATCTGCTCTTAAGATGAAAACAGCACTGGTTCTTAGTGGAAAAATAAAAGATGAAAATGAAGTATTGCCCACATTGAAAAAAGAGGAATATCCCACATATATTGGGCAAAATATGCAAAGTTTGCTGGAACTTTTAAATAAAGGTGAAATATGAGTGATGAAAAAGGCTTAAAAGAGTTACGCGATAAGCTCGATAACATCGACGACAAACTGTTGGATTTGATCAATGAACGTATGGAATTGGTTCATCAAGTAGGTGTACTAAAAGCCAACAGCGGTGGAGCCATATATCGACCTGAACGCGAAAAAGAGATTATAAAACGTTTGGAAGCCCGAAACAAAGGCTTACTTAATAATGCTGCGATTGAAGCTCTTTTTTTAGAGATTTTTGCCATTTCTCGTAATTTGGAATTGCCTGAAAATATTGCCTTTTTAGGACCCGAAGGCAGTTTTACCCATCAAGCCGCAGAAACACGTTTTGGTGCCATGAGTTCGTATATCTCTATTGGTTCTATTAAAGGAGTTTTTCGAGAAGTCAGCACCAAAAAAGCGCGTTTTGGTGTCATACCTATTGAAAACTCTTCTAATGGTATTGTCAGTGATACCATTAATTGTCTGAACAATTATGAGTTAAAAATAATTGCCGAAGTGATTTTAGATATTCATCATACCTTAGCCACAACATGCGATAAAGTCAGTGAGATTAAAAAAATCTATTCCAAAGACATTGCCTTTGATCAATGCAGCCGATTTTTAGAAAATTTTGGTTTAGATGAGGTAGAACATATCCCCATCGAATCCACTACAAAAGCGGCAAAATTGGCACTTAATGAGCCCAATGCCGCTGCTATTTGTTCTCATGTGGGGGCAAAAATGTATAATTTGCCTATTTTATTTGAAAATATTGAAGATAAAGATAACAACAAAACACGGTTTTTTATTGTCAGTGATTTTGAAAATGCTCCAAGTGGCAACGACAAAACTTCAATTTTGGCAAAACTGCCCAATACACCAGGGGCATTGGTTGATTTTTTAATTGATTTTGATAAAGCCAAAATCAATTTAACCAAAATAAAATCGCATATCGTAGAGGGAATTTCCATCTTTTTTATTGATTTTGACGGACATAAAAATGACAGCAATGTTCAAGAGATTTTTAAAAAACATGAAAAAAGCATTAAATTTTTAGGCTCTTATGTTAAAGAAGCCGATGATATATAAAAGGAAAAAGAATGAAATTTAACAGCGTATTAGAGAGTTTAAAAACCTATGAAGCAGGAAAACCCATCGAGTTAGTCGTACGAGAGTATGGGGTTGATCCTAAAGATATTATCAAATTGGCCTCCAATGAAAACCCTTATGGGGCTTCACCCAAAGTGACCGCTAAAATTCAAGAGTTATCTAAAAACATGTTTATGTATCCCGATGATTCAATGTATGAACTTAAAGAGGCTTTGGCAAACAAATACAGCGTGGCAAGCAATAATATCATTATTGGTTCAGGAAGTGACCAAGTAATTGAATTTTGTGTCCATGCCAAATGTGGTGAAGATTCAAAAGTAATCATGTCCAAAACAACATTTGCCATGTATGAAATCTACGCCAAACAAACGGGAGCAACGATTTTAAAAACGCCCGATGATGAACATAACATAGAGCAATTTAAAAAATTGTATGAAGAAAATGGGGCAGATGTCATTTTTTTATGTTTGCCCAATAATCCTTTAGGGGAGTGTTTATCCAAAGAGGAGGTGTATGCTTTTTTACGTCAAGTCGATGAAAATACTTTAGTGATTGTTGATGGAGCGTATCAAGAGTATGCGTCGTATAAAGATGCCAAAAAACAGATCCAACCCAGTGATTTGATTCATACTTTTCCTAATACCATCTATTTAGGAACATTTTCAAAAGCATATTCATTGGGTGGAATGAGAGTTGGGTACGGTATTGGGCATCCTGAAATGATTAAAACATTACATAAATTACGACCTCCTTTTAATATTACGACACTAAGTTTAGCTGCGGCTATTGAAGCGCTTAAAGATGAAGCTTTTGTCCAAGAGTGTATTGCCAAAAACTTTGAAGAGATGAAACAATATGAAGCGTATGCTAAAAGTAATAACATTGAGTATATCCCCAGTTATACCAATTTTATTACCTATAAACTTCCTTTGGAGTATATTTCAGCTCAAGTGGCACAAGCCTTACTTGAAAAAGGAATTATTATTCGAGATTTGACCAGTTATGGACTTAATGCCATTCGAATTACCATAGGAAGAGCAGATCAAAATCAAAAAGTGCTTAATGCACTTGATGAAGTTTTAAACAGTTTAAAAACAGCAAAGGTATATGACTAATTATTATGAACGTTAAAAATAAAACAACCAAAGAGTTAGAAGAGATTTGTTTACAAATACGAAATCGTATTATTGATGTGGTCAGCCGAAATGGCGGACACTTCTCTTCGACTTTGGGTGCAGTTGAATTAACCGTAGGAATGCACTATGTGTTTGATGCCAACCATGATCCTTTTATTTTTGATGTTTCACATCAATGTTATCCTCATAAACTTATTACAGGACGTTGGGAGAGTTTTGAAACCATACGACAATTTAATGGGTTAAGCGGATTTACCAAACCCAAAGAGAGCAGTGCTGATTATTTTGTTGCAGGACACAGTTCGACCTCTATTTCATTGGCAATAGGAGCGGCAAAAGCCATACGACTTAAAAAAGAAGCACGTGTTCCTGTGGTAATGATTGGCGATGGTTCGATGAGTGCAGGTATGGTGTATGAAGCTTTAAATGAATTGGGTGACCGAAAATATCCTATGGTTATTATTTTAAATGACAATGAAATGTCAATTGCCAAACCCATAGGAGCCATTAGTAAGCATTTAAGTAAACTGCTTGCTGGAAAATTTTACCAAGGCTTCAAAGAGAGAGTCGATAAAATTTTACGCAATCATTTCCCTGATGGGGCGACGTATCTTGCCAAAAAAATTGAAGAGAGTATGAAGCTTATTACACCGGGGATTATTTTTGAAGAGATGGGCGTGGATTATATTGGTCCCATTGATGGGCATGATATTGAAGAGATTATCAATACGTTAGAGTTGGCAAAAAATATGGGTAAACCCGTCATTGTACATGCCCGAACGGTTAAAGGTAAAGGGTATAAAGTGGCTGAAGGGCACCATGAACATTGGCATGGAGTGGGACCTTTTGACACGGAAAGTGGAGAGTTTATTAAAAAATCACAAGCAACATCAGCGACAGAAGTATTTGCACAAGCTTTGTTGAATTTAGCTAAACAGCATGATAATGTAGTAGGAGTTACCGCTGCTATGCCAAGTGGTACGGGCATAGATAAGCTCATCAAAGAGTACCCCAACCGTTTTTGGGACGTTGCTATTGCTGAACAACATGCCGTCACTTCCATGGCTGCTATGGCAAAAGAGGGATTTAAACCTTTTATCACCATTTATTCCACTTTTTTACAACGAGGCTTCGATCAAATTGTACACGATGTTTGTTTAATGGATTTGCCCGTAGTTTTTGCCATTGATCGAGCAGGTATTGTGGGCAATGATGGTGAAACTCATCAAGGGGTTTTTGATATCTCTTTTTTACGATTTATTCCCAATATGATTTTATGTGCACCAAGGGATAATGAGACCTTACAATTGGCGTTAGTGTACGCGTATGAAGCAACAAGCCCCTGTGCAATACGATATCCGCGAGGTGCTTTTACTCCTCTTCCTTTTGAAGCAGTACCTTTTCAAACAGGTAAAGCCGAACTGTTACATGAAGGCTCAAGCCATAAACTTTTCATTGGTTATGGGGCAGGAGTTGCTCGCGCGTATCAAACAGCACAATTCTTTACGGAAGATATCGCTTTACTTGATTTACGTTTTGTGAAACCTTTGGACAAACAACTCTTAAAAGAATTAAGCTCAAAATATTCACACTGGTATATTTTTTCAGATTCACAACAACAAGGGGGTGTTGGCAGTGCTATTTTAGAGTTTCTTAACGATGAAAAAATCACTGTGGCACTTACAACATTTGAGTATGAAGATATTTTTATTCAACATGGAGATACCAAAGAGGTTGAAGAGTCTTTAGGCTTATTGCCCCAACAAATTAAAGAAAGGATTGACATCAGTAATAACTGATGAGTGTTTAGAAATTAGAGTTCAGTGTTCAGCAAAATCCTAACACTGAGCTCTGTGTTCTGAACTCTGAACACTGGTTGCTTGTTACTCGTCACTATTAACAGATGGAAAACATAAGCTTCAACACCTATCTTATTGCTTTTCTTCTTACTCTTTTTGCTGGGCTTTCTACAAGTATTGGTGCTGTTTTGGCTTTTTTTTCCAAGGCTAAAAACTATACGATTCTTTCATTGGGGTTAGGGTTTTCAGCAGGGGTGATGATTTATGTCTCTTTTGCAGAAATTTTGGTTAAGTCCAAAGAGTCTTTTACTCATCTTTACAATAACGCTGTTACAGGGGAACTTTTAGCATTGCTCTGTTTTTTTTCAGGCATTGTGTTAAGTGCTATTATTGATGCTTTGATTCCCAAAGATGTCAATCCACATGAACCCAAAAGTGATGCCCAATTGCATGTATTAAAACAAGATGTCCACTCTTCTTTTATAGACCACAAAAAACTGCGACGCACAGGACTCTTTACCGCTCTTGCTATTGGGATTCACAACTTCCCCGAAGGATTTGCAACGTTTAGTGCTTCGTTAAGTGATGTTACCTTAGGCGTAAGTATTGCTTTAGCCATTGCCATTCATAATATTCCAGAAGGCATGGCAGTATCGTTACCCATTTATTACTCCACTAAAAGTAAGAAAAAAGCCTTTTGGTATGCCACTTCTTCAGGATTTGCTGAACCCATTGGTGCACTTGTAGGATTCTTTTTACTCTATCCGCTTATGCAAGATGCCACCTTAGCCATCACCTTTGGCTTAGTGGCAGGTATTATGATATACATCAGTTTCGATGAACTTCTCCCTGCTTCAAGAATCTACGGCAATGCCCATACGACTATTTTAGGGATAAGTTTAGGGATGTTGGTCATGGCATTGAGTTTGGTGCTTTTTAAAGGGTGAGAAAAAAGTACTCAGTGTTCAGATTTTAGATTTCTGAGTTCAGAGCTCAGTGTTCAGAAAACTTCAAACCTAAATCTTAGCACTGAATACTGAAATCTGAATACTGCAATAATATTGACATTTCCAACCCCCTGTGATAGAATCCTTGTGTTTATTATTTATAAAGGAGAACAAATGGCACGAGTGGGTAATTCAATTATTAAAGGCTTAGAGGTCAGTGAAATCATTGCCATATTAAATAAAGCCTACGCTGATGAGTGGTTGGCATATTATCAATATTTTATTGAAAGTAAAGTGGTTAAAGGGATTATGAAAGATGCAGCTATTGCAGAACTCAATCAACATGCAGCCGATGAACTGCGACATGCCACCATGGTAGCAGATAGAATCTTGCAATTAGGAGGAACGCCTCTTTTACACCCCAAAGAGTGGTTTGAAAAAAGTAACTGTCAATACGATGCTCCCAGCGATTTTGATGTGGTACAAATCCTTCAAGATGCGATTAAAGGTGAGCAATGTGCGATTAATACTTACAGCAATATTTTAGAACTTACCCGTAACAAAGATATTGTAACGTATGATATCGTAAGCCAAATCTTAGCCGATGAAGTAGAACACGAAGAAGATCTACAAGCATTACATGATGACATCAGTGAGTTTGTATCAGATTTGAAAAAATCTTTGAATAAGTAACAATACAGTGTTCAGAATTCAGAAGTCAGCGTTCAGCTTTTGTCACTGAGTATTATGATTTTGGACTTTTCTGAACACTGAACACTGAAAACTGAACACTTTTTTGTTTCCCAAAAAACAAAAAAGTGACACACTTTTTTAATAATACCTTAAATTATATTCATAATTCCCAAAAATACTTCAATTTAAGAAAACTTTAAAAATATCTCGTGTAGAATTGCCATAACGGTGTATCGGAAAAGGTATCTTTACTTTTTTGGGTAGGATATGAGTTCGCGCGCTCCGGTAATACTGACGAAATTTCGAAATTTAGGAGAACAAATGAAAAAAATCGTAAAAATGAGTTTAGTAGCTGCAGTAGCAGTTACTGGTTTAACAACGGCTAACGCTAAGCCTCTTGAAGAAGCAATCAAAAACGTAGACGTATCTGGAACTGTTGTATACAGATATGAAGACAGATCATTTGATGATAACGTGGGTGATTCATCTTCAAATAACTATAAAATTGGTTTAAACCTTAAATCAAAAGTTAATGATGACGTATCTGCTGTTACAAGATTTTTAGTTGCTAAACCTAATCCAGGTGGACTTCAAGCAGATGGTGGATTTGCAACATTAGATAATACTACAACAGGTGATAAAAACCCTGAAGTAACATTAAGTAATGTTTATTTTTCATACACTGGAATTGCAAACACTACAGTTAATGTGGGTAAACAAGGGTTAACAACTCCTTGGACTGTTGCTGTTGATTCTGATGGAAATGAGCAAACAGGTACAGGTATCTTAGCTCTTACATCTGTAGGTCCAGTTACATTAGCTGCTGCATACTTTAATCAAACAAACCTAGATGTTTCTGGTGACGCTAAAATTAATGGTTCTGAAACTTTAGGAGATACATATAATGCTGCAGTAAATGGAATAGCTAAAAACTCTGATTCTTTTACTGGTGTTCCTGCTCAATTAGATGGTGCTGCTAATATTCTTACTGTTGGTGCTATGGCAAATGTAGGTCCAGTAGCTTTAGATGCTTGGTATTTAGATATGCAAGACTTATTTGATACTTATACAGTTGGTGCTGCTGCTAAATTTGATTTAGATGCAGTAAAATTAAGTGTTGGTGCAAGACATACAGAGTTAGAATTTGATAAAAAAGTAAATGAAGATTTAGCAAAAGAAGATAACTCTTTAACAAAAATCATGTTAGGATTAAAAGCTGGAATTTTTGGAGCTAATGTTAACTATGGTTGGACAGATAAACAAGGTGGTTTAGCTGCTTTAGATAACGATGCCACTACTGCAATGCAAGGGTGGACTGTACAATTAAATGGTTTTGCGGATGCACAATATTTACAAGTATCAGTTGATGCACAAGTTTTAGAGTCATTAAATATTGCTCTTAAATATCACCAATTAGATAAAGATAAAATTGATGGTGCAACTGGAACAAGAGAAAAAGATGCAACAGATACAGAAACATATGTTCAAGTAACATATGACATGTCTAAAAACTTGTCTACTTACATCAGATTTGGTGAGCAAGAACTTGAAAGAGCTTACACAAAAAATGGTGATGTAAAAGATGCAGAAGGTACAATTGGAAGATTACAAGTTCAATACTCTTTCTAATTTGAAAGTGTGAATTTTAGTCAACTACTAAACTCACAAAAAAGCTCAAAGCCTTGGCTTTGGGCTTTTTTGCATTTTGGCTTTCGGAACCTCGAATTTAGTTTTCAGCGTTCAGAACATACATTGAGTGTTCAGTGCTCAGAACTCAGTGTTCAGAAAAAACTAAATCTTAGCACCTAACACCTAACACTGAACTCTGAATACTGATTTCTGAACACTCACTATTATTATCACTTCTTACCTTTCACCTCTCACCACTTACCATTTACTACTCACTTTGGAGAAACTAATAACCAAATAAGTAAAACTATGCTAATATTTTTCTTTTTTAAAGGAATATAAAATGCTTAAAAAATCGATTATAACTACCTGTTTAGTTCTTTCTTCTTTGACGTATGCAACGGCTCAAACAACGATGTGTTTTAAACAAAATCATGCCGATTTAATTACCATTGAAAATACCAAACTCGATGGAGGAGAGTGTGCTTCAAAAAAGAGTTCAAGTGATATGAAAAAAGAGGGTTGGACAATTGCAGATATTAAAATGACACCCAATAGTTTAGGAACAGATTTTATCTACGTTTTCAAAAAAGAGACCTCTTTGGAAAATGTGAGCGAAGAAGTGTTGATGGATAAATTATATAAAAGAATTGAAACCGAAAAAGCAGCCAAAGAAGAAGCAGCTAAAGAAGCTTTATTTGTTGCCAATAAACAAGCGGGTGAAAAACTGTTTACATCTAAGTGTGTGATTTGTCATGGGCAAAAAGGTGAACTTAAAGCCAAAGGTGTTTCACGACCCATTAATGAACTTGATCACAATGAATTTCAAGCAGCTATAAGAGACTACAATGTGGGTAATAAAGATGGGGTAATGGCCATTTTAATGAAACCTTATGCCAATATGATGGACTATAATGACATTAAAAATGTCTATACTTACTTAAAAAGCATCAATGAATAATTAAGTAACAAGTAACGAGTGACAAGAAAACGGTTTTGCTTGTTACTTGTCGCTCGTCACTTGTTACTTCAAAAAGAACAAAGGAACACAATGGATGCTTATGAGTACTCTGAACTTCTAAAGCTACTGAATAAAAAACTTAACAACATACGAGATATTTTAAAACCCGAACAACTCAACACTCGACTTAAAGAGATTGAAGCTCTTGAAGCAGAACAAGATTTTTGGAATGATGTCGAAAATGCCACCAAAATCGGAATTGAAAAAAACAGAGTTTTAGGAAAATTGAATAAATTCAATAAAGCCAATAAAGCATTAAAAGATACCAATGAACTCTATCAAATGGCATTAGACGATAAAGATGAAGATACCTTAGAGATGTTATATGCCGATGCTTGCGAGATTGAAAAAATCATTAAATCAACAGAAATTGCGGTGATGCTTTCAAACCCCGATGACAGTTTAAATGCCATAATTTCTATTCATCCAGGAGCTGGTGGAACGGAAAGCCAAGATTGGGCAAGTATGCTGTACCGAATGTATTTGCGTTGGGCAGAGCGACAAAACTTTAAAGTGGAAGTTCTTGATTATCAAGACGGTGAAGAAGCGGGGATCAAAGATGTTTCATTTATCATCAAAGGTGAAAATGCATACGGTTATTTAAAAGCAGAAAATGGGATTCATAGATTAGTGCGTATTTCACCTTTTGATTCCAATGCCAAACGACACACTTCGTTTAGTTCAGTTATGGTAAGTCCAGAAATCGATGATGATATTGATATTGTCATTGAAGATAAAGATATACGAATCGATACCTACAGAGCCAGTGGTGCAGGGGGACAGCACGTCAATAAAACCGAAAGTGCTATAAGAATTACTCATATTGCTACAGGAATAGTTGTTCAGTGCCAAAATGACAGAAGTCAGCACAAAAATAAAGCCAGTGCCATGAAGATGTTAAAATCACGATTGTATGAGCTTGAACTTGAAAAACAACAAGCCTCTAAAGATGGAGTTGAAAAGAGTGAGAATGGATGGGGACATCAAATCCGTTCATACGTATTGCAACCGTATCAACAAATCAAAGATACCCGAAGTGGTATTGGATACTCCAATGTCGAAGCCATACTTGACGGCGATATTACTAAAATGATTGAGGATGTTTTAATCGCTACATCTGTTTGAAAAGTGAGTAGTAAGAAGCGAGTGGTGAGTTGTGACGGAAACAAGTTTCGGTTTCCTATACCTTTTCTTTCTTCACTTCTTACTACTTACCACTCACTACTAACTTTTTTATTTTGTATATTTTTTATACAAAACATCTATTCATAAAATATCTTACTTATATTAAAATACATTTAGAAATTATATTTTAAAGGACAAAAATGAGAAACTT
>DGAG01000014.1 GCA_002382325.1 Epsilonproteobacteria bacterium UBA4036
GAACATTTCGTCTCGGGACAAGAAGTTTGTTGGTCGTAACCGTAACTTGTAATTTGGTTTGAACTTTCACCAAATGCATACGGTGCTGTTTGTGCTGGATATCGTTTTTCTAAACTTTCACCACTCCAAATTCCTGAGAAGTTTTGTGGTAAAAATACAGAGTTTTCATCAACGGTATAACCGTATTTACATTTAACTTTGATTTTCCCTTCTCCAGTACCATAAACCCACATCATCTCACCATCTTTAATGCCAAGCTTCGCACCAAGATTTGGATGAATTTCACCGTACATTTCACCTGCAAGCTCAGCTAAATATTTAGATGCTCTTGTTTCAGTTCCTGTACCCATATGCTCAACTAATCTTCCAGAAACAATATTGATTGGATAATCTTTTACCCAATTTTGTTTTGTTTGCTCAGAAATATATCGAACATTAGTTCTATAATGATTTGGATTATCTTTAACCGCTGGATATTTCTCAATTAAATCGTGTCTAAATGAGTGCAATGGCTCTCTGTGTTTTGGAATATTATCAATAAATTCCCACACAATTGTTCTTGCACGTGCATTTCCATACGGAGCCAGTCCAGCTTGAAGTGCATATTTATTTAAAAGTCCACTGTCGTCTGTTTTCCAGTTTTTACCTTCAACCAATTTTTTCTCTTGCTCAGTTAATTTAATACCTGCAAGTTCTTCAATATTAGCCCCTGTAATTTCAGCATATCCACCTTTGATTCTTGAACCTTTAGGTGCACTTCCAGCAGCAGCTAACAAGTTTTTCCCATCTCTTTCAAGTCCAAATCGGTTTCTAAATCCCATACCACCTTGTGATACTGGCAAGTTGATGTTATACAATACTGGACTTCCAGGATGTGATTCATTCCAACAAGGCCATGGTAATCCATAGTACTCTTTAGCAACAGTACCTTTACCTAATAAAGAAGTGTCGCTAAATAAATGCCAATTGTCTGTATGTTTTTTAAGACGATCAGCTGTTTTACCTTGCATACCAATTGTTTTTAAGCTTCGAGCAACTTCATTGGTTGCATCTTCGGGCCATTTAAAGTCATTTCCTTTACCCATACCTGCAACATATTGATCATAAAAACCAAATCGTTTTGCAAAATCAAATAAGATTTCATGATCAGGTCGTGCTTCATATAAAGGATCTACAACTTTATAACGCCATTGTGCAATTCTAGAAGTATTTACAACGCTTCCTTCTGTTTCAACTTGTGAAGCAGCAGGCAATAAGAATAAGTTGTCATTTCTTGTTGTAATAACAGCAGCATCATTAACATATGGGTCAATAAATACTACTAAGTCTAACTTATCTAATGCAGCTTTTACTTTATGTGTTTGAGTAATTGTTGAAATACCATTTCCAATACATACTAACGCTTTTAAAGGCGTATCTGCATTGTTTTTGCTGTTCGCTTCATCCAATACACCATGAATCCATAATGATAAACTGAATCCCTTTTTTTGCATCATGTCAGGCGTTTTGAATCGTGCTTTTAACCAATCAAAATCTACATTCCATTGTTTTGCAAAATATTTCCAAGAACCTTCAGCTAAACCATAATATCCTGGAAGCGTATCTGATAAACATCCCATATCTGTAGAACCTTGAACGTTGTCATGTCCTCTTAAAATGTTACATCCACCACCTGGTTTACCCATGTTTCCTAATGTTAATTGTAAAATTGAACCTAATCGTGTATTTGAAGAACCAACAGTATGTTGAGTCCATCCTTGATTCCAAATCAGACAACCTGGTTCTGCAGAAGCATATGCCGTTGTAGCTTGGATAAGAATATCTTTTGGACATCCTGTAATATCTTCAACCACTTCGGGAGTATAGTGTTCACACTCTTTGAAGATTTCATCCATTCCATAAACTCTGTCTTGGATAAATGATTGATCGTACCATTTATTTTTTAGAATCAATCGAATCATTCCATACATAAACGCAATATCTGTTCCCGTTCTAATTCGGCAATAAATATCACTTTTTGCAGCCGTTTTTGAATATCTTGGATCAACAACAATAATTTTAGCCCCATTTTGTTCTTTGGCTTTTAAAATATGTTGCATCGCAATTGGATGGTTTGCAGCAGGATTTGCTCCAAAAATAATAATAGCTTTAGAGTTTTGCATATCACCAATATGATTTGTCATAGCTCCATAACCCCATGTATTTGCCACACCGGCAACTGTTGGACTATGTCAAATTCTAGCTTGGTGATCGATGTTGTTTGTTCCAAACATTGCTGCAAATTTTCTGATATAGAAAGCTTGCTCAGTACTTACTTTAGCCGAACCTAAAAATTGTACGGCGTCTGGTCCAAATTTTTCTCTTAATTCTAATAATTTTTTTGAAATTTTGCTCATTGCATCATCCCAACTTACACGATTCCATTGACCATTTGATTTCTCAATTGGGTATTGTAATCGGTTAGTTGCTCTGATTTTATCAATCATATCAGCACCTTTACAACAGTGTCCTCCATGACTAATAGGGTGATCTTGTGCGACTTCTTGTCGTACCCAAACACCATTATAAACTTCAGCAATAACTCCACAACCAACTGAACAATGCGTACAAATAGTTTTAATCAGTTTAGATCCAGGAAAAGGATTTTTAATCTCTTCTTCTTTCGCCTCTCTTAATACACCATTTGAAGCAAATGCAGATGTAGCAGTAACTGCTGATGCTAATGTTGCCATTTTCAGAAAACTACGTCTTCCGAAGCTTTTTAGCATTCCCATTTCTTCTCCTTATTTTATTTTGCAGCTTTATAAAAATCACTCCAGTTTTGAGTCTTTTTATATAAAACCTCTTTTTTATGTGCAGTGCCTACGACCACTCCACTACCAGCGTCACTTCCCTCTCCTCTGTTTGAATTCTGTGTTGTTGCAGCAACGGCAACCACAGAACCAGCTAGAACAGAAGCAGCAACACCTGCTCGTTTAATAAAGCTTCGTCTTAACTCATCAGCCATATTAACTCCTCTTCATTATGTGGGTAAAAACCCCTCTAAATATTTTTCAAATACTTAGAGCGACTTTCTTTTTTTCTTAAGCCACTTTTGAAACTTCCAAATAGGAACGCTCAAACTCCATAAAATTATGTAACATCTCTCCAACATGCGTATAAATAGAATCATTACTTTGTGTTAAATTAAAAATTAAACTGTCAATATGAGGATTAATCACATTTAAAAAGAGTTCTTTATGCAGATTCTCTTTACTTTTTGTATTAAGTTGTTCTTGGATTAAATACGCACTGAGTGTAAAAATAAATCCATAGTGGTCTTCTGGGGCTTTAAAAGTTTTTTCATCTTTTCTGATTTTTGTTTTAGCAATTACATCTCGAACTTTTACTAACATAATCCCTGCTTCTCTTTGTTCATGGTACAAAGAACTGCTCAAAGAGACATGGTTACCAAAAGGGACTAAAAAAAGGTCTTGATAGTGTTTGTATAATTCGTTTGATTCACTCTTTTCTAAAACTTCTAAAATCACTTCTGCACTTTTTGCGACATCTTCATCAAATGCATTTTGTTTTAAAATATTCAGATTTTCTAAAATTGCTGGCATTTGCTCTTTGGTATGTTCTTCTACAAATAACAATGAGAACAAATTATAAAAAAATCCTCTGGCTTTATTGATTTCTTCAGTATGCATGTAATAACCCCTCTTTTATCATTAATTTTGCTTTACAATCTTCACAACAATAAAGCGTTCTCTCTTTCGTTTTACTCATTTTTGAAAAAATCGGTGCCATCATATTGGCAATTTTTTCAACTGCTTTTTTGGTCGCAAACTCTTTACCACACTCAATACAGGCAAAGAGCTCATCTTGGGCTAAAACATTTTCTTTAAACCATGAAGGATTAAGATACATCACATCTTGTTCTATACTTAAGCAATCTTTTTCAGGACAGGATACTTCACAATACCCACATGCCGTACATAAGCTGGGGTTTATACGCAAAGTATTATCTCTGGCATCCGCAACTAAAGCATCTACATTACAAGCACCCACACAAGATAAACATAAAGTACAATTGGCTTCATTGACTAAAACTTGCCCATAATGAATATGCTCACCTGTATGAACAACTCCTAAATCATCATTTTGTACAATATGTTGTAATCGTATTGAGAAAATTTCTCGTTTTCGTGAAGTGGTGTGATTAAACGTAAAGTGTGAGTTTTCTATGCTCTTAGCTTGTTCTAAAGCACTTCTTAGTTCATCTTGGTTCATAGCCAATAAAATGGCATCAACGCTGTATTTGTTTTGGTAAATTTGATTTAAAATATAAATGGAATCTTTCGTACCTTTAGATAAGAAATCCGTATAAAAAATAACTTGAGAACCACTCTCTTGAAGCAATGTCAGTAAACTTTGTTCATGCAAAAACTTCTCACCTTCAATTAGCAAAGGCAAAACTCCCTCTTTTAAAGGCATTTGCAATGTTTCAATATTCATTTTTGAAGGCACAACTAATGCAATATGTCCTTCATACAATTTTGACATCTCAAAAAGAGATTTTCTGGAAGTGGGAGCATAATCAATTGCTCCACTGGGACACACAGAGATACATCCACCACAGCCATGACAATCAATTTGAGAAAAAACAAGGTGTTTATTGGCATCGTCTTTTACAATAGCCACCGTAGGACAGACCTCTTCACATTTTCCACAAATCTCTTCTCGGCGTTCATGATATTGACACACCGAAGAGTCATATGTGGTAAATTTTTTATAGCTGTATTCATTGATATTATTTCGTAAAAGAGTTACCACCTCTTCTACACTTGAACACAATGGATCAAAACTTCCACTTTGTAAATGTGCCATAGGCGTTGCATCAAACCAAACAATTTGAGAGACATGAAGAAGAACATCGTTGCCTTCATCATCCACCGTCACACTTAGATTTCCTATGTGTCCGGAAATGGATTTTATCAATTCGGGTTCAACATGATACAAATCAAACTCATCGACTAAAACAGCTTCTAAAAATTGCGCTTTTTGCTCTTGTGTTCCCACAATTAAAAGTTGATTGCTAACCTCTTGAGTCATACTGATATCGTGTGCCAAATCAAATCGTATGGCATTGATTTCATACAACTTTTCAACATTTTTCATTTTTAGAAATAAAGGATCAAGAGAGTTTTTGATGTAAAAGTCAATCTCTTTGGCAATAATCTCTGCCTTGACATCTGAAGAGTTAGAAACCACATAAGAATGATTGTTGGTTTGCGTAGTAACTAAAATGTTCTCACTCAATGGAAACTCTAAAGTCTCTTGAGCGTAATAGATAAATTCCTGCATAGACCATGCCTTTTGGTAAAATATTATTTACCATTTTATGCTTATTATTCTTTGTTTTTTCTTAAAAGGTAAATTTCTATTTACTTTTAAAAGAAGTTATTGATGAATATGTAGATTTTGGTATCATCTTTAAAAGCTATACCTGTTTAAAGCCTATCTAAATTATTGAAGGTAAAATCCTTTCTATTTTACCCATTAATCCTTCCAGAGTGA